>CAVSOX010000024.1:0-72995 GCA_963729685.1 uncultured delta proteobacterium | reverse complement strand
ATGTGTGTCCAGGGTTCCTCAGTTCTTAAGACGTCCCCATCTTCCCCTCTAACCATTGTTCCCATTTCGTTCTATCTGCACCAAAGTCCATTCCGGTGATGCTCTTAAGCGCATTCTTTGACGCATCACGAACATTAAGATCGTAATCGTCAAGCAAAGAGATTAATGGTCTAACCGCCCTTGCGTCTTGAAGAACTCCTAACGTTTCAGATACGACTCTTCGGACATCCGAGCTCTCATCCCCGAGGGCAAATTAGTGGTTCACAGCCTTTTTCTCTCGTAAATGCATCAGATGCAGCTTTACTGACATCCAACTCCATCCCCAGTGCAGCAATTAACGGTTCCACAGCTTTTGCATCCTTCATGAAGTACAGGGCCTTTGCAGCATTGGCTCTAACTTCGTAGTCTTGGTCCTGAAGGGCGAAAATCAATGGCTCAACAGCGCGTGTATCGTTTGAATGACAGAGCGCCTCAGCAGCAACGCGCCGTACCCTTGGATTCTTATTTTTGAGAGCAGAGATTATAGACTCGATTGATTTTGGCTGCATGTTCATAAGAATGCGACGTGCAATAAGGCAACAACTCATGCCAAGGAGTATCAAACCAAAATACAGAACTAAACTGTCCATAGCAGCCGTCCCAAAGATTGCAGGCGCAACCAAACTGCCGAAAACAAATATTGGTCCACAATAACTAATTGCCCCTATGAACCCCCAAAGAAGGCCACTTCCCCGCTTCAATGTGCCCATACGAGCAAACCATATGACAACTCCAATCAGTATGACTAACTCTATCATTTACCTTCCTTTTGCTCGTAGTATTGAGCGGGTACATTGTTGCATCGAATTCGCCGGTTTTCCGGATACCCCCCCAAAATGGATTCCTCTTTCATACCAATTCACCGGCAGAGCGGGGCGGAGAAATGGAAAGTTATCACTTTATGCCCTTTTCCGCCTACTTGATTTCCCTGGCCCCTTGCTTCTTGCAACCCATTTCCTTATACCCGACCAAGGAAAGAGCAGTCCCGACAGCGTACACGCGGCACCCAACAAATACTGTCCCCTGTCCTACTCCCTAGGCGGATTTCATTGCTTATTTATGCTCCTCCTTGTTGTGTTCGCGATACTTGTACTTCCTCCTGAGTCTTTTTCTTATTTCAGAAGCAATGAAAAAGATGCCGAAGATTATGCACATGCAGCCAAATGGGACGTTATACCCGCTCAAATCGGCACAATAGCCTCGACAATATATGGGATTTCTTATTATTAGAATTCCAAAACATATGAAAACAATGCCTCCCGCGATAAACAAGAGTTTATCCTCCCTTTACAGTTTTCCTCTGTTGGTCATCTCTACCTCGAGAGTAATTGTTGAAACTTACTTGTTACAGCTCCGAAGAACCCACCCAATGTTGGATTTGGAGCGGTAGTTGGCAAGTATCCGTTTATAGCGTCCATCATAAAGTTGTTTGCGGGCGTTGGATTTGAAAGATAAGCTACGCCAAGCGCTGCCGCAGCACCAGGTATATATGGTGCAGCTATCGCAGCTGCAGGAAGAGCAGCCATAGCACCGGCCGCAATTGCCGTCTGTCCGTGGGTAATGCCTGGGAAAGATTGGGGTGCGTCAGATACTTTCTGCGCATAACCAGCATCGTCAAACCAAGCTGTCTGCGGACCGGAGGTCTCAGAGCCAAATTTAGTCTGGAGTTCTTCAAGGCTTGGGATCCAATCTCCGAACGGGCTGCCAGGGGTCTGGAAACCATTTGGGGGCATTGAATACTGCCCTGATCCAACTTCACTACCTACGTGGGCGTATACGTACGCCCCTGCCCAGACCGCCGCCTGTCCGGCAAAACTTGCCGCAGTCTTGACCAACATAGTTGCACCCGCGTAGCTGACATAAGGATTTCCAAATCCCAGGCCCTGCCGCATCACGTGAACGTTTACCCAGCCCACGGTTTGTCTCCCTGCACTGGTATGATTTGTAAAGTAAGCGGAACCTGCTCCAATAACACCTCCAACAATGGCTCCAACCCAACCACCGTCCTCAGCGCCTAAAACAGCGCCTGCTCTGGCGCTGTCAACTACGTCGCCATAGCCGATGGAGCGAAAGTAGGCATCTTGAGGGGCCGCTAGAAGAGCATCTCCGACATAACCGGCCACGTTGGACACCTCCGACGTCGCTTTCAGCACGCTCTCGGTAATGGACTCAAACAGGCCCCCCAAGCTGAAGTGTCCGCTCGGATCCGTATATATTAACGGATTATTGTTGCAGTAGCTATACCTGTTGTAGCTTTGCAAATCCCCCGGATTAGGAATTACGCTGTCGGCCGATAAGAACCTCCCCAGCACCGGGTCATAGAGTCTCGCCTTGTAGTTGTAGAGGCCCACCTCGTCATCCTCTTCCTGGTCGGTAAAGGTGTAGTTCACATCGGGGAAGGAGGGGTTGTAATCCGACCTCTCGCGGTAGGAGCCGAAGGGGAAGTATTCGATCTTCTCCTGTATCGTACCCGTCTCGTCGCTCACGATGGAGGCACTCCCCAGATGGTCGGGGTGGTAGTACTGCTCGTGGCCGTCCGAGCGGATGGAGACCACTCTCTGGCTGCCGGCAAAGAGGTGCATCACGCCTACGGTGCCGCCGGACGTTGTCCTCTCCTCATAGACCTCACCGTAATAGACCGTCGTGGTACTAGGCCCCTACCTTCTTGACCCGCCGGCCGTTGCCGTCATAGGTGTAGGTGAGGTAGTTGTTCACACTGTTCTTGGCGATGGAGACGGGCATGTTGTCCGCATTGTAGGTAAAGGCGAGGGTGTCCCCTCCCGGCAACAGAAGTTGTATGGATAAAAGCCGTATTGTGATGTTTTGAAAGGAAAAAGCCGATCTGGTTGTTGTTTATCGTATAATGGAAATTTTTGTCAAGTTAATAATTTGTTATTAATGTGCAAGGGGGCAGACGCAGCAGCGCAGTCGTCAGAGAAGCTCCGCAGCCGGCAGGGCAAGGTGGCTGCGGATCGTCCGTTTTTTAGGACAAATGACCGATGGGCGACGGCGCTGTCGATCCTATGGAGCAAGCGGCTTCACCGCTACCGCGATCCTCGTCACCCCTGCCTGCCTCACCGCGTCCATGAGGTCGACTACGTGTCCGTGCTCCACCGCCCGGTCGGCGTTGATCACCACCGAGACCTGCGTATCGGCCCCGGCTTGGGAGGCGAGGCGCAGGGCCGCATCGGCTGGGGAGGCAAGCTCTTCTTTGTCGAAAAAGAGCTTGCCCTCTTTCGTGAGGGTGAGCGTCACCACCTGCTTTATCTCGTCACGGGCGCTCGCGGCATGGGGGAGATTCACCGGCAGCCCCCGCTGGACCGTCATGGAAAGGGTTGCCACCATGAAAAAGACGAGGAGGAAGAACATGGTGTCGATCATGGGGATGATCTCGATACGCGCCTTCTTCCTTGAGGTCCTGGGGAGTCTCATGGGCTATCCTCTCGGCCGGGAAAGGGCGATCTCGAGACGGGTCGCATAGGCCTCGAAGGCCTTCCGCCTCTCGCTCGACGCGCGCAAGGAAATAGTTGTAGGGGATGAGGGTGATCACCGCCACGGCGATACCGGCGGCAGTGCAGACGAGCGCCTCCGCCACCCCACCGGTTACCGCATGGGGCTGGCCGAGACCGGCTGTTGCCATGACCCTGAAGGAGTTCATCATGCCTATGATGGTGCCGAGCAATCCCAAAAGCGGTGCAAGGGTAATGATGGTGTCGAGGGCCGGGAGGCCCCGCCGCATGAGGGAAAGCTCGGCAACCCCCGCCGACTCCATCGCTCCCGAGGGTTCGGGGGCATGGGCGAGGCCCGCCCGCAATACCCGCATGATCGGCAGCGGCGCCTCTTCGCTCACGGCCAGCGCCTCACGGCTGCGTTGTTTATAGACCAGGGCGAGCACGTCTTCGGCGCAGTGCGCCTGTCCGATGCGGCGGAAGAAGAGAAACCTCTCGATGATGATGGTCACCGACACGAGCGAGCAGACAGCCAAAGGGAGCATCATCCACCCCCCTCTGATAAGTGCATGAAACATTGTGTTGCCTCCTTCTACTCTTCACCGAAGAGGATCTTGTGGTGGTCAGGCGAATGGTGTGACCGGCCATCGATTCCAGCGGGCCGGGTCGCTGAAGTCACCCGTCCGGCCTCCGGCTCGCGTCGCACCTTGATCAGCTCGGCCACGATGCTCACCGCGATCTCCTGAGGTGTTTCGGAGCGTATGTCGAGCCCGATAGGCGCATATACCTTTGTGAGAAGCCGTTCGTCGACCCCCTTGGCCTTGAGGTGGCCGTAGACCATCTTCGTCTTCCTGGCGCTCCCGATCATGCCGACGTAGCGGGTCGGCCGCTCCAGGACATGGCCGAGCACGAGAGCGTCGTGCTTGTGGCCCCGTGTCACGATCACTACGTATTCACCCCCGTGAAAGGGGAGGCGTTGGAATACCGCACCGAATTGATCGACGATCACTTCTTTGGCCTCGGGGAAGCGGACCTCGTTGCAATAGTCTGCCCGGTCGTCGATGACGGTCACGTCGAAGTGGGTCATATCGGCGATGCGGGAGATATATTGGGAAACATGGCCTGCCCCGAAGATGTAGAGGCGGGACCTGGTGAGAATGGGCACGGCGATGAGGCCGTCTTCCATGACAGGTCTTTCCGCATTGACCGAAAGACGGGCCGTTACTGTATGGTCCAGCGGGTCTCCCGCCACCGTCCCGTCGCTGTGGAGCAGGCTTTTGAAAAGCCTCGCATCGGTGTATCGGGTGACGATCAGCCCTTTGGCGTCCCGCTTGGTCACATTTCGTATGGCATCGTATAATTCCCTCTGCCGCTCGTCTATCGGTTCTATGAAGACACTCAGGTTTCCTCCGCAGATCATCTCTCCATCGCCCACCCCCTTTCCGTCCATTCTGAGGTGGAGCATCCGGTGGCGACCGGTGGCGATGACGTCCATGGCTGCCAGCCGCACGTCCGCCTCCACGAGGCCGCCGCCGATGGTCCCGTAGATCTTTCCTTCGGAGGCGACAAACATCCGCGCCCCATCTTCTCCCGGGGCTGTCCCCACCCTCTCCGTGACGGTGGCCAGAGCGCCTTTTTCGCCCCGGGCGAGATGGTCAGATATGATTCCATTGAGGTTCATTTCCTTCCTCCTCCTCTGCAAGGCCCCCGGTGCCCATCCGGTCTTTATCCGCGCCGCCCGCGTTTTTTCCGCCTTTGATCGCCTTGGGCACGCAGAACCGGAAGGAGCCGCCGACCCGAATCACATTGACCCGGGCATTGTACAATTGAAAAAGATTTGCGTCGTTGACCACCTCCTCGCAGGGGCCGTCGGCCATGACCTTCCCATCCTTGATCATGATGGCGTGGTCGGCGATCCAGAGGGCGTGCTCGGGAGAATGGGTTGACTTGATAAACGTGTATCCTTCGCTGGAAAGCTTGTTGATCTGTTCGAGGAGCCTCAATTGGTTCCCGTAATCGAGGCCAGTCGCAGGCTCGTCCATGACGAAAACCCGGGCGCCCTGGGTGAGGGCACGGGCGATGATGGTGAGCTGCCGCTCTCCCCCGCTGATCTCCGTGTAGGGTCTCTCGGCGAGATGAAGGATCGAAAGCCTCCGGAGGGCGTCGTGGGCCATTTCGACATCTTCCTTGGAGTATCTGAAAAAGAAGGTTTTGTGGGGGATTCTCCCCATGAGGGCTACGTCTATGACCGAATAGGGGAAGGCGCTTCTGTGGATCTGGGGTACATAGGCGATCTCCCGGGCAAGGTATTTCGAGCCGAGGCGGCTGATGTCCGTGCCGTCGTAGAAGATACTTCCTTCCACGGGTTGGAGGAGCCCGACCATCACCTTGATGAGGGTGGTCTTGCCGCAGCCGTTAGGTCCGAGGAGGGTGACAATCTCGCCCCTCTGCACGACAAGACTGATGCCGGCGAGAACGGCGTTGCGAGAATAACCGAAACAAACCTCTTCGACCTTGATAAGCGGTGTCATGCCCATCCCCTTCTCGTTTTCCTCAAGATAATCGCGAAGAAGGGAATGCCCACAAGGGATGTGGTGATCCCTATGGGGATCTCCACGTTGAAGAGAAGCCTCGACACATCATCCACAACAACAAGGTAGAGCGCGCCCATGAGGGCGCTCGCCGGGATCAGTATCTTGTTGTCGGGTCCGACGAGCATGCGCGCCATGTGGGGGATGATGAGACCGACCCAGCCGATCATGCCTGCCATGACTACCGTGAGGGCGCTCATGAGGGTGGCGAGGAAGATCAGGAGCATACGGACCCACTCAACCGGGATGCCCAGGGCCTTGGCCTCTTCATCGCCCATGCTCAGGGCGTTCAGGTATCCGGAGAAGAGGGCAGTGAGGACGATGCTCCCCAGCTGGGGTATGGCGACAAAGGTCAGGGTGCCCATATCCACGAGCGACAGTCCGCCCATGAGCCATTGGGTGATTGCGGGTAGTTGATTGTAAGGGTCGGCGACGTACTTGATGACCGAGAGGAGGGAAGTGAAGAGGGCCCCGCTGATAACCCCGCCCAGCACCAGGAGAAGGATCGTGTTCCCCTTATACATCTTCGCCATGCCGACCGCGATGAGGACCGCGATGAGGCCGAATACGAAGGTGCTTATCTGGACGGCAAGCCAACTCTTGAAAAAAACCATGGCCATGGCGGCGCCGAAAGAGGCGCCGGCAAGCACGCCGAGGAGGCTGGGGGAGACGAGGGGGTTGACGAACATGGCCTGAAAGGACGCCCCCGATACCGAGAGGGAGGCGCCGATCAAGAGCGCCGCAATAATGCGCGGCAGTCGGATGTTGATGAGCAGATTCTTCAAAAGCCCGGCCCGGTCGGGGTCGAGATGACCGACGTGGAGAGTCTTGCCGAGGGAAAAGAGGACCATGTCGCGGATCGGGACAGGGTACTTGCCCAGGGTAAGGGAAATGGCGGAGACAGCCACGACACACGCGAAGAGAACAGGGAGAAAGAGTCTGCCGATCCTCATAGCTCCTCCCGGTGCCGCCACATGACGGCACGCCGGCGCCGTTTCTCGTACGGCAGGCGCCATAGGTCGCCGGGCATTTCCAGATGCAGGTCAAGACAGGACCTTGTTTTCCTTATCGTCTGTTCCTCGCCATCGATCATACATGGGTTCCCCATAATCTCCGTCACGTTCTTCGAGAAACAGACGACGATGATATGGCGGATTCTCCGGCCGTTATCGTGCTACCGGTGTATAACGTGCTTCATCTCCTCAGTCGAAAGGTCGACCCCGAGGAACAGTTTGTAGAACTCTCTCGCCTCTTTCACGATGTCCGCTTTTTGCTCGGCCGGGTAGAGGCAGCTCATGAGCCATTTCAACCCCATGATGCGCATAAATGACGGCGGCCGGTCGAACCAGTTGTAAGGGGCTCGGGGGATGAGGTAGACCCGTCCCTCCCTGACCGCCTTCACATTCTGCCACCGCGGGTCCTTCAGCACGTTGTCGAAGAAGGTCTTCTCCTGGGCTATGACGACATCGGGGCTGTGTATCATCACCTGTTCGAGGGAGATCTTCTCCATGCCCATATGGCTTGAAGTGTGACACCGGTGGACGTCCCTGTCGCCGGCTATCCTGAGAAGCTCCACGTGGATGGAGTCATTGCACTCCGTACTCAGGCCGTCGACGCCCTCGGCATAGTAGACTGTGGGCCGATTCGTCACGGGGATGCGGTCCACTGTTGCCTTCGCGTCGGCGAGGGTCTTCCGGCAGTAGGAGGCAAGCTTCCCTGCCCTTTCCTCTCTCCCGAGGACGTTCCCGAGGAATCGGTAGACCTCGGGGTAGTCGTAAAGGCTCTCCGCTACCGCATAGATATAAGGTATGTTCAATTTCTTCAGGGTCTCTTCCGCCTTTTCATTGATAGCCGACTTTTGCGCCGACCACATGACGATAAGGTCCGGCCTGGCCTTGAGGAGGACCTCGATGTTGGCCGTCTGACCCTGGCCGAAGAGGGACCCAATAACAGGAAGGTCACGGAGGGACCTGCTGACGTATTTCTTGTCCTCTTCCTTGATGGGGAAGATTAGCCCCGACAGAAGGGACGGGTCGATGGAGTAGAGGGCATAGGACCCGTAGGGAGAAGGCGCATAGACCTTCCGAATCGTGTCGGGAATGGAGACTTTTCTCCCTGCCATGTCGGTGATCTCACGGGCTCGCGCCGAACCGGCGAGCAGGACGGCAGCAAGGGCGCCAAAGACTGCGATCGATAGAATGCTCTTCATGGTTTTCCTGGACATTACAGACTCCTCTCTCCTTTTGTGGGCTGGTTCTGCTTCCATATCTGTATCCACATGCCGTCATCACCCCTCGTCGCTTTGTACGTGGGAATGCCGGCGCTCTTCAGGATAGCGTCATAGTCCCTTTCAGGCAGATGACCGGGTCCCCCTTTCCCCGAGGTTTTGCCCGTTCTTGGCCCTTCGGGCCATTTCATGCCAAGTTTGGCCATTTTCTCCTTAATGAGGGCCTGGATTTCGGGCGTGCCCCTGCCTCCTCCCACATAGGCCATTCCGCCCGGCGCAAGGACCCTGTAGATCTCCTTGAGCGCCAGGGCAGGGTCCTTCCAGAAGGGGATGGACCCCCTGCTGATGACGAGGTTCACCGATCCATCGGCAAGAGGGATTTGGTGGACATCGGCGAGCAGGGTCTTTGCCCTCTTTTCGAGGCCGTCTTCGGCAATATGCGCCTTTGCCTTCTCCAGGGCATCCGTTGATATGTCGAGGAAGACGAAATCGAGATCCGTGATCCTTGCGAGGGCGAGGCCGAGGTATCCGCCGCTCGACCCTGCATCCAGGCAGATCCCTTTTGTAATGCCCGTCTTTTCTTTGATCTTCCGCGCGTAGTAGTCGTAGATGGGGGCATTTACGCCACGGGCGATCTCATCGTATTTTGAGACATTCATCTTCCCCCCGGCACGGCCGCTCTCCGGGGCCGGTTCCGCTCCAACGGCCAACTGGTTCGCACACAGGGCGATAAGGATGCTTACTAGCATCATCAGACCTCTCTGGACTCGCTTCGTCTTCTTAAGAGCTTTTTCCATTCCCGCGCCTCCTTCAGTCGTCCCCTCGATGGAGGGTTGCCTCCGTTCTCGGAAAAGAAGTCCGCCTGTTGCGATCTTAGAAGAAGCTATAGGCCAACCGCACCCCGTATGAAAAACCTGGGTCGAGGTAGGCCCCCGAAACGTAGCGCGTGGCATAGTGGACATCGCCCAGGTTCCTCCCGTAGATAGTGATCCGCATATCCCTGTTGAAAAGTTTAAAGTTGTAGCCCACGTTGGCGTCCGCCCTCGTGTAGTCGCCTAACCGGTAGTAGAAAGTCCCCCCAGGGGAAGTGCTAAGGTTGTGGGGGCCTACGTATCTGACGGTAAAGTTCGCGAAGGCATCCTTATAACGGTAAGTGACCAAGGCGCTCGCCATGTGGTGGGCTATGCCGATGTTGGTGGCGGGGTTGTCCGTGTTGACGTAGGTATACTGGAGACTGTAGCTGAGCGAACCCCAGGCGAGGGACTTGAGCGGTTGTCCGGTAACCTTAAATTCCTCCCCTTTGGTCCGCATGTTCGCGACGGACGTCACGTAGTCGATCTCCGTGCCCGTTGTGGGGTCGATGTAGGCTTTACTGGTGGCCGCCACTTGATTCCGCACGTCGTAGTAAAAGACGGTGAGGGACGGGTTGAAAGCGGGATGGACATTGGCGAGGATGCCGCCCTCGTACCGCGAGTCTTTTTCGGCGGGAAGGAACGAACGTGTGGTCGGCGTGGCCTGGTTCACATAGAAAGCTGCGGGGTCGTTCTCCACGTAAGCATATCGTCCCGTGAGGAGGAACATCGGAGTCAGCCTGTAGGAAGATCCAAGGGCGAAAGTGTTCACCGGCTTCGTCCACTCGTGCGCGGGCACGCCGGTGACGGGGTCGTTGTTGTAGTGCTTCTTGTCCATTCGGATTGCGCCGTCCACGGTCATCCTGCCGTTGAAGAGACGGTATTGGTCCAGCGCGAAGAGGCTGTACATAGACTCGTCCGTCCTCGTGGCATTGCTCCCGGCGAGTCCGGTAGGGCACACCGATTCGAGGTATTGGCCGCCCGCCTTGAAGGTGTTGGTGCCGGTGTTGATCACATGACTCAAGTTGAGGTTCTGACCGCGGGTATCCTGATCGGAGACGCTGATCGGCGTCTGATTTGGGAAACTTGTGGTCATGCTGCTCGTGACGAGACCCTCGTAACCATAACTCAGTGCTGTGGTCTGGCTGTCGGTCCAGGGCTTTTTTAGATTGACGGCGAGCATGTTCGGCTGGATGGGGTCCAACTTCCACTTGGACGTATCCAGGGTCCCCACCTTCGACCAGTTGTAGGTCGTCACGCCATGTACCGTTGTTGACGTCGGTATTTCGATCGTGCCCCGCTCGAACTCCCTCATGCCATTGCCCGTGTAGTAGAGCACGTCGCCCTGGAGGAATGGCCCGTCGTAGCCTCCACGGAAGAGGAGCGAATCATTCCTGTACCCGTTGTACCAGTTTGATTTGCCTAGGGAACTGTCGTTTGTCGCGGCTATCCGGTAATCAAAGTCACCGACCTTGGCACCCTGGTAAAGATGCTCCCTCTCCGTATGAAAGCTTCCGTAGCTTGCCACCAGACCGCCTTCCACCTTTTTTGAGGCCCGTTTTGTCTTGATCACGATATAGCCCTGGTTGGCGGCGCCCGTTGTCTGGCCGAAGTAGGTGAGCGGCCCGAGGGCAAGGGCCGTCGCGTCCCTCACGATGGTGATGGACTCTATGGCGTCAACAGGAAGGGTCGCGATGACCCTGTCGGGACTGAGCACATAGACGCCGTCCAGAATGAAGCCGAAATTCCCTGTTCCTCTCATGTAGCCGAAGTCCATATGCTGCCTGCCCTGGAAGGTGACATCGAAACCGGGGACCTGTTGGAGGACGTCCCAGACCGTTTGAGGGTTAATTGCCTGGATATCCTCTTGGGTAAAGACCTCTGTCTGCAACTGGCTGCTTTTTGGCGTCCAGTACGGACTTGCGGGGGCTCCGCCACGGCTTTTCCCATGACCGTGATCTGATCGAGCCCTACCGGCTCTTGTTGCTCATTCTGGGCGGCCGATGCAACGTGCGCCGCCATGAGAAGCATCGCCAGAAGAATTGCCGCGCCCACTAAAATCTCTTTCATCTTTTTCTTCCTCCTTTACCTCAATATATAAAATAGAAAAACAAAGCCATTCTCCGCTATGGAAGCTGCCAAATCGCTACTCGGCCCCCTCCCTCTTGCACTCACCCCCGGAATCCACTCTTTTCAGGCTACTCGAGACTGTAGAGGACGGGGATGACAATCTCCACCTCGACGGGAGGTCGTGGAAAAGGCTGAACCTCTCTGACGGTTTCGACCACATTGCGGTCGAGGATCTCATATCCCGTGCTTCGCGTAATCCGTATCCGCTCAGTCTCTCCTGTTCTCTGAACAAAGAAGGAGACGGTCAAGGCGCCGTGCCACCCCATCTTCCTCGCCTGCAGAGGGTACTCAAGATGACTGAGGATGAGGTCACGGATATAGGCAAAGTGTTCCCTCCGGTACCTCTCTCTGAGGGCCTCAAGAGATTTGCCCCCCTGGCCCGGGCCCACGGAATCGCCTGTGCCGCTTCCCGATCCACCCCCTGAACCCGAGCCTGAGCCGGTGCCGACCCCGGAACCGGCGCCCGAGCCTATCCCTGTTCCCGAGCCCTCTCCATAAAGGGCGCCTTCGGACGAAGATTGCGACGAGAGGGGGAGGCCCGTCTCGTGCGGCACAGCCGGCGCCGGCACGGCGGCGGCTTCCCTTGATACAGCGGCAACGACAGGAGGCGGAGAAATTTGCTCCCGGACGGTCTTGAGAACAGGCTGTGGAACCTGCGCGGTCCGCACCACCCCTGTCCGGACGCGCCGACGCAGCGTCTTCACCTGCTTCCTCGGATGTGACCCGCCTCCGCCGCCCCCTTCTGTCTCGGGGGTGAGAAGGGTGACAGCGATGGGGTCCGCGGCCTTCGGGGCATCGGCGCCGCACAGCAATATTCCGCCGACGAACAGCGCGTGGATGGCGAGAGACATAAGGAAACACCGGCCCGGCCCGGCCGGTCGTCTGTCTGCTTGCTCTGCGTCCCGGTTCTCCGGGGAGGGACGAAGCTTCTCTTTCTTTGACCAGGGAAAGGCAGAGGCTCGCCATATCCCCCGATAGGGAGACTTCATGTTCCACCATCTGCCGCGCAAGAGTGTGACCGGCAAACCTTTACCACCGAACCACCCGGTCATGGGCCGTCCTCCCAGGGTTATGCAAGAAAGCGGCTTGGGACCGCGTGAGAAGCCCTCCTGTCGCTCAAAGGGGCGCATAATAGCGGTTGCCCCGGGCACAGGGGCGACACAGGGTTCTGCCATCCACGATCTCCTCCCTCATGTCCATCACCCGTTCGCCGCACACGACGCACTTGACCACCCGGATAGGTTTGCCCGGCATGTCCTGGGGTGCGAGATTGACGGCGACGGCCTCAATCGTGAGCAGCCGTTCATCCGGGAGCGTGAGATACGGGTTTTCGGCGGCTGTATCCTGCCCCTCTTCTCTTTCTTTCACGGTGAGTCTCACGGCCTTGCCTGTCTCGATGTTGAGAAAGGTGGCGGCCATTTTGCCGTGGTCGTAAATCTTCATGGTCCGCTTGCCGGGCCGGCATCCGGTGATGGCCATGATGGCATCCGTGGCGCACCGGTCTATCTCCACAAAGACGATCAACTTTTTTCGATCCTTCCCTCTCGGGTCCTCAATGCCTATGGCCTTGAGGCCGGCAACTGTCATTCTCGTCCCGATGGTGAGGCCCGCACAGATGTCACCGTGAAGAGCCTTGGCTGCGGCAAGGCAGGAATCAAGGCTTAAGCAGGTATTGCTCATGTCTACCTCCCGACGAAGGTTGCTATGCTCGTCTACTGCTTCATGATATTGATCTTTCGGACGCACGTCTTAAAGAGGTGGTAGACCCCGACCCCTTCCGAAAGCATATCCAGGGCTTTGTCCGCGTCCGTCACCTTTACCCCGCTTACGATGCCGACGTTCCTCTTGAAAAGGGCATCGGGCAACAGGCTGACCGTGGGACCGGCCACAATGATCATCGCTCCGGTCTTTGCATAGCCGAGCAGTTCTTCGATCGTCCCATTCGCCGCTGCGGCTCCTGTAATAATCACCGTGTCGCAGGCCGGAAGGACCGCGCCGGCTTCGTCTGCAGGCACATAGAACCGCATCTCCTCTGCCTTCAAGCTCTCCGGTTTTCTCTCAATCACCGATAGGTCTATCCCGGGAATATCTCTGAGGCGCTTCAGGAAGGGTGCAATAGCGCCGACCATTCCTATCCTTCCCAGCTTTTCGAGATCCGGCAGATCGAAAACATTGGCATCGTAGATGACCCTGTAGCGGTCGTCCGTGATGAACCTGGAAGACAGGGCGTTCATCACCACCAGCCTGACAAGGTCCGAGAGGATCGACCCTCCTCCCTCCAGGACCTTGTGAACAGTCATTCCTTTCAGAGGGGCGGGGGCTAGACGCTCAGCCGCGGTCAAGGAAGAACGGGAGCCCTTGTGGAGATCGGCAGCAGGGGTATAGGCAACGCCTCCGGACCCATCGGAGAGCTTCACCCCGGTGTAGAACACACCGATAATTATCCTTTCTATCGTGATATCTTCCGCCTGTTTCCCAAGAAGGCCCAGGAGAAGGTCTGCCGTTTCATCGAGAATCATGTTGTTATCCGATCATCCTCCGTTCCGCGCGTAGTTCTATCGAAAGCGCTTCAGTGAGAAGCTGCGTTATATCCTATATGATATAACGGATGGCATTATATATCATTGGATACAACGGTAGTCAAGCCTTTTTTAACTTTTTTTAATTTTCACGAGAGGCTTCGTGAGGGCTGCGCGCGTGCAGATGACCCAGATCACCCCCAGGGTGGTCTACAGACCTTCCCTTGGGGGGAACCTGAGCAGGTTCTCGTAAAAAAGAGCGTCAGAGAAGCTCGGCAGCCAGCAGGGCGAGGGGGCTCCGGATCGTCTTGGCGAGGGTGACGTGGCCGTAAAGCGGCTGGCCTTTGAACCTGCTTACCAGGTAGCTGAGCCCGTTCGATCCGGCATCCAGATAGGGCGAGTCGATCTGGTGAATGTCGCCCGTGAGCACTATCTTACTCCCCTCGGCAACGCGGCTCAGTACCGTCTTTACTTCGTGGGGACTGAGGTTCTGCGACTCGTCGACGATGATCCAGGATTTGGCAAGGTTTCGGCCCCTGATGTGGGCAATCGATTCGATGTCGAGGAGGTCGGCAGCGAGCAGGTAATCGATGGTCATCTTCTGGTTGTTTCTGGATAAAGGCGCGAAATTGTCGAAGATCGATTGCACCCAGGGAAGCATTTTGTCTTCCTTATCTCCGGGGAGAAAGCCGATATCCTGTCTCCCTACCGGCACGACCGGCTTCGTGATGATGATCCGGCCGTAAAGCCCCTCTTCCACTGTCTTCTGAAGACCGACGGCGAGGGCGAGGAGGGTCTTGCCCGTTCCCGCCTGGCCCACGAGGGTGACCGCCTGGATGTTATTGTCGGTCAGCAGCTCGACCGCGAACTGCTGCTCTTTGTTCCGTGCCTTCACCCCCCAGAAAACAGCCGCCGGATGGCCCAATTTCTTGATGCGTCCTCCCTTGTTGATCGCGAGGGCCGATCCTCCGTCGAGCGAGGTGAGAAGCATGCACTGGTTCTCAAGCAGATCAGGGGCATCGCCATCGAGGATCCCGGCCGCTACTTCACCGGCCTCGTGCAGTCTCTGCATGAGAGGGGACGATACCGTAAGGCTGATGTGGCCTGAGTAGATCATGGAGACGTCGACCTTGTCGGTCTTATAGTCCTCGGCCCTGATCCCCAGCACCATGGCCTTTACCCTGGCGTTGATGTCCTTCGAGACAAAAACGGTATTCCCGTTGTGTTTCTGTTTGTAAAGCCAGGCGAGCGCGATAATCCTGTTGTCCGTGACGTGGCCGGCGCCGTTTCCGAGCCGGAGGGGCAAATCGGGCTTGTCGGCGCTTTGGAAGCACGTGGAGTCGAGTCGCAGGACGCCGCCGTCTTTCGTCACAAGCGGGCCGCTCGGCCCTTCTTTCTCGAGGATGGTTCCGAGATGGCGTATCGTCTGCCTGGCATTATGGCCTATATGGTCATAGCGTTTCTTTAATTTATCGAGCTCTTCGAGGGCCTCGAAGGGTATGACGACTTCATTGTCCCGGAAGCAGAACATGCTTTCGGGATCGTGAATAAGCACATTGGTATCGAGAATATACGTTTTTCTCCCCATTGATGTAATCTCCTCCCGGATATGCTCTCGGAGTGGCCTTTTCTGCCGTTGCAGCCTGAAATTGGTCTCTCTTGCCGGTCACGTGGTGCGGAAAGACACGAGGATGGCATCTCCTTTAAGTATCATTCCGATGTTAAGAATCGATAGCGAATTCTGTGAATAATTTGCCCCTTGCCGGTTGAAGTCCGACTGTGCCCCGGAAGCTCTCGGACGTTTTTCGCCGACCGGGACCACGTCGCTCCGGTCGGAGGACTTAAGAACTCCGGCATGTGCTGCCTTGACAGAGAGGCCGGGGAGACGCACACTTAACAGGGGTCTTTTACGGAGCCCTGGAGGAGCGGCGGAATTGGCGCGGATTTCCTTAGACGTGGGCCGTTGGATGCTTGCCTGGTTCGTTGCGTGGGGGTGCTATTACGCCCTCCTTTCACATGAAGTCAACTACATATCGCACCCTGTCGGCACCGCGGTCTATTTCCTTTCCGCCGCGGCCGTAGTGCTGGTCGTCTACAAGGACCTGTTTCTCACTTACAGGGCCCTTCTCAAGCCTGCTTCGTGGACCGTCCCCGGCCTGACCCTGGCCGTCGGCCTCGTTATTTATGTTGCGCTCCCCCTGGTGCTTGTCCCGCCGCATACGCTCATGGTGAAGAACCAGGATATGTTCTTCCTCCACCTCGACCTGCGCTACCTCTTTTCAAAGCTGTTCGATATCCTGTTTCAGCAGGTCCTCGTCTTTCTCCTTATTGCGCTGCTGCTCCGCCGGAACGTCTCTTTGAGAAGCATATCCTTTCTGTGCTGCGGTCTCTTCGGTATCGTGCATCTTTATCTCTTGAGGCAGAACGGCCTCGCCCTTGGAGGCTATTTCGTCCTTTTCTCCATGGCCGCGGGCCTGACATTTCCTTTTCTCATCGTCCGCTGCCGCACGGGCCTCGCCTACACCTCTTCCCTTCATCTGCTCTTCTACGTGATTACAGGGGGTGTGTGCTGGCTCTGCCCCTTGGCACTCGTATGAAGTGGAATGAAAAGATTGCATTTACCCGTTTACGGAGAGACGCTTCTGTATTATATTATATACAGAGCCGAAAAGAAGGGTTGAGGAGGAGTTTCGCCCGAGGGCATCGCGGGAGCGAGCGGCTGATCGAAGGGTGACGCGCACCCCGGGACAGGACGGCCCGGTCGTGATCTAGATGAACGCGCTGACGAGGGTCAACGCCTTCGATGTCATGTACTCGAAGTACTGATCGTTCGTCATCGCCCTGGATAAGTCGAAATAGCCCTCATCCTGGAGGGCGCCGATGAGCTCGCCGTTATTCGTCGTGCGTGGGCAATAATTGACGAGGCAGACTGCCCGTGGTGAGATTGACGTCGACCGAATCAACGCCGTTGACGCCCCTCAGCAGTTGTTTCACTGCCGCCGCCACGGTCTCGTTATTCTTGATGAGGGGGCTTTTGACCCGCAGTCTGCCCGGGACGTGGTGCACGTAGTAGCTCATCAGGGTAGCTCCTTAAGGTTTTTGTGACTTGAGTGGTTCTTCATGGTACAGAGTGTAGCAGGTTGTTATTAAGGAAGTTTGAGGAAATCATTAAGGTTTGGTTAATTGTGCAGTTTTTGGCGAAAGCACCCACGGGAGAGCGATAGGGGCCGGGAATAATGAGGCACGGCTCCTTACTTTGCAGAGGCGGGTAATGAAAAAACATATGCGGGTAATGAAAAAACACGCCCCGCCACAGGGACTACCGGGGTCTCCGGTATTATACTTAACTGTCGGCGCGTGTCGCCCAAGAAGGAGGTAGAGTATGGGATTGTTTGACAATGGGTGGAAGGGGAGCATCCTCGGCGGTCTGGCTATAGGCATCGGGAGTGCGGTTTTGGGGCCCGTCGTGATACCGATACTCTCCCGTACGGCAAAGCCTCTCGCGAAAGCGGCAATCAAGGGCGGGCTTCTCATGTTCGAGAAGGGCAAGGAGAAGGTCGCCGAAGCACAGGAAGTCGTCGAGGACCTTCTGGCGGAAGCGCGCTCCGAGCTGGACGAGGAGGCGGCAGCACGCAGCGAGCCTCCCAAGGTCGGATCTGAATAGGAGGGGTGATGGTTCCCGAGGCCCGCATAGTCCACCGCATCGCCGGCAGGATGCGCGTGAGGGTGACCAGCCGCAGAGGAGACCCGGCATATTTCTCCATTGTTGAGGAAACGCTCCGCGGCCTGACCGGAGTCGAACGCGTCGAGGCCGACCCGTTGACAGGCGGTATTCTTATCCTGCACGCCGTCGATCCGGGGGCAATCGTCGACTATGCGGCACAGAAGGGTCTTTTCCTGGCAAAGGAAGAGGAAGCCAAAAAGGCGGGAGGCACGGTCCTGCATGATGTGCTGGGCGCCCCCTTCGGCTCGTTCAGCAGGAGGATCAGGGCGTTCACAGGCAACGCGGCGGACCTTTCCGGTCTTGCGGTCCTCGCGCTCCTGACCGTCGGTGTCTATCAGATCGCCCGGGGCAATTTCGGCGCGCCCGCCTGGTACACGGCCTTCTGGTATGCCCTCGGCATATTCAACAAATCGGATGGTGGGAAAGAGGCGACATCCGCTGAAGCAGCGGTGAAGGAGACGGCAAACCTCGACGGGTCCCCTTAGAATCGATGCTCCCATCGAGGAGAATACGTATACTCTTCATTGTTTAGCGGCATTTTTGCCGGACAGGGCCCCGCAAGGGCGGGGCTGCACGACACAAACCGAAGGAGGAAGGACAAATGGCTGATGAGAAGATCGATACGGCGGACGTCGGAAAGAGCGCGCCGATCACGGCCGGCCGGGCCGGGGAGGACCTGGGAAGGGTGGGAACGACGGTGAAAGAGGGTATCGTGAGCAGCCTGAAAGGGTTCAATGAGATCGAGGCCGAGATCGTGACCCTTGTCCGGAATGCGGTTGCCGACTCGTTGAAGGCGAGCGCAAACGTTGCGGCGGTCAGCGTCAACGTGAGCAGGGATGTCATCAAAGGCGCCATTTCGGCCACGGAGGAGGTGGGCACCGGCCTGATCCTCAGCACCAAGAGCGTTGCCAAGGGCGTGATCATGGGTGTCGGCGACGTGGGGGGCGATGTCGTGACCGTGGCGAGCCAGACCGTGAAGGGTGCGGTGAAGGGCGCCTCCGAGATAGGGGCCGATGTCTCCCTCGTGGCCAGGCGCGCAGTGGACGGCGTCATAGAGGCGGGCAAAGAGGTCGGCGGAAACGTCGAAGAGATAGCGAAAGTCGCGGTCGGCGGAGCGATAGAGGCGGCGGCGGCAATCGGTACGACCGCCCTGAAGGCGGTGAGAGAGATGCTGATCGGTGTGGTCGAAGGGGTAAAGGATGTGGCCGGCGCGGCCCTGCCGAGCCCGCGGCCGCGGCCCGCGGCCCCCGAGCGTTCCGCAAAACCGGAACCGGCGGCCGACGACGCAGGGAAACCTGCATCCCAGCGAGCCAAGCCGAAAGATAAAGAATAGGCTCCGTTGGTCGAAGCGGTCCACGATAGCGTCAAGGGAAGAGCCCGCTACCGAGTCGAGGGGCTTTACCGCAGTGACGAGCTGAAACAGTACCTCGAAGAGGGCTTGCCGAAGAAGGCCGGGATATCGTTCGTCTCCGCGAGCACCCTCACCGGGAACGTGCTGGTGCTCTATACGTCCGAGTTCGGGTCGTCCCAGGTGGCCGCCCAGCTCTCGGAGCTGCTGGCCGAACGGAGGCACAACGGAAACGGCCGGGGGCTCTCACTGCCCTGAACGCGCCGCTCTGCCCGGTCCCCATCAGAAAACACCGGCGCGGCGAAACAACGGAACGGACCGCCGGCCGGGGCGCATCGCGGCGGATCGTAAGAAAACAGATCGTCCATGCGGAACAGCAGGTCCCTGAAGCCTGGTACCTGCGCCATGCCGGGGAGGTCCTCGCGTTTTTCGGCTGCGACCGTGAAACAGGCCTCACCACCGGTATGCAGCAGGAAAGATTCGCCCGGTTCGGCCCCAATATCCTGCCCGAATCGATCCCCCGCTCGGGCTGGTCCATATTTGCCGAACAGTTCAAATCGTTCCCCGTGGCGCTTCTCGGCGCGGCTGCGGCCATTTCCGTGGCCACGGGCGGCCTGGCGGATGCGCTGGTTATCATGAGCGTGGTGGGCATCAACGCCGTGATAGGCTACACGACGGAGAGCGGGTCCGAGCGGATCATCCATTCCCTGAAGAACCTCGTGAGACCGAGCGCCTTAGTCTTCAGGGACGGGCAGGTCTGCACCGTCGGCGTCGAGGCCGTGGTCCCGGGCGACCTTCTGGTGCTCAGGCCCGGTAGTTATATTGCCGCTGATGCCCGGCTGGTCGAGGCCCAGTACCTGAGCGTCGACGAGTCGGCGTTGACCGGCGAGAGCATGCCGGCGGGCAAAACCGTCGACGCCCTCGACGACCCGGACCTGCCGCTCGCGGACCGGACCAATATGGTCTTCATGGGGACCCTGGTGACGGGTGGTCAGGGCCTGGCAGTCGTCACGGCGACAGGCGGCTTCACCCAGATGGGACAGATCCAGACCATGGTCGGGGAAGCGAGGACGCCTTCGACGCCGATGGAGCAACAGCTCGACCACATGGGCACCCAACTCGCCCTGATAAGCGGCGCCGTCTGCGGCGGCGTCTTCTTCATCGGCCTCCTTCGCGGATACGGCTTCCTCCAGATGCTCAAATCATCGATTTCCCTTGCCGTTGCGGCGGTCCCGGAAGGATTGCCGGCGGTGGCGACCACGACGCTGGCCCTTGGCATGCGCAACATGCGGCGGCAGAATGTCCTTGTGAGGCGATTGGAGGCGATAGAGGCGCTCGGTTCCATCCAGACTATCTGCCTGGACAAAACCGGGACCCTGACGCTTAACCGGATGTCGGTCACCGAAGTTTTTGTCGGCATGGAGGGGATGCAGGTTCGGGACGGCAAATTCGCAGGCTCGGCCGGTTACCGGAACCCGTACTCTTGCGAAGAGCTGCTGAAGCTCCTCCATGTCGCGGTTCTCTGCAATGAGAGCGAGGTATTCGAGTCGGAGGGGCAGATAAGCTTCTCCGGCTCATCTACCGAGAATGCCCTTCTCAATATGGCGCTCACGGCCGGTGTGAGCATCACCCAGCTCAGGCAGTCGCTCCCTCTGATCAAGATGGTGCACCGGTCTGAAACCAGAAACATGATGTTGACCATTCACGCGACAACCAATCCGCCCGCAAAGATCATCGCGGTCAAGGGCAGCCCGCCCGAGGTCCTCGGCCTTTGCAGCTGGTATGTCAAAGACGGCGTGAGGCTGCCGCTTCTGGAAGACGAGAGAGAGGCCATACTGGCGGCGAATGAGGAGATGGCGGGGCGGGCGCTGCGCGTCCTGGGCTGCGCGTATGCAATGGCTGAGAACGGCGTTTCTCTTTCCGACAACGGCGATATAGAGATCGACGATCTCATGTGGCTCGGCATCGTGGGTATGAAGGACCCCGTGCGACCGGGGGTGAAGCAGCTCATCGGACAGTTCCATACGGCGGGCATAGACACGATCATGATCACGGGCGACCAGAGCGCCACCGCCTACGCCGTCGGGAAAGAGCTGGACCTGTCGGCGGGCAAAGACCTGGAGATCCTCGATTCGAGGCACCTCTCCGATATGCCTCCCGACGTGCTCAGGGCGCTGTCCAGGAGCCTGCACGTCTTTGCCCGTGTAAGCCCTGCCCATAAGCTGGAGATCGTCCAGGTGCTGCAGGAAACGGGCAGGGTGGTGGCGATGACCGGGGACGGCATAAACGACGGGCCCGCACTCAAGGCCGCGGGGATCGGCATCGCGATGGGCCATACGGGGACCGACGTCGCCCGGGAGGTCGCCGACGTCGTGCTCGAAGACGACAACCTGGAAACCATGGTGGTTGCGATCAGCCAGGGACGGACAATTTATAACAATATCAGGAAATCGGTCCACTTTCTCCTCTCCACCAACATGAGCGAGATCATGGTCATGTTCACCTGTATCTCCGCCGGTCTGGGCGAGCCTTTAACGGCCATGCAGCTCCTCTGGATCAACCTCATATCCGACATATTCCCGGGCCTCGCGCTGGCCCTCGAGCCGCCGGAGCCCGACGTGCTGAGCCGGCCGCCCCGGGACGCGAAAGAACAGATCCTGCAGCCCGCCGCGCTCAAAAAGATGCTGAGGGAGTCGGCCGTTATATCGGCAGGCACCCTGGGCGCCTTCGGCTACGGTGTCCTCCGGTACGGCCGTGGGCCGCAGGCCAACACCCTGGCCTTTCTCACCCTCACCGTGGGGCAGCTCCTCCATGCGTTGAGCTGCCGCTCCGAGACGAAGACCATTTTTGACCGCGGAAAATTGCCTCCGAACCGCTACCTGACCGGCGCCCTGGTCGGCTCGTTCGCCCTCCAGGGGGTGGTCATGGTGACACCGGGCATGCGGCGCCTGCTCTCCATCTCCCCTCTCGGTGTGGTGGACGGGCTCGTGGCTGCCGGTGGGGCCGTGATTCCGCTGCTGGCCAACGAAGCGATCAAGAAGACCACGCGAGGTGCCCCCTGAAAAAAGATTACATGTTTACCTCCGAATCGGTAGCTGAAGGCCATCCCGACAAGCTCTGCGACCAGATATCCGATGCGATAGTGGACCATATATTGCGCCGGGACCCACAGGCGCGCGTGGTGGCAGAGGCCGCGGTGGCCACATCGATTGTCTTCATCGCGGCGCGCTTCGACTCGCCTGTCGCGGTCGATTTTCCCTATATCGCCCGGGAAGTAATCAGCCAGGTGGGATACACGACGGGCGTGTTCAACGGCAAGACGTGCAGTATCGTCACCAGCCTCAAGGAGCTTCCTCAGGAAGAGTACAGCCGCTTCGACGAGCGCGAGCTGACCGAGGGGGAGATCGATGCGGTCACCGTCCGCAACCAGGTCACGGTTTTCGGCTTTGCCTGCCGGCAGTCCCCGGCTTTCATGCCCCTTCCCATATACCTTGCGCATAAGCTTGCGAGAAGATTGACTTCCGTGCGCTTCCAGAAGATCCTTCCCTATCTGACGCCCGACGGCTGGACGCAGGTAGGGGTCGAATACGAGAACCGCGAGCCCCGCCGCATTCACAGCATTACCGTCATTGCGACCCAGACGAACGCTGAGACGAGCCTGGAGCGGCTTCGGGACGATATCCGGCAGACCGTTATCGAACCGGCTTTTCAGGACGAAGTGCTCAAGCCGGACGGGGGAACACGCATATTCATCAACCCGGAGGGGGTTTTTCTTACCGGCGGCCCTTCCATCCATTCGGGTCTCACAGGCAGAAAGAACGCCATCGATACCTATGGGGAGTATTCGAGGCACAGCGGCGCGGCTTTGAGCGGGAAAGACCCGCTCCGAATAGACAGGAGCGGGGCATATGCTGCCCGCTACGCGGCCAAGAACGTGGTGGCCGCGGGTCTGGCCGATGAATGCGAAGTGCTCTTGAGCTATACGATCGGGCTCGCGAGGCCCGTGAGCATCCAGGTCGAAACCTTCGGGACCGGTCGGATAGCCGATTCAAAAATTACCGCCCGCATTGAGCGTCACTTCGATTTTCGCCCTGCCGGGATCCTGAAGCAGTTCAATCTCCGCCACCTTCCGGCGACCATAAGAGGGGGGTTCTACCGCAAGCTGGCGGCATACGGTCAGGTCGGGAGAATGGACATAGGTCTGCCCTGGGAGGTGACGGACAAGGCAGCCCTGCTCAAGTCTCAAGTGAGCGCGCTCCAGGCGGAAGAAGGGGACCGGCGCGTGGAACAACCGAAGTCTTCGCCCTTTACCGCCCAGCAAGCCAGGTCTCTCACACGGATGAAACTCTTTGCGACCGGCCTGCTGATCTTCATGGCGGTCGTCTATATCGTCAGCAGGATTTTTGAGCGCAAGGCGCCGTGGCTGGCCCCTGTCATCGCTTTTACCGAAGCCGGCATTATCGGTGCGCTCGCAGACTGGTTTGCCGTCGTCGCCCTGTTTCGCCACCCCCTGAACCTCCCTATTCCAAAGACCGCGGTTATCCCCCGCAACAAGGAGAGGATCGGAAATGCGCTTGCCCACTTCATGAGGGAGAACTTCCTCGCCAGGGACGTGCTGGAGCGGAAAATAGGCTCCGTCGATCTCACGGGCTTTGCGAGCGCCTGGATCGCGAAGGAAGAAAACGCCATGAGACTGGCCAACGGCATCGGCCGTTACATCCCGGCCATGGTGGAGAAGCTGGAGGAGAGGCACGTCCATACCCTTGTGCGCAAGGAGATCGTGGGGCGGCTGAAAGACCTGAATGTGGCGCCGCTGGTCGGCGCCGCCCTGAAGCCGTTGGCGGAGGGAGGGCTTCACGAGGAGCTGTTCGTTGCCGTCGTACGGGCAATCGAGCGGTTGTTCGAGGAGAACAGGGAGAAGCTCCGGGAGGTGACAAAAGGCCAACTGCCCCGCTATATCCCCGATTTCATCGACGAGCGTATCGCGGACCTCGTGGTCGGCAAGCTGGAAGAGGGGCTGGTGAAAGTCGGGGCGGATTCGGGCAACGAGCTAAAGACGAGGCTCGGCGAGGCCTTGAAGCGATTTGTCCATAACCTGGAACACTCCCCGGACTTCGCCAGGCGGGTCGAGGAGCTGAAAACCGAGTTTCTCGACCACCCGAGAGTCAATCAGTATGCGGCCACACTATGGAGCGATATGCGCCGTAAATTGGTCGAGAACCTCACCCGCCCCGATTCCGGGAGCCGGCGTCAGATCGCGCGGGTCATTCAGGAGCTGGGCGCCGCGGTTACCAAAGAGGAAGCAGTCAAAGAGCGGATCAATCAATGGCTGCGCGTCTGGGCCGTCAACGTGCTCAGCGGAAACCGCGACGTGATCGTCTCCTTCATATCGGAGACGGTGCGCAGGTGGGATCCCCGGGAGACGAGCCGGAGGATCGAGCTGCACGTGGGCGCGGACCTCCAGTGGATCCGCATAAACGGCACGCTGATCGGGGGCCTTGCCGGCCTCCTGATTTACGCTGTTTCGTGGCTGCTGAGGAGCTTCAGACTAGAAATACCCGTCATGCTCTACGCGTCGCCATCCGTCGCCAGCCCCAGGTAGCTTCGGCAGCCCGGGTAGCCGGAACACCTGAAAACGGTCCGGTTTTCGCCCTTCTTGTAGATGTGCATCGGCTGCCCGCACCGGGGACACGCGGGCCTTGTCTTAGGATAGAGCCTTTCAAAACCCGGGATGAACTGCCTTTTGCACATGAGACAAATGTACCGCTGTCTGCGCGTGCGACTCCTGCCGTACCTGTAGACTGCGTACGACCCACATTCCGGGCAGCAGACTTTACTCCCTTGATCCGGCTGGTCCATAGGTTGAGCGATGCCTGGCATATGCTAGTGCATGTCTGTTAACCTCTCGTGACAGTTTCGGTTAATTATTGGTTAATTGGACCTTTTCAAGAAATCGACCATCGGACGAACAGGCGGCACAACGTTTTTTCGCGGGCATGATCGGCGGCAGCCTCGCGGTTCTTAACGAATTATTCACCGGACATTTATTCCCGTGAAACCTTCGCCTTCTATGCTTGAGCTCATACTTACCTAAGGTACCGGAGGGGTGGATATGCTCTTTGCCTTACTACTCGTCGCTTTCATCGTGTGTCTCGTGGGCGTGAGCGTCAAAAGGAAGAATGACGCAGAGCCGGTCAAAAGGCGAGCCCGGCCGATGGAGATCCCGCGCAACCCGATCCGTCCGAAACGAAGGGCGCATCCGCTCCCATCGGTCGGGGGACAGGGTTGATTGTGAGATCATGCTTCTTTTTTGTCCTCTCTCCCCAGGAGGGCCGCAAGACATGAGGCTGCAGCCGCGTCGAGGAGGCCCTGGTCGGCCTCTCGCTGTATGGCCGCGAGGGCTTCCTCGTTCGCCATCCCCCGGCGGTAAGGCCGGTCGGTCACGAGGGCGTCGTAGATGTCGGCGACGGCCATGATCCTGGCCACGGCGGAGATGTCGGCGCCCTTCAGTCCATCCGGATAGCCGGAGCCGTCCAGCTTTTCGTGATGGTGGCGAATGACGTCGAGGGCGCCCTTCAGGGTCGGCGCGAGGGGCTCGGCCATCCTGCAGCCGATGATCGGGTGGCTCCTGATGGCCTCGGCTTCTTCGGGGCTCAGGGAAGAGGACTTGTTGAGGACCGAATCCGGGATGCCTATCTTGCCGATGTCGTGGAGGATCCCGCCGACCCGGAGGGCGTCTATGTCCCGTGGGGGCAGGTCCATCGCCCGGCCCAGGTTGACCGCGAGACTCGACACCCTTCTCACATGGCCCTCGGTGTAGGCGTCCTTTGCCTCGACGGCGCTCGCCAGGGAGAAGAGGACGCTCTCGATGCTGACGAGGCTGTCGTTCAGCCTCTTGGTGTGGATGAGGGCGCGCACCCTGGCGGCCAGCTCCACCCTGTCCGGGGGCTTGGTGATGAAGTCGTCGGCGCCCGCCTCGATAGCCCGGATCCTGGAGTTGGCGTCGCCCAGCGCCGTGATCATGATCACGGGGACCGTGCGCGTCGCGGGGTCGGACTTCAGCCGGCGGCATGCCTCGAAGCCGTCCATTCGAGGCATCATGGCGTCGAGGAGGACCAGGTCGATGTCGGGCGAGAGCGCCTGCAGGGCCTCCTCGCCGTTGCCGACGATGACCGAATCGCAGTTGAGCGGCTTCAGCATGGCCTTCAGGATCTGCGCGTTCACCGGTTCGTCGTCGACGACGAGGACGCGGAAACGACCGTCCTGAACGGGCGGCCGGTCGGAATCGGCAAGGCAGACGCTGCCTTTCCCGTTGGCCTTTGCGTGCGTGAGCGCCCCCCTGGTCTTGCGGATGAGGTCGTCCTTGTCAAGGGTCTTTTCAGACGAGGCGCATCCGATGCAGACCGTGATCTCCCCCTCAAAGCGCTTCTCGATGGCCGCCCCGATCCTGCGAACGACCGCCTCCGCATCGCCGATGGCCGTATCGAGAAGGAGGACGGCGAACATGTCGCCAAGATATCGGGCGGCGAGGTCGGATGCGCGTATGCCGTCCTGGATGATCGCGGCGACCTCCTTGAGTGCCCGGTCACCCTGGATCGAGCCGTGCCTGTGGTTGTACCGTCCGAGCCCGTCTATATCGAGGAAGGCCAGCGAGAAGGGGACGGCGTACCTGAGGAAGCGCTTCAGCTCCCTTCCGAGCAGTTCGAGGAAGAAGCCGTGGTTGGCAAGACCGGTAAGGCTGTCGGTGAAAAGCGACTCGGTCTGCTTCTCGTAGTCTTCCTCGACCTCCGGGAACAGGGAGGCATTGTCTCTCTTGCCCATCTCTTTGTTTTCGGCAGGAAAGGGGTGCTGCTTAAGCGAGAGGGTCTCCGGCGACCGCTTTCTTTCTCTGGCCCGGTCCGATCTTCATGAAGACCTTGCCGGTCGACGCATCGTAAAACCACAGCTCTAAGAGGCGCACCTGTAAATACTGGTGCTGGGCAAGATATTCCCCGGGTCTTTCGGGTGTGCCGATCTTGTGAATTATCTCGGACGTCGCATACGGCGCAACGAGATTACAGACCGCGAGGAGCCCGATGTTTCGCTCGAGCTCTTCCACTTCCGCCTTCGCCGCGGGAAAGTCGGCGATGATGGTCTCGCTTTTTAACGCGTCGTCCGGGCTGATTACGGTTTTCTCTTTTGCCTGCCGGGCGGGAGGCGGCCCCTTTTCGACCGGGAATTCACGAAGATTTTCGAAGGCAACCGTATATTCGAGGAACTTGACCTCTTCGATCTCGATCTTCTTCCCATCGGCAGCGGTAAGGGCGTAGCTGTTATCCACCTGCGGGACATAGTCGACCCTGAAGCCGCTCCGCGTCGTGTCCGCCGTCCCCTTCGCCAGTACCGTCCATAGCTGGCACGTTACCCGCATCATCTGCTCGCGCTTGTTATAGGAGATACCGGCGGGCTTTACCAGAAAGGCATAGATGCTGCCGACTTTCAGACCCCCCGTGAGCGGAAGACCGGCAGGCAGCCCGGCCGTGCCCGGGTCTTGCCCTGACCGGGAGTCCGCGGCCGCACCCTTTGCCGCGCTGTTCTGCAGGGAGTTGTAGACGACCCGGGGATTGTGACCTCCGTACGCGCGGGGCAACCGGTCGCGAGTGATGTCGAAGGGCATGGTGCCATACTCCACAGGCACGAACTTTTCCGTGTCCGCACCCGCACCCGCAGGACGGCTTGTCCTCGCCCCGCCTCTCCGCTGTGCGAGGAGCAGGTCGGTGCCGCAAAAGACGACGACGCACGCGAGCAACAGGATAACTGCGACTCTCTTCCCGCAGGTCTTCACCCTTATTTCACCTCCGCGGTTGATCCCGGTAAAAGTTTTCTCATACTTCGCGGAGAATAGCAACCACGCTCGTCACTCTCTTTTGAGCGCCTTTTTCAGGTCCGACAGGCCCACAATTTTGAAAATGACGGCGCAAGTGACTATTTTCTCTCTATGGATGACAGATGAATAAATAAACGACAAGGGGGAAGAAACATGGCAACGTCGACAGGCCGTGAATTGGCTCAAAGCATCCGCCGGAAGATAACGGAGACTGAAGGGAGTATGCGCAGGGGTCGATGAGGGGACGGCGGCCCGGGCGCCCGAGGGACGATGGTCTCCCAAAGAGATACTTTCGCACCTCTCGGGGCCCGAAGGGAGCGGGCACCTGCCGGCCCTCAAGGCCTTTCTCGAGGCCGAGACTCCAAGGCTCGACCTCGAGCCCGGGAACCCCTTTTTCACCGAGAAGCGCGCCCGGATGACCTTCACCCGGCTCCTTTCGGAGGTCGAGAAGGAGTACGATGGTATCTCCAGGTTTGCGGAGGGCCTCTCAGGGGAGCAGCTCGACCGGAAGGCGCATATTCCCATGCTGAAAGAGTCGCCCCTGGGGGAATACCCGACACTGGAGCGCATGATCGGGGGCCTGGGAGAATATCACGTGCAGTTTCATATCGACCACATGCGTGAGATCCTGCACTCCTTCAAAAGGAGGTGCGTGGCGCAGTGTGACCGGGATCGTGGACGCCGGCAACCTGGAGTATGAGATGTACCTCATCCCCAAAGGGGGTAAGGAAGAGAAGATGATGGAGATGACCGCCACCAGGAAAAAATGATGGCGCAGTTCGCCCCTGAGCCGGTAGCTGTTGATTAAACGCGCTTTTTCCTAGTATTATATTCCGGCCATGCCGCGTTGACGCCTCTAATAAGGGGAAGACGAGAGGGAAAAGGAGCGATTATGGAGGAAGAGACCAAGAGCAAGGAAGAGCAGTACAACGAAGCGCGCATCATGCACAAATCGTACGATGAAAAGCTCCAGACGCTTCAGGGAAAGCCTTATTTGTCGGAGGATGAGGAGCTGGAGGTAAAGCTCCTCAAGAAGAGAAAGCTCTATTATAAGGACATCATGGAAAGGCTGAAAAAAGAGCTGGAGAAGTGAAGCAGTCAAGGGGCCGATCTCGCTCAAGCGAGACTCGGCCCCTTGACACGCGAAAGCCCGCTAAGCCATACTTTTCCCTGTGAAAAAATATACCCTGCATCGGGACATCACCCCGCACAAGCAGCTTCTCGATTACGAAAAGGAGCTGAACGAGGAACAGCTTGCCGTGGTGACCGCCCCGGACGGGCCGATACTCGTGATCGCCGGCGCCGGGAGCGGCAAAACGCGGGTGGTGACGTACCGCGTCGCCCATCTCCTGGAGCGGGGCATCTCCTCTCAAAGCATCCTTCTCCTCACCTTTACGAACAAGGCCGCCCGGGAGATGCTCCACCGGGTCGAGCACCTCATAAAGATGGATACCCGCTATATCTGGGGCGGCACATTCCACCACATCGGCAACCTGATCCTGAGGCAAAACAGCCGGAGGATAGATTACAGCCCCAATTTCGTCATACTCGATAACGAGGACGCCAAAGACATGATCGAGCTTGCGACGAAGGAGGCCGGGATCGACACCAGGGAGCGAAGGTTTCCCAAGGGACAGGTATTGAGGGAGATATTCAGCTATTCGGCCAATACCATGGAGGACCTGGAGAACGCGGTCCAGACGAGGTACCCCTATTTTCTCGACATCCTGGACCGGATAGCGATCTTGTCCGCAAGGCTTATGTAGGGAAGAAGAGGGCGTCGAACACCATGGACTTCGATGACCTCCTCTCCTACTGGCACAAGATACTCGCCGAGGACGAAAGCCTGAGAAAATACTACGCCTCGGTGTTCTCGCACATCCTGGTCGATGAGTATCAGGACACGAACAGGATACAGGCAGAGATAGTCGACTTCATGGGCATGATCAACAGGAATGTGACCGTCGTGGGCGACGACGCCCAATCGGTCTACTCCTTCCGGGGCGCCAATTTCCGGAACATCCTCGAATTTCCGGCGCGATATCCCGAAACCAGGGTTTTCCGGCTCGAGACGAACTACAGGAGCACGCCCGAGATCCTCGACTTGGCCAATCATTCCATCTCACACAACAGGCAGCAGTTCGAGAAGCACCTGAGAGCGGTCAAGGTGAACGGGGTGGCGCCCGTGGTGACCAGCTTGCGGGACGTGATCCAGCAGGCGGAATTTGTTGCCCAGAGGATACTCGATCTGCGTGACGAAGGCGTTCCCCTGGACAAGATCGCCGTGCTGTATCGCGCCCATTATCACTCCATGGAGTTGCAGATGGAGCTGACGCGCAGGGACATCCCCTTCGAGATACGGAGCGGGCTGCGGTTCTTCGAGCAGGCCCATATCAAGGACGTGGTCGCTTTCCTGAGGGTGATGGTAAACCCGAACGATGAGATATCGTGGAAGAGGATACTCAAGATGTTCCCGCGCATAGGGAAGAAGACGGCGGACCACATCTACGAGTACCTCAAGACCTTCCCGGACCCCGTCGGCCTCTTCATCACCAAAGAGATAGGGAAGCAGTTCAAGAGCATGCAGCCGGATAACGTGGAGCGCCTATCCCTGCTGTTCGGCGAGCTTGAGGGGCTTGCAAAGCATGACGCGCCTGTCCGAGATGATCTCCGCCGTCCTCACCCACGGCTACATGGAATACCTGAAGTATACCTATCCGAACCATGAGAACCGTCTCGAAGATATCAATCAGCTCATCAATTTCTCGACCGGGTATGATTCGCTCGTCAATTTCCTGAGCGAGCTTTCCCTCATGAGCGGCATCACCGGGGAAGAGGTTGTGGGGGGCGCCGCCGAGGATGAAAGGGTCATCCTGACCACGATACACCAGGCGAAAGGCCTTGAATGGAAAGCGGTTTTCGTTGTATGGTGCGCGGAAGGGCGGTTCCCCAACCCAAAGGCCGTCGAAGAGGGCGGCCTGGAGGAGGAAAGGCGCCTGTTCTACGTGGCGGCAACACGGGCCATGGACCAGCTCTATCTGTGCTATCCCCTGATGATCTTCGACCGGCAGATCGGCTCCGTGATCCTGCGGCCTTCCCGTTTCATCGCGGAGCTGAAGGCGGAGCCATTATGAGGAGTGGCAGGTGGGCGACGTGTAGCGGGGCGCGGCCGGGTTAATTTCGCGCCTTTCGCCTGTCTCTTCGGCGCCGCGAGTCCTCACGTACACCAACGGTACGCTCCGGCTCGCGACCCCTCTGGACCCTTCGGTCCCGGCGAAATCCATCGAAATTGCTATGATAAAAGTCAATATCCCTGTAAGCTACCCATCTTTTCCTATTTAGTTTTTTAGCCTCCTTTCCGTTTCAGGTAAAGCGGGTGTCGCTTCGGCGCATACCGGTGAAGAAGAGTCTTCACAAACTGCTATCCGTGGTCTGACCACAACTGGCGTGCTGCGCGAAGCAGGAACCGACGTCAACACACTTCCTCTCGTGGCACATCACACTTTCGATGGCGTCATACGTCGTTGTTCCCTTCTTCTCCTTATAACAACTCTTCTATTGTGTGACCCCTTGTACGTACGGAGTGCCTGAGACAAGGCAGGCCCTGAACCGCACAATAAGCACCCTGGCAACTGCCACGATTGCCTTCTTCTTACTCCCGCTGGATCGCCATACCCGCATAAACTTGGCGAGCAAGGCCGGATCCTTCTTAATGCTCATCCAGGAGTTCTCTATCAGCGCCGCTCTGATAAACCCCGATCCCATACCGGTAATCCGCCCCTTACGTTCTGTTTCCCCTGTTGAGTGTTCACTGCAGGTAATCCCGATAAAGGAGGCAATCTTCTTCCCGCTGCCAAACTGGGCAAGATCCTCTCCGAGTTCAAGGATCAACCTGATGGCCGTGAACCATCCGATACCTGGAAGTGTCTTTGCGATTGCGAAGGCTTTCCTGTAGCGCTCTTTGCGACAAAGCTCACGGAGTGCTTTTCTCAGTACCAGTCTGATGTTCCCAGAGCTGTTGCAAGTGGGTGAGCAGCACGGTGAGACTTATCTGAAGGGAAGACGGAAGAGAAAGGCCTTCAAGTTTCCTGAACTCCTTTCTTCCCCAGGCGCTCTTCTCGGAGACCTCGATCCCATGGAAGGAGAGTAGTGTTCTGATCCTGTTTCTCGTTGCTACAATGTCACGCTGAACACCGATCAGCGTACGGCTTATCTGTCGGTCTTCCCTTCTCTCTTTGTCCGGGACATAGCAGCCATGCTTAAAGTCGTGGCTCTCCAGTACCTGTGCAAGACGTCGGGCATCTCGTTTGTCTGTCTTGATTCTGTTCACCTTTGGTTCCGTCACGACATGGGGAGGGATGACCACACAATCGACGCCGTCTTCGGTAAGCCGATCATAGAGGTTGAACCCTTTGAACCCTGCTTCATAGATGAGATGAATCACACATTCCGGGAACTTGTGCTTGAGGTAGCTGATCAATACCGAATACCGTGCTTCCATGGCGGTCTGGTGGATGATCATCCTGTCACACCGCACAGCGAGCTTCCAGGTCCTTTTCGAGTCTTCGAGTCCCACAAAAATCTCTTTGCCTTTGATCACAAAATCCTGTACCTTATGAATCTTCATTTGGCTACCTCCTTATCTTGGTTATGATTTTGGTGTGTCAGCACCGTATATCTCAAGAAAGAGGGTAGCCGTTTTTCTGTATGTCTTACAAGTTGCTTTTATAGCATAGACACTTCCTCCGGCCGGGAAAAGATCGTCCGCAGTTGCTTTCACCTACGAGGTGTTGCGAAGGCCGATGGCTCAAGAATCAGCATTACCATGAGCAACAAACAGTTCGCGTTGCCTTTACCCGCCTTTATTACGAGAACCGGCAATGCAGCAATCCCTATTTAACCTTATTCTTTCGCGCCTTCGTCCTTTAACAATTTAACTACAGCGGCGTAATCAGCTCTTTCTGGAAGTGTTTTCTTCCAATATTCCGCCGCTTTCAATGCTGTATGGCCCCAGTAATCCTTTGCCTCCTTGTTGGCTCCTGCTTCGAGTAATACCTTTACGACATCAGCATGTCCTCCTGCCGCAGCATGGATCAACGGTGTGGCGTAGTTGATGTTCATGTCCACGTAGCCAGGAAGATGGGTGACAATATAGTGCTTACTGCTATCCTTTGCCTCCTTGTTGGCTCCCGCTTCCAGTAATACCTTTACGACATCAGCATGTCCTCCTGCCGCAGCTAACAATGCTGCGCCTAGACTATCCTTCGCTCCCTTGTCTACCCCTGCGTCCAGTAATACCTTTACCACATCGACATGTCCTCCTGCCGCCGCGTGGATCAAAGCCGCATGGCCCCTACGGGTCCAATAATGCTTCGCCTCCTTGTTTGTGCCTGAGTCCAGTAACAGCCTCACGACATCGGCGTGACCGTATGATGCCGCTACGTTCAAGGCTTCGACCAATTTAGGCTTAGCCTCCTTGTCCTTCCCCGCGTCCACACCGGCCTTTGCTTCGAGCAGTGCCTGCACGACCGAAAGGTGGCCTTTGCGAGATGCCACTATCAGCGCCGTTTCGCCCCGGTACACCCAATGCAGCCTCCAAAACTCGTGCGACACTTTTGCGTTCACATCGGCTTTGGCTTCGAGCAGCGCCCGTACCACATCCACGCTGCCAGCCAGCGACGCCACTATCAACGCCGTGACGCCGTTGCTCATCATTGCGTTCACATCAGCCTTCGCGTCAAGCAGCGCCCTCACCACGTCTAGGTGGCCATTCTGCGACGCAGCTATGAGCGCCGTGATGCCTTCTCGCATCGGTGACCTCACCACCTCATTTTCCGGCCTGTACCTGGAGTAGAACATCGGATCGACAGGGGGTGGCAAATTACCTTTTGCGTTCACATCGGCCTTGGCTTCGAGCAGTGCCTTGACACGGGACAAATTACCCTTGTCGGCCGCATTGACGAGATTGTCCCCTTGAGCATTGGACTCGGCTGTGCTGACCGCGCTCGCCTCAGCCACCGATACCTTGGCAGATGGTTTCTGCGCTTCGGCAGACGGCTTCCGCTCTTCAGAGCATGACGCACATACTATGGCAGCTACCACAATTGCGAGGCCAAAAGTTAGCATCTTATCCAGCATCGTGATCTTCCAACGTCTGGAGCCGAATGAATGGTGAGCAGAGGTGACACCTCATGTTATCAAAGCAGGGGGTCGGGGCCGTAGTTGACCAACGTGACTTGCCTACCCCCTCCCCTCGCCTTCTCCGCTCCCACCGCATGCGTTAATCATAGCCACGAGTAATGTTGTATTGCAAGAAAAACAGTGAGCCGCTCTCTTTCAGGAAGGACACCTCCGCCACCCCTTGCCAGCCCACGTTCAAGATTATACGCTCCAAGAGCCCCGATACCAGGCTTCACGGTTTCTCCCAGCATTCTTCGAGGAGGTCCTTCTGTCTGGAGACCCACGAGACTATAAAACAGCTTTCTTGAATTCCTCAATTCCGACACGGTCAATAAAACGTGCTGTTCTTTCTCTCGGCACGGCGTTAGCCTTATAGTATTCGAAGCACTTCTTTGCGAGTTCGATCACTTCTTCCGCGCTCAAGTTCTGGGCTATCACATCGCCGATCCTTGGCCTGCCCGCCGAATTCCCTCCGAACAGAACTGTCCAGCCCGCTTTTTTCCCAAACGCACCAAAGTCTCGCACGAATCCCTCGCCGCAGTTATAGGGACAGCCTGATACCCCTATTTTTACCTTGGCGGGCAACTCCATGCGGGAAAAAAGAGCTTCCAGCTTTTCACCGAGACCTAGCGAATCCCGAACGCCAAATTTGCATACTGCAATTCCCGGGCATGCCTGGACGTAACGAACGCCAACCTCTGCCGCGAATCCCATATCCAGGCCCAGGTCGCGCCGTACCTCCGGAACCGATTCAGGCAGAATTCCGATGAGGGTCAGACGCTGCCCGGACGTCAGCTTGATAATCGGTATCTGGTGCTTTCGAGCAACCGCGGCTATGCTTTCCAGCATGTCGGGCGTTGCGAGGCCCATGGGCATCCTCAGCTTGATTGCATACGTTTGCTTGTCTCGTTGAATAACGGCTCCGTGCAGAGAATCAGACATAGACAGGCCTCCCTTCGTGTTACTTTCATATCACAAGTTTGGGCAGATGCTTATTGTACGGCGCCCACTGCCTTTCTTTCTTTTAGTCGCGATATACCGCTCTCCGATGCCTGACGGCAAGTATAGTGACGGCGTGGGCTCCAAAATCCATCACATACAAAATCCGGTAGTCTCCGTATCGGTATCGGAAAATGCCCGCAAGAGGCCCCGTGAGGGATTTCCCGAGGGTTACCGGGTCCTGGGCAAGGTAGGTCTCCACCCTCGTGATGATTTTTCCCGCAATCGTTTTGTCGAGCGCCGCCAGGTCGTCGTATACTTTATTGCTCCAGACAACCTGCCAGGGGGCATCAGAGCCCAAGGCGCTTCCTCAGCTCCTCGGTAGTAATGTTTTCTGCATTCTTGTCATTCAGCCTTGGCAGGGCGAGGTACCCGTCTTCGAGATCGTCCAGATGAGCCCGGAGGGCTTCTTTGATGTAGAATGCCTTGGAGCGGTTGGTGGCTTTGGCGAGGTTCTCCAGTCTCTCAAGCATCTCGGGTGGCAGCACCAGGCTATAGTTGGCGGGTTTCCCCGGTTTAGACTTCTTAACAGCCGTTGTTTTCATGGCGCCTCCTTATGTGCTAATAGATATATTAGCACATATAGACGGTGTAGGCCATCGTCGGCGCTTCTTTCGCTTGTCCCAAAGATATTCCGAGCAACACATCAGCCTTTCCCTTTACGACATCCGTTCTACAAGCGCAGTTCCATGAAGACAAGATATCCCGCCAGGACCAGACCGAATAGTGCGCTGAGAATTGCCACGAGGTCGATGACGAAGCCGGCCGGCTTGAACTCTCCGGATTCGAGTTGACTCCGCGTTCGGCGGTAGCGAAGTAATCCGGCCAGTGTCAGGACCACCCCGGCAAGAATCGCTATCGTGCCGAACCAGACCGAAAGCCCCTCTGTCGGTGACGTACGGCCCTGCATCTGCAAAACTTCGTGAATGGCAACGGCGAAGCGGCCAATCGCAAAACCAAACACCACAATGGCGACGCCGGTGCGCACCCAGGCGAGAAACGTGCGCTCGTTTGCAAGATGATCGCGAACAGTGTTGAGGTTCTTGTCGGTTGCCGACCCCATCATGCCGATTAAATACCAACGAGAAACATTTGTCAACGAGATTGTCGCGGTAATTCTGTTGACAATCGACCGGAGGTTATGCCATAAACAAAACGACATGCGGACGGCAACCCGGGCATCGTCCGGGGCACGCTGAAACGGGGTGCGAAGGGATGATAGGCCACTGGGTCCAGGGGAATACGTTCGTTCCCATTATCTTCGCCGCCGTGTTCCTCTTTTTTCTCGTCTACTATTCCGCTTTTGAATACACGCGCTACAAGACCGCCAGGCTGCTGGCTGAGGGGCTGGGCGGGCGGGCCGTGTTCAGCATAGGCAGGTCATACATGCGGCGCGATGATGACGGGGTGGAGGAAAAGGCCTGGATTGCCCCGGACGACAAGATGGCGTGGGGCAGTATGCTCTCGGTCCTGATGCCGCCTGCCGGTGTGCTGTTTTTGCAGAGGGCCGGCGATCCCGGCTTCCGCTTCCATATCGAGCCCAAAGCCGGCACGTTGTACCGGACCGTATTGCTGAACGGCCTCAAAGACACCCAATTCAACGTGCCCCTGTTGGATGAGCGCCTGAGCTTGAGGACCGATGACCCTGCCAGGGCGGCTTTCTACTTCTCCGCGCCCGAAAAACGGCAGGCCCTTGCCGATCTGTTCCTCGGGGGGTTCACCCGGATCAAAGGCGGTCGAGGCGGTATCGTGGCAACAATGAAAGACGTCTCCGCGGAAAATCTCGGCCCGGAAAGAATAGGCCTCTATCTCACACACCTGCGCAGCTTTTGAGGCGCCGCACCGTGCGGACGAGGACCGCTTCCTCGACAAATAGGCGCGAAGAAGCCGGGAGATTGCGCGTTTCAGGCGGCAGGTGTCACCCTGATGGGGATTTCCCGTATGAGGCGTTTTTCTTCAAGGAAATGCGGTTTCTCGAAGATCAGGACCCTTGCCTGCCCCGGCTTCACCGCTTTCAGTTCCCGGACCAGCCTGGTTTCCCTGCCGACCCATCCCTGACCGTCAAGGACGTAGGAATCGGCCATCCGGCTCGCGCCGGCAGCGATTGCATCGCCCTCGATTGATACGGAGAAGAAGGGACCGCTCCTCGTTCCTACGGCCCCGAAGTCGAGCAATGCCGCCTCTCCCTGTCTGATGCCGTCGCGAGGGTAGATGAACGTGTAGCTCTTCCTCACGCCATTGCCGTTTGCTCCCTTTCCCTCGACAGAAACAGTATTCAGGCCGGGACGCCATGCGGGAACGAACGAGAACAGGCGCGCATCCTGACCGAAGATTTCGGGATTCGTCCGCTCTCCGTTGACGCTTATCGTCACCTCATCCATATTTGCCGCGACCACCCGGACCTTTTCGGGAGCGGTGACGAGCAGACGGTCACCCGGATAGCCGAGGAGGACCGCAAAAGGGTGCCCGCTCCACGTGAAGGTGTCGTTTGCCCGGATTGTCTCACCGCCGATCGTGGTGCTCACCGAGATCTGCTTGACCCCCGGCCTTCCGGGAAAGAAGAAGAGGTCTGCCGTCCGGCGGTCCTCCGTAAAACCGCCCGAATAATTGTTTGCGTTCACATCCTTGCCGTCCACCTGGACCTGGAAATCGGGTTTCTCCCATGCCTTCGGGAACTCGAGCGATACCTCCACATAGATGTCGTCAAGGGTTTGAAGCTTTGTTATGCGTAAAGTCTCCGGCGGCAGGCACGTCTTTTCGCACTCTCCCACCGTCTCGAAGGGGACTACCCCCTCGCAGCCGCCCCAGAAGAATGACGCGCATTTCTTTTCCTTGGCGTTGTAATAGTATTTCTCGAACATCGCCTTGCAGGGGCCTTTCTCAGGCGCGAGCCCGGCACGTGATCCCTGGTAAGGTGTTATCGGCCTCGGCCGGCGACGGCAGCAGCTTAAGAGACTCGGCCGCCTGGACCGGTCCCGAACATACGGCCGTCAGGAGTACCACGCCGGCGAGTATGAGCGTTCTCTTCATTCTTCTGCTCCTCTTTCGGACTAGGAAATGCGTGTCCTGCGTGCACCCGCGATGAACCACTTTCCTGTTTTCGGCGACTTCTGCAGATATACCCTGTAGCCGACACCCATCTCCGGGCCGGCCTGGTGATGTGCTTCCACCATGGCCTCGGTGCGGCTCTCGTTGAACCCCGGACGGGAAAGGTAGGTGACGTCGCTAAACGCGGCCCGCCTCCGGGACGTCTCCTGCCCTCGCCCCCGCGGAGCCATTCGGTGAATGCCTTTCTCTATCTCCCCGGCGGTCACGAAACTGACGCGGCCTCGTTCGGCCACGTGGGCCAGGAGCCTGTTCCCGTCTATCTTGCACGCCTGTCCGTTCTTCTCGTAGAAGTCTTTATCCATGAATTGATCCGGTACGTTGGCTGATTTCTGCGGCACCGTCTCATCCTGGATCCTGTAGGAGCTTCCGTGAAAACCGCTCAGGTTTACCCACACGGAGTCGACATATGCGTTCCGCTCCGGATCGCTCTTCATTCCGTCCGGAACATCCGGCTCATTCGGGAAGAGGACCGCGGCAAGGACGGCGTACTCCTCATCGTCGATCGTGCACGCGGCCCGGGCAGGAGAGACGAAAACGGAACCGCAAAGAAGGAGCAGGGCAAGGGCAAAAGAGAGTTTTTTCATGGACCACCCGGTTCGAGTGAACGTGCGCCATTTCTGACCGTGGGAGGGGGCCGGGAAGGAAGCGCGGGCGAGCGGGAAAACCGGCAGCGCGAAGGGGATGATCCGGGCATGATGTTCGTGCATGTCGTCTCTTTATTCCATGGTTGCCTGTCCCTTGTCAATAGAATTTCGGCGTCGGCGTAAGAAGCGGAAGAATCGCGCAAGACTACGTTTAAGGCCGGGGGGCGTTTGGGCCGAGGAAATAGACCTTGAACTCCCTGCGCGGAACAAAATCCCGGATGCGGACCTCGTATTCGTCACCGGACTTCGCGATTTCGGGGCTGAAGCACGACCTCATCCTCTCATCGTCATGTTCCTTTCGTACCGTGAGATGAAATTCTTTTATCGGACCTTTCCAGTTCCGCCCCGCCCGCCGTCTGCCTTCCCGACGCACGTCCGGCTCATCTTTGTCACAATTCGACAACTGACGATTGTTCCCCTATTTTCACTTTACCTGCCACACCTGCACGCTGCGAACGCCTTTCTTGTCTTTCATGAAATCCTTCATCACCTGTTCGTCATCCGTCCCTTGTCTGCTCTCCTTCATGTACTTGTCTCTCACCGCAACAAAATCGTCGTCCTCGATTCTTACTATAAATATCTTTGCCATTCTCTCCCCCTCCTTTTCGGTTTATAATTTGTCCCGGAGCCCATGCGCTCCCCCTGCTGTTTCGCCGCGCAGACCCTATACGCGCCCCCCCTCTCTTGGAATATAATCCTCATCCTCCATTTATTTCCATTTTAGTCAAAAAGTAAGGCGCGAACAGTCTTAAGAAACTAAATTAAGTCCGGGGAAATTCCGCACGAACCCGGCGCGGAAACAGTCAGGATGCAGGGGGAGATGGAACGTGCAGGGAGGGGAAAGGGACTCGCCCCTTCCCCCTCTGCGCTCCATGTCACTTTGCCGGAGCCTCCGGTGCAGCGGCAGGCGTCTCTGCCTTCTTTTCGGTCTTCTTTGCCTTCTTCATCTTCTTGGTTTTCTTTGCCTTTTTCTTCTTCTCGGGCGCCTTTTTCTCAGGCTGGGCCGTGCCGGCCGTTGCCTGATCGGTTCCTGCCGCCGGCGCCTGGGCAAAGCCCACTACCGAAAAACTGAGAGCGATCAATGCCGCCAGGACGAAAGTAAAAATTCTCTTCATCTCTTTCACCTCCTTTCTTTGTAGTATCGTAATCACCATGCCTTTGAAGCTGCATCGGCCATGCCAGAACGCAGCCTGGATTTAAGCTTAGAACACCCGCTGCCGGTTTAACCAGGGGCCGCGCCGGGGTGTGGACGCGAAAGGCGCGCGAGTCGGGGAGAGACGGGCTGGAAAAGCGGCTTCAGGGAAGGGCGTTGTCGGAGTTTTCCGGCAGGTTCGGGTCGGGTTTTTCCGCCGCCGTCCCTTCCCCCTCCTGTTCGCGAACATCCTTCCATTTCTCTTTATTCTCGTAGCCCCGGGGCGTGATCATCAGGTTATCCCAGACAATCGTCCGCGAGTTGCCGATGATCACCGTCGTCTGCATATCGATCTCATCGAACGGTATATGGGCAAGGTCGGTCACCACCACCGACTCGTGCCCCCTCATCGCCGCCCTGACGACCCCCACGGGCGTCGCCGGGGTCCTGTATCTCAGGACGATCTGCTGCGCCTTCCGGATATGATTGCTGCGCGTCCTGGACCGCGGGTTATAGAGGACGATCACGAAATCGGCGCGGGCCGCGGCGTCGATCCGTTCCGCGATTGTCCGCCATGGTGTCAACCGGTCGGAAAGGCTGACCGAGGCAAAATCGTGCATCAAAGGCGCGCCGAGCCGTGCCGCACAGGCGTTGAGGGCCGATATGCCGGGAATGACCTCGACCGCGCAGCGTCGCGAGGGGGCGCCGCCTTCCTTGAGGAGCTCGAGCACCAGTCCCGCCATGGCGTAGATGCCGGGGTCCCCGCCGCTCACCACGGAAACCCTCTTGCCCTGGGCGGCCAGGTCGATGGCCCTCTGACACCGGTCGATCTCGCGGGTCATGCCGGTTGTCACGCACTCCTTGCCGCCGATCAGCCCTTTCAGGAGGTCCAGGTAGGGGCCGTAGCCGACCACCACGTCGGATTCCCGGATAGCGGTTAACGCACGCGGCGTCAGATAGTCGACGTTCCCCGGTCCGGCGCCGACAATATAGATAACGCCTTTCCCGGCCTCGCGCCTTTCCCGCGCGTTTCCAGCCGTGCCTTCGGCGACGGCGACCGTCACGTTGCCCATCCGCTGTTTCTCGACGACGAGGGCCCCGCCGCCGGCGCCCAGGATCGCCGCGGGCTCTGCCACGGCCCGCGCACCCGTCGCCCTCCATGCGGCGGCGGTCGGCGTCACCCCGGCGACCCGGTTCAATTCATGAGCAGCGAAGGTAATGAGGGGCAACCCGGCCCTTTCGACAAACCCGCGGAGGCCGGGCTCGCTCCCTTTTATGTCGATGGTCGCGACGGCGCGGACAGAGAGGAAGGAGAGCTTGTGCTCCGGCGAAGGTCTTTCGCACGGCACCCTCGATCTCATCGGCGGAGGTGCCCCTGTTGCATCCTATGCCGACAACCAGGTTCTTCGGCCTTAAAGTAAGGGCGTCCGCCTGCGCCTCCATCTCCTTGTTCGTGACGACAACGTCCGCGTGTGCCGGGTCTTCGGTGGGGAGAAAGACCTCGGGCGCGTCCAGGGGAACGTCCGAGAAGAGCCGAAGCGTCTTTTGGTCCACCAGTTTCGCCCCGGTCCCCGGGAGGCGCTTCCAGTCCTCGATGGCGAGGTCCTCGTTCTGCGCCCAGAGGTCGAGGCCGGGAAGGCCGGCCACGTCGCTCGCGGTGGTGATGACAGCCGCGCCGCCGCACAACCGCGCGATCTCTCCCGCGAGCGCGTTCGCCCCGCCCACGTGTCCGCTGAGCAGGCTGACCACGTGGAGCCCCAGCTCGTCCATAACCACGACGGCCGGGTCGGTTCGCTTGTCCGTAAGGAGCGGCGCGATAGCCCGCACGACGATGCCTGCCGCCATAATGAAAACGAGCCGACCGCCTTTTGCCCAACTCTGCCTGACGGCGCGGGTCGAAAAGCGCTTCCTCGCCGCGTCCGGGTAGTGGCGTCCGAGGGTCTCCGCCAGCGTGCGCCCCCTTTCGGTGATATAGAAGAAGACGACCCTATTTCCGGTAGCCATGGGTGAACGCCTTATGGTAGAGCCTCGACTCTTTCCCCAGGTTCTCGACGGATGCCCTGAGCGACTCACCCACATAGATGAGGGCCGTCTTCTCCACCCCGGCCTCCCGGCTGAGGGCGGCGATCTCTTTCAGGCTGCCCCTCACCACCTTTTGCCCGGGCCACGACGCCTTCTCGATCACCACGGCAGGGGTCTTCCCCGGATAGCCCTTGAGCAGCTCGTCCACGACCTTTTCGATCATCCCGGCGCTCAGGAATACGACCATGGAGGCCCTGTGCCGGGCAAGGCCGGCGAGCCCTTCTTTTTCGGGTACAACGGTGCGCCCGCCCAGTCTCGTGAAGATCACGGTCTGGCTTATCTCAGGGATGGTCAGCTCCTGTCCGAGGAGGGCCGCACCCGCCATTGCGGAGGAAACGCCGGGGACCACCTCATAGGTGATCCTGAGGTCCCGGAGGCGCTCTATCTGCTCCGATATGGCGCTGTAAAACGCGGTATCTCCCGTATGGAGCCGCGCGACGAGCAGCCCTTTTTCCGCCGCCCCTTTCATGATCCCGACGATCTCATCCAGCGTCATACGGGCCGAATCGTAGATTGCGGCCTTACACCCAGCAAGGAGGGCCGGGTTGACGAGACTTCCCGCGTAGATGACGATGTCGGCCGCATCCAGGACCCGCCGGCCCTTCACCGTTATCAGCTCGGGGTCGCCCGGTCCCGCTCCGACGAAGTAGACGGTCGCCCTTTCTTCTTCTGCCAATCCTATGCTCCTTTCCTTTTTTTTACGATCACCAGCGAAAAATAGTCGAGGTCCCGCCCCTTCAGGCCGGATAAGTCCGTGGAGATGAGCTCGTCGGCCATGCCCAGCCGCGACACATAGACGGCCTGCCCCAGGAGACCCGAATCGGCCAGCGTCGCGACGACCCGGTCGAAGACCTTGTTGACCTTCATCAGCACCACCGTGTCGAACTGTTCGAGCACGACCTTCAAGGAATCGAGGTTCCCTGCGGGCAGGATGGCGATCCGCTCTTCGCCGAGGCCGAGGGCGATCCGCGCCCGTGAGGCGGAGGCGTTGATCGACGAGACGCCGGGGACGATCTCTATGTGCAGTCCGGGGCTCGCTTTGATGAGCCTCTCGTAGAGGTAGAAGAAGGTGCTGTAGAAAACAGGGTCGCCGATGGTGATGAAGGCCATATCGACCCCCTCATCCAGCCTGCCGAGCATGGCCGCGACGATCTCATCCCACCTGGCGTCGAGCTCCCGGCCATCAGCACCCTTGTCCGCCTTCTTCATGGGGAAAAAGGCCTCTACCACCTCTTTGCCTTCGATGCTGACCGCCTTGCGCACGATCGAGAGGGCGAGGCTCGCGCCTTCTTCCTTTCCCTTCGGCACGCAAATGGCGCCCACCTCTCCGAGTATCCGCGCCGCCTTGAGGGTCAGGAGCTCGGGGTCGCCCGGTCCTATACCGATCACATAGAGGGTCCCGGCCATCTAGCTTTTCTCTCCCGTTATCACAAATATTGGGTTCTGGGCGGCCATATGCCTTCTCGCGCCTACCGGTTTTGCGCGCGCCACGGAGACTTCCGATATCCGCAAAGCGTAGCCCGCCTTTTCGAGTACGTTGCAGGCATCGTGCAAGGTCTCCAGCGTTGCCGCATTGACGACGACGATCCCGCCTTCCATCCTCGCCTGCACGGCCTCGACGATCTCGCGCAAGTTTCCGCCGCTCCCGCCGATAAAAACCCGGTCGGGCGCGGGGAGGGACGCGAGCGCGCGCGGGGCCTCTCCGTCCACGACGGTAACGGCCGGCACGCCGAAGAGGGAGCAGTTTTGGCGGATGAGCCCGCCCTGTCGCTCGTCCCTTTCGACGGCAAAGACCCGCAAGTCGCGGACAGAGGCGTGCCGCCTCTACCGAGACGGCGCCCGACCCGGCCCCTATGTCCCAGAACACGCCTTCCTCGGGCAGCCTCAAGGCATGGAGCGTGACAGCCCGCACCTCGTCCTTGGTGATGAGCCCGCCCGAGTGGGCCATCTCCTCTTCCCGGAGCCCAAACCTGGGATGCGCCGATAGCCGGGCCGGGGGCCGGCCTGCCGTGTTCCTGATGATCACCACATTCGGATCATTGAAGGAGATGGCGGCGATCTCCTCCGGGCTTCCTTCGATGGTCCTCTCATCGTCGTAGCCCAGTCTCTCGCAGACGGAGAAGAGGGGAGGGGAGGGGGACGGATAAGCGCGGGCAAAAGCCGAGGCAATGGCGGCCGGGCTATGCGCCCTGTCCGTGAGCACGGCTATGGTGTGATGGACTGCCAGAAGGCCCGGCAGGTCCGCAAGCGTATGGCGCAGCTTCCCCTGTCTGCCCTGTCCTGAGTTCCCGTGCAGGCTGATTAGCAGGGCGTCGTCCCACGGCTCCTTGATGCGGGAGAACGCGAGCTGGACGCTGGAGACGTCAGGGCAGATCTCGACGCCGTCCCGTCCGAACTCCAGTAGTGCCCGCCTGCCTATGCCGAAGAAGAGCGGGTCTCCCGACGCGAGCAGGACGATCCGTTCTTTTCCCTGACTGAGGCTTTCGCGGATAAACGCGATCGTCTCGTCGGGGGTATCGATCTGTCTGATCCTCTCCCGCGCCTCCGGCCACTCGGCATACCCGGCAAACAGCGCGCAGAGCCGCCTGGGGCCGACGATGACCCGGGCAGATATGACGGCCCGGCTGGCCTTCGCGTCGAGCGGTCTTCCCCCTATGCCTACAATTGTCAGCTTAGCCATGTTCGCGCGATGACCTCCTTTTTGTAGGAGACGAGGTAGACCGAGACCGGGACCCCGAGGGTAATCGATTCGGCGAAGTCCTTTGCCGCGGCGCAGACACGGGCCAACGGCCGCCGGGTGCCGCCGGAGCCGTCCGCGATCAGCTCGAAGATCTCCCGCGTGGTAGTGAACTCCCTGCCTTTGAGGTCGGGAAAACCCAGGTCCGCGAGGAACGCCGCCGCCCTCGCCGCATCGATCACCCCGTGGCTCACATGGGTCTGGGGCGTCGCCATGGCAATCTTCAGCATCTTTGCCCACTGGGCACACATGTGCACCCTGTCGAACCTGTGTCTCTTTGCCTCGAGTAGCGCGTACTCCACGTAATCACCCATCATGACGTAGGTCTCCTCGGGAAAGGCGTATCGCGCAATGAGGGCCGCTTCGGAGCTTCTGCCCGTGGAGAGCACGATCTCCTTCCTGCCCATCGCCCGGGCCACGCTCATCGATGCGGAGATCGTCGCCGTCCATGCCTCGCTCGAAAGCGGTCTCACTATGCCGGAAGTGCCGAGGATCGAGATGCCCCCCACGATGCCGAGGCGCGAGTTCAAGGTCTTCTTTGCAAGGGATGCGCCCTCAGGGGACCGAGATTGTCACCTCGATTGCCGCGAGGCGGTTTGCGGGAAGAGGCGGGTCCGGCGGTCAGCGCTTCCATTACCGCCTCGACCACCATGGCCCTCGGGACCGGATTTATTGCCGCCTCGCCGATAGCCAGGGGCAGACCCGGCCGCGTCACGACACCCACGCCTTCACCGCCCTCGATCACGACGACCGGCGGCCCCGCCCCGGCGGGTGCGTCCCTGAAGACGACCCTCGCGACGATCTCCGCCCCGTGCGTCACATCGGGGTCGTCTCCCGCGTCCTTGATGACCGAGGCGTATGCCGCGCCTCCTGCCTCCTCCTGCCATGTCCTTTCCATCGCGAACGCATGGCGCGAGCCGTCGGGAAACGGGATCTCCACCGCCCCGACCTGCCCTCCTCGCCGGCCTGCGCCGCCTCGCCGGCGGAAAGGCGCCCCGGAAAGCAGGAGCAGGGTTGCCCCCTTGGCGGCTGCCGCTGCGCAGGCGCCGGTTGTGTAACCGGACCGCAGATGTCTACTTTTCGATCCCACGGCGGGCCTTCACCCCTTTTTCATAATAGTGCTTGATCGCCCGCATTTCAGTGACCAGGTCGGCCTCCTCCATCACCGCCTCATTGGCGTCCCTCCCGGTGAGCACCAGCTCGACGGAGGTGGGCTTCCCCCTTATCAACCCGAGGACCTCCTCCACGCTCACGAGCCCCAGGCGGACCGCCACGTTTATCTCGTCGAGGATGACGACGTCGTAGGAGCCGGAGCGGACCGCCTCGCCGCATGCCCGCATGCCCTCGCGGGCGCCGGCGATGTCCTCCTCGGTGGGAGTCTGCCTGATCAGACCCCGCCCGTACTGCCGGTAGGTGATCATCTCCCCGAATCGTTCGAGCATCAGGTGCTCGCTCGCCCGCTGCCCCTTGACGAACTGGGCGATGAACACTTTCAGCCCGGCCCCCGCCGCCCTGAGGGCGAGTCCGAGGGCGGCCGTCGTCTTCCCTTTGCCGTTGCCCGTGTACACCTGCACGTAACCTCTACGCATGGGACCCCTCCAGAAGGCGTAAGATCTCTCTTCTCGCTTCCCCTATGGTCAGCGGGACCTTTTGAAAAGGGAGATGGTCTTCGTGCTTCAGCCTGTAAATCAGCTCGGCGATCTGCGGCAGCCGCAGCCGCACATGCTCCATGTCCCGGGGGGCGGTAAAAACCTCCTCCGGCGGACCGCTCCTGACTACCCGGCCCTTGCTCAGGATATGGAGGTTGTCGAGGAACAGGGGCACCAGGTCGACGCTGTGGGTCGCCATGACGATGGTGACCCGCCCCTCCCTGTTCAGCCGCACGAGGAGGCCCATCATCTTGTACTCCCCCATGGGATCGAGCCCGGCGGTAGGCTCGTCGAGGAGCAGGATCTCATGGCCCATGGCGAGAAGCCCGGCGATGCAGACGCGCTTCTTCTGACCGAAGCTCAAGGTGTGGATCGACTTGTCGAGATAGCGCTCCATCTCGACGTCGGCCAGCGCCTTGCCTACCCTGGATGCGACCTCCTCGTTCGAGAACCCCATGTTGAGGGGGCCGAAGGCGACGTCCTCGGAAACGGTGGGCGCGAAGAGCTGGTCGTCCGGGTTTTGGAAGACGAGGCCGACCTTGCGGTAGATCTCCCGGGGCGACAGCTTTTTGATATCGGTTCCATCGAGCATGACCATGCCTTTGGACGGCTTCAGCAGCCCGTCGATAAGCTTGAGGAGCGTCGTTTTCCCCGAGCCGTTGGAGCCAAGGAGGCCCACAAAGTCCCCTTTTTTCACGTCGAGCCTGATGTCGCGCATCGCGGGGGTGCCGTCAGGGTAGACAAAAGAATCGATGGCGACGCGGAGTCTGGCTACATCCTCCATAGCACCCCCATGAGGACGAGGAAGAGCAATGATGCCGCCAGATGACCGGCTTTCAAGCGCCTTTGGCCGCTCGCGGGCAGGGACCCGTCGTAGCCCCGCTGGATCATGGCGACGGCGCACGTGCGGCTGCCCTCGAAGGCCTTCAGCACGAGGGCGCCCGCCAGCACGCCGAAAGAGCTTACCCCCCGCCTCACGGATGAGTAGCCCAGGCGGTTCTTTTGCGCGCAATAGATGACGGTCGCGTCATCGAGCAGGAGGAAGATGCAGCGGTACGCGAAGATCGATATCTCGATGAAGGCTTTCGGGACACGAAGCCAGGCAAGGGCGCCGAGGAATTCAACAAAAGGCGTTGCAAAGCCGAGCACGGCGATCAATGAGACCGCGCTGATTATCCGACTCGCCGAGCAAAAGACCGTCCATGAGCCCGTCCCTGTGGGCCGTGATCCCGATCCCCAGGACGTGCCACGTCCCGATGACCTCACTGCCCGAGAAGAGGAGCTTCAGACTGATGAGGACAACGACAATGAACGCGGGCTCCGAAAACCGCACGAGGAGCCTTTTTGGCGGTATACGCAGAGAGACGCAGGCCGAAAGGCAAAAAAAGGCGACGAGGAGAGGGAAGAGGACGCCCCGGTAGGTCAGCACCATGGAAAGGACGGCCGCGGCGCAGAGGAGCTTGATCCTCGCGTCGATCGCCGTGAGGGGGTGGCCCCTCTTTTCTTCCCGAAACAATGTATGCATGACCTAGCGCCCCCGCTGCTCCATCAGTTTCCTCCAGTAGTACCCGGCGGCAAAGCCGCCGGCCGCGCCCGCCGCGAGAAAGACAAAAAGAAGCAGGTCCCCCTGGCCCATATCGATGAGGGGAGCCCGTGCCTCCCTGTGGTGTTCCCTCGCGACCTTTCCCACGACCGCTTCATCGACCCCCTGCCATTTGCCCTCGCCATGGCTTTCGGCCGCAAGCGCGCAGAGACACGGCGGAATAAACGCCGACACAACGATGCAGAGGCCGATCGCCGCGAACGTCACGCCGGTTCTTGTGGCCCTTCCGGTCAAGGCGCAACCTCCGCGGCGGTGAGCACCTTCATCCGCACGAGCAGATCGGGCCGCTTCTTCCGCAAGAGCGCGACCATGCCCGCGGTCATCGCCCCTTCGAGAAAGCCGAGAGGCAGTTGCGTAGGGATGAAGGCCATGGTGATCTTTATCAGGAGCGGCATCAGGGGCTCGCTCCCTTTCAACGCGCACGCCAGGATGAACGACGTCGAGAGATACGTGAGCCAGTCTGCCGCGACGCCTGCCGCGAAGCAGGCAACCGGCAGGCGGGCCCCGCAGGCCCGCATGAGCCTGAATACGAGAAAGCCCGAGAACGACCCGACGATGCCCATGGAGACGATGTTTGCGCCCAGCGTGGACAGACCCCCGTGGCCGAGAAAGAGCGCCTGTATCAGCAACGCGACCGCGGCGACCAGCACACTTATCGCGGGGCCGAGGAGTATGGCGGAGATGGCCGTGCCGCAGGGGTGCGAACAGGTCCCGACGGTCGGGACCGGCACGGGGATGCAGGAAATGATGAAAACCACCGCCGCCATGAAGCCGACGAGGGGCTTGAAGGAGAGGTCGTCTCCGGAGGCAGCCTTGAGGCGGCGAAGCCCCAGCGCAAGAAAGGGGACCGCGACGCAAAACCAGAAAAGGACCCATGGAAAAGGGAGTATCCCTTCAGAGATATGCATGGCCCGGGCAGGTTGAGCGCAAGCCGACGAGGAGGGCGCAGCCGCCCCCGAGACCTCGCAGGTACGCTGGTGCAGCAGCCGATTCGGGCTTTCATATATCCTCCGCTGCCATCTTGAGCAAGGCATTGACGATGGCGACGGCAACAGGCGTCCCGCCTTTTCTGCTCAGGTTCGTGATGAAGGGGAACTTCTGGCCGGAGAGCAGGGCCTTCGATTCGAGCGCGTTGACAAATCCTACCGGCACACCGACGACGAGGGGCGGACAGGCAGGCGGCTCCGCCTCGAAGGTCTCGATGACTTTCAAGAGCGCGGTGGGCGCGTTGCCGATAGCGATGATACCGAAATTATGGTCGCCCCCGAGGGCCCGCTCTATCCCCATCTCCGCCCTTGTCTTTCCCTGCGTCCCGTGTCCGTCCGAGGGAGCAGCCGATATGCCGCACGAGACGGACGAGCCCCACCGGGCAAGGAGCCGCTTATTGATCCCGGTCCTGACCATCTCCACATCGGTGAGGACGTCCTTCCCCGCCCTGATCGCATCGATGCCCGTCCTCACCGCGTCGGGGTGAAAGAGAAGGTTTGACGCGTACTCGAAATCCGCCGTGGCGTGGATGACCCTCCTGACGATGGGCAGCACGTGCGGCGGCAGCATGCTGAGGTCTGCTTCCTCCGAGATGATCTCGAAGCTGCGCTTTTCTATGTCCTCCGGGGGGAAAGCGGCTACGGACCTGATCCTCTCGAAGACGATGCGGACGAGACCTTCGTGGATGCCGAGGGATTGGGTATAGACGAACTCGACACCGGGATGTCTTATCCGCGCTTGCGCGATCTTTGCGGGGATGTCCCTTGTCACGTGGACGCCCCCATAGAGGAAGAAGGGGTGGACGATGACCTTACATGCGCCTTCGGCGACGCAGGCGTCTATGGTGGCGCCGATATCGGGCCGGGCGAACTGGAGGTAGGCCACCTTCACACAGTCGTCGGCACAATTCGGGTGGAGCATCCGATGGAGGAGTCTGCCGATAACTTCCACGTTGTTTGCGTCTTTTTTTGGGCTGCCGTGTCCTACGAGGATGATCCTTTCCATCGGTCTTCTATGCCCTTCCTTTTCTTATGAAATCGATGAAGCTCCGGCTCACCTTTTCGTTACTGCCGAAATGGACGTGGATATAGCTTCCCAGCGTATTCTTATACCGGTACCCTTCGGCTGCCCGGTCTTTACCCGATCCGTCCGTCACCGCGTAGACCTGCGTGCCGGGAAAGCTCCGCTCCCCTTCGACTATATCGGAGTAGCGGAACTCATGGCCCCTCACCCTCTGCCCTGCCGGACCGAGAATGGAGTCCTCCCGGAGCAGCACCTCCCGGTACCCGAGGCGGGCCCTCTCTCTCCCCATTGCTATCTCAAAAGGGAAGACGCCCGCCATCTCGAAGACGTGGTTGTCAAAGTCGCGTATGCTCCGGGAAAGGTACATCAATCCCCCGCACTCGGCGTAAAGCGGGCCGCCGGAAGCCGCCCATTCCCGGACCGCCCTCTTCATGGACGCGTTCTGCGAAAGCTCACCGGCGTAAAGCTCCGGGTACCCGCCGCCGATATAAACCGCGTCGATGCCGGGCGGCAGGTCTCCGTCCGCGAGCGGGCTGAAGAAGAGTATCTCGGCCCCTGCCTCCTCGAGGAGATCGATGTTGTCCTGATAGTAGAAGCAAAAGGCCCTGTCCGATGCGACCGCGACCCGGCACGTCGCCGGGGGGTGCTCCCCTCCTGGCGCCTCCCCGGCCGGTTGCGGGAAATGGGGTCCGGCGGAAGCCGACAGGGCTTTGATGCGATCGATATCGACGCATGCGGTGACCGCATCGCCGAGCCTGTCGAGGGCCGCAGGCGTGACCGGCTCCTCTTCCGCGACCATCAGCCCGAGATGGCGGTGGGGGATTTGATAAGCCGCGTCCCTCGGCACGTAACCGAGGAGATCGACCCCTTCGACCCCATGGGTCAGCCGCTCGTAGTGGTAGCCGGAGGCGACGCGGTTGAAAATCACCCCCTTCAGCTCTATGGCGTGGCCGGGCAGGCTCGTTCCCCCATTGCTTGAATCCCCTGACGAGCGCGCCCGCGCTCTCGGCCATGCCGTAGGCGTCGACCACGAGGACCACCGGGAGGCCGAGGACGTGGCTGAGACGCGCCGTGCTCAGTGCCCCGTCATAAAGTCCCATGACCCCTTCGACGACCGAGATGTCCGCCTTCGATCCATGCCGGCGGATGCACTCCCTCACGTAGGCCTCCCCGCACATCCAGAGGTCGAGGTTGCGCGAATGTCTTGCCTGCCGCGATGCGGTGGAGGCCCGAGTCGATAAAGTCCGGGCCCGCCTTGAACGGCTGGACCGTGAGGCCCTTTTTTCGAAGGGCGGAGAGCAGACCGAGGGTCACGGTGGTCTTGCCGCATCCCGAGTGTGTGCCCCCTATCACGAACCCGCGCATATCTCCGCCATCTCCTCCAGGAGCCGCTCGTTTTCCTGCCGCGACCTGACGGCCACGCGGATGTACGTGCCGTCGAGCCCCTTGAAGCTCGCACAATCCCTCACCAGGATGCCCTTTTCCTCCAGGGCGGCCGCCATCCGGCCGGCCCCCTGCTCCACCTTGAGCAGGTAATAGTTGGCCGCCGACGGGATGAACGGGATGCCGATTCTTTTGAGTCCCGCTTCCATAAACGATTTCTCCCGCTCCATCGTCTCCCGCGAGGCCTTCTGGTAGGCGCTATCTTCGAGGACCGCGACCCCCGCGGCCTGGGCAAGAGAATTGACCGTCCACGGCTCCTTGCAGGCCCTTATCCGTTCCGCGACCGAGGGATGAAAAACGGCGTATCCTATCCTGATGCCGGAAAGGGCATAAAATTTGGTCAACGACCGGAGCACGATCAGGTAGGGGTTCCGGGCGACCTCCGCCGCCACCGATGCGCCGGGGCAGAAATCGATGAAGGCTTCGTCGACAACGAGGTAGCATGAAAGCCTCTCTGCCGCATCGGCTATGCCGAGCACCTCCTTTTTGGAGACGAGCCGCCCCGTCGGATTGTTGGGATTGCACAAGAATGCCATGCCGCACGGCCCACGCCCCTTGGGGCTGCCCGACATGGCCCCGACAAAAAGCCCCGGATCGACATCGAAGGCGTCCTCGTCTCTCAGCCGGTAGCCGACCACCTCGGATGCGCCGCTGCTTTCGCATGCCCTTTCATATTCCCCGAAGGTCGGCGCCGGGATAAGGACCCTCGCCGGCCGCAGTGCCCGGGGGATAAGGTATATCGAGCTCGGTGCTGCCGTTCCCGCAGATGATTGTCCCGGCGCCGCACCCGAGCTGCCCGCCGATATGAGCGGCAAGCCCTTCAGAATAGGGCTCGGGGTAGTGGCGCAAGGCGTTGATATGCTCCTTCATGGCGGCCGCCGCCCGTTTCGGCACGCCGAGGGGATTGATGGACGCGCTGAAGTCGAGGATCTGCGAGAGGGGGATGCCGGTCCTCCGCGACGCCGCATAGATATTTCCCCCATGATCGCTCATATGACCTTCCAAAAGGCACTGACCGCAAGCGCCGGCACGACCGCAAGGGATGCGGTCCATGCCGCGAGGGCGACCGCGCGATCTGCAGCCCGCAGATAGTCCGCACCCCCGTCGTCGCCGATAAAAGGCTTTTCCACCAGCACGCCGCCGTAGGTCGAAGGGCCCCCGAGCCTCACCCCCAGGGCGCCCGCCATTGCGCTTTCCGGGATGCCGCTGTTCGGGCTCGTATGCTTCCTGCCGTCCCGGCGCATGATGGCGAAGGAGCTGCGGCCGGCGGCCAGCGCGGAAGAGGCGCCGCCTGCCAAAGAACAGCAGAAGGCGGCGGGAATCATGATCAGCCCGGTTATCCGGGCGGGGATATAGTTCGCCGCGTCGTCGAGCCGCGCCGCGGCCCAGCCGAACCTGATATACCGGGGGTTCTTGTAGCCGACCATGGAATCGAGCGTGTTGACCGCCTTGTACGCGACGGCAAGGGGGAGCCCTCCCACGACAAGGTAGAGCAGGGGCGCGACGAACCCGTCGGAGAGGTTCTCGGCCAGGGTCTCTATGGTTGCGGTCAGGATCGCCTCTTCCCCGAGGTTTTCCGTGTCGCGGCCCACGATCATGGCGAGCCTTTGCCTCGCGACCTGAAGGCTCTTCTCCCTGACAGCCGAGATGACGTGCCGGGCGGAGCCGATAAGCTCAGCCAGGGCCAGGGTCGTCGACACCAGGTAGATAAAGAGGAGGGTGCCGATCACGGAGAGGGGGGGTGCGGAAAACGAAAGGAGCAGACGCCCGGCGACAAAGGCGATGAAGGTCGCAGGCAGCACGACGGCGCAGACGAGGAGCACGCCTGCCGCCTTCTCATGTCCGTCGCCGAACGCCCGGCGGAGGAGCCTCTCCATCGCTTCTATGGACCGCCCGATGATCCTCACCGGATGGGGCAGCCACGGAGGGTCGCCTATGGCGAGGTCGAGGAAAAATGCCGCTGCGAGGTTAACAGGCGCTATCACAGACCGAGGATCCTCCTGATAAAGCCGATGTCGACATGCTGCCGCAGCAGGTCGGCCAGCCTGTCGAGGGCCCGCTCCTTCATCTCCGTGTAAGAGACCGAGCTCGGGAGGGGGGCCAGGCCTTTTTTCTCTCTGAGCCGGTTCAGGACGCCCCTTCTGAATGCGTCGTTCTCGAAAATGCCGTGGATATACGTCCCCCAGCAATGGGCCCGGCATGACCCGTCCGGGAGGGGGACGCCGCCCGGCGCCTGCCCGGAGAGTCTCCTTATCTCGAAGAGGCCGATGTCGCCCCTGCTTTCTCCCATGTGGATCTCGTAGCCCTTCAACCCTCCGTCCTCGACGCCCGGAAGGAAGCCTGCCGCCCCTCCCTGCGCGATCTTTGCCTCTACCTGGCACGTGGTCTTCGTCTCCCCGAACGTCGTCTCTATGTCGAGGAGACCGAGGCCGTCGACCTCGCCGTGCGTGCTTTCGACAAAATGGGGGTCGTAGATCTTCCTGCCCGCCATCTGGTAGCCGCCGCAGACGGCCACGATCGATGTGCCCCTGTCATGGGCCGTCCGGATGCTCCTGTCGAGCCCGGCTTCTTTGAGCGCAAGCAGGTCCTTCACGGTGTTCTTCGATCCCGGGATGATCACCATGTCGGCGTTCTCTATGTCGGCGGGGCTGACGGAATACTGAAGCTGCACGTCCGGCTCGCAGAGGAAGGGGTCGAAATCGGTGAAGTTGGAGATGTAGCGGAGCCGCACCACGACGATCCTGATCGTGCCGTCTCCCCGGGTCGTCGTCCCGTTCCTTAAGGAGAGGCTGTCTTCTTCGGGGAGCCCCAGGTCGGCCACGTAGGGAAGGACGCCTATCACCGGCCTGCCCGTGGCCGCTTCTATCATGTCGAGACCCGGTTTGAGTATGTCCAAATCTCCCCTGAACTTGTTGATGAGGTATCCCTTGATACGCCTCCCGTCCCTGCCGAGGAGCTTCACGGTCCCGTAGAGGGAGGCGAAGACGCCGCCCTTGTCGATGTCCCCGACGAGGAGCACCGGGGCGCCGGCGAGCTTTGCCGCGGACATGTTGACGATATCGACGTCCATGAGATTGATCTCGGCCGGACTGCCCGCCCCCTCCATGAAGATCAGGTCGTAGGTCTGAGAAAGGCGGTGATACGACTCTTTTACCGCCTCCCAGGCCCTTTCCCGGAAAGCGTAATACTCCCGCGCCGACATGTGCCGGTGCGGGCGGCCCTGGATGATCACCTGGGATCCCATTTCCCCGGACGCCTTGAGCAGCACGGGGTTCATATCGACGCATGGGTCGATGCCCGCGGCCTGCGCCTGAAGCACCTGCGCCCGGCCGATCTCCCCCCCGTCGGCGGTGATGTAAGAATTGAGGGCCATATTCTGCGCCTTGAAAGGGGCGACCCTCATGCCCTCATCATGGAAGATCCTGCACAGCCCCGCAACCACGAGGCTCTTGCCCGCGCCGGAGCCGGTGCCCTGTACCATCAGTGCCTTCGCCACGTCGTCTCCTAAAGCCTCTTGAAAGGCCTCTTCTTTAAGGGGTCTCGATCTCTCCCGAGACCCCTGCCTCGCTGAATGTCGCCATTTCCCGGTATATCTTCAGACCGCCTTCGATAAGAAGCATGGCCAGGCAAGCGCCGGTGCCTTCGCCGAGCCTCATGTCGAGGTCGAGGATGGGGTTCAGCCCCATCCGGTCGAGCATTACTTTGTGGCCTATCTCAACCGACCTGTGGGCCGCGAACATGTACTCTTTCGTCTTCGGTTCGAGGGCGTACGCGATGAGCGCCCCCGCCGTCGAGATGAGGCCGTCTATCACGACCGGCACGCTGCGCTGCCGCCGCGCCAAGGATCAGCCCGGCAATCCCCCCTATCTCGGTACCGCCGACTTTCGCGAGCACGTCCAGGGGGTCATCGGGGCGGGGTTTATGAAGGCGTATGCTCTCCTCTATCACCGCGACCTTCCGGGCAAGCGAGGCATCCGTGATGCCGGTGCCCCTGCCGGTCACCTGCGCCACGGGCTTCCCCGTCAGCACGGCGGCGATGGCGCTGGAAGGGGTGGTGTTGCCGATGCCCATGTCGCCGGTGCCGAACAGGCGATATCCTTTTTCCGCATAGAGCGACGCAAGCTCGATCCCCACGTTGAGGCTCTGTTCGGCCTCGTTCCTGGTCATGGCCGGCTCCTTCAGCATATTTCTCGTGCCGGGCATCACCTTGCGTATGACGAGGCCGGGCGTCTCGCTGAACGTGTAATCGACCCCGATGTCGACGACGAGGACCTCGGCCCCCGCATGGCGGGCAAGCACGTTTATCGCCGCGCCCCCGTTCAGAAAATTGAAGACCATTTCCGGCGTCACCTCTTTCGGGAATGCCGACACCCCTTCAGCCACGACGCCGTGGTCCCCGGCGAAGGTGAAGACGATCTTTTTGCCGAGGCCGGGCATCGTCTCCTCGGTGATGGCGACGAGCCGGCGGGCGAACTCCTCAAGCCTGCCGAGGCTCCCGACCGGCTTGGTGAGGTCGTCGAGCCTCTTTTGGGCAGTCTCCATGAACTCCTTCTTTAACGGCGCGATCTTCTGCAAGATCTTTTCTCCTGACTTCCATCCTCCCTGCTGCATAGTGTCTCCCTCCATGACTTAAGGCTATTTGATCTTCACCGGTATACCGGCTACCATCAGGTAAACTTCGTCTGCAAGTCCTGCAACGCGCTGGTGCAGCCTTCCCGCCGTGTCCCTGAACTGCCTGGCGGTCTCATTTTCGGGCACTATCCCCATGCCGACCTCATTCGACACGACGACAATCCGGAGAAGCCGCCCCGGCGCCGCCAGAGAGCCTATAAAGTCGTCCTGCGCCTCTTCCACGTCGACGTTGCCGCACAAGAGGTTCGAAACCCAAAGGGTCAGGCAGTCGATCACCGCAGCCTCGTAGGAGCCCGACGCGGCCCTCACGGCGCTGCCCAGGTGGAGCGGCTCCTCACAGGTAGCCCAGGCGCTGCCCCGCTCGGCCTTGTGCTTTTCGATCCGCTCCTCCATCTCCGCGTCGAGCGGCTGGGCGGTGGCGATATAAACCCGGCTGTTTTCCCCTGCCGCCTCCCGCGCCAGACTCAAGGCGAAAGCGGTCTTCCCGCTCCGTGATCCGCCGATGACGAATACCACTTTGCTCATCTTAGCCACATCCTCTCACGTTCCCCCGAAGGGTCAAAAAAAATCCCCAGGACATGATCGCCTGGGGATTGCACCCTGATTTACTTGGTCCCCGCCTTCCTCACCTCGGGAAGGCAACTTTCTTGCGTCTCAGGCAGGTCTTCTGGCTCTCCCGACCCCTTACCGGCCTTCCCGTCCCCTCATCTCTCGAAGGACAGTGACCCTATGCGGTAGAGGCGCTTATTCCGAGGTCTTCGGAATCGGGATCACAGCGGCGGGACCGCTCCCGGATCTCACGGGATTCCCTATTAAGCTTCGCTGCACCTGAACGCGCTTACTTCTTTCTCTTATCTACGTTGTACAACAGACTGGTCCGCTTGTCAATCACGATTTCGAGGTGAGACAAAATGTGTGTTCCGGCCTTTCTTAAAAGACCGCCTAGACGACCGCCGCAAAAGCCTGTGCCGCCGCCTGCAGGCGGGCCACCTGTCCGGCCTGGGCAAGGTAGTTCTTCAAAAGGCTATTGACTGCGCCGGTTTGTGCCGTGGCCGACCCGGCCGCCCCGGCTTGGTTGTTTGTGGCGACCAGATAATTGACAAGGGAGGACGTTGTCCCCGCGAGGTATGCGCCCGCGGCGTCGGGGGCCTTCGACAGGGCCGCGTCAAACTCGCTTTCGCTGATCACGCCGTCTCCGTTCGTATCGAGCTTTCCGAATACCTGGCCCAGGGAGGCGTCCTTGTTCCCGGCGGCCGATACTTTCTTGCCGCTTTGCAGGGCCGCCTTCATCTCCGTCTTATCGATCACCCCGTCTCCGTTGGTATCGAGCTTCCTGAACAGGGCCTGACGTATCTGTGATACCGTATTCGACCCAATGCCCGCGATCCCATCGATCATGATCTCCTCCTCACCAAAGAGATGAAAGGGAGGAAAGCAAGATACGGGCCACGGGCGTTATATCCCTGCATCGGCCGCCTTACGGGCAAAAACCGCCCACGCCGACTTTTGCTGCCTGGAGGAATTAAGGGAAAATAATTCCTTACAATAAGGAAAAAACTTCCGTCGCCACCCGCGGCAGCATGGGGAAAAAGTGTGCTCACGGGGGCCGGAGCCGTTCTCTCTTGCAAGTGAGGCCGGCCGACTTTACATTCATGAGAGGATAACGCGAGAGAAAAAAGGAGGTCCGTTGAAGATCGCAATGATATGCACTATCGCATCGGCAATCCTTATGCTGACGACCTTCCCGGTCCACGGGAAGACCACCGGGCAGGGAGGGGAGGGCGGTCGCCTCGAGAAGGCGACCTTCGCGGGCGGCTGTTTCTGGTGCATGGAGCCGGCCTTTGACAAGCTGGAAGGCGTGGTATCGGTGATGCCGGGCTATACCGGCGGCACCAGGAAGAATCCTACCTACGAAGAGGTATCTTCAGGCGGCACGGGGCATGCGGAATCGGTGCAGATTGTCTATGATCCTTCGAAAATCAGCTACGCAAGGCTGCTCGAAGTTTTTTGGCACAACATAGACCCTACCGTAAAGGACAGACAATTCTGCGACGTGGGCAACCAGTACCGTTCCGCCATCTTTTACCATAATGAGGAACAGAAGAGACTCGCCGAAGAATCGAAGAAAAAACTGGAGGAGTCGAAGCGCCTCCCCGGTCCGATCTACACCCGGATCGTCCCGGCGTCGGAATTCTACCCGGCAGAGGACTACCACCAGAAGTATTACAAGAAAAACCCTGTGCGATACAAATTCTACCGCTGGAACTGCGGCAGGGACGCGCGCCTCAAGGAGCTCTGGGGCGAGACCGGCGATGTCCATGAGTAGACGGGTTGTGGAGGACGAAAAAGACATAGACTTGTCCGTCCCTCCTGCCGTTTAGACGACCCCGCTGATCTTGCATACGGACTTCAGACTGTCGTGCTTACCTTCGAGGTGCTGCCGGATGAGGCGCCCTGGATGATGGATAAGAGCGTGTCGGGGCTGATGGTGAGCAGATTTATGTTCTGGAGCTGATTCACGAGGCTCTCGGTGCTGGTCGTGGTGGAGGACGAGCCGCCGGTTGCCGTCTTTTGCTCCGCAGCGGTGATCTCATTGACGAGGGCGGGGTCGGACTTCATCATGGATGCGCTTTCGGCCGACAGGAGAATAGTGTACATGGAATCCGTCGAGGTGGACCCCGAGCTGCCGGCGAGCGCGCTGTAGAGAGCTGCCCGGGCTCGACGAGGAGCCGCTCAGGAGACTGACAATATCTGCGGCCGTGCCGGCGGAACCTGAGCTCGTGCCTGCCGGCGAGGCCGAAGCCGACGACTGCAAGCTGCTGAGCAGCGATGATGCAAGAGAGTTGCCGATGCTGCCGATGACGGACATGGGGTGCGTTCCCTCCTCTGCCCCTTCTTATCGGATGGTCCGGGAGTTACTTAAGCCCCTCTCCATCTTTTTTTTCGGGCCGCCTGCGGATTCTTTTTTGAAATCCGCGTCGCAGGAGGCCGGGTGCAAAGGCATCACCGAGATCTTTTTTTAAAGACCACGCCCCTGGTTTCACGCGGGACCCGAGGAAAGCACCGGCCGCCTCACGTCCGTTACGCCATTGCCCGTCTCACTGCTGCTCGCTGATCCGCTTCTTTGCCTCCTGAAGCAACCCTATCGCCTGATCTGCCTGATCGATGGTGAGAGAGACACCGGCCGGCGTCCCTACCAGCTCACCGTCATCGGCCGTATGATGAAGCCTGAAATCGATCAGCTTGACGCCTTTGACGTTCCGAATGGTTACCAGCAATTTCTGCCTGTTTCTGTCGTTGATCTTTCCTATAAGCATAAAAGCTCCTTCTTGTTGTGAGATTGCACCGTGAGGCAAAACCCGCGGAAAAAACCCGGGAAACTCCAGTACGTCTCAATCCTGCACGGCTGATCGGTTGTTCTTCTTAGGGAACGAGATCGGAAAACAAGGGTAGACGCGCCGGAAAAGATTATACCACAGAAGTATCGAGAATGATACCGGTCGACGAGGGCGTTCTCTTCTTCACCCGGACGATAAGTCCCTTAAGGTAATCCGTTTCGGGTATCGTCAGGAGCACCGGATGGTCGGGGGCCTGGGTGAGCTCGCGGATAAGATAGACATCGGCGTGGCCATAGGCCGCAATGCGGACCATGTCCCTGAACCTGGACCGCTTCATGTGGTAGGAGCAGGAAAAGGTGAAGAGGTGTCCCTCCGGCGAGAGGTTCTTGAGGGCCTTCTTGTGGAGGTCGATGTATCCTTTTTCACCCTCTCTGAGCTTCTTTTTCGATTTAATGAACGACGGCGGATCGAGGACGATCACCTCATACTCCTCTGCGGCACTTTTCAGAAAAGTGAAGGCGTCGGCCCTCACGAAAGCGCCTCCCCGGAGGCCGTTCAGCCTGACGTTTTCCCTGCACAGATCGAGGGCAGGAGCCGATGTGTCGACGAAGGTCACCGCCCGGGCCCCGAAATAGAGGGCATGGAGGCCGAACCCGCCCGTATAGCAGAAGAGGTCGAGGACGTTCTTGCCCGCCGAAAACTTGTCCATGAGGAGCCTGTTCTCGCCCTGATCGAAGTAGAAACCCGTCTTGTGGCCGGAGAGCACGTCCACCAGAAACTTAAGCGGCCCCACCTTGATGACGGCCTCCCTGTCCACAACCCCGTGGGCCGCTTCGATGTAGCAGGGGAGGCCCTCTGCCTTCCGGCTGGGGCTGTCGTTCCGAAGCACCACCGCCCGAGGGGAGAGCACCGTCTTCACCGCGGCGATGATATGTCCCTTTTGCCTCTCCATCCCCGCGGTCAATAACTGCACCACCACCTGCTCCTCGTATTTGTCGACGACAAGCCCGGGGAGGAAATCCGACTCCGAATTGACTACCCTGAAGCTGCCCGCCGGCCCCGCCGCCCTCAGCTTGAGCGCTTCTTCGATGGAACTTTTGAAAAACCGCTCGTCGACCGCAACGACGGCGCGGCTCAGCAACCTGATGGCGATCAGGCTCTTTGCGTTGTAGTAGCCCGTGCCAAGGGATCTGCCCTTCTCACCCGTCACCTCGACGACCTCTCCGTCAGGGAGACCGGCGGGTCTTGACCTCACCTGGTTGCTGAATATCCAGAGATGGCCCGCAACGATCGACTCTTCCGCGGCCTTATCTACCTGCACCTGTTCCATGACGGCGCCCTTCTCCCGTTTATCCGACTATTGTAAGGTCCCATCGGCAATAAGGCAAGTGCCGGCGCCATCCGTGCCCGGCGGCGAGGCGTATGTCTTTCCTCGCCCTCTTTTTTGTGTTATATTCTAGCAGGAATCAAATTCGCGCGCGGAGGTTCGCCAAGCTTTTTTGGACGAGAAAACGGAAGAAGAGGTAGTACAGCTCTCCTTTGAAGATACCCATCTGGCCCGGAACCTGTTCGGCCCCCGGGAAGAAAACATAAAATATCTCAAGAAATATTTTGACGTGAGGACGAGCGTACGGGGAAACAACGTCACCCTGGTGGGCAAGAAGAAAGACGTTGAGAGCACGAGCAAAGTGATACACGAGCTCGCGGGGCTCATCAAGAAGGGGTTTGCCGTCAATCCGTCGGACATAGACCACGCGGTGCGCTATATTGCGCACACGAACAGGGGCGTCGATGAGCTGTACGGGGACCAGATTTACATCCCGCCCAGCCGCAAAGTAGTTGTCCCGAAAACCCGGAACCAGAAGCTCTACATCGAGGCCATACGGAAACACGATATCGTGATAGGCATCGGCCCGGCGGGAACGGGAAAGACCTACCTGGCCATGGCCATGGCCCTTTCCGCATATTTCAATAAGGAGGTCTCGAGGATCGTCCTGACGCGACCCGCGATAGAGGCGGGCGAGAAGCTGGGGTTCCTCCCCGGGACCATGTACGAAAAAGTAAACCCGTATCTCAGACCCCTCTATGACGCCCTCTACGACATGGTCGACATAGACAGGGGGAGCCGGCTTATCGAGAAAGGCGTGCTCGAGATAGCGCCGCTGGCGTTCATGCGCGGCAGGACGCTGAACGATGCCTTCGTGATCCTCGACGAGGCGCAGAATACGGCATCGGAGCAAATGAAAATGTTTCTCACCCGGCTTGGCTTCTCGTCGAAGACGGTGGTCACGGGCGACGTCACGCAGATAGACCTCCCCGATAAGCGCGCATCGGGTTTGGTTGAGATACAGTCCATCCTCAAGGGCGTCAAAGGGATAAAGTTTCTCTATTTCACCGACAAGGACGTGGTGAGGCACCCTCTCGTGCAGAAGATCATCAAAGCTTATGAAAAGAAGGCCGCGGCCGAAGGAGCGAAAAAGTGAAGAGCGAAAAAGATAAGCCCCCCTCGCGCTGGCCCTTCCGAAAATACCTCGTTATCTTCCTTTTTTCCCTCATCCTGGCCGTTCTCGTCGATATAAGGCTTCCTCTCCGGCCCGCGCACTACCAGATCGGAGATATCGCCGCCAGGAATATCCGCTCGACCGCCGACTACACGGTGCCGGGCACTGACGTGAGCGTCAAAAAGGGCGAGGTAATCGTCAGGGAAGGCCAGAGAATAGGCCCGAGGAAGAGCGGAAGCTTACCGGGCTGTCCGGTCTTGAGCAAAAGAGGCCGCCGATCACCGGCCATCTGTTCTACCTCTTCTGCCTATTTTTCTCGTTCATTACCATTGTCTACGAGTTCGCCGACCGGAACATCAAGAAGTTCAGCCTGTCCGAGAAGGATTTCATCTTCTCGGCGGCCCTTACCGTCTTTACGGTCCTGCTGGTAAAGGTCTCCCTGGCGGTCTTCGAGCGGTTCGCGCCTGACCACGCCTCGCTGCTGATCTACATATTCCCCCTTTTCCTGTTCGGCATCGTCATGAGGATCATCCTTTTTTCCGAAGCCGTCTTTGTCTTTTCCACCATCCTCGCGGTTGCGGTCGCGTTGATCTTCGACAGGAGCCTCCCCATCTTTGTTTACGCCTTTCTCGGCAACCTCGTGGCCTCCTATTTTTCCGGTCAGGTCGAGAAGAGGTCCACCGTGCTCGGGGCCGGCTTCTTTTCCGCCCTCGTCATGTCATTCGTGATGTGCCTCTTCCACGGACTCCTCGGCTATCCCCTTGCCGATTTACCGCTGAACATCACCCTCGTCCTCCTCGGGGGTGTGGGGAGCAGCCTGATAACGGCCGGTCTTCTTCCCGTCATCGAGCACACCTTCGACTATACCACCAACTTCAAGCTCCTCGAGCTGGCGAACCTGGAGCACCCGTTGCTCGAGCAGATGATGCTCGCTGCCCCCGGCACGTACCACCACAGCATGCTCGTGGGGAACCTCTGCAAGGCGGCGGCCGAGAGCATAGGCGCCCACCCCATATTGACCAGGGTCGCCGCGTACTACCACGATATAGGGAAGCTGAAGATGGCCCACTACTTCATAGAAAACAGGCAGGGCGACGATGCGCACCGGAATTTGTCCCCCAGCATGAGCAGCCTCATTATCCTCTCCCACGTGAGGGAAGGGGTGGAGCTCGCGCAAGAATACCGCCTCGGGAAAAAGATTTACGAGATCATCCGCCAGCACCATGGGACGAGCCTCGTGACCTACTTCTACCAGAGGGCCAAAGATATGGAGGACCCCGAGCTCTCGCTCATAAACGAGAAGGACTTCCGCTACGCCGGGCCCAAGCCGCAGACGAGGGAGGCGGGCATAGTGATGCTCGCGGACGCGGTCGAGGCGGCCTCACGCACCCTGGAGGACCCGACCCCCAAGAGGATAGAGACCCACGTGCAGAACATCATCGAGCAGATATTCCTGGACGGCCAGCTCGACGAGTGCGAGCTGACGTTAAAGGACCTGCACGCCATCCAAAAAAGCTTCATAACCATCCTGATAGGTATTTTCCACCAACGCATAGAATATCCCGAAAGGACAAGCGATGACGGTGCTCATAAGAACTTCCCGAGGCTTGTTGAGACTCGACAAAAAGCGGTTAAGAAGCATAACGGAAAACTTGCTCGTCTCTTTAGGGCGGCAGGATAGAGACTTCAGCATCCTTTTCACCGATAACAAGAAGATCGCGGCCCTTAACCTGAAGTGTTTCGGCAAGAACGGACCCACCAACGTGATCTCCTTTTCCTACCTGGACGGTTTTCAGGGTGAGGTGCTCGGAGACCTGATCATTTCGGTGGAGCAGGCGCAAAAAGAGGCCCGGGAGGCGGGTCTGCCTTTCTACGAGAGGCTCGTTTCCCTTATCATCCACGGACTGCTCCACGTGCTCGGATTCGATCATGAGAAGGCCGCGGAGGCACGGCGGATGAGATACAGGGAGAACAGACTGCTGACTTATGCGAAAGCGCTTCCCGAGTATAAAAAGCTCACCGCCTAGGTTGGCGACCCACGCCCCTCCGGGGCGCGGGCGCCCCGGCGCCCCGGCCTTCCCCCTCAGAAAAGATAGACTTGCCTTCCTCGCGGGCGTGCTCCTTGTCGTCTGCCAGCCGCCCGTGTCCCAATTCTACCTCGCCTACATCGCCCTCGTCCCCCTCTTCCTCGGCCTTACACCCAACAGGGACCGCCTCAATTTTCTCACGGGCTTTATCGCCGGCATCGTCTCTTACACGGGCCTTATCTACTGGGTGGTCGTCGCCATGAACACCTTCGGCGGCCTGAGCATGCCCTTCGCCGTGCTGACCCTCTGCCTTTTTGTGCTCTACCTTTCTCTCTTCACCGCCTGTTTCGCCTGGCTCATCTCCTTTCTTCGAGACCGCCTCCACATCCCCCTCTCCTTGAGCGCCCCCCCTGCCTGGGTGCTCCTGGAATACCTCAGGGGCGTTCTCCTGTCGGGCTTCCCCTGGTCGTTCCTCGCCCATTCGCAGCATAACTTTCTCCCCCTCATTCAGGTGGCGTCCGTGACGGGCACCTATTTCCTCTCTTTTCTCATAGTCGGGGTGAACTGCCTGATCTATGACGGCGTCTTCGCGAAAAAGCGCTTCTCCCTCGTCTACGGCTCTTTCATCGTCGGCCTGTTTGCCGCCTGCCTGGTCTTCGGGGCTCACAGGTTAAGCGAGCCGGTCGAAGGCACGTTGAGGACGTCGATCGTTCAGGGCAATATCCGCCAGGACATCAAATTCGATGACGCATACAGGGCAGCCATCATCCGGACCTATTCCACCCTCACCCTCGCCGGCTCACGCGGGTCCGACCTGGTCATATGGCCGGAGACGGCAATGCCCTTCATCTTCCTCCAGGATGGGGCCGGCCGCGGCCTGCGCGCCCTTCCCGAGCTCCTCTCGAACGACCTCCTCCTCGGCACCTTATCGAGAGACGGCCGGGGCAGGTACTACAACTCGGCCTACGTCATCGGGCGAAAGGGGGAGGTCGTCGCGGAGTACCGGAAGAACCATCTCGTGCCCTTCGGTGAATACACGCCGCTCGCCGACTATTTTCCCTTCCTGGAGAAGATCAGTGTTGCCGCGGGCGATTTTTTCCCCGGACCCTCCCATGATCCCATGATAACCGATGTCGGAAAAATCGGCATGCTCATTTGCTACGAAGGCGTCTTTCCCTCCATCACGAACGACACGGTGAGAAGGGGCGCGGAGGTGCTGGTCAACATCACGAACGACGCGTGGTTCGGCGCCTCGTCGGCGCCCTACCAGCACTTCGCAGCCTACGTCTTCAGGGCGGTAGAGACGGACCGCTACGTGCTGCGGGCGGCAAACACGGGTATCAGCGCGGTTATCGACCCGAGAGGGAGGACATGCGCAAAGACGGGCCTCTTCAGGGAGGGCGTGCTGAACGGTACGTTCGGTCTCAGGAAAGGGGAGACGCCTTACGTGAGGTACGGGGACTGGTTCGTGCTGGTCTGCTTCCTGTTCCTCATCGTCGTAGGGGGCTGGCGCTTTTTGCGCCTGGTCTCATCGACCGCGCGTGAAATCAGCAACGGGGTCTCCCATTGACGGGTTGTTCTATTCTTTCCAGTCGAAGAATTCTTTGAACTTCTCTTTGAAACCCGTCGGGTGGGACGCGCCCCCGTTCTGCCGCAATTCCCTGGAGAGCTGCTCGAGCAGGTCCCGCTGCCTGTCGGTCACCGTCTTCGGGACCGCTATATGGAGGTGGACAAACTGGTCGCCCCTTCCATAACCGTTGCTCTTCGGCACGCCGAGGCCCTTCAGCCGGAACACCTTCTCCGCGGGCGTGCCCGGCGGGATCTTCAGGTTGAGCTCCGACCCGAGGACAGGCACCGTGATCTCTCCACCCAGGCAGAGTGTCGGGAAATCGACCTCGGTGTGCACGTAAATATCATCGCCCTCGCGCTCGAATACCGGGTGCTCCCGCACCTTCAGCACCACGTAGAGGTCGCCGGCCACCGAGTCGTGCAGACCCTGGGCCCCCTCGCCCCGCATTTTCAGGCGGGTGCCCGTATCGACGCCGGGAGGCACATTGATCTTTATGGTCTTTTTTTGCCTGACAGACCCCTTGCCTTTGCAGGTCTTGCACGGGTCCTTGATGAAATGGCCCTCGCCGCCGCACTGGTCACAGGTCCTGTTGATGGTGAAGAAGCCCTGGGTGAACCTCACCTGGCCCCGTCCCATTACACGCCTTGCACACGATCGGCTGAAATCCCGGCTCGATCCTCGACCCCTTGCAGGAAGAGCACCTCACGTCGTAGGGGATCTCGATGTTCTTCTCGACCCCGAAGATCGCCTCTTCGAACTCGATTTCAAGGTTATAGCGGAGGTCTTCCCCCTTCCGGGTCCTCCTCCGCTGGGTATTTCCAAAGAAGTCGTTGAAAAGGTCGCCGAATATGTCGTCGAAGTTCCGGGTAAAGCCGAAATCGTAGGCCCCGGCCTGGTCGGAGGAGCCGAAGCGGTCGAAGCCGGCCCGCTTTTGCGGGTCGCCCAGCACCTGATACGCCTGATTTATTTCCTTGAATTTTTCTTCTGCTTCCCGGTCGCCGGGGTTGCGGTCCGGGTGATAGGTGAGGGCGAGCTTTCTATAAGCCTTCTTTATCTCCTCATCGGTCGCGCCGCTCGAAACACCAAGTATGTCGTAATAATTCTTTCCCATGTCGGTGCAACAGTTTACACCGTTTGAGGCTTCTTCGCAACGGATACCATCGACGGCCTCAACAGCCTCCCATCCATCAGGTACCCTTTCTGGAACTCACCCACGATGGTCCCGGGCTCGACCCCGTCCTTTTCTTCCTGATAGACCGCTTCATGCAGGTTCGGATCGAAGGTGTGCCCCAGCGCCTCGACACGTGTCACGTCAAATTTCTCCAGTACTTTCAGGAACCCGCTCAGGGTGAGGGCAACGCCTTCCACGATGGTCTTCGCCTCTTCGGTCTTTCCCGCGTGCTCGATCGCCCTTTCCAGGTTGTCGATTACCGGCAGCATCTCTTTGATCAGCGTTTCATTCCCGAACCTCAGGACGTCCTGCTTCTCTCTTGCCTTCATCTTCTTGAAGTTCTCGAATTCAGCCTGCTGGTAAAGCAACCTCTCCTTCAGCTCCTCTATCTGCTTTTCCTTCTCCGCGAGCGATGCCTGGATCTCCTCGGTACCTTCTTCCTTCTTTTTCTTCTTCTGGTCTTCGTGCTCGGGCTCCCGATGCTCTTCCTTCTTGCCCTTCCCGTGCTCCGGCGTCGTGGTCCCGTGCTTTTCCTTCTCTTTATCGTTCATCTCAAGCCCTCACATAATCCTGAGCAGGTCGGTCACCGCCCGAGCCGTATAATGGACTATGGGTATTATTTTTGAATAATTCATACGCAAGGGGCCTATCACACCCAGCACCCCATGATGCGTCCGGTCGATCTGGTAGCACGACGTGATAATACTCATGTCCCTCATTTCCTTCACTTCGGTTTCCGCCCCTATGATCACGTTGATGCCTTCCTGCTCCATGCTCCTGTCGAGCAGTTTCAGCAATTTTTCCTTTCTTTCGAACGCGTGGAAAAGGTCTCTCAGCCTGTTGATATCGGAGAGCTCAGGCACGCCGATGAAGCTGGATGTCCCCTCGAGATAGACCTCCCTCTCTTCTTCCCTGTTCATGATCTGCTCGAGGACGTCCATGATCCTGTCCATGAGGGATTGAAAGGCCTCTCTGTCTTTCGCCATATCATCGAATATGCTCTTCCTCAGAGAGTAAAAAGGCAGGCCCTCGCACCTTTCGTTCATGTAGCCCTTCATGCCGCGCAGCGCCTCCTGGGAAAACTCTTCCTCGGTCGTGACGAGCCTGGTGTGGACCATGCCGGAGGAGGTCACGAAGACGGCGAGAATGGTGGTTTTGGAGAGTTTGACGAATTCGACCTCTTTGAAGAGCATGAAATCGACTTTGGGCTCCACCACGATGCCCGTGTAGTTGCAGAGGTTTGCGAGCGCCCTCGACGCATCCCCCATAATCTCCTCGACCTGGGAATACCGATGGCTCGCGAGGCCCTCCAGCACATGGAGCTCCCGTTTTCCGAGGGAACGGGGCACCAGCAGGCTGTTCACGTAATACCTGAAGGCCTTTCCCGTCGGGATCCTGCCGGCGACCACGTGGGGCTTGTAGAGAAAACCCTGCTCCTCCAGATCGACCATGACGTTCCTGATAGTGGCCGGGCTCCACTTGCTGCTGATCAGCTTCGACAGCGTCCTCGACCCTACCGGCTCGGCCGAGGCGATGTAGCTGCTCATGATCAGCTCCAGCACCTTTTTCTCTCTCTCGGTCAATGTTTCCATGGCGCATCCACACTATAACTTAACGATACCATCCCTCTTTGTCAAGGAATCCCGGCCTGTTTCAGGCCCTTTCCGGGCGCGCGGCCCTCGGCCGTCCGAAAAGCCGGTCGTCACCCACGCCCCTCTCCCCCCACCGCGTCCGGCAGCCCTTTGAGCAGCTCCAGGCCGCGGTAAGCGTCTGCCTCATCCAGTGTGCCGAGGCCGCAGGCCGTGGTGACGATCGTCGCCTGATCGGGTGCGCCCCCGGCCTGCGACAAACGCATCTCGTATGAGCGCCATAAACGGGCAAGGTCGGCCAGGTCCACCTCGCGCAATGCCGCACCCGTTGACGGCACGATGCCCGGCGCGATCCTCCCGCCCCTCGCAAGAAAAGCCGAAAGCTCCTGCTGAAAATAGAAGATCGTCTCCATGAAGTTGAATGCGTCGTAGTTGATGATATCGACCCCCGCGCGGAGGAGCACGGGCCAATCCGTATTGCCGCAGCAGTGGACCCCGACCTTCGCATCGAGCCCCTCCCTCACTTCATCGAACAGGGAGGTAACCACGTCGGCGGAGATCGAGACGAACGCAGAGCCGAAAGAGACCAGTGCGGGCTCGTCGAAGAAGAGGAGCACCTCTTTGTCGGGACAGACGGCCTTTATCGCCTTGATCATCCATGCGGCTTTCATGCGGAGCGCTTTCTTGATGATATCGAAATAGGCGCTGTCGTAGATGACGGGCTTGCCGTTCTCGTCCTTCAGCCCGATCCCGAGGGTGAAAGGCCCGGTCAACTGGCCCTTCACGTACCTGATCCCGTCCGCCATCCGCGGCAGTCTTTCGAGAAGCCCGTAAAGCCCGGGCGCGGCCTGCTCCGATATGGCGAAGGCGTCGACGTTGTCGTTGTAAACATCTTCATAAAACCGCTCTATGCCCTCGGTCTTTCTCGTATCCACGTAGACGACGGCGGATAAGGGGTCGACCACGAGGGCGGGCGTGCGCTCTCGAGGCACTGGACGTACATGCCTTCATAAAATGAGCGCCGGGGCAACTGGGGCCAGAAGGGGATTTCAGGACAGCAGGCCGCCACCGCATCGAGGGCCTGCGCCACGTCGACAAAAGGGAGGCTGCCGATACTTGTCACCAGCATGGCTCATATGTACCACAGGCGCGGATGCCTGTCAAACGTGCCGCGTGTGTCGGCGCGGACGTGGCGGACGTACGGCATGAGGGAATCGCGATCTTTGCCGCGCCCTGCTCGCCCTGTGACCTCCGACGTACGGTACAGTACGCCTGCGGTCTACGCGGCTCACAGTGCATCCACATCCCATCGATCCCTCCACGCCGCCATCCACCCGATCCGGCGATGTCAGCTCGCTTTTGCTGCCATCGCCGGAAGTAAAAAAGCACATGCGACTTTCACCCGAAACTCTTCACTATCGTCTTTTCTTCCCTCCCTTCATTGCCGCGTAAATGGATAACCCGGTGGGCATGGCGCGGTCGAAGCTCTATCACGTCCGGCACACCTAATCCTTACGTGACCCTATCAGCTATTTTACTAAACCGGTCATAGATTGACGGATCCCCATTATAGATGCCGCCGGCCCGTGCTCCTTGATAAGTAGCAGGTGCCTGCCAACAGTCCTCGTGAATCCTGACCTCTCCCGTACAAGGGCAGGCGATAATTGCAGGACAACCAGCGGGCAATTGTCGCACCTATTCGGCGTATCCTTTGGTGGCGGCCGGGGCAACATCACCAGCGTCAAGAACAACCGCCTGTAAGATACATCGGGCCCTATCGTGGCGCGATCGGTAGCGTCTAAGTCCATAATGTGTATTAAATAGTGAAATCAAATAGATATCACCGTAGCCACAGTGCAATCCTAAAAAAGCTTTTGCACTGACAGACCGATCATCGAGGGTAGTTTGTTGATGGGTCCCGTACTAGGATGAGTGAGATCCCAAGTTATTGTGGCAGTTAATGGAAGCGGGCCAAACCTGCGACGCTTTCCTTAAGACTCACCTTTAAAGTTCGCACGGAAATGCGATAATGTTTTGCCATAAAGCTGTTGGCATATCCGGCTGGTGTTCTGATAAGCTGCATGATGGCTTTCGAATCGGATGCAATATTGAATATTCTCAAATCAGTTTCTTCAGCCCAGCTTAGAAATTCCTTTAATACGCTTTGGTTATTAAGGTCCTCACCCTGCAAATATTCATCTTTACACTTCTTTGATAGATGACTGGCAAGCTTACAGAGAACCTCCCTTATAGGCACTAATATTTTATAGTGAGGCAGAGAACCGGTTTTGTGGTCTATATGTTCGGGAATTAGGTGGTCTAATAAAAGGTTTCTCGCCGTTTCCTTTTCCTCTTTGTCAATATGCCACCTTGCGGCGTGCAAGACTCGCATAAAAACCGTCATTGCTTCATTAAAGCCACTCTCTTTTTGTAATCTGTGTATAAAATAGTCATGATTATCTCTTGTCGCCTGTAACCACTTCTTGCAATACTGTTGATAGTGCGGGCATTTTGAAATGGGTGTTGACAGTATTTCGTCAGGGCATCTCTGAACTCACACTCCTTCTGCTCCGACATGAAGGAACCAGTGCATGGATAGGGTGGAAGCATCTCGACATTTTCACGAAGAAGATATTGTGGCTTGTCGAATATGGTCTCGGCGGTTGGTGTAATTATCTCGTCAAATGTTGCGTGGTCGTATAATAATTTCCAGGCATCCTCGTTTTCAAAACGGCCTATAGGTTCCTGAATAAAACATGCTTCACATTTTACAATGGTATTCTTGGGTTGTTTGCAGCGGTCGTAACATCTTTCGGTTCTGCTTTGGGTTACAATCCTATCGTCCTTCTCTCCACCCAAAGTTGCAGTCTTCCTTCTGTTATCATTCCAGATGATCCGATATGTTGTTAATTCTCTATCCCAATGGACATATGTTGCTCTATACTCTACGCATGTTACTGGAACCTTTGGAGTCTTGTGGCTAAATGAAAAATCGAAGGGCGGAAAATAAGAAGACCTAAAATCAGCTTGGTGTGTTCCTGATGTCTTCTTCATGACACAAGTTCCATGACTTGAGGTTCTTCCATTGATGCTTCGAAATCCCTTCCCTGATCACTATTTATTTTGGCAGCGCTTTCTTTCAACCCTCGTTTCGTAGGGACGGAAAGAAGAGGACATCCCATAGTCCTCCTGTCAAGCACAAAGTTTCCCTTGTTGGTCCCTCGCACCATTATGTGATGCAAGGCTCCCGTCGTGTCTAATTGGGCTCTTCGGAGCATAAGCTAACTTTATCTGCAAGGTCTTTTCGTGTCAAGAGAAATGAACGCCGGGAACGAACGTCCCCAACGTCTCTCGTTTTACTTGTACTTCTCTCCCGCCGCTTTACACAGGTCGATGCAACGGTTGACCCACGGCTCGTACCAGTACCATGTGCCAGCCACTTCAGCACCATAGCCCTTTGCCGGGTTCTTGGCATCCTCGGTTTTCCACATGTTTACATGCTCTGGTTGCGTGCGAAATTTTGCGAAGCCCGCTTTTCGCACCTCAGCTACAACATGCTTTGCGAGGAATTTCGGTCGTTCCACTTCTTTCTTGACCCAGTACTCCTTATCGATCGTTCTTGCCAATTCGGAATTCGGATCAATGAATTCAATCACCTTATCGGCCTGTCCTGGACGATTAACGACTTTCTTTTTGAACAGTAGACGGTAGGAATAGCGAGGACTATTATATTCGTCATGAGAAAGAGCACCATCAAACGCCATGATGTAAGCGCGCAGATTGGATGGCAGCAGTTCTGGGGTCTCTGCCTCCTTGAAATGCTCCGCGGTCAGCTCGGCGAACTGAATTGTGTAGGTCAGCCTGAGCGTCTAAGCCATGCTTTTGACCGAATAGAGCCTTTAGATGGGCATTAAAATTCAACGCGCATGCTTGGTAACGGCCGCTCAGGTAGCTATCAAGTACCTGCGTCATCTGGTGTTCGATTTCGTGGCGAAGACCAATGAGAAACCTGAGATTATTCTTAGTGTTGTGATCTACGGGACAGTTATCGTCGTTCAGGCAGCGTTCGAGCTCCCAGTGCTTCTTTGCGCCGTGTTTGGTCCTGTCGTATGTCTTACGCTTCCCCTGCTGCTTGAAGTACCTGTAGTCTATTCCCTTTGAGCGATAATGAGCATGCAAAAGGTAGGTCCAAGCAATGATCATTAAAACCGTGAAAGCTTCAGATTTAAAATTTAATAGGGGATCGTTGAAGACTTTGATAGCGCAAAGGGCCGACTCCTTCGCCTTTGTAAGAAGCTGCGCCTTTACGGAACCGATTGTTCTTTTGCGGCTCATGATACTGATGGTCTCACTAAACTAGGGGGCATGAGGGACGCCCATTGAATTATCACTTTCTCCCTTCCGGCATACTAAACCTCTTCTCTTTCACGATCTTTCCCCCCCTCGCCAGTCAGGTCAGAGGGACGTCCCATGCCATTATAACTTTCGCTCTTGCTCTCGCATCCGTATTCTTCGACTTTCTCTGTAACCACATCCTTAAGCCTCATAAATGCGCATTACTGTTCATACTATTGCACAAATAAGAAAGGATTCCAAGCAAACATTTCGGGAAGGAGCCGCAGAAATCGTGCCCTGCCACCTTTCGCCCATTTCTCGGGCTTAGGGGACGCTCGTTCCTGGCGTGCGTTGTGTTTTCGGGGGGCAGAAGGGGTCAGTAATCGAAATATTGACAATGGAGAAAGCCAAGGCCCTCTCACGCGCCCATCACAGTATTGGCGGACACCGGGAGATCGTCGATTATGAGTTGAAGCGTTGCACTACGCCGCTTCTTCTTTT
>CAVSOX010000023.1:0-30526 GCA_963729685.1 uncultured delta proteobacterium | reverse complement strand
TCGAATCGACGAGGCGGGGACCGACCAGAAGGCAGGAAGCTGGTTCGCCCATGACCCTCTCGGCCTGTGCCATTTCGCTTCTTCGAGGAGACAGAGTGAGTCACGTTGGTCAACTACGTCCGGAGCATTCGCCGTCTTGTGAATATCGGGGTTTCGATGATAACCACAATCCATTATATACGCCAATGGACTAGATAACCACAAGTCCCCAGCGGCGAATGCTGAAATGCCACAACATTTTCCTTGTAATTTCACCCATATTGCAAATATTATAAGATTCAGAAGGACGGGCGAGAGGGCTTGCGATCAGCGAAGAAGGGGCAAGGTGGAACATACACATTTGTTGTTGTCTTTTTCCCTTAGGCTTCGTATGATACTAAATATCAGGAAAGGCAGGACCCTCGATAACGAGGGGTGGGTTCAAGAGGTGTGGTTATGAGTGACGCTCCTAAGGTCGCGTCGGTAATTGCAACCCGATTCGTGCGAACCGAGCCGCTGTTCGAAACAGAGATGGCCGACCTTGGCAGCCGGTACGACCCTCTACCCTCTGTCTGGTATGGTGAAGACTTCGAACTCCTGGAAAAGTTGCTCCTTTCTTATCCGCGCACGCATCCGAAGAGAATCCTGGACGCTACCGTCAATGCAGGCCGGTTTTGGAGAAACAGTCAGCGTGCCGTCATCGGAATGGATATCGACTTCAGCCACAAGCCTGCTCTCGTAGCCGATAATACGGCAATGCCCTTCAAGGACTCCTCATTCGACGTAGTCGTGTATGACCCGCCGCATATCCCGAACCAGGGCAAAGACAAGCTCAAGGACTTCGGCACTCGCTTCGGTCTGGTTCGTCGTTCCTCCAAAGAAAACCAGTACACGTTCTCCTTTACGTTCCCGCCTTTTTTGCAAGAGGCGTACCGGGTCCTGCAGCCCGAGGGGATTTTGTTCGCCAAGCTCACTGATTATGTGCACCACCATCGATACCAATGGGCGCATATCGAGCTTGTCAACGCAGCGACAACGATCGGTTTTCGGGCCTGTGATTGCATCATCAAGGTGCGTAAAGGGCCGATAATAGATCCCAGGTGGAAGACGGCTCATCATTCGAGACGCCATCATTGCTATTGGCTGGTGTTCCGTAAGTCCAAGAAGTGTGAATAGACCGGTTCGATGACCGATAAGAAGGCAGACCCGAAAAAAGATCAAAACCCCGACGAAAAATCCTCAATCACGATTAGTTGCCGTCCTCAGTCCGCCTGGTCCGGGTCGGCAGGTAGCGTTTTACCAGCTCCTTGTCGCTGCAAGAAAGCAGTGGTTCATCGACGCACTGCGGGACGCCCTGAAGTCATTAAATCAGGCAGCAGTGAAAGATGAAATCCTGAAATATGTGCCCGCCGATGCGCAGCGGCTACTGGCGGGCGCGGGCCTTCGCGATGAGTATATATTCCCCATCCCTGCCGTACTCGAAGCTAAGCCTTCGTTGGTCGGCTACTACAGGATGCTGCTCGGGGCACCTCAGAAGACCTTCTACAAAAGCTTGACCGGGATGGGACCGTTCAAAACCATGGAGGAGCTCGGCACAATCAGCGATAATCAAAAAAAGCGCCTTCCTGCCTTTTGCAAAAGCATGGCCGGTGTGCTCGCCGACCTTGTTCGACAGATCGAAGATATTACCGAGCGGGATGTGCGCGAACTGCCCCTGCTCACTTTCGGAGCGCAATTACAGGGCTCGAATAACACGGCCATTGGAAAGAAGGCAATGGCGGACGTGTTTGTTGCCATAAAGGAAATCGTGAAGAAGCATATAAAGAAGGAGGAGCCGCGAAAGCTGACTATCGAGAACGCTTCGGGAAGAACCGTGATAGTGGCTCTATCCAATGACCCGGACGTAAGCGTAGTGGAGATGGTGGGCAAGACCGAGCACCGGAAGGTGGCGATTGAGGTAAAGGGCGGCACGGACATAAGCAATGCGCATAACCGGGCCGGCGAAGCGGAAAAGTCTCATTCGAAAGCCAAGCAGAAAGGATATCGGGACTTCTGGACGATCATTTCAAAGAAAGGCTTATCTTTGACAAAATTGCATGGCGAATCGCAAACCACCACGATGTGGTTTGACGCCATAGAGGTGCTCGGACGGAATGGACCCGATTGGGACGCATTCCAAGAGCACCTGGCCGGGGTGATAGGTATTCCTCTCCGGCCCTGATGGGTGACCCCAACCCACGCCAAGGTTTGTGATAAAGAGAGGAAATGCCTGGCATGAAATCTATCGGTATTAAGAATGAAAACGAGTTTTCATTGCTTCTTGATACGTTAAGTTCCGATGTAGGATATGCGCATTACCACTACAAGCTTCTGCGCGCGTTACAGGCTGCGCACGAGCAGCATCCAAATGTCTTCGTTCAGGCGCGCACTTTTTGGCACCTCACCCTTCAGGCACATAATGATGCCATGTTGTTTAGATTAGCACGTGTTCTTGACCGTACCAAGGACGCTTTCAGTCTTGGTGCCTGGCTGGCCACCATTAAATCGCATCTGCATTTCTTTGATGAGGCCAACTTCCGCGCGAGACTGAGCGGAAACGCCTTTGTGGACAGCTTGGCAAGTGCCCCCCGAAAGCCCGACGAGGCCGAACTGGATAGAGATATTGGTTTGGTTGGGAAGGATAAAGTAGCTACGAAGTTTATCCGCATAAGAAATAAATATCTATCGCACCAAGACCCTAAAGTCTTACTGCCATCGTGTGGACCCGAAAAGATCGAGGATCTATCGTGGGACGATGTTGAGCACCTTCTGGACCTTGCAAGCGGCCTTCTAAACAAGTACAGCAATCTCTTTGCCGCATCACTCTATTCTACCAGCATGGCTGGGCAAGACGATTACAAGTATGTAATTGAAACCATAAAAAGGAGGATTGAGTCCCACGAGGCGGCCGTGGCGGCTGATATGAAGAAATATTTGGTGGAATCAGGGGAAGACCCGGCCACATAAGAACGCAATCCGGCCAGCCTTGCAGATTCTGCGGACGATCTTTCGCGGCCGGAGGGAATTTTGATGGATTTCGCCGTGATCGAGGGGTCGCGAGCCGGAGCATACTACCTGTATGTGAGGACTCGCGGCGCCGAAGAGACAGGCGAAAGGCGCGAAATTAACCCGGCCGCGCCCTCTTCATATCTTTTTTACTGCCCGTCCGTGCCCTCCTCACCCCCTTCGGCGCCTTGCGGGGGTTGCCCTTTTTCTCCGTCCTGCCCCTCTCTTCGTCGTCGGCTCCGCCGCCACTCATCGCCGCTTCCAACCTCGCGGGCGTGATGAAAGGGACCCCATGCTTCTTTGCCTCGTCGATAATGGCGCGGTCGAAGGTGACCACCAGAAGGCCCGCCCGCCGCTCCCTTATACGCTCGATTATCACGTCGTCGGCTGTCTCGCCCTGCTTCGAGTAGATGACCTCGACGCCCTTGTAGCCCTCTCTCTTTCTCGCCGGCGAGAACGCCTGGCCTGCGTCGAAGACCACGGTGATCCGCACTCTCTTCTCTCTCTTGTAGCGTGACAGTTCGTCCAGAAGATAACGGCGACCGCCTTCGAGATCGAAGGGGTCGAGGAGTGCGGCCAGGGCGCTTTGCTTCACATAATTATACCCGTCGATCAGGAGGTGAGTTGGCATATCGGCCTTCTTGAGATCCGGTGTAACGATTACTGGGGTTCAGCACCCCCTCCACCGGCAAAGCCACGACCCGCAAGCGGGTGCCCCGGCCTCCCCCGCTTTAGCTCGCTTCGCTCGTGCTTGCTATAGTGGTCCTTCAGGATGCGGTCGAGAACGCCGTTGATGAAGTCCTTCGAGTCCTCGCTCCCGAACTTTTTCGCAAGCTCCAGGGCCTCATCGATGGCCACCTTGGGCGGCACCTCGGGGGAGTAGAGCATCTCGAAAACGGCCACCCTCAGGATGTTCTTATCCACATAGGTGATCCTGCTGATCTTCCAGTGTTCGGATGCCTCCGCGATATAGCGGTCCAGGTTCTCCCGCTCTTTCTTTACCCCGGCCAGGAGGGTGCGGGTGTAGTCGACGATGCCCTCCTGATGGGGAAAGACGTTCAGGTACCTTCCGAGTGCGCCGTCAACGCCATCCGGATTTACCTCCATCTGGTAGAGCATCTTCAGCGCTAATTCCCTGGCCTTCCTTCTTCGCACAAACCATTATCCTTTAAAAGGTTTACCATCTCTATCACCGACAATGCCGCGTCATACCCCTTGTTGCCCGCCTTCGTCCCCGCCCGCTCGACCGCCTGCTCGACGGTCTCGGTGGTGAGGATGCCGAAACCGACAGGTTTTTCGCTCTCCAGGGAGAGAAGCGCGATGCCCTTGGTGACCTCGGACGCCACATAGTGAAAATGGGGGGTGCCGCCTTTTATTACCGCCCCGAGACAGATCACCCCGTCGATATCTTTTCTTCTCAGGACGAGCTTTGCCGCCAGCGGTATCTCGAAGGCGCCGGGCACCCGGAATATCTCGATACCGTTGTCGTCGGCCCCATGGCGCCTCAAGCCGTCGAGTGCGCCTTCAAGCAGCCTGTCCGTCACAAAACTGTTAAACCTGCTTACCACGATTGCGAACCTGAAACCCCGCGCGTCGAGCTTTCCTTCGTGTGCCATTATCCACCTCACAGGTTATCAAGCATATGGCCCAGCTTCTCTCGTTTTGTCTTGAGGTAATGTATGTTGTCTTTCGTGGGCACGCATTCGAGGGCGACCCTCTCGACCACCGAGAGGCCGTAGCCCTCCAATCCTTTTATCTTCCTGGGGTTATTCGTGATCAGCTTCATCTTCCGCACGCCGAGGTCGTGCAGGATCTGGGCGCCGATGCCGTAATCCCGAAGGTCCGGTGAAAAACCCAGGGCCTCGTTCGCCTCGACCGTATCCTTCCCCTCATCCTGCAGGCGGTAGGCCTTGATCTTGTTCACCAGACCTATGCCCCTCCCCTCCTGCCTCATGTAGAGGAGCACGCCCTTGCCCTCCTTCTCGATCATGGCCATCGCCGTGCGGAGCTGCTCCCCGCAGTCGCACCTCGTGGACCCGAAGACGTCCCCGGTGAGGCATTCCGAATGGACACGGACGAGCACTTCTTCTTCACTGGCGATCTCACCCTTCACAAACGCGAGGTGCTCCTTGTCGTCCAGCACGTTGTCGTACGCGATCAACCTGAATTCTCCGCCGTAGCGGGTGGGGAGCTTGGTCTCGACGACCCTTCTCACCAATGTCTCGTTCCGCATCACGTATCCGATGAGGTCGGCGATCGAGGCTATTTTCAGCCCGTGCTGCGCGGCGAAAACCTCCAGGTCCGGCAGCCTCGCCATGGTGCCGTCATCTTTCATGACCTCGCAGATCACCCCCGCGGGCGTGAGCCCCGCCAGACGCGCAAGGTCCATCGACGCCTCCGTGTGTCCCACCCTGACGAGCACGCCGCCGCTCCTCGCCATGAGGGGGAATATGTGGCCCGGCCGCGCAAGATCGTCCCGCTTCGTCTCGGGGTCTATCGCGGTAAGAATCGTCTTTGCCCTGTCATAGGCGGAAATGCCCGTGGTCACGCCTTCCTTGGCTTCTATGGAGACGGTGAAGGCGGTATTGTACGGCGACGTGTTGTCGGTAACCATGAGGGGCAGGTCGAGCTCCTTTACCCGCTGCTCCGACAGGGAGAGACAGATGATCGCCCGCGGGCGTGGCGCGCCATGAAGTTGATCGCCTCGGGCGTCACCTTTTCCGCCGCGATCATCACGTCTCCCTCGTTCTCCCGGTCCTCGTCGTCGACGATGATGACCAGCTTTCCTTCTTTCACATCCTTGATTATGTCTTCTATGCCCGCTATCGCCATGGTCACCTTCCCTTGATGTATCCGTATCTGTAGAGGAAATCGAGGTCCGGGCCGGACATCTTCCCCTGAGTCACGAACTTTTCCACGTAGCGCCCCACTATATCCGTCTCGACATTGACGTGGTCCCCGGGTTTCTTGGATCCTAGTGTTGTCTTGGCTGCAGAATACGGAATAATGTTAAGTGTAAATCTATTATCACGTTGGTCGTTTACTGTCAAGCTTATTCCATCGATGGCGACCGAGCCTTTCTTGACGATATACCTCGATATTTCCGCGGGCGCTTCGATCTCCACCTTCAAGGAATCGCCTTCCGGACCGATGGCATTGATGCGGCCGATGCCGTCCACGTGTCCCATGACCATGTGGCCGCCCAGCCGCGAATCGAGCAGCATGGCCCTCTCCAGGTTCACCCGGTCGCCCGTCGCCGCGGCCTTGAGCGTGGTCACGCCCAGCGTCTCCAGGGAGGCGTCGGCCCGGATCGATCCGCCTTCTTGGCCTGTCACCGTGAGGCAGACCCCGTTGACGGCGATGCTGTCTCCCTCGCGGATGTCGCCGGGTGCGAAGCCTGCAAGGACGGTAAACGTCCATCGGCCCTCATGCTTCGCGATGCCGGCAATGCTGCCTACGTCCTCAATGATGCCCGTGAACATACCCCACCACGCAGATGTCGTCCTTCAGTTTTTTGACCGAAACCACGTCCACCATGTAGGCGTCCTTCAAAAAATCGATGCCCTTGCCCGCGACGAGGCTCGACGCGTTCTTCCCCCCGATCAGCAGGGGGCCGTAAAAGAGCATCACTTTGTCGATCAGGCCTTCCTTGAGCAGGGCGCTGTTGACTTCGCCGCCGCCTTCGACCATGACGCTCATTATCCCCCTTCGGTGCAGCTCCGCGCACACTTCATTGAGGGCAACCCTCCGGTTCTCGTTCCCACCAACCCTGACAACCTCCACGCCGAGCGTGTTGAGGCGGTTTTCCTTATCGGTTGACTGGTCGGACAGGGCAAAGATGAGCGTCTTGTACTTGCCCGCGGTCTTCACCAGCTCGGCAGACAAGGGTATGCGCAGCTTCGAGTCGAGGACGATCCTCACCGGGTATCTTTTCGGCTTCGTCACCTTCGGCAAGAGCAGAGGGTTGTCGAGGATCACCGTATTGATGCCGACGAGCACCGCGTCCATCACCGAGCGCAGCCGGTTCGTGTACGCCCTCGATTCCTCGTTCGAGATCCACTTCGACTCACCGATCTTGGTGGCTATCTTGCCGTCCAGGCTCAGGGCCGACTTCATCATAAAGAAAGGGCGCTTCTTTTCCTGGAAGGTGACGAAGACTTCGTTGAGCCTCCTCGCCTCCTCGGAGAGCAAGCCTACCTTGACGTCCATGCCCGCTTTCCTTAAAATTTCGATCCCTTTTCCATTCACCTGCGGGTTCGGGTCGAACATGGCGACGACCACCTTCTTGATGCCCGCCTTGATTATTGCATCGACACAGGGCGGCGTCCGCTTCTCCGTGTGGCAGCACGGCTCCAGGGTTACCACGAGCGTTGCGCCCCGGGCGCCGTCGCCCGCCCGCTCCAGGGCGATCGCCTCGGCGTGGGCCTCTCCCGGCTTATGATGGTATCCCTCTCCCAGGACACGCTGTCCTTTCACCACGAGGGCGCCTACCATCGGGTTCGGAGATGTTGTCCCCAGTCCTTTTTTTGCAAGGGAAAGTGCCGACCGCATGAAGTCTTCTTCTTTCATGTTTCCCCTTTTGAAAGAACTGCCTCTTTGCTCTTTCATTTCTCCCCATTCTTCAACAGCAGGTCCTTCAACTCTTCCATGAAGTCGGTGATGTCCTTGAACTGGCGGTAGACGGAGGCGAACCGCACGTAAGCGACCCCGTCAAGCTCTTTCAGCTCATCCATCACCATGCGTCCTATCTCCGCGGCCGTGACCTCTCTCTCCCCCCGCTCCGTCAAGGCGTACTCGATCCTCGACACCGCTTTCTCGAGATCGGTAATCCCGACAGGCCGCTTTTCACAGGCTTTTCTCAGGCCCGAGAGGATCTTCCCCCTGTCGAAGGCTTCTCTCCGGCCGTCTTTCTTGACGACATGGGGCAGACCCTCCTCCAGCATCTCCGCCGTGCTGAACCGCTTCGAGCACGAGAGACACTCCCGGCGCCTCCTGATGACGTCCATCTCCTTGCTCGTCCTCGAATCGATCACTTTGCTTTCGGCGAATCCGCAATAAGGACATTTCACTGGACCGCACCTTCGCCCTTTTATCCCGCTTTCGCGAGAAGCTGCGCGGGCCTCATGCGCTTCCATGGGTGATGAAAACGCGAGCCCTCGCCTTTCGGTGTCCCTTCCGCCGGCCCTTCTTTTAGGCTTTCGCTACCCGTGTTATTATTATACCCGATTCTGAGATCAAAGTGGCCGCAAGATCATCCGGGTAGCCTTCCAGGTGCAGCACGTGACCGATCCCCGCGTTGATGATCATCTTCACGCATATGGAGCAGGGCAGGTGAGTGGAGTAGAGCACCCCCCCTTTGATGGAAACGCCGTGATAGGCCGCCTGTATGATGGCGTTTTGCTCCGCGTGGAGGCCCCTGCAGGAGCTCGTGTCGCTCCCCGGAGGCCACGTGCCTCGCCTCGCGGAGGCACCCCAGGTCCCTGCAATGGGCAAGACCGCTCGGCGCGCCGTTATACCCCGTGGCAAGGATGCGCTTCTCCTTGACGATGATGGCGCCCACGTTCCTCCTCAGGCACGTGGAGCGCTTGGCGATGATGGACGCTATCTCCATGAAATAGGCATCCCAATCCGGCCGGTCGCCCTTTGTCATGATGGGGTGAGGCTCGTCCGTAGTCATAGGGTGTAGATGCGGGAGTAGAAGGGGAACTTGCGACAGAGCTCTTTCACCTCCGCCCTTGCCCTGTCCTGGAGCTGCTCGTCATGGGGTTTCCGGAGCACGCGATCGATCATCTCCGCAATAAACTCCATCTCCGGCTCTTTCATGCCCCTCGTCGTGACCGCGGGCGTGCCGATCCGTATGCCGCTCGTCACTCTCGGCCCTTTTGTATCGAAAGGGATCACGTTCCTGTTGAGGACGACCCCGCTTCTCTCGAGGCTTTCCTGCGCGTCTATCCCGGTGATGCCCTTTTCGGTGAGGTCGACGAGGAAAAGATGGTTGTCCGTCCCTCCCGACACGATCCTGTATCCCCGCTTTTCGAGGCAGGATGCGAGATGCCGGGAGTTTTTGATGATCTGCTCCTGATAGGCCCTGAACTCGGGGGTCGCCGCATTCTTCAGGGCTACCGCCTTGGCGGCGATCACGTGCATGAGAGGCCCCCCCTGGATGCCCGGGAAGACCGTCGCGTCGATCAGTTTGCCGTGCTTCTTGTCGGCGAGGATCAGCCCTCCCCTCGGCCCCCGCAGTGTCTTGTGGGTCGTGCCCGTGACGAAATGGGCGACGCCGACCGGGGTCGGGTGGAGACCCGTCGCGACGGCGCCTGCTATGTGCGCCATGTCGACGAGGAGATAGGCCCCTGCTTCGTCGGCTATCTCCCTGAATTTCGCGAAATCGATAATCCTCGAGTACGCGCTCGCGCCCGCGATGATCAGCTTCGGCCTCTCCCTGAGGCTGATGTCCCGCACCTGGTCGTAATCGATCCGCTCGTCCTTTCGGGAGACCTGGTAGAAGAGGGGTGCGAAAAAGCGACCCGAGAAGCTGGAGGGTGCGCCGTGGGTGAGATGGCCGCCGTGGGTGAGGTCCATGCCGAGGATCTTGTCGCCGGGGCGCAGGACGGAGAAGAGGACCGCCATGTTGGCCGACGACCCGGAATGGGGCTGGACGTTCGCGTAGCCGGCATTGAAGAGCCGGCAGGCACGCTCGACGGCAACGCGCTCGACCGCGTCCACGTAGCGGCAGCCGCCATAGAAACGCCGGCCCGGATAGCCTTCGGCATACTTGTTCGTCAGAACGGTCCCCTGCGCCTCCAGCACGTCCTGATCGACGTAGTTCTCGGAGGCGATCAGGATGAGGCTATATTCTTCCCGCTCTATCTCCTTTATGACGTACTCGTGAATCTTGCCGTCACTCTTTTTCAGGACATCCATGGAAATCATTTTCAAGCCTTCTTATTTTCTCTATCCGCCTCTCGTGGCGCTCGCCGCCCTCAAAGGGGGTTTCGAGCCATGCCCTCGCGATCTCGGCGGCAAGCCCACTTCCGGTAACCAGGCCGCCCAGCACGAGCACGTTGGCATCGAGGTGGCGCCTGCTCTGCATGGCGGTATAGAGGTCGAACGCCAGCGCCGCCCTCACTCCCCATACCTTGTTCGCCGCAACCGACATGCCGATGCCCGTGCCGCACACAAGGATACCGCGCTCGACCTCACCGCCTGCGACAAGGCGGGCGACTGCCGCGGCATAATCGGGATAGTCGACCGAATCGGTGCTGTTTGTCCCGGTGTCGACCACGTCATGCCCGGCCGTGAGCATTTGGACGAGATACGCCTTCAGCTCGTACCCGGCATGGTCCGATCCGACGGCGATCCGCATCTACTCGAACCTCTTGAAAACGAGGACCGCGTTGGTGCCGCCGAAGCCGAAAGAATTGGAAACGGCGACGTCGATGGCGTGCTCCCGGCTGGTGTTCGGCACATAATCGAGGTCGCATACCGGGTCAGGATGCTCGTAATTGATGGTCGGGGGGCATACCTGGTCCCTGATGGCCAGGACGCTGAAGATCGCCTCAACGGCGCCCGCCGCCCCCAGCAGGTGGCCGATCATCGATTTTGTCGAGCTCGCGGGGATCTTATACGCGCGCGCGCCAAAAGCCCCTTTTATGGCGAGGGTCTCGGACGCGTCGTTCAAATCCGTCGAAGTCCCGTGGGCATTGATGTAATCGACCTCGTCCGGGCCTATTCCCGCGTCCCTGAGCGCCATTTTGATACAGCGCATGGAGCCGTCGCCGTCGGGAGAGGGTGCGGTGATATGATACGCGTCACCGTTATAGCCGTACCCGGCGACCTCCGCATAGATCGTCGCGCCCCTTGCCCGCGCGCGCTCCAGCTCTTCCAGGATCACGATCCCCGCCCCCTCGCCTACCACGAAGCCGTCCCTCTCTTTGTCAAAGGGGCGGGAGGCCTTTTCGGGGGCATCGTTCCTGGTGGAAAGCGCTTTCAGCGCGTTGAAGCCGCCCACGGTGAGCGGGGTCAGATTTGCCTCCGTCCCGCCCGCCACCATCACGTCCGCGTCGCCGTACTGGATGACCCTGAAGGCCTCCCCGATCGAATGGGCGCCCGTTGCGCACGCGGTGACGATGCTCAGGTTCGGTCCTTTGATGCCGTATTGTATCGCAATGTTGCCCGGCGCTTCGTTCGCGATAAGCATGGGAATAAAAAAAGGAGAGATGCGGCCGGGCCCTCTTTCAAGAAGGATGGAGTGATACTTTTCCAGCGTGGGAAGGCCGCCGAGGCCCGTGCCCACTATCACGCCGACCCGCTCCGGGTCCTCGCATCTCATATCGAGCCCCGCGCTTTCCACGGCAAACCGCGTCGCCGCGAGGGCATACAGGATAAAGAGGTCCATGCGCCTCACTTCTCTTGCCGATACATACTCCTCGGGCTTGAAGTCCTTCACCTCACCGGCGATCCGCGTGTCATGGCTGGACGCATCGAAGCGCGTGATGGGACCGATCCCCGATTCCCCGTTGAGCACCCTGCGCCACACGTTGTCGCAGCCGACGCCTAAGGGGGTGGTGAGACCCATACCGGTTATGACGACCCTTCTTTTCAATCGCCACCTCGTGCTTTACTTTATGTGTTCCTCGATATACCGGATGGCATCCCCCACCGTCTCTATCTTTTCCGCGTCCTCGTCGGGGATCTCTATGCTGTACTCATCCTCGAGGGCCATCACCAGCTCGACTATATCGAGAGAGTCGGCTCCCAAATCGTCGATGAATTTTGCTTCCGGCACTACCTCGGATTCATTTACTCCCAATTGTTCGACGATCATCTTCTTCACTTTTTCAGCAACTGCCATGTAGCCACCTCCTAAGTTTTGACGAGGGAGTAAGTCCCTCAAGTGTATAAGCCTCCACTGACATTTATTACTTCACCCGTGATGTAACCTGAGTACTCGGAGAGCAGGAAGTAGACGACACGAGCCACATCGATCGGCTCCCCGGCCCGTCCCAGGGGCACCGCCCGCACGAGCGTTTCCTGCTGTTTCTCCGGGAGCGCGGCGGTCATATCCGTCCTTATCAACCCCGGGGCCACGGCATTCACCCTGATGGACCGCTCTCCGTACTCCTTCGCGAGGCTCTTCGTCAGCCCGATGATGCCCGCCTTGCTCGCCGCGTAGTTCGCCTGGCCGGGATTTCCCGTCAACCCTGCAATGGAGGCGATATTGACGATGTTCCCGCCCGTCTTCATGAGGCGGCGGATCACCGCCTTCGAGCAGTTGAAGGCCCCCTTCAGGTTGACCCGCATCACCACGTCCCAGTCGTCCTCAGTCATTCTCACGAGAAGCTTGTCTCTCGTTATGCCTGCGTTGTTCACCAGGTTGTCGACCCTGCCCATCCCGTCCACCACGGCGAGGACCGCCTTCTCCACCTGCTGCAGATCAGAGACATCGGCATGAAAAAATGCGGCCCTGCCGCCTTTTGCCTCTATCGCCCGTACCGTATCCGCGCCGTCCGTGACGTCGAAGACGGCGATATCGGACCCCTTTTCGGCCAGGAATTCCGCAATTGCCCGCCCTATGCCCATCGATGCCCCGGTCACGATGGTGACCTTCCCCTTCATGACAACACCCCCCTGACCGCCTCTAGCTCCGCCATCGTTTCCACATGGTAGCAAGGGATATCGGTTATCCTCCTCATCATGTTCGTCAGCACCTTCTGCGGCCCCACCTCCAGGAAAAGCTCCGTGCCCTCGTCGCACATGGTCCTGACGGAAGCCTCCCAGAGGACCGGCGAGAACATCTGGCGGAACAGCAGATCGACGACTCTCTCTTCGTCCCGGTTCGGGGCGGCATCGACGTTGGAGACAACCGGCGCCGACATCCGCGAAAAGACGACCCGGCCAAGCTCCTCCTTCAGCCTGCCTGCCGCGGGCTTCATCAGCACGCTGTGAAAAGGACCGGACACATTGAGGAAGACCGCCTTCTTGTAGCCTTGCCCTTTAAGCCGGTCGACCACCTCCCTGAGGGCGTCCGTGGTACCGGAGAGCACGAGCTGGTCGGGCGAGTTGAGGTTGGCGGGAGACGCCACATAATTCTCCCTCGATAGACTCCGGCAGGCCTCTTCCACCTTCTCCCGCACGGGACCGATCATTGCGACCATGCCGCCGAGACCTGCCGGGCAGGCCTCTTCCATGAGCATACCCCTTTTACGGACCAGCTTCACCGCGTCCTCGAATGAGAAGACCCCGGCCGCGAGCAGCGCCGTATATTCCCCGAGGCTGTGGCCGGCAAGCAGGTGGGGCGTCACCTTCATTTCCTGCTGCAGCACGGTCCATACCGCGTGGCTGACGAGAAGCACCGCGGGCTGTGTGTTGAAGGTCTTGGCCAGCTCGTCCGCGGGCCCGTTGAAGCACAATTCAGAGAGACCGAAACCGAGGGCGTCATCGGCCGACCGGAACAGATCCCTCACGTACCCGAAACAATCGTACAGCTCCTTCCCCATCCCGACATACTGCGACCCTTGTCCCGGGAAAACCACCCCAATCTTTTTCATGGTCATCTCTTCTTCGAGGCCGCTTCCTTTATCAATTCGAGGCCGATGACGTTTCTCTGGATCTGGTTGGTGCCTTCGTATATCTGAAGGATCTTCGCGTCCCTCATCATCTTTTCAATGGGATAATCCCGCATGTAGCCGTAGCCGCCGAATATCTGCAATGCATCGACCGTTACCTTCATTGCCGTGTCGCTCGGGAAGACCTTGCTCATGGCCGACACCTTCGAGAAGTCCTTCGGGTTGCTGTCGATATAGCGGGCAACCGCGTAGACGAGGGCCCGCGCCGCTTCTATCTGCGTGGCCATATCCGCCAGCATATGCTGCACCGCCTGGAAGGATATGATCTTTCGCTCGAACTGCTCCCTTTCCTTCGCATACGCGAGGGCGGCTTCCAGGGCCCCCTGGGCGACCCCGACCGCCTGAGCCCCGATGCCCGGACGGGTCCGGTCGAAGGTCCTCATGGCGAGGATGAACCCCATGCCCTCCCTACCTATAACACGTTCCTTCGGGACTTTGCAATCCTGAAACACGAGCTCTCTCGTGGCCGAAGCCCTGATGCCCAGCTTCTTCTCCTTCTTCCCGAAGGTAAACCCGTCCATCCCCTTTTCGAGGATGAACGCGGTCGCCCCCCTGCCGCCCCTGGAGCGGTCCGTCATGGCGATGACCGAGTAGATCTCCGCCTCTCCGCCGTTCGTAATCCACTGCTTGGTGCCGTTCAGCACGTAGTCGTCCCCTACCCGGTGCGCCGTTGTCCTGATGCCCGCCGCATCGGAGCCCGCGTTCGCCTCCGTAAGGCCGAAGGCCGCGAGCCGCTTCCCGCTCGCCACGTCGGGCAGATACCGCGCTTTCTGTTCCTCGTTTCCGCCGATGAGGATCGGATAGGAGCCGAGAAGGCTTGCCGCGTAGCTTACCGACACGCCCAGGCACCCCCTGCTCAGCTCCTCGACGGCGATGCAGTTCTCGAACGAGCCGCCGCCCAGGCCGCCGTAGCTTTCAGGTATGGACACGCCGAAAAGACCCGCTTCGGCGCATGCCCGCATGATCTCCCAGGGGAACGTCTCCGTCTCATCCAGTTCGGCCCTCACGGGCACCACCCTTTCCTCGGCGATCCTGCGCGCCAGTTTCTTGATCTCTCTCTGGTCCTCCGTCAAAAAATAGTCCATGCTAGTGCTCCTTCCCCCCCTTTGTAAGGGACACGTACTCCTCTATCGCGTCCTTAATCCGCCCGCTGATGTTCTTTCCGACAAAGCTTTTTGCCTGGAGGATGGCATTTTTTATTGCCCGCTCGTTCGACTTCCCGTGACAGATGATGCAGACCCCGTCGACCCCGACCAGGGGGGCCCCTCCATATTCGGAATAGTCTACCATCCGGGAAAGGGCCTTGAAAACCCCCGAAAGGAGCAGGTACCCCATTTTCGCCCTTATGCTCCCGGCTATCTTCTCTTTCAGGACGCCCATTATCGCTTCCGCGATGCCCTCGCTCACCTTGAGGGCCACATTCCCGACAAAACCGTCGGTTACCACCACGTCCGCCATGCCGTTATACAGGTCCGTTCCTTCTATGTAGCCCATGTAGTTGAGGTCCGCGCCCTTCAGGAGGGCGTGCGTCTCCCGGGTCAGCTCGTTTCCTTTTGTCACTTCCTCCCCGTTGGCCAGGACACCGACCTTCGGCGCTTCCACGCCGAGGGCATATTTTGCGAACACATTGCCCATGATCGCAAACTGGACAAGGTGTGACGGGCGGCAGTCGACCGTGCCTCCCGCGTCGAGCAGAATCGACCTGGTGCCCAGGACATTCGGGTGTATGGTCAGGATGGCCGGCCTCTCCACACCCGGGATCCGGCCCAGGGTGACGATGGCGAAGGCCATGGCGGCCCCTGAATTGCCCGCCGAGACCACCGCCTCCACGCTCCCCGATTTCAGCAGGCCGAACGCCTTGTTTACCGAAGAGTCCTTCTTTTTCCGCAGGGCAGCGGACGGCGATTCTTTCATCTCGACGGCCACGGGGGCATGGACGATCTCGATGCCCGCACGGCTTTTGAGCAATGGGGCGATCACATTCTCGTCGCCGACGAGGACCACTTCCCCAAACTTCTCCGCGGCGGCGGCCTCGGCGCCCCTCACGATCGCGAGGGGCGCATGGTCCCCGCCCATAGCATCGACTGCTATTCTCACCATGCGTGCTAGAGTTCTTCTACCGTCAGGTACTTCTTCCCCTTGTAGGTTCCGCACTTCGCGCAAACCCGGTGGGGCATGGCGGGCTCTTTGCAGTTCGGGCAGAGGATGACGCCGGGGGAGGAAAGCTTGTAGTGCGTCCTCCTCCTGTCTCGCTTCGACCTCGATGTCTTCCTTTTTGGAACGGGCATTGTTTTCTCCTTACCGGTCTTTAAGAAATGCGTTTAACTTCCCTGTCAGAATCGTGGGGCCTGTCTTTTCGCAGCGACACTCCTCGACATTCAGGTTCTTGCCGCAGCCCGGGCATATGCCTTTACATGATTCCGCGCAGAGGGCCTTTATAGGTAAATTGAGCATTATCTCTTCAAAAATATAGGGGTCGATATCTATTTCTTCACCTTCGAAATAGTTAATATCCATCTCTTCTTTCTTCAATTCGACGTCAGAGCCGCCCGGCGCCGCACCCCTGGGCAGCAGCTCTATGTCGAGTCTCGACGCAACGGAGAAGGCGAACTGCTCCAGACAGCGGGCGCAGACCAGGGAGAGTCTCGCACGCACGGGTCCGCGGATCCATATGCTGTTTCCCGCCTTTTCTATTTTAAGGTCATAGTCGACCGGCGACACGAAGGAAATGTCGCTGTCCTCCGGCCTCTTGAACGCGGAAGCGTCCAATGTCCCCCTGACCGATATGCCTTCCTGTATATCGTAAAGTTTGATAATCATTGGTTGTTTCCCATTTAGAGGTAACAATATACAGGGTTTGGCCCGTGATTGTCAAGCATTTTGCGGGCAAAGGCAGAGGGAGCTCCCGCCGGCCCCCTGCCTTCCGTACCCTGGAGCCTTACTCCCATAGTATTGATACTATGCTATACTAAGGCACGAGGTTCTGCTCCCCTCGGGGGTACAGCCGCGCTTTCCGCGAAAAAGGACTTGACTGAGGGGAGCGCACCATTGTACACCTGTGATAGAGCATTTTGCCAAATAAACTGCCGATCGACCAGGGCGGAACCATTATCCTGAGCGCAGCATCGCGGAAGTCTCTCCGGGTACCTGCCCGACCGAAAGGAGGGAAGGGTGCCGCCTTACGCCGGGAGGAGCGGTGCGCGGCAGCGCAGGCCGAGGATGTCTTGAGGGCCGATCCGCCAGTGAGCGGTCGGCCCGAGTTCCGCAGGCCAGCGGAAGGAGGCGTTAGAGCGGGTGAGAGACGTGAGCGAAAGCAAGCGAAGGATAATGGTGCAGCCCGGATAACAACCTTGAAACGGTAATTGGCGTAACGTGCCCAAGACTGCAGGGGAGCGCACCATTGTACACCTGCTCTAGTGTCCGGGAATCGGCGTTTAGCCTGAAAGGAGGGTAATCGGTGGAGAAATATTTTTTGAACGGCCACAAAGGCAAGGTCTATTTCCAGCTTCCCGAAGGCTGGGAAGTGGTAAAACAGGCGGTGCTGAAGCCTGAAAAAACGAATAAGTCGATTTCCGAGCTGCTGGCTGAGGCGATCGTCAACCCCATAGGCACGCCTCCCCTCAGCCGGCTCGCCAAAGATAAGAAGAACGTCGTCATCATCGTGGACGACGGCGCGAGGACCACGCCTAAAAAGGCTATTCTGGCCCCTCTCGTGGAGCACCTCCGTGAAGCCGGCGTACAATACAGCCAGATCACGGTCCTGATCGGCACCGGCACCCACCACCCCGTACCTGAGGCAGAAATGGGAGAGCTCTATGGAGAGGCCCTCTGCAAGCAAGTCAGGTTGGTCAACCATGACAGCCGCGCCACGGACCTGGTTTCCGTGGGGACCCTGAAACACGGGGGGGACCTGAAGATTAATCCGCTCGCCGCCGGGGCGGACTTGTTGATCGCGGTCGGCTCCGTTCTCCCCCACCCTTTCGCCGGGTTCGGCGGCGGCGCGAAGCTGGTGCTCCCGGGGGTCGCGAGCTATGAGTGCGTCCGGGACCACCACGTCGCGTTGATGATCCAAAACGGGGTGCTCGCGGGAAACGACGCGAACAACCCCTTTCTCGATGAAGTCCGCGAGGCGGCCAGGCTGGCAAAGCTCGACTTCATCGTCAACGTGGTGTATGACGCCGATGACGACGTGAAAGCCATCGTGGCCGGCCACTTTGAAAAGGCCCACCAGGCAGGCATCGAGATGTGCAAAAAGAGCTGGGCGTGCGTTTCGACCGGCCCGCCGACGTCACGCTGATGTCGGCCTTTCCCTACGCCGAGGGTCCCCAGGTCCTGAAGCCCCTCGGCGCCTCGAACATGGTGACAAAGAAGGGCGGGGTGGTGATACTCTATGCGAGCCGTATCAAGGACGGCGGGTTCGCGGAGCCGCTCCTCGGTGCATTCGACACCGCCTTTGCAAAAGCGGGGGGCGACGCGAGGCGGCTCGTCATGGATAACACCCGTGACGGTAAACCGCTCATCCCCGGCCTCGCGATGGACTTCAATTCCGCCCTCAACATGACATTGCTCTACGTGAGTCGCACCAAAATGTTCCTTGTTTCAGAAGACGCCGACAAGGCACAGGCCGCCCGGCTGGGCTTCGAGTACACCACTTCCCTTCAGGACGCCGTCGACAGGGTCGCGAGCGCGCTCCCGAGGGCTACGGTCAATATCCTCCCGTCAGGAGGGGTCGTTCTGCCGATGATACCGGAGAGTATGCGGATAGAGTGGTAAGGAGCGCCCTTCGGACGCTCGTTTTCTCCACCTTCGCACCGGTTGTCAGCCGCGCGCCGTGACCCGAGGATCAGACAGCGATGGACGTTGGGTGGACGATCTCCAGCCTCCGCCTCTTTGCGGCCGCGCCGTCCCGCGCTTTCCTGCTCGGTCCCGCCCAGCGAGCGCTCAAGAGCTCCCCAGGTCTGGACCCAGGTGGATAAGGGCGCAAAAATCGAGGACGCGCAGGCTGGGCACCTGGGACTGCACGAAGACCCTTCGACCGCAAAGACTTCATCACAATCTATACACAGCAAAGCATCCTTCAGGTTCATGACTACCTCCGCAGCACCACTCATGATGTCGATGCAATGTGATAGTAGAAGTTTTCTGCATGGCCGGCCTTCTGCAAGACCCGATGCGAAACTTCCCTCTTTATAATATAAGGCAGCAGACCTCTGCATGGTACGAAAGGACGTGTATGACAAAATAGTGCCAATGCAGACCGCGGCAGTTTTTGCGGGGTGCGGCGCAGGCCGCGAAAGGGGAGAAGCGGTGCGGCAAAAGGAGCTTTAGAACGTCTCTCTGAATACCTCTTCTATCGTGGTGATCCCATTCTTTATCTTGATCAGCCCGCTCCGCCGCAGGCTGATCATGCCGTCCTCGATGCTTTTCTTTCTCAGTTCCGCAACGGGGGCGTTGGCAAACATGAGGTCCCTCACGGCAGGAGAAACAGGCATTACCTCGTAGAGCCCGATACGCCCCTTGTATCCCGTGTTGTTGCATCTGTTGCAGCCCCTCCCCGCATAGATCTTCGTGGTCTCGGCCTCTTCGGCCGTGAAGCCGAGGTTGAGAAGCCCTTTCGGGGGTATCTCCACCTCTTCTTTGCAGTGGGTGCAGATCCTTCTCACGAGGCGTTGGGCCGCGATGAGGATCACCGAGGTGGCGACGAGGTACGGGTCTATGTTCATGTCGACGAGCCTGCTGACCGCGGAGGGCGCGTCGTTCGTGTGCAGCGTCGACAGCACGAGGTGGCCGGTGAGTGAGGCCTTCACGGCAATCGCCGCGGTCTCGTTGTCGCGGATCTCGCCCACGAGAATTATGTTGGGGTCCTGCCTTAAGAATGAACGGAGGACCGAGGCGAAGGTGAGGTCGATCGATTCATGGACCTGCACCTGGTTGATCCCGTAGATATTGAACTCAACGGGGTCTTCGACCGTCATGATGTTGGAGACCGGGGTGTTGAGGCGGCTGATCGCACTGTAGAGCGTATTCGTCTTCCCCGAGCCGGTCGGCCCCGTCACCAGCACCATGCCCCAGGGCCTGAAGATCGCCTCTTCGAATCGTTTGAGGCTTTCCTGCTCGAAGCCGAGAAGGCTCATGTCGAGCATCAGACCTTCCTTATCGAGGAGCCGCATCACGACCTTCTCGCCGAAGAGGGTCGGCGTGGTGGAGACGCGCACGTCGATGTTGCGCACGCGGGCGTCCACCTTTACCTGGAGCTTTATCCTCCCGTCCTGGGGGACCCGTTTTTCGGCGATATCCATCTTCGAGATGACCTTCACCCTCGATATGACGCCGTCCTTGAACCTGGTAGGAACCTTCAGGATCTCGAAAAGCACGCCGTCGATCCGGAAACGCACGCGCAATACGTCTTCATACGGCTCGATATGGATATCGCTCGCGCCGGCCCTTATGGCCTCGATGAAGCAGTGGCTCACTATCCTCACGACAGGCGGCTGCCTCGAATCGGCTTCGAGCGTCGCCACATCGTCTTTTTCTTCCTCCTGGACGACCTCCAGAGACGCCTCTATCCCCAGGTCGAAATCGGAGATAAACTTCTTCATGTCGACGGTGTGGGGCGCCTCGTAGTACCGGCCTATGGCCTCATCGATCTGCGACTGGCTCGTGAGGAACGGCTGTATCTCGCACCCGGTCAGCAGCTTGATCGCCTTTGTTTCCGAGAGGCGGGTGGGGTCTGCCATGGCGAGGGAGAGACGGTTGCCCGTCTTGCTTATGGGGACCATATTGAAGCGCCGCACCATGGTCAGGGGGACCATCTTGATGACGCTCTCGCTTATCTCGGTCACGGCAAGATCGACCAGGGGGATGGCGAGCTTCATGGAAAGGGCCTTCAGGATCTCCTCTTCGGAGATGAGACCCATTTTGATGAGTATCTGTCCGAGCTTCCCCCCCTGCTCTTTCTGGATCTCAAGGGCCTCGGCGACCTGTGCCCTGGTGACACGGCCAATTTTTGCAAGAATCTCGCCTAAAGGCAGTCTCCATTATTTCCTCACGTCGCCTTGCGCTTCCGTATCTTTATACTCGGATGAACCGGACCATTCTTAAGTGATGGGGGAGAATAGGGGCCTAAAAAAGGCAGGCGGTCTCATTCTCCGGCAGACGTGGGGACGAGGGGATTCCGCAAGGACCCGCGAGAGCCACGGCCGGGCTTCGCCTTTTGCGCGGGCTCGCCGGGCTCGGTCTTGCACGCCCCCACAGAGCCTTCCTTGCATATCTTCCCGTCGGTCCAGGTGGCGCCGGACAACTTTGCGCCCGCAAGGTCCGCGGCCGCCAGGCTCACCCCCGTGAGGTCGGCGCGGGAGAGGTCGGCGCCCGTGAGCTTGGCCCAGGAGAGCCTGCTTCCGGCCAGATTGGCATCGGACATGTCCGCCTTCGAGAAGTTGGCGCCCACGAGGTCGGCCTGTGACAGGTCGGCGCCGGAAAGATCGGCGCCTGAGAGGTTCGCGGAGGAGAGGTCCACGCCCGCCATTTTTGCCCCTGCCATTTTGGCGCCTGCGAGCCGGGCGTCATTCATGATGGCCTTACTCAGGTCGGCGCCGGAAAGATCGCACGCCTCGCACCTGTTGGTCGTCCTGGCCTGTTCGAGCTGGCCCGGGTTGAACGCATAGCCAGCCGCAGCGGAGAGGCATAAGATGACCGCGGCGGCGGCACAGGGAAGCCCTTTCCCTGCCGCGGCCCTTTTCAACCGGTCGCGGGCCGTCTCCTGTCTCATTCCCTTACCCTTCTTCCTTCACGAAAATGGCGGGGAGGTTCCGGTACCGCTCCGCGTGATCGAGGCCGTATCCCACGATGAAGCCGTCGTCGATGGTGAAACCCACGTAATCACCTTCGATCTCGACCTCCCTGCGCGCCCTCTTGTCCACGAGCGCGCAGATCTTGAGGGACCGGGGGTGCCTCGCGAGGAGCATGTCGCGGATCGCACGGAGGGTGAGCCCCGAGTCGATCACGTCCTCGACAAGGATGACGTTCTTGCCCGCAATATCCGTTTCCAGGTCCTTGGTCAGGGTCACCTCTCCACACGTGGCAGTGCTCCGGCCGTAGGAGGCGGCCCTGATGAAGTCTATGATCACGGGGCTTTCTATCTCCCGCACCAGGTCGGAGGCGAAGATGAAAGAGCCCTTCAGGACAGGCACGAAGAGGATCTCCTCTTCACCGAAGTCTCTCAGGATGGCCTGGGCGAGCCTTTTCACCGCCGCCTTGATAGCCGTTTCGTCGATGAGCTTCCGTAGCTTGTCGGCCATGTTAATTCGCGTACCTGAGCACGACGATCTCGGGCTTCCCCGGCAGGCTTTCCTTCACTACCTCAATCTCGCTGCCGTCGATTCTCCTCACCCGCTCCTTGCCTTTCGTGAACTCATCCGCCCCCGCGATGGGGAACTCGACCTTCTCTGTCTTGAAGTGCATGGGGATGGCGATGGAAGGCCTTATGTCGTTCATCACCTGGCCGGCCGCCGCCGCGTCGATGGTGAAGAACCCTCCCACGGGAAGCATGAGCACGTCCGTCTTCCCTATCTCGGCGACCGCGTTCGCGGTCGAGCAGGTGACCGAGGTCGCCCAGGTGGACCACCTTCAACCCGTCCGCCTCTATCACGAATATCAGGGTCCGGCCCCTTTCGCTCCCCCGGGAAGGGTCGTGGAAGGCAGGTAGGGCCTTTATCCTGACGCCCCGGATATCGTAGGCGCCTTCCTTCCGCACTTCCCTGTAAGCGCCCCCGATGGCGGCCGTGTAGTTGTGATCGGCATGGTCGTGGCTGATGAGCACGATGTCGGCAGGGTCCGTGATGGGCGCGTACGAGATGGCGCCTCCAAAGCCGCCCGACTCGTACGGGTCGATAATAATGGTCACACCCGGAGCCGTCGTGATCCTGAATGCCGCATGTCCGTACCATTTTATCAGCATATGCGTCTCCCTTTCCGGAATGTCCGCTACCTTGCTCCTTCTATTATAGTGAAAGGCGGCAATTAGTCAACGACTAAAAGAATAGGCGAAAACCCGGTCTTCCGGCAGGCAGTCCCGCTCTTTTCGGGTAAGCCGATCTTAACCGGGCGACCCGCAGCCGATCGAATCGTCGACAGGCACGCGAAGGGCCGGCGTCCCGACGAGCATCGCGAGCGCCTCGCTCAGCGTGGCGGCGTCCGTCCTCGTCCTGAGAATCCGCAGGAACTCCCACAACACCAGCGCGTCGCCGATCGCGCGGTGGCGGTTCACGCAATCGAGGCCGAACCGGGTGATAATACTGTCGAGGCTGTGCCTGCGATAACCGGGGAAGAGCCTCCTGGAGAGGCGCACGGTGCAGAGGCATCGTGCGGAGAAACTGATGCGCTCGCGCTCGAACTCCTTCCGGATGAATCCGTAATCGAAGCGTGCGTTGTGTGCGACAAGGATCGAGCCTTCGAGCTGCCTCAGGAGGTCGTCCTTGATCTCCCTGAAAGGCGGCGCGCCGTGGAGGTCCTCGTTCGTGATGCCGGTCAGGCGCTCTATGTAGCGCGGGATGGCCCTTTCCGGGTTGACGAGGGTCGAGGTCTGCCCGGTCAGCTCCCCCTCGCTTATGCGAAGGACCGCCACCTCTATGATCCGGTCGCGGGCGGCGCTGATTCCTGATGTCTCCACATCAATGATGGCAAGTTCGAGGTCGTTCATCGGGGCGGCTCACGCTCGCCCTTAGTTATACAGGCTCCGGGAGGCAAAGTAAAGGGCGGATCATCCACCGTCAGCGCGAGCATCCCGAAGAGGCGGCTGTCCTCGCTGATGGTTTTTTTGTGGTATTCTAAGTTGATGGCCAGGCTGAAGACGGCAAAGGAACCGGTCGTACCCGAGGAAAGGTATGAGACGCTTCGGCGGAGAATAGTCACGCTCCTCAGGGAAGGGCCGCTTTCGGGAAAGGACTTATCGAACGAGCTCAGGCTCCCGGAAAGAGACGTCTACGAACATCTGGAGCACATCCGCAAAACCATGAACAAGGGCGACTACAAGCTCGTGGTGCTGCCGCCGCGCTGCAACAGGTGCGGCTTTGTCTTCCGCAAGAGGGGCAGGCTGAAGAAGCCGGGGAAATGCCCCCTCTGCAGGAGCGAATCCGTGGAAGAGCCCGTCTTCTCCGTCGAGAGCCGCAAAAGGACAGAGCGAACCGGCAGCCGGTAACGCCGTTTCCCGCCCCGCCCCAAAGGACGGGAGGCGCCTTCCTCCTCTATCTGTATCTGCCCATGGTCCGGGCCTCGGCGCCCACGCCCTATCTGCCCAGGCGGAGGCCCGTTCACGTCATCGAATTCGATGGCCTCCGGCGACGCCTCCTCCTGCCTTCTCTATCTCTTCGTTGATCTCCGGAAAGGTCTTGCCCTCCGATCTCATCCTGATGACCCGTTCCGGCGATGTCCCGGAGCTTTGCGATATGAACCTGAGATTGACGAGATTGATCACGTCCCTGTCGGTGAGCCACACCGTTTTCCATTCTCTCTTCGGTCTGCTGTTGTAGCGGCTGTACGGCCGGCTGTAAGGGGCGGAGGCTGGGGCTGCGGCGAGAGGCACATAGAAGACGTCGGGCGTCAGGCCGAAGCGGAAGGCGATTTCCGTCCACGTCCTGTTGGTAAGCCGCAGCTCTATCACGCGCTGCATCTCGGTGCGGGCCCTTTCCGCAATAAAAAAGACGACGGGCAGCTCCTCGTACGATATGCCGCTGTTCCTCATGGCTGCGATCTCCGTCTCCGGCACGCGGTAATACGCGCGGAGGGCGGCATAAAAACTATCAATGGTCCCGTCCGTCGCGCCGGCGGCATCGAGGGGCCCGGCCGCCCCGGCCGCCCCGGCGAAGAGCAGAAGAAAAAAGGCCCCGGCCCACGCATGAATCCGTATCGCTCTCCTCAAAGGGTCATGCCCCCGTCACTCCTCCCTCGCAATACCCAGCTTCTTCATCTATCATTGGGGTTCAGCACCCCCTCCATGAGCAAAGCTACGACCCGCTGCGCGGGTGCCCCGGCCTCCCCGCTCACAACGGCCTTTCTTACTCCTCCCTCGCAATACCCAGCTTCTTCATCTATCATTGGGGTTCAGCACCCCCTCCATGAGCAAAGCTCACGGAGCCTCCCCGCTCACAACGGCCTTTCTTACTCCTCCCTCGCAATACCCAGCTTCTTCATCTTATACCGTAGCATCCTTTCGCTGACGCCGATCGCCTCCGCGGCTTTTGTTTGCACCCAGTTGGCGGAGACGAGGGCCTCGGTGATCATCCTCTTCTCCATCGATTCAACCACCTGCTTCATGCTGCCGTCGGCGGCCAGAGGCTCGGCCGCGTTGAACACGGAGAGGTCTTCCCTCGTGATGTACTCTCCCCTTGCCAGGACGACGGCGCGCTCCACGACGTTCTCGAGCTCCCTCACATTCCCGGGATAGTCATGCTTGATAAGGGCATCCCGTGCCTCCCGTGCATATCCTTTCACGTTTTTCTTGTGCCTCTGGTTAAATTTTTTCAGGAAGAAATCGAGAAATAGAGGGATATCTTCCTTTCTCTCCCGTAAAGGCGGGATCTCTATCTGCACGATGTTCAGGCGGTAGAAAAGGTCTTCCCTGAAGCGGCCCTGCTTTACCTCCTCATCGAGGTTCTTGTTGGTCGCGGCGACGATGCGGACATCGACCTTGATAGGATAGAGGCCGCCCAGTCTCTCTATCTCTCTCTCCTGGAGCACACGGAGCAGCTTGGGCTGCAAGGAGAGGGGCACATCGCCGATCTCGTCGAGGAAGATGGTCCCCTTGTTGGCTACCTCGAACTTTCCCAGCTTCTTCTGGTATGCCCCTGTAAACGCGCCCCGCTCATAGCCGAAAAGCTCGCTTTCGAGGAGTGTCTCAGGAATGGCGGAGCAGTTGACCTTCACGAGGGGCTGGTGTTTTCTCTCGCTCAGCTCGTGGATGAGGTTGGCCACGATCTCTTTGCCGACCCCGCTTTCGCCCTGCACCATACACGTCGAATCCGTCTTTGCCACCCTCACGATGAGGCTCACGATCTCGTGCATCTTCTCGCTGGCGTAGACGATGTTCTCAGACTTCATCCTGTCTTGCAGGGCTTCTTTCAGCACCAGGTTCTCATGGATGAGGTGGAGGCGCTCCTCCACCTTCTTTATTTTGAAAAAGAGGTCGTCGAGGTCGATGGGCTTGGTCAGGTATTCGAAAGCGCCTGCCTTGAGGGCCGTGACGGCGTTCTCTATGCTGCCGAAGGCGGTGATCATGATGACCTGGATCTCGGGGTTCATCTCCTTCAGCTTCTTGAGCACGGTCAGCCCGTCCATATCGGGCAGCTTATAGTCGAGGAGCACTATCTCGAAGGTGTGGTCCTTCACGAGCCGGAGCGCGTCCTCTCCGTTGCCCGCGCCCGTCGCCGCATAGCCTTCCTTGTTCAGCAGGCCCTCGAGCAGTTCCCGCTGCGTCTCTTCGTCCTCCACGATCAAAATAGCCATTTTCCCCATATCACGGCCCCTTTTTCGAATTGGGGTTCAGCACCCCCTCCATGAGCAAAGCTCACGGAGCCTCCCCGCTCACAACGGCCTTTCTTACTCCTCCCTCGCAATACCCAGCTTCTTCATCTTATACCGTAGCATCCTTTCGCTGACGCCGATCGCCTCCGCGGCTTTTGTTTGTACCCAGTTGGCGGAGACGAGGGCCTCGGTGATCATCCTCTTCTCCATCGATTCAACCACCTGCTTCATGCTGCCGTCGGCGGCCAGCGGCTCGGCCGCGTTGAACACGGAGAGGTCTTCCCTCGTGATGTACTCTCCCCTTGCCAGGACGACGGCGCGCTCCACGACGTTCTCGAGCTCCCTCACATTCCCGGGATAGTCATGCTTGATAAGGGCATCCCGTGCCTCCCGTGCATATCCTTTCACGTTTTTCTTGTGCCTCTGGTTAAATTTTTTAAGGAAGAAATCGAGAAATAGAGGGATATCTTCCTTTCTCTCCCGTAAAGGCGGGATCTCTATCTGCACGATGTTCAGGCGGTAGAAAAGGTCTTCCCTGAAGCGGCCCTGCTTTACCTCCTCATCGAGGTTCTTGTTGGTCGCGGCGACGATGCGGACATCGACCTTGATAGGATAGAGGCCGCCCAGTCTCTCTATCTCTCTCTCCTGGAGCACACGGAGCAGCTTGGGCTGCAAGGAGAGGGGCACATCGCCGATCTCGTCGAGGAAGATGGTCCCCTTGTTGGCTACCTCGAACTTTCCCAGCTTCTTCTGGTATGCCCCTGTAAACGCGCCCCGCTCATAGCCGAAAAGCTCGCTTTCGAGGAGTGTCTCAGGAATGGCGGAGCAGTTGACCTTCACGAGGGGCTGGTGTTTTCTCTCGCTCAGCTCGTGGATGAGGTTGGCCACGATCTCTTTGCCGACCCCGCTTTCGCCCTGCACCATACACGTCGAATCCGTCTTTGCCACCCTCACGATGAGGCTCACGATCTCGTGCATCTTCTCGCTGGCGTAGACGAGGTTCTCAGACTTCATCCTGTCTTGCAGGGCTTCTTTCAGCACCAGGTTCTCATGGATGAGGTGGAGGCGCTCCTCCACCTTCTTTATTTTGAAAAAGAGGTCGTCGAGGTCGATGGGCTTGGTCAGGTATTCGAAAGCGCCTGCCTTGAGGGCCGTGACGGCGTTCTCTATGCTGCCGAAGGCGGTGATCATGATGACCTGGATCTCGGGGTTCATCTCCTTCAGCTTCTTGAGCACGGTCAGCCCGTCCATACCGGGCAGCTTATAGTCGAGGAGCACTATTTCGAAGGTGTGGTCCTTCACGAGCCGGAGCGCGTCCTCTCCGTTGCCTGCGCCCGTCGCTGCATAGCCTTCCTTGTTCAGCAGGCCCTCGAGCAGGTCCCGCTGCGTTTCTTCGTCTTCCACGATCAAAATAGCCATTTTCCCCATATCACGGCCCCTTTTTCGACGGTAAAGTTATCTCGAACGTGGTGCCCTTTCCCTCCTCGCTCAGGACCCGAATATCTCCCCCATGGTCTTTCACGATCATGTAGGAGAGAGGCAGGCCCAGGCCCATGCCCTTGTCTTTCGTCGTATAGTAGTACTCGAAGACCTTCGGGAGGTCCTCTTTCCTGATCCCCGGACCCGTGTCCCTTATGAACAGCCGGACGTGGACGCTGTTGAGCGAGGTCGATATATTGATGCTCCCCCCCTTGCCCATGGCTTCGATGCCGTTCATGATCAAATTATAGAGGACCTGCTTCATCCGCTCTTTCTGGAATTCAAGGACAACCTGCCCGCCGGTCTCGTTGCGGATGACAACGCTCGCGCGGTTCGCCTTTTCCCTGAGCATAGTAACAACTTCTTCGACGACCCCGCGGAGATTATGTCGCTCCATGGACTGGCCGGCCTTTGTGGAGAGGAGAAAATCCTCCACGATCCGGTTGACCCGCAGCAGCTCCCCGCGCACGATATCGAGGAACTTGTCATATTCTTCCTTCTTTTCGTGAACGGGCACGAATTCCCTTTTCAACCGCTGTATGGAGATGCCGATTGCATTAAGGGGATTTCGTATTTCGTGGGCCATGCCGGAAGCCAGTTTCCCGAGGGAGACCAGCCTTTCCTTCATGACCATGTCCTTCTCCATCTCGTTCAGCCTGACCGCGTGCTTTCTTTCAAGGCGGAATATCAGGTAAATTCCCCCGGCCCCGCCGAGGACGAGGAAAAAGAGCAGCATGATGAAATTGGCGCTGGTCCTCTTGATGGTGTCGGTCGCGAGGCTGTTGGAGACGAGTATCTGCATGGAGTAGTTGGGGAAATAGCGGGAATTCAGGGGCTTCAGGATGCCGAACACGTCCTTCGACCTCTTGCCCGAGCCCAGGTACACACGTCCCGAGTCATCGTAGATCGTGATGTCCGCAATATTCAGCCTTTTCCTTTCGTTCTCGATGATCGTCTTCATGATATAGATCTTCCGGAGGTTTTCGAGCTCCTCCGGGCTCAAATCGAAAAACAGGAGCCTATCGGCCAGTTTTATCCCCATGAAGAGGGTGATCTCCTTATCGCTGGGCATCCTTATGACCGTCTGCCTGTCTTTCCTGAGAAGGAGACTCAGCTCCCCCTTTTCGACTCTTATAGATCCCTTTCGCAGCAACTGCTTTCCGTTCTTATCGGCGATAAGGACGTTCTTGAAGGACGAGCCGGCCTGGCTCGAGCTCCGTCGCCTTGCTGAACCGGGTGTACAGGTCGTCGACGATTGCCTCGTCATAGGCCATGACGTTGAGGAAGTTAGGGGTAATGACAGAGGGTGATTTCTCGATGAGGATGAGATATTCCATGTCCATCTCTATCTCTCTCGCAACACTCTGGAACAACGTCTCGGCCTGGTCGAGCAGCAGCCCCTCCATGTTCCGTTTTGTGATGGCAATTTGGATGAAGCCGGTAATAACGATGAGCACGAAGAATATGCCGAAAAGGAGGAGCGGGGAAAGGAGCTTCTGCTTCTTATCTTGCATAAGACTGGCGCCTTGGCCGCGAGTCCACGGGCCTCGCGGCCCTCCTGTTCTCCTCCTCCGTGAACCTGTTGAACTGACCCCTCTGCTCACTGTTAAAGACCGTCGATATCTCTCCACGGTAGCTGTGGAACAGCCGCTGCCTTGACGCTTCTATCTGGCCCAGGTCCCTTCTCAGCCTTTCCGCCCTCTCCCTCCGGTCAGGCCGGTCCCGGTCCATCTGCCGCAGTTGGAGCCGCTTCCGTGCCGACTCATCGTTCAGGGCCCTCCACTCGTTCATATATTTCCTCTTGATGGCTGCTACCTGCGCCTTCTGGTAATCGGAAAGATTGAGCTCTCTCTCGAACTCGCGGTACGACTGCTGGGCATAGAGGGGGGACATAAAGAGGGTCAGGGCGCACAGCAGTGATAAGAAGCGAATCGTCACGGGCTTTTTCCGCCTATATGTCCCGGAGCATGGTGCCTTTAGGGACTTACAAACTACCAGGGCCTGCCGGCCGAGGCGACTACTGCGATGTTCTGCATGGGAGGGGTCCTCTCCATCGATACTGTTAGCAATAGCGGTGCCATTGCTCCCTCCCCTCACCCACATGCGGGTCGCACCCCCTTTGGCGCCTTGCCGGGTGGACGGGCGCCCCTGCATCATGACAAAAAAGTCAGGGAAAGTATAGAGCATTTCGACAATAATGTCGAGAGGTGGGGGCGGGGCGGCCGGGGAAAAGGCGTTACTCAGTTCATCTGCAACTGATGCATGAAGACTGATCCATCAAAACCGTGCATTGCCACCAGGAATGGTGTAAAGTGTTGCCAGAGTGCCGAGGAGATGCCCAAGGGCCAAAGCCCCGTATCAGGTATTCCAAAAAACGATATAAACGAGGGGCAACATGAAAAAGATATGCCTTGCAGTTTTCTTTGCCGTTGTGCTCGGATGGTTATTCCAACCTTGCGTACATGCACAGTCGTTTGAAGACCTGCTGAAGATGATCGACGGGAGGAGGTACACGGCCCCAAGCGGGATGGGTGACACATCATATATAGATGTGGATGGTAGGTTCTTCGTACTGGGGCTTATCGATCACAATACAAGACTTGAATATCCGAGGCAGCGCTTTAAAATCACGGGTCATAAGACCGTCATCAGTGCCCGTACCATTGATAACACGGGCGTAGAAGTCACGTACACTATCAGTGGTGATGGCGAAAGAATAACTGAACAGAATCGATATAGTGATAATAGTCCGACCAGAAATAGGACTTTTCTCCGGCAATGGTAGTGCGCCGACAGTCCGGGAAACGACAGTACCCTTGCTTTCCTTCCCTATGCCTTTCTGCTCGAATTCCGACCGAACAAATTTCTCCCTTCCTATG
>CAVSOX010000022.1:0-50607 GCA_963729685.1 uncultured delta proteobacterium | reverse complement strand
CGTCCCTATTTCATCAGCACCGACGGCAGGTAGAGCGCCAGCTGGGGAAAGACGAACAGCAACGCCACAACTATGACGAGGGCGATGAGGAATGGGTAGACGCCGTTGTAAATGGTATTAATCGGCACCCCGGTGATGTTCTTCACCACGAAGACGCATATGGCGACGGGCGGTATGACGGAGCCTATGCAGATGGTCAGGGAGATCATGATATTGGCCCAAATGGGGTCGTATCCCAGCTTCGTGATGATAGGGAAAAAGATAGGCGTCGCCATTATCATAAAGGCCAAATCGTCAATAAAGGAGCCGCCCATGAGATAGACGAAAAAGATGATGACCACGATGAGGTGCCGGCTCACTTTGAGGTTAAGCACCCAGTCGCCTATGCTGTTCGGGATCCCCGTGACTGCGATGAAATGGCTTAAAACGGTCGATAAGGCGATGATGAGGAGGACCATGCACGATGTGCGAAGGGCCTCCCTGATGGATTCCTTCAGGCCGGCAAAGCCTATGTCCCGCTTGGCGAGACAGAGGACGAGCACCGCGAGGGCGCCGATGCTGCCGGCCTCGGTCGGCGTGAAAAACCCTTGCAGCAGCCCGCCTATGATGATGATAAAGATCACTACCGGCCAGATGACCGCTGGGACGGTCCTGAAGCGCTCACCCCATGCGGCCCTTTCGCTGCTCGGCCCGATGGAAGGGTTGATCTTGCACCACCCCAAGATAATGGCAGCGAAAAGGAACGCAAGGATCAGGCCCGGCACCATGCCGGCCATGAAAAGCCTGCCTATGGACTGCTCGGTGATGAGCCCCAGGATGATGAGGGTTACGCTGGGCGGAATAAGAAAACCGAGGGTGCCCACTATAGCCACTATCCCTGTCGACAGCTTCTTGTCGTACCTGAACCTGTCCATCTCCGGGATAGCCACGCTCGAAAACGTCGCCACGGTCGCGATGTTGGAGCCGCATATCGCCTTGAAGACCGTGGCGCCGGCCACCGTGGCGAGGGCTAGGCCTCCGGGGATATGACCCAGGAACTTGTTGGCGCTGTCGTACAGTTTTCTCGCAATGCCCGCATGAAAGGCGATCTGGCCCATCAGGACGAAGAGGGGGATAACGGTCAACCCGTACGATTCCAGGGAATCGTAGAAGTCGTTGGCCAGGAGGTTCATCGCCGCGTCGGGGGAGATCAGATACGCATAGCCCGCAACACCTACGATGGCCATCGCGAACGCGAGCTCGATGCCCGTAAGGAATAAGGCCAGAAGCACTAATATCGAGACGATCCCTACGGTAACTTCATTCATGGTCGGCACTCCTGTAAAATCTTGATACGATCTGGCCGAGGAGCACAAAGCACTCGACGAAGCAGCAGAGGGATAGCCCATAGGCGACGGGATAGAAGGGAAACTTGAGGGTGCTCGTCACGAACCCGTCTCTGTAAAGCACGTTAGCCTTTTCGAAGAGATACCACGCGATGAGGACAAAAAGGATAATGCCCAGCGTCTTCGTAAAGACAAAAAGCACGTTCTGCACGGGCCTCGACCGCCCCTCGAAAAAAAAGTCGACGGCCACATTTGCATTGTCCCTGGTGGCTTGCGGCATCGCAAAGGCTATGACAATAGCGCCGGCCAGGGCTATCAGCTCGTATGTGCCCGTGATGGGCCTCCGGAAAAGCCTCAGTATCACGTCCGCGGCGGTAAGGAGCATCATCAGGATGAGGATGCCGCCGCCGATCACGTTCATCCACGCGCTGACCCTGCGGAGCGCCGTGAAAAGCGCTTTCATAAAAACCTCCCGGCCCGCGTCCAGAGTAAGCCCCTTCCGGTCGGGCCTCAATCTCCGCCTGTCAAGACGGCCGTTCCAGCCCTGCTCCAAGAATAAAGAGCCTCTGGGCGCCCGATAGCCTATTCTGCGCCCCGATGAAATGGGCGCGGAGGAGGATCTTCAGCTTTCGGAGGTCTTTCTCCTCGATTGCCGCCAATATCTTCGTATGCTGCGCGAGGGATTGCCTGGCCCCGCGCGGGGCGCTCAGGGCGATGGAGCGAAGCCACATGAATTTGTCCACGAGGGTGCGGATGGTCTCCAGGAGGACCTCCGACTTGGCGGCTTTGTACAAGATCTCGTGGAATGCCGATTCGCATCGGATTATGGAGCGGATGTCCTCGGCATCGATGCATTTCCTGGCCTCCCTTATGTTCTCCCGCAGGGTTGCCAGCTCTTCTTCCGTGATCCTCTCGATAACCAGGGACATGACGAATTCCTCTATGACGCTGCGGACGGCGAAGTATTCGTCCACTTCGCCTGCCGCGAACTTCCTCACTACGTAGCCGGTGCTTCCATTGCATTCAACGAGCTTCTCGTTTTCCAGCATGAGCAGCGCTTCCCTCACGGGGGTGCGGCTTGCGCCCAGGCTCTCGGCTATCTCATTCTCCATGATTTTTTCGCCCGGTTTGAGGTCGAGGTACAGGATCTTGTCCTTGATCGCCTTGTAGGCGGTAAAGCGCAGGGGGTTTTCTCTTGCTCGTCGGGCCATATTAATGTTCGCCATTCCTTTTCGCCCCGCGGGCGGGGCAGTCTTGCGACTTATTTGTCGTAAGCCTTCATCCTCTCACGGTAGAACTTGAGGACCGCCTCTCCGGGCAGGCCCTTCGTTTTCATCTTCCCGATATAGTCATCAATCATGGGCTGGGCTTTCGCGGCCCATCTCCTGTCCTCTTCCGGCGACAGCTTCACGATCTTGATTCCCTTCTTCAGGGCAAAGTCCTTGCCTTCCTTGTCTATGTCATCCCACATCCTGCCTTGTTTTTCGATCCATTCCAAGTCGATGGCGTCAATCGTCTTCTGGATGTCGGGAGGCAGGCTGTTCCACCTCGCTTTGTTCATCGCCACCATCTGAACCCCGCTGTAGGACGACCCCCAGTTCTCGATAGAGTATTTCAGAACCTCGCCCAGCTTGAAGCCATAGAGCGCTTCGTAGGGCGCGTAAAGGCCGTCAACTACCCCCCTGGATATGGCGTCGTAGGAATCGCCCATCGGCATCGCGACGGGCGCTGCGCCCAGGTTGGAGATAAAGGCCGTGACCGGTCCGAAGGTCCTGATCTTGAGGCCCTTCATGTCTTCCAGTCTGGCCACCGGCTTGGTGGTATGTATGATGCCCGGCCCGTTAGCCTGCAGGTAGAGCACCTTGACTTCGTTGAACTCGGCCGGCTTGAATTTTGCGTAGTACTCGTTAGCCAGCTTTGTCGCCGCATAGCCGCTCTTGATCCCGAGCGGATAGGCCAGCACGTCCGACAGGGGGAATTTTCCCATCGTGTAGCCGAGCACGCAGAGCCCGATGTCGGTCACGTCCTTGACGATGCTCTCGTAGGTCGTTGGGGGCGTCGTGAGGGTGCTGCCGGGAAAGTGCTGCACTTTTACCCTGCCGTTTGTCCTCTTTTCCACCTCCTTGCACCACTGCTCGGAAAGCACCGCGTGCTTGTGATTCACGGGGAACATGGTGGAATAGCGCAGGATTATCGGCTTCCCCTGTGCGGACGCATGCGCCGCGAAAAAACAGACACCCAGTAGAACCGCAATTACCGACAGGCAGAGTATCTTGTAAACCTTCATGGGCAAACTCCTTTCTTGTAGTTTACCGGCCTTCGGCCGCTTGTGTATCTTAGTATACTTCACAATATACTGCTTCATATACATTATGGCGGCTCATCATGTCAAGCATTTTCGAAGGTGTTCAAGGATATTATGTATAAGTAGTTGTAATTACTTATGCTTATATGTGATGAAGATTATGGCGCCAACGGGGTAGACCTCTACAGGCCCGCCCAAAACATCTTCTTTCTTCTTGACTTACTTGCCTATTATCGATATAAATGTACACAGGTTTCATGATTTTGTTCACTATCGTCCGCAACGGCGGGTTGCAGGCAGGAGGTTATGATGGGTCTCGGTTCGGAAGATCTCGCTATCCTTGAAAAATTGGAGCTCGATATACGGCCGGTGGGCGTAAAGTATCTTGTCCGCCCCCCCGATTCGGCCGGCAGGCTCGATCAACGGATCGCTCTTTGTGAGATGCTGAAAAGGGCACAGGAAGGCGACTGTTTTTATGCGGATGTCGAGAACCATGCCTGTGAAGCCGGACCGTACATATTAGGACAAAGAGAAATCGAGCCGCAGTTTGTCAGCGGCCAGTATGGAGCGGGGCTGGGCGCATTCAAGGACCCTCGAGCCGCCGCCAGACTGTACCATTATATCCCCAGGATCGCGAAGGGCGTCACGGATTACGTGATCTTTGCACCTTTGGACAAGCTCTCTTTTGATCCGGACGTTATGATTTTCCTTTGCAGCGTCGGCCAGACGTGGCTCTTGTTGAGGGCCATGAGTTACGAGACCGGGGAGGCTTGGTCGAGCCGTTACTCAGCGGCAGTGGGATGCGCATGGCTTTTCGCGCACCCCTATTTGAGTGGAGAGGTCAACTTTATCTCTTCCGGCCTCGGCTTCGGCATGAAGCGGAGGGGACTCTTTCCCGAGGATCGTCAGTTCGTGTCCATCCCCTTTGACCGGTTGCCCTCAATGCTTAGGGTCTTACGGGAAATGCCATGGGTCCCCGAGCCTTTCCAGCCAAACGGGCTGGAGTTTGCCAAAACGTTGAGGACCAGGCTGGGCCTTGATAAATCCTAGATGCGCACATAGAAACGATTACGCACTGTCGAAAACGCGCTGAACCGATGAGGAGGAGGGGAGGTTCCTGAGAAAGCAAATATAGAAAAAGAGTGGGGGTTGTCTTTTGCGCCCCCCGTTTACCAATTCCCCTCCGTAATATCTTTTGATGCCTACCGTCTGTATGCTTTAAACACAAGCAAGATCTATGATTGTTTGCGAGGACGGGTCAAGAAGTAATTAACAAGGGACTATTCCTTTCCGAAGCTCTATGAAAACCGGCTTAAGCCTTGTCCATTAACGATTGCCGATTCTAACATGCAACACTGCATCATGCGAGCAAAATCTAGCCTTAGGAGGAAGAAGGCATTGCCCTAGGTCGGGTCGCCGGTCTCTGCCCGTGCGTGGACGGCACAGGTGCCGGACGTGAGGAGGCGGCCGGAACAAGCGGCATAATCATCATGCCGGAAAGAGGGGCTGACTGTCCGGCGGGAGGTTGACTTTTACAATTTTTCGGGCATGCTTTTTGTCACCCCTGTTGTCAGAAGCTGTAAAAATCCCCTCACCCTTGGAAACGCCCCTTTTCATGGATCCCCCCGACGGGAAGGAGAAAGGGGGAAAAGAAAAAGAAGAGAGAAGAGGAGAGGAAGAGAACAGCGGCGCGCCGAAGAAGGAAGAAGAAAAGAGAAAGAAACAGAAACCGAAAAGAAGCCCCGTCGCAGACAGAAGAGGAAGAGGTGGGGGAGAGGGACATGACGAGAAGAAAGAGGGAAGGATTGGGCGGTCGGGAGCTGTCTAAGGAGTCGGTGGGGGGGGGGCGGGCGCCCTATGATCTGTTGGGGGGGGGGAGAAGAGGGGAGGGGGGGGAGAAAGCAGCGAGGAGAGGGGAGGGGGGGGTGTGGGGGGGGGGGAGATAAAAAATAACACACTATCCTCTGACTTAGGGTAGATAAGAATATACACTGTTCGCCCTAGGGATAGGGCGCGGGGCTTCGCCGGAGGGCCGGCCGGGAGGGAGGAGGGGGAGGGCGGGGGGGGGGAGAGAAAAGAGGAGGAGAAGAGGAGAGAAAAAAAAACGAGAGAGGAGCAGGGAGAAGAAGAAGAGCCTGGGGGACCGAGAGGAAGAGATGGGTGGGGGGAAGAGGCGCACGAGGGCGAGGCGAGGGAAAAGAAGGAACGGATGGAGCGGCGGAGCAGAGAAGGGAAGGGAGAGGAGAGAAGAGGGGAAAGCGGGAAAGGCGGGGCGCATCGAGGGGAGGGAAGAAAATGAAGAAAGGGGACGAGGTCGTCATCTTACAGGGTCAGGTCCCGCGTTGGTTGCCACAGGGAGAGGGGAAAGGCCGGCGAAGAGAAGACGTTGATATAGAGGGGAGAAGAGGGAAAAGGGGAGAGAACGCGGGGGAGGGGGCGAGAGATAAAGAGAAAATAGTGATATATGGGGGAGAGAGAGAGATGATTTCTGGGGCGGAAAAAAAGGGGGAGAGCATGGTTTATGCGATAAATTTTTATATTATTGGGGAGAAAATATATATCCTCCGGAGGGAAAGAATAGTCCGAGAGGAGAGAGGGGGGGGGGAAAGAAAACAATGTAAGCGTAGTTGATGGTCTCGGAGGGGAGAGAGGTGTTGTGAGCGGGATCCGGCGGTGGCGGGCCTTGTGGGGAAAAAGAGGGAGCGGGAAAAGAAAGAGATATAAGAGAGGGGGAGGACGATCGCGATTTAATGCTTGGACAATTTAATGGCTTGGGCCTTTCACCTCCGGGGACTTATGAAGAGGAGGAGGCGTTGTGGGCCTGCTGACTTATAACATCCAGCAATGGATACGGCTATGCTGGAAGCCGAGACTAAACCAGGCATAAGATATGGAGATGGGGAGAAAGGAGGATAAAGGGGTAAAGAGTACACGCAAACTGCAAGAAGTCACCTATGCCCTGGTGTAAGCCGCCTTTTTCAACGTATCGCGAAAGCCTAAAAACGGAAACATAACCCTCCCAGAAATACATTTTTTCACACCTTCTCACCCCTGGTTGTCACGCCTGCTTGTCGCTTTGACAGGAATAGTGAAATAGTAGAGAATTTGATACGGTGACCGGGTTGCATGTGAGAACCGGGCCGTGGGTTTCAGGCCGGTATCGGCCGGTTTTTGCTCTTCGACAAATTAACTACCCCGCAGCAAGCTGCGAGGTATATTGGGAGAAAAACACATTTTATGACAAGCCGCACAGATCACCCCGGAGCAGGCTCCGAGGAATCATCTGATTGAACCGCGACCCACCCCCAACGGGTGCGGGTGCCCCGGCCCTTCGGACGGCGGTGTACTCGGCCGGACGATCAGGCGGGTGCCGCCGCTTGCCGGGTCGCACCCGACCGCACCCGCTTCACCCGTCCTGTTCCTTCATTCAAATTTATAATTCATAATTTATAATTGCCTTTGCCCCCCCCCCCCCCCCCCCATAAACCGTGCACTTTCGTGCACTTTCGTCAACCCCATTCTCTAAATGCCTTGCAAGAGAAGGGAATATGCAAAGGGGTTGCCGAGACGGTTGGCGAAAAATACGTGCGGAAGAGGGCAAAAAGGGGGTAAAAGGCAGTAATAAATGCCAAAAACAGCCGTTTTTGCGCTTGTTTGTGCACCCTTTCCTCGTGAGCCGGTTGGGTGGGTACCCGGGCGCCCGCATGAATCTACTCGCAAGAGAGGGGGGTCTTCCGGCCGGGCGGCGCCCCGGCCGGCTCATTGAAATGCCTGCCCTTCTCTGATACAATATACGCCTGCGCGGGAATCGGATAAGAATCTGGGAACCAGGTAAGAATCATGGATCACATTTTTATAAAGGGCGCCAGGGAGCACAACCTCAAGGATATCGATGTCACGCTCCCCAGGAACAAGATGACCGTTATCACCGGGCCCTCCGGCTCGGGCAAGTCGTCTCTTGCCTTCGATACGATCTACGCCGAAGGCCAGCGCAGGTACGTCGAGTCTCTCTCTTCCTATGCCCGCCAGTTCCTCGGAGCTCCAGGAAAAACCGGATGTCGATTATATAGAGGGGCTTTCGCCCGCCATCAGCATCGAGCAGAAAAGCATCAGCAAGAACCCCCGGTCCACGGTCGGGACCGTCACGGAGATTTACGATTATCTGAGGCTGCTCTTCGCGCGGCTGGGCCATGTCTATTGTTACGGCTGCGGCAAGGAGATCAAGAGCCAGCACGCGCCCCAGATCGTCGACAGCATACTCGCCCTCGGGACGGGCACGCAGCTCACCGTGCTTGCCCCTATCGTAAGGGGCAGAAAGGGCGAGTACCGCAAGGAGATCGACGACCTGAGAAAACAGGGGTTCACGCGGATCAAGCTCAACGGGAAAGTAGTCGATCTGAGCGAGCACATCGTGCTCGATAAGAACAAGAAGCACGCGATAGACGTGATCGTCGACAGGCTGACCATCAGGGAGGGCATAGAGAGGCGCCTTTTTGAAGCGGTCGAGCTGGCCCTCGTTAAGGCCGGCGGCATCGTGAAGGTGGAGACGGGCAAGGATACCCTCGTCTTCAGCGAGAAATTTGCCTGCCCGGACTGCGGCATCAGCTACCCGGAGATCACCCCCGCCATGTTCTCCTTCAACAATCCTTACGGCGCCTGCCCCACGTGCTCCGGCCTCGGCGTCAAGGAGAACTTCGACCCTGATCTGATCGTCCCCAATAAGGAGCTTTCTCTGCGGGAGGGCGCCATCATGCCCTGGAGCGACAAGAACCCCCTCGTGCTTATGCCCTTCCTCGAATCCCTGATCGCCCATTATAAGATAGACATCCGGGCCCCCTTCAAAGACCTGCCGCCCGAGGTGCAGGATGTGTTGTTCCGCGGGTCGAACGGGGTGCCGATCGAGTTCTTTGTGGAGCACGGCCGCCGTCACCCGGTAAAAAAACCTTTCGAAGGCGTGATAAAGGAGCTGGAGAGGGAGTGGAGGAACGCGTCCCCGTGGGAGAAGGAGAGGTTCGAGCGATACATAAACCTCATCCCCTGCCCTACCTGCAAAGGCGCGAGGCTGAAAAAAGAGATGCTCTGGGTGCGTTTCGGGGATCTCGACATCTATCAGGTCACGGAAATGACCATTGCCGAATGCTACCGGTTTTTCCAGTCGGTCGATCTGGCGGAAAAGGAGCGTGAGATCAGCCGGGCGATCCTGAAGGAGATCACCTCCCGCCTGAAGTTCCTCATCGATGTCGGCCTCGACTATATCTCCCTGGAGCGGTCTTCGGCGACCCTGTCGTCGGGTGAGTCCCAGCGGATAAGGCTCGCGACCCAGATCGGCTCCGGGTTAACCGGCGTGCTCTATGTGCTCGACGAGCCGAGCATCGGTCTCCATCAGCGCGATAACGAGCGCCTCCTCGGCACCTTGCAGAAATTACGCGACCTGGGCAACACGGTCATCGTCGTCGAGCACGATTACGACACGATCCTTCGCGCCGATTACGTGATCGATTTGGGGCCCGGCGCCGGGGAGAACGGGGGGAACCTCACCTTTATGGGAACGCCGGAGGAGCTGAAAAAGGACCCGACATCGATTACCGGTCTTTACGTCTCCGACAGGCTGAGGATAGAGCAGCCCGAGCGCCGCAGGGCACCGAGGGGCTTTATCGGCCTCAAGGGCGTCAGGTCGCACAACCTGAAGAACATCGACGTGGACATACCGCTGGGCGTCCTCACCTGCATTACCGGGGTTTCCGGCTCGGGCAAGAGCTCGCTCGTCATAGACACCCTCTTCCCGTTGCTGAAGCAGAAGCTCTACCGCTCCAAGGAGCGGGCCGGGGCGGCGTCGGCCATCACCGGCTTCGAGGCAATTGACCGGGTTATCGACATCGACCAGTCCCCCATCGGCAGGACCCCCCGCTCGAACCCTGCCACGTATACGGGCATTTTCACCTTTATCAGGGAGCTTTTCACGAAGATCCCGGAGTCGAGGATGCGGGGCTACAAAGAGGGCAGGTTCAGTTTCAACGTAAAGGGCGGACGCTGCGAAACATGCGCGGGTGAGGGCTTCGTCAAGATAGAGATGCAGTTCCTCCCCGACGTCTACATCGTCTGCGACATGTGCAAGGGAAGAAGATACAACAGGGACACGCTGGAGATCGAATACAAGGGAAAGAACATCGCCCAGGTGCTCGAAATGACCGTCACCCAGGCCATGGCGTTCTTCGATTCCATTCCGCACATCAAAAGCCGGTTGAAAGTGCTTACCGACGTGGGTCTCGGGTACATCAGGCTGGGCCAGCCGGCCACGACGCTTTCAGGCGGCGAGGCCCAGAGGATCAAGCTTTCGCGGGAGCTGTCCAAGAGAGATACGGGGCAGACGCTGTACATCCTCGACGAGCCGACGACGGGTCTCCATTTCGCGGATATCGATAAGCTCCTTTCTGTGCTCGACGAGCTTATCGAGCGAGGGAACACGGTAGTGGTGATAGAACACAACATGGACGTGATCAAGTGCGCGGACTACCTTATCGATCTGGGGCCGGAAGGGGGAGACAGGGGCGGCGAGGTCTTAGCCGTTGGTCCGCCCGAGAGAGTCGTCCTCAACCCGATGAGCCACACGGGGCGGTTCCTCAAACGGTATCTGAACGGAGCGCGGCCGTGAAGAGAGTCGTCGTCATACCCGCCCGCTATGGCTCGACCCGGCTGCCCGGCAAGGTGCTGCTCGATATCGCGGGCAAGCCGATCATCCAGTGGGTCTATGAGCGGGCGTGTGAATCGACCCTGAAAGACCGGGTTTTGATCGCCACGGACGACGAGCGCATACAAGAACGGTGCGCTGCCTTCGGGGCACTCGCCGTCATGACGGGACCGGAATGCGAAAGCGGCACCGACCGCGTCTATGAAGCGATAAAGACGATCGACGCGGACGTGATTGTCAACCTTCAGGGTGATGAGCCCGAGATCAGGGGTGACATGATCGACGCGCTGATCCGTGCGGTGGAGGCACGAGAGGCTCGACATGGCCACACTCTGCACGATCATCGACGATCCCCGGGAGTATAAAAGTCCCCACGTGGTCAAATGCGTGGCCGACAGGAACAATTTCGCCCTCTACTTCTCAAGGGCGCCTCTCCCTTTCCTGCAAAAGCATGTCCCCATCCCCCTCTACAAACATATCGGCATCTACGGCTTCTCCCGCTCCTTCCTCGAAACCTTCGTGACCCTGCCCCGGGGGGCGCTCGAAGAGGCGGAATCGCTCGAGCAGCTCCGTGCATTGGAGGCGGGCTACAGGATCAAGGTGATCGTGACGGAGTATGAAGGGACGGGCATCGATACGAAAGCGGACCTTGAGCGGGCGCGGAAACGCATGAGGTGAGGCCCACAAGGCAGAGCGCACAGGCCTGCTGGCGGCGCCTGAAGCAGTGAGGAGGGGGCGCTGAGCCCCGACCTAGGCCTCGATCTTGATCTGCTTCGGCTTTACCTCTTCTTTTTTTGGAAGCTCGATCCGCAATATTCCGTCCTTGAAAACGGCCTTGATGCTCGCGGCGTCTATCGATTTGTTGAGGGTAAAAGACCTGGCGAACACGCCGTATCCCCTTTCCATCCTGTAGTAGTTGTCAGGGTCGACACCCGGCTCCAGCTTTCTTTCGCCTTTGATAGTAAGCTCGTTCTCGTGTATCTTTATGTCGATAGTCTCTTTATCCACTTCCGGGACCTCAAGCTTGAGGACGAAGGCATTTCCAAGCTCGAAGATGTCGACAGGCGGGGTCCATTCGCTTGACACAAATTCGTCTCTTCTGGTCTTCTCCATGTCCCGGTACATCTTGTCGAGCCTTTCCTGCAGGGTCAACAACTCCCTGAATGGATCCCACCTTGTCACCGCCATCTCCACACCTCCGCTGATTTTATTCTATTATAATGTCCCGCGAGCCGGTCTTCAAGAGTTCCTTGTGTTGGGGGCGGCCGGGTTAACTTGGGTATGAAGATTTGCGAACACCGCCCGGTCGGTTATCGATCCTACATGCTCCTCCTGGAGTGAGGCCCTTGTATCGGCGTATTCCTTGCAGGCGCAAGCGACTTCGTACTCTCTTTCGGCGACGGAAACGACAGACTCGTGTCCCGCCTCTTTCATCCCGTCCGCCCTTATCATTCCCAGATACAGCACCGTGATGATGACGAGCGGCGCCTCGTGCCAGCAGAAAAGAGCGGAAGATGCAACACAGCCCATGACCAGACCCATAAATGGAATGCGGTCGCGGTTGGCCCAACTGGTCCGGAGATAGGTGAAAAGAAAGACGAGGCCGATGATGAAACCGATCCCTCCCGCGATAAAATACCATTCCACGAATTCGTTGTGGGCCTGTAGAAACAACTCGCCGCCTCTGACAATGCCCAAATTGCCATGAGTCCGGGGAGCATGCGCCGAACTCCGGGGATCGGATAAAGCGGCCAGTAAATGTCGAAGAGTTGCAGTACCTGGAAGAGGAGGTTGACCCCGGCAATAAAGATCAGGGCGTCATAGATTAAGCCTTTGTGCGGTTGCCAGTGACCGTGCGTCCGGACAATCGCGATGAACAGCCCTATCATGCAGAGCAGGAAGGTGAGCGTGGTCATATTGATGCCGCGGAACGCCTCGAAGCAGGCGAAGAGGATGAAAACGCCCGCGGTGACGCTGAGATCGAAAAGGACATAGACTCCCATGACTGTCATAGCGATGAAGAGAAAGTTGGTTAAGCGCTGCGAGCGGAGGTCCAGGTCGTTCGGGACGACAAGGAGACAACCGAGGATCAGGACAGAGAGGAGAAGGTAGACGGGAAGCTTGGGGATCATCCTTTCCAAACCCCTATCATAATCGCACGGTCTCCACGTACGCGTCAGGACATTGTTGTCTGATCGAGGCTGGTCGACCCGTTTGTCGCCTCGCTTCTGTTCAACTATCCTTTTCATGCCGTCCTCAACATCGCTTTCTTGTCATCGTGCCGGTACACGCGAAGGGTCGAGAAAAAGTTTATCTACCAGGTCCCCCCGGCTATTCCTTCATTTTTGGCTCTACAGGGTACTTCGCCTGCTCCCACGCCTTCCATCCGCCTTTTAGCGCGTATACATGCGTATAGCCGTTCGCCATGAATTGAAGTGCCACACTGGCACTTGTCCCTTCGCTCGGTCAGGAGCAGTAAAAGACGAGGGTCTTGTCCGGCGGATACTTGGCAATCCAGGAAGCCGTCTCGGACGCGTCCTCCCGGATCGACCCCTTTATCATCGTCGTGCTGACCTCCCAGTCGTGGGGTGCCCGAACGTCTATGACGATGAGATCGGGGGTGTCCATTTTCTGCTTGAGTTCCTCGATGCTCATCCTCGGCACATCGTCCGTCGTGAGCGATGCCTGAGCATTGAGGGTGAATAGGAGACCTGCGGCAAGCGCCAATGCGATGATCCGTATCTTTTGCATCGTATGCTCCTTCTGATCGGGTCTTACACACAATATAAGAGACGGCTCTCCCCGCCGCAACGCATCTCCCTGCAAGATTGCTGACCGAAACACTTCGCAACCCTCTTTTTGGCCTTTTTCAATCCAGGTAGTACAATATAGGGGAAAGGCAAGACGCGAGAGAGGGGGAAGGACAAATGAACATCCCTTACGGCATAGCGGAGACCATCGGCTTTCGCCACGAGATGGAAGATGCGCATTCGGTGCGGGACGACGAGGGATGCGGGGTCTTCAGCGCCGAGGTCTTCGACGGGCACGCCGGCTCGCTCGCGGCCGTGATTGCCGCACAGATGCTCACGCCCTGCTTTCTCCACGGAGAAGGCGCGGCCTGCGAGAAGACAGGCGGGAGAGGATTCACCGCGGAGGACTTACGGGACGCGTATCTCGCCGTAGACCGGTACATTGTCGCTCAGCACACGGTAAGCGGGACTGCGGCGGGAACGCTCTATCTCCGTGGAAGCAGGTTCCTTGCGGCAAATGCCGGCGACGTCCGGATCGTGATAGGGGATGGACCGGAGGCGATCGGACTCACCGTCGATCACAAGCCCGAGCTTCCCGGTGAGCGGGCCAGGATCGAGGCCCTGGGCGGCAGGGTCGTATCCTATGACGTGCCGCGCGTGCAGGGGCTGCTCTCCATGAGTCGCTCCCTCGGGGACGCCCCCCTCAAGCCTTTTGTCACGGCCGAGCCCAGGATAGAGGAAGGGCTTCTCGGCACGGGAAACGACATAGCGGTCATCGCCTGCGACGGGCTCTGGGATGTGCTGACCTCGCAAGAAGCGGTGGCAATCGCCCGGAGCGCGGCGGGACCGGATGAGGCGGCAAGGCTGCTCCAGGCCGCGGCCCTGGAGCGGGGAAGCACGGACAACATTACCGTGATCGTCCTCGACCTGAAGGCTTATACGGCACAGTGCGGCCGGGATCGCCTTTCCGTCTCCCGCGTGCTCGACATGGCCGTTCCCTCAAACGTGACGGGCGGCATCACTTGATGAGGGGAAGCATGGCTTTGAATTCTGCGGTACCCGCCTTCCGGAGCAGCTCGTAGATCACCATCTCCGTGGAAGTGACGGTGATGCCTGCTGCCCGCATTCTGTCAAGGGCCACGGTGACGTTGTCGCGTGAGCGGGAAGCGACGGCGTCACCGACGACGTGGATCCGGAAGCGGGGATGGCCGGAGAGGGCGGTCTGGGCCACGCAGATATGCGCCTCGATGCCGGCGATGATCAGGGTGTTCCTCGCCGTCCGGCCGACCCGGCGGCAAACTCCTCCGAAAAAAAGCAGTTGAACGCGCTTTTCGAGATGGGCGCCGGAGAAGCGACTTTCTCGCTGATCTCCTTTATCGTGGGCCCCAGTTTTTCCTGTTCCGTGACGATCACGGGAAGCCCCATAACCGCCGCGAGGCCGAGGAGACGCGTCATATTCGCGGTGAGTCTCTCGGCTTCAGCCATGGCGGGCACGAGCTTTTCCTGCATATCGATGATCACGAGAAGGCTCTCTTCTCTCGTGATAAGCTCGTTATCGCTCATGTAGGCCCCATCGATTACCCGCGTGGCCGCGCTGCCCGTGTTTTCCGCAGTACGGGACCTCCGTGAGGCAGGGGCCCTCCCCGATCGTTATTCCTTACCAGCAAACCTTTTCCGCATACGAGATACAGGAAACAAAAAAAGGAATTAGGCGAACCGATTTCCAAAACGCTACTTCTTAGGCTGCATGTTCTGGCCGCAGCAGATGATATCACATGCCTCTGCGCAGCCACAGGTTTCATCGACTGAAACAACAAGCCCGCAAACTTCACAGGTAAGCTTCGCCCCCTTGCGTGGCTTGGCTGGTTTTGCCTTGGCGGTCTTCGACGGTGCTTTTGCAGCTTTTGCGGCGGGCTTTGCCGCTGCTGCTTTAGGGGCCGCTTTTGCCGCAGGCTTCGCCGCTGCTTTCGTGACCTTTGGCGCTACCGGTTTTCCGGCCTTGGTCTTTGCTGCGCTTGCCGGCGCTGCTTTTGCCTTCGGTGCCGTCTTTGCCATTTTGTTATCACCCCCCTCCTCGTCTCCTTTTTTTGTCCTGCTCGGTTCGCCTAACCCTATGTCTTGGTCCGCACGCCTTTGTGAGGGCGTCACGGTTTCCTTGTGTACAGCTCGAGACGATCTCCTATTTGACGCCGGCAGCGCTTTCAATCCTGATGCGCGCCGCGCCTTTTGCTCTTCTCAGCGCTGCAGGGTCACTCTTTATGCGACCGATCAGATTCACCTCGCTCGCGGGTACGGGCTCGGGTCCCCGGCTTAAGGGCGTCGGACCGAAAAAAAGGGCGAGTGCGGAACCGGGCGGCCAATAACCGATATCACCGACCGTCACGCGGGATGTGGCGGTGTGGTCGAGAGGGCACGCGACGGGAATCTCGAAGTAGAATTCATCTCCCCACACGTTTGGGCGCGTCTCCACCGGAAGCACGTGAACGACCTCTTTTGCGCAGGCCGTATCAAAGAATTCTGCTTCGACCACTACGTCCTCGACTATGATCTTCACGGGTGTCGGCATCGCTCTCCCCACGTTGTTTCTAAATATAAGACTATCGCAGCTTCTTCACAACAAAAAAGTGCTCTGTGGAGCTATATTTGCGGCATAAATGCGGAAGAGCGCGATCGACTTCTTGGCAATGCGGTATATTCCGGCCCATAATATGTGTCATGGGCCTTTTTCTCACCATCTTTTTCTTTATCTACAGCCTGCTCCATTTCTACCTGTTCATGAGGGCGAAAGCGGCCCTGGGCTTCGGCCCGGCCGTTGCCATTCCTCTCACCCTCTTTCTGGTCGTCATGATAACCGCACCGGTAGCGATGCACCTTTTGGAGAATGCCGGCTTCAGACTCTTCGCCCGCGTCACGGCTTACGCGGGCTATACGTGGATGGCCTTGCTCTTTCTCCTCTTCTGCACCTTGCTCGCGACCGACGTCTACCGCCTCTCGGCTCACCTGGCGGGTTTGGCCGCGGGAAGAAGGCTCTCGTGGCTCACCCTTTCGCCGGGGTCATGTTTTCTGCTTTCCCTCGCAGGCGCCGCTGCTATCGCCTTCTACGGCTGGTTCGAGGCCGGCGCGATACGAGTCGAGACCATTAAGATCGAGACGTCAAAGATCCCCGTCCATGCCGGCCCTTTCAGAATCGTCCAGATCTCCGATGTGCACCTCGGGCTGACGGCCGGCGGGGACAGGCTCAAGACGATTATGCGCCTGGTGAGAGAGGCGCATCCGGACATACTCGTCTCCACGGGCGACCTCGTCGACGGCAGGATGGACGATCAGATAGAGACCCTCGGGCTGCTGCAAGCGGTCAGCCCGAGATATGGCAAGTTTGCGATCACCGGCAATCATGAATTCTACTCCGGTCTGGACCAGGCCCTTGCCTTTACGAAAAGGGCCGGCTTTCACGTGCTCCGGGGGGAGGCGGTCATTGTCGGGGAGATGATCAATATCGTGGGCGTCGACGATCCGTCAGGGCCGGGTTACGGCTCGTCGGGCACGGGGGAAAAGGCCGTTCTCTCCTCCGCACACAAGGGAAAATTTACCCTGCTCCTCAAGCACAGACCCGTGGTGGATACGGAAAGCGTGGGTCTTTTTGATCTCCAGCTTTCGGGGCACGTCCACGCAGGCCAGATATTTCCTTTCAGGCTCATTACCCGTCTTTTCTACCCCCTCATTGCCGGTCTCTACCACCTGGGGCCTGGCGCCGCGCTCTACGTCAGCCGGGGCTCGGGTACATGGGGCCCTCCCATCCGAGTGCTCGCGCCTCCCGAAGTGACGGTGATAGAGCTTTTCCGCCCGCCCGCCCGCTGACGGCCGCATTTGTTAAAAAAAAGTTAAAAAAACTTGTGCCGTCGGTTGACAATAATCTGTCCGGTTCCTACAGTGAAATTAAGGGTCTATCCATTTTGGGGCATTGGGGTAAAAGGCTGACGCACGTTGCCGCCGATGCCGTTTTCCATGTGCACGACAAAACCGGCGGTGGCCGGGGCTAAGAACGACAGGGCTTGAAAGGAAACAACGAACCCGAAGAGCTTGAGCGGGGCTTTATCCCAAAAAGCTCTTCGGGACGGAAAACCGGGCAGGACAGGCGGGCGAATGAAGATGCCCATCGGAGGAGGTCGCATGAGGAAAGGACTGATTTTTCTGCCGCTCGTGATGTTCTTGCTTGCCTTTCCCGGGAGCAGCCGGGGCGCGGAGGGCTATGCGGGCTCAGATGTCTGCATAGGATGTCATGAAAAGCAGGTCCGGCTCCTGGCGAAGAGCCCGCACTGGAAGAAGGCGGTCCCCCACGCCCCGATCAACAGCGAGGGGTGCGAGAGCTGCCACGGCCCGGGCGCCGCCCATGCGGAGAAGGGTGGAGGCAGAGGTGTGGGCGGGTTGATCACCTTCGACAAGAAGGTGAGGGCCGACCGGAAATCTGCCGTGTGCCTCACCTGCCACGAGAACAGCACGGTAGTCGCCATGTGGGATTTAGGCATGCACAAGAAGATGGATGTCGCGTGCAGCGATTGCCATACCGTGCACGGCGCCCCGAAGGCCCCCGCGGGCTACGGCACCACCCTGGTGGACCTCGGCTATTCCCCGTCGTGGGAATACCAGGTGTGCGGCAAGTGCCACCTCGACGTCAAGGCCCGGTTCAACAGGAGGTCCCACCACCCCCTGGTGGAAGGCAGGGTCACCTGCTCCAACTGCCACGAGCCGCACGGCTCCATGTATCCTGCAATGATAAAGGCTCCGAGCGTCAATCAGCTCTGCTACAAGTGTCACGCGGAGAAGAGGGGCCCTTATATGTTTCAGCATCCCCCGGTCGACGAGAACTGCGCCGCGTGCCACACGCCCCACGGCAGCGTCCACGGGTGGCTCCTGACGGAGAAGGTGCCCAACCTGTGCCAGAATTGCCACGACCAGAGCCACCAGGCTACCAGGTACAGCAGGGAGACGCTCTTCACCGGGATAAGCCCGTCGAACCGGGCCTTCGGCCGCTCCTGTATGAACTGCCACACCAACATACACGGCAGCAACGGCTCTGCGAACCCCGCGAATGGAGTATACAACGGCGGTCAATTTTTCTTCAGGTAGGGGGGACGATATGAGAAGCAGAACCATACTCCTGTTCTTAGTGAGCCTGCTATTTGCCCCTTGTGCGTATGCGGAAGACGGCAGCCCCTTCTCCGGCGGTATCTTCCTCGGGGCCAATGCCCTCAGCCTCGACCACCAAAGCGCGAAGCTCAACGAATACAACGCCATAGGACCGGGTCTCGTGGGGGGCGGCAACGCGAGCTACGACACGAACAAGTACCATTTCGACGTCCAGGGCGCCTACCTCGGCGAGGACGACATGTACCTGAGGCTCAAAGGCGGCAAGTGGGGCGCCTACAAGTTCTCACTCTACTTCACGGAGTTCCCCCACAATTATTCCTTCGAGGACAGGACCATCTATACGAACCCCGGCTCCCAGACCCTCACCTTGCCCGGTCGGGCCTCGGCTACCCCGCAAAACCCCAACCTGTGGCCGAGCACGTCGTTCGATTATAAGATCAGGAGGCAGGACGTCGGCGGCTCCGTGGATGTGACCGCCATCGCGCCCTTCTTCTTCAACGTGACGGCCAACCGGCTGCAGCGGCAAGGCGATTTCCCCTGGAGCGGCCATAACTGGTCCGGGTTCGGGAACACCGTGGAGCTGCCGCTGCCTATCGACGACCACACGACCAACGCGAACGCCATCTTCGGCTGGAAGAGCAAGCTGTTCTACACAGCCTTCAGCGGGGGTTTCAGCGAATACGGCAACCACGCGGAATTTACCCGCTTCCAGGACCCCTTCACCACGGGCGCAACGCAGGCGTTCGGCACCATCACCGGCCCTCCCGACAACAGGTCGTGGAATCTCAATTTCAACGGTACCGCGAAGCTTCCCCTTTCCTCGTTGTTTTCTTTGAGCGCCGGCTATCAGAGAAACACGTCCCAGACGACGCTCCTCAACACGATCGAGAGCGGCACATTGGGGGCACCCAGCGTCACCACGCTGCGCCTGAGCCAGCCTACCTTTAACGGCGACGTGGAATACTTCAACGTGGGGGCGAACCTCGGCTCGAACCCGATAAAGGAACTCACCACGAAGGTCTACTTCAAATACCTCGACAGGAGGAACAATTCGGACCAGGTCAGCTTCTTCAACCCCGCGAGCCCCGCGTCGGGCTTTGTGACGAACACCCTCTTCGGCTACAACAAGACGGCTTTAGGCGCGGAAGGGACGTACCGCTTCATGAAGAATCTGAAAGGCATCCTTGGGTACGAGTTTACCGACACGAGGCGCGAGGGGGGAGAGAACTTCCTCACGTCTCCGACGCCTACGGCCCTCAGTGTCAATAACGTCCCCCGCACGGTGGACAACAGGTTTAACGCGGCGGTCGTCTACAACCCCTTCGACTGGCTCGGCACCCGTGTGAAGTACCAGAAACTCTACAGGGACACCGATACCCAGCTCCAGTTGGAGACCAATACCGCGAATATCGTCCCTGACAACATCAACCGCTACGACATAGGCAAACTGAACCAGGACATGGTGAAACTGACCGCGGACATCACGCCCATCGAGACCCTCAACATCTCGTTCGAGTACGCGTACAAGCTCAACAACTACAACAGCACCATCCTCGGCATGCAAAAGGCGGAGGAGAACGAGTTTATTGTCGACGCAAACTATATCTGGAAAGGCATGAAGTTCTTCGCCTTCTTCGACTACGATGTCTCCAAGATGGAGCAGACCCAGAGGACGGGCACGACCGACCCGAGCCTGCCCCCGACCACCACGAACTTTAACTGGCAGGCCAATCAGCACAACAACAACTATGCCTATGGTGTGGGGACCATGATTCCTCTCATCAAGGAGAAGCTCACCTTCCACCTCCAGTACGACTTCGAGCTGAACAACGGCACAGCAAACTTCACGTCCCAGAGCTTCACCACCGCCCAGACGGGCCTGGGCATCAACAACAGCAATATAAACATCGGCCCGTGGGACGACTACACGAGGCAGAACATCTCCGCCAGGCTCGCTTACAACTATAACAAGAATTTCGGCCTGATCTTCGGCTTTCTCTACAGCCAGTTCAGGCTGAACGACGGCCAGTACAACGGCTATCGGTTCGTCGCGCCCGGTCCCACCTATCTCACGGGCGCCTACACGGACGGGTCATACAAGGCGAACATCTATTACCTGCGGGCCGTCTACCGGTTCTAGCACCTCTTATCGCAAAAATACGGCAAGAAAGGCGGACCCCAAAGGTCCGCCTTTCAATTATTGGGGTTCAGCACCCCCTCCACCAGCAAAGCTGGTAGAGCCTCCCCGCTCAACCTCGCTTCGCTCGTCTATTGGGGTTCAGCACCCCCTCCACCAGCAAAGCTGGTCGGGGCACCCGCTTGCGGGTCGTCCCCGCTCAACCTCGCTTCGCTCGTCTATTGGGGTTCAGCACCCCCTCCACCAGCGGGGCGCCTGGCTCCGTATTGCTTTGCTGGGCTGCCACGTGCGTACGTCACGCCTGTCACGGACGAAACAGGAGAGGCCCTTAAAAGAGCGTGCGGGCGGCCTTTAGACAGTGAGAAAAAAAAGAAAAAACCGTAAACTTCGTTGACAAAATAATGTGTGGTGTGGTTAAACACTAACGTTGAGGCGAAAGTAGTAACGGGGCATAAAAGGGGAAGCACGTGGAATTTGTTTACTCAATCTGTCCTCCCGGCGTGTTGTGCCAGATCTTTGTGGGTTTGAGCCGCACGGTGATCCTTTTTATCGTCTCGTCAGGCTTGACCCTCATATTGGGGGTACTTCGCATCCCCAATATTGCCCACGGCTCTCTCTACATGATCGGCGCTTTCCTGGCCTTCACCATCTCGAAGGTGATGGGAGGCGGCGGTCTCGGTTTCTGGCTGGCCATGATAATCGCCCCCCTCGGCGTGGCCCTTTTGAGCCTGGCCTGCGAGCGCGGATTGTTTCAGTACCTGTACGAGCGGGAGCATTTGATGCTCCTTCTGCTTACCTTTGCGTTTTCCCTCGTCTTCGGCGACCTCGTGAAGCTCGTCTGGGGCGGGGAATACAAGTCGGTTCCCGTGCCCCCGGTCTTCCAGGGTTTTGTCCCGCTCTTCGGGGGACTGCCCTTCCCCATATATAATCTCTTTTTGCTGATCCTGGGTCCTGTCGTCGCCATTGCCCTCTGGCTCCTTGTGAACAAGACAAAGATAGGAAAGATCGCAAGGGCGGCAGCGGTTGACAGGGAGATGGTCGGGGCGGTCGGCATCAACGTGAGCTGGATTTTCGCCTGTGTCTTTGTGATCGGCTGCTTCCTCGCCGGGCTCGGCGGCGCCCTCGTGGCCCCGACAGTGAGCGTCACCCTCGGCATGGACGCCACGCTGATCATGGAGGCCTTTCTCATCGTGATCATTGGTGGGCTGGGCAACGTGTGGGGGGCGCTCCTCGGCGCATTGATCTTCGGCCTTACCCAGTCCCTCGGCATCCTCATATGGCCGCAATTCGGCATCATTTTTCCCTACATGGCGGTGATCGTCGTGCTTCTCTTCAGGCCGACGGGGCTTCTCAAATCGACGTGGTAAAGGAGTGGCATGGGGTCGTTATTGAGTAAGAGAAACCTTATTATCATCGCCTCGCTGGTCCTGCTGGTCCTCTTCCCGACGATACTGCCCCGATTCTATGTCTACATGGCCGCCATTGTCCTCATCTACGGTCTCGCGGCGACGAGCTGCAATTTCGCATTGGGGTACGGCGGGCTGTACCAGTTCCACCACGCGGTCTTTTATGGAGTAGGTGCCTACGGCGCGGCCCTGATGATGACGAAAACGGGTCTTTCACCGTGGCTCGGCTTTATTGTCGGGCCTCTCATTGCCGCCATGCTGGGACTCGTCATGGGCCTCATCTGCATTCGCCTCTCCAAGCTCTATTTCGGCATGCTCCAAATCTCGCTCGGGTCCCTCGTCTGGGCCATCGTGTACAGGTGGTACTCGTTTACCGGCGGAGACGACGGCATACACGGCATCCCGGTGCCCGACCTCATTTCTTCCGGTTCGGCCGCCTATTATTTTACGCTGATCGTCACGGCCATCTGCATGTACGTGACGTACAGGATCCTGAAGGCGCCTTTCGGCAGCGTCCTCCAGGCAATTCGCGACAATACCGTCAGAAGCGAGATGATCGGGGTGAACGTGAGGAGGCACCAGCTCATGGCGCTGGTCATTGCGGCCTTCTTTGCCGGCGTCGCAGGCAGCCTTTTCGTGGCCGTAGACACGACCGCTTTCCCTGATATGCTCTTCTGGACCCTCTCGATGGAAATGGTCATCATGTGCCTCCTGGGCGGCTGGCTCACCTTTATGGGGCCCATGCTCGGGGCCGGCGTGATCGTGGCCCTGCGCACTTTCGTGAGCACCTACACCGTCTACTGGGCGCTTGTCCTCGGTATTATCATGATGCTCGTCATATTCTTCCTGCCGGAGGGCGTCCTCGGCTGGCTGATGCAGCTCTCGGGCAAAAAGCAGGGGACCGCGCCCGGTAATGATGAGCAAAAGACGGTTGTTGCGGGGGACCGGTAGATGCTGAAGGTCGAAAACCTCCACAAATCGTTCTCGGGGTTCAAGGCCGTCAACGGCGCCAATCTCCATGTGGCCAAAGGGGAGATCGTCGCCGTGATCGGACCGAACGGCGCCGGCAAGACCACGCTCTTCAACCTCGTGACAGGCATCCTGAAACCTGACGCCGGGAAGGTGAGCTTCAGGGGAGAAGATATCACGGGTATGCCCCCCTATCAGGTGTGCAAGAAGGGCCTTTCCCGCTCCTTCCAGGTGGTCAATGTATTCTCCAGGCTCAGCGTCTTCGAGAACGTCCGCGTCTCGGTCCTCGCAAGGGAAAACAAGACGTGGAATATGATCACGCCTGCAACGAGCATGGTCACGGCCGAGACGGAGCGGATCATCGCGAGCGTGGGCTTGAGCGGCCGGAAGGACCGGGTGAGCACGGCCCTCTCCCATGGCGAAAGGAAGGTGCTGGAGATCGCTATAGCACTCGGAGGAAACCCCGAGTTCCTGATCCTCGACGAGCCTACTGCCGGCATGTCTCCGGAAGAGACCGGCCGGTGCATCGACCTCATACGGAAGCTCTCGAAAGACTTCGGTCTCACCATACTTTTCTGCGAGCATGATATGGAGCTTGTCTTCGCCATCGCCAACCGGATTATGGTCATGGTGCGGGGCTCCACTATCGTACAGGGCCCCTGCGACGAGGTGCGATGCAATCAGGCCGTGCAGGATGCATATCTCGGTGGGGGTGACGCGTGCTCAGCGTAAAGGGGATCCACACCTACTACGGCCTCAGCCATATACTTTACGATGTCTCCCTCGAAGTGTCGAAAGGCGAGATCGTGGGCCTTCTCGGGAGGAACGGGGCCGGCAAGAGCACGACCATGAGGAGCATAAGCGGGCTGAACCCCCCGAAACAGGGAACCATTACGTTTAATGGGGAGCCCCTCGCGGGCAGCGCCGCCTTCCGGCTGGTGAGACAGGGCATCGCCTATGTCCCCGATGACCGGAGGGTCTTTGCGGACCTCTCCGTCGACGACAACCTGGAGATCACGTACCGGCGGAATGCCGAGTGGAGCAAGGACCGGGTATACGACATTTTCCCGGCGCTCCGGGAGATCAAGGACAGGCGCTCGGGCAACTTGAGCGGCGGCGAGCAGCAGATGCTTACCATTGGCCGGTCCCTCATGACGGCTCCCGAGCTGCTTTTGCTCGATGAGCCGACGGAAGGGTTGGCGCCGCTGATCGTCCGCGACCTGGAACAGCAGATCCTGCGGCTCAGGGACGCGGGCATCAGCATCCTGCTCTCGGAGCAGAACATAAAATCCGCAATGAAATTGATCGAGAGGGCCTACGTCATCGACAACGGCCGCATCAGGTTTGAAGGCACCGTTGCCGAGCTGGAAGCCAACGAGGAGATCAAGAAGCGCTACCTGATGGTGTAGGGCGGGGGCGCGGCGCCTTTCGCGTCTAATGCGCTGACCGCGTGGCCGCGCGATCCTCACGTACAAAAGTACGCTCCGGTCGGCGGCCCCTTGTCTTACGCATTATCCATCGAAACTCGCCCCACCCCCGCCGTGCGACGTGATTTCCCAAACACGTTACTCCCAGGGAGGAGAAAAAAGCGGGTAGCGGAATTCGATCAGGTAAGGCTCGTCCCATGATATGTCGCGGCGAAATATGCGCTCGAGCCCGTCGAGGCTCGCCGTCCCTTTTGCTTTGATACCGAAAGCCCGGGCAAGGCCGACAAAATCGGGGTTATGGAGCTCCATGGCATGCGGAACGGCGTACCTCTTCCGCATATAGTCTTCGAGCAGGCCGAAAGCCCCGTTGTTGTAAACGAGAATGACCACCGGGATGTCGTACTGTCTCAAGGTTGCGAGCTCTCCCGCGACCGCGGCAAAACTACCGTCCCCCGTGACGCAGAGGCAGGGGCTCTCCGGCTTCCCGAGCTTGGCCCCAATGGCGGCGGGCAATCCGTAGAAGATCGGCGAGATTCCCGTCGGGTTGAGGAAGCTGCGCTGATGATATGCGGGGAAGTAGATCTCGGCCCAATAGGCAACCAGGTTGAGGTCCCATACCGTCACGGTTTCGTCGGGGATGAGCCGCCGAATAAGCTTCACGATCCGGAATCCGGCATGGTGCGCTTCGAGCAGGGCCTCTTCCCGCTCTCTCGTCCTGCCCAGTTGCTCCATGTCCCACGTCGACCTTCTCCCTTTCATGCTGCGGTGAAGGGACTCCACCACGTCTTTCATACGGCCTGCGATCGCGAGGTCCGCCCGGTAATTACGCCCGAGCCACCGGTCATCGACGTCTATATGCACGAGGCGGCCGAGCTTTACCCCCCGCCTCTTCGTATCCACATCCCTGAGTCTCGTCCCCAGGGCAATGGTCAGGTCCGCCGCTCTCAGCACTTCTCGCGCGACCCCTTTCGCCGTGACGTGACCCAATGCGCAGCCGCTATCCTCCCTCAAGACGCCCTTTCCCCCCGTAGTGCTGAAGAAGGGTACGCCTGAGTCCCTGCAGACCGCGTCGAGAGGACCCCTTACCCCGTCCTCCATCAAGCCGCTCCCGCCTATGATGAGGGGCCTCCGGCTGCCTTCCAGCGCCCTTTCAAGGGACCCGGGGTCGAACGCCTTCTCCTCGTCGGCCTCGTGCACCTGCGCGGGAAAGGTCACCTCCTTTTCGAGCACGCGATAAGGGATGAAAACTGCTACCGGTCCTTTCCTGGCTGCTGCCGCCGTCCGAAAGGAGGCTTCCAATGCGGCAAGGAGGTCCGTCTCGCCGGAGACCACAAAAACCGCCTTGGTGATGTTCCGGAGGAGCGTCTCAGGCTCCCGGACGCCGTGGAGTATGCCTTTCCCCACCCGCTTTCTCTCCACCTCGACGACCATGATCACGAGGGGCACGTCATCACCATAGGCTTCCATGCAGGAGGCGACCACATTGCCGAGACCCGGACCCGGCGTCACGAGGAGCACGGCAGGCCCGCCGGTCACCTTCGAAAAACCGTCGGCCTCAAACCCGGCGTGTGACTCGTGTCTTCGCCACGAGAACCGTAATCTTCGACCCGGTTAGCGCACGGTTCAGAGGCAGGGTGTGAATACCCGGCAAATGGAAGAGATTTCTGATGCCTTTGTCTTCCAGAAAGTGCACAATAGCCGCGTTTCCCAGCATAATTACTCCGTTTGCGCGAGTTTAGCATAGTGCATCTCAAAGTTAAATAAAAATCTACTTGACATGGTTTTCAAATTGATTTAGTTTAGTTAACTTAAACTTTTTGTGAGTGTTTACTGTTTATGGCGAAGATCGACGGATCGAGCATAGGTGAAAGAATACGGATGATAAGGCAGGCGAAATCTCTCACCCAGGAAGAGCTCGGGTCGAGGGCGGGATTGACGAAGGGTTTTATCTCCCAGGTCGAGAGAAACCTCACGTCCCTCTCCGTCGAGAGCCTCTTCGGCATCCTCGATGCGCTCGACCAGAAGGCCTCCACGTTTTTTGACGAGGGGTTTGATGAAAAGATCGTATTCGGGACGGAAGACAGGGTGGAGCTGGAAAAAGAGCACGTGACGAAGTTCGAGATCCTCGTGGCTGCCGCTCAGAACAGAGAGATGGACCCGGCGCTCCTGGAGCTTGACGCCGGCGAGAAGACGGAAGAAGAAGAGCCCCACGAGGGAGAGGAGTTCGGCTTTGTGTTGTCGGGCGGCATAGAGGTGACGCTCGGAGTAAAAACCTACCGGGTGCGAAAGGGAGAGTGCTTTTACTTCAAGGCTTCCAAGAAACACTATCTCGCGAACAGGCGAAAGATGAGGGCATTGGTCCTGTGGGTATCTTCGCCTCCTAATTTTTGATGCCGAAGAGGCAATGGATTTCGAAGGAGGGCCATGGGGTGAAAGGTTTATCCGGTCACGCACTGACGCACCCGCTTGATATCAAAGGAGTCCGGGAGGTGGTAAAGTGATCATTCAAACACCCACGAAGTTTTTTCTTGTCAGCGGTTCGTCCGAAGGATTCTCGCTGTTGAATGCGTTCGATGGCGCCCTTCTCGCATCCGGTGTCGGAGATACCAACCTGGTGAAAATGAGCAGTATTCTTCCTCCCGGCTGCAAGGAGATCAAGCCGCGTCCGGTTTCACTGCCGCAGGGGTCCCTTGTCCCGGTAGCTTACGCGTCCCTCAGCAGCGACGTTCCCGGAGAGGTAATCTCTTCTGCCGTGGCAATAGGCATACCGAAGGACGCAAAGTGCGCCGGCTTGATCATGGAATATTCGGCGAGGGCGGAGGAGCGTGTCGTCGTGGAACAGGTCACGAAGATGGTGGAAAAAGGCATGGAACAGAGGAAGCGGGCGATAAAGACCGTCATGCCGATCTCCGCCACCTACAGGGTCGTCACTATCGGCGCCGTATTCGCCGGCGTAGTCTTGTGGGATTAGCGTCGATCGGAAAAGAGGGAAACGGCACGATATGGACCCCGGTCGCGCTTGTCCCGCCATCGCGCGTGGGTGTCAGAGGCAGCACAATAAGCAGATTCGCGTCGCGGTTGTCGTCCTTCCGGCATTTCTCAAAAGACACCTTTTCATGAAATGCGCTTTTCATCACCGGTACATGGGGTCAAGAGGGGAGGGAGAGCCCGCAGGCATCACCCTGCTCGGTTGTCCCCTGGACGCGACGTCTACCTTTCGGGGCGGGACAAAGTTCGCACCTGAAAGCATCAGGAAGGCTTCATGGACCCTCGAAACATACAGCCCGTATCTGAAACAGGACCTGGACGACGTGATGTTCTTTGATGCCGGCGACCTTGAGCTTCCTCCGGGCGATCTGGAGTACTCCCTTGAGCTTATAGGGAGCGCCGTGACCGAGACAATGGGAAAAGGCAAGAAGATCTTGGCCCTGGGCGGCGAACATCTCGTGACCTATCCCATCGTGAAGGCGATGAAGGCATATTTCAAAGAGATGGTCATCGTCCATTTCGATGCCCATTGCGACCTGAGAGACGAGTACGAGGGTCAAAAGCTCTCCCATGCGACGGTCATGAAGCGCGTCAAGGAATTGGGCGTCGCGGAAATCCTTCAGGTGGGGATACGGTCCGGGACAAGACGGGAATTTGAGGAGGCTGCTCCTCGTCGAAACACCGGCGGCCCTCGCAACCCGTCTGAACAGGCATTTACCCGTTTACATAAGCTTCGACATGGACGTCTTTGACCCCTCTTTGGTTCCCGGGGTCACGACCCCGGAGCCAGGAGGTCTCATGTTTCACGAAGTCATTGAATACCTGGCTGTTTTCAGGGGAATGCACCTCATAGGCGCAGACATAGTCGAGCTATCTCCCGATTATGATACGACTTTTGTTTCCTCCATTTCCGCGTCAAAAATCGCCAGGGAAATGCTCATGCTCTTGCGCGCGTAAGGCCGCGATTGCGCACATAGAGTCTCTTGTCCGGGAGAGTTCGTATGAATGAGAGAAAGAACCGTGGAAGCATAATGGTGATCGGGGCCGGGGGCGTCGCAACGGTCGCGGTGCACAAGGCTGCGCAGGTCCCCGGCGTCTTCACGGAAATAACGGTCGCGAGCAGAACCGTCTCCAAGTGTGAGGCGCTCAGGAGAGATATCGCCCGGCGATACGGCAGAGAGATCCGGACGGCACAGGTGGATGCCGACAACGTCGCGGAGCTCTCCGCGCTGATAGACAGGTTTCGGCCGGACGTGGTCCTCAATCTTGCCCTGCCCTACCAGGACCTGCATATTATGGACGCCTGCCTGGAGACGGGGGCGCACTACATCGACACCGCCAATTACGAGCCGCCCGATTCGGCCCATTTCGAGTATAGCTGGCAGTGGGCGTATCAGGAGCGGTTCAGACAGAAGGGGATCATGGCGGTCCTCGGCTCGGGGTTCGACCCGGGTGTCACCAATATCTTTACGGCATATTGCCAAAAGCACCTCTTCGACGAGATAGAGTATCTGGATATCCTGGACTGCAACGCGGGGAGCCACGGCCACCCCTTTGCGACAAACTTCAACCCCGAGATCAACATCCGGGAAATAACACAGCCGGTGAGGCATTGGGAAGAGGGGAAATGGGTGGTGACCCCCGCGATCATCGAGGAAGGCAGCGTCCATTTTACCTTCGATTACCCGGTAGCGGGGCAGAAGGAAAGCTATCTTCTCTACCACGAAGAGCTCGAGTCGCTCGTGCGGCATATAAAGGGGCTGAAAAGGGCCAGGTTTTGGATGACCTTCTCGGATAGTTACCTCAACCACCTCAGGGTGCTTAAGGATGTCGGCATGACGAGGATAGACGAGGTCGACTATGAGGGGCACAAGATCGTTCCGGTAAAATTTCTCAAAACATTGCTTCCCGAGCCCGCTTCGCTCGGATCGAGCTACACGGGGAAAACAGTTATCGGGAACATCATGAGCGGAAAAAAGGACGGGAAACCCATTACCTATTATATCTATAACGTGGCTGACCACGAAGAGGCATTCAGGGAGACCGGGACACAGGCGATTGCCTATACGACCGGTGTCCCCGCGATGATCGGCGCGATGATGCTGCTCACCGGAGCCTGGCAAGGGGCGGGGGTGTACAACATAGAAGAGTTCGATCCCGACACGTTCATGGAGGCGCTCGCTACCTACGGTCTCCCCTGGCAGGTGGCCGAGCATGCGCCGCTTCCCTGAAAGAAGACCCTGAGGCTGACCTGGTGGATACCGGCCGAATTGAAAGCACGATCCGGGCAATTGCCGCAAAAGATATACGCGCGGCCGGGGAGTACCACGCGTTACCCGACGACGCGAGGAAAGAGGTGCTCGGGGCGCTCGACAGCAGCGGGCTCAGGTCGCTGACGCGCCTCATCAAAAACGCGAGGAAGAAACGGTTCGAGGCAGCGGACGAACGCGTCCTCGAATGCGCGTCCGGCGCGATAAATACCCCGGTTTATCTCCTGGACGAAACACTTATCGAAGAAAACATGCGGGTCATGAGATACGTGAAGGACAGGACGGGCTGCAAGATGCTGCACGCGTTGAAGGCGTATGCCTCTTTCGCCACTTTTCCGACGATGAGCAAATACCTGGACGGAACGGCCGCCAGCGGCGTGAACGAAGCGAGGCTCGGCCATGAAGCATTCAAAAAGGAAGTGCACACGTTCGGAGCGGCATATAAAGAAAAGGAGCTGAGGCGGCTGCTCAGGTATTCCGACTCCATCGTATTCAATTCCTTTTATCAACTTGGGAAATACGGCGAAATGGCGAGGAAAGCCGGCGTGGAAACAGGCGTGAGAGTCAATCCCGGCTACTCCGAGGTCGCCACGGAGATATACAACCCATGCGCGCCATATTCGAGGCTGGGAATAACCCATGAGATATTCGCCGGGGAATTCCCCAGGCACGCACACATGGTGGACGGGCTCCACTTCCATGCAATGTGCGAGCAAAATTCCGACGTGCTCGAAAGAATTCTGCGTAGATTCGAGAAACTTTACGGAACGTACATCGGGGGGCTGCGATGGGTGAATTTCGGCGGCGGTCACCTCATCACACGAGACGACTATGACGTGGAGCGCCTCGTGAGGCTTATCAACGCGTTCAAAGCAAAATACGACGTGCAGGTCTACCTGGAGCCCGGTGAATCGAGCGTCTACAACGGGGGGGTCCTGATCTCGTCCGTCCTGGACATCGTAAGGAACGAGATGGAGATCGCGATAATGGATGCATCGGCGGAAACGCATATGCCGGACGTCTTGCTCATGCCTTACAGGCCGCATATCATGGGGTCGGCCCGGCCTCACGAGTCTGAGCTGCACTTACAGGGTCGCGGGACCAAGCTGCCTCGCGGGGGATGTGATGGGCGACTATTCCTTCGACCGGCCCCTCAAACGAGGAGACAAGCTGGTTTTTACCGACATGGCCCTCTACAGCATAGTGAAGAACACTACCTTCAACGGAATAACGCTCCCGGATATCGCGGTGGCGAGGGCCGGGGGGCGGATAGAGGTGGTGAAGAGGTTCGGCTATAGGGACTACAGGGACAGGCAGTCATGACGGTCCCCTGTTTCGGCCGGCGTGTGAGCTTTTCGGAAAAGGTGTTGAAAAGTTCCGAGAAATATATTACAAATTGTACCTTACAAGAAACTCTTATTTATTCCCTGGAGAGGCGATGAAGTATCCGATAACACGTGAAGGCTACGACAACCTGAAGAAAGACCACGAGTATTTGCTGAACACGAAGCGGCCGAAGATAATTCTGGCTATAGAGGAAGCCCGCGCGCATGGAGACATCTCCGAGAACGCGGAGTACGAGGCCGCAAAGGAGGAGTATCAGTTCCTCCAGAAGAAGGTCGGCGAGCTGGAAGAGATGCTCAGGCAGTGCGAGATCGTCGACGTGAAGAAGAGCCCCAACGGCGTCGTCGGCTTCGGGGGTCGTGTTTCCCTGAAGAACCTCGATACCGATGAAGAGGTTGTCTACACCGTGGTGGGACCGTACGAGTCGGACATGAAAAAGGGGAAAATATCGATCGAGCTCCCCTCTCGGTCGCGCGCTCCTCGGCAAAAAGATCGGAGACGAGGTGACCTTCTCGGCGCCGGGCGGGGAACGGACCTACGAGATCATCACCGTTTCATGGCCCGCGGCCGCGTCTTCCTAGTCCCGAAAACAGCCAATGGCCTTGCCGGCCTGATTTTCCCTGCCTCTCCTCATCCGAAGTGCTTGCGACAGATTTCCTGGAGCGATCCTTCGACTTCCTGCCTGAAGGCTTCATAGCGCTTCATGAAGGCGCGCGCCTCCGGTGTGAGCCGGGAGCCTCCTCCCGAGACACCCCCTACCCGCCGTTCGAGCAGGACAAACCCGAGCCGCCGCTCCATGGTCTTGAGCATGAGCCAGGCCTTCCTGTAGGACATCTTCATGTCGGCAGCGGCCTTGTGCAGCGACCCGGTCGCCTCGACCCTCTGCAGCAACCTGTCCGGCCCCTCCCCAAAGGCCTTCCCGTCGCAGTCGAGCCACACCTTGTAGGCGATCTTCAATGATCCCGTCGGCATGCGCCCATTGTAACGGATAGCGTCGGCGCCTGTCAAGTCTTCCTTACCGGGCTCTCACCCCGGCCGATGCCGCCGGCAGCGGCAAAAAACGGTTTGACTTGGCGTTATAACTAGTGATATATATCGGTTGAGGGAACGCGATCCTGCGTTCCCGACGAGGAAGGACTGAAGATGACCCGGTCCTCTTGAATTATGGCTTTATCGACAGGTAATTCATCGTGCTGAGCTTCACCCCCGCCGACTACTCGGCAATCCTGCTCTCCCTCAAGGTTGCCGTCACCGCGACCCTGCTGTCGCTGCCCTTCGGTTTTGCCGCAGCCTATCTCATGACGTACCGGAAATTCCGCGGCCGGTTTTTGCTCGATGTATTCGTCAACCTGCCTCTGACCCTGCCGCCCGTGGTAGTCGGCTACTTTCTCCTGCTCCTCCTCGGCCGGAACGGATGGATCGGCAGAATGGTGCTCCAGCCGCTGGGCATAAACCTGATATTCACCTGGAAGGCGGCGGTCATTGCCACGGCCGTCGTCGGCTTTCCCCTGATGGTCAGGTCGATCCGGACCGGCATGGAGACGATAGACGAGCGCCTTATCCAGGCCTCCCGCACCCTCGGCGCCGGGCTGTTCGATTCCATCCTCACGGTAGTCCTCCCCCTCTCGATGCGGGGCATCATTGCGGGCTCCGTGCTGATGTTCGCCCGCGGACTGGGGGAATTCGGGGCCACGATCATCGTGGCCGGCAACATCCCCGGGGTGACCCAGACGATCCCCCTCGCCATCTATGAATACGTCAGCTCTCCCCGGGGGGACGTCATGGCAATGGCCCTCTGTGTCGTCTCCGTTGCCATCTCCGTTGCAGTGCTTCTCTTCCATGAATGGCTCGGCGACCGCGCCGTCAGGACGGATTGACGTGGAGCTTCGGGTTGGCGTGCGGAAGAGCTACGGCACATTTCTCCTCGACGCGGACTTTGCAATCAATGGAGAGCGGATAGGGATCTTCGGCCCATCGGGGAGCGGTAAATCAACCCTGGTCAGCCTGATCGCGGGGTTGCACCATCCGGACGGCGGCCTTATTATGCTCGATGGAGAGACCCTTTTCGACAGCCGGCAGGGGATTGACGTCCGTGCGGAGCGCCGTCGCATCAGCATGGTCTTCCAGCGTCCCCATCTGTTCCCGCATTTGAGCGTAAAGGGCAACCTGCTCTACGGCTACAAGCGCTGCGCACACCGTCACCGCAATATCACCCTGGGAAGCGTGGTGGAGGTGCTAGGGATAGACAATCTCCTCGATCGGGGGGTGAAGAACCTCTCCGGGGGCGAGAAACAGCGGGTGGCCATCGGCCGCGCAGTCCTTTCCAACCCCCGCCTGCTCGTGATGGACGAGCCGTTATCGGCCCTTGATGACACCCTCAAGTTCCAGATCACCCCTTTCTTGAAGAACACCTGCCGGGTATTTGAGATCCCCTATCTTTTCATCTCCCACTCGCTGCTGGAAATGAGGATCATGACGGATCAGTTGCTCAATATTGCGGAAGGGCGTGTAGTGGGGCAGACCACGGCGGAGGCGCTCGCCCGTATCCGCATGGGAGAAAGCTGGGGCGGCTACACGAACCTCCTGAGGCTTACGCGCGCCCCGCAGGATCGATGGTCTCTACGGCTACCGCTGGGGAGATCGGGAGTTGTTCGTATCGGCCGGCAGCGACGAGCCGGAAGCCCTGTTCGAGCTCTCGTCGACGAACGTCATCCTTTTCAAACGCCACCCGGAGGCAACCAGTGCCCGCAACCTGCTCAAGTGCACGGTGGTCGACGTCTTCGAAGCAGGCAGCAGGATAGGCGTCGAGTTGGAATGCGGCGGTGAGCGGCTCATGGCGCAGGTGAGCAGCCGGGCCGCCCGCGAGCTGGACCTCGCAAAAGGAAGCGCGGTCTACGCCGCGATAAAGGCCGTGGCGTTCAACAAGCTGGGTTAAGCAAATTCCCCTTGAGGATCCGGCTGCTCACGAGCAGTTCGTATCGAGGGTCTGCCCACCTATGTAGTCATTTTATATGCCTTAAGTGAACATGAGGGATGGGGGAAGACCTTAACCGTCCTTGGGACACACCCGATTTTTCAGCCCGCTAATAAGTATTTGGCTTACCTCTTGATGGTGTTCCAGTATATCGTATTTCCCTTCCTTCAGCAGCCAGCGGCTCACCATGTGCTCGAGAATGCCTAAAACCAGATGGCGCAGGATATAGACGTCCACGTCTGTTCTCACGACGCCTTCCTTCTGCCCTTCTATGATGATATCCAGTACCTGGCTGACCGATTTCTTCAGGAAATCGTACGTATCGGTCTTGACGAAACTCTTGCTCACCCGCATCTCGAGCATCAGCAATCTTCCATACTCGGGATTCGTCTTGAAGAAATAGAGAAAGTACCATACGAATTTTCGGATCTTATTGAAAGCCCCGGAAATCCCCTCCAGATGTAATTCGAGCTGGCTGCGGAATTCGTTGGTCTTTTCGGTGGGGATAGAGAAAAAGAGGTCCTCTTTATTCTTGAAATACTTATAGATAGTGCCGTCGGCGACACCTGCCCTTTGAGCTATCTCCGAAATAGCAGCAGTCTGGAAATCCTTCTTGCTGAAGACCTCGATAGCGGCCTGAATGATCGACTTTCTCTTGATAGCCTTCTTTGACGTACCCTTCCCGCTCTTCATTGCAGTTCGTGTCTGTTTTTTACTATTGTTCCCCTCGTTTGTCAAGAATACCTGTCCTTTCATGACTCCCACGGGAGTATCCGTGAACCGGGGACCCATTGGGGAAGATCATGAAGGTTAAGCCACGGGAAAAATACCGGCAGGGGGAGGAGACAAGGGTAGAGGTTCCGGTCAGACCAACCTGGTTATTGAATATTATTCATATTACCAATATACTTATTCTGCTCTCCATAAAATACGTCATGTCGAGATAGCAACGTCACAACTGCGATATATTATGAGCATTTAACCGTCTACTTAAAAAAAAAGGAGGTAGCACATGGGACACGATAGCAGCATAAAAATAGCTTGACAAGATCTCCATAAGATAGTTAGATGAATATTATTCACTCAATGAGTCGGCTCCTTAAGAATTACCGTACATGAAAAGTTAGAGTGATGATGTGCTGCCCGAATGCCGTACTCGGGACGCCTCAAGTAAACGTTTTCCATAGGCATTCAGGGGCTGAAAAGCCCTTTTGCAGGACGGCGACGAGCGATGTCCAAGCCGATAACGGTTATTTGAGAAGGAGAATCCATGGAGACCAGAGATGGTGTTCAGGCGGCCGCACCTCACCCAGCTTTTGTTCCTTCAGTGGCCCTGTCCATAGTTGTCGCTGCCCTTGTCTCTTTTGCCTGTAATCTCGACAAGTTTATCTACCCCCCGATCATTCCTCTTGTGGTGAAGGATCTCCATTTATCCTTCGCCCAGGCAGGCTTCCTTATGGGGATAGTTGGGATCATCGGCATCTTTTTGGCGATCCCGGGCGGTATCATAGTGAGCCGAATTGGAATAAGAACGTCGGGACTCGCGGGTCTTCTCATCACTGCCGTAGGGAGCCTCATCATAGTGACCGCCGCAAATTATGGGTTTATGGTCGTCGGCCGCGGCATTGCCGGATTCTCTGAACGCCTCGTGCAGATCGTCGGTCTCACGGTGATAGGTGTTTTCATTCCCCGGGAGAGAAACGCGTTTGCCCAAGCCGTCCTCTCCGCAATGATTCCCATCTCTGTTGCTATAAGTGGAAGCACCATGGGCTTCTTGGGCACGCTGTACGGCTGGCGAATCGTTTTTGTGGTGTCTATCATCGTACAGGTGATCGTCGCTATGCTTTTTTATATCCTTTTCCTCCACGTGGAGGAGAGGGACCGGAAGGCTCCACCGGTGGCAGCCGGGACAGGCCTTTCGGAAAAGCCCGGATTGATCTGGAGGAATGGAGAGGTTTGGAAGCTCACCGCGATCTGGGCATGTTATCAGGGAAGCACCTTCGTAATGGCCACATGGCTCCCGACATTTCTCAAGGAGATGCTCAAAGTGAATGTGGGAATAGCCGGCCTTATGGCCTCCTTCGCCTGGTGGGTGGCCGTGATCGGCTCGATCACGATCGGCTGGCTCTCTGATGCGAGCGGGCGCAGAAAGATCTGGATCATAGGCTCGCTATTAGCCATGGTTGTGTGTAGCTTTATTCTTCCCCAGGTTTCAACAGCCTCCCCTATCCTTGTCCTGGTGGTGCTCTGCGGATTTTTTGGAGCAATGCCACCCGCGCCGCTCATGGCAATGGTGCCGGAGGTAGTCAAGGACAAACGGCAGATGCCACAGGCGTTCGGCATCATGTCGGCAGGCTTGTCCCTCGCCCTTTTCGCCACCCCGACGCTCGCCGGCTGGCTGCGCGACATAAGCGGGACCTTTACGAGTACGCTTTATCTTATGGTAGGTCTGTCAATCGCCGCTTCAGCCGTGGCGTTGACTCTGAAGTCCCGCTGATGCGGGAGCGGGAAGATTTTAGAGGGGCCTTGACCAGCGTGTTTGTAGCGTGCCCATTAGGGCAAAAATTGCAGAGTCTGGAGGAGCCATGAAACATATTAATGTGTTGTTCTTGGCGGGAGCGGTTGCGATTCTATTCCTGACCTTCCCTGCCCTTGGTGCGACCGGAGAGGGGAACAAGGCCATGTATGTGACGCTCTTGCAGATGACCCAGGATCATAAGATGCATGAGAGATACTACACCGTGAGGGATCTCAGATGGGCGGCGGAGCTGCGGTCCGCCTCTATGAGGCTGCAAACAGTCTCGGAGAGACTCGCCCGGATCTCGCAAAAGGAAATGGATGAACAAGCAAAAGGAATCCGGTCGACTCTCGAGGAGAATGCGCCCATTACTATGGGACAGATGGAGATGATCAACCATCGGGACGTCGTGCCCTATATCGCGATTCTGTGGTATGGCAACGGGAAGGAGCCACCGGAATTCAACGAAATGAAGCGGCAGTTGAAGGGGATGATGTTCGAGCTCCGCGGCACGGCCGACATGCTTTACGGGTACATGAACAAGCATCTCGCCAGTGACGAGAGTAGTATGATAACACCGAACCGGAACGCCCTCGACGCTTTGCTGTGGCGAACGCGCCTCACTATCGGCCTCTTTACTGTGGGGACCTATTACAAGCAGGCAGGGGAGACCATTGCCCAAGCCCTCAAAACATTTGAGCAGGCGCCCGTTGCCGGCAAAGATCTTATCGACAAGAGCAACAGAGCGCGGAGCGTCGTCATGCTTGCCACAACCGCCAACCTGCTCAACGAAGCTGCCCGCTATATGGGGATGGCCGGCACTGAGCTGGGCAATGACGAGGAAAGGTGGCAAAAAACGGAAGCCGCATTGAGCGCTATCGTTTCCGGAAGGTGAATACGGCATTCCATTATCTTGATCACATGAAAGTCAGAAGAGGAGGAACGGATGAAGAAGATTTGTGTTTGTGTGGTCTGGATCTTACTCGGAGCGTTGCTCTTTATCCCTGGAGAGGCAAGGGGTCAGCAGGCGAACCTGAGTGTCTTCACAACATTGCTCCAGATGAAAGAGGAACCCAAATGGCAGGTAGATCTGAGCACGGTGAAGTACTTGCAGATGGCGGCGGACACGAGAACGCAGGTGAACAAGCTCGCGGCGCTCGGCGTACAGGTGGCGGCAGTGGCAGACCCGAGGGGGAAGGTTGGGGCGGAAACACAGGTGATGAGGCAGGATCTTGACGAGATCAGTCGTCATATGAGGGCTATGGCTCCCGAGCTTGCGGGCCTGATGCAGAACCAGACCGCGGCGAACCAGAGCCTTGCCGTACAGCCGGACAAGGTATTTGCTGATGCCTATTTCGTCAGAAGCCGGGTTGTCTCCGACCTTTTCACTATCTCGACCTACTTCGCGGCGATCGGTGAGCTGACCAAGCTCGGCGTCACATGTATAGACAAAGCGAATGGCGCGACAAAGGGCGCTGACGCCGCGATGCTCCTTGATGAGGCGGCCTCGTTTCTCACGGATGCAGGGAATTACATGGCCCTCGCAGGCTCACGGTTGAACAGCGGTGAGCGCGATTGGCTCAGCCTGCAGAGGGCAGTTGTAGACTTGCAGTTACGTAAGTAGCAGAAGTATTATGAGATGATTAATAATCGCAAGGAGCCGACAATGTCACTGAAGGAATTATTGATAGCGCTGGCCATTACCTTTACGGCCGGGGTCTTTTCCGCCGCGGCCTCGGCACCGCCGGCTGAGCCTGTACGCCGATCTTATTTTGTACAATGGTAAGATCATCACAGTCGATACGTCGTTCTCCATAGCGCAGGCGGTCGCGATAAAGGACGGGAAATTCATCGCGGTCGGCAGCGACAAAAAGATCGGCGCCTACGGGGGGCAGCGCACCAGGAAGGTAGACCTCAAGGGAAAGACGGTCCTTCCCGGCCTGATTGATAGCCACCCCCACATGGTCACCAATATGATGGCCAAGGGTGTGACAGTCGACGTCTCCGGTCTGCACTCCATCTCGGAGATCAAGGAACGAATCGCCATCGCGGCGAAGAGCAAGAAGCCGGGTGAATGGATCCTGTGCTCGGCGGTGGGGGACCCGCCGGATTATATGGGGCTTCCCGACCTCTTCAAGGAAAAAAGGTGGCCGACGCGGTGGGACCTCGACGAAGCGGCGCCGAATAACCCTGTGTACATCCAGGGTGTAATCGTGTGGGCGCCCCATCGCGCCATCATAAACAGCTACGGGTTAAAGCTTCTTGGCGTCACAAAAGATACACCGGATGAGAATAAGGGTCTCATTTTCTTTAGGGACGCGAAGACCGGTGAGCCGAACGGCCAGCTCGAAAGGGCGCACATCTGGAACTACGGAAAGCTTTTCTGGAAGCTTCTCGGCATGCTGCCCAAGGCCAGCTTCGAGCAGTCACTCGACGGGATAAAGGGGGCCATGCAGAAATGGAATGCGGTCGGGGTGACGACCGTCTATGAGGCACACAATTTTTATCCATCTTACCTGCGTCTTGTCAGGGAACTGGAGGAGAGGAAGGCTCTGACCACGAGGATACTGGCCGCGTATGAGGTGCCGAAGGAACTGGCCGATGCCCCGACCGCCCGCGTGGAGGATTGGATAAGGGACGTCGCCTCCTATTCGAGTGGGCGCGGCCTCGGCAGCGACTGGCTCAGGATCGGCGGCATCACGGCTTCCCTCGACGGGCCCGTTCAGCTTGGTGTAGCGGTGATGAGAGAGCCTTATCTCGGTCCATTCGGCGAGACGACGTCCGGCATCCAAATGTTTTCCACGGAACGCCTGAAGGAGATATGCCTGCTGGCCGCCAAGTACAATATACGTATGAACGTGCAGGTTGCAGGCAACAAGACGACCGACATCGGCCTCGAGGCCTACGAGTTTGTCAACAGCCAGATCCCGCTAAAGGGCAGGAGGTGGCTGTTTCAGCACGTGCAGCACCCGACGAGGGAACAGGTGAAGCGGTACGGGGAGATGGGCATCTACAGCACGACCGTCATCGGTTTTGAGTACACGAAGGGGAAGGAGACGTTCGTCCGGAGGGCAGGAGGCGGCAAGAACGACATGGTGGACACGCTGATGCCGCTGAGGTGGTTCTTTGATGAGGGTGCGGTGATCGGCAACGGCACCGACGGGGCGCATTACGATCCGATGTGGAATTTCTGGCAATTGCTGACGCGGATGGACGGGAGGACCGGGGAGATCCTCATGACGCCGCACAAAAAGATTTCCCGCCAGGAGGGGATCAGGCTCTACACAATCGAGAACGCAAAGGCGCTCTTCTGCGAGGACAGGATCGGGTCTATCGAAGCGGGCAAGCTGGCGGACCTCGCAGTCCTCGACAAGGATATCCTCACCTGCACCGTTGACGACATCAAGACGACGAAGGTACTCGGCACGATGGTTGGAGGTAACGTGGTTCACGGAGCGTTTTGATTAGATTACCCAAGCGGAGACAATGGAAGAGGCCCGGATTGCGGGCCTCTTCCATTCCGGCGCCCATCATCCAGGTATTGATAGCTGACGTACCAAGAACCGGAACCGGTCACCGTAGCACGTCATTCTCGCATCCGTGACGACCTTATCGTTGAGCGGGACGGACGAGGATCGGATATCATGCCCATTGATAGATTTCTTATCATGCAACAACAATGAGCTTGAGGGAGGTAGGCTGACATGGAAACGAGGAGTGCAGCCCATTGTCTTGAAGCAGATACGGTTCTCTACAACGGAAATATCGTTACGGTTGACAAATCTTTCGCCGTTGTTCAGGCCGTGGCTATAAAAGACGGAAAGTTCGTTGCAGTGGGGAACAACGAACAGGTCAAGGCTTGTGCGGGTTCCACGACAAAGGTAATAGACCTAAAGGGCAAGATGGTGCTGCCCGGCCTCATAGACTCCCACAACCATATGGATACCGTCGGCATTGACGCAATACGGCCAAGTTTCGAGACCTGTAGAACTGTTGAGGATGTCGTGGACGTCATTGGAAAAGCGGTCAACAACGCTCGGCCGGGCGAGTGGATTATCTCTGCCGGCGGTGGAAAGGTAGGCCCGGAGAAGATGGCTTCAGCCTTGGAAGACAAGAGATTTCCGACAAAGATGGATCTTGACCCTGTATCACCCCAAAATCCTGTGGTCTTGCATTCGCCTCATATTGCCATAGCTAACAGCCGGGCGCTGAAGCTCGCAGGCATAACGAGAGACACGCCAAGCCCAGAAGGAGGGCGGATCGCCAAGGACCCCGAGACCGGTGAACCCATAGGTGTACTTGCTGAAAAAGCGGTCGCCCTGGTGCGAAAGGTAATGCCTCCCGTCACTCGTGAGCAATACCGTACCGCCATCAGGAAGGCATGTGAACTGTATAGCGCCGTTGGTTTGACAAGCATTGTCTGGCATGGATCCGGGCCGCTTGCCTTGCAGGCCATAAGAGACCTCCACTCAAACGGCGAATTAACAGTCAGGGTCTACACAGCCTTAACATATGATCCGGTAAACAAAACCGCAGACCAGATAGCTTCGGAACTCCAGAATCTCGCATATGCATCGGGGAAGGGTTTTGGCGATGATATGCTGAAAATCGGGGGAATAAAGATGGTTTTTGACGGAGGTGCCGGGATCGGGACTTGTTTGCAGCGGTTCAAGTATGTGGGTGCAACCGGCAAGGAGTGGTACGGACCACAGATCATACCCACAGATACGTGGAAGAACGTATGCTTGTCGGCCGCCAAGAACGATCTTAGGGTTGCTGTGCACGATACGGGAGGAGGAGCCATTGACACGGTTCTGAAAGTGTGGGAAGAGATAAACAAGGAGATTCCTATAACGGACAGCCGCTGGGTTAATGTGCACTGCCAGTTCCCCAGCCAGGAGAACATAGAGCAGGTTAAAAGACTGGGCACGGTCATTCCCACCCAGACCATCTTCCTGTATTCTATGGGCTCCGGCTATGTGAGATATTACGGTCGAGAAGTTGCCGATTCAGCGATCCCTCTCAGGAACTGGCTGAATAACGGGGTACGTATCGCGCTCGGCTCCGACGCCTCGATAAACCCTTTTGATCCTGTGACGGGAATTTGGCATGCGTGCACAAGAATCGCTGATTCGGGTGAGGTTATCGGCCCGAATCAAAGAATCACGCCGCAAGAAGCAATCGCAGGCTATACTATCAATGGTACGTACTTATCTTATGAAGAGAACGTAAAGGGCTCGATCGAAAGCGGCAAGCTCGCTGACTTAGTGGTGCTGGATAGGGACATACTATCCTGTCCCATAGACGGAATAAGGAATGCCAAGGTAGTCACGACAATGGTAGGAGGAAAGGTAGTTTACGGGGCGTTTTGATTGCATCCGGGTGCTCGCCCCGTCACCCATGTAGAGGAGTCCCTTCGCCCTCCCCCTTGAGCCTCGTGTCTTTCGGCTGCCGCCCGAAAGGCCGCGCGCCGGCTAAAGCGGCGCGGCGCCGTAGCTTGGAACGTTACCCGAGGTGTTGCCGGGATAGTCCTAGTACTCGTAGATGCTCGGTATCTTTCTTGCCTTCTCCTGGGCTTTCCAGTACTCCGTGCGCTCCTTGATGAAGCTGAACCACGCATCGACCTCCTGCTCCTTGTAGCCCTTGGACATGAGGTCCTTCTTGAAGGCGGCGATCACGGGCTGCACGGCCTTTACCCATTTGGCTGTTTCAGCAGCCGACAGGGTGATGACTTGCCCCCCATGGTCCTTAAGAAACTGTATCCCCCCGACGTCGATGCCATTAAAAGCGATGCCCCATTTATCCTTGTATTCGTTGGAAACCTCCGTGAAAAGCTTCTGCATGTCCGGAGGAAGCTCGTCCCACTTGCGCTTGCTTATGGTGACATAGAAACCGAAGCAGCCTCCGGTTCTCCACGACGCCGTCACGTACTTTAGCAGCTCGCCTATCTTAAAGCCCTCGAGCTGTTCGGCCGATCCCAGGTTGCCGTCCATCACGCCCCTTCTGAGCGCCTCATACATATCGACTATCTCGAGCGGCATAGGTGTCGCCCCAAGGGCCTTCACGTTGTCGCCGATCCGCCCTGTCCCTCTGATCTTCAAACCTTTGAGATCCTCAAGCGTCCTCACCGGCTTGGTGAGGGTTCCGATAACGCTCGGGGTCGAAGGGCAGAAGGCCAGCGGGTGAAACTGGTCCCATTCCTTCGGCCTGAACTTGTCATAAAACTCATTTGCCACGCCGGCCCCCACCCAGGCACTGGGGAACCCCAACGGAAGTTCCAGTACTTCCATCACGGGGAAGCGTCCCCTGGAGTAAGCAAAGTGGGAGAGCCCGATATCCGCGATTCCCGTGAGCACCCCGGCTGCCATCTTCGGCGCGGTGAGGAGGGTGCCGCCGGGGTAATAGGAGATGTTCACCTTGCCGCCGGACTTCTTGTTTATCTCCTGGCAGAATTCGGCGAAAAGCGTCGAAAGTCTGTGGGTCGGCGGGAAATAGTTCGCAAACTTGAGCTTGATCGGAGCCTCAGTGGCGCCACATACCGAGTAGACCGAAAAAACGAGAAAAATGGCACATACGAGTAGTACTACCTTTCGTCCCATGATATCCCCCTTTTTTGATTTCGTGCCCATCCCTGATATTTCGCCTCGCTTAAACCCGCGTAGGATCATCTCAGCTTCTCGCGACGCTCGTCAAGCAATGCCATTTCCTGAACCCCACCCGGACCGAATTTTCTTATCTTCACCCCGCCCGGCATCCTGGGAAAATCGGGCAGCAGGCATAGCTCATCCGGGAGCTTGTTGTTGGCTACTTTGTCGCGAAGGAAATCGCGGATTGCCCTCAGAGAAACCGCGGCGTTACCCCTCGGTACGACACATGCGCATATGCTTTCTCCCAGGACCGGGTTTGGTGTTCCCACAATGCACACCTGCGCCACATCGGGATGCTGCAAGATCAGCGATTCCATCTCCGAGGGATACATCTTCAGCCCGCCTCGGTTTATCAGATCCTTACTCCTCCCATACATGGTGACGAAGCCCTTTTCGTCCACAGAGACCAGGTCCCCGGTGTGCAGCCATCCATCTTTTTCGAGCTGCTTGTTGGTCTCCTCCGCATTCTGCCAGTAGCCCTTCAATACGGTCGGTCCCTTCACCATCATCTCTCCGACCTCGCCCGTAGCGACCCGCCTGCCTGTCTCCGCGTCGACGACCTTTATCCGCATCCCGGGGATCGGCCTGCCCACGCTCTTCTTACGTATTTCAAGGGGGGTGCCGAAGGGGCACATCGTCCCCGCCCCCGGCCCGACTTCAGAATTTCCCCAGGAAGACGACAGGTATATATGCCTGTCTTCCCCCCACTGGATCACGTCTTCCGGACATATCTGGCCTGCAAGGTAGCCGGCCCTTAAACTCGAAAGGTCATACCTGTCTATGCCCGGATAGTTCATCTCCATGATGTAATGAGCGGGAGATCCGTGCTGAAGCGTCGGTTTTCGGGCGTCGATAGCCTCTAATGCCGCTTCCGCATTGAATGTCTCGAGGAGGATGACCGATGCCTGAATCAGGACCGGCTGGATGACCGTAGTCCCGCACCCGTAGGAATGGGCCAGGGGGAGTATGCCCAGAAAGACGTCGTCCCCTGTTGCGGCTACGCCGCGCACATGCGAATAGCCTCCCCTCACGGCCTGGAAGTGGGTAATCATGGAGCCCTTTGGCACGCCCGTTGTCCCGGACGTGTAGATGAGCATGGAGAGATCGCGATGTATGTCGATGCGCCGTTTCCTGAATTCCCTTCTCCTCCCCCTCGCGACAAGCTCTTCAAACGGAGCCGCGTCATACCCGTCCCCGCCTCCCACCGAGATAACATGTGAAAGGTGGGGAAGGTCACGGCGCAACTCGCGAACGAGCCCCAAATTGTCAAAGCCCTCTTCCCGTTTCTCTGCGAAAACGGCCGTTGCTTGAGAGTTGTTGAGGATAAATGAGAGCTCGTGGGCCCTGTACCCCGCGTTTACCCAGGCAACTATGGCGCCCAGTTTTTGAAGGGCATAAAAAGCGACATACAACTCGGGGCGGTTGAACATATAGATGGCCACCCTGTCCCCTTTGCCGATGCCCATCTCCTGAAGACCCGCTGCGAGGGCGCTCGATTGATCGTCCAGCTGGCTGTAGGTAAGCGTCGTCTCTTTGAAGAAAACGCATACTTTTTGTGGTACAAGGCCCGCGCTTCTCTCCAGTACCTGGCCTACCGACAGGCTCTCCACGTCTTTGTAGGTGGTGGTGACGCCAAGCTTCCTCATAATGCCCCCTTTCCTGGTACCTTACGAGTGATGAGCACCGGCCGCTCGATGTGTCGGGTCACCGGCGCCTGGAGAAACCATCCGCAAATAGGGCTGCACCCAGAGCAGGTGTCAATGCAGGGTCCCAGTCCGGTTTAGGAGCCAGCCTGCTTACCTTCAGGATACTCTCCACCCAATGTGTTATTCCCGGGTTCTTGGCCAGTCCCCCGATGATGACGAAATCCTTTTTCAGACCCGATCTGGCTACTAAAGTGCTGATTCTCCTGGCCATAGCATAGTGGTAAGCCGCTATTACCCGTTCCGGCGATTCTTTGCTTCGGATTAAATCGAGAGCTTCGGATTGAGCATACACCGCGCAAAAGTCACTTAACTTTGGGAACTGTTCAGACTGAAGGGCAATGTTCCCAATCTCGGTTACGTCTTTCTTAACCAGATCACCAAATGCTTCCATCGAGCGTCCGATACCCGCGGCGCATTTGTCGTTCCAGAGGAAACCGGTTGCCCTGCCCTTTTGAGTGCAGTGAATTACTTTGCAGCTTTGACCTCCGGCATCCAGCACCGTACGCACGGATGGGCCCCACACGTGTACCGCCCCTGCGGCGCCGCACGCAATTTCAGATATAGTCTTATGTGCAAACGGAGCCTGTGACCTCCCACAACCGGTCCCCACTATGTAATGGATATTTTCCAACTTTAAACGGGTTTCGGCTAAAGCCGCGTTTATGGCCCTGAAAGCGGATTCCTTGGGCGTTCGGGTTGTAACGTGAGAAGATGCATATGGTTGTCCATCCAGCAGTATCACGGCTTTGGAGCTCACCGCTCCAATATCTACTCCGGCCGCTATCACCTTAGCCGTTGACCAATCCAGGTGTGTGCCGATCGAAGCATACTCACTCATTTCCCACCTCCATGACTAATTACGGCACCTATTGCACCTACATATTCCGGAAGGTTCACTACGCTTACCTCTTGTTTTATTAAACCCTGAAGGTGCTTAATAAGCGCGTGAGACTTGGCTAATCCTCCAGCTACCACGATCTCTTTTGTAAGGGGTATATATGTGCAGACGGCAGCAACGCGTTCAACTATGAATTTCAAGATTGCATTTGCTACATCTGCGCTGTCCACGCCCTGACACATCAAATCAATGACTTCTGTTTCAGCGGATAGGGCGCATTGAATAGCGATAGATACACTCTTGGTGGATTTGAGTGCTAATTCGGACATTTCCTGCTCACTCGATCCTGCAGCTTTGGCTATGCTCGTATAAAAAATGCCCAGACCATCAGCACATTTATCATTTTGAATAACGTCCAGGAGATTCCCGTTTTCGTCATAACTGATAGCTTTATGTATATTCCCACCGATGTCGATCACCGTTCTGGAATTCTTATTAAGGAATAAAGCCCCTTGCACATCCGCCACATAGTCGGGTACCATTGTTGCCACGTTCAGCGACGGCGCCTTAACCATCTCTCTAAAGATTCCCGTAGCGACGATGCCGCCGAGTTCATTGCGTGCGACCCCGGCGGCGTCCAAAGCATGATTTAGTGCTGCTTCAGCCGCGGCGACCACATCGAATCCTGTGGGTACGGTGCAATACCCAAGGATTTCTTGTCCCCTCATTATTATGGCCTTCGTATTCACATGGCCTGCGTCGAGTCCGGCGAGATGTTTTCCGTTATTCAACGTGCACCCCCTTTATTATTTCTACAAGGGCTTCCAACTGTGTCCCAAAACTGAGTGATTGGTACGGTTGTATCGAGTTCAAGCTCGATCGAGGGAATCCCCAACTTGTCCAAGATAGGCTTCAATGCCACAAGGTCCAGCGGTTGAGGGCTGCAAAATCTCTGATAGAGAAATACTACCCCGTCCGGCTTGAAGTCCTCGATGAACTGTTGAACGAACCTGAACCTCTTTTTTTCCCCGGTACCGGGAACATTGTCCTTTGCAGGACACGGAATTTTACCGATGTACCCCTCGGCGATCGCCTTAAGCTTATCAGGTCTGCCCTCGGGCACCTCGAACCAGAAGTACCTGGCTGCCGTACACGAATCGATGAAAACCAGGTTTGCCTTGTAGTTCAGATGTTCAATTAAATTGAAGATTTCCAGGTCGTCACACGCGCCTCCCGTTACCATCAGCCTTACCCCTGACGGCGCTTTGCGAGGCTCGCCTTCCAATGCCTGGATAAGTTGCTCCAGCATCTGATTGCATTCTTGCTTCTCCATAACCTGCGAAGCCAAAGTCACAGTCGCGACTTCCGGTCCCGTTATGGGCGGGTTATCACGTCGTAGGAACTCCCAAAGCCGTTTAAGGAGTCTTCTGGTGTGATTATAAACTTTAATCGCCCTCTCGATGTCATCATCCGATATAGGCTTTTTCACAAACTTCTCAATGAATTGTTTAAACTCTCCAAAAGACTCCACCATAAACCCACCGGCAGGCTTAGTGTGTATGATATGAGGGTACGGTATGAGATAGCTTTTCTGCTCGAATCCCGCAAACCTCACCCACACATTGAACGCTTCGCCCATATGTATGCAACTGCTGCTCGTTACGATCAAGTCTAAGTAATCATAATTGCCTTGCAGTGCCTGGTACGCGCAATCGTGTGAAAAAGAGCAGTAAGTTTCGTGGATATAGCTCCTCGTCATTGCCTGTGAAACATGGGAGCTGAGAATTCTCACCGGTATAATTCCGGCTGCATAGAGAAGTTCCTCGGGCACATGAGTGCACATATATCCCGCCAGGAGCTCCCCTTTCCCCTGGAGGGATCTGGCGTATTCATGCGTATTGTCGGTTATGTAGCGGAAACGTTCGATTATTGCGTCAGAGCCCTTTTTCATCATCTATCCCCGCCTCCTTATCTTGTGCGCTTCCATGAGATCCACGAACAACGCTGTTTTCCGTTGGGCGCCTGGTAAATCCATTTTCCGGACATCTACCTGGTCGGTATCGTATTCCACGATCGGAATCTGGTTCTTGAAAATGCGCTGCATCCCTATGTAGCCGTTCCTGAAGTCGGTTTCACAACTACGGGAAGGCGCTAACAAAAGCCCGTCCGCTTTATATTCCGCTACTATCGCCCTGGCCATTTGTTCCAGTGCCCAGTAGGATCTTACCCCTTGCCAGGTAGGCCAACCCAGCACTATTTTAGCGAGCTCGGTTATGGCCTTTCTCCTGGTAGACAAATCCAGTTCGTCCACCCATGCGGGGTCGAGGGGTTCCCAGGACCACTTTCCATTTACAATTCCCCTGAAATTGCCGCACGTGCCGAACGTATAGACCGAGGCTACAATCTCAGCCCCGACGTCTCTCAGGATTCTCGCCATTTCCGGATGACCGTACGTATGCGCTATTCCAAAATAGACTATCCTGAAGCGTTGATCCGGAGCCACGCTTTGTCCGGTCTCAACCATGTGTTTCACTTCCTTAAATAATGTCTCATATAACCGCACGCTTTCATCGGTTGTCCTGTCCACAACGGCCGGCGGGAATAGAGCTATAAGTCGACGCTCATCCAACGGCGCGGGGGCATGCCTGTTTAGTGCGCATATATTGCCCCATAGGACCAGCACCTTGATCTCGTTTCTCACTGCCTTGATGAACAACTCATCCGAAAAGTCCCTGCCGGTCACTCTCTCAAGCCAGCGTATTCCTTCCTCCATCTGGTCGGACACATAGTTGACGATCTTTGGATCTTTCTCCGCATTCCCCCCGCCGATCATATCTATCGCGTACATGGGTATGCCGCCCATTCGCCTTGAAACTTCCTGGTACCATTTTGAGTGATGACTGCACAAGTGTGTAGTCCAGATCAAATCCGGTTTGGGATATCCCTCCTTGATCGTCCCATCCGTAATGCCTATCCTATCGCGGATCACTTCCCCTACGAACAGTTTCAGGTAACTACACGAGTGAAAGCCCAAGCCTGCGGTTTCGGCAGCGATAATATCCTCCCGGGCCTCTTCAGGGAATGTCCCGGCCGTTGATGCCGCGTGTGGCTCGCCGCCTATGAGATGTATATCCCCACCTAACCCCTTAAGGGGAGCCAATGGACTCCAGGTAGAGCCCATGCATCGAAGGCCCTCGGAAGCATGTAGATAGTTCCTGTAGCGGGTAGTCTGGTAATTCTTGAATTCGCCCCAACTTGTTAAGGTATATGCCATTTAAACCTCCTATCTCGTTTCTATGTGACACAACTCGTAACCCGGCGCCTGGGGCCGGGCTATGGCCTGTTTCGTCTGATTGGAATCACTGTTCACTTTTTTATACCTTGCTGAGTTATGAACACTATTCACTTGTATCCCTTCTACCCTACCTATAAGCCTTATATATACCTCAGTTACGTTGCGTTAAATAATGAACATGATTCATTATTACAAATTGTGGAAAGGATGTCAAGAATTTTTTTATTTATTTTATGACTATGTCATGTACGTTATGCCGTGGCGCGACACACAATGAATTACGTTCACTATGTGACCCGCTGCACGTGCATCGGTGCCGGTCCCGATACCGCTCAATAAGAGATTGATCTTGATTAAGCGGGAAAAGGGTCGTAAAGTATAGGCAGGATAGTGCTGGGGGAGCTTAAATAAGGCTGAGAAACCCCGCGTTTTCGCGGGATGACCCCTTGAACCTGTCGGGTAATGCCGGCGTAGGGAAGCGAAACGGACGAAAGGATCGATGAGCCGCAGGCTTCTTCACACGCCTGCGGTTTTTTATTTGTTCGGCAGGGGGCGAAGAGAGCGCGTTTCCGAGGCTCTTTGTTGGGCAGGGGCGAAAAGAGCATTGCCCTTGAGGAGAGAAAAATGAGGGGAGATGTCGTGGCCGGAGAAGTGTGCGGCAACCCGTATGGGGAAGCCGCGTCAGGGACGCCGTACCGGTGGCGTGTGCTGTGGGCTGCCTTTTTTTCCTACCTGGTAGACAGCTACGACCTGATCGTCCTCGCTATTGCCATGCCCGTCCTGCTCAAAGTCCTCCGTATCTCCCTGCCCGAAGGGGGCCTGCTCGGATCGGCGACGATGGCGGGGGCCATCGCCGGCTCGATGATATTCGGCCTCATCGCCGAAAATCGGGGCAGGCGCTTTTCCCTGCTTCTCTCCCTCTTCTGGCTCGGTGTCGGCATGGGTCTGGTCCTGCTGGTGTCGACCTGGGTCGAGTGGATGGTGCTCAGGTTCTTTACCGGCCTCGCCATAGGCGGCCTCTGGGGCCCCTGCTCCGCCCTCGTCGCCGAGCATTGGACGCCCTCTTTTCGGGCAAGGGCCGCCTCATTTGTGTACAGCAGCTTCGCTATCGGCGCGGTGCTCGCCTCCCTTGTGGGCAGATCCGTGCTCGGCCTCGATTGGCGCATCCTGTTTTTCGCCGGGACCGGCTCGGTCGTTCTGGCCTTCGCAGTTGCCCGGCTCGTCCCGCCTGACAGGAGGCAAAGGTCAGGCGCCGCCGGAGGTTTGAGAAGAGAAGCCGTCGGGATAGGCACGATCTTTGAGAGGAAGCTCCTCAAGACCACAATCCTTGCCACCCTGGTGAGTCTCTGCAACCTGGCGGGTTACTGGGGCATAGCCTACTGGGTCCCGACGTTCCTCGTCCGGGAAAGGGGCCTTTCGCTGGCCTCCATGGCGAATTTCTCCCTCTTCATGTACGCGGGCATGTTTGCCGGTTTTCAGCTCTTCGGCGCGCTCGCCGACAAGATAGGCCGCCGCCCCTCGATGATGGCCGCCTTCCTTCTCGTCTCCCTGTCCGTCGCGGTCTACACCATCTCCCGTAATTCCCTCTTTCTCTTCTGGTGGGGAGGGGTGGTCGGCGTCGGCACGAGCGGCGTGGCCGCGGTTATCGGCGCCTACTATGCGGAGATCTTCCCCGAGCACCTTCGCGCGTACGCGGGCGGCTTCTGCTGGAACGCGGGACGCATCGGGGCGGTGCTCGCCCCTTACACGATCGGTTACATAGGCAAGATGCACGGCCTTCAGACAGGTCTCGCCGTGACGTGCCTGATTAATGTCGTGGGGGTGGGGGTGTTGTGCTTCTTGCCGGAAACGCTCAAAAAGAAGGGGCGGCCG
>CAVSOX010000021.1:0-61505 GCA_963729685.1 uncultured delta proteobacterium | reverse complement strand
CATTTCCGTTTATCTGCACTATAGCTTAGTGTAATCGGGAAAATTGCAGTCAAAGGCAGGGGCTAAAGGCAAAGGGCCGGTTGCCTCGCGAAGCGCGAGTCGAGGCCCGTTTTCGGCCCGGTCGTTGGGGCGTTGGTGCTGCATGAGAATCGTTTATACGAACCTTAAAGAAGATGACGCCGGAGTAAAGAGGAGCGTCAGACAGTTCCGGGTGGAGTTCGACGGGACAGGCGGCCGGCCGGTCGTTGATGTGCTGCCATTAGCCGTGCCGGCGCTTGCGGCTCCCGATGCAAGACGTGACGCAGAGAGGCCACGTAAAGCTCAGGCCCCGGAGACCGCGGACGCGTCGTACCGGCAGCAGATGACCACGCCGCCCGAAGGCATGTACGGCCTCAGAAGCATCTTCATCAAGAAGTTCGTGGATACCCAGACCGGCGTCCGCGCCGGGCGGGAGGGAAGCCTCAGTATCACCGTCTGATATCGAATCGCCTTTTTCACCCCGTCAGAGAGCATGTTCTTCTTCCTCCCGTGGTTTCAGGGCGCGGCGTAAGATTTCCCGCATCTCCCTTTTTGAGATCGGCTTCATGACAAGCTCCCGGATGCCGGTCTTTTGAATTTCCTCTTCCGAGACGGACCTCGCTGTAGCCGGTGCAGAGAATGACCGGCACGTCGGCCCTTTTTTCGATGATCTTTTTTGCGAGGGCCATTCCCGTCATATCGGGCATTGTCTGGTCGGTGATTATGATGTCGAACCCCTGGGGCTTTCGATCGAAAACCTTCAGGGCTTCGACGCTGTTCACGTTCGCGACCACGGCATATCCCATTCGTTCGAGCATGGCCTTTTCCGCCTCGACTATGTCCGGCTCATCATCGACAAGGAGGATCCTTCCGTGTTCCCGGCCCGTCGGTTCGTCTCCGGGCTCCTCCTGCGTGCTCGGCATCTCGTCGACGAGGGGAAGCAGGATATGGAAAACGCTTCCTTTTCCCAATTCGCTCTCGACCTCGATAGTGCCCCCGTGGTTTTCCACGATGCCGTGGACCACGGAAAGCCCGAGCCCGGTCCCTTCGCCCGTTCCTTTTGTGGTGAAGAATGGGTCGAATATCTTGTCTATTGTCGCGTCGCTCATACCGGTGCCGCTGTCCCTCACCGATATCCGCGCGTAAGCCCCCTTACCCGCATCCGGCGGGGTCTGTCCCTCCCCTGGTCCCGGATCGGCGCGCGCCATGTCTATCCGGAGCAGGCCCCCCATTTCCCGCATTGCATAGGCTGCATTCATGACGAGGTTCATCACGGCCTGCTGGATCTGGGTCGGGTCGGAGCGCACTATCAATGTCTCGGGGAGATAGTGTGCCGGATCTCGATGGTTGAAGGGATGGAGGCACGCAGGAGCTTTATCGTTTCCTCCATGACAGGGCCGATCTCAGCCGGTTTGTGAGAGGATTCCCCCCTCCGGCTGAACGTCAGGATCTGTCGCACGAGGTCTTTGCCCCTGGCGGCGGCCCTCAAGACGTTTTCGAGAAAGCGTCTTTCCGGCCGGTCTGCGAGGTCGTCGAGGGCCAATTCCGTAAACCCCATGATGGCGGCGAGAATATTATTGAAATCGTGGGCTATGCCGCCGGACAGCGTCCCGATGGCTTCCATCTTCTGTGACTGCTGAAGCCGCTGCTCGACCCTCTTCTGCTCGGTCATGTCGATGAGGATGCCCCGGACGCCGACGACGTCGCCGTTGTCGAGGACCGGTGAAAAATAGACGCTCACCGGGAAACGGTTTCCGTCTTTCCTCTGGGCCATGCCGTCGACACGCGTGGCGTACCGTCTTTGCATGCTTCTCTCCATGGCGTCCCTGATCGCAGTCTTGTCGTCGTCGCTCATGAGCCGGAGGAAATTGACGCGTCCCGTGGACTTCTTCTCCGGTGAGGCCGAAGGCCCGGACAGCCTCTCTGTTGACAAAGGTCAGCCGCCCCGACCGGTCCGTTTCAAAAATCGTCTGGGGCAAAAATTCGGTAAGGTCCTGGTATCTGCGCCTGCTTGTCTCTAGTGACTGGTAGGAGACCTTCAATTGCCCGCCCATCTCGTTAAAGGTAGTGGCAAGCCCGGTGATTTCAGCGGGGCCCTCCAGGACCACCCTGTGGTCGAAATCGCCTTTGGCGATGACCCGGGCCCCGTCCTGCAGCTTTTCGAACGAACGCACGATAATGCCGTAGAGGTCGTAAAAGGTCAGAAGCACGGTGCCGATGAGTACCATCATGAGGGAGAAGACGATCTTAAAAGTCCCGTGCTGAACCGCAAGGATCGCCTCATTGCTTGCCTCGACGAGCAGCCCTCCGTCGTAGACCATTCCCTGGGTCTTTGCCAGGAGCTGGGCTGCCAGTCTTTCCTCCGATTCGCTGTAGAGCTCCTTTCTTTGCCCCGAAGCATGGCTGTCCAGCGATCGATATATGAGGATAAGATCGAAGATGGGTGTGAGGCCGGCATTCGTCTTTGTCAGCCGGCCCAGAAGGAGTTTTTGCTTCTCGCCCCTCAAGGGCGCCTTGCTGATCAGCAAGGCCAGGGAATTGCGCCTGTCCCGCCATTGAGCCTCCGTGCTTTCCTCCTGACGCCGCGATACGAAGGCGCGGGCCAGCACGTTAAGCTCGCCCGCGCCCTTGACGATCCGGTCGGCAATGAGACCCTCCCCCGTGGCGTGTTCGATTTCCCTCGCCATAAGAACGAGGGTGGCGATCATTGTCATTGCGAGGACAACGAGCACCGACGCGCTTATCTTCAGCCTGGTCTTGATGCTCATAGGCTCCTTTCTCGACTGACCGGCCACCGGTTCTATCCCGTGGTTTAGTATAAGGCTAAAGCGGGCCTCTAAGGCCCGGGCAAAATGCTAATGGATGATGCTCACCGCATCCGGATTCACTTTCTCAAGTCCGTCGAGGCACATGAGGGCATAATAGTTCGGTATCCCCGGATAGCTGATCCACCCCCTTTTCTTGAGCCATCGCCCCTCGTCTTCCATGTGGATGAGGAGGTCCTGGGTCAGACAGACTTTGGGACTGCTCTGCGCCCAGGAGCGGGCCATATACGCGTCGTCGTAATGGAAGTGACTTTGGATGATCTTTTTCGATTCCGCCGGGTTGGCCTCGGTAAATTGCTCCGCGTCCACCAGCGCCCTCAGCACCTTTTCGACGGCGGCCGCATGGGCGCCCGTAAAAGACCTCGTCGAGATCAGGAGCACATAGTAATCCTGGCCGCCCTGGCCCTCCCAGACGATCGCGTTCTTGCCCAGGGCGGTCTTTAGCTTGTACGCGTAAGGGTCCCAGAGCATGGCGGCATCGATATTCTTGCTCAGAATGCCGGATGCCGCATCCGACGGCCTTATGTTGACCATCTGCACTTCGCTGTCCAATATGCCGCTAAAGGCGAGGAATGTGGCAAGGAAAAATTCGCACGTCGTCCCGCGCAGGACGCCTATTGTCTTGCCTTTGAGGTCGGCGGGCGATTCGATTCCCCGGTCCCGCCTCGCGATCAATTGGATATTGTTCAAGCGCGCGATTGAGCTGACGGCCTGCAGATCGTTTCTCTTAAAGCCCTCACGGACGAGGGCGAACTCCGACGTGGCCGCAATGTCGAGCAACCCTGCTTCGAGGTCGTCCATCACGGAAGAACCGACATCATACTCCCTGATGGATACGTCGATGCCGTATTTTGAAAAAAAGCCCAGTTCGGAGGCGATGTACACGAGCACGGGATTGTCGATCGTCACGACGCCGAGGGCGATCTTCTCAAGAGGAGGCGGGAGGCCTCGGTGGTACCGGAAGTACGTTCCGACAGACGCGGCAATCAGTGCCGCAAGGAGCATGAGACAGAGTATGAGGGGATATCTGCCCTTCGACCTGGCCGGATTACTGGCACCATTGCGGAAAAACATTGTTGTGAACCGGCTCCTACATGACTATTCTAACGTACCTTTCGTGCATATGTAAAGGCGCAATTTTGCGGACGTTTTCCGTGATAGATCGATGCGGGCCGTATTATACTTTTCTTTGAGCGCGAAAGACATTCGCGTACGGAAGAGGCCGGAAAGGGGGTGCGATATGGAGGCGCAGGAAGGGAAAGTCAGCCTGGCCGGCATGGCCGTCAGCCAGGTCGACAGGGCATCCGGTTATTTGCCGGGGATCGATGCCGGGATATTCGAGAAAATCAAGTATACGAGGAGAGAGATCATCGTCCATTTTCCGGTGAAAATGGACGATGGATCGGTCTGCATATTCACGGGCTACCGCGTTCAGCACAACGACACACGGGGGCCCTTCAAAGGCGGGATGCGCTACCATCCCGACGTCGACCTCGACGAGATGCGGGCCCTTGCTATGTGGATGACCTGGAAAGCGGCCGTGGTCAACATCCCCTTCGGAGGGGCGAAGGGAGGGATCGAGTGCGACCCCAGCCGGATGTCGGAGCGCGAAATCGAGAGCATGACGCGCCGGTTCACGTGGGAAATATCGCCCTTTATCGGCCCCGAGATAGATATCCCGGCGCCCGATGTGGCCACCAACCCCCAGGTGATGGCCTGGATGATGGATACGTTCAGCATACGTAAAGGGTACTCGGTCCCCGGGGTCGTGACCGGCAAGCCTCTCGAGTTGGGGGGCTCGCGCGGCAGGCACGAGGCTACGGGCCGGGGCGTCTTTGTCATTGCGGCAAAGGCGGCCAAGCACAAGGGGTTTTCATTGGCAGGGAGCCGCGTGGTGATCCAGGGTGCGGGCAACGTGGGCGGCGCGGCTGCACGGGAATTCAGCAGGGCGGGGTGCCGCGTAGTGGGCATTTCGGACATAAACGGCGGCCTCTACAATCCGAAAGGGCTCGATGTGGAGAAGGCGCTGGACTGCAAGAGGCGCAACCAGTGTTTCGTGAAGGGGGAGGTCGACGCAGACGAGATCACGAACGTCGAGCTGCTCGAATTGGAATGCGATATACTGGTGCCGGCCGCCATCGAGAACCAGATTACCGCGACGAACGGGCCGAAGCTGCGGTGCCGGATGATCGTGGAGGGCGCCAACGGTCCGACGACCCCTGAGGCGGATTTGATCCTATCCGACCGAGGGATCTATCTGGTGCCGGACATTCTCGCGAATGCCGGGGGCGTTGTCGTCTCTTATTTCGAATGGGTCCAGAACCTCCAGGAGCTCTTCTGGACGGAGGGAGAGATAACCGAGCGTCTGAACCGCATCCTCTCGCGGGCCTTTCAGGAAGTCGAGGCCATCGCGGATAAGGAGCGGGTCGACATGCGGATGGCGGCACTCGTGCTGGGCGTCGGGCGGGTTGCGGAGGCGGCGAAGCTACGAGGCATATTCCCCTAGTCGCTCCGGGCCGGGCTATTTTCGCGCATAGCTTTGTCATCGCGTTCACCCCGCATCCTCACATACAACAGTGTCTATGCTATAAAAGTGGCTTGTACGGGATTCAATAAAAAGGCTACCCTCTTTCTCAAGCGGCGACTACACACCGCACATCAAAGAAAGGGAGGTAGCCAGATGAAGATTTATAGGGTACAGGATTTCGTAGTCAAAGGTAAAGAGGTTTTTCTGGGACTCGAAGACTCGAAACGCACCTGGAAGATCGCGGTGCGCTCTGAGCGGATGCTGATCCACGAGTATGCGCCGGCCCGGACGCCGCCCCGGCTTCGCGCTCTGCCTCAAAAATCGCCTCGGCCGGAAAAATGCCATCCCACACGGACGATCGAGGCATCGTCATGAGAAAGCTTCTTCATGTGAAAAGAGCTATAATTCAAAAAATCACGCGTAAGGGGGCTGACCGATGCTTGTGAGGAATATCGACGATCCGGTGGTGCAGGCGACTACCTACAGGGCGCACTGGGGCGGTATCGCCCGCATGGTCCTGACGAGCGAGCATTTGAGGTCCATGGAATTCTTTGCATGGGCGGCCCTTCCCGCCGGCAACACCATCGAGGAGCACGTGGACGAGGTGGAGGAGATATACTTTATCCTCTACGGCGGCGGGCTGATGAAGGTCGGGGATGAGGAGCAGGCAGTGAAGCAGGGGGACGCCATATGGATCCCGGCCGGGCAGCCCCACCGGCTCATCAACACCACGGGCGAGACCACGTTCTTTCTCTGCGTGGCCGCCTATCCGAAGTAGCGTATGATGATTATGGATTCTTGATTTTTGATTATAATCCAAAATCAAGAATCAAGAATCCAAAATCATGCTTTCAACTGCATGGTGGGGTCTGCCAACCGGATGGTCTCGAACACCTCGGTCTTTCTCGACTCCATCTCAGCGGAGTCGGCCGCCTCCAGGTTGAGCCTTATGAGCGGCTCCGTGTTGGAGGCGCGGAGATTGAACCACCACGATGGGTAATCGACGGACAGGCCGTCCAGGTGGTCCTGCTGCCCGTCGCTGTACCGCTCCTCCAGGGCCTTGTAAATAGCCTCCTTGTCGTTCACCTGCATGTTGATCTCCCCTGTCGCGGAGTATTTCTTCAATGGGGCAATGAGGGTAGAAACAGCGGTTTTTTTCAAGGCGAGGAGGTTGAGCATCTGGATCATGGCAAACATCGCGTTATCGGTGAAGCCCGCGTCCCTGAAGTAGAAGTGGCCCGAGAGCTCGCCGGCGAAGATCGCGTCGTGCTCCCTCATACCGGCCTTTATGAAGGCGTGGCCGACCCTTGAGCGTATGGCGTGCCCTCCGAGACGGGTGATGGTCTCCGGCACCGAGCGGCTCGATCTGAGGTCGTAGAGGATCGTGGCCCCGGGCGATTTCGTGAGGTAAACCTGGCTGATGAGGACTGTCACCAGGTCCTCCGGTATCTTCTCTCCCTTCTCGTCGATAAAACCGCACCTGTCTGCGTCGCCGTCGAATGCGATGCCTATGTCGGCCTTCTCCGCAACGACCATGGCACGCAAGTCCTCCGTGTTCTTCGGGATAAGTGGGTTTGCCACGTGGTGGGGGAAGCGCCCGTCCGGCTCCATGTAGAGGGGCACTACCTGCCACATGGGGAACTGTTGGGTCAGGGGGAGCACTTCGGGCCCGACTGCGCCGTTGCCCGCATCGATCACCATCTTGATGGGCACGGGGTCATGGACGAAGGTCTTGAGCCTGTCCAGGTACGCAGGCAGCACCGACCGCCGGCTGCACGCGGTGCCTCGACCGACGGGCGCCTCGCCGGCCATGTCGTTGACCATCTGCTCGATGGCGGGCAGGCCCGAGTCGCCGGACAGGGGTATCGCCTTTTCCCGGCACAGCTTGAAGCCGTTCGATTCTCCGGGCAGGTGAGACGCCGTCACCATGGCGCCGCCGTCATAGGCGCCGTCGATTATGGCGAAGTAGAGCAGGGGCGTCGTCACCATGCCGATGTCCGTGACCTGCGCGCCCGCGCTCATCGCGCCTTGCGCAAAGGCGTCTGCGAGGGTGGGGGAAGAGAGGCGCATGTCATAGCCGATCACGATGGTGCGCGCCGCAAGCAGCTTCACGAAGGCAGCGCCGACCTTGAAGGCGATTGCTTCGTTTACCTCGCGGGGGTACGTTCCACGGATGTCGTAAGCCTTGAATATGGATGCCATAAAAACCTCTTGTGGGGCATGTGCGCCCTCGCGCGCCGTCTGGGAACCGCTGGTTGACAAGTATTAGGGAAACGATAATATTTAACATAAGCCAAACGCCCTTGATTGTCACCAGAAAAGTGGAGGTGGAAGATGGATGCGCCGAAGAAGATCGTGGTTTTTTCGACTCCTACGTGCCCGCATTGCAAGAGGGCAAAGCAGTTCCTGGAGGAGCGAGGCATCCCCTTTCAGGTGGTCGACGTTGCGGCGGACAAGGCCGCGCGGGAGGAAATGATCAAGAAATCGGGGCAAATGGGCGTGCCTGTGATCGAGATCGACGGTGTGATGACCGTGGGCTTCGACGAGGCCGGCCTGAAAAAGCAACTGGGCTTGTAGATGGGCGTGTACGATCTTGTCATTATAGGCGCGGGTCCGGCGGGTATGACGGCAGCCGTCTACGCAGCGAGGCAGAAGGACAAGACGCTCCTTCTGGCCAGGGATGTGGGCGGGCAGCTCAATTGGACCCTGGGCATCGAGAATTACATGGGGTATCAATTTATCGAGGGCATAGAGCTGATACGCAAATTTGAAGAGCAGGTGAGGAAGTTCCCCATCGATATAAAGATCGGACGGGCCATAGAGTCGGTCATCAGGGTGCGCGACGGCTTCGAGATAGGAGACGTGGACGGCACGAAGTATGTCGGCCGGACAGCCGTTATTTGCAGCGGAAAGAGACCGAGGATGCTGAACGTGCCCGGAGAGGAGATGCTGCGGGGCAGGGGCCTCACGTACTGCGAGGTCTGCGACGGCCCGCTCTTTCAGGACATGGACGTGGCGGTGATAGGCGGAGGAAACTCGGCCCTGGAGGCAGCCATCGATATGACGAAGATAGCGAAGCGTATCCACGTTGTCTCCCTGACACCGCTTACCGGCGACAATATATTGAAAGAGAAGGCAACGGAAGCGTCCAACATCACCATCATGACGGAGCATCAGACGATGGAGGTGTTGGGCGACGGCATGGTCTCCGGGATCCGGGTAAAGGACACGAAAAGCGGGCAGGAGCAGGTGCTGAAAGTGGGCGGCGTCTTTGTGGAGGTCGGGCTGATACCCAATTCCGATTTCGTGCGGTCCATGCTGACGCTGAACGAGCTTGGCGAGATTTTGGTAAACTGCGCCTGCGAGACGGGTGTTCCGGGGCTCTACGCGGCCGGAGACGTCACCAATGTGCCGGCGAAACAGATTGTGGTGGCCGCGGGGGAGGGTGCGAAGGCCGCATTGCAGGCCCATCAATACCTGCAAAAATGCCTTTAGAGCCTGCCGGCTCCCTTCGGGGTGGCGCGGATGGTGGCCGCATTGCCCTTATCTTGAGCGAGGGGGCATCCGATACCCCGTGACGTGCCTTCTTTGCCGGTATTTTATGGGAAAAGGGCACTCGAAAGTGCGTGCCCCGGAAAGCCATAAGGGACGCCGGGAAACGGCTGTGGAAAACCAGCAGTCGGGAAGTGAGCCATATTACAAGGCATTTATTGAGAGCGCGGATCGCCCGATACGGTGGAGAGAGACATTCAGTTTTCTGAATAGTCCTTGAAACAATTGGGCTTTCCTGATTGCTTAAGGAAAAGGCAGAACGTCGAAAAGCCAGTTATAATAATAACTTAATAATGGTCTTCCACAGGTTGTCTACATCTTTTGCACATTCGTTGTGGAAAAAGGGCCTAACCGGGGGAAATTACTTATGGCCCCGGGTCGGGGGTAGGCGGCCCGGGCATGGGGCAGGATCAGAAGAACCTCCAGACGGAATCGAGGGGAGAACGCAGCCAGGGCCTACGGCCGTAAATGACCAATCCTGGACTCCGGAAGCCAAAGGCCACGGGCTCACATCCTGTCGGGCGCTCTTTCTCTTCACGGCAGGCCCTTAAGAAACTCGGCGACGTACGGCCCCCACAGCGCCCCCCGTGACTGGTTCTGGTGGCCGAGCGACTTCCCGGTAGGCGGGATCAGGACCGACGTACCGTTCTTAACCCTCGCTATGGCGTGTTCCACCACCTTCAGCCTCGGCCGGATTGAGAAGATCGTCGGCAAAGTTGACGGCGAGGAACCGCGTCGTGATCTTCTCGAGAGCCGGCTCCGGATCGTAATCGGCCGATGCCTCCCAGCGGTAAAGGTAGTCGTTGGCGTCAAGCTTCTTCGCGTCCTGAACGATCTGATCGTAGTAGGCAAGCGATTTTTCGCGGGTCGGCGCGACTTCCTGCAGATGGGTCGCGCTGTCTACCATGGCGGCGAAGATCGGGACCGCATAGGCGAAACGGGTGGGCGACTTGCTATAGCTGCCACCGTTCCATTCCGGATCGTTGCGGATCGCTTCCACGATCACTCGACGCCAAAGGAAGTTTCTCCCGGAGATCTGCGAAGGCTGGCTCGTAAGCGCAACGGCGCCCTCCATCATGCCGGGGTAGCGCTCCGCCCACAGCCATGTATGCATGCCCCCCATCGACGTCCCCAGCACAAGCCGAAGATGTGTCACGCCAAGGCCTTCCGTGACGAGGCGGTACTGGGCATCGACCATGTCCCTGTATCCGTATCGGGGGAATCCGCTCATCAGGCCGTCGCTCGGTTTTGATGAACGGCCGAGACCTATGCTGTCGGCGAAGATGAGATAATACGTGCCCGCGTCGAGGGGCTGGCCGTCCCTGAAAAGCGCTTCCGCGAGGGAGGGGGAGAACCAGTTGGCGCCCGTCCCGGTGGTCCCGTGCAGGAGCAGGACCGCGTTGGTGATGGCGCCCGAGGAATCGCGCCTCGGGGTGCCGATCGTCGTGTAGCCCAGTTTCAGCTCGGGGAAGACGTCCCCGGCCTGGAACCTGAAATTACGGGCGACGAAGACCCCATCCTGGCGGTTCGGGAAGGGGCGCACGTTATCCGCTCCCTCGGATGACACCGCCATCCCGAGCAGCGCAAAGGCGAGAAGATAGATCAGGCTCGATCCTGTCATGGCAACCTCCTTCTTTGGAATTCGGCCGAGAATGTACCCATGACCATATCCTACGACAAGGGGGCGAGAAAGGGAAGTGGAGAGGTGACGTGGAGGAGACTTCAGGCTGACAGCGCATACAAAAGGGATTACATTAATGACCAGACAGAAAGAGAAGACGTCGTCGGGAATGGGCTAAAGAGACGAGCACCGAGAGGGGAGAGCAATGAAAAACAAAAGAGGTATCTACGCCCGTTTGTTACTCTGGTCGCTGGCAGTGCTGCTGGCCGCACCGCCCGGAGGGATTATGGCGCAGGGGCCGGAGCCCGGCCAACAGCCGACTTTCAGACAGGAGGAGCTGGACCAGATGCTCGCGCCCATCGCACTCTATCCGGATGAGCTCCTGGTGCAGGTGCTGATGGCGGCCACGTACCCCCTTGAGATCGTTGAAGCCGCCCGCTGGGTGCAGGCGAACCCGAACCTGCCGGGGGACCAGCTTGCCGCTGCCCTGGAGCAACAGGGCTGGGACCCGAGCGTGAAATCGCTGGTGAATTTTCCCTCCGTCCTGCAGATGCTGAATGACAGGCTCGACTGGACGCAAAGACTCGGGGACGCTTTCCTTGCGCAAAAGGACCAGGTGATGGATACCGTCCAGAAGCTCAGGCAAAGGGCACAGGCCCAGGGCTACCTGAGGTCGACGAACCAGGAGAGGGTCCTGGTAGACCCCCAGAGCCAGGCGATCGACATCGAGCCTGTCGATGCCCAGGAGGTCTACGTGCCCGCATACGATCCCACGGTCGTCTACGGCCCGTGGTGGTGGCCGGCATACCCGCCTTATTACTATTATCCGCCGGGGGTGGTCATTACGGGCGGGTTCATCGGTTTCGGGGTGGCCCTCGGCATTCCCTGGGGCTATGCATGGGGCGGTTTCGACTGGCATCGCCACAACGTGCTTGTCAACGTCGAGAGGAACGCGCATTTCAATAATCGTATAAACAGGAGCCGGTACGCGAGCCATGTGACCGCGGGAGGGGGCGGGCAGGGTGCGTGGAGGCATGACCCTGCCCATCGGGGTGGGGTCGCCTACCGTAGCCCGTCCGTTGCGCAGCAGTTCGGCCGTGGGCCTCGTCCCGGCGCCACCGCGCGCCAGGAGTTCAGGGGATTCGGCGGCGGCGCGCCGGGGAGGGCCGGTGTCCAGGGACCAGCCCGGCAGGCACCCCCGCAACCGGGTGGAGCGGGAAGGGTTGCCGCCCAGGGACCCGGCCGGCAGGCACCCGTGCAGCCTCGGGTTGCCGCGCCGTCCGTGCAGGCAAGACCTGGGGCAGCGAGGCCGGCAGCGCCGTCTATACAGGCAAGGCCTCAGGCACCCAGGCCGGCTTTCAGTCCCGGACGTCAGGAAGTTCAAGGGCTCCGCAGCCCGAGCGTGTTTGGCGGCGGCAGTCCGGGCATTCAAGCACAGCAGGCGAGTAGCCGGGGCCACGCGAGCCTTTCGAGTGCCCGTGCCCCTGCCCCCGCGCCTGCCGGCGGCAGGCCCTCCTTCGGCGGCGGAGGTCCCGGCGGTGGTGCTTCCCATGGCGGCGGACGTAGGTGAACGCTCGATTTTAAATAAGACCAATGCACTATGGAGGATATAGTGATGTCGCGATTCAGAAATGCCACGGAAAAGGGCCCTTTCAGAGATAAGGGGCTCTTCGTCATAGCAGTCGCCCTCGTCGTTCTTTTCGCCTGCGGGAGCGCATCAGCGAAGGCCCCGCATCAGAAGAGCTTTTCTTCACCCGGTGAGGCGGTCAAGGCGATGGTCGCCGCAGTCAAAGCCGATGATACGAGGGCGCTCCGCAGGATATTCGGTCCGGGAAGCAAGGATGTTGTCCTGTCGGGCGATCCGGTCGAAGATAAAGAAGGGCGCCGACGGTTCGCCACGCGCTATGAGGAGAAGAACAGGCTGGAAGCGGTCTCCGGCAAGGTCGTACTCTACACGGGTAATGACGAGTGGCCTTTCCCTATCCCGCTCGTGAAAAGCGGCAGCAACTGGAGGTTCGATACAAAGGCAGGCAGAGAGGAGATACTGGCGCGGAGGGTCGGCAGAAATGAGCTGAATGCGATCCAGGTCTGCCTCGCCTATGTGGACGCCCAGCAGGAGTATGCCATGAAGAAGGGCCATGAGGGGAAGGGCCTTCTCGAGTACGCGCAAAAGTTCGTCAGCTCGCCGGGTAGACACGATGGTCTCTATTGGGAGGCCGGGGCAGGCGAAGAGCAGAGCCCCATGGGACCTCTGTTTGCCTCCGCAAGAGAGGCGGGCTACGGCGGTGAGCCGTTGGGAGGCGAATCCGCACCTTATCACGGGTACTTCTACAGGATCCTCAGGGCACAGGGCAAGGACGCGCCCGGGGGCGGCCGGGACTATACGGTGGGAGACAAGATGATCGGGGGGTTCGCCATCGTCGCATACCCGGCGAAATACGGCTCTTCAGGCGTCATGACCTTCATCGTGAACCAGGACGGGGTCGTCTACCAGAAGGACCTGGGCAAAGACGCAAAGGAGGCCGCGCTCGAAATGCGCGCATTCGATCCCGATAAGACCTGGGTCAAGGTGCCTTAAAGCACAAACCGCCAGGGGGATATGCGCAGACGGCACCGGGCGGGTGAGCCCTTTCGCTTACGTGAAAAAGGAGGATGGAAGATGAAAGTTCTGGGATTTGCCGGGAGTCTCCGCAAGGGTTCTTTCAACAAGGCGCTTCTTCGCGCGGCCGTTGAGGTGGCGCCCGCGTTGATGGAGATCGATACCTTCGATCTGGAAGGGATCCCTCCTTTCAATCAGGACCACGAAATGCAGCCGCCCGAGCGGGTGTCGGAGTTCAAGGCGCGGATCCGGGCGGCCGACGCGATGTTGATCGCAACGCCCGAGGCGAACTATTCGATCCCGGGGGTGCTGAAGAACGCGATCGATTGGGCGTCCCGGCCTTACGGCGACAATGCTTTCGACGGCAAACCCGCCGCGATAATGGGCGCTTCCGTAGGCATGATCGCCACCGCGCGGGCCCAGTACCACCTGAGGCAATGCTGTGTCTTTTTGAACATGTATCTCCTCAACCAACCGGAAGTGATGGTGCCGTTTGCACAGGAGAAGATCGACGAAAAGGGCAGGCTCGTCGATGAGCCGACCAGGAAGCGGATCGGGGAGCTTCTGATAAGCCTTATGGCATGGACGCAGAGGTTGTCCGCAAAAACTTCCTGACGAAGGTCCCGATGAGTATATAAGGTCCGGCGTCGCCTGCGGGTGATGCCCGGAAAACATCGGGCAAGCCCCGCGAGGGCGCGGGGCTTGCCGCATATCATGAGCCTTTGTTCGTCATTTCGACCTGGTGAGCAGTTTTTTCAGCTCGGGTCCCGTCTTCGGGCACTTCTGCATGACGTCCTTCCAACCCTCATCGTAGGCTATTTTGAGGAATTTCGCCTTTTCGGCAGGAGGCAGGGTGATCGTCTCCAGCCCTTCTTTCGTCAGGATAGGGCGTTCCTTCTTGACGAGGTCGGCATAGTAGGCGACCACCTCTTTTTCTGCCTCAGCGGTCGCTTCCGTCAAAACATCCTGAAGTTTCTTCGGGAGCTTCTGCCATGCCTTCAGGTTCATTATCAGCGGGTTGGGGCCCTGATAAAATGGCGGGTCGACAATGTACTTGACCTGCTTTTGCCAGCCCCAATCACGGATTCCCACGGCAGGCCAGCAAAAGCCGTCGACGACATTCCTTTCAAGGGCGATATAGACATCTGTGGGCGGTACCACCACAGGGTTCCCGCCAAGTCCCTTGATGGCCTGCAGGTACATGGGAGAGACGCGGATGTTGAATCCCTTCAGGTCGGCGGCCTTTATAGGCTTTTTGAGGTAAAGCTGGAACGGTATGGAGATGCCGAGCCGCCCCAGGTAATAGAGTCCGTGCTTCTCGTGCAGGCCATTTACGTATGCCCAGGTCCCGTTTGCCCGCTCCTCGGAAGGTGAATAGTCGGAAAGCTTGAGGGCGTCTACCTCGGGAATGATGGAGACATAGTAGGCGTTGGTCGTGAATACGATGTCGACCAGGGCGTGCTGGACAGCGGTGACCTGATCCGGTGTCTTGACCGCCTCCGGTCCCCCGATGAACTGTACCTTCAGCTCGCCGGGCGCCTTTTTGGCCACCACCCGATCGACGGTGTCCGTAAATATGGTGAATGCCTTGTACTCGGTGGCTGTTTTCGGCCATGCCGTGATCCCTTTGAGAGTGATCGTCTCAGCGCGTACGATTCCCGCCTGGGACAGCAAAACAACGCCGGCAAACCACGCAGCCAAAACCAGAAAACCCATCCTTTTCTTCATATTGCCCTCCTAATTCTTAAGGATTCTTCGAACGACCCCTCCAGCGCCCATCCACGCACCTCGATTCCGCGTGCCCGATTCCACCTGCCGCATATGCTTTCCCGAAAGCCCCCCTTCTCACATGCGAGTAAGGCTGAAGAGCTTATCATTATTTCCGTCCTATCTCATCATCCCCATAAGGTTCGGGACAACCATCGATATTGCCGGAATTCCAAGCACAAGGGCGATGCAGACCAAATCTATTAAAGCGAAAGGAAAAGCTGCCCTCCAGATATCGGCCATGGAAACTTCAGGGGGCGCCACGCCTTTCATGACAAAGAGCGTGACACCGAAGGGCGGACAGATCAGGCCCGTCTCTAAGGCACACAACATGACAACGCCGAACCAGAGCGGATTATACCCGAAGGCATGGATGACGGGCATGAAAATGGGTATGGTGATCATCATGATCGCGACGGTCTCCATAAAACAATCGAGCATGAGGATGACGCATACCATAGCGATGACCGCGACGATCGGCGCGATCTTGAGGTTGATAATAAAGCTCGTGAGGCCCGCAGCGGCGCCCGTAAACGCCAGGATTTCTCCGTACGTGCTCGCCGCGATAATAATCATCATGATCATGCCCGTCACTTTCAGGGTAGAGACCACCGATTTCTTAAAGTTCTCCCAGGTTAGCCGTCTGTAAAGCAGGGCGAGTATGAACGAAGCCAGTGCACCTGCCGCGGCCGATTCCGTCGGAGTCGCCACGCCGAGAAAGATGAGTCCTATGACCATAAAAATAATGAAGCTCAGAGGCAGCAAATACTGTACGGTAACCCTCAGCTTTTCTCTCAGAGGGATGTGGGGCACATCATACAAAGGGGCTTCCGAAGGCTTGAAATGGACCCGCAGCACGACATAGAAGAAATACAGGGCCGAGAGGACAAGGCCCGGCACTATGCCTGCAATCAAAAGCTGCCCGACATCGATATTTGCGATACTGGCGAGCACGACGGTCAACGCATTGGGAGGGATCAAGGCATCGACGGTGCCCACCCCCATGAGCGGTCCGAGGCTTATGCTCTTGCTGTACCCCTTCTTCAGCATGTCGGGAAGGAGGATGGTGCCGAGAAGGGCGCAGGTCGCAATGGTGGAGCCGCTCAGGGCACCGATGATGACCCCCATGATGATGGCCAGGATCGAGAGTCTGCCGCGGAGCTTGCCCAGCCATTTGTCGAGCACGTTGACTGCGTCGAGGCCGAGGCCTGAATGGAATATCAACTCCCCCATGAAGATAAAGAAAGGCACGGGGAGCAGCGTAAAGGTACTGGCCGACGTGAAGGCGCTCGTCACCACCTCGACAATGCCGGGTATCCCCCCCAGGAAGAAATAGGCGGCAACCATGTTGACGACAAGCAGGGAAAAGGCGATGGGGAGACCCGTAAGCAACACGAAGACCATTCCGGCAAACAGCAGGAGAATAATCGAATACCATTGCATAAGTTACCGCCCTCCTTTGATGTCGTTGAACCTGCCCCAGGCCATCCTGAAGAACTGTATAACGAGGAGGAGACTGCCAAAGGGTATGATAACGAAAACAAGGGCCTTCGGAACGGTAACTGCCCGCACATCGGTCACGCTGTTGACGATACATTCGTGGGTATAGAGGACGCCGAAATAGACCATGACCACACAGGCCAGCCCTCCGACCGTAAACATGATGCAGTCGAGATAAGACTTCGCTTTTTGACTGAGTCGGGAGTATATAATGTCGTTGCTGATATGGCCGCCCTCCCTCAAAAGCCAGGTCGTCACGAGAAAGACGATCCACAGCAGTCCATATTCGGTGGTCTGCATGATCCATATAGTCGTCTGGTGGAAGAAGAAACGCATGAAGATGGTGTAGCAGACCGCCGAAACGATAATGACGAGCACCACCCCGGCCAGGGCGGCCATTATGTCCAAGAGCTTGTCAAAAACCCTCCACGAAGTATGCATCAACTACACCTCCTCAACCACAACGATTAGAGTTACGGCGATTCGATGAACGTCGGGACTTCTCCTTTTTCACTGCTTTTTCTTTCTTTCTTCGTTCTCGAATGCATATCTGAGCGTATCCCTCTTCGACTGCTCCAGGTGGTTCCTGAGGGCCACCGAAACCTCCGCGTCGTCGCCCTTTTCGATAGCCCTGAGTATGCTCTTTATGACCCTCGATAGCCCGGAGGGCCACGTCGGGAAGGTAGATGCTTTCGATCCTGTACCACAAGACATGGCGGCGCAATGTCTGCGCAAGCTCCAGAAGGCGCTGCCCGCCGCTCAGCCGCGCGATAGTCTCGTGGAATTGGCCGTCCAGCTCGACAAAGACATCGAGGTTGCCGAGGGAGACCTGTTCTTCGGCCTTTGCAATGTTCTTTCTCAGCTCTTTCACCAGCTTTTCCGGGGCCTTCTCCATGGCCCAGCGGACCGCGAGGCCCTCGATGAGGAAGCGGATCTCCCAGAGCTCCACCGCTTCCTGGTCGCTGATCTTCTTCACCGTATAACCGATACGAGGGATCGATTCGATGAGCCCCTCCATTTCAAGGCTGTGCAGCGCCTCCCGCACAGGAGTCCGGGAGGTCCCGATCTCCTGGGCGATCTTCGCCTCGATAAGCCGTTCCTTCGGGGCGATCCGCCCGCCCAGGATTTGCTCCCGCACGTGCTCATAGACCTTCTTCCGAATGGTGGGGTTATCTTTTATGACGAGCTTCTTTCTCATCAGACGCAGCCCTTCATTGCTGCCTGGGCCAGCAGGCGCTCCCAGTCTTCATCGACCTCCGTTTGGAGACGGTCCACATCGTCTTTGGTAAAATGGCGAAAGCGTCCCTGGATCTTCAGATATTCACTCACCGGCAGACCCTTGGGCTGATGGGTAATCCGGTACTCCGAGCCGTCGATCACCTCGTATAAGGGGAAGACCTTTGTTTCCACGGCAAGCTGGGCCGCTTTCACGGAGAGGTCCTCGGGCATACGCCAGCCCGTCGAACAAGGCGTAAGGGTATGGATAAACTTCATGCCTTTTATGCCCTTCGCCTTCCTGATTTTCTCCATGAGGTCGAGGGGATGGCCTATCGATGCGGTCGCCGCGTACGGCATCCTGTGCGCCGCGATGATCTGCATGAATTTCTTCTTCCTTCCCCTCCTGCCTCCCGGAGTGGTCATGGTCCAGGCGTTCTGAGGGGTCGAGGAGCTGGACTGGATGCCCGTGTTCATGTACCCTTCGTTGTCCAGACAGACATAGATGAAGTTATCGTTGCGGTCGGCGGCGCCGGAGAGGGACTGGAGCCCGATGTCAAAGGTCCCTCCGTCGCCGGCAAAGGCCAGTGCCGTCACGTCCTCCCGCCCCTGGAGCTTCAGGGCATTCGCAATGCCCGCGGCGGTGGGCGCCGCAATCTCGAAGGCGGAATGAAAACAGGGCACGGCAAACGTACTGTTGGGAAAGGTGGCACTGATCACGCCCACGCAGGAGGGCAGAATAACGACGATCGTCTTTTCTCCCAGGACCTTGAGCACAAGCCGGATGGTGCTCGCCTCTCCGCAGCCGGGACAGGCCATATGTCCGGGCCGCATGAACTCTTTATCCATTTCCTCGATTCTCTGATCATTCTTCATTTTTTCACTCCGCTTTAGCCAACGGCTATCTTACCCTCCCGTTATCGCCTTGCTCTACGTGCTCACCCGCCCCTCCGCACCCATGTGGGCACGCGTTCCGGCTTCGCCAGGTTGAGTGCCTGATACACCATGCCTTCGATCATATCCGGAGAGACATCCGCCCCGCAGATACCCGCGATGAAGCCGTGTACTTCGGGACGACGGCTGAGAGGATATAAGGCGGCCTTCAATTCCTGGCACCAGATGCCCTCCTTCCCGAGGGAGATGTTCCGGTCCAGCACGACCACCTTCGGCACGTCTTTCAGCACTTCCTGCACCTCTTCGGTGGGGAATGGCCTGAAAGCCTTCAACTTGAGCAGGCCCGCTCTAAGGCCCTTCTCCCGGAGGGAGTCAATCGCCACCCGGGCCGTGCTCGTCATGGCGCCGCTCGTGACGAGGACAATCTCGGCGCCGTCACAGCCCGACGGTTCCACGACGCCGTAGCCCCGTCCGATGATACGCTGATACCGCTCGTTTACCTCGCGGATTATGGGTCTCGTTTTTTCCATGTCCTCGAAGCTTCGCTGCCTGTACCCCATATACTGCTCGGGGTTGACGACATTGTTCACGTACGCAGGGTCCTCGATGTTGAACCTCGTGGGCACGCCGAAAGGGGGCAGGAAGGCGTCGACCGATGCCTGGTCCGGTACGTCTACGGGTTCGATGAAGTGGGACGTGAAGAAACCGTCCATGACCACCATAACCGGGAGGAGCGCCTGTTCCGCGATGCTGTACGCCTGGATCACCGTATCCAGGGCCTCCTGGGCATCTTCGCAGTAAAACTGGAGCCATCCGGTGTCCCTCTGCGAGAGACTGTCCGACTGGTCGCTCCCGAAGGCCCAGGGGGCGGAGACCACGCGGTTGACGTTGCACATCACGATGGGCACCCGGTTGCCGGCCGCGAAGTGGAGCATCTCATGCATGAGCGCGATTCCCTGGGAGGCGGTTGCCGTAAAGGTGCGTACGCCGGTCAGAGATGCGGCTATGCAGGCTGCCATAGCGGAGTGCTCCGATTCCACCCGCATCATGATACCCGGGAGCTTTCCTTCGTTCTCCATGTCCGACAGTTTTTCGTAAATGGGGGTCTGGGGTGTAATAGGATAGGCCGCGACAAGCTGCACCCTCGCCAGACGCACCGCTTCGGCCACCGCGTAATTCCCTGCCAGGAGTTGTCTCACAGGCCACCTCCTGCCGTTGTGCGAGATGAGCCGGAGGCGTCCCCCATCTCGATCACGTGCCGGGGGCACGTGGTGGCGCAGACGCCGCAGCCCTTGCAGAAGTCGGTTCTCACCCTATACCCCTCCTCTCCCAGCCTCATGATGGAGATATCGGGGCACAACAGGAAGCAGAGGTCGCAACGGGTGCAGGTTCCGCAGTTGAAGCAGCGGGAGACTTCCGCCTCCATCAGCCCGGGGGGCAGGCCGGAGGAGACCTCCCTGAAGCTGGAGAGGCGCTGCTTTGCACCCAGCTTTTCAGGATTCTGATTCCGTGGGGCGTGCGGCACGCATATGGTGTTAAGCCTGTCGTAGGTGACGATATTCTTCAGATCGATCCGCTTGTCTTCAGGGTCGATCAGGTGGTGAAAGGAGAAAGACGGGCCGTGCCCGATGGAATGTTCCTCGAGCTCTTTTTTGACATCCTTGCCCCCGAAAAAGCAGTGGATCGCCAGGGCGCCCATTTTTCCGCTCGCAATCGCGTCCGCCACAAAGCCCTTGGCCGCTGCGCCGTCCCCTCCCGCGAAGACCCCTTGCATGCTCGTTGCCGAGGTACCGGCGGAGGTCTCGATAAAGCCTCTTTCGTTTATTATCACGCCCGATTCCCTCAAGAAATCGGCCTCGGGGGTCTGTCCCACGGCAACAATGACCATATCCGCGGGAACGACGAATTCCGAGCCCTTGAGAGGGACAAACTCAACTCTTCCGCCGGCGCCGGTCCTGAGGTTCGTGGCGATGCACTCCAGCTTCGACACCCTGCCGTTTTCGGAAACGATGCGCGTCGGTACGGAGGGAGGCTCTATCTTTATCCCCTCGTGCCGCGCCGCCGCCACCTCCTCGGCCAGAGCGGGCATCTCGGGGCAGATGATCCGCACTTCCTCCGCGCCCATGCGTCTCGCCGTCCGGCCGCAGTCCATCGCCGTATTTCCCCCGCCGACCACCGCCACGCGCCTCCCTGTCTCCCGCTTTTCTCCCAGGGCGCTAGCGCGAAGGAACCCGATCCCTTCCACCAGGCCGGGAAGCTCCTCCCCTTCCACGCCGACCCGCATCGCCTTGTGGCTGCCCACGCCGATGAAGACGGCCTGGTAATCCTTTTTTATACGGGCAAGCGAGAGCTGCCCCTGCCCTTCGGCGCCGATCCTGACGCCGGTCTTTATCTGCACTCCTCTTTGTTTGACGTAGCCGATCTCCCTGCGAAGGACCGCCTTGGGGAGGCGGTATTCGGGTATGCCGTACATGAGCATCCCGCCGGGTTCGGGGAGGGCCTCGAAGATCGTCACGGGATAACCGAGCCCCGCCAGGTGGTAGGCGGCGCTGAGACCCGCAGGTCCCGACCCGACGACCGCGACCCGTTCTTTCCGGAGCGTCAATGCCCGGCGTATATCCACTGTTCCGTGATCGGCGAGGAAACGCTCGAAGCCGCGGATATTGATCGCCTCGTCGAAATCCTTCCGGTTACAGTCCCCCTCGCACGGCTGATAGCAGACCCTTCCGCAGACGCCGGGAAGCGGGTTCTCCTCACGATAGACGCGGAGGGCCTCATCGTAGTCGCCCCGGGCGGCATGGGCAAAGGCCCTCGCGATATCGTTCCCTATGGGACAGCCCCGCCGGCACGGCGATGTCTTCTCCACATAAAAAGGCTTTCCGGGGTTCCATTGTCCTGTGAGAAATATCTCGGTCGATCCCCTGGAAAAAGGCACCAGCGGCTCGATATCCTTAATGGTTGTTCTGTGCTGTTCCATCCCTCTCACTCCTTGTGTCGTCACGACACGAGCCGGGTAAGCTCGTAGGCCCGTCTCGCGGCAGCGACGTTCTCCTCCACCTTGGCCGGGACCGTATCCCGTATGGCCGCCTCCAGGTGCTCCATCGATACGGTTTGAGCAGTCCGGGCATAGGCGCCGAGGATCGCGGTATTGATCGTGCTCCCCAATCCGGCCTCCTCGGCCACGGAAAGGGCGTCTACCAGGGCAAGGTGAAATTTCCGTAAACCGACAAACTGATTCGTGGTAAGGGCGTCATTGATGAGAATAATGCCGTTCGGCTTCAGGGTGGCCTCGATCTCCTTCTCATCGACGAGGTCGGGGGCCATGTAGATCACGTGATCCGGCCTTCTGATCTCGCACTTGAGGAAGATCTTCTTTTCGTCAACCCTGAGAAAGCTCGCGACGGGAGCGCCCCTCCTCTCGCCACCGAAAACAGAGAAGCATTGCGGATACATACCCATGAGAAAAAATACCTTTGCCAGGATCTGGGCCGCAATGACCGCCCCCTGGCCTCCCCTTCCGTTGAACTTGATTTCCGTCATGGTCTCCTCTCATCTCTCCTGATTATATACGACCGCATCCCGGCTCCCCCGGGTACGGTGCATACTGTACCCCAGACGAAAAAAGCTGTCAACAGGTTTTTCAGGTTTTTTTCCGGATTCTCAGGTTTTCAAAATCCGGCGAGAGGGACCGCGGCCAAACGATGAAGATCCGCGTTCTCCCGAGCGATCAAGAAACCTACAGCCGGCCCGCTTATTGTGGTATAATCTGGCCATGGATTACGAGAGCAAGGAGAACGGCCATATGGAATACGGAGCGGATAACATCAAGATCCTCGGGGGCTCGACGCCGTGCGGAAGGTCCCCTCCATGTATATCGGGAATACGAGCATCGAAGGACTTCATCATCTCGTGTACGAGCTGGTCGATAACGGTCTGGACGAAGCCCTGGAAGGGTATTGCGACCGGATTACGGTGACCCTGCATAAAGACGGGAGCGCAAGCGTCGAGGATAACGGGAGAGGCATACCCGTCGACAGGATGCCGGGGGAAGAGGATATCTCCGCCCTGGAGGTCGTTCTCACAAAACTGCATGCCGGCGGAAAATTCGACAAGGATTCATACAAGTACTCCGCCGGTCTTCACGGCGTGGGCCTTTCCGTGGTCAACGCCCTTTCGGAGTATCTCGAAGTCGAGGTAAGGCGGAACGGGAAAGTCTACCTCCAGCGGTATGAGCGCGGCGTCAAGAAGACCGAGCTCAAGGTCGTGGGTTCGACGGACCGGACGGGGACCAAGGTGAGGTTCCTGCCCGACATCGAGATTTTTGAGGCCGTCGAGCTCAATTACGAGACGCTGCTCCATCGGATGCGCGACCTTTCATTTCTGAATAACGGCATCCGCATGAAGGTCGTGGACGAGCACCACCAGCGGATGCAGGAGTTCGAGAACACCGGGGGGATCGCCGCGTTCGTCATGTACCTCGGCGCAAACAAGACGGCCCTCTTCCCCGAGCCCGTCTACCTCACAGGCTCGAAGCCGCCCCTCGATGTCTTCGAGGCGGCCTTCCAGTATAACGACGGCTACAGCGAGACGACGAACAGCTTCGTCAACAACATCAATACTCACGAAGCCGGAACCCACGTCACCGGCTTCAAGACTGCCCTGACCAGGTCGGTAAACGCGGCCGGGCAGGCGCGGAAGCTGCTGAAACCGGAGGAGGCCCTCACCGGTGATGACCTTAAGGAAGGTCTCGTCGCGGTGATAAGCGTGCGGGTCCCGAACCCGCAGTTCGAAGGTCAGACGAAGACCAAGCTGGGCAACAGTGAGATCAAGGGCCTGGTCGAGTCGATCATGAATGAGAAGCTCGGCACGTTCTTCGAGGAAAACCCGGACGTCGTGAAGGCGATCATCGCAAAGGCCGCCGAAACCAGGCGGGCAAGGGAGGCAGCGAAGAGAGCGAAAGAGCTGATCCGCGCCAAAGCCGCCGTGAGCACCGGGATCTTGCCGGGCAAGCTGGCGGACTGCCAGGAAAGCGACCCCGCCCTCTGCGAGCTTTATCTGGTGGAGGGAGATTCGGCCGGAGGCTCCGCGAAACAGGGCAGAAGCAGGGCCACCCAGGCCATCCTGCCGTTGAAAGGGAAGATATTGAATATCGAGAAGGCGTCGGAGGACAAGCTGTTCGCCAACAATGAAATAAAGTCGATCTACCTGGCCCTTGGCGTCGATTCGAACGGCATCGACAAGCTCCGCTACCACAAAGTGATCATCATGACGGATGCGGACGTCGACGGCGCCCATATCCGCACGCTCATCCTCACGTTCTTCTTCCGCAAGATGCCCGAGGTCATCGAGAACGGGTACCTCTATATTGCGCAGCCCCCGCTTTACCGGGTGGGCCAGGGGAAGCACGAGGTCTACCTCAAAGACGATGACGGGCTGGAGCAGTTCGCGCTGAAGCGGGGCGTCGAAAAAGCCGCCTGCAAGGTGGGCGGCGAGCCGCTGCCGCCGGACCGTTTCGGAAAGGAGATCTTGAGCGTCCTCCGCTTCGAGAAAGCCCTCTTCTCAGTCGCCAGGGAGGGGTTCGGCAATGATATCGTCCTTCCGATGCTCCGGACGGGGATCGCGAGAAGGAGCGACCTTGAGACCGGTGACCGGCTCGAAGAGGTGCTGCACAGGCTTCCCGCCGCATATTCGGCCGCCCTCCGGCAGGACCCGGAACACGACCTGTTCTATATCGAGATCGAGCGGGAGAGCTTCGCTCCCGTTCGTATCGATCAGGAGCTGGTCGCGGACGCCGAATACCGGCTGGCCGCGAAGGATTACCGGGAAGTTTCGGCATATTATGAACAGGTTGTCGAGGTGTCGACCAAGAACGGTCCCTTTTCCGCCTGCACCCCACGGGAGCTGCTGAAGACCCTCATAGACGCGGGCAAGGAAGGGCTCGCCATACAGCGTTACAAGGGCCTCGGCGAAATGAACCCGGAGCAGTTGTGGACCACTACCATGGACCCCGAGCGCCGGCACATGGTGCGCGTGACAATAAACGACGCCACCGATGCAGACCAGGTGTTCACCATGCTCATGGGGGATAACGTGCCGAGCCGGAGGGCCTTTATCGAGCAAAACGCCCTCGACGTGAGAAACCTGGACGTCTAGGTTGGGGCTCAGCGCCCCCTCCGTGAGCAAAGCACCGACCCACTTACGTGGGTACCCCGGCCTCCCCGCTCAGCGCTTCGCATGCGCTCGCTTTCGCAATTATTGGGGAACGAGGATCAGGTCACGTGAGAATCAGCTCGACCCGGGTAAGTCCTTCCTCGAGGCGCTCCAGGGTGAAGCCTGATTGGCGGCAGATGTCGAGCATGCGGTAGTTATCGCTCAACACGATCCCGTAAAGCATCTCCAGCGTTTTTTCCTGGGCGATGCCGATGACCATATCCAGCAGCTTTCGCCCCAGCCCCTTGTTCTGATAACCGTCCTGCACGAGCACCGCGAACTCCGCCGACCTGAAGTCGGATTCGATGATGAGCCTGCCGACCCCGACGATCTTTCTCACGCCGTCTACGGTCAGCTCGACCACAAACGCCATTTCCCTCTCGTAATCGATGTTGCAGAAGCGGGTCAGCTCCGCGTGGCTTAAGTTCTTGATGGACTGGAAGAACCGGCCGCGCACCGTTTCGGGCGAGAGAGAGGCGAGCATCTCACTTTCGAGCGGCTCGTCCTCCGGCCTGATGGGCCGCAGCAGGACCTGTCTGCCGTCGGGGAGCGCGTAAGGAGTAATATATTTCGTCGGATACGGGGCTATGACGAGGTGGGGGTAGGGCGGGCGATAGTCGAGACGGCCCGGATCGATGACGATCCTCGCGTCGAGGGCCAGGGGGTTGCCCCGCACCATAGCGAGCGGGTTGACGTCCATCTCATCTATCTCGGGGAAATCGGTGATGAGGTTGGCGAAGCTGACGACGATCTGTTCCAGCCGCATCAGATCGACGGGCCTGCGGCTTATTCTGCCGACCATCACGTGGTAGACTCTCGTCTCCTCCATGAGCCGCCTCGCGAGGGTCTGGTTGAGAGGGGGCAGGGCGACTGAGAAATCCCTCAACACCAAAGCGGTGGCGCCTGCCATGCCAAAGAGTATGACCGCGCCGAACGCCTTATGTTTTTTTGCGCCAAGGATGAGCTGGTAGTCTCCCTCACCCGCCATGCGCTGGACGTTGACGCCGTGGACAGCCGCATGCGGCGCCGCCTCACCGATCCGCGCCATCATCTCGTCGTACCTGTCTCTCAGGTCTTTTTTCGACTGAATGCCGGGGGCTATGCCTCCCGCATCCATTCTATGGGGGATGTCGGGCGATACGACCTTGAGGACCACGGGGTAGCCGATCTGCTCGGCGATGGCCGCGGCCGCATCCGCGCTGGCTGCCACGCGGACCGGGGTGCAGGGTATCTTATAGGCGGCAAGGAACCTTTTCGATTCTTCTTCGGTGAGGACTTTCCGTCCTTCTCTGCATATGCTCCTGATCAGCGCCTTGAGGCTGTTCTTCGGGGGCGCCTGTTCCACAGGCAGCTCGCCGGGCGTTTCGTAGAGCAATCCCAGGCTGCGTTGATACTTATTCATATAGAGGTAGGTCTTCACGGCCTCCTCCGGTGTGTCGTATGTGGGGATGCGGCGATGAACGAGGATGGACCGGCCGGCCGCGATGGACTTCGCCCCCATGAATGTCGTGATCACCGGCTTCTGCGCCCGATCGGCGACCGTCGACACCGCCTCTGCGAGGGCCTCGGAGATTGCCGGCCACTGGGGCGTATAGATGACGAGCACGCCGTCCACGCCCGCGTCGTCCAGGCAGATGGTCAGGGCATCGGTGTACCGTTCTATGTCGGGGCCGCCTAGGACGTTGACGGGGTTCCCCGGGCTCCGGACGCCCGGCAGGACGGAATCGAGGCGTGACGCTGTTTCGGCCGACAGCGTTGCGAGCCTCCCTCCCTGAGCGATGAGCCAGTCCGCGGTGATCACGCCGGGCGCGCCCGCGTTGGTGATCACGGCGAGCCTCGCGCCGGCCGGGAGGAGGTGTGAGTCGAGGACGCCCGCGCAATTGACGAGGTCGCTTATGCTATCCACCCTGACCACGCCCACCCGCTTGAACGCCGCGTCATACACCTGGTCGTCGCCTATCATGACCCCGGTGAGGGAGGCAGCGGCACCCGTCCCCTCCTTGAACCTCCCCGGCTTCAGCACGATTATCGGTTTGGCCCGGGCAAAGCCCCTCGCGGCGCTCATAAATTTCTTTGCATGCCCCACGTCTTCCATATAGATCATGATGCTTTTTGTTTTCGGGTCGTCGCCGAGGTAGTCTATGAGGTCGCCGAAGTCGATGTCCAGCATCGACCCGAGGGAAACAAACATGCTCAACCCTACCCCTGCCTCCATTACCCAGTCGATTATCGTGCTGCCCAGGGCGCCGCTGTGGGAGATGAAGGCGATCTTCCCGGGCTCCGGCATGGTTTTGATGAATGTGGCGTTCAGGCGGCCGGCCGGCCTGATAAACCCCAGGCAGTTAGGCCCGAGGAGGCGGGTGCCGTATCTTGTCCTTATCTCCTCGATCCGGTCTTCCAGCTTCCGTCCTTTCTCTCCAGTCTCCCGGAAACCGGCCGAGATGACGACAACGCCCTGCACGCCTGCCCGGCCGCATTGCTCGACCGCATTGGGGACCATAGCGGCAGGTGTGACGATGACCGCCAGATCGGGGGGCTCGTGGATGTCGGTCACTTTTTTGAAGCAGGGGATTCCGAGGACGGTCTGCCGTGACGGATTGACCGGGAAAATCCGCTTTCCTTGCGCGAGGAGCATATTTTCAAGGACGGCCCGTCCGACGCTCCCCTCTTTCTCTGTCGCCCCGACGATCGCAACCGTCGATGGGTCGAACATACCCTTCAAGCCGCCCATGTGCGCCATCTCGTCAAATGGTCCCGGGTCCCGTCAATGCAGAAACCTCTCGCTGCTCACCTTCCTGAAGTGAAATCCGCAAATAGCGAGTTGTATGGCCAGCGGGACGAGGCGGGGATGCCTGAAGAGCGACCACAGGAGGAGCTTCCAGTAGTCGATGCGCTCCCTTCCGATTATTCCGAGGAAGAGGACCGACCGCAAGAACGCGGGTACATACGCGGCCCGGAAATGAAAGATCTTGTTTCGACCGGGCGTATACTCCGACAGGAAACGCCTTACCCGGTCATAGTAGCAGTGGGGGGAGTAGATAGTGCGAAGGATCCGCTGGTAGCCGGCGATCAATACGTCAAGGTTCATCTTGGGCACGAAGTTTATCGACAGGTCCATGTGATCCCCGGTGATCTCGCTGAGCAGACGGCCTTCTTTTCCCAGGCGCTTGTGAAGCGGGGTGCCCCGGGGCGCGTTGAGAAGACCTACCATGGCGGTGACTATGCCGCTCTCCTGGATGAAGTGGGTCAGGCGATCGAAGATCGACGGCGGGTCGTTATCGAATCCGACAATGAAACCGCCCTGTACCTGGAGTCCGGACCGCTGTATCGTCTTCACGCACGCCATGAGGTCCCGGTTCTCGTTCTGGAGCTTCCGGCATTCGGCAAGGCTCGTTTCGTTCGGGGTCTCGATGCCCACGAAAACCGTATCGAATCCCGCCTCGACCATGAGCCCCATAAGCTCCCGGTCATCGGCGAGGTTGATCGAAACCTCTGTCGCAAACGCAAAAGGGTAGCGTTTTTGCTTCATCCAGTCGACGATGCCCGGCAGCACATCCCGTTTCAATTTCGCCTTGTTCCCGATGAAGTTGTCGTCGACGAAAAAGACGCTTCCCCTCCAGCCCGCCCGGTAGAGCCCGTCAAGCTCGGCGACTATCTGGTCCCTGCCCTTTGTGCGGGCCTTTTGCCCGTAAAGGACCGTAATGTTGCAGAACTCGCAGTTGAACGGGCAGCCCCGTGAATACTGGACGTTCATCGACGCATATTTCCTCATGTCGATAATGTCCCACCTGGGGCCGGGCGTCAGGCCGATATCCGCCCGGCCGGCGGAGCGGTACATGGCTTTCGGCTGCCCGTCTCTTAAGTCCTGCAGGAAGCGGGGAAGTGTGATCTCCGCCTCGTCGAGCACCAGGTAGTCGACATCGGGGAACGCGTCGGGCATCGAGGTGAACAGGGGGCCGCCCGCGACCGTCTTGACGCCCTTTGCCCCGCACCTGTCGATGACCAGCCTCGCGGATTTCTCCTGAATAGACATGGCGCTGATGAGTACGTAATCCGCCCACTCGATGTCCTCGTCCCGAAGTGGTGTTGTCTGGGTGTCTATGAGCCTTATTTGCCAGTCCGCCGGGAGCATGGCCGCCACGGTGAGCAGTCCGAGGGGAGGCGAGCTCGCCTTTTTCCGGATAAACTTGAGGGCGTACTTGTATGACCAGAATGTGTCGGGGTGCTGCGGGTAAACGAGGAGAGCTTTTGTCCCTTGTCCTGCCATGGTCTCTCTCACCTCCGGCTTATCGACAATTGTCGCTGCATCCGCCGCTTTCGGATCAGCCCGGTCCCTTACGACGCGGCCGCGATCTCTTGCGCTGCCTCGAAGCCGCTCCTGACGCAGTCTCCGATGCCTATGCCGCGGTAGCTGCAACCTATGAGATGAAGCCCGGGATACGGCCTTCGGGCGTCATCGATGGCATCCACGCGGTCGAGGTGACCCACCGTATAGCGAGGCATGCTCCGCGCCCACCGGTAGACCTTTGAGAAGAGGGGCTGCCCGGTAATGGACGCGATCTCTCTGAGCTCCTCCCGGACGATGGCCACGAGGTCCTTATCCTCGCGAGCGAGCAGCTCCTCGTGCTGCCCGCCCCCCACAAAAGCCCTGATGAGCTGGGAGTCGGGCGGCGCGCGAAAGGACCACTTTATGGAGCTCCAGGTGGCCGCGTTGATCCGTCTTTTCTCCACCCGGGGGACGATAAAACCGAAGCCGGGGAGACGGGACGGAACCTCACGGCCGGAATAAGCGAGTGAAACGGTCGCCGTGGAGGACCATGCGATCGGAGAAAGCCGGTCGGCCAGCGCACCGCTCATGGGGCCGAGCACGTCTTGCGTCACATACGCGGGCGTCGCGAGGACAACCGCGTCGAAGACCATCCGCTCAGGACCGGCGAGCACCTCATACCCTTCAGGGCCGGGTCGGACCCGTGCGACCTCGCATGAGGTGCGGACGTGCTCTTTTCCCACGAAGCCGACGCACCCGTCCACGAGCTGCTGCATGCCTTCCTTTAAGGACATGAAATAGGTCAGCTTCGCGGGGGTCGTGACGGGAGCGGCCTTTTTCATGGTTTTGACCATTGCCCTGATGAGACTGCCGCTCCTTTTTTCCATTTCGAGGAACCGGGGGAATACCGCCTTCACACTCATATCCTCCGGGTCCGATGTGTGGATGCCCGCCACAAGGGGTTCTGCGATCTTCTCCAGACATTCCCTGCCGAGCCTCCGGGTGACGAACCTCGCGAGGCTTTCGTCCGACCCGTTTCTCTTTCCCGGAATGAATGCCTCCATACCCATGCGGATCTTACCGGGCAGGGAGATCAGGCCGGAGCGGGCCAGGGGCATGAGCATTGTCGGCACCATGAGTATGACGCCTTCCGGCAACCGGTGAAGCCGCCCCTCAGAATAAATGTACGTTCCCTTCCGCTCCTCGTTCGTGGCCAGGAGCTGGTCCTCGAGGCCGATCTTTTTGATGAGGTCGAGGGTCCAGGGTTTTTCGGGAAGGAAGCTGTCGGGCCCCGCCTCGACCACGAACCCGTCCACCTTTTCCGTGAGCAGCTTCCCCCCTGCCGCGGGGCCCTTCTCAAAGACCACGAAATCGATCTCCTCTTCCTTGAGAGCGACGGCGCACGCCAACGCAGAGATGCCGCTGCCGACGATGGCGACCTTCTTCATTGCCCTCCCCGTTGCAGATGTTTTTCCAGTATGGCCTTGAGGGCGGCGATAAAAGGCGGATAGGTGTTGAGGGAAGCTATTCGCGAAAAGGCGATGCCTTTCTTCCTCGCATACCCCGCATGGACGATATCCATATCGTACAATGTTTCGAGATGGTCGCTCACAAACCCGATGGGTATCTCTATCACCCTCGACGTTGTTCCCGTGATCCCGTCGATGACTGCCTCGACGGACGGCCCGATCCAGGGCTCATCCGTATTCCGGGGCACGCTCTGCCAGCCGATGGCGTAAGCCGGCAGCTTGAGCCTGCCGGCGATGGCGGCAACCGTCTCCTCCACCTGCGAGACATAGGGCTCGTGCCGAAGCGACTGGGGCAGGCTATGGGCCGAGAAGAGATAGAATCCTTCCTCGTTCCGGGCTTCTTCCCGGATCCTGCCGACCCATGCGTCGATAAAGAGCGGTTCGGCGTACCAGCTATGGATGAAGGTGACCTCCGGCTTGTAGGAGGCGAAGGAAAGATAGGAGAGATAGGTCTCGACCGTATTTATGTAGGCGCCGACCGTCCTCGAGGTGTAATAGGGAGACATGACGAAGAAGGTTATCCGCTCCGTCCCGGACTTGTAGCACTCGTTCATCTGCTCCTCCAGCGTGGGAGAGGTGTACCGATACGCGCACCCGATGGGGATCAGGCGGCCGGTTGCATCGGCGAGGCGGGCGGCCTGATCCTGCGTGATCGAGGAGAGCGGCGAGCCTCCCCCGATGGCCCGGTACCGGTCCAGCAGCGCCTCCTGCACGGCCTGGGGCGCAACGTTCCCCATCAGCTTCATTAAGAAGAGAGGCACCTCCGCTGAGCGTCGCGGGACCGCCAAAATTGACGAGGAGTACCATGGTTTTCATGCGCCACGTCCGTATTCGTGCACCGCATGGACGAGGACATCCACATTTTCGACGGGAGTTCCGGGCATGACTCCGTGACCGAGATTGAATATGTGGCCCGCGCCCTGTGCCCTCCCGAGGATCTCCTTCACCTGCTCCCGCACGTGTTTCGCGGGGCCGAAAAGGGCAGCGGGGTCGAGGTTCCCCTGGATGGCGCATGTCCCACCTGTCGATTCCCGGGCCTTGTCTATGGGGATGCGCCAGTCGACGCCCATGACGTCGCCGCCCGCATCATGCATCAGGGGCAGCAGGTGGCAGGTATCGAGGCCGAAATGGATGCTGGGGACAGACCTGTCCAGGGACGCGAAAAGGCGCTTCATGTGGTCCATGACGTAGCGCTCGTAGTCCCGGGCGGAGAGGATGCCGATCCAGCTGTCGAAGACCTGGACTGCCTGGGCCCCGTGCCTGATCTGGGCGTTCAGATAGCCCGCGACCACGTCAGTGAGCTTTTCCATGAGGAGACCGAACGCTTGTGCCTCGGTGTACATGAATGCCTTGGTCAACCTGTAGTGTTTCGATCCGCCCCCTTCCAGGAGGTAGCTGGCGAGGGTGAAGGGGGCGCCGGAAAAACCGATGAGGGGTATGCTCCCGCCCAGCTCCGCCCGCGCCATCTCGATCGCTTTGAGGACATACGCCAGGTCCTCTTCGGGATCGATGGGCTTAAGGGCATCGATGTCATGGCCCGACCGGATGGGCCGGTCGAGCGTAGGTCCTTCCGTGTCGCTGAATTGCAGACCGACGCCCATTTTTTCAAGGGGAAGGAGGATATCCGAGAAGATGATGGCGGCGTCGAGGTCAAATCGCCGGACCGGCTGAAGGGTGACAGCGACCGCAAGCTCAGGGTTCTCGCACATCTCCTTGAACGTGTGTCTCTCCCGGAGTCTGCGGTATTCCTCCATATACCGTCCCGCCTGCCTCATAAGCCAGACGGGGGTACAATCGGGCAATTCCATTTTGCATGCTTTGAGAAAGCGATCGGCTTTTGCCATAGCTGTGGTCAGTAGGATAGTATAACCAAAAACGTGCTATTCTTCCAGCGCATTTGACAACCGGGGTTCTGTGTTTACTCAAACGCGTAGGCAATTACTCTCAGTTCCGGAAAACCATCCGAATTCCGCATCTCGGCGACGAAATTCTTTGCCCTGCATACCGGGCACCGGTAAAAAGCGCGGCCGTCCTCTTCCTCCAGCGCCTTGCGGCCGGTCGAGGTCTTGATCAGCAAGCCGAGGACCGGCTCATGCTCGACCAGTACCCTGGTGCAGTTCATGCATCTGACCGTCCCCACGGCTCCCCCTCTAGATAATATAATTAATTGCACTGTTCCCGAATAAAAGCAATCCCCCCATGAGGCGCTCTTCGGGCGCCCGGTGTCAAATCTTCCCTGCCGCGGCACCTTCGGGTGAGCGTAAAAGGCGGGCTTCTCCTGTTTTCGCCGTTTTCCGCCCCTGATAAGACGAAAAGGGTATTAAGTAAATACCGGATTGTGCCGAATAAAGAAACAGACAGTGTGATCGGTGAAAGCCTTATAGCCCGGCTTGACCGGGTGAGCGACGGGAAAGACCGGGTGAGGGCGTTGGCAGCGCCACCCTGTCAGAAAAAGCGAGCAGCGCGACAGGAGGATGCGGATGAAGACACTCGTGGTTGATGATTTCGCGACAATGCGAAAGATCGTGAAGAACGTGCTGAGACAAATAGACATCACGAACGTCACGGAGGCCGAGAACGGAAGACAGGCGTTGGAGATCTTGAAGAGGGAAGGAGACTTCGAGCTGATAGTCAGCGACTGGATTATGCCGGAGATGACGGGCATAGAGTTCCTGAAGGCGTGCAAGGACGATGATTCCGTGAGGAAGATACCCTTTGTGATGGTCACGGCCGAGGCGCAGAAGGACAGTGTGATCGAGGCGATCAAGGGAGGCGTCGACAATTATATCGTCAAACCCTTTACCCCTGACAAGCTCCAGGAGGCTATTCAGAAAGCGGTGGCAAAGACGAGGAGCCAGCAATAGGGGGCGGCGCATGGACGCAGGGTTCGTCAACGCATATCTCATGGCCGTTCAGAACGTCTTCAAGACGATGGTGCAGCTCGACATCGTCATGGGCAAGCCGGTCTTGAAAACGGACAGACATACCTCGGGAGAGGTGACCGGGGTGATAGGGTTCGCCGGCGACAAGAAGGGCACTTTCAGTCTCGCTTTCAGCAAGAAGGGCGCTATATTTATCTATAAGCAGATAGTCGACGAGGACGCCCCCGGCGTCACGCCGGACGTTGTCGATGCCATCGGCGAGCTGACGAATATCATCTCCGGGCAGACCAGGGTGCAGATCGAGAAGCTGGGGTACAAGCTGAGCGCTGCGCTGCCCACGGTCGTCGTGGGTCAGGACGTCGAGATCAATTTTATCACCAAGCTGCCTGTCATCTCGCTGCCTTTCGCCTTCCAGGCAGGCAGCGATACCGAGCACCTGTTTCTCGACTTTTCTTTTGAGTAGCCTGATCAGGCGTCTTCCTCTTTTGTGTCCCTCCTGATGATGTCGTCGAAGGAGGTCCTGACGTCCTTGCCGCCATAGACGATGCGGTAAAGCTCCTCGGTAACAGGCATGTCCACGCGCAGGGTCTTCGAGAACTTGTACGCTGCTTCGATGGTATAGAAGCCTTCGACCACGCTTTTCTGAGACGCTATCACTTCCCGGGGGTCTTGCCTCCCGGCGAGCTCTACCCCGAACATCCTGTTCCTGCTTAAAGGGCCCGTACAGGTAAGGATGAGATCGCCCATCCCCGAAAGTCCCATGAATGTGGTCTCACGCGCCCCCAGCTTCTTCCCGAGCCTCTTGATCTCGGCAAGCGCCCTGGTGATGTAGGCGGCGAGGGCATTATGTCCGAGGCCCAGTCCCTGGATGATCCCTGCCCCGATGGCCATCACGTTCTTCAGGGACCCGCCCAATTCTACCCCCACCACGTCCTGGCTCGTGTAGACGCGGAACCGGTCGCTGTGGCTCATCTTCTGGAAGTAGTGCGCGAGCTCTTTGACGGAAGCCGCGATAACGACCGAGGTAAAGCGGCTCCCGGCCACTTCGGCCGCGAAAGAAGGGCCGGACAGGACCGCGCAGGAGGCGCCCCCTTCCGTGACGTCGTCGATTACCTGGGTCATGCGGAGGAGCGTTTCCTCTCTCCAGGCCCTTTGTGAGGACGAGCACGCGCTTGCCCGTGAGGCCGGCCGAGACTTTCCGGAGGGTATCTCGGAGGGCGAAGGACGGCGTGGCAATGACGATATCGGAGGAAGAATCGACGGCTCGCCCGCAGGTCGTCCGTGAAGTCTATGCCTTCCGGCAACCGGAAGCCCGGAAGGTAAGAGGTGTTTTCCCTGGTCTCCCTGAGCGACCGCACAAGCTCCGGCTCATAGACCCAGAGGACGACCTTGTGGCCGTTTGCCGCAAGTTGGAGGGCGAAGGCGGTCCCCCATGCCCCCGCGCCGATGACGGCTACGCTCATTACTCGACCTCAAGCTGCCGAGCGACCAGTGCCGAGTGCCGAGTGCCGACGTGAAAAAGCCGCCAGTTGCTTCTAAACTCGGCGACTCGTCACTCGCTACTCTGGTAGTCTTCGCTGATCACGCCCACGCCGCTTATCTTTTCCTCTTCGTCCTTGAGCCCCATCAGCTTCACGCCCAGGCCGCCGCGGAAGTGCATGGGGATGCTCGTTGTGTTGAACCTGATCGTCCTGCCCGTGTTGGTGACGAGGATGATCTCGTCATTCCGGGCGACCTGCTTGACACCCACCACCTCACCGTTCTTCTTCTCGACCTTGACGTTTATCACGCCCATGCCGCCGCGGGCCTGGACCTTGTACTCCGCGCAGTCGACGCGCTTGCCGAACCCCTTTTCCGTCACGGTGAAGAGCGAGCACTCGGTGCTCACCACATCGACCGAGACGAGCTCGTCGCCTTTCCTGAGGCGTATGCCCCTCACACCGTAAGCCGCCCGGCCCATCGACCTTATATCTTCTTCCCGGAACCTGATGGCCATACCCTTTTTCGAGGCGAGCACGACGTGCGCTCCGGGGTCGAGGGGGAGCACGTCCATGAGGCTGTCGTCTTCGGGCAGCTCGATCGCCTTGATGCCCGTCGACCTCACGTTTTTCAAAAGGCTCAGGCTCATCTTTTTTACCTGTCCCTTGCGCGTCGCGAGGAAGAGGAACTTGTCTTCGGTGAAATCCTTGACGTGCGTGACCGCCGTAATCTTCTCGCCCTTCTCCGCCTTGATCAGGTTGATCACCGGCCTGCCCTTGGAAGAGAGCTGCGACTCGGGGATGGTGTGGACCTTCCTGATGTGGGCCCTCCCCGCTGTGGTGAAGAGAATGATATAGGAGTGGGTCGAGGCGATGTAGAGCTGGTTGACGAAGTCGTCTTCCCTGACCGAGATGCCGATCTTGCCCTTGCCTCCGCGGAGCTGCTGCTTGTACTGGTCGAGGGGGGTCCTCTTTATGTAGCCCCCGTAGGTGATGGTCACCACCACTTCCTCTTCCTTGATCATGTCTTCGATGGTGATCTCGGGCAGCTCGTCCACGATCTCCGTGAGCCTGTCATCACCGTATTTCTCTTTGACTTCCTTAAGCTCCGTCTTGATGACGCTCATGAGGAGCGACTCATCCTGGAGGATGGCCGTCAGCCGCTTTATCTCTTCCTGGGTTGCGGTCAGCTCGTCCAGGATCTTCGTGCGCTCCAGGGATGTGAGCCGGGCAAGGCGCATGTCGAGGATGCTCTGGGCCTGCTTTTCGGAAAGCTGGAAGGCGCTGATGAGGCCGTTTCTCGCCTCCTCCGTGTTCTTCGCCTGCCTTATGATGGCGACCACCCGGTCGATATTGTCCAGGGCCACCTTGAGGCCTTCGAGGATGTGGAGCCGGTCGGCCGCCTTGTTCAGCTCGAACGTGGACCTCCTGGTCACCACTTCCTTCCTGAAGTTGACGAACTCGCTGATCATCTCCTTCAGGTTGAGGTACCTCGGCTGGTTGTTGACGATGGTGAGGAAGATGATGCCGAAGGTGGTCTGAAGCTGCGTCTGTTTGTAGAGCTTATTCAGGATGGGCAGCGCGATCTCGTTCTTCTTCAGCTCGATCACGACGCGGATGCCCTCCCGGTTCGATTCGTCGCGTATATTCGATATGCCCTCTATCTTCTTGTCGTTTATCAGCTCGACGATGTTTTCTATGAGCCGCGCCTTGTTGACCTGGTAGGGGAGCTGGGTGATGATGATCGATTCCCGGCCGTCCTTCTTGTTCTTCTCGATGTTCGTCGTCGCCCGCAGCAGTATGTGGCCTCTTCCCGTCTCGTAGGCGTCCCTGTATGCCTTTCCTGCCGTAGATGAGCGCCTCGGTAGGGAAATCCGGGCCGGGGATATGCGCCATCAACTCCCCGATGGTGATGGAGGGGTTGTCGATGTAAGCGATGGTGCCGTTGATCACCTCGGTCATGTTGTGGGGCGGGATATTCGTCGCCATGCCGACCGCGATGCCGGAGGAGCCGTTTATCAAGCAGGTTGGGGACCCTGGAGGGGAGGACGACCGGCTCTTTCAGCGATTCGTCGTAGTTGAGCTTGAACTCGACCGTATCCTTCTCTATATCCTCGAGGATCTCCTCCGCGATCCTGGAAAGCCTGACCTCCGTGTACCTCATGGCGGCGGGCGAATCCCCGTCTATGGAGCCGAAGTTGCCCTGCCCGTCGATGAGGGGGTATCTCAGGGAGAACTCCTGGACCATCCTCGTAATCGCGTCATAGACGGCCTGATCGCCGTGGGGATGGTATTTGCCGATCACGTCGCCGACAACGCGGGCCGATTTCTTGTACGGCTTGTCGTGCATATTGTTCAGCTCGTACATGGCGAAGAGTATTCTCCGGTGAACCGGCTTCAGACCGTCCCGGGCATCGGGCAGGGCCCTGCCGATAATAGTGCTCATGGCATAGTCCAGATAGGACCGCCTCATCTCGTCTTCAATTGGTATGATCGTGGCTGTAGGCATCGGTTCTCCTCGTTGCAGATACTGCGGCTCTTATCGCCCGAAAACTGCGCTGCCGACCGCATGTGCCGCCCAAGGGGGGGCGCATGCGCAACCGGCACGCATGAGGCTCGTTTTGAAAAACGTGTAATACCGGGGAATACTTTACCATAGAGGGGGAGGGGAGGGCAAACCATAATTCACGTATGTATGGGCGCGCGCGCTTCCATTTTTTTCTTGACACACCGGTCATACGCGGTATAACATCACGCTACAAGTGATAAAGCCAGGTTATGTGCGAAGGGAGACGGAAGGGCGCTTGGCACTTATGGGCAGGACAGCCGGGATTGCCAGGGGAAGAAAGAAGGGGTAAGAGAATGGGGAGCCTGATGGATACAATGAAAGGATCGAGTATCTTCACTATCGTCATGAAGATCGGGAAGCTCACCATGGTTCTCATCGGGTTATCCGTGCTCGGCTGGGGCGCCGCGTGGGTGCAGCCGGCCTGGGCGACACCCATCGAGTATGTCACTCCGGCAGGACCTACCACGAGTGGCGGGCCGGCCGACGCAAAAGCTTCCTCTACGCACGACGGCCGCGGCATCAAGGTCCCGATTCCTTCCACGCTCATTCTCCTGGGCGCCGGTCTGGCAGGGCTTATTGGAATCAGGCGGAGGTTGAGGAAGTGAAGACCCCACACTTCTGTCTTTCCCAATGAGGATCGACACCGCTTATCGGAAAAAGGCGACGCGGGCCCGGCAAGCTTTCGAAGGCCCGGCCTTGCGAGACTAGAACATATACCGTCTCATGTTCACGTTGAGCAGCAGCCCGATCCCTATGAGGGTCGATATCAGGGAAGACCCTCCATAGCTGATGAGGGGCAGGGGGATACCGACGACGGGGGCAAGGTTGATGGCCATGAGGATGTTGACCGTAAACTGGATGAAAATAATCGACGCGATGCCGAAAGAGATAGTGGAGCCGAGGGGCTCCGTGGTGTTCCTGGATATCTTCAGGCACCGGTAAATGAAGGACATAAAGAGTAAGAACAGGATGATCGATCCGATAAACCCCCATTCCTCTCCGAAAACCGTGAATATGAAGTCCGTGTGGTGTTCGGGAATAAAATGAAGCTTGTGCTGGGTGCCGTTCAAATAGCCTTTGCCGAAAAGCCCTCCTGAACCGACGGCTATTTTTGCCTGTATCGAATGGTAGCCGTATCCCGAAGGGTCGAGGTCCGGGTTGATGAGGCTAAGGATGCGCATCTTCTGGTAAGGCTTCATCAGAAATGTCCAGAGCACGGGGATGGAGGAAAGACCGACAAACCCGAGGAAAAAGTACGTAGGCCTTGTGAGGCCCACGAACCAGAGGATAGAAAAACAGGAGAGGAGAATTACCACGGCCGTCCCGAGGTCGGGCTGCTTCAGGATGAGGATGCAGGGGACGAAAATGTAGAACAGGGGCACGAGAATGTCTTTCATGTTCAGCGGCTCGTTCTCTTTCTTTCTCTGGTGGAGCATGTTTGCGAGCATGAGCACCATGACGGGCTTCATCAGCTCTGAAGGCTGAAAGGCAATCCCGGCGATAGTGAGCCATCTTTTCGCGCCGCCCGCTATTGTGCCGATGATCAGGACAAAGATGATGAAGAAAAGGGTGGCCCCATAAAAGTGCCTGGCGTAGCTTGCAATGAGGCGGTAATCATAGGAGAGGACGAGAAAGAGGACCCCAATCCCCACACAGAGCGCCACCATCTGTTTCAGGAGGAGGTTGTAAGGGCCGCTCTCTATCGACCTTGTCGCGCTCACCAGATTCATCAAGCCGATGGCGAGGAGGATCACGCCGTTGAGGATCAGGTACCAGTCGAGGTGGTAGAGCCGTCTTTTGTCAATGTACATCGAGAGCCGCCGATTTTATTTCTTTGTGAGGTTCCTTGAACATGGTCTGCGCTACCGCCTTCGCGATGGGCGCCGCTGCGGAAGCCCCGTGGAGCCCGTGCTCCACGAGGATGCCCATCGCCACCGATGGCGCGTCACTGGGCGCAAAGGCGATAAACAACGCGTGGTCGGCCCCTCCCGTGCCCGATTGCGCGGACCCCGTTTTCCCGCTTATGCTCACGTTATCGAGACGGGCATTGCTGTATGCGGTGCCCCCTGGCTCGTTCACCACGCCCTTCATCGCCTCCTTGACCAGAGTGATGTGATGCTTGTCGAGTTTCACATTGGCGCTCATTACCGGCTCGAACCTTACGATGACTTTCCCTTCCGGAGAGACTATCCGGTTGACTAACCGGGGCTTGAAGGTGACGCCTTCATTGCCCACGAAAGCGGCGAGCTGCATGAGCCCGATCGGAGTGAGCCAGACGGCGCCCTGGCCGATGGAGACCGAGACCGTCTCGCCCTCATACCATTTCTCACCGAAAGTCCGTTTTTTCCACTCGGTCGACGGGACGAGGCCGCTCTTCTCGCCGGGCAGGTCCACACCGGTGGGCTTGGTGATGCCGATGAGGCTGGCCATTTCATGGATACTGTCCACCCCCGTCTTCAAGCCCGTATTATAGAAAAAGACGTCGCACGACTGGACGATACCCTTATGGAGCGAAACCGAGCCGTGACCTTTTTTTTGCCAGCACTTGAACACATGGTTGCCGAAGGCGAAGTGCCCCCCGCAGCTGAAGCTCGTGTTCTCGTTGATTGCGCCCTTCTCCAGCGCCGCGAGCGCCACGAGAGGCTTGAAGGTAGATCCGGGCGGGAACCGTCCCTGGGTGACCCTGTTCTCGAGCGGGTGGGACGGATCGGTGGCAATGGTCTTCCAGTACTCCCGGGACCCGGAGGTGAGCTGGTTGGGATCGAAAGCAGGGTGGCTGACGAGGGCGATGACACCGCCGGTCCTCGGGTCGGCTATGACGGCGCCCCCCTTCTTTCCTTCCAGGGCTTGCTCGACCGTTGTCTGCACCTCCATGTCGATGTTGAGATAGAGACTGTTGCCCGAGACCGGTTCTTTCGTGTCGAGGACCCTCACCTCTTTGCCGGACGCGTCCACCTCCACCCTTTCTTCCCCGTCAACGCCCCTGAGATACTTTTCGTACATCCGTTCAAGGCCGAACTTGCCTATGGTATCGCCCATGGAATAGTTCTTGTAATCGGGTGTCTTCAACTCTTCGCTGCCGACCTCCGAGACGTAGCCGAGCACATGGGAAAGCATCGTGTTGTAAGGGTAGTTGCGCTTAGGCTCGATCTGTATGCCGACCCCCGGCAGATAAAACTTGTTGGCTTCCACCTTGGCGACCTGGTCCATGGACATATCCGACTCTATCTTCACGGGGAAGGATGAGGGGAAATCTCTCGCATCCTTCAGCTTTTCGATAATCTCTTCCCGGTTGATGTCGAGGAGCTCCACGAGGCCGTCGACGGTCTGGCTGAAATCCTTGATGTCTTCGGGTATAAGGTAAAGATTGAAGGAGGGGCGTGTGTTCGCCAGTATTTTTCCCGTCTTGTCGAAGATCGTGCCCCTGGGCGCCAGGATTTTCTTGATGCGCACCCGGTTTTGCTCGGAGAGTTTTTTCATCTCTTCACCCCTCAATATCTGAAGGTCGAAAAGGCGCATGAAAAGGACGATCATGGTGAGAACGAGTATCCATTCGCACCATTTATACTTTTTCTCGTGGGCTGTGGACTCCGGCTTATGCACGTTCACTATACCCTGCTCACATAGCGGATTTTGAGGTGTTCGAAGAATCGGAACATAAAAAGCGACACAAAGGCCGTCATGATTGCGTCGGGGATTGAAAACATCAGGACATTAGAAATGTTCTTCGTCTCTCCCTTGGAGAGCAGGGAGAGGGCCAGAAAAATGAAAGACTCAGCGAGCGCCGAAACGGCGCACACAAGGGAAAAGGTATATCTCGATTCGATATAGAGCCTGTTCTTGAGAAAGATGCAGGAGAGCAGGAGGGCGACATAGGTAAAGATCAGGCCGCCCGCGGGGCTGTTGGAAAGGACTTCCCGAGTGAAGCCGAAGAGGACCGCCGCGAGGAGACCCTCGGCAGGGGAAAGGAAAAAGGTGCCGTAGATGATGAAAGGCACCCCAAGGTCGGGCTTCGCAAGCTCCAGGGGCAAAAAGGAGGAGAGGGAGGATTCGAAGATCATCAGGAAGACGCCGAAGGCGAGGTATGCGGCTTTTCGTATCATTTTTTGACAACCAGGACTTCGTCGAGCTTCTTGAAGTTGTTGAAAGGCATGACGTCGACGTCCGAGAAGAGTCCGGCCCTGTTCTTGTTTACATTGATGACGATGCCGACGGCGAGGCCTTTCGGGAATATCACGTCCTTGCCCGAGGTGATCAGCTTATCTCCCACCTCTACCTCATCGTTCTTCGTCACATACTTGAGCTTGAGCGTCGTTGAGCCCGTGCCTTCCACGATCCCCCTGGCATTCTTGCCCGACACGTAGACATCGATCGCTGAATTCGTGTCGTTGACGACCATCACCTTAGTATGCCAGTTGTGTACCTCTACTGCCTGTCCCACGACGCCCAAGGGCGTGATTACGGGCATTCTTTCCTTTATGCCGGCGTAGCGCCCCTTATCTATGATCACGCACTTGAACCAGTTCATCACATCTTCGCCGACGATACGGGCCGCGATCAGCTTGTTCGGCTGCTCCTCGACCAGATGCAGGAGACCTTTCAGCCTTTCATTCTCCTTCTCCAGCTCCGGGATTTTCTGGGTTTCCAGCTCCAGCGTCTCGATCTTCTTCTTCAGTTCTTCATTCTTTCTCTTCACGTCGATCAGGTCGACGTAGTTTTCGACGACGATAGCCGACGGAATATGCGGGGGTTTTCAGCATTTGCAGCACGGGTCCGACGCCGTCGGCGAGATAAAATTTTGCCTTGCCGTATCCTTTTTGAAAGATGGCTATGTTGGTGAAGAGCAGGAAGGAGAGGACGAGTAGCAGGATAGCCGCTATGATGACGAAAGTACTTTTCAACGCTACTCTCTATAAAAGGGGCTCAGCGCCCCCTCCGTCAGCAGAGCCGCCGGAGTCTCCCCCTTAAGCTCGCTCCGCTCGGTTATCGTCGGGCTCAGCGCCCCCTCCGTCAGCAGAGCCACGCACCCGCGTGCGTACCCGCGTGCCGCCGGAGTCTCCCCCTTAAGCTCGCTCCGCTCGGTTATCGGAAGCAACACGCAGGCGCCTAAAACTTCGCCGCTATTTCTTTAAGAAGTTTCATTTCGTCCAGGACCCTGCCGGCGCCTTCCACCACTGCTGTAAGAGGGTTGTCAGCCACGATGACGGGGAGTCTTGTCACTTCCTTGATCAGGAGGTCCAGGTTTTTCAACAAAGCGCCGCCGCCCGAGAGGACGATGCCCTTGTCCACGATGTCCGCTGCCAGCTCCGGCGGCGTCCTTTCGAGGGCGAGCCTGACCGAGTCGACTATTGCATTGACCGGCTCGGCAATGGCTTCCCGGATGTCCTTGGAGGAGATTACGAGCGTCTTGGGGATGCCCCCCACGAGATCCCGGCCCTTTATCTCCAGGTCGATCTCCTGCTCGTTCTCCACGGGATAGGCCGAGCCTATGCTGATCTTGACGAACTCTGCCGTGCGCTCTCCTATGAGCAGGTTATACTTCCTTTTGATGTACTGGATGATCGCCTCGTCGATCCTGTCCCCGGCGATCCTCACGGAGTTGCAGTAAACGATGCCCGAAAGGCTGATAACGGCCACCTCCGTCGTGCCCCCGCCTATGTCGACGATCATGTTGCCGCTCGGCTCCGTAATGGGGAGTCCCACCCCGATGGCCGCCGCCATCGGCTCTTCTATGAGGTATACCTCACGCGCCCCGGCCGACTCCGCCGATTCTTTGACCGCGCTCTTTTCAACGGGCGTGATGCCTGAGGGGATCGATATCACGATCTTCGGACGCGCGTATGATTTCTTATTGTGTATCTTCTGGATGAAGTACTTGAGCATGGCCTCGGTCACCTCGAAGTCCGCGATGACCCCGTCCTTCAAAGGCCTTATGGCGACGATGCTGCCCGGTGTCTTACCGAGCATCCTTTTCGCCTCTTCTCCGACGGCTATAACCCTTTTCGCGCCCCGCTGGTCCTGATGGACCGCGACGACCGAAGGCTCATTGGTGACGATTCCTTTCCCCTTCAGGTAGACAAGTGTATTTGCCGTCCCGAGGTCGATAGCAAGGTCCTTCGAAATGAAACCGAATAAAGCATCGAACATTTTATGTGGCTCTCCCCTTGATAATTAAGCCTATTGAAAAGCAAGAGCTAATATACTATTTTAAAGTAGTCAAAATCAAGCAGCAGAAAAGCATGGAAAAGCTCTAAAATCAGGACAGGAATGGAGAAACGATGTTAAGATTCATGCGGAAGCACGCGAGCAGGTGGGTGCTGGGGGTTATCTGCGCCGTTATTATTGTCGTCTTCGTGTTTACCTTCGGGTTCAAACAAGGCGGGCCTGAAAAGACGGTTGCCCAGGTAGGCCCCTACAAGATATCGGCCGCCGAGTACTACCAGGCCCATACCAAGATGGAGAAGCTGTACAGGAACCTCTACGGGGACAAGTTCGACGAGGAGGCGGGAGGCCAGCAGAAGCTGAAAGAGGCAGTGATGGGCCAGCTTCTGGACAAGTACCTGTTCCTGAAAGAGGCGGAAGACATGGGGGTGAAGGTCTCCGGTAAGGAGTTTGGCGAATTCCTGTCGGGGATCGAGGTCTTCAAGAGGAACGGCGTATTCGACCGGCAGGCGTTCGAGGAGTTCCTGAAGAGGAACAATATGGACCCGAAGATGTTTGAAGAGGAGCAAAAGCAGGCCATGCTCATCGAAAAGACGCTGAGGATCATCCTCGATAACGGCCTCCAGGTGGACGAGAAGGCCGCCTACGCGGCTTATCTCAAGGAAAGAGGTCAGGTCAAGCTGTCTGTGGCGGTTTTTGACCCCGCTGATTACAGGGACAAGGTGAGCATAGACGAGAAAGAGCTGGAGAACCTCTACGAAAAGGAGAAAAGCCAGCAGCGGTCGGAGAACATGTATCATCTGAAGTATATGCTTATCGACGAAAAGAGCGGCGTGAAGGATGACCAGGCGTACATGGAGCTTTTGAAGTCGAGGGACATGACGGCCTACGGTAAGTCAAAGGGCGTCGAGGTGGTGGACCTGGGCATGACAAAAGAGAGCGAGCTGATCAGTCGGTTCGCCAGACTCCGGCCGAAGGAATGGCTGGGGGGCCTGGGCAAGGGAGAGGTTTCCCTTCCCATGAGGGACGGGGGCAAGTCTTACATTTTTCAGATGGCCGACCGGGAGGAGGGAAAGCCGCTTGAAAAGAGTGAGGCCCTCAAAGTGATCAAAGCCCGCGTGACCGGTGAAAAGGCCAGGGTCATGGCCCGGCTCGCGGCAGAAGATGCAATAAAGGGAGGCGCGAAATTCGTCAAAGACACGGGTTTTCTTGCGAAAAACAGCCCGGTCATTCCGGGTATCGGCCTGATACCGAGAGACGGTGCGGGCATATTCACGCTGTCCAAGGGAAAGACCTACGACAAGCCCGTAGAAATCGGCGGCAAGTACTATGTCTTTTCCTGTCTCGACGAGAAGCAGCCGGATAAGAACCAGTGGGAGAAGGACAAGGAGACCTACAAGCGCGTCTTCGAGGCGATGGCGCGGGATGCCTACCTGGCGTCCTTTAAAGAGGGGCTGAAGAAGTCGATAAAGGTAAGGGTCTACTGGAACGAGATATAGGGTTGGGGGCGGCCGCGTCTGAGGCGCATCTTTGGCGTTGCGCGGCGGTCCGCGACGCTCCGACGTACGACAGAGTACGCCTCCGCGTCTCGAACCTTGCGCGCCACCAAATCTGCATCCTCATACTTGCCGCCCGAGCCGGTCATGGGGGCCGCTTCAATATTCCATGGTAATGAATAAGAAAGTTATCACGCTTCCTTGAATGAGGAAGCTTCTGGATCTTCTATGATTATTCTTGGCATCGATACCTCCTGTGACGATACCTCGGTGGCGGTCTTGGACGGCACGAGGGTGCTGTCGAATATCGTGTCGAGCCAGGTGGACCTTCACGCCCTCTTCGGCGGGGTGGTGCCCGAGATTGCCTCCAGGAAGCATGTGGAGCTGATCGACGGGATATACCGGCAGGCCCTTACGGAAGCGGGTGTATCCCTTGCGGATGTGGACGTGCTTGCGGTGACGCAGGGACCCGGCCTCATCGGGTCGCTGCTCGCGGGGCTCTGCTTTGTGAAAGGGCTCGCCCTGTCCACGGGAAAGCCGCTGGTCGGCGTCAACCACGTGGAGGCCCACGCCATGAGCATCTTTCTGGAACAGCAGGTAGAGTTCCCCTTTGTCTCCCTGATCGTGTCGGGAGGGCACAGCGTGCTCCTGCTCTTTTCCGAGCCTTGCCGGTTCCGCATGCTCGGCAGCACGAGGGACGACGCGGCGGGCGAGGCCTTTGACAAGGTCGCCAAGTACCTGGACCTGGGTTATCCCGGGGGCCGGGTCGTGGAGGAGCTGGCCGGGCAGGGAGGCCGGATTCCGTCCCCTTGCCACGGCCGATGATAGACGAGAATAACTATGATTTCTCGTTTAGCGGGTTGAAGACATCCTTCATAAATTACGTGAAGAAGTTGGGTATAACTAAAAGTAATTGCTGTGATATACTCGCATCGTTCCAGGAAGCTGCGTGTGACGTGCTCACGGCAAAGACGGTGAGGGCGGCCCGCGCCCAGGGGGTGAAGCGGGTGGTTGTGGGTGGAGGGGTTGCGAGCAATAACAGGCTGAGGGAGATGCTTGCAGCGGCCTGCGCGGCCGAAGAGATTTCCGTCTCCTTCCCGTCGCCCGGATTCTGTACCGACAACGGTGCCATGGTGGCGGCGACTGCGTGTTTTTACGCCGACAGGGGTCTTTTTTCCGGCCTGGACACGAGGGCCTTCTCCCGCATGCAATGGAGCCGCGACCAGTGCTGAAAAAGAGCCTGGGCCAGCATCTGCTCAAAGACAGAAACCTTTTGGAAAAGATGGTAAGGCTGGCGGGCGTCGGCAGGGAGGACACGGTCGTGGAGATAGGACCGGGTCAGGGCGACCTCACCAGGTGCATCGCGGCGAAAGCCTGCTCTCTCCATGCCATCGAGATCGATAAGCGGTTCGGAGACGTCCTGGGGCGGCTCTTGGAGGAGTTTCCCAACGTATCGGTCGTCTTTTCCGATGTGCTGCGTGTAAGGTTTGCCGATTTCGGCTCAGGGCGGAGAATCACCGTAATGGGCAATATACCGTATTATCTCACGGGTGAGATATTGTTCAAGCTCCTTTTTGAAAAGACCGGGATAAAGGGGGCCTACCTGACGATGCAAAAGGAGGTCGCGGAGAGGATAGTAAGCCCCTCCCATTGCCGGAGCTACGGCGCCCTTTCCGTGATCTTCCAGCTTTATGCCGGCGTGAAGGTGCTCCTTTCGCTCAAGCCCTCGCTCTTTATCCCCCCTCCGAAGGTCGACAGCGCATTTATCTCCATCGTGTTCAATGACGCGATGACGCCGGATCAAGGGTTGATCGCATTCGTCAAGCAGTGTTTCCACTATAAGAGGAAGTATCTCCGCCATTCTCTTGCCGGCCGGTATGGACAAGACGAGATAGACGGTCTTTACCGGCATTTCGGGTTTCCGGCTTCGATAAGGGCGGAGGAGATAGAGCCGGAAGGGTTCGTGGAGATGTATGGTTATCTGGGCGGGGGGCGGGAGATATGAGCCGTGTCGCGGGCTTCACGACCACCATCCCCGTCGAGGTCCTCTTCGCCGCGGGCTTAAGGCCCTGCGATCTCAATAACGTGTTCGTCACCCATCCGGACCCGGTCCATTATGTGGCGGCGGCGGAGAGGGACGGGTTTCCGAAGAACATGTGCAATTGGATAAAGGGCCTTTACGGCGTGGTGCGTGAGTCGGCCATGGACACAGTGATCACCGTCATGGAAGGCGATTGCAGCAACACCAGGGCCCTGGCGGAGATATTGAGCTACAGGGGGGTGCGGATCATCCCCTTCTCTTTCCCCTTCGACAGGGAGAGAGAAGCTCTGGCAAGGGAGATCGACAAGCTCATGCATGCCTTCGGCGTCGACCGGGAGGGGCTGGCGGCTGTCGACGAGGGCCTGCGGAGCGGTACGGGAAAGTCTTGCGCTGATCGATCGCATGACGTGGGAGGATAGGGTGGTCACGGGTCAGGAGAACCACCTCTGGCAGCTTTGCGCCTCCGACATGGAAGGAGATTACGAGCAGTACGGAAAGGCCGCGAAGGCGTTTATCGAGGAAGCCGGGCAGAGGGAGCAAATCCGCGGGATACCGCTGGGATATGTCGGCGTGCCGCCTATAAACCCCGACCTCCACGCGTTTGTCGAGGGGCTGGGGTGTCACGTGATCTACAACGAGGTCCAGCGCCAGTTTTCCTTGCCGTATTCCACCGGTGACATGGTGGAGCGCTACCTGCTCTACACCTACCCCTACGGCATATTCGCCCGCATCGCGGACATAAAGCAGGAGATAGACCGGAGGTCCATTGCGGGCGTGATCCACTACGTGCAGGCATTCTGTTATCGGGTGGTGGAAGATATCATACTCAAGGAGACCCTCGGCGTGCCGGTCATCACCATAGAGGGCGACCTGCCGAAACCGCTCGACACGAGAACGAAATTGCGGTTGGAGGCGTTTGTCGAGATGCTCGAAGGACGGGCCGGATGGAGACGGTGAGAAAGCTTGTAATGAACAGGGAAGGCATCGGCTTTTTCAAGGCGATCCTCGAGTCTTACGAAGATGTGGCGCTGTTGACGGTGCGTGACGGAAAGGCGGGCGAGATAGAGATCAGCTATCCGACCGAGGCGCACGAGGTGGTGGCATCCATCATGGCAGATATGCGGAGGTTCGGTATCGTATTCAGGGAGGCAGGAAATGTTTGATGAGACGAAGGTGCTCGCAGCCCTTACGGCCGGGGACGCGCTTTACGCGGAGACGTTCGAGGAGGAGACGGCGTCCACACAGATCCAGCTCGAATCGGAGAAGATAGAGAAGCTGGAAAAGGGCGTGGACAGCGGCGTGGGACTGAGGGTGATAAGGCCCTGGCAAACCTTCTTCGCCTCCACCAATTCCCGGGAAGAGGGTCATCTGGTCGACCTCGCGAAAGAGCTCGTCCGCACCCTGTCCGGCGCGGGCGCACCCGGCACGGCGCAGGAGGGGCAGTCTCCGGCGGGCAGCCTACCCGTTTCTCATCATGGTACCGCCGGGTGATGTGGGGACGCGTGAGAAGCTCGACCTCGTCCGCTCCATCGAAGCCGCAGCCCGGAAGATGGAGAAGAGGATCACCCAGGTGAAGGTGCTCTATCGGGATACGAGCCAGCATGTCAGGATTGCCGCGAGCGACGGGACCAGGGTGGAAGACGAAAGGACGCAGCTCGTCCTGACCCTCCTTGTCGTGGGTGAAGAGGCGGGAGTGCTGCAAACCGCCTACGAGGCGATAGGCGGGTTTTGCGGCTTCGAATTTTTTACCGTGGAGCGGATAGAGACGTTTGTCAGGGCGACCGTGGCGAGGTTGTCCGGGCTGCTCGGCGCACGTGAGGCGCCTATGGGCACGAAGACGGTAGTGCTCGCGTCAGAGGCGGGGGGCACCATGATACACGAGGCCATCGGCCACGGCCTGGAGGCGGACCTTGCCATGGAAGGGCTTTCCTGCTACAAAGGGATGCTCGGCCGGTCGATCGCGAGCCCCCTCATCAGCATCGTCGACGACAAGACGCTCCCTTTCAGGAGAGGCACCTATGCTTACGATGACGAAGGGACGGTCTCCGAGAGGACTATGCTGGTCGAGAAGGGCGTGCTGAAGAACTATCTTTTCGACCGCTTCCACGCGATGAAATACGGTATGCCGTCAACGGCGAACGGGAGGCGTGAGTCCTTTCGCCACAAGCCCATCCCGCGCATGAGCAATACCCTGATCCTCCCCGGCTCCGCCGACCCGGACGCGATCATCGCGTCCGTCGACAGCGGCCTTCTGGTCAAGAAGATGGGAGGAGGCCAGGTGGATACGGTCCGCGGCGATTTCGTCTTCGAGATACAGGAGGGATACCTGATCGAGAAAGGGCAGGTCGGGCCGATGGTGAGGAACGCCACCATGATGGGGAACGGCCCCAGGGTATTGAAGGATATCGATATGGTGGGCAACGACCTGGGCTTCGGCATCGGCACGTGCGGCAAGGACGGGCAGGGCGTGCCCGTGGCCGATGCGCAGCCGACGCTGAGAATACCTGAGATTATCGTGGGAGGGAAAGGGGGTTAAGCGCATCGGCCACGCGAGCGAAGCGAGGTTGAGCGGGGAGGCTCGACGAGCTTTGCCCGTCGAGGGGGTGCTGAACCCCAATACTGTGCGCAGCCGACGCTGAGAATACCCGAGATTATCGTGGGAGGGAAGGGCGGTTAAGCGCATCGGCCACACGAGCGAAGCGAGGTTGAGCGGGGAGGCCAGGCTCGCTGAGGTCGAGCTTTGCCCGTCGAGGGGGTGCTGAACCCCAATAGTTGAGCGACGCGAGGTTGAGCGGGGAGGCCGGGTGCGACCCGACTTCCTTGCTCCATGCTCCGTGCGCATCGCAAGCGCTCTTATATCTTGTCTGCCGAGGGCTTCCTTGAATTTCTCCTGCCAGTCGCCGTCATCCTGCTTGAGCACTCTGCCGGTAGGGGTTTCCTCGCCCTCTTTCGCGACGATATAGCTATGGCGTCCCCTGTAAAGGGGGCACTCCCTGCATCCTATCTTGGAAAAGGGACACTTCGTAACAGTTGCGGGCATCTTGTTCTTCCTCGTAAAGTGACGTTGCGATATAGTAATATGGGGCGGCAATAAAATCAATGGGGGCTGGGGCGCGGCCGGGTTAATTTCGCGCCTTTCGCCTGTCCCGTGTCCCCGCTCGCCCTCGACGTACTCCACAGTACGCCGTCGGGCGGCGGAAACGCGGTCACGGCGAAATTCATCGCAATTTCCTCCGGCCGCGCAGATCCACCGAAAGAGAACGACCTCGCCTTTCCAGGCTGAGGTCGTTTGTTGCCTTGTTCATCCGCATGCGCCTTACAGGTTGACCGCTACATATTCCGCCAACACTGTGGGCTCCGGCACGGGTTCCCCGTCTTCTATAAGCCCCTCAATATGAAATTCAAGAGCTTCCTGCATGTTGGCTTTTGTTTCTGCTATAGTTTTGCCCGTAGCTATGCAGCCGGGCACGTCGGGAGAGTAGGCCGCGTAGTTGTTTTCTGCCTTCTCGATGATGATAACGTAGTTATGCATGTTATTCTGCCTCCTTGCGGTGCGCCTGCTTCAAGATGCTGCTTAGCGTCTTCTTTGGCACGTCGTCATTAGGATGCCCCGACACCGTCACCTTTCCAGATAAGAAGGGGTGTTTGTACTGCCTATGATCTCCGCGCGTCCTGAAGAGTCTCCAACCGCTTTCTTCAAGCATTTTTATGATGTCTCGTACTTTCATAGTATAGCCCTTTCCCTCTTTAGCCTCAACAGGGTTTTCGTCATCCCGAGCTTATCCTTGCCGTTGCACAAAAGCAGGTTCTGTCTAATGCTTCATCCGCTGATCTCAAATTCTCTCTACTTCCTTATCGGAACGACTCAGGCGCCAGGGGCGCTATACCGGCCGCCGCCAAACCCGGCTATAAGGACTATGCTCAATCTATCGGGGAATGGGGTTTTTGTCAACACCATTCCCGCGTGGGTGGGCGGCCGGGTCAATTTCGCGCCTTGCCACCCAGCCAAGTGGCGGCCCGGCGAAGCAATCGACCCGCAAAGCGGGTACCCCGAGCCGGGTTCCCCGCCTGTGGCCCATGTACGCTCCGGCTCGCGACCTCTCATGGACCGCTTGGCGGTGCCCGGCGAAATCCATCGAAATTGCTCCGGCCGCGCAGGATAGCTTCCTTGCTACACCTGCGATTCTTCGCATCTGATTCGACCTATATTTCCCCACACTACCACCTAAACGTCGGTATCAGCGGGGGAAGTGAACTGGTGAAGAATATCCCTGTAGCTCCCGATGCCGCCAGTACTCTGATTTCTTCTCCCGCTCATTTCGCTGCTCTTTTTGGTTGCCATTTTTATTGTTGCATCATATCATCTGTCGAGCGGCACCAATTGAGTAAAAGCGAGGAGGAGGCGATGAACTACAACCTGCTCGAAGAGAAGTGGATACCTGTTTTATGGAAAGATGGGCACACGGATCGTGTGAGCATCGTCGGGGCGCTGACTCAAGCAGGCTCGATCCGTCAAATTGCAGCGAGCAACCCCATGGACCGGGTTGCGGTTCTGCGATTTCTACTCGCTTTGCTTTATTGGTGCAAGGGAAACCCTACGGACATGATTCCGGGCAAACCGTTCCCTAGGGTCTGGTTCAAGAAGCTCTATGATTATAAAGAATGCTTTGACCTTTTTGGAAAAGAGACGCCGTTTTATCAAAATCGGGCTGCCAAGCGCACCGGAGCGGTTACGAACTTGATTCAAGAGATACCCTCCGGCAACAACTTTTGGCACTTTAGACATTCAACGGATAAGAAAGACGGGCTCTGCCCTGCCTGCTGCGCTATAGGTTTGTTGCGGCTGCCGCTATTCTCGGTAAGCGGTCTGAGCGGTCCTGGGGAGCCTAACCTGATGGCCGGTATCAACGGCGTTCCGCCTGTGTACGTTGTGCCTTGGCGTAAGTCGCTTTTTGAGACCCTCTTGGCTAATTGGGGGCCATGCACGGCTATCGGTGAACCCTCTTGGGTCCGGCCCGGCATCACCCAAGAAGATAAGAATCAAGAAGTTCCTATGCTAACCGGCCTCACGCTGCTGCCAAGGCGGGTATTGCTTCATGACCCGGTTCAAGAAGCGTCTGCATGCATCGCCTGTGGTGAGAAAGGAGAGGTTATCCTTACGTGCGTTTTTCAAACGGCTGGCCGACAGGAGAATGATAAATGGCACGATCCGCACGTAGTTTACCTCGATTCGACACACAACAAAGCTTTGAAAGCAGCGGATTTGACGGCAGCGGGAAAATTCAGAATGGATCGCCCGTGGCCCGCTCTCCTTGCACGCATGTTAGAAACCGGTAGAGAAGACCAACTTCTTGTCGTGGGCTTTGCAACGAACAAGGCAAAGAACATTGACGCGTGGGAGCGCATTCTTCCCGTGCCGCATAGCCAAGGCGCTTCGGAATCCTTCAAACATTGGCAGAAAGAAGGCAGAGGACTGGAGGATACGCTGCGGAAAATCATAAGAGGGTGAGAAAACACAGGAAAGACGATGAGCGCATTGCCGTCTCTGCGGTCGCTTCCATCCGCCCGCATGTCGAAGCCGAGGTCTCAGCGAGAGCAAGCGAGTTGATCGCGGGCCGCGATGACGCATGGGAACAGGCTGCCAGTGAATATGGTCCGCTTATGGCCGCCGTCGCAGGAGCGCTTTCGCCGGGCTTCACGGCGGCCGCGCTAAGTAGCCGAACTGATTGCCGGCACAAAGCCGGACATGCGGCACAAGCGATTACTGCCGGGAAGACCCGCAAGAAGGGAGGGGACAAGTGACGCCGACAGAGCAGTACATAAACGTCCTGGCAAATTTGAAAGCGGGCGACCTAGGCCTCCTCGCACCGCATGCCGGACAGGGTCTTGATGAATCGGTTGGCGGTTTCGACCTGTTCGCCGGTCTCTGGTGGCCGCTTCGGGCTAAAAGTGCGGGCGCGCCGCGCCGCGAGGTCGCTTGGCTTGCAGCCAAACTATACGCCTTCCGTCAGCTTCCGCATTCGGCAGGTCGACACGCTCGCCCGGCAGCTTGGACGGTGCCTGCCCAATAAGGTGCCTGAGAAGCATCGCTTTACGCAAAGGTTCGACAGGTTGCTGGTCCTGCCGCTTGACCAAAATCGAACCCGCCTTACGATGGGCAATCGACTTCTCGCATCGAAGAGCTTTAATCTCGATTGGGTAAGACTTGCGGACGATCTTTCCGTCTGGGAACGAGAATCCACGCGGCTGCGATGGGCAGAGCAATTCTTGAAACTATCGAAAGGAGGGGAGTCATGTTAATCGAGGTTCACGTTATCAGAATCACAGCCCGGCCAACCTGAACAGGGACGACCTAGGGGCGCCGAAGACCTGCTATTTCGGCGGCGTCTTGCGCTCGCGCATCTCCAGCCAGTGCATCAAGCGGAGCATCCGTATGAGCGAGGAGTTCAGGCAGTTGCTCGGCGGGGTCCGCACCCGCCAGTTGGCAAAATTGATAGCCGAAAAGGCTAAGGGCAAGGATGCAGGTGAAGCAGGCGGAAAACATCCTCAAGTGTGCGGATTGAAGGCCAAGGATACGAAGCAGGGCGCGGAGGGCGCCGGTGGAAAATGCTGACAGGAGCAAGATGCTTGTCTATACGACGAAGGAAGCTATCGCAGAGATGGCGGAGCCTCTTGAAAATAGCGGGACAAAAACGGACGAGGCCCTGGCAAAGGAATTCGGCAAGATAATCAGCGAGAAGGTGTCCGTCCCGGACATGGCCCTTTGCGGCAGGATGCTTGAAACGGGTGTGTTGCAAGAAACGACCGTTGAAGCGCGCTTGCAGGTCGCCCATGCCATTTCCACCCACGAAGCACGACCGGAAGTTGATTACTATGTCGCCGCCGACGATATACCGGGCGAAGATGCGGGCGCCGGCTATGTGGACGAAGCAATGTTTGCGTCAGCCTGTTTCTACAAGTATTTCTCCATCCATTGGGAAACCCTCTTCGGTAATCTAAAGGGCAACAAGGAACTTGGCCGCGCACACGGTCGGGGCGTTTATTCGCGGAGCCGCGTTGGTCAATCCCACTGGCAAGCAGAACAGCTTCGCCGCGCACAATCCGCCCGATGGAATTCTGGTCGAGACCAAGAAACACGCCCATCAGCTACGCAAACGCCTTTGCCAGGCCCGTCGACCAGGTGATCGGGATATCATATCCCAGAGCATCGCGCAACTCGGCCAATACCTTCACGACATCGATACCGGATACGGCAAGCCGGCAAATCGGTTCTGGTTCTCGCCCAATCTCCGCTATCCACTGTGCTTGGTTGGCGACGAGGAAGGAGACCGCTATTACGGTGAATAACATTAAGTCGCTCGACGACTTGATCCCAGCCGTGATCACCGCTATGGGCTATGATTGGGAGGAGGTTCAGAAGGTTGTTGTGAATCCGGAGGCAGCTTGATGAATGCAAACACCCTATTTCTCCGTCTTGAAGGTCCTTTGCAGGCGTGGGGTGATCAGCAATCGAAGTTTGTCGTCCGACGGACAGCTGAGGCACCGACAAAGTCGGGTGTAATCGGAATGCTTTGCGCGGCATTGGGCGTTCCGCCCCGAGGCCGCCGAGAGTGGCTTCCTAGACTTAGCGCTCTGCGTATGGGCGTGCGCATCGACCGGCCTGGTGTCCGCTGGTGGGACTATCACACGGTCGGCGCGGGAATGCAGATGCGTATAGCCGAAGGCGAGGGGAAGTCCAAACCCGGCGCAATGCTCACCCGGCGCGAGTATCTCTGCGATGCCTCTTTCCTCGTCGCCCTGCAGGGCGAATTGGGCCTGGTTGCCGAATTGGACGACGGCACTGAAAGCCCCGAGATGGACGCTTTACCTCGGCAGAAAGTCCTGCGTGCCGTCCCGCCCTTTGCTGGAGCATCCGCCCGGTTATTTTCCCGATCTGCTTTCGGCACTCAAGGGGTTCCCTGGCGCCGCCGGCTAAAGGGGGATCCAAAACCAGAATCTGTAACGCTATTGTCTGCTCGATTGGGAAGCCGACACCTGAACAGCCCGACGCGCCGGATGATGCGCTGGTCTGGTATGATGTTCCATTGTCATTCGACCCGCCATCCCATCATCCACGATTCGTCATCCATAAGGAGTAGCGAGTGGGCGCGGACGGCGGGTAAAGATCTCTCTGCATAAGCCCGCACAGAACCTAACAGCCAACGCCGCCCCGTCCACGAGCAGATTATGGCAATACCGAATACAAAAAAATGGCGCCAGGAAAGGCTTGACAGACTATCATCTATGCGTCTTTTGCAAGTCCCCAGCCACTACCGTGCAGCATCTCACCTACCGGCGCGCCGGCGGCGAAGAAAGTCCGACGATTTGCGCTCCCTTTGCCGCCTCTGCCACGATGCTGTGACCATGATCGAATACGGCCTGGGCATGGGACTGGACCGTATCAACCCCGAAGAGCAGCTATGGCGCGACAGATTATTCGTAAAGCGGGGCGAAATCATTCGTTCCGCTCTCTGGAGACCCGCCGCCGGCTTGAGCCGCTGAGGAGGTGGAATAGATATGTACCTTTCCTCTCTCCTGATCGACGTGGGTGACAACCCTGATCGCCCCAGGCCCGGACGATTGTGGCTGCGGAACCTCTATCATGTCCATCAGCGACTTTGTATGGCGTTTCCATCCGACCCAGGAAATCCGATGATGCTGACTTTCTCGAACCTTTCATGCCGGATGACTTTGGCAATGACAGGTTCATGTCGAACGCGCGGCGCGCTCCGGTTTTCTTTTTCGCATCGACCCCCAATCCGACGGCCGGGCAGTGATTCTCGTACAGTCCGCAGTAAAGCCCGACTGGGATTACGCCTTTCACAATGCCGGTTATCTTCTGGCAGCTCCCCCGGAGGTGAAATCTTTCGAACCCCGCTTCACGAAAGGACAGCATCTTCGATTCCGCCTCGCGGCCAACCCGACCAGCGGCTTCGAGCACGCGAAGCGGGCCGGACGGTCAAAAGGCGAATGAATAGGGAAAGCGCGTCCCTGTGCCAAACGACCAACTTCTTGATTGGCTCGGCCGACGGGCGAACCGGCGGGGTTCTCTATCTTAGACAGGGATTCCATCACCGTTCAGCCTGGCTATGTCTACTGAATAAAGCACCGGAAAGGAAGGGCAGGACGTCTGCGTTCCGTCCGCTTACGATGGGTTCTTGAAGTCAACGACACCGGATGTTTTTCATGATACCCTTGTCCAGGGCATCGGGGCCGGCAAGGCTTTCGGTTTCGGTCTTCTCTCCGTCGCGCCTTGCTCGTCTCACTTATCGGAGGCGCAATGAGGTTCAAGACCTGCACGTTCTGCCCAAGTTCAGTGACGGATGGAGCTATCTGTATGTCGAGCATTGCATGATCGACCAGGAAGCACCGGGCCATCGCCGTCCACGACGAAGCGGGCAAAGTGCCCGTCCCCTGCGCCAATCTGGCCCTGTTGATGTTGGGGCCGGGCGTCTCGATCACCCACGCCGCCATTTCCGTCCTGGCGGACCACGGGTGCCTGGTAGCCTGGTGCGGCGAAGAGGGCGTGCGGTTCTACGCCGTGGGCATGGGCGAGACGCGCAGTGCGGCAACCTCCTGCATCAGGCGGAATGTGGGCGCACGCGGCTTTCAGAATGCAGGTTGTGCGCAGCCTTACCAGTTGCGGTTTTCCGAGAGTTCGATCCGGCTTGACCCTCCGCAAATCCGCGGGATGGAAGGCGTCCGGGTCCGGGAGGCCTACGCCAAGGCCGCCCGGGAGGCCGGCGTGCCCTGGTCGGGCCGAAGCTACCGCCGTGACGAGTGGAGCAAGGCGGACCCGGTGAACCGGGCATTGTCCGCCGCCAATGCCTGTCTGTATGGCATCTGCCACGCGGCGGTCGTCTCGGCGGGCTTCTCGCCCGCCCTTGGGTTTATCCATACCGGCAAGATGCTCTCTTTCGTATACGACGTCGCCGATCTGTACAAGACGGCTGTTACGATTCCCGTGGCATTTGAGCGGTAGCCGAAAGCTTGGACGGGCTGGAGCGGCGCGTGCGTTTGAAATGTCGGGACGAATTCGTATCGAGTCGGCTCCTGGAGAGGATTATTCCGGATATCAAGACGGCCCTGATGTTGCCGAAGGGGGGAGCGGCCTCCGACAGTGAGTTTTTTGACTGCGACGCCGCTGCCCCGGCGCCCTGTGGGACCCTCTGGAGGGAGAGGTGGAAGGCGGGCGCATGCAGCCTACGGACCTGGACGAAACGGAGGCCGGCGATGGTAGTCATGATCCTTGAGCGTGTGCCGCCGGGGTTGCGCGGAGAATTGACACGCTGGTTCCTGGAGCCGAAGGCAGGTGTGTTCGTGGGAAGGGTCTCCGCAGCCGTTCGGGACCGGCTCTGGAACAAGGCGTGCATGCATGCCAGAGAAGGCGGTTGTCTTATGATCTACAAGAGCGACAATGAACAGGGCTTTCGCGTACTCAGTTGGGGGCAGACAGCGCGGGCCATCGAAGACTTCGAAGGCCTTTTCCTGGTCCGGGTGCCGTAAAGACAAGGTTTTTTCAGTATTGTCCCCACGCGCGTGGGGGTGAACCGCTGATTGACAAGGTGGCGCATGACGTTGTCCCCACGCGCGTGGGGGTGAACCGTTGAGCCACGTGACTCTTTGGAGACGGATTGTCCCCACGCGCGTGGGGGTGAACCGTAGCGGAGATGAGCCGCAAGTTGATGAAATTGTCCCCACGCGCGTGGGGGTGAACCGCAGCCGGCGTGAGACAGTGCCCCGCGTCACGGAACATTGTCCCCACGCGCGTGGGGGTGAACCGCTGAAGTGTACGCTACTAGCGAACTCGCCTCGCATTGTCCCCACGCGCGTGGGGGTGAACCGCTTTAAAGCCGCGGCCTTGACGAAGCTGAGTGACGATTGTCCCCACGCGCGTGGGGGTGAACCGGCTAACTCGCGCGCACAGCGCTCTGGGTAATTGTCCCCACGCGCGTGGGGGTGAACCGACGGAGCGTCTGCCGGACATCGTGACAAGGGAATTGTCCCCACGCGCGTGGGGGTGAACCGTATGCGGTAGCCACGCCATGGTCTGACTGGCTCTGCGATTGTCCCCACGCGCGTGGGGGTGAACCGTAATCTACGAGCTTATCGGGAGCGCGTTGTCGCAATTGTCCCCACGCGCGTGGGGGTGAACCGTCCGAGAGGTTCCGATCGATAGCCGTTGCATTGTCCCCACGCGCGTGGGGGTGAACCGGACGTCTGTGACACGCATCGTTGGCGACGAGTTGCGATTGTCCCCACGCGCGTGGGGGTGAACCGTGTACTCACGCTTGGGCTGCATCTGGTCGCAATGCATTGTCCCCACGCGCGTGGGGGTGAACCGGTCATGGAACTGCTGGTCACGAATGCGAACTTCCGGGATGTAGTGCCGTTTATTCCGTTTCGCTTGGACTGGGGCGGGTGGAGGCGTTCTTACGTAATTCACTACCTCGTCGGCCATCCTTCCTTCGCCCCCTGGCAGGAAGTTTTTGTTCTGCAGATGGTCACGCTACGCTGATTTTCTTTTTGTGTCTGAACTCATCGGACTTCATCCGGTCTTTAAAATACTTCTCCGCAATGCTCATGGCCATTTTCTTGCGTGATGCAGCACTCTCAATATCTGGACGGCGGCGCCCCGAACCCAGTACACAACCACGAACGGAAGAAAAAAAGGGGACAGGTTACTCTTCTGCTGCCGAGGCGATCTCTGTTCTTATTGGAAGGTACCTGTAGCGGACGGAGGCTTCATCGACGGTGACGACCGCGCCTTTTGCCAGCTCCGGCTCCAACGCCGACACCGTGTCGATGATGCGGCTAGTGACATAAGGGGGTTTTGCCTCCTCAAGGCGCACGTTGACGAGACTTGGCTTCGCATATCCTTTAACAGCCAGCAGCATGGAAAAATCAAGGTCCTGAGTGATGATAACCATATCATGTCGGCGGGCATACTCCAGCAGATCGAGATCCTTCGTCGATTTATCCATGACCTCGGAAACCCGGCTGACGTCCCACCCGCGCTCCTTTAACTGCGAGACGGTGAGGGGCGATATGTTCATATCTGCAAGGAAAGCAAGCTTAGGCACCCGCTGTTCCTTTTATCGGAAGAGATTTTGCCTTTTCTGAAGAAAGCCATGCAGCATAACGCAAAGCTTGGCTGATGTCTTCCTTCTCCAGCTCCGGATATGCTTCCACAATCTCCTCTGCGGACATCCCGGACGCAATCTGCTTGAGGATTATGGACACCGTTATTCTCATACCCCGGATTGTCGGCTGGCCGAGGCATATCTCTGGATCAATGGTAATGCGGTCCAACTGCACCATAACATCTTCCTCCTTAACTTTCCTTTGAGTGCTCGCTCCGGGCGAAGGTAGCGGCATAGTCAGCCATCCAGCTTGCCTTGTTTTCTAAGGCGGTTTCTCACCGATTCCAATGATTCTCCCGGTTCCTTGGCTCGTCTCCTGGCCAGGAGGTTATCGTAGAAATCTTCCCAGACCTCCCCGAATTTCTTGAGGTTGATCTGAACCGCCACTTTTTCTCCATTTTCGTTAGTAACGTATTGTATGCCCTCCACATCTGCCTACTTCCTGAATACTCCAATTATATCAGATTCCAGCCGCTTTCAATACTTTCATCGCGGGTACCGGGCTAATGGAAAGGGAAAGGGGACAGGCTACTTTTTCGGCCCGCTTTGCCCTGTACGGTCCTGTGAATGTCCCGGACGTAGTTCCTTTATTCCGTTTCGCCTGGACCGGGGCAGCGGGAGGTGTTCTTACGTAATTCAATACCTCGTCGGCCATCCTTCCTTGGCCCCCTGGCAGGAAGTCTTTGTTTCGCAAATGGTCACGCGTAGATGCGTGCATCAAAAGGACCAGAAGCGGCACCAGCCAAGCGCCAGCTCTCTACTCTGCCTGACGGCCTTCTCGGTTTCGGATCTGTCTCGACGCCGGCGTGTCTGTTTCACGCCGTCGGATTGTTCAGAAACTCTTTGAAAATACGGTAGTGCTCAGTATCTTCATATCGGACTGATTCTATCTGGTGACCATCGAAGCTGTAGATAGTTGCGTAAGGACAGGCGAGGAGGATAGGGGAGTGGGTAGCGATAACAAATTGAGCATGGCCATCGCTCGTCATGGCGGTGAGCAGACGCAGCATTTCGAGCTGAGTCTTCGGGGAAAGGGCTGTCTCTGGTTCATCGAGAAAGTACAACCCCTTTAGACGATATCGCGACCTGAAAAAGGACATGATGGACTGGCCGTGTGACTGTGTGAGAAGTGATTGACCGCCAAAGTAGTCAAGGGTAGCGGGAGAGGCGGCCGCCCACTCGTCCAAGAACCGTACAAAGTCCTGAAAAATCGAGCCCGCGAAGAACGAGCCGGGAACCGGGTCACTGTCCCAGGTGACGGAAATGTAACAGTCAAACTGGTCTTCATAGGGGTTGTTCTCAAAGCGACGCCGCTCGACCTCTCTCCATATATGAATGCCGCATTTGCGAGCCAGGGCCTCCAGCAGTGTCGACTTGCCTGAGCCGTTTTCGCCGACGAAAATGGTGATGGGGGTGTCGAAGGATATCCTGATCGGATGTCGAAATATGGCAACATTGAACGGATAGCACGCGGCGTCGGAAGGATATTCTTCAGGATGGGTGATTACGGAATTAAGATGCATCCGCTCTCCTTTTATCGTCATCGGGTTCTAAGCTAATCCTTTCCAACTGTAACACTCGCGATCGGTTCTGTCGAGCGAAATATAGCCTTTCAGTGCTGCTCGACGGCTCCCCACAGCCTATCGTGATTATTTTTGTGAAATCGCGAGGGATGTTTTTTGTCATCCCTGGTTGTCACGCCTCCTTGTCATCCCTGGTTGTCGCCCCTGGTTGTCACTTTGACAGAATAGCGGCAAAGAGAGAGACTATTATAAGACCGCAGGCAATATGGGGGGTACCCCGCCTATGGCAGTCATTTGAGAGGCCCGGCCCGTTTCGGCCGATTTCGGCAGTTTCCATAGACCGGCCCGCTCTTTGACAATCGACCTGTGACTGCGGCCGGGAAAGGTCCTATTCCCTTCTCCGGTTACGCCGGTGGAGTTCGCCCGCATTTACCGCCTTAGCCCGTGGCCCGTCGTGGTCGTTCACTCAACACTCAAAACTCAACACTCAACACTTACTCTACCCCCCCCCCCCCGAAACCGTGCACTTTCGTGCACTTTCGTCAACACCATTGTAGAAATGCCTTGTGAGAGAAGGGAATAAGGAGAGGGGTGCTGAGACGGTAAGTGAACAATCCGTGCTAAAAAGAGTGAGAAGGAGGGTAAAAA
>CAVSOX010000020.1:0-69752 GCA_963729685.1 uncultured delta proteobacterium | reverse complement strand
TGCGTCGTGGAGATGTCCTCGTGGCCGAGGAGCAGTTGCACCGAGCGGAGATCGGCGCCCCCTTCGAGCAGGTGGGTGGCGAAGGTATGGCGCAGCATATGGGGATAAAGGGGCCCCTGCTGCAGGAGGAGGCCGTACTTCCTGATGAGCTTCCAGACGGCCTGTCTGGTGATGGGCTTGCCCTTGCGGCCCGGAAAGAGAAACGGTCCCGGGGCTTCATCTCCTTCAGATAGAGCTTTATCATTTCCCGCGCGTAGCTCCCGATAGGCACGATCCGCTCTTTTGACCGCTTGCCGGAGGCGACCACGAAGCCGGCGTCGAGATTGACGTCGCTCTTCTTGATGGAGGCCAGCTCCGAGACGCGCAGGCCCGTTGCGTAGAAGAGCTCGAGGATGGCCGCGTCCCGGACCGCCAGTTTTTGATCGGCGGGCAGCTTCAGGAGCTTGACCATCTCTTCTTCGCTCAGGACCCTGGGGATGGGAGACTTGAATCTCGGGGTCTCTATTTCGAGGAGAGGGTTCGTCGCGATGATGCGGTCCGCGAGGAGGAACCTGTAGAAGCTCCTCAGGGCGGAGACCGCCCGGGCGATGCTGCGCGTTGATTTCCCCTCGGTCCGCAGGCGGCCGAGGTAGGCTTCTATGGCGACCGACTCAAGGGAGCTCGTGCGATTCTTCGAGAAATAGAAGATAATGCAGGATATCGCGGTTATACGCTTCGACGGTGTGAAGCGACGCCCCCTGTTCCGTTTTCAGGTGGGTCATGAAGGCATCGAGCGCCAGGTAGTGGTTCATCGCCTTCCCGTGGAACCGAAGCCCCCCTCGCCCCGTCCGCTCTCGGGCAGTCGTTCGACCTCCTGCCAGCAGACGCGCACCGTCTCCTTGAAGACCATTTGGGCGATCCTGTCGCCATCTTTTATCTCAAAGGGGGCGGCGCCGAGGTTGATGAGGATCACCTTGATCTCGCCCCTGTAATCGGCGTCTATGGTCCCGGGCGCGTTGAGGACGGTGATCCCGAACTCGGCGGCAAGGCCGCTTCGCGGCCGTACCTCCGCCTCGTAACCGACAGGCAGCGCGATTGCGAGGCCCGTGGGGATGAGGGCCCGCTCCAGGGGCTTCAGCACGAGGGGCTCGATCGAGATGGGCGCGCAAATCCATGCCCGACGAGGCCTGCGTGGCGTAGCCGGGCAGGGCGGCACGCGGCCTCTTTTGTCACCGGGACCGTCAGCTCTTCCATAGTCTCTCGATCGTGGCCCGGTCGACCTTCCCGAGCACGGCGAGGGCCATGCTCGCCTCATCGCCGAAGACGAGCCTGCTCATCTCGTCGACCTGCGGTGCATGGACGCCGTCTATCTGCCTCAGCGTCTGCTTGACCGGCACGTAGCGGTCGAAATAGATCTCGTTCTTCGCGAGCCGGCCCATGCGCGCCTCCGACCCTTCGAGGGAGATAAAGAAGTTCCCCTTGATGTGCTCCTTTGAAAATGCGAGCTCGCCCGGCGTGATGCCCTGTTTCTTCAGCTTCGCGGTTTCGTCCCTTATGAGGGCGATCACCTCTTCCATGGAGTCCGGGGAGCTGGAAGTCGATATGCCGAAGTTGCCCACGTCGTTGTAGCAGTTCACGTAGGAGAATATGTTGTAGACGAGGCCCCGCTTCTCCCTGATCTCCTGAAAGAGGTGGGAGCTCATGCTGCCGCCGACGATGGCGTTGAGCACGTAAAGCGCGTACCGCCTCGCGTCCGTCTGGCTGACGCCGTCCGTGGCCAGGCACAGGTAGACGTGCTCCAGGTCCTTTTCATACACGTAGACGCCGGGAAAGCTTTCCGGCTTTTTCGACGAGAGGGGCCTTGTCGCCCTCGCGTCGACCAGTCCGCGAAAACAGGGCGTCGACCTTTTGCACCAGGGCGTCGTGATCTATTCTCCCGACGCACGTGATAATCATGTTCGATGGGGAATGATGGGTCCGGAAGTGCTCGACGAGCCGGTCCCTCGTCAGCCGCTCCACGCTCTCCTCGACCCCGAGGACGGGCAGCCCCAAGGGGTCGCCCCTGTAGCAGTCCGCGGTGAAGAGGTCGAAGATCCATTCCTCCGGATTGTCTTCGATCATCTTTATCTCCTGGACGACCACATGTTTTTCCCGCTCGATGTCCTTCTGCCCTGAAGGTGGAGTGCTTGCACATGTCGGCGAGCACGTCGAGGGCGAGGTCCATGTCCTGGCGGAGCACCCGCGCGTAGAGGCACGTATACTCCTTGCCGGTGAAGGCGTTGAGGACGCCGCCCACCGCGTCGATCTCCCTCGCTATGTCGTGGGCGGTGCGCTTCTCGCGTCCCCTTAAAAAGCATGTGCTCGATAAAATGGGAGATGCCGTTATTCTCCTCATTCTCGTCCCTGCTCCCCGTTTTCCACCAGACGCCGAATGAGACCGTGGGGAAATAGGGGAGGCTTTCCGTTACCACGCGGATCCCGTTATCGAGCACTGTCTTCCGGTACATTTATTCGGGTTTTCCCTGCTCCTTCCTTGAGCACTGCCTTCCTGGAGAGCCTTATCCTTCCGTTCTGCTCCACCTCGATCACCTTGACCGTTATCTGGTCGCCTTCCTTGACCACGTCCGATACCTTCTTGATGTACGTGTCGGAAAGCTGGCTCACATGGACGAGACCGTCGACGCCGGGAAGTATCTCGACGATGGCGCCGAAATCGACGACCCTCTTGACGGTCCCCAGGTAGATGGCGCCTACCTCGATCTCCTTGGTAATGCCCTTGATGATCTCGATCGCCTTGTTCGCCGAATTCCTCATCATGGGAGACTATCTTCACGATGCCGGAATCCTCTATGTCTATCTTCACCCCGGTCTGCTCCACGATGCTCTTGATCACTTTTCCGCCCGGGCCTATGACCTCCCGTATCTTCTCGGGCCTGATCTTGAGGGTCCAGATGCGCGGCGCGTAGGGGGAGAGGATATCCCTCGGCTTTTCCAGTGTCTGGGCCATGATATCGAGTATCCGTCCGATGCCGTTCTGCGCGAGCTTCACCGCCCGCGACATGATCTCCTTCGTGATCCCCTTCACCTTTATGTCCATCTGGATGGCGGTGATGCCGCGCCTGCTGCCTGCCACCTTGAAGTCCATATCGCCCATCTGGTCTTCGTCGCCGAGGATGTCGGAGAGGATGACGTCGCGGCCCTCCTCCATGAGGAGCCCCATGGCAATGCCCGCGACCGGCTCCTTGACGGGAACGCCCGCATCCATGAGCGAGAGGCATCCGGCGCAGACCGAGGCCATCGAAGAGGAGCCGTTCGATTCGAGTATCTCGGAGACGATGCGTATCGTATAGGGAAAGTCTTCCTTGGACGGAAGTATCGCCGACAGGGCGCGCTCGGCGAGGTGGCCGTGGCCGATCTCGCGTCTCGACGGCGACCTCGATACGCTTGACCTCGCCCACGCTGAAGGGCGGGAAGTTATAGTGGAGCAAGAAGGACCTGTAGCTTTCTCCCTCGTGGACGGATTCGATTTTCTGCTCGTCGTCGGAGGTGCCGAAGGTGGTAATGGCAAGGGCCTGGGTCTCGCCCCTCGTGAACAACGCGGAGCCGTGGGTCCTCGGGAGGACCGGCGCCTGGCAGGTGATCTGCCGGATGTCGTCGGGCGCCTTCCATCGATCCTCTTCCCTGTCGCGAAAAGGGCGCTTCTCATCGTCTCCTTGGTGATCTCTTCAAACGCCTTTCGGACGAGGTCCTCGTCCAAGTCCGCGTAGTTCGGGAGATGGGTGTCGTAGGCCTCCCGCAGTCTTTGCGCCCGGTCCAGCTTTTCCCGCGACGGCAAAACCTGCGCCAGGTCGGGGGCCAGGGCCTCCCTGATGCGCTCCTTCAGCTCGGCAGGCACCTCGACAAGGTTGACGGGCCATTTCTTCTTGCCCACCTTTTGGGCGAGCTGTTCCTGCATCTCGATGAGGGGCATCATGCTTTTGTGCGCAAGGTCGATGGCCTCGATAAGGGCATCATCCCCTATGAAGCCGGCGCCGCCTTCCACCATCATGATGGCGTCCCTCGACCCTGCCACGACGATATCGAGGTCGCTCTCATCGCTGTCCGAGTTTGTCGGGTTTATGATAAACTCCCCGTCCTTCCTGCCCATCTTTACCGCGGCAATCGGCACGAGAAACGGTATGGGAGAGAGCACGAGGGCGGCGGAAGCGCCGATAATGCCGAGGACCGCAGGGTCGTTTTCCTGGTCGGCAGAAAGCACCGTCGCGATGATCTGTGTTTCGTTGTGGTAGCCCTTTACGAAGGACGGGCGAAGCGGCCTGTCTATCAGGCGGGAGGTGAGGACCTCCCTTTCCGTGGGGCGTCCCTCCCGTTTAAAGAAACCGCCGGGAAATCTTGCCTGCCGCGTAGGCCATTTCCTGATAATTGACGGTGAGGGGCATGAAGTCTTTGCTGGCTTCTTCCTTTTGCGCCACCGCCGTCACCAGCACGCACCGTATCGCCGTACCGTATGACCACGGCTCCCATCCGCCTGTTTCGCAAGGGCGCCGGTGCTGATCGTGAGCGGTCTGCCACAGAATTCAATTGTAATCGATTCTTCCATTTTTTTTCCCTTCTTCTCAGTTAGTGGGGCTTCCGTCGCCCCCTCCATCCGGGCCAAGCTCGCGGAGCCTCGCCAGCGCGTCATCTCGGCTTTCGCTCGTCAGAAGGCACAGGCAGCGAAGTTGCGTCGCCCTTATTCCCGCTTGACGTTATTTTCTCAGGCCCAATCTCTCGATAAGCTTCTTGTACCTGTCGACGTTCTTCTCCTTCAGATAGCTGAGGAGTTTTCTTCTCGTGCCGACAAGGATCAACAACCCCCTCCGCGAGTTATGGTCTTTCGCGAAGATCTTGAAGTGCTCGGTCAGCATCTTGATGCGTTCCGTCAGGAGCGCGACCTGCACCTCAGGGGAGCCCGTGTCTTTTTCATGCACCTTGAATGTTTCTATGATGGTCTGTTTTTGTGCGGTGTCCAGCGCCATTGCGCTACCTCCTTAACTATTGATTAATCTTTTCATCCTGATGCTTCTCGAATTCGTATCCACCGTCCCTATGCCCAGGAGCATGCCCTGCTTGCTGATCAGTTTCGCAAGCTCTCCGTGACTCCAGTCTCTCGACCCGCCGAGGAGGGGCACCGGCATGCCGCTCTTGAGGAATTTCTCCAGTACCGGCTCGATCACTATTCCCTTGAACGTCTCCAGCACGTCTTCCAGGGTGATCATGTAGTCTACTACATCCTGCTTCACCTTCAAATAGTCGAGGACGACGCTCTTATTGATCCGGAACTCCCCGTGCCGCGTGCGCTTCAGCGTGTGGAGGGCGGCGCCGCAGCCGAGGGCCGCTCCGAAATCATGGGCGATGGCCCGGATGTAAGTCCCTTTGGAACAGCTTATGTCAACGTCCACGTAAGGATGAACGTAATCGAGGAAGCGAAGGTCGTACACCTCCACCTCTTTGTGCGGAGGGTCGATGGGGATGCCCTGCCTCGCCCACTTGTAGAGCGGTTTCCCTTCCACCTTTTTTGAGGAATAGACGGGGACCTTCTGGGTAATTTTGCCCTTGAACCTCGAGAGCTCTTTTTCCAGCACGGCCCTCTCGAACACGGGCGGCACCACCTCGGACAGGATGGTCCCCTCCATGTCGAGGGTATCGGTCACGATGCCGAGGACGAACCTGGCCACGTATCTCTTCTCGCCGTTTTCGAGAAAAGGGATCAGCTTTACCCCTTCGTTCAGCGCCACGGGCAATATGCCGGTCGCATTCCTGTCGAGGGTGCCGATGTAGCCGATCTTCCTGAACGGATGCAGCCGTTTAAGCCTCTTTATCACGTCGTAGGAAGTCATTCCCGAACTTTTGTCTATAATAAGAAAACCATCCATCATAAAGAAAATGCCCCTATCAACATATTTTTTACTGTCGCGAGGTCGCCTTCCAGGGTACAGCCCGCCGCCCTGGGGTGGCCGCCTCCGCCGAAGGCGCGGGCGACCGACGCGACATCGACGCGCTCTTTCGATCTCATGCTTATCTTATATTTCCCGCTGCCCAGCTCGCGCAGGAGACAGGCGACCTCCACGGTGCCTATCTCCCTCAGGTATTCGACGAAGCCTTCGGCGTGCTCCGGGTTTGTACGGGTTCGGCTGAACATCTCCCCGGTGACGTGCGCCAGCGCGATCCGGTCCTCACGGGTGGTCTCCAGCGTCGCGAGGACCAGGCAGAGGAGCTGAAACCGCTCTTTCGGGTGGTTCTCGTACACCTTGGCCGCGACGTGTGCGGGGCTGACGCCGAGCCCGATCATCTCCTCGCACACGGAGAAGGCGCGCTCCGTCGTGTTTTCGTAGCGAAAAGAGCCGGTATCGGTCACGACGGCCGTATACAGGTTGACGGCGATATCGTGGGTAAACCGCACCCCTAAGGATTTCAGGATGAGGTAGAGTATCTCCGCGGTCGACGAAGCCCTCTCGTCGATGATATTGATCTGTCCGAAGGCCTGGCCGGCCGTGTGATGATCGATGCTGACGAGAAAGCCCTTTTGCTTCAGCGATGCATGGCCGTCGCCTACCCTGGAGAGGTCGCCGCAATCGACGACGATTACCGCGTCGTACCCGTTTTCGGGGATCTCGTGAAGTACGGCGGCAGGCCGCGGAAGGAACTCATACCTGTAGGGGATGGAGTCGTGCAGATAGACGGCCGCATCTTTTCCCAGGCCGGTGAGGGCGAAACACGCGGCAAAGGCCGAGCCCACCGCGTCTCCATCAGGGTCGATGTGGGTGGTCACGAGGAATTTCCGGCCTTTGTCTATGGTCTCCCTAATCCTCTGGAACATCCCCTACCTTCTCAGATCTCACCTTTTCCAAAAGCTCGTCTATGCGGGCGCGTTTTTCCTGCTCCGTGTCGAAGATAAAGGTGAGTTCCGGCGTAAATCTCAACTGCACCCTGCTCCCGAGCAGGTGTTTGATGTAACCCCTGGCCCGCCTGAGGGCCTCCGTTGTCTTTTCTTTCTCTTCCTCACTCCCGTAGACGGAATAGAGTACCTTTGCGTGTCTCAGGTCTTCCGTCAGTTTCACGTCGAGTACCGTGAGAAAACCAATGCCGGGGTCCTTGATCTCCTGCCGTATAATGGATGAGATCTCCTCGCGGAGCTGGTCCTGCAACCGAAAACGTCTATATCTCATCTCCTATCACCATAATTTCGGTTCTGGACCCGATGACCTTTCCTATATACATGGATTCAATAAAGCGCGAGACGTTCTCTATGGTCGAATTGACGTGGTCCTGTTTCACGCCGATCACGGCGAAACCTACCGTCGCCTTCTGCCAGAGGTTCGTCTGGTCTATCTCCATAATCGATATGTTGAACCGCCCCTTCGTCCTTTCGACTATTTTTGTTATGGCCTGCCTTTTCTCTTTTAAGGAGTGATTTTCCGGCAGGAAAATCACCAGTCGCGCAAGACCTACTACCATCTGTGTGTCCTAGAGCGTCTGTTTTTCCTGCTCCTCGACGTAAAACTCTATCCTGTCGCCTTCCTCCATGTTGTTGAATCCTTCAAGCGAGATACCGCACTCATAACCGGCGGTCACCTCTTTCACGTCATCCTTGAAACGTTTCAGGGAGGCAAGCTTGCCGCTGAACATGATCTCTCCCTTCCTCACCACCTTTGCCGTGGCGCCGCGTGTGACTTTTCCTTCCACGACGTAGCAGCCGGCAATCGTGCCTATCTTGGAGACGCTGAAGGTTTTTCTCACCTCGACGGCCCCGATCCGCACCTCCACGATGCGCGGCGCGAGGAGGCCTTCCATGGCTTTCTTCACGTCATCGATCATGTCGTAGATCACGGAATAGGTCCTGATATCCACCTTCTCCTGCTCCGCAAGGGCCTGCGCCTTTGCTATCGGCTTCGCGTTAAAACCGATAATGATCGCGCCGGACGCCATCGCGAGATTCACGTCCGTTTCGGTGATGGTGCCGACACCGCTGTGGATGATATTCATTTCGACGGCTTCGGTGGAAAGCTTCTTGAGCGCTTCGCTTATGGCGTCCAGGGTCCCTCTCGCATCGCCCTTAAACACCACGTTCAAGGTGAGTCGTGCGGTCTGGCCCATTCTCGCGTAGAGCTCATCCAGGGTGATCCGCGAATTCTTGGCCTGCTCCTGTTCCCTTATCTTTTCCTGTCTGAACCGGGAAAGCTCCCTGGCGTACCTCTCCTCCGTCGTGGCGATGAACGGGTCGCCTGCTTTTGGTACGTCCGAGAAGCCGACAACCATTACGGGGATCGACGGCGGGGCCTTACTTATCCTCTTACCCTTATCGTCGACGAGTGCCCTGACCCTGCCGAAGGCGGCGCCCGCCACGAAGGGGTCCTGGATCTTCAGCGTCCCTTCCTGGATGATCACCGTGCCGAAGGGGCCGTGGCCTTTATCCAGCCCGGACTCGATAATGATCCCCTTCGCCAGTTTGTCCGGGTTTGCCTTCAGCTCCAAAAGCTCGGCCTGTAAAAGGATCAGCTCCAGAAGCTCCGCTATCCCTTGCTTCTTTTTCGCCGATATCTTCGCGGTCAGCGTTGTTCCGCCCCACTCTTCGGGCTGAAGACCAAGCTCGGTCAGCTCCTTCATCACCTTATCGGGGTTTGCGTTTGCCTTGTCGATCTTATTGATGGCGACAATGATCGGCACACCCGCGGCTTTTGCGTGGTCTATGGCCTCCCTTGTCTGGGGCATCACCCCGTCATCCGCGGCTACGACGAGCACGACGATATCGGTCACGAGGGCGCCCCTCGCCCTCATCGCGGTGAAGGCCTCATGGCCGGGCGTATCGACGAAGGTGATCTCCTTTTTCTCCACCTTGGCGATATACGCGCCGATATGCTGGGTAATGCCTCCTGCCTCCCTTTCTGCGACGTTCGTATGCCTTATCGTGTCCAGGAGGAGTGTCTTGCCGTGGTCCACGTGGCCCATAATGGTCACCACCGGCGACCTCGGCTTGAGGTTTTCCCTGGCCTCTGCCTGCTGCTCCTCGTCCCTCGTCATGAAGGCTTCCTCGACGGAGAAGATCCGCTCGACGTCAAAACCGGCCCCTGCCGCCACCAGGCTGGCCATATCATAATCGATTGTCTGGTTGACGTTGCTCATCACTCCGAGGCGGACCAGCTTCGCTATCACGTCGGAGGCCTTCACGCTCAATCTCTTTGCGAGCTCGCCGACCTGTATCGTATCCGAGATCCTGACGACCTTCCTCGCGGGTTTCGCCTCGGCCTTCAGCGTTTCTTCCGCCCTGTCCTCTCTTCTATCCTTTCTGTTCCTGAAAGGGAGGGTCTTGCCCTTCTGCCGGCGGAACGCATAGAGGTCTTCTTCCTTGATGACGACTTTTCTCTTGCCTACCCCCTTGCCCTTCAGCTTCGCTTCTTCGATCTCTTCCTCTTCTATCTTCTTGAGGAGACGCTCCGCCTTTTTCTTTTTCCGCTCTTCCTCGGTCCCTTCATCTTCGACCAGCGCAAATTCCTTGTTGAGGTCCTGCTTGTAGACTTCTTCAAGGGCCCTGGTGATCTCCTGCTTCTTTTCTTCGCCGATGCTGTCGATATCCGTCTTCACCATCTCTTCGGCCGCGGGGGCCGTTTCTTTTTCCAGGGCCTCAGCCGCTTCCGCCTTTTCCTGCGCATCGACCCGCTCGGTCATTTCGATCTTGGGCCGGCCGGCTGATTTCGCTGCCCGTTTCTCCGTTTTGACGAGATCGATGACCGGCTCTCCCGCTGTTTTGGCGGGCTCTTCTTTAATTTTCTTCGCCGGTGCTTCTTTCTGTGCAGCCTCCGCGACTCCCAGCACAGGCTTTTTCGGCTCCGCCTTGATATCCTGCACCACCTCTGCGACGGGCGGCGCCTGGACCCTCCTCCTGATAATGGTGGAAGCCACCCGCTTTTCTATGATGGTCTCACCTGTTGCCGTTGACTTCGTTGTCTCTGAAAGGGTTTGTTCTTCCCTCTCTTTTTCCTTGTCTTTTATTTTAACCCCTATGCTCTTCAGCTTGGATAAGATCTCCTCATCCTTGATCTTATCCGTAAGGGTTGTTATCTTGATCTTCGTCATGCTCAGACCTCCCTCGTTTTTCCATACGCACCGCATCGACCGCGTCCGAAACATCCTTTTGCAGACGAAGGCGAGGCGGCCACCGATCCTTGCGCTGCCCTTCCTTCCTTACTGACTCTTTTCCTGCATGCGGCCTTCAGTTTCCGTCGCCTCCATGGCGGCTCCCGCCGCAGCCGCGTCGCCCGACTCATCCGTCTCGGCGGCTGTTTCAGCGGCCTCCTGCTCCTCGGCGGCTGTTTCAGCGGCCTTCTTGGCGCGCTCGATGATCCTCGTGCAGTCCTCGACAGAGATGCTCGTGATCTTGTTCAATTCTTCCGGGGTGAGCCGGGTGATATCCGACATGTCCCTCAGGTACTCGTCGAACAGTATACGGGCAAGGATCTCGTTGATCTGCAGCCGCTCAACCAGGTCGTCGATTACCTTGCGCGATGTTTTTTCAACCTCCGTTTCGCTCTTTATATCGGTTTTCCAGCCTGTGAGCCGGGAGGCGAGCCTTACGTTCTGGCCTTTCCTTCCGATTGCGAGGGAAAGCTGGTCGTCATGGACGATAATCTCCATGGAGTGCTCTTCCTCATTTATGTACACCTTGGAAACCCGCGCGGGCGCGAGGGCGTTGCAGACGAATTTTGCCGCATCTTTGATCCATGGGATGATGTCGATCTTTTCCCCTTTCAGCTCCTGCACCACGGCCTGGACCCGGGAACCTTTCACGCCCACGCAGGCGCCTATGGGGTCGATGCTCGGGTCCTGGCTGTAGACCGCTATCTTTGCCCTTTCGCCGGGCTCCCGCGCCGCGCCGACTACCTTGATGATCCCTTCCTGGATCTCCGGCACCTCGAGCTCGAAGAGCTTCACGAGGAAACCGGGATGGCTCCTGGACAAAAGGATCGTACATCCCCTCTGTGTCTTCTCCACTTCGAGGATGTATCCCTTCACCCTGTCTCTCCGCTTGAATGACTCGTTCGGCAGCACTTCCTTGAAAGAAAGGACGGCTTCCGTCTTTCCCAGGTTGACCACGTAGTGGTTCTTCTCGACCCTCTGGATCACACCGGTGACGATCTCGCCCTTTTTGTCCTTGTATTCGTTGTAAATGACGTCGCTCTCCGCGTTCCGCACCTTCTGCATGATGACCTGCTTGGCTGTCTGTGCGGCGATCCTCCCGAGGGTAGACGTATCCATCTTGATGCCTATGCTGTCCCCCACGATGCATTCGGGGTCCTGCTCTTTTGCCTCCTCGATGGCTATCTCCATATCGGGGTCCTCGACGTCTTCCACCACCGTCTTAAACCGGAAAATCTCTATCTCCCCCACTTCTGCATTGTATTTGGCTTCCAGGTCCAGGTGGCTTCCGAATTTCTTCTTGGACGCCGAGAGCACGGCTTCTTCGAGTGCTTCTATGATGATCTCTTTGGGAATCCCTTTTTCCTTCCCTACCTGTTCGATCACATAATTTAAATCAAAATACATGGCGCTCCCCTTATAGCTCAAACTCGAGATTTGCTTTCGTGATGACGGACAACGGGATCGTGTGGGTACCCCTCTCCTCCCGGACTTCCACCTCATCTTCCGTCACGCGGATGATCTCACCTCTGAATTCATTCTTCCCGTCAACCTCCGACCTGGTGACGATCCGGCACATGCGCCCCTTACTGCGCTCGAAATCGGCCTTTTTCCTGAGCCGTCTTGTCAACCCCGGGGAGGAGACTTCCAGGACGTAGGGGTGGTCTATTACATCTTCCACATCGAGGTGCCGGCTCATCTCTTTGCTGGCCCGCTCGCAATCGGCTATGCTCACCCCGCCCTCCTTATCTATGTAGACCCTCAAGAGCCACCGTTTCCCCGATGGCTGCAATTCAATATCTACAAGCTCGAGCGCTGATTCCTGAAGAATAGGCTCAACGGTGCGAGTTATCTGCTCGACGATCTCTGCTGCGGTATCAGCGTCCAAGCACGCCCCAAAATTAAAAAAGCGGGGTAAACCCACTTTTCAACGGTACATTTTAGCATGTCTGCTTTATTATTTCAATAACAAGGTTTCAATGGGGCGGTGGGGACGTCCGAAAGGGAAATATGCTACACTATCACCCATGCCCCCGAGCATCGACCCCGTCACGGTGCTCGGCCTCGTTGCCGGCGCCTTCACGACCGTCCTTATCTGCCCCAGGTAATCCGCACGTGGCGGATCAAATCGGCGAGCGATCTTTCCCTCGCCATGATAAGCCGCCACCCAGGACTGGCATCCGAGGGGCCATATTTCCTTTGCCGGCAGCCATCCGGGTAAGAAACCTCTCGAGGCCGTCCGGGTAGACGGCAGGACCCGGGCGCCTCTAGCGCCAGCCGCCCGTCAGGTGCAGATGCAGATGGAAGATCACCTGGCCCGCCCCCCGCTCCACATTGAAGAGCAGCCTGTAGCCTGACCGGGCCACGGACATCTTCCTTGCCATTTCAGGGGCCTTCATAAGCATCTCGGCCACGATCTCCCTGTCCTCGGGGGTGAGGTCGTTGATGCTCCTGATATGTTTTCTCGGCACGATGAGCAGATGGACGGGGGCATGGGGATACGCGTCCTTGAAGACGACGAGGGTCTCGTCCTCGTAGACGACCTCAGCGGCCCTTTTTTTCTCAATAATCTGGCAGAACAGGCATTCGTCCACGTCACCACCTAATGTTTTGCGCCGAAGACCCCTTCGCAGTTCTTAAGGAGGGGACGCTGAGCCAACGGCGAACGAGCGAAGCGAGGTTGAGCGGGGAGGCTCCACGCGGCTTTGCCGCTGGAGGGGGTGCTGAACCCCAATAATTGCAAAAGCGAGCGCATGCGAAGCGCTGAGCGGGGAGGCTCCATGAGCTTTGCTCATGGAGGGGGTGCTGAACCCCAATTATATGTTCTCCCCGGCCTTTCTGATCAGCTCCATGAAGGCGTCGAGCCGCTCGGGCTGGATCGTGACGCCCTTCTTGGTCGGCTTCCACTCCCCTTCGTCGTTCTCGAAATAGATCCTCAGATCGATGTACTTCCGTCCCTTATATTCCTCGGTGCTGATCCTCAGTACCTCGGTTTCACCCCTCTCGATCTCGCCGATGATCATGGTTTATCCTCCTCGTTGGACCTGCGGCGCTGAGAACGCTTGTTCACTCACTTACGGATGATCTCGACGATCCGCCACCGCCCCGCGTCCGTCCTCGCCATTCTGAACCTTATGTCCGATTTGCCCCTGGGCGCCACCAGGGCGGTATCTCCTTCCACGTCGATAGTCAGGTACCAGACACTCGACCTCCTGATGTCCTGAAAATAGCCCGCCTGGTCGGACGAGGTGATCGCCTCCTTGAGCTGCCGTCGGGCGAGGTCCTTGATCCCCGGCATCATTGCCGAGGCTGCCTGCCGGCCCGCCATGACGCCGAGCGCTTCGAGAGGGCTATCCGCCTTTTTCTCATATTTCAGGAGAATATCCCTCACCAGGCATTCCACCACGCTGTCCGTATCGATATACCGGAAAGCCCGCTCGGCGTCGTGGTCCAAAAGCGCCGTTCTCAGCTCGGAAAGCGACCGGCGCGGGGTGTCGGCGAGGGTACACGCCGGGAGCAGGGCGACCCACACGAGGAACAGCACGAGAAATGAGAGAGATCGCCTCTCCGCCATCATCATTCTTTTATACCATACGCGCGGAATCACCGCAATTATCGGGCCTGATCCCCCCTTTAACCGCCTCTCTTTTTAGGGCTCGACCGGTTCCTTCGCTTGCGACCGGAGGCCGTGGAAGAGAAGAGGGTGGAAGGGTCAGCGTTGCGAAGGGGACGTGCAATAACTGTAGACTTTCGGCAGGCGGTTTGTCATACTATTTCGGGTCTTACGGTAGGGGTGAACCGTGCGGCTGTGGGGCAACGAGTACAACAGGATGGAATTTGCGGGCGCTTTTGGCGACCTGGGCACGCTGATCCCTTTCGTGGTAGGGTACATCACCCTCAACAAAATGGACCCTCTCGGCATTCTCGTCGCGTTCGGCCTCTTTAAGATATTCGTCGGGCTCTATTTCAGGACACCCGTCCCCATTCAGCCCATGAAGGCAATCGGGGGCATGGCCATCGCTCACGCGGGCACCATTACCCATGGGATGATCTGGGCCTCGGGGATTTTCACGGGGGTTTTCTGGCTTCTGATGGGCCTCACCGGGGCGGTCACGTGGATTCAGCGGATCACGACAAAGCCGGTGGTGCGGGGCATCATGCTCGGGCTGGGTCTCAGTTTCATGGTGGAGGGACTCAACATGATGAGGGCGCAACCCCTCTATGCCGTCGGGGGCGCGATCCTCACCCTCGTTTTCCTCAACAGCAAGCGCTATCCGGCGATGCTGCTCCTGCTCGCTTACGGGATCATCGTTGCATTCATCCAAAAGCCCGCGTTGCTCGGGGACCTGGCCTACGTTTCGATGCGGTTTCGGCTGCCGGAGATCGGGGTTCCGCGGATCTCCTGGAACGACCTGATGGTCGGGTGCGTCGTGCTGGGGCTGCCCCAGGCGCCGCTCACCCTCGGCAACGCCATCATCGGGACCGTAGCGGAGAACAACCAGCACTTTCCGGACAGACCGGTGACGGCCAGGACAATCAGCATAGATCACGGCGTCATGAATCTGATCAGCCCCTGCATCGGCGGCATTCCCGTCTGTCACGGCGCGGGCGGCATGGCGGGACATATGCGCTTCGGTGCAAGGACGGGGGGCGCCGTCGTGATAGTCGGCCTGCTCGTCCTTTTCGCGGGGCTTTTCCTGAGCGATTCCATATCGCTCATACTCCAGGTCTTCCCGCAATCGATCCTCGGCGTGATCCTCTTCTTTGCCGGTGTCGAGCTGGCCCTTGTCGTGAAGGACATCAGGCTAAAGAGGGATAACCTCTTTGTGGTCCTTGTCACCGGCGGGATCGCAATGTGGAATATGGGGGTGGCTTATCTGGCCGGACTGCTTCTCTACTACGCCCTCGATCGGCGGTGGATCAGCATATGAGCTTACCCCAGCGATGCGCGGGAAGCGGCCGCCTGTGTGAAAGGCGGGCCGCCTAGAATGACCTTCACGTTGTCCCAGCCCGCACGCTGCAGGTAGCTCGCCGCGATCGTCGCGCGGAATCCCGTCGCGCAGAAGACATAGACCGCACCCGACCGCGGTATCTCATCCACGTGGCGAGGCAGTTGGGTGATGTGGACATGGTGGCTGCCGTCGACGCGCCCGTCCAGCTCCTGCTCTTCATCGCTGCGCACGTCGAGGAGCCACGCCGGGCTGCCCGAGTCGAGAAGGAGGCGCATCTCGGTCACGGTGACCACCCCCGTGGCGGCGGCCCCTTTCTCCGTTTTGAGCCAGCCCAGCATACCGCCGGAAAGCCTCCCGGCGATCGCATCGTATCCTATTCTTGCGAGGGCGCGGACCGCCTTCTCCTCCTCCCCCTCGTCCACGACCAAAAGGAGGGGCTTGTCGTAAGGGAGGAACCATCCCGCGAACTCGGGCAGGCCGCCGAGCCATATGGAGAGGGCGCCTGACACGTGGCTCGCCGCAAAGCCTTCCGGGCTCCTCGTGTCGACGACTATCGCGTCAGCCATCTTCTCTTTGAACTCAACAGGGCTCAAGGGGGTGAGCACGGGCATCGCCCCCAAAGGGGGCGCCCCCACCAGGTTCAACTGTTCCATACGAGCAAAATAGGGCGCTTTTTCATGATCTCTGGCGGTCGCGGCGATGAACCGGAAGGGCTCGCAGAGCTGGAGCTTCGGGTTGTGGCAGCGCTCCAGGCCGATCGTCGTCCAGACCCTCGTGCTTATATGCGAGCCGCAGACCGAGCCCGAACCATGGGCAGGGCAGACGATCACCCCGTCACCCAGGGGCAGCAGCCTCTCGAAGAGCGTGCCGTAGAGCAGCGCCGCCATCTCATCGAGTCTGTCGCTGCCCATAAAGTCAACCCGTCCGACCTCGCCCGCAAAGAGCGCATCGCCCGTGAAGACGACCCAGGGCGCGCCCTCTTCATCATGGAGCAGGTAGCTCATCATGCCCGGCGTATGCCCGGGGGAGAGCAGAGCTTTCACAACAAGACCGCCTACCCGCCACTCCTGTCCGTCCCGGCCGGGTCTGCCGTATCGGTAATCCCATTGGCTGTCCGCGTGCCACACCTCGGCCCCGGTAATCGACGCAAGCTCGACGGACCCGCTCAGATAGTCTTCATTCCTGTGGGTCTCGAAGATATGCGTGATGCGCATATTCTTTCGGGCAGCCTTTTCCGCGTAGACCAGGCAATCCCTTCTCGGGTCGATGACGGCCGCGGCATCACCAGCGCCGATCAGGTAAGAATAATGGGAAAGGCCTTCAGATTCAATGCGTTCGAGGAGCATATACGGTCAATATAGTGGGCATGCGCGGCAATGTCAATCCGCCGCGCGGTCCGCAAAAAGGCGCGTGGGCCTGCCTTTTCGACTACCTCACCGTCACCTTCACCGTCCCCGCCACGTCCTTCTTCGGATCGGCGGCGAGGACGCTTATCTGCTCGCCGGAAGGGAGCATGGCGACAAGCTCTGATAAGTTGCCCGTGTTGCTCACCTGTTGGCCGTTGATCTGCAAGATAATGTCTCCTTGCTCAAAACCCGCCCGGCCCAACGGGCCTTTCGGCTCGACCGAGGTGATCACGACCCCCGCCTTCTCGTCCAGGCCCAGCTTTTCCGCCTCGACCGCCGTGAGGTCGCGGAATGAGCCGCCCAGCCGCTGCAGTAGCCGACGCGGAGAGCGCCTTTGCCGCGTCCTTCGCGTCCCCCACGGCAACAATAAGGTCCTGCCGCTTTCCACCTCTCAGCACCGTCACCTTCACCCGGGTGCCGGTCGGCGTCACGGCGACCGCATTCTGGAGCGCTCCCGCATCGGGCACAGGTTTTTCCTGATAGGCGACAATAACGTCCCCCTTTTGGATGCCCGCCCTGTCCGCCGGCGCTCCCTTGAGCGTCGCGACAACGATTGCCCCTTTCGCGCCCTCAGACCGAGAGACTTGGCTTTCGTCGGCGTCAGGTCCTCCATGGTTACCCCGATCCAGGCCCGCTCCACCTTGCCGTGAGCGATCAGCGTCTTTCCTATGTGGAGCGCGATATTGCTCGGCACGGCAAACCCTATGCCTTCCGAGCCGCCCGACTCCGTCGCAATGGCCGTATTGAGGCCCACCACCTGTCCCTTCAGGTTGAGTAACGGCCCGCCGCTGTTGCCGGGGTTGATGGGTGCGTCGGTTTGCAGAAAATCCTGATAGCTGGTAGGGTCCAGGATGCCCCGCCTGTGCTTGGCGCTGATGATGCCCTGCGTCACCGTCTGGTCGAGACCCCGGGGATGACCGATGGCAACCACCCACTCACCCACCTCCAGTTTGTCCGAATCACCGAAGGTAACGGCCGGCAAAGCCTCGGCCGCACTGATGTGGATCACCGCCACGTCGGTTTTCGGATCACCTCCCACGAGCGTGGCCGGATACCTGCTGCCGCTCGAAAGCTGGACGTCTATCTTTGTGGCGCCCCCCACGACGTGATAGCTCGTCAAAATATTACCATGGCTGTCCATGATCATGCCCGACCCGAGCCCCTTCACCTCTTCCCGGTATTTCTTCGGCATCTTTCGGTTGCCGAAAAAATGGCGGAAAAAGGGGTTCTTTTCGAAAGGCAGCAGCGGGTTCGCCACCTCTTTACGCTCGGTCACCTCGATATGGGCCACTGCGGGGATGTTTTTCTTCGCCACGTCCACTATTGCCGTCGCCAAATCCGGCGACGCCCCATATCCCTGATGGACTCCCGGGCCCACAAGCAGGCTCACGAAAAGAAGCGCGACGGCAATCGGATCTTTCACCGAAGAAGATCTTACGGACGAATGGTCATGATACACGGCCTCCCCCTTTGCGAGTGGTTGCACGTCGACGCGGCGGCCTCATCCGGCCTTAAGCGGCCGCTGTCTTTTTCAAAAAAAGAATATCGAATGCCCATATAGTAGATAAGACGAAAATCGGCGGGCGTCAAGAGAAATAGCGAGCGAGTGGGGCGTTATTCCGCGCTCGCGTCCGGCTTCGGCGTGGATTCCCCTTCCGGCGTGTTGTCGGAGACAAGAGGGTACATGGTGACGAGGTCTGCGATGAGCCGACGCCTTTCCTCCAAGGTGAGGTCGAGATAAAAAGGTGATTCCATGAGGATGTTTACCACATGTCGCGCCGTGCGATCGTTCATGGCTCCTCCTCTTCCTGGTGTAACTTGATCTAATGCAAGTGACGTACCAGCGCCAGATGTGCTACTCCAGAGCCTGAAAGACGCATTTAGCTGCGTAAAATAATGCACGCGCATGTAAACAAAACCGACGGGTTTTCGAAAGGCCGTCTCCTCATGCGGCAAGAAAGAACCGGCGGCCCGCGAAAGAGAACAGGCCCCCACTTCTTTTCAGGAGACGGATCTGTACGGAATACGGGATTTGTAAAGAATACCGACGACTTCAGTCGGGAGCCGACATGTCCACCCGGCGATCAGCCTGGGTCGTGAGGGGGCTTAAGGAATTGTCGCGAAGATAAGCGACTTACGTATCAGACGGGGGTTATGCGATGGAGGACGAAGCTCACGAGAGAGAATACGAGGCTGAAAAGAAGCGCCCACCAGAAGTTTCTCACGTCGAAACCGGGCACGATGGCGCTTGTCAACAGGACGAGGAGCGCATTGAGCACGAAGATGAATAGCCCGAGGGTGAGGATCGTGAGAGGAAGGGTGAGCACCACGAGGATCGGTCTGATGATGGCGTTGATGAGCCCGAGGACGAGGGCGGTAACGAGAGCGGCGCCGAAGGTGCGCACGGTGACGCCGGGCAAAAGGTAGCCGGCAATCAGGATGGCGACGGTCGTGATGAGCCAGTTGATCAGGATGCGCATGGCGTCTCTTTTATTGTAATTCACCGGAGCGAAAAAGCAAAGAAAAAATAGGGCGGGTACCGAGTTACATTCGAAGGTCCATCGAGGCGGCGACGAGGAGCCGACGAAGGCGTACAAGTTAGTACGTCGAGGAGAGCGAAGAGGAGACAACGAAGATGGGGCGAAGAAGGTGACTCGGTATCAAACGTTGAGGGGGTCGGCTTCGATATGCACGCCCGGCAGCCGGTAGAGCGACGCGAGGAGCGCAGGTAAGGCCTCCCCTTCCCCTTTGAGGATCACCCTCCAGCCATACCGCCCCTTTACCCGGATCGGGCCAAGCATCTGGTGGTCCAGGCCGGCGTCCTGCGTCAGCTTTTCGATCGCGTCGACGACCTTCTCGCCTGCCTGCCGGCTCCTTTTCAAGACGTTTATGGAGACGAGCCGGACATAAGGGGGGAATTCGGCGGCCCGTCTCCGCGCCAGCTCGTCGTCATAGAACTGCCGGTGAGAGAGAAAGGGCGACAGGTCGAGGGTCTCGCCCCGGGTGTAGAGGAGAAGCTCGTGCGGCGAAAGTGCGTCGATCAGGTTCGTGAGCACCTGGAACATCTTCTCTCTCGACCTGTATCCGCCCATCCTGGGCAGGTCTTCCCACCCGTAGAGTATGAGCCGGCTCGCGTCAAGCCCGTAGAGCTTCGAGAGGATATTGGTTCCCACGACAATCCTCCCCGTACCCGGATCTTTTGACCGGAGGCCCGTAAGCCTCTCCGTCTCGCCGGTGACCCTGACGACCGGCGTCTCGGGAAAAGCCTCCTTCATCCGCGCCTCCAGGTACTCGGCGCCCACCTCGAAGAACATGATGGATTCGGAGCCGCAAAGGGGACACCGCTCTTCATAAGGGAAGAGGCCCTTGCAACTGCCGCAGGCCAGCGTCTCCCCTGCTTTATAGTAATTGAGGCCGGCTGCGCCGCAGGCCGGGCAAGTGAGCGACCGGCCGCACTCGGCGCAGGAAAGGCCCGCCGCATAGGACCTTCGCGGCGTATGGATCACGACCGTTCCGGCCAGGTCCAGGACCGCCCTGATAGCGGATGTCATTGCATCGGGCACGAACGAATGGCGCCCCCCGTTCTTGTCACCCCTCATCGATACGACGGCGGGCCTTTCAATGGGCGGGCCTTCCACGACATCGAGTGCGCCCTCTGCCGCCCATTTCATGACCTCCAGCGGGGGGGCGGCGCTCCCGAGGACGACCCTTGCCCCCTCGATCTCGGCCCTCCTGACTGCCAGGCGCACCGCGTTGAACCTGAAGGCCTCTTCGTTGACGTACCCGTCTTCTTCGGGTCTTTCGATGATGACGAGACCGTTATCGAAAAGGGGAAGAAAGACGCAGCTCTTATTCCCCAGCACCAGGCGCCCCGCTTCGGCCCTCGCCCTGAAGTATGTTTCCGCCTTCTTCTTCTCGGATAGAGAGCTGCCATACCAGAAGACCGCGCCGGGAAAGCTTTCCGTGAGGGAACGGGAGAAGAAGGCGCCCGAGATCTGGTAATCGGGGAGAAGCATCAACACGCTGCGCCCGTGGCGAAGCTCTTCCGAGATGAGGGCGGTATAGAAGGCGAGGCGTTCCCTCACCCCCCCGAGGAACAGGGTGGCCCGGTGCGCGGCCGGACGGCCGGGCTGCTTGCTGTTTTCCAATCTCTGCCCCGTAAAGATATCGGTAAGCTCCACGAGCGACCGGTTGAGGTAGTCGAGGACCCGCACCCTGCCGGTGAGGGCGGACGCCTTCTTCAGCGTGAGGTCGTTCAGGTGGGCGCAAGACGGGTCCGCGGTCTTCACCACGCGGTATTTTTCCGTTTTTGTGGTCAGGGAAAGCGCGTATTTGAGCACCAGGCCGACGGGGGCCGCATAGTAGGCCGATGCCCAGGTGCACAACTCGAAACAGGCATCGTCGATAAGGGGGACGCAATCGACGAGGTCCTGGATGGGTTTCAGGCCCTCTTCCGGCCCATCCTCGACGCGCAGCACGAAACCGACAAGCGAGTGTGTGCGGAAAGGGACCCTGACCCGCAGGAACGGCCGTGTGAACGGGACCAGCACGCCGGGAACCGCGTAGGAAAATACCTTGTCTATGGGCAGGGGGAGCGCGACATCGGCGATCATGGGGGGGACGGAGGCAGCGGCGACTCGAGCCTGACGAGCTTGACCCTCCTGAGGGGCTCACCGAGCACGCGGCTCCCCAGGCCGGACAGCTTGTCAGGGGCATCGGTCACAAAATAGTCAGACCCGCCCTTGCCTGAATTTTGACTGAAGCCATGCATCTGAAGTACCTTCCGGACCTCGGCCGCGGTCTCTCTGCCTGAATTGACGATGTAGACATCGTCGCCGAGCAATTCACGGATCCGCGGCTCCAGGATCGGGTAATGGGTGCAGCCCATGACGAGGACATCTATCGCCGAATCCCTCATCTCGGCGAGATATTTTTCCACGAGGAGCACGGCGACCGCGTCCTGTTCCAGCCCCTCTTCGACGACAGGCACAAAAAGGGGGCATGCCTGAGAGATCACCTCGACGGACGGGTCGAGTTTCTTTATGGCCTTCTCGTAGGCCCGGCTCCCTATAGTCGCCCTGGTGCCTATCACCCCGATCCGCTTGTTTCGGGTCCTCTTCACCGCTTCTCTCGCAGGCGGCTCGATGACGCCGATGACGGGGATAGAGAGTCTCTTCTTCAAAGCCGGGAGGGCTATGGCGCTCGAGGTGTTGCAGGCGACGATCAGCATCTTGATGCCCTTCCCCAGGAGAAATCGCGTGTTCTCCAGGGAATAGCGGGTAACCGTCTCGGCTGACCTGTTGCCGTAAGGGACCCGCGCCGTGTCGCCGAGATAGATGATATGCTCATGGGGCAGGAGCTTCCTCACCTCCTTGAGCACGGTCAGGCCGCCGATGCCCGAATCGAACATACCGAGCGACAGGTCTTTCATGGGCAAAGCTTATTCCGATCCCCCGGAGAAAGTCAAGGGCGCCTCGGCGGCTGCTCCTTGACCTATTGTCCTTACCCGGTCCAATATGGTAAGAGATTGCGGACGCGCTCAGAAAAGCCGCATCAAGGGCAGTTTTCAAAGAAGGGCAAATTGATGCGCAGGACCTCTCGACTTCAAGGCGTGCTTGACCGGGCTATGGCGGAGAAATACTGCCACAGCATGGGGGCGGCGCTCCACGAAGAGGGCAGATTCGACGAAGCCGTCCGGTTCTTCGAGGAGGCCCTCTGCCTCGATGAACAGCCCTATACTCGCTGCCACTTCGGGCTTGCATTCATGGCAAAGGGCGACCTCGACCGGGCGCTGAAGGAGACGACCAGGGCCATACAGCTCTGCCCCGCCGAAGCCGACTACTATTACCGGAGGAGCGCGGTATGGCGCCGCTCGGGAGAGGATGGCCGGGCGCTGGCGGATTTGGAAGAGGCGGCCCGGCTCGATGCGAACTACCGCAGGATCGACAGGATCAGGGCAGGCGTGGAACGCCTGGGGAAAGCCGCATGCGGCGGGAGAGCCCGGGGAGGGTCTTGTATTGTGCCCTGTCCGGCCTATTGTTGCTACTTCAGTCACGAGCCCGTGGTGCACGGCGTCTGCATAGGGCCGTGGAAGCTCCGGGCCATCCGCCGGTTCCTCGAGGAAAAAGGTCTCCGGGAAGCGGAGTTCCTGGGGCGGCTCCTGTTCGGCGAGGAGGAGCGGTACGTGAGGATGATCCCTCCTCATTTCGTCGTGAAGGAGCATGGGCAGAACGTCGTCTTTTTCCCGAAGCGAAAGAACAGGGTCCTGGGAAGAAGGCGCGCGGCCGACCTGCCCCGGGGGAGGAACTACGAGCCCCTCGCCTGGATAACCGCCGGGGCGAGGCCCTGCGCCTTTCTCGATAACGGAAAATGCGCGGTCCATGACCTCGGGGACGAGCCGGCCCTGCCCGCATGCAAGGAATTCTTCTGCCTGACGGGCTTTGTCTTTCTTTCGCTCAGCCGCCTCGGCCTGGTAAGCCCATCGGAGATACGGACAAAGGACATGGCGGAGCTGAACAGGATTGCCGCGGAAACGCTGGTCTCGGTCTCGGAGGGACCTCGCGCCGATGAAAGCGAGAGCGCGCTGCGGGCGCGGATATCTCCCGTAATAGGGCATATAGTCAGGGCGCAAAAACATTAAATTCCCCCGGATACCGGCTCGCGCCGGGTACCCGCTTGCGGGTGATGACGAATCGCCATAAGGAACCCCCTTTCTTCTTTTTCAGACCTGATTCCGACCGGCGTGGCCTTAGCTTCGGGAAGCGGCCATTTAAGTGTTCCAAATATGTGTCGATAATGATGCTATACGGGAACGATAGGGTGCCGGGGAAAAGGGCCTGTCGCTTCAAGGTGTGCAAAGCTTTCTTGAAGGAGTCGAGGGATGACCATCAAATCCAAGCTGACATTGAACGTAGTGACCGTGCTCGGCGTGATAGTCGCGGTGGTGCTTGCAAGCGTGATCGGTATGGGGTTCGTCAAGAGCAAGCTCTACGACCTGACGGAAAAGAGCACGCCCTTCCAGACGAGGAGCATGGAGTTGCAGAGGGCCATCCACGCGGCCACCGCCGACCTGGTAAAGGTGGGCTCGGCAGTGAGCCCGGCGGAGCTCCAGACGTACCGGCAGGAGGCTGAAGTGAGCCTCGACCAGGTAAAGAAGGCGCAAGGTGCGGTAGAGGCCCTCTCCGACAAGAAGATGGAAGCCTACCGTGAATTGAGCGGAGAGGCGCAGCAGCTTTTCACCGTCACCGCGCAAAGGCTGAAGATAGAGGCAGAGGCGGTAGGCGCCAACAATCACGTCCGGGAGAAGCTGAAGGACGTCTCCGAAAGGCTCAGAGGACTCGATCAAAAAGTGAGGTCCCTTCAGTCGGCCCGCTCCACGGCCTATGGAAAATCTCTAAAAGCGACCAGCAGCATCGCCGAGCGCTTGCGGGCAATCCAGGATATGACGATTCAGTTGAAGGACCTCCAGGTATGGTGCCACGAGCTTGACACCGTGACGGACAAGGAGACGCTGGAGGTGATGGGGCTCAAGGCGAGAGGGGCCGGGATCACGGCGAGTTCCTATGCACAGCTCCTATTCAAGAGCGGACAGGAGAAGAGCGGCCAATTCGCCGAAAGCGTGAAAGACCTCGGCGACACGGGCGAGAAGCTCGTGGCTTTAAGGACATCCCTTGTTGCGAAGGCCACACCGGAGGTGAGGAAGCAGTATGACGAACTCAAGAAGGACATGCTCACCGTCATAAGGATGGCCGTCGTGCTCATAGAGAACGAAGCCAGAACCGTCGGCCAGCAGTCTGAGGCCGAAACGGGCGAGCAGGGCACGATCTTCACCCAGGTGGGCAAGGCCACGTCCGTCCTCTACGGCGCATCCGAGCTGACCTCCCTGGGCCTGTCGACGGAGGGGCTCGCAACCCGGCTCTTTATGGTAGGGAGCGCCAAAGAGGTGGACCAGATAGCCGCCGCCCTCACCGATGCGTTCGCGAAGATAGACAAAGTCTCGAAGTCCCTGGACGCCGCACTCGCCGACCTTGGCGCGAAAGAAGAGCGGAAGATGCTCGCGAACGCCCTCTCGGGCACGAGCTCCATGAAGGGGCTGCTCTTTGCCGGCGACGGCATTGTCGCGAAGGTCCGCAACCATCTTGCCACGAAGGAAAAGGCCCAAAGCACCATGGAGGGCCTGCGCTCCATCGTCCTGCGGCAGGCGGAAGCAGCCAAGAAGACCATGGCATTAGCCAGAGGCGCCCAGGAGCAGTCGATTATCGAGGTCAACAGCATGGTGCGGAACAGCACGATGCTCGTCATCTTCATCGGCCTGATCGCCGTCGCCTTCGGGATAGGATTCGGCGCATGGATCTACCGCTCCATCTCGCAGCCCCTGTCCCGGCTCATCTCGGTGGCCGACGAGATCGCAGCCGGCAACCTTACCCACGACGTATCCGCGACCGCCAATGACGAGATCGGCAGGGTAGAGGCGTCAGTGGGGAAGATGGTGCAGAACCTGAAAGAGATCGTGGGGAAAATACGGCTTGCCGCTTCCGGTCTTGCGTCGAGCTCGAGGAGCTTTCCGCCACGGCCCGGTCCCTGGACGAGGGCTCGGGCGAGCAGGCGGGTCAGGTGGAGCAGGCGGCAGGCGCCATGGTGGAAATGTCCCAGACCACGGATGAGGTGGCCAAGAACGCCCTCGATACCTCGGAAGCCGCAAAGTCGATGAAGAAGATCGCCCTCGACGGCAAGGGCGTGGTCCACGCAAGCGGCAGCGAGCTTAGCCGGTTCGTCGAGACGGTCAACGAGTCCGCCAAAGAGGTGGAGTCCCTCGGCAAGAACTCGGAAGAGGTCCAGAGCATCGTCGTTTTGATCAAGGAGATCGCGGACCAGACGAACCTGCTTGCCTTGAACGCCGCAATCGAGGCGGCCCGCGCGGGTGAGCAGGGCAGGGGCTTTGCGGTCGTCGCAGACAACGTGAGGCAGCTTGCGGAGAAGACCGTGGTGGCAGCCAACGAGATAGCCGGCATGATCGAAAGGATGCAGAAGGATATCAAGAAGTCGGTCGCCTCCATGCAGGCGCAAAAGGCATCCGTCGGCAAGGTGTCGGGTCAGACGGTCGAGACCCTGTCCGCTATGGACGGCGTGGTCTCCTACGTGGAAAAGGTTGCCGACATGGTCGACCGTATTGCCGTCGCCATGGAGGAGCAGTCGTCTACCGCGACCGAAGTCACGAAGAACATGGAGAACATCGCGACGGTGACGAGGCAGCTCCGAGGTTCTTCCGGCGACATGAGGGGCACGTCCGAAGAACTGTCAAAGATAGCCTGCGAGCTGAGCGAGACGACGAACTGGTTCAAAATGTAGAGCAGGGCAGACCCGGCCTCGCGCAGGTTTTTCTTGACTGGGTGCAAGGGGTGTGTTATTCATTAACCATGAACGCATTATCGCGCGAGATAAATTCTATGTTGTCTATATGGTGGTGGGGTAGCTAGCCGGCTATCCCCCTGAAATGTGTGCCGCTTAGGCGCCGGGGTAGCCGATCCCCGGGCTTAAGCGGTTTTTTTATGCGCAGCCGCTTTAAGGGCCCAGGTTCTTAAAGCGGTTTTTTTCGTTTAAGGAGGTCCCATGTACCCGCCCCTGAAGGAATTCAAAAGGCTTTGGAAGGAGTTCGACAGGATTACGGTCTATAGAGAGATGGAGGGCGACATGGACACGCCCGTCTCCATGCTCGCAAAATTTCTGTCCTTTGAAAGGATCATTCTTCTCGAAAGCGCCCAACAGGACAAGACGTACAGCCGGTTCTCCTTCCTTGCCGCTCCATGCGGCCGGAAGCTGGTCCTTCAGGAGGGCGGCCTGTATCGGGACGGTCTGCGTCTTGGTCCTGTCTCGGGCCTGAGCGATCTGCTTCTCCCGGTCAAAACAGCCCCCCACGAAGAGTTTGGGGACTTTTGCGGGGGTTATGTGGGATACCTCAATTTCGAGTTCGTGGAGGAGTGCGGCATCATGAGAGGGCCGCTCTCGAAAGGGAGCGGGGTGCTGGGCGCGCTCTACCTCGTCGAAAGATTCTGCGTTTATGACAACCGCAAGAACAAACTCTATCTGGCAATATCGAGGGGCACGGACGCGTCCGACGCGGAGGACGCCTTCCGGGAGATTGCCCGCGAGTTCGACAGGATCGAAGATCAGATAAAGACCCTTGCGCCTCCGGTGCGTGAACCGGCCCGCCAGCCGGCACTGGTGAGGACCATTCCCAGAGGGGCTCTTCATAGACAAGGTGCAACGCACAAGGGATATGATCGTGGAGGGTGAGGCGATACAGATCGTACTCTCCGATTTCCTCGAAGCGGAAAATGTGGACCCCTTCCAGTTCTACAGGCATCTGAGGAAGATCAATCCCTCCCCTTACTTGTACTTCCTTAAAGATAACGATGCGTACATCGTGGGGTCGAGTCCCGAGATCCACCTGCAGATAAGGGGGCGTGAAGCCACATTAAAGCCTATCGCGGGCACGAAGCCGCTCACCGGCGCCTGCGACGTGCAGGAAGTCATAAACTCGCTGACCACGGACGAAAAAGAAAAGGCCGAGCACCTGATGCTCGTCGACCTTGCAAGGAATGACCTGTCGAGGATTTGCAAGGTGGGGACGGTGCGGGTGAAGAGCTTCATGCAGCCTGAAATCTACTCCCACGTGGCGCACCTCGTCTCTGAGGTGGAGGGCATGCTCGCAGATAGGGTCGACGTGTTCGAGGCACTGAAGCAGACCTTTCCCGCGGGCACCGTGAGCGGGGCGCCAAAGGTGAGGGCCATCGAGGCAATCGATGAAATGGAAGAGCATGCCAGGGGCCCGTATGCCGGCTGCATCGGGTATGTCGGCTTCGACGGCAGCGTGGACATGGCAATTACGATCAGGACGGCCATATTTGCAGGGGACAGGGTGCGGCTGCAGGCGGGCGCGGGCATCGTCTCCGACAGCGTGGCCGAAAGGGAGTACGACGAGGTGATGAACAAGCTCCTCGTGCTCCTGAAATCAGGAGGTCTCGCATGATAGCCCTCATCGACAACTACGACTCTTTCACGTTCACTATCTACGATTACCTGGCGCGCTATGGAGACGTGCGGGTTTTCAGAAACACCGACAGCCTCGATTGCGTAAAACCGCTCGCCCTATCGGGCATCGTCATCTCGCCCGGCCCCTCCCACCCGGCCCACTCTCTCCTGAGCCTCCAGGTCCTCGACTATTTCAAGGGGCGTCTCCCGATCCTCGGCGTATGTCTCGGCATGCAAGTCATCGGTATGCATTTCGGCAAGCGCATCAGGGGGGCGAGGAGCATCATGCACGGCAAGGTCGACTCGATGGAACATTTCGGGGGGACCCTGTTCGCGGGCATAGGGTCTCAGTTCCAGGCGGTGAGGTACCACTCCCTGGTGGTGGAATGCGACGACCATGACCCGGATGTCTGCGCGCGTTCGCGAAGCGACGGCGAGGTCATGGCAATAGAGCATCGGGAAGCGAGGATTTTCGGCCTTCAATTCCATCCCGAATCGTACGCCACCCCTGACGGCATGCGGTTCATACAAACCTTCATGGAGGTATGTCATGGAAATCATTGAAAAGCTAAGGGCGGTCAGCCACCTTTCGTATGAGGAGACGCGGGAGGTCTTTGACGCGATGCTCGACGGCCGCATGGAGGAAACAGAGATCGAGGAAGTGCTCACCCTCCTTGCGGAAAACGGAGAGACGAAAGAGGAGATTGCAGGCGCCGCCCAATCACTGCGTGCAGGCGCCGTCCGGCTCCCGCATACCTTCGACAGGCTTCTCGATACCTGCGGCACGGGCGGCGACAACAGGGGCACCTTCAACATTTCCACGACATCGGCCATTGTATGCAGCCTCTTCCTGCCTGTGGCCAAGCACGGGAACAGGGCGGTCAGCTCCAGGTCCGGCTCGGCGGACGTGCTCGAAGCGCTCCGCATCCCCATAGACCTGGACGCGGAAAGCGCGTCGCGCTTTCTGAAGGAAAAGAATTTCGTTTTTATTTTTGCCCAAAAGTTCTTTCCTGCCATGAGATTCGTGACGGGGGTGAGGAAGAGGATGGGCAGGCGGACCGTCTTTAACCTCCTTGGCCCACTGTGCAATCCGGCCAGGCCCGACTGCCAGATGATCGGTATTTTTAGAAAGGAGGCCATGTCCACCTACCTCGGCGCCCTCGAGATACTCGGTATTCCCAACGTGATGCTCGTCTCGAGCGAGGACGGGCTTGACGAGATCAGCCTGTCGGCGCCGACGGTCTGCTATCACAAGCAGGGGCCGTCGGTGCGCCGGTTCGAGTTCGATCCACGGGAGTTCGGCATCCATGCAGACCTGGAGGCGATCAGGGGGTACGAGCCGGTCAAGAACGCCCGGATCATGAAAGAGACGCTCCTCGGCCGCCATCCCGACCTTGTCAACGTGGTGGCGATCAACGCCGCCTTCGCGCTCATGGCCGCGGGCGTTGAAGAGAGACCCGTTCCCGCCTTTCTTTTAGCGAGGGAAGCGATCCGCAGCGGAAAGGCCTACGAGAGGCTGATGGACCTGGCGTCATGATCGCCCGCATACTGGCGACAAAGAGGCAGGAAGTGGCGTCGCTTAAGGGGGGTACTCACGGACGGAGAAGAAAGCCCGTAATCCCCCTGGTCTTGCAATGATCCCGTCAATATCATCGCCGAGCTGAAGAGGCGGTCGCCTTCGGCGGGATTCATAGGCGAGATCGACAGCGAGAGGATTCGGGCCTATTCACGCTACGCATCGGCCATAAGCGTGGTAACCGACGGGACCTATTTCGGGGGGAGCCTTCAATTTCTGGCCGAGGTGGCGCAAGAGACGGAGTGTCCGGTCCTTTGTAAAGACTTTATCATCGACCCCGTCCAGATCGACCTTGCCTATGCGGCAGGGGCGGACCTGGTCCTCCTGATCGCGAGGATCCTGAGCGGCGAGCAGCTTGAAGCCCTTTATGGCTATGCCCGGGACCTTGGTCTCGCCTGCCTCGTCGAACTCCACGATGCGGCCGACCTGGACAAGGTCACAGGGCTGGATGCGCCCATTCTCGGCGTCAACGCGAGAGACCTCGATACGCTGGCTATAGACCTCGACGCCGCGGCCCGGCTGCTCAGCCGACTGGAGGCGCCCGTGAGGGTCGCGGAAAGCGGCATAAAATCGAGACGGGATATGGAGCGCCTGGGGTGTGCCAATGTTTTTCTTATCGGTGAGACATTGATGAGATCGAAGGACGTTAGCCGGACCTTCAGGGAGCTGCTTCATGGTGAAGATTAAGTTTTGCGGGATGACGAACCTGGATGACTGCAGGATGGCCGTGGACCTCGGGGTGGATTTCGTAGGCTTCGTTTTCTATAAAAAGAGCAGACGGGCGATTACGCCGGGCAGGGCGAGGCGGATTATAGAGCGTCTCGACGGCGCGGCGTTGGCTGTCGGCGTCTTCGTGGAAGAAGATGATCGTGAGATAGAGGGGATCGCGGACTCCTGCGGCCTCGATTTCGTGCAGGTCTACCGGGAATCGGCGTGTACGAGCGCGATCCGGGTGCTCCGGGTGAAAGAGAGGCTCCCCAACGTTCCCGGAGACGGGCTCCTTCTCTTCGACAGCGCATCAAGAGGCATCGGCGGCTCGGGCCGGCCCTTCGACCACAGTCTCCTGAAAGGCTGCGAGGCCCTCGACCGCACGTTTGTCGCGGGAGGGGTCGATGAGGCTAATGTCGCGGATATCCTCCGCATGAGGCCCTTCGGTATCGACCTCGTCAGCTCGATAGAGGCAATCCCGGGCAGGAAAGACTACGGGAAGATGGAAAGGTTCGTCAAGAAAGTGAGGGGGTTGGTAGTGTCCTAATTTCAGATCAAATTAGGACACTACCAGGGGGTTTCGGACATGAAGAGATACTATGGACGGTGGGGCGGCCAGTTTGTCCCGGAGATGTTGATACCGGCCCTCGACGAGCTCGAGCGGGCATTTGAGGCATTCAGGAAGGACAAGGCGTACCGGAGGGAACTGTCGGCGCTGCTCTCCGATTTCGCGGGCAGGCCCACTCCGCTCTATTTCGCGCGGAACTTGAGCAGCCGCCTCTCCTGCAGCATCTACCTCAAGAGGGAGGACCTCCTGCACACGGGTGCCCACAAGATAAATAACACCCTGGGCCAGATTATGCTCGCCAGGTCTATGGGCAAGAACCGGGTTATCGCCGAAACCGGGGCCGGCCAGCACGGGGTGGCAACGGCAACGGCATGCAGCCTCTTCGGCATGGAGTGCGATGTCTACATGGGGAAGACCGACGTGGAGAGACAGGCCGTGAACGTCGAGCGCATGAGGATGCTGGGCGCGCGGGTGAGAGAGGTCGACAAGGGGGGAGGGACGCTTAAATGCGCCATCAATGAGGCGCTCAGGGATTGGGTCGCGAACGTGAGGACGACCCATTATCTGCTCGGGAGCGCGGTCGGGCCCCATCCGTTTCCGGCCATAGTCGCCCATTTCCAGTCGGTAATTGGAAAAGAGGCGAAAAGACAGGTCCTCATCGCGACAGGACGGCTGCCCGACTATGTCATCGCCTGTGTGGGAGGCGGGTCGAACGCCATCGGTATTTTCAGGGGCTTTCTGGGTGACCGCTCCGTGGCGCTCATCGGGGTCGAAGCGGGCGGCTCACGACTCGCGCCGGGTGAGCACGCGGCAACGCTCACGTGCGGCAGACCCGGCATCCTCCACGGCGCTGTCAGCTACCTCCTGCAGGACGAAGACGGCCAGATAGGGAAGGTAAACTCTGTCTCCGCGGGGCTCGACTACCCCGGCGTCGGGCCGGAGCACAGCTACTTGAAGGAAAAAGGGCGGGCGCGCTATGAGGTGTGTCACGATGGGGAGGCCCTCGACGCCTTCCGGCTGCTTGCCCGCATCGAGGGTATCCTGCCCGCGTTGGAGAGCGCCCATGCCATTGGGTTTGTCATGAGGGAGAAGGGCCGGTTTGAGGGCAAGACGGTGATTGTGAATCTCTCGGGAAGGGGCGACAAGGATATGGAGATTGTCAGGAATGCAGGGGCAAACCATGGGTAAGCTCGGGATCTATCTCGTTGCCGACTATCCCTCAAGGGGAACTTTCCTTGAAGCCGTGTGGGCCTGTCAGGATCTGGGGGTTGACTTTCTCGAGATAGGCTTCCCCTTCTCGGACCCGGTCGCCGACGGCGAGGTGCTTGAGCGGGCATCGCAGGAGGCGCTCAAGCACGGACGCCTGGGCGACTTCATCGCGGGCTTCAGGGAGGCGCGGGCGATATTCAAAGGGCGGATGTACATAATGACCTATGCGAACATCGTTTACAGCCGGGGCGTGTCGCAGTTCATCCACAGGGTGGGGCCTGTAAGCGGCCTTATCCTCGCCGACCTGCCGCTGCGCGAGATTCCGTTCTTCGAGAAAAGCATGAGAGGCGCCTCCGTCAACATCATCAGGTTTCTCACCCCTGAGAGCCGGTTCGAAGACATTGCGTTGGCCCTGAAAGGAGCGCGCGATTTTATCTATTTTGTCTCGAAGAGGGGGACCACAGGGGGCGGCTTCGAGCTGGATGGAGAGACAAGGGAGAAGATCGGCCGTGTCCGGGGAAAGGGCGTCCCTGTTTACGTGGGCTTCGGCATACAGGAGAAGCGGGATGTCGACGCCGCGTGCAGGGCGGCGGATGGGGCGATTATCGGGACGAAGGCCGTGGCCGAGCTGGAGCACGGCATCTGCCGGTTCAGGGACTTCCTCGCCTCGCTCAGAGATTTTGGGCTCTAAGGCTTGTCCCCCTCGCGAATGTTTTCTCTCAGCCGCCTGAAGAACTCCCTTGCCTCGTCCTGGTCCTGCGCCTTTATGATGTGCTTGAGAAATTCCAGGCGTGAGGTGATTTTGGCGAGTTCGGCGAGGGAATGGGGGTTGAAGAGTATTTCTGCGAGGAGGTGATCGTCCTCCGTGAGCAGGCTGCGGGCAATCGCCATGTGACGGGTGAAGGTTGTCCCCGGAGGCGCCTTTGCGTCGACGCAGGCGGCAAAGACGAGGGACGCGACAAAGGGAGTGGTGAGCGAATATGCCATCATCCGGTCGTGCTCATCGAAGGTATACCCGAAAACGCGCACGCGGCGCCGGGTGAAGAACCCCCTGAAGAGGTCCCGCCCCTCGCTGCACGATTCGGTGATAATGACCGCGTTCTCCTCACGGAGCGCGTCCATATCGGCGAACGTGGGGCCGAACATGGGATGCACCGAGACAAACCGAAACGCCGCTTTTTCATAGTAGTCGGCGATCTTTCCTTTAATCGACGCCACGTCACAAAGTATGCAGTCGGCCGGCAGGTAGGGGGCGACTTCCTTAAAGGCAGTCACGGTGTGCTGCAGGGTCACGGCGTTGATGAGGAGGTCCGGCTCGACCTTCCGGACCTCGGGCAGGCTGTCGAGGCGGGTGATGGCAGGGCCGTGGCCCGGCTTCGTCCCATCGGTGTCATAGAATGCCACCCGGTGATCCCCGGCCAGCTCCCGGCCGAGCCATGACCCCATCCGCCCCCAGCCCAGAACCACGATCTTCATCCCTTATACCCCCTGTAGCAACCGAGAAACTTGAAACTGGTACAGCCCTCTCTGATCCCGTCCAAGGCCGCCTTCACCCCTTCGTCCCTGTCCGAGCCCTCGAAGTCGACAAAGAACGCATAACTGCCCGGGTCCAATCTGTGCGGCCTCGATTCTATCCTGGTCATATTGATGGCGGCGTCGGACAATACCTTCAGCACGGCGAAAAGGCCGCCGGGGCGGTGGGCGACCGAAAAGACGACGGAGCACTTATTGCCCTCGACACGCCCCGCCTCCTTTGAAAGCACCAAGAACCTGGTCGCGTTGGAGTCGCTGTCCTCCATGTGCTCGTGCAATACCTCCAGGTCGTAAAGATCGGCGCAGAGCCTGCTCGCGACCACTGCGCATCCCGCAGGTCTTTGCTCAGCCAGCATGATCGCGGCGCCCGCCGTATCATAAAAAGGCCGGGCTTCCAGCCTGTGCCGTGAAATAGATGCGCGGCACTGGCCGAGGGCCTGGGGATGGGAGTAGACAGTCCTCAGCTCCCGGTAATCCGTACCCGGCAGCGCCAGAAGGCAGTGATGCACGGAGATTGAAATTTCGCCGACGACCTGGAGCCCGGTCTCGATCAACAGGTCGTTCACTTCGGTCACCGGCCCTTCAAGCGAATTTTCAACAGGCACGATGCCGTAGTCGAGCTGCCGGGTTTCCACCTGATTGAATACTTCATCAAAGCCTGCACAGGGGATGGGGACAAGGCTTTCGTCATACCCGAGGGCTGCCATTTCGCTGTAGGCCCCGTGCTCCCCTTGAAATCCAATCAATCGCAAGTCCTTCTTCTGGATGCGTATGCTCTCCTCGATAATCGCCCTGTAGAGGCGCTCGGTAAATTCCGGCGCCACCACCGTATGCGAGCAGCCCCTGACGTGCTCGATTACCTGTTGCTCCCGCTCGGGCTCGACGATGCCGGCCTTCAACCGCTTGAGCCGTAATGCGTGTTCCAGCCTCCGGCTGAGGAGTGTGACGATCTTGTAATCGATCGTGTCGATAGCGCTTCGTATTTTCTCCAGTTCCATCTCTTTTGTTACCTCTGTATCCGTGAGCGTTTTTGCTCGAGGAGCATCAGGTCGGCAATCACGAGCGCAGCTGCGGCCTCCACAATGACCGGGACCCTAAGGGCGAAGCACGCGTCGTGGCGTCCCGCGAGGATGAGCTCGTGCTGTGCCCCGGTCTCCATATCCATGAATAGCTGGGTCTTCGAAATGCTTGCCGTCGGTCTGACCGCCACTCTGAAGACGAGTTGATTGCCGTTCGTGACCCCTCCGTTAATACCGCCCGCATTGTTCGTTTCGGTTTCGCCCGTCTTCGAGATGATCCGGTCATTATACGCGCTTCCCCGCATGCGGGCGCACGCGAAACCGGCGCCGAATTCGATGCCTTTGATCCCCGGTATGGAGAAGACAAGGTGGCCGAGGAGGGATTCGACGGAATCGAAGAAAGGCTCACCCAGACCGGCGGGGAGGCCGTCCGCCTTGCACTCGACAGTGCCGCCGAGGGAGTCGCCCTCCCTCATGGCGGAGGCGACGGCACGGTCGATGTCAACCGACCCACCCGCTTCCCGCAGTACCGCGCCCACGGTCACTGGGTGGATCAGCTTCTTCGCCACGACCCCTGCCGCGACAAGACCGGCCGTCAATCTCCCGGAGAAGACGCCTCCCCCCCGATAATCGTGAAAGCCGCCGAACTTTTCCCGGGCGGCGAAGTCCGCCTGGCCGGGTCGGTCCATCTTCCGGATAAGCTCATAGGGCGCCGAATCGACGTCCCTGTTCTCAAAGAGAATGAGCATCGGAGCGCCGGTCGTGGTTCCGTGGAAAAGACCCGACATGACGGAGGGTGCATCCTCTTCTTTCCTTGCTGTGGTGCCCGGCCTCCCGCTCTTTCTGCGATTGAGATCGGGGAGGAAATCCTCCTCCGACAGAGGGATGCCGGCGGGACAACCGTCGATGAGGATGCCCACGCACGGGCCGTGGGATTCGCCGAGCATGCTGATTCTGAAGAGCCTGCCGAAGGAGTTCATGGCCTGTCCCTCACCGCCTGGAGGTCCGAAAAAAAGGCGGGGTAAGACTTGGAGACGCATGCCGAGCCGGAAATGGCGACTTCCCCCTTTGCCCTTAAAGCCGCCACCGCACACGCCATGGCAATCCGGTGGTCGTTGTGAGAATCGACAAGGGCCTCTTGCACGTCGCCTCCGTAGACCTCCATCCTGTTTCCTTCCGCGGCGATGCGGATGCCGAGCTTTTTGAACTCCCGGTAAAGGGCGGCCGCCCGGTTGCTCTCCTTGTGCGTCAACCGCCCGAGTCCGTGGATCACGCTCTTGCCCCTGCAGTTGCTTGCGAGGGCCACGAGAGGCGGGAAGAGGTCGGGGCTGCCGCTTGCGTCGAACTCAAAGGGCTTCAAGTCTCCTGCCTCTACCGAGATGCGGTCATGGCCCGTCTCCACGTGAGCGCCCGCCGCTGAAAGCACCCCGAGCACGGCGCGGTCCGCCTGGATTGACTCCGGATTAAGGCCTTTCACCACCACGCTGCCGCCGATCGCCCCCGCGACGAGGAAAAATGATGCGCCCGACCAATCGCCTTCAACAGGATAGACGCAAGGGAGGTAGGCCTGGTCCCCCTCGACGATGAACTCTTCGAGCCGGTCGTCATGGTCTATCCTCACGCCGAAGAAACGCAAGAGGTCGATGGTCATCCGCACATAGGGGGCGCTCGCGAGTCCTGAGACGGTGACGGTGGAGCGCTTCTCACAGAGGGGGAGGGCCATGAGCAGCCCGCTCAAGAATTGTGAGGTCACGGATGCATCGGTGCGGATGCACCCCCCCTTCATAGGGCCTCTGACCAGGATGGGTGCGTAACCGTTCTCGGTCGTGCAGGAGACGCCCAGGGCCGTTAAAGACTCCACCATTCCCATGGGCCGGAAGCGAAGCGAGCCGGACCCTGCAAGGGTGGTCTCCCCGGCAATGAGTGCCGTGATGGGTGTAAACAGACGCATGGCGAGGCCTGATTCCCGGCAATCGAGGGTGCCTTCCACGGGTGTGAGCGCCGATCCCGCGCCCCTCACCACAAGGATCGAGTTTTCCGCAGGATGTCCCGGTATGTCCGGGGGCGCGGCCCGCGAAGCGCCCCGGACCTCTGTGCGGGCGCCCAGTGCTTCGATAATTGCCGCTGCCGCGAGCCCGTCGTCGCATAAGGACGGGTTCCCTATCTCGGATACCCCGGCCGAGAGCAGGGCAGCGGCCAGGGCCCGGCCGGTCATGCTCTTTGAAGGCGGGGCAGCGACTACCCCTCTAACTGCTGAAGGTGTGACGAACTTCATCCCATATCCTTTCGGCGATTTCCTCCGGCCTTTTCCCCTCCGTGTTGATGAGGAGATCGGAGCACGCGGCGTAGTGCGGGAGACGCCTCCGCAGCAGGTCCCGGACGGCCTCTGCTCCCCGCCGCTCGAGGAGCGGCCTCGTCGGGTCCTCAGCGGTCCTTTCCAGAATAGTCGACATATTCGCCCACAGCCAGACGGAAAGGCAGTTATTCCTCAAGGTCCGCACGTTCGCCCTCACGCCTGAGGCGCCGCCCCCGCATGAAGCCACACGATGCGACACGAGCCTGAGCCCGTCGATTTCCGCCTGCTCCATCCTCCTGAATGCCTCTTCGCCCCTCCCTTCGAATATCTCCGCGACGGAAGCGCCGGCCTTCTCCTCTATCTGCTTATCGATGTCGATGAGGGTCAATCCGCCCCTCTCCGCGACCTGCTCGGCAACACTCGATTTGCCCGTGGCCATGAACCCGATGAGGGCGATATTCCGCCGTGAGTCGAGCCTCTTTTTCCACAGGGCCTTTCGCATCTGTTCGACTGGAGCAGGCTGGCCGGTGAAGAGAGTGAAAGCAGGAGCTGCCTGGGCGAGGAGCCACTCCCGGCCGTCGACCACGGTGCATCCCCTGTCGGCTGCATCCCTGAGCAGGGAGGTGGGGCTGGAGTAAAGGGCTTCGAGGAGAATGAGACCCGGCCGGAGCAGAGAGGGGTCGAGCACCCTGTCGGCGGTAGAAACGGCGGAGACGAGCAGGCAAGCGTCTCTCATGGCGTCGGCGATATGATGAAAGGAGACCGCCTCGCATCCCAGGATCTTCGCCGCATCGCGGGCCTTCTCGAAGGTGCGGTTCGCCACGACCACATGGCTGCCCGCCCTGACAAAAGCGAGGGCGGCGGCCCTGGCCGCCCCTCCCGCGCCGAGGACGACGACCTTCTGTCGCAACGGCTCGAAGCCGACGCTTTTGGCCGCCCCGAGGGCGCCCGCGATATCCGTATTGCAGCCGATAAGCGCGCCGTCCCTCTTCACCACGGTATTGACCGCCCCTATGCGCTCGGCGTCGGCTTCAACGAAGTCAAGATGGGGCATAATGGCGGTTTTGAAAGGGGTAGTGATGTTGAGACCTTGAAGGCCCATCTCCCGGGCGGTGCTCACTATCTCCTCCGGTGTGGAAGCGGCAAAAGCCAGGTATACCGCCTCGAGGGCGCGCTCCCTGAACGCGGTATTGAACATGACGGGGCTCCTGCTGTGAAAGACGGGATTGCCGGCAACTGCGTAGAGGGCCGTCATCGCTCGCTTACCCCGCGCCCATCCGGCGCAAGCGTCCTGAGCGCCATCCGGAGCGTCTCATGGTCGATCTGGCCGTCGCCGGTTTCCCTGCCCCTCGCCGGGCATGCGAAGCTAAAGGGACTCCCGAGGAGAGGCGCGGCGATCCTCGTAATTCTCCCCATCTCCCCCATTCCGACAACCACTATCTTCCTTGCGTCGTCGAGCAGCCCGAGGAGCCGGGCATTGTCCGCACGCGTCCGGACCATGCAGGCCACTTTGGCAATATCGGCCCCCAGGGTGAAACACGCGGAGACCGTCGCCGCAAGCTCCTCCCTGCCCGGCGTCTTTTGGCGGTCATGGAATGAGACAATTACGGCGCAGCCCCTGGATTTTGCGCATCCCACAACCTCCTCCCGGTAGCGCGTAGGCGCATCGATTTCCACATCGACGAAGGCCGCGCCTGATCCGATTGCCTCCAGGAGCAACATCTTCCGGTGACCGTCGGGAAACACCCCGGGTGCGCACGTCGCGATGAGGTTGCGGTGGCGGGAAAAGATCATGCGGACATCTTTCGCGGTCAGGCGCATCCTGTCCATCCGCACTTCGGCGAAGGGATAGTTTTTCAGTGTCGCGAGACAATCGGCCGGAGTCTCATCAGCGATGCTGACACAGATCATCGATCACCCCTTTGAGCGCGTCAATTGATAATGGTTCTACCCTGGCGTTTCCGATGCCTTCGAGCAGGACGAAATGGATCTCCTTGCCTTCCTTCTTTTTGTCTTTCCAGAGGGCCTCCCATACGAGGCCGCCGTCTATCTCCATGCTCAGGGGAAGGCCGAAAGCGGCCAGCAGGCGCTCGATCCTTTCCGCGTCCCCCTGCGAAAGGAGGCCCATGGCAGCGGAGAGCCTGCTTGCGGCGCTCATCCCCAGACTTACTGCCCGGCCATGGCTTGGATGATGGACTTTTTCCACTGCGTGGCCTATGGTATGGCCGAAATTGAGTTTCCTCCGCATCCCCGACTCCCGTTCATCCCGGGAGACAATCGCAGCCTTGATCTTCAAAGAATGATAGACGATCCGTTCGATGACGCCCCGATCAAGGCGAAGCGCTTCCTGTGCATGCGTTTCGAGAAAGGAGAAGAAAGACGCGTCGCCGATGGCCGCCTCTTTGATCACCTCGGCAAAGCCGTTTTGCAGTTCCCCTTCCGGAAGGGTGCTCAGCAGACCGAGGTCGCAGAGTACAAACGCGGGCTGGGTAAAGGTGCCGACGAGGTTCTTGTAGCCGTGAAGATTGACACCGTTTTTCCCGCCCACGCCTGCATCCACCTGGCTGAGCAGCGTGGTAGGGACAAAGCCGAACCGAAGGCCCCGCAGGTACGTGGATGCGGCGAATCCCGCCACATCACAGACGATCCCACCGCCGATGGCGACAACCTGAGAGGAGCGGTCGACACCAAGACGGAGGAACGCATCAAAGACCTCTTCAACCGTCGTCAATGTTTTTGACTCCTCCCCCATGCCGATCTCTATCACCTCACGGAAGGGAAAGCGAGTTCCATACAGGCGGCGCACTGCTGCATCGGTGATGATGACGGCCCCGAGCGCATCGCAGTATGCATCGAGGCGGCTTAAGGGTTCGCCGACCGCGATTACCGACGGACCCGCGGCTCCCTCCAGAACGATGCGCCTCACTGCGAGGCCGCCATAAACTGATGAAGACCGTTGATCTTCCGCACGATGTCCGCAAACTGGGACGGCGTGAGCGTCTGTTCCCCGTCGCAGAGGGCTTCTTGTGGGTTTATGTCCACTTCGACGATCACGCCGTCGGCGCCTGCCGCTACCGCCGCAAGACTCAAGGAGGGTATCAGCGAAACCCTCCCGGTTGCATGGGAGGGGTCGACGATGATGGGCAGATGGCTCAGTTCCTTGACGGCGGGCACAGAGCTGAGATCGAGGGTATTCCTCGTATATTTCTCAAAGGTCCGTATTCCCCGTTCACACAGGATGACATGGGGGTTTCCTTCATTGAGTATATATTCTGCGCAGTTGAGCCACTCCTCGATGGTGGAGTTCATGCCCCTTTTCAGGAGCACCGGCCTCTGAGACCTCCCTACCTCTTTCAGGAGCGAGAAGTTTTGCATATTTCTTGCGCCGATCTGGAGCACGTCCGCGTACTCGCTCACCCAAAAGACATCCCGTGAGTCGACTACCTCCGTCACGATGGGCAGGCCAGTCTCCATCTTTGCCTTCTGCAGGATACGGAGACCCTTGAGGCCGAGGCCCTGGAATGCGTAAGGCGAGCTCCGCGGCTTGAAGGCACCGCCACGCAGGGCGTGGGCGCCGGCGATCCTCACGGCAATGGCTGTTTCGATGGTCTGTCTTTCGCTCTCAACCGTGCAGGGGCCGGCTATCACCGTAAACCCCTCGCCGATTTTGACCGAATCGATAGGGACGATGGTGCGGTTGCCGCCCTGCAATGTTGCGAGCCTCAGATTTGTCATCTCTCCCTCCTCTTCGAGAAGTCGGGCTTCAAAAAACAAAAGGCCATGGGTTCTCCATGGCCTCTAAAAACTGAAAAGGCCATGGGCTTTGCACCCATGGCCCTGTTTAGCCCTATCGGACTAAGGACACCGTGGGTGCCTTCCCCTATACCAGAAATAAAAGTAATATCCGGAAAACGTCGCGAGCATCTGCATGGTGTTCAATATAGGGTATTTCACCCGGGGTGTCAAGAAAGAATTCTCTTGTTAGTTGACAGTTACGGTCAAGATCGTTGTATAATAAGAGCCATCGCTATGTTTTCAAGGGTGCGCGAGGACGTACGGGCAATTTTCAAGAGGGACCCGGCAGCAAGGAGCGTTGCCGAGATCTTCTTTTCCTACCCCGGCTTCCACGCGCTGTTCTTCTACCGGCTTGCTCATAAGCTCTGGCTGCACAAGATGTACTTTCTCGGACGTTTCCTCTCCCACATAGCGAGGTTCTTGACCGGCATCGAGATACACCCCGGGGCCCGGATCGGCAAGGCTTTCTTCATCGACCACGGCATGGGCGTCGTGATCGGTGAGACGGCCGAGGTGGGCGATAATGTGACCTTGTATCACGGGGTCACCCTCGGGGGGACCACGTGGGAAAAAGGGAAGAGGCATCCGACCATCGGCAACAACGTGGTGATCGGCACCGGGGCAAAGATCCTGGGCCCGGTAAAGATAGGAGACAACACACGAGTAGGCGCCAATTCGGTCGTTATTTCCGACATCCCTCCCAATTCCGTGGTCGTGGGTATTCCGGGAAAGGTGGTCTTCAGGGTCGAAGGAGACAGGAGGATAGCCCTCGACCAGGAATTTATGCCCGATCCGCAAGGAAGGGCCATCACGTCCCTGCTGGAAAGGGTCACCCGGCTGGAGGAGAGGCTGAACCGGGCGGACCCCGATACTTTGAAGCGAGAAGGCGATGTATGAAGAGCGCGCCTACCGGAGGGTGTCGAGACCTCAGGACCTGGTGTGCTATGAGGTGGTGCGCAAGGAGACCGACCTTTTCTGCTGCACCTCGGTGGACCTGAAGGCTTTCATAGAAGGAAGGGTCCTTTTCTATCGAAACCAGTTAGAGACCTACATAAGGGAGAGACCGGAGTTTCTCGAGAGCCTGCGGCCTGTCGCGCCGGATGCGCTCGCGCCGAAGATGGTGAAAGAGATGGTGGAGGCGTCCGCCGTCCTGGGAGTCGGACCCATGGCGTGCGTGGCGGGGGCGGTTGCCGAATTCATCGGGAGGGATGTCGAGACCAGGTCGGATGAGTATATAATAGAGAATGGCGGCGATATCTTTTTGCGGACGCGGCATGAGCGCAAAGTGGCGGTCTATGCGAAGGATTCTCCCTATAGTGAAAGGATCGGCCTGAAACTGAAACCCGCGGTGAGTCCCTACGGCATATGCACATCGTCCGCCACCGTGGGTCCTTCTCTCAGTTTTGGCCGCGCCGACGCGGTCTGCGTTGTCGGGCGGTCCGCGCTCTTTGCGGACGGGCTTGCAACGAGGCTTGGAAATATTGTACATAAAGAGGACGACATAGCCGCCGCCCTTGAGGAGGGCAGCAGATTCCCGGGCGTGACCGCCATTTTGATCATCCTCGGCAAGAAGCTCGGCGCCTGGGGAGATGTCGATCTGATCGAGGTATGAGGGGAAGATGAAAAAAAGGATAATTCTGAGGTTCAAGAAGAATACGATAGACAAACCTATCGTCTACCGGCTGGCAAAGGATTTTAACCTTGTCTACAATATATTGCGGGCAAATATCTCTCCCAGGGCAGAATCGATGATGGTGATGGAAGTAGAAGGCGAGGAAGCCGATTTTGCGAAGGGCATCGACTACCTGTCGGGCTTTCAGATAGGCGTAGAGTCGATAGGACAGGATATCAGCAGGGACGAGGAGAAGTGCGTCCACTGCGGTCTCTGTACGAGCGTCTGCGCGACACAGGCCCTCGACATCGACAGAACGTCAATGGAGGTTCGGTTCGATTACGAGAAGTGCGTTGCCTGCGAGCTGTGTGTCAAGGTCTGCCCGGTGAGGGCGATGCAGGTCTATTTTACGTGATGCTTTTGTGAGCGGGGAGGCCGGGGCACCCGTTGGGTGTGGGTCGCGGCTTTGCCAGTGGAGGGGGCGACGCTGCCCAATAATTGCGAAAGCGAGCGCATGCGAAGCGCTGAGCGGGGAGGCCGGGCACCCGCACTGTGGGTCGCGGCTTTGCCATGGAGGGGGTGCTGAACCCCAATAACTGAACTAGGGGAAGACCGATGAGGAGAGTCTACTTCGACTATAACGCGACGACGCCGATCCATCCCGATATCGCTATTTTTGTGAAGCCCTTTTTCCGCGAGTTTTTTGGAAACCCTTCGAGTCTTCACTGGGCCGGCAGGGACGTGAGACCGTACGTGGACGATGCGCGGGAGCAGGTGGCCGCGATGATAAAGGCCGCGCCGGGCGAGATCGTCTTTACGGCAGGCGGCACCGAGGCGGATAACCAGGCAATAAAAGGAGCGGCTTATGCCTTATCGGGGAAGGGGAGGCATATCATTACCACGAAGATCGAGCATCCGGGCGTGCTCGAGACGTGCCGTTATCTCGAAAGCAAAGGTTTTTCCGTCACCTATCTCGACGTAGACAGGGGCGGTCTTGTCGATCCCGAGGACGTGAGAAAGGCTATCACCGGCGAGACGGTGCTTATTTCGGTCATGTATGCGAACAACGAGACGGGAACCGTGCTTCCCATAAAGGAGATAGGCGCCATCGCCCGGGAAGCGGGTGTGCTTTTTCACTCGGATATGGTGCAGGCCGTGGGGAAGATCGATATCGATGTCCGCGAGCTGAACGTGGACCTCGGCGCCTTTTCGGGCCATAAAGTGTACGCGCCGAAGGGCATCGGCGCGCTGTATATAAGGGAAGGGCTGGAGATTGACAACCTGATCCACGGCGGCCATCAGGAGATGGGAAGAAGGGCCGGAACGGAAAACATCATCGGGATCGTGACGTTCGGCAAAGCATGCGAGATAATGATGGGCGAAATGGCGGAGGAGAACGAGAGGATCGAATTCCTCCGCGAACGGCTCCTGGGCGGCCTTCACGCAAGGATAGACGATCTCCACCTGAACGGGGACCCGGAAAGGCGGCTTCCCAACACCCTCAATATCAGCTTCGAGTTCGTGGAGAGTGAATCCCTGCTCATCGGCCTCGACCTCTCCGGCATCGCCGTCTCCGCGGGATCCGCCTGCTCGTCGGGGAGCACGGAGCCGTCGCACGTGCTCCTCGGAATGGGGATCGCGCCTGAAGCGTGCCAGAGCAGCCTCAGGATAAGTCTGGGGCGGGAGAATACCGAAGAAGACATCGATTATGCCCTCGATATAATTCCGGACGTTGTGCGAAGGCTCCGGGAGATGTCGCCTTTTCAGAAAAAAAGATAACCCGAGTGCCGAGTGACGAAGGAGAATGCCTTAAATCCTCACTCATCACTCCTCACTCGGCACTATAGAAAAATAGCGAGACGAGAGACGACTGTTCCTTCGGGGACGAGGGACGTGAACGTTGGCCGACAGGAAGACATTTTTTGTTTTTACCACCGGATGCAAGGCAAACCAGTGGGATTCCCACGTGCTCGCCGATAAGCTGGAGCACGCGGGCTTCACCCGTGTCCCGGCGGAAGCGGCGGACCTGGTGGTGGTGAACGCCTGTTCCCTCACCCGCAGGGCGGAAACGGACGCGAGACGGTTTATCCGGAGGGCGCGCCAGGTGAACCCGCATGCGCTGGTAGCGCTTGCCGGCTGCCACGCGCAGGCATATCCGATGCGCGATTTCGGGGCAGACCTCGTGCTGGGTCAGGCGGAAAAGTTCGAGATCGACCGGTATCTGCTGGAGAAGGGCCGCTTTGTCTCGTCGAACCGCCTGGTCCCCATGGAGAAGACCGCGATAGACACACAGAAGGACCGGACCAGGTTCTTCTTCAAGATACAGGACGGCTGCGACAAATTTTGCAGCTACTGCATTGTCCCTCTCGCGCGGGGCGCAGGAAGATCGAGACCTGCCGATGATGTGGCAGCGACCATGGAGGCCGTACTGAAAAGCGGGATAAAGGAGGTCGTCCTCACGGGGATCGATATCGCCGCCTATCGCGACCCTGCCTCCGGCATGGGCCTGAAAGACCTGCTTCTTTCTTTCGACGGGCTTCCCACGCCCCCCCGGATCCGCCTCAGCTCGGTGGACCCCGACTACCTGGACGACGCATTCATCGAGGCGCTTGCCGCGTCGGGGAAGGTCGCGAAGAGCATCCATATCCCCGTCCAGAGCGGCTCGGACAGCATTCTTAAAGCCATGGGCAGGCGGTATGGCAGCGCCTTCATCACGGGCCTGGTGAAAGATTTGAAGAAGCGCATACCTTCGATCGGCATCGGCATAGATATTATGGCGGGGTTTCCGGGCGAAGACGCGATTGCGTTCGACGAGACCTGCGCCTTTATCGAGGCCCTCGACGTCTCCTACCTGCACGTCTTCCCTTACTCCGAGCGGCCGGGCACCAGGGCGGCCGCCTTCGGCGGCAAGGTGGCCGAATCGGTGAAAAGGAGGCGCGTCAAAAAACTGAAGGAGATAGACGCGGCAAAAAGAGAAGCCTTCTCGCGCCGTCACCTGGGGATGAGGGTCTGTATCATCCCCGAGGCGAAGATGTATGCGGGGCGATTCATGAGAGGTTTTTCCGACAACTATCTGCCCGTCTACATCCCCTATGAAAAAACGCTTGAAAATAATCTCGTGGACGTTACAATAACAGACATGCAAGAATCGAGGTTGATAGGAGGGTTCAGGTGTTCGTAGCCGGCAATTTTCTTCATGCTGTTGCGATGGTGATGGATATGCTGCTTTCGGCATATATGTGGATCGTTATTGCACGAGCCGTCCTCTCGTGGGTGAGGCCCGACCCTTACAACCCGATCGTGAGGTTCATCAACGGGCTGGTCGACCCGGTGGCGTACCGCATATCGAGGATCATTCCGACGAGGATAGGCATGGTCGATATCTCGCCGATCATACTGATCGCGCTCATCTGGTTTGCCCGGTCTTTTCTTGTCGGAGTCATCATGGATATGGGAGCCAGGCTCCGGTGAACCTGGAAGTAAAGGTGATCACCGGGGCCAAGAAACGGGAGATGAGGCGTGAGGGCTCGCGCCTCAAGGTCAGGCTCACGGCAAGACCGGTAAAAGGCAAGGCCAACGAAGAGCTGATCGCCTATATCGCCGAAATATTCGGGCTGAAAAGACACGACATCAGCATCATCGCCGGCGAGAAGGAGACGCGAAAAGTCCTCTCCATCCCCCTCAGAGAGGACGAGATCGGCCAAATCCTCCAAAATTTCTCTTGACAAGTTCTTTTTAAAAAGGCCACAATGAGAAGAAACAGAGAAGAAACAGCATTTTACAGTATGAAATGGGGGTTTTTCATACGATGTACTCTTCTCCCATGACGGTGGACGCTTTTACTTGGAAGCGGACTTTTTGTGAGTAGCCGGTCCGGAAGCGCATGGGCGAAAACCCGGCGTTTCGATCCGCATGATGGGTTTGCCGGGCGGCAGGGTGTTTCAGGCGTGTCCTTTCAGGGTAAAATGATTCGGGAAAGGGAGGGATAATGGAAAATGCACTTGACGTATTTTTGAGGGCATGCAAGGTGGTGCTGAACGCTATCGCCAGCGCGGCTCTCACCTTCATGATGTTTCTGACCGTAGTCGACATAATCATGCGGGCCTTCGGCCATCCTCTGGTCGGCACGTATGAAGTTGTGAGCCTCGCCCTGGCGCTCGTGATCGGGTTCGGCATCCCCCGCGTCTCCATGGACCGCGGTCACGTCTACATGGAGATCCTGCTGGAGAAGCTTTCTCCCAGGACCAAAGCCATAATGAATACCTGCACCAGGATCGTCTGCATCATCCTTTTCGCGCTTATCGCGTATAACCTCTTCAGCATCGGCAGCGAGTTCCACTCATCCGGCGAGGTGTCGCCGACGATAAAACTGCCCTTCTTCCCCGTCGCTTACGCCGTCGGGGTCTGCTGCTATATCGAGTGCCTGGTGTTCGTTCACGATATCGTTTTGATCTGGAGGGGCCAATATGAATGAGATGACTATCGGCATCATCGCGCTCGTCGTGCTCCTCGCCCTTTTTGCGACCGGCATCGAATTGGGCTTCGCCATGGCCGCGGTCGGATTTGTGGGTTTTGCCTACTTTAACGGCATGCAGGCGGCCATGAGCCTGCTGGGAAGAGACCTCTACGATGTCTTGACGAACTACGGCTACACCGTCTTTCCCCTCTTCATCCTGATGGGGCAGATCGGCTTCAACGCGGGCATAGCGGTGAGGCTCTACGGCGCCGCCAACAAGTTCGTCGGCCATATTCCGGGCGGCCTTGCCATGGCGACCGTCATCGGGGCCACAGGGTTCAAGGCGATTTGCGGGTCATCCGCGGCCACCTCGGCAACCTTTGCGAGCGTGGCGGTGCCCGAGATGGACAGGTTCGGCTATGACAGGCGCCTGTCGACAGGGATCGTCGCGACGGTGGGAAGTCTCGGCTGCATCATCCCCCCCAGTGTCGTGCTCATCATCTTCGGCATCATCACCGAGCAATCCATAGGGCAGCTTTTCATGGCCGGGATTATCCCGGGATTGATCATCGCCTTCTTCTTCCTCGTGATCATTTACGGATGGGTGAAGATATACCCGGAGGCCGCCCCGGTGTCCGGGCGGTCCACATGGGGGGAACGGGTGAGGAGCCTGCCCGAGGTCGTCTGGATACTCCTCGTTTTTCTCCTGGTCGTGGGCGGTATCATGACAGGCTTTTTTACGCCTACCGAGGCCGGCGCAGTCGGCACCTTCGCCATTTTTATCCTCGCGATAGCGACACGGAACATGAGTTTCAAGAAGTACGTGACTTCCCTCTCGGAGGCGATCCGCACCGCGGGGATGATCCTCATGCTCATCGCGGGCTCCACCATACTCGGCCATTTCATCGCGGTGACGAATATCCCCCAGGCGGTGGCCGATTATGTGGTGGCGCTGCCCCTGAACCGTTATGTGATCATGATATTGATCTGCTTTGTGTACGAGCTGGGCGGCTCGTTCATCGATGACCTTGCCTTCATGATCCTTGCCACTCCTATCTTTTACCCCGCGGTTCTCAAACTTGGCTTCAACCCGCTCTGGTTCGGTATTCTGATCGGTGTTGTCGTGATGATCGGCGTGGTCATTCCGCCGGTCGCAGTCTGTGTGTTCGTGGTAAAGAATATCACCAAGGAGCCGATGGGCAGGATATATAGGGGCGTCATGCCCTTTCTGCTCTCTCTCGTCGTGGTGTGGGGCCTCATGTTCGTCTTTCCCCAGCTCGCGCTCTGGCTCCCCTCGTTGTTTTACAAATAGGGGTCCCATGCGGACCGTGGATGGAAATGTTTCTTGTGAGACGTGCTCTTTCGGATCACACATAACCGTATGAAAAGGGGGTCTGCTATGAAAAGGAAATTGGTCGTCCTCATGTTCGTCCTTGCTTTTCTCTTTTCAATCTCTTCCGTGTCAAGCGCGGACGTGATCAAGCTGAAGCTCGCGAACTATTTTCCCACCACGCACATGAACTCGGTCATGCTGGGCAAGTTCTGTGAAGAGCTGAACAAGAAGCTGGCGGGCAAAGTGGAGATCACCCAGTACACGGGCGGCACGCTGCTCAGCGCGCCCAAGATGGCGGCGGGCGTTGCAACGGGTATCGCCGATATCGGCTTCTCCCATTGCTCCTACACGAGAGGGAGATTCCCGGTTATGGAGATCATGGAGCTGCCCCTCGGTTTCCCGAGCCCCTGGATAGCGGGCCACGTGGCGAACGATTTCTATGAGAAGTTCAAGCCGAAGGAGTGGGACACCTATCACCCCATCGCGTTTACGACGAGTCCGGTGAACGTCCTCCAGACCCTCAGCAAGCCCGTGAAGACCTTAGAAGACGTTAAAGGCATGAAGATCAGGGGCACCGGGAGAATCGGGGACATCGCGAAGGCCCTGGGCGCCGTGCCCATGCCCGTCGAGATAGTCGACACCTACGAGGCCCTGAGGAGGGGCGTCGTGGAAGGCAACTTCGGTCCTTTTGAGCAGCTCAAGGGCTTCAAGATAGGCGAGGTCGAAAAGTATGTGACCGCCTCGTGGCACATAGGGAGCGTCTTCTCCTTCTACCTCGTCATGAACAAGAACAAATGGAACAACCTCCCCGCCGATGTGCAGAAGACCATTACCGATTATGTCGCCAATGACTTTCTCCCGCGCTGGCTGGTGGAATGGAACGCCATAGACATCGAGGGCCGGGATTGGTTCATGAAGCAGGGCGGACAGGTGGTGCCTCTTTCCGACGCTGAAAGCGCCAGGTGGGTAAAGGCCGCGGATCCCGTGATAGGCGAGTTCAAGAAGGACATGGTCTCCAAAGGTTACAAGGCCGCCGAGGTTGACGGTTGGATAAGCTTCATCAAGGAGCGCATCGCGTACTGGAAGGGCCAGGAAAAGGCGAAGAAGGTGCCGTCGGTTTACCAGTACTAGTCGGGCGCCGGGCGTTTCATTTTCTCGTGAGGAGGTTGGATAGGTGGCGGTAGAAGGTTTTACCGAGTACGCGAAGGAAGACAGGGAGAAGTACACCGAGAGGCGCTGGTGGCTCGGGATGACGTGGGGCGACCTATTCGACAAGGCCACGGACATCTATCCCGATAAGATCGGTCTGGTCGATGGCGTGGGCCGCTGGACCTACGCGACATTGCGGGAGAAAGTGGACCGCCTCGCGATCGGCCTGATGAAGCTCGGCATCAAGCCCCGGGACTGGGTGCTTCTCCAGTTTCCCAACTGGCATGAATATGTCCTGACTTTCTTCGCCATGCAGAAGATAGGCGCCCTGACGGCCCTCCTCATCCCCCGCCACAGCGCAGTCGGAAATCAACCATATTGCGGCGCTCACGAAGCCGGTCGCGTGGGTCCTGCCAAAGCAGTTCGGCAAGATCGACTACCAGCCGGTCATCGACGCAGTTGTACGGGAGAATCCCCAGATCGAGCACGTCATCCAGGTGAGGGCGGGGGGAGGCGGCAGGTATGCCACCCTCGAGGAGCTGATCGAGGCAGGCGTGCCCACGAAGGAGAACCTCAAGGCCCTGGAGGAACGGAGGCCCGACCCCGGCGAGGTGTCGCACATCATGCCGACCGGCGGCACGACGGGTCTCCCGAAGGCGAGCGTCCGCACGCACAACTCGTATATCACCAATGTCGAGTACCACTCAAGGGCCTGGGAAATCACGAGCAGCGATACGCTCATGGTCGTCACCCCCGTGGGGCACAGCATGGCGATGCACTGGGGGATCGGCGCCGCGTTTCTCAACTACGCCACCCTTGTCCTGCTCGACTCCACCTCGCCTGAGGATATCTGCGAGTGGATACAGAAAGAGCGGGTGACGGCGATCCCTTCCGTTCCCGCCCTTATCGCCAGGATGCTCGGCCTGGAGGACCTCGGAAAATATGATTTGAGCTCGTTGAAGAAGATCTCCCTCGGCGGCGCACCGAGCACCAGGGAGATGCTCGTTGCCGCCCGCGACAGGCTGAAATGTCTCGTCATCAACGCCTTCGGCTCTTCCGAGGGCACGAATATCTCCACGAGGCTCAACGACAGCCTCGACGTCATCCTGGGCAGCGTGGGCAGGCCCGCCTGCCCCTACGACACGATCAAGATCATCGATGAGGCCGGTAACGAAATGCCGCCGGAGGTGGAAGGCGAGCTCGTCTCCAAGGGTCCGGGCGTCTTTACCGGCTATTTCAAGTCCCCTGAAGAGAACAGCCAGATCTTCACGGAGAACGGTTTTTTCAAGACCGGCGACAGGGCAAAGAAAGACCGGGCCGGGAACATCACGATCACGGGCAGGATCAAGGACATCATCAACAGGGGCGGCGAGAAGATCAGCGCCCTCGACATAGAGAACAGGCTGACGGCGCACCCGTCGATCGAGGAGGCTGCCGTTGTCGGCATGCCGGATGCGGTCCTGGGTGAGAGGATATGCGCCTATGTGAAGGTGAAGGATGCCGCCCTCTCCTTTGAGGAGATCGTTGCTTTCCTGAAATCGGGCGGGGCCTCGGTGCAGCAGCTCCCGGAAAGGATCGAGTTCGTCAGCGAGCTGCCGATGACGAAAGTCGGCAAGATCGACAAAAAAGTCCTCAGGGAAGACATCGGGAGACGGCTCGAATCCGGGAAGTGAGGGGTCCACGGGATAGGACTTATAGGACCGATAGGACGTATAAGAACCAGCGAATGCAGGTTGTTTATTTGTCCTTTAAGTCTTATACGTCCTATTATTTTGTCGTAGCTATCCGCGAGGCTTCGGCGACCCAGCCTCCCCCCATCGATCTGTAGAGGCCCACGAGGGCGCGGAAGAGCACGGCCTGGGTCTGGATGTAGCTCAGCTCGGCGTTGAAGAGACTGCGCTCGGCGTCGAGTACCTCAATATAGCTTGTATAGCCGTTGTCGTAACGGAGCCGCGCGAGGCGCGCGTATCCCTGCAGGGCCACCACCTGCTGCCGCTGCGCCTGGAGCTGGTCCCTCGATTTGGCCTGATCGATGAGGCCGTCCTCCACCTCCCTGAATGCCTGCTGGATCACCTGTTGATAGCGCAACAAGGTCTCTTTCTGCACTGCTTCGGCAGCCTTCACGGTGCCGGCGATGCCTCCCGCGGTGAAGATGGGGACGGTGACCGGAAGCGCGTAGCTCCACATCCGGGCGGGGCCGGTAAACAGGCGGGAGAGGTCCATGCTTTCCACACCGGAGAGGCCGGTAAGGGAGATGGTCGGGAAATATTGGGCTTTCGCGACGCCGATCCTCGCGTTTGCGGCTATGAGGTTTTGCTCGGCCTGGCGGATGTCGGGACGCCTTTCGAGCAGCTGCGAAGGCAGGCCGGCGGGCACGACGGGCAGGATGAGGTGATCGAGGGGCTTGCCCCTCGGGATTGGTCCGGGATTGCGTCCAAGGAGCACGCATATTCCGTTCTCCTGCTGTCCGATCAGTTTCTCGAGGAGGGGTATGGTGGCCTGGGCCGCCCGGTACTCCGACTCCGCCTGGCGAAGCTCCAGCTCGGAGACGAGGCCCCGGTCGAAGCGAAGCGTAAATAATTTGAGGGTGTGCTCGCGGCTCGCTGCTGTTTGCCGCGCTATGTCGAGCTGTTTGTCGAGGTCCAGTAGATCGGTGTACGCCGTCGCCGCCGTCGCCACCACGGTGAGGATGACCCCCAGGCGCCCCTCGTCGGTTGCCAGGAGGTCCGCCCGTGCGGCTTCCGAGGCACGCCTCAACTGTCCCCACAGGTCTATTTGCCAGCTCGCGCGTGAGGAACGCCTGAAAGTCCGAGTAGGGGTTTTCGGCGGTAGAGGGCCAGGGTGGATTCGTGTAGTGTGTGACGGCCGTCCTCGCCCCTCTCCCGCCTGCGCCGACCTGGGGGAATTGCGATGACCTCACCACCGCGTAGCGGCCCATGAACTCCTCGACCCGCGCTGCCGCGATCAACACATCCTTGTTCTCTTTCAGGGCGGTCTCTATGAGTCCGTCCAGGACCGGGTCGCCGAACTGCTTCCACCACGCCGTGTCGACCACGTCCTTTACCCGGGTATCTTCGAAACGCCAGGCCCCGGGGGTGCCGGCGGGCGGCCGCCGGTAGTCGGGACCTATCATGCAGGACGACAATGCAGCCATGAAGAGGAGCGCGGCCAGGGCTCTAACGCATGGTCGCCCCCCCGGTCATCATTCCCATTTTGCTCATGCTCCCCCGTCCCCCGTCCCCCGGCTTCATGGCCGCTCCCCATTTCCTTCTCCCCGCCCCTTCTCTTCGGGGGGCCTGCGATCCTTCCTACCACATAGAAGGTCACGGGGATGAGGAAGACGGCGATCAGCGAGGCGGCGGCCGTTCCCCCCATGACCGCGGTCCCCATGACCCGCCGCGCCACGGCCCCCGCCCCGCTGGAGAAGGCGAGGGGAAGCACGCCGAGGAGGAAGGCAAAGGAAGTCATGAGGATCGGCCTCAGACGGAGGCGGGCGCCTTCGAGGGCCGCGTCGTCGAGCCGCCTTCCCCGCTCGTACCGGGTCTTGGCGAACTCGACGATGAGGATGGCGTTCTTTGCGCCGAGGCCGACGAGGACGATGAGCCCTATCTGGGCGTAGACGTTGTTCACGAGGCCGCGCATGGCTATGGCGGCGAAGGCCCCGAAGACGGCCACCGGCGTGCAGAGGAGCACGCTGAACGGGAGGGACCAGCTCTCATACTGGGCCGCAAGGATGAGGAAGACACAGAGAAGCGAGAAGCCGAAGATAGCTGTGGCGGGTATTCCTTCCTGCGCCTTCTTTTCCTGAAAGCTCATGCCGATATAGTCGAGGCCCATCTCGGGGGGCATGGTCGTGTGGAAGACGTCTTCGAGGGCCTCCATCACCTGCCCGGAGCTGTAGCCCGGCTTGCCCGCCACGTTGACCTGGGCCGCGCGGTAAAGGTTGTAGCGCATGGTGAACTCGGGGCCCGGGCGGGATTGGATGGTGGTCACCGCCGAGAGCGGCACGGGGTTCCCCTGGTCGTTCGATACGTAAAACTGGCTCACGTCCTCGGCCTTTGTCCGGTATTTCCCCTCCGCCTGCACATAGACCTGCCACTGCCGGCCGAAGCGGTTGAAATAGTTGATGAAGTAGCCGCCCATAAAGGCCTGGAGGGTCTGGTAGACCTGCCCCACGTCGACACGCTGCTTGAGCACCTTGTCGCGGTCCACATCGATCCAGAGCTGGGGGACGCCCGGCACAAAGGTAGTGGTCACCCGTTCGATCTCCGGCCTCTTGCGGGCAGCCTCGACAAACTTGTTCAGGTTCTCGGCGAGGAAGCCGATGCTCTTGCCCGCCCGGTCCTCGATCACAAGGCTGGCGCCGCCGGCCATCCCGATGCCCTGAATGGCAGGGGGAGGAAAGGCGAAGGCGATCGCGTCGGGCAGCTTTTTCATCTCCCGGTTCAGGTGGGCCATGATGGCTTCGTAGTGTTCCTCCGGCTTCTTCCTCTCCTTCCACTCCTTCAAGGTGACAAAGAAAAAGCCGCTGTACGTGTTCTGGGCCATGCTCAGCAGGCTGATGCCCGGCACGGCCTGGAAGTGCTCGACCCCGGGCGTTTTCCTGAGGATCTCCTCGATCTTTCTGCACGTCTCCGTGGTGCGCTGGAGGGAGGCGGCGTCGGGCAGGGCCACGTTGATGAAGAGATATCCCTGATCTTCCTCGGGAAGGAACCCCTGGGGGATCCTCTGGCCGAGAAGACCGGCAAGAAGCGCTATCGCCGCGAGAAGGCCGAGGCTCAAGGCGCTCTTACGGATGAGGGACCCGCACACGGAGACATAACCCTTGGAGGCCCGGCCGAAAAGACGATTGAAGGACCTGAAAAAAGCACCGAGGGGTCCCCGCGTCTGCTTCCTCGGCTTCAGGAACAGGGCACAGAGGGCGGGGCTGAGGGAGAGGGCGTTGAAGGCGGAGATAAGGACGGAGATGGCGATGGTCACCGCAAACTGCTGGTAGAGCCTGCCCGTGATGCCGGGGATGAAGATCGTGGGGATGAAGACCGCCGCAAGGATCAGGGCAATGGCCATCACGGGGCCCGCGACCTCGTCCATGGCTTTGATCGACGCCTCCTTGGGCGAGAGGCCTTCCTCGATGTGACGCTCCACCGCCTCCACGACGATGATGGCGTCATCCACGACCAGTCCGATGGCCAGCACCAGGCCGAAGAGCGAGAGGGTATTGATCGAAAACCCGAGAAGGGGGAAGACGGCAAAGGTGCCGATAAGGGAGACGGGCACGGCGAGGGCCGGGATAAGGGTCGCCCTCCATCCCTGGAGGAAGATGATAGACCACGAGTATGACGAGGGCGAGGGCCTCCAGGAGCGTGATGAGGATCTCGTGGATGCCTTCGCTGATCGATCTCGTGGTATCGAGGTCGACGGCATAATCGATGCCCGCGGGAAACCGTTTCTTGGCCTGCTCCATGGCCTTTTTTGCGCCCTTCACTGTCTGGAGCGCGTTTGTGCCGGGCAGCTGGTAGAGGGCGAGGACGCCTGCAGGCTCGCCGTCGACCCGGCCCGCGATGTTGTAGTTCTGCGCCCCCAGCTCGATCCGGGCCACGTCTTTCAGCCGTACTATCGAGCCGTCGGAATTTGCGCGGATCACGATGGAGCCGAATTCCTCCGGGGAGACGAGGCGGCTCTGGGTGCGGACCGTGTAGGTGAATTCCTGTCCCGGGGGAACGGGCTCGCTGCCGATCTGCCCGGCCGGATTGACCGTGTTCTGTTTCTGCACGGCATTGACGATGTCAGGGACCGTGATGCCGAGCTTGCCGAGGGTGTCGGGCTTGACCCATATGCGGATCGCATACTGGCCCGCGCCGAAGACGTTGATCATGGCGATGCCGGGTACGCGCAGGAGCGGGTCGATCAGGTTGATGTTGGCATAGTTCGCCAGGAAGGTCGAATCGTAGGTGCCCTTCGGCGAGTAAAGGCCGATGAGCATCAGGGGCGAAGAGCGCGCCTTCTGCATGGTCACGCCGTAATTCCTGACGTCCACCGGAAGCTGGGGCTGGGCCAGGTTCTGGCGTATCTGGCTGAGGACGAGGTCGGTGTTCGGGTCGGTCTTGACGTCGAAGTTGACGAACATGCGCATCGTGCCGTTGCTCGCGTTGACCGAGTACATGTAGTTCATGTTGTCCACGCCGCTCATCTGCTGCTCGATCGGCGTGGCGACCGACTGCTCGACCGTCTCCGCGTCCGCGCCCGTGTAGGTGGTCAGGATCTGGACCTCGGGCGGCACGATCTCCGGGAACTGGGCCACGGGCAATCCGGCCATGGCAACGAGCCCCAGGATGACGAACATGATGGAGATGACCATGGCGACGATGGGGCGGTTTATGAAAAACTTTGACATGCGGTGAGGTCCCTCCTACCTGGCGCCGGCCTTGACGGACAGGGAGACCCGGTCGGGTTTTGCCTCCGCCCTGGGCGGGCCGGAAACCCCCGGAAGGGCGGTGACAAAGGGCGTGACGGTTACCATCGACCCCTGCCTGACCTTCTGGAGTCCTTCGGCTATCACCTGCTCGCCGGCCTTCAGGCCCTGGTCTATCACCCAGAGGTTATCGATCCGTTCCGATGCCTTGACCTGCCTGATGTCGACTTTGCTGTCCGGACCGACCACCGCAACCTGGTAGCTTCCCTGAAGCTCGGTCACCGCCCGCTGCGGCACGAGGAGGGCGGCCTTTTTGAGGGTGGTTTGCGCAGCGGACCCTGGCGAACTGTCCGGGCCGCAGTATGTTCCCCGGATTAGGGAAGAGGGCGGCAATTTTGATCGTGCCCGTTCGCACGTCCACCTGGCGGTCCGCAAAGGCAAAGGTCCCTTTGTGGGGGTAGGCGCGCCCGTCCGCAAGGATCATCTCGAGGGGCATCCGCTGCGTGCGTCCCTTGCCGTTCTGCACGTATTGCACGTATTCCTGCTCGCCCATGGAGATGTAAACCTTGATGGGGTTGACGGTCGAGACGGTGGTCAGCTCCTCTATGGAGCCGGGACCGACGAGGTCGCCCAGCTGCGCCCTGGCGATACCGGCTATGCCGTCGATGGGTGAAGCGATCCGTGTGAACCCGAGGTCGAGGGCCTTCTTGTCGAGCGCCGCCTGGCTGGCCGTCATGGCGGCATGGGTTGCCTGCTCCGCGCCGACGGCGTCGTCGAGGTCTTTCTTGCTCACGGCGTTCTGCTCGACCAGGGGTTTTATGCGCTCCAGATTGGCCTTCGCGGTCTCCCACCGGGCCCGCTGCTCGCTGAGCTGCCCCTTCGCCTCCTCTAGCTGCCGCCTGAAAGGGCCGGGGATCGATCCTGAAAAGGACCTGTCCTCTTTTGACGACGTCGCCCTCGCCGTAGTCGCGGGAGATGAGATAGCCCTGGACCTGGGCGCGGATCGTGGCATTGACGAACCCGTCGGTGGAGGCGGTCCATTCCGAATAGACGGGCACGTCCCTCTGTATCACCTTTGTCACCTCCACGAGGGGGGGAGAAGGGCTCTCCGTGGTCTGCGCCTTCTTACATCCGGGGAGGAGAAGGGCAATACCGCAGAACAGGAGGATTGCTGCCAAGGGGGAAAGGCCGTTCTTGCGCACCGTCATTATGCGTTCCTTTCGATGTTCTTGATTATCTGCTCCAGGGCCTTTCGCATCGAGAGGAGGTCCTCGTCGGTGAGACCCGAGAAAATGCGATCAAGGTGATCCGCGATGAGCGGTATCAGCGTGTCGCTTAAGGCGCCCCCTTCCCGGGTAAGAAAGATCCGGTAGACGCGCCTGTCCGCTCCATCCGGCCGCCGCTCTATGTAACCGCGCTCTTCGAGGAGGTTGAGGATCCGCGTGATGCTGTGGCGGTCCTTGTAGAGGTTCTTCCCCAGTTGGCTCTGGTTTATCCCCTGGAGGTCACGGAGCCTCACCAGCACGCCGCATTGCTCCGGCGTCAAATCGTGTCCGGCGGCCAGGAGCGTCTTTCGGAACAGGTTGCCCCCCTGGGTATGGGCGCGGTATACCCAGAAGGCGGGGGATTCATCGAGGGGGAAAAACTTCATCTGCGTCTACCTTCCCGGATCGTTGTCGACACAATGTTGTCAGGACAATTTATATTGGATGGGAGTGTATTGTCAAGGGAAAACTTGCTCTTTCGCGCACCCTTCTGCGGTAGTGCGCGGACTTCGTCCCGGCCGAAGAGGCGGGCGGGTTCGGCGCTAATTCCCCCTCTGCCGGAAACAGGCCCTCCCCGTCTCCACGTCTTTCGCGATCCGGGCCGTCAGCTCTTCCGCGCTGCCGAATTTCATCTCGTCCCTGATCCTTTCGAGAAAATGAAGCCGGACCTTCTTGTCGTAGCAATCACCCTCGAAATCGAGAATAAATGTCTCGATCGACCGCACCTTCCCCTCCTCGAATGTGGGATTGTAGCCGATATTGGTCACGGCGCCCCACGTGCGGCCGTCGATTTCCGCCTCGGTCACATAGACCCCGTTCTTCGGGATGAGGGCATAGCCGGTCTTGAGGTTGATCGTCGGATAGCCTATCGCCTTACCCCTTCCCCTGGCCCTGATCACCGTACCCTCGATGGCGAAGCGCCTCCCCAGGAGCTTCGCGGCCTTTGCGACGTCCCCGGCGGCCAGCAGGCCCCTGATGCGGTTGCTGCCGACCTTTTCACCCTCCAGGGTGACCGCGTCGACGACTTCGACAAAGAAGCCCCACCTGAGCCCCGCTTCCTGAAGGAATGGGATGTCCCCCTTGCCGCGATGTCCGAACCTGAAGTCGTAGCCGATCACGAGTCCCTTTATTGCCAGGCTGTCGACGAGGATGGAGGCGATAAAGGTCTCGGGCTCGATGCGGGCGAATTTGGCCGTAAAGGGCGCGATGAAGAGCACATCGATGCCCGCCTCCGCGATAAGGCGCTTTTTCTCCGCAAGGGGTGTGATGGCGGCCAATTCCCTATCGGGCTGCAGCACGTGGAGGGGATGCGGACGAAAGGTCATCAGCATCGAGGTGCCGGAAAGCTCCCGCGCCCTTTCCTTCACCCTGTCGATGATCCGCCTGTGGCCCAGGTGGATCCCGTCATAGTTGCCGATCGTCAGCACCGGGTTTTCGAATTTCTCCCGGATATCGAATGATTCAAGGACCTGCATCTTCACCTCTTGACATTGGACGCCTTTTCTCTATAATGTAACAAAGCGCCGAAGTGGCGGAATTGGCAGACGCGCCAGGTTCAGGGTCTGGTAGGCGAACGCCTGTAGGGGTTCGAGTCCCCTCTTCGGCACCACTATTCCCCCGCCGGCCCCTTCTCTCCGTCCGCCAAACCTTCGTTCATGCTCCCTGTCCGGTAGCCCTTCAGGTCGAGGGTCACGTAGAGAAACCCCGCCTTGTTGAGGGCATCGGCGATGTCGTCCCTCGATGCCATCACCCTATCGAAGTCCGCTTCCGGCACTTCGATCCGGGCGACCTGTCCGTGGTACCTGACCCTCACCTGTCCTATCCCAAGGCCGTGCAGGAACTCCTCGGAGCGCTCTATTTTCCTCAGTATTTCCGCCTCCACCCTGGTACCATAGGGTATCCTCGAAGCGAGGCAGGCAAGCGACGGCTTATCGTGGGTCGGAAGCCCCAGCGCCTCCGAGATCTGCCGTATCTTCCTTTTCGTCAATCCCGCCTCAAGAAGGGGACTCCCGACCGCCAGCTCTTTACCCGCACGGCGCCCCGGCCGGTGATCTCCCTGGTCGTCGACATTCGACCCTTCCACGACGGCCGCGAAACCGCGGGCCCTCGCGACCTCCCAGGCCCGGCCGAAAAGGTGCTGCTTACAGTAATAGCACCGCTCGCTCGTGTTCCGGAGGAAACAGTCGTCGCCCATCTCGTCGGTTTCGATTACCTCGTAGGGCGCTCCAACGGACGCGGCAAAGGCGACCGCCCTTTCGATCTCAGCCTCCGGATACGTCTCGGACCGTGCGATCAGGGCAAGGACATGTGCCTTTCCACGCGCGTCGAGGGCGGCCTTGAGCAGCAGTGTGCTGTCCACGCCGCCCGAATAGCAGACGACGACCCGGCCGAGACCCTTCAACACTGCAATGAGGCGCTCGTAGTCCTGTAAAACGTCCATGTGGGTACTATAACATATCCTGGTTGTGTTCGACACCCCTCCGGTGCTATAATGAAACCATGCCTCTCGCGTTCAATTCCCTCAGCCACGGCGAGATTGCCTTCGGCTTTTTCAACGTAGAGACAGACCTCCTCATACTCGACTCCTATTTCATGTTCGCGTCCGATTTCTGCAGCCACGTCGCGAAGCTGGCGGAAGGGCAGGCGGGAGAGCGCCTTCAGATGGAATGGGAGGCTTACACCCTCAAGCAAGAGGAGATAGGGAACCTGACGGGGGCGGTGCATGGGATGGACCCGCGCGGCTTCATGGGCGACGTCTACCGCAGATTCCCCTTCCCCGGAGACATGAAGGCGTTTCGGCAAAACCCGGAAGGGTCAAAGACTCAAGCGGTCGTCAGGGGGATGATCGAGCGCTACGCGGGGGCCGGCCGCATCGCCGTCGCCGTCGACGGCGCGGGCTCTACCATAGAGATCGGCGATTATCTGTTCGGCAGGGAGGGGTTCCACAACCTGCTGCGATACCTGTGGGTCGGGGGCTATCCTACCTGGAAGGCGGGGGAAAGACCCGGCTACGTGACCGGCATGAAGGAGCGGATTATCGCGTCACTCCACCCTCTTTTCGATGACTTTTCCGCGTTTATTTGATTTTCCGTCCAGCCGCAGGTATAGTAAAGAAATGCAGGACGAGCTTTTTATGGAGATGTGCCTGGAAGAGGCCGCCAGGGCCTTCGAGGAGGAGGAAGTGCCGGTGGGCGCCCTCATCGTTGCGAAGGACCAGAGGGTGATAGCCAGGGCGCACAACCTCACCATCCGGCGCCGCTCGCCCCTGGCCCACGCGGAGCTTCTCGCAATCGCGGCCGCGGCAGAGGTGCTGGGAAATCATCGCCTGACCGATTGCGTCCTTTTCGTGTCGAAGGAGCCGTGCCTCATGTGCGCCGGCGCTATCCAGGAAGCCCGCATAAAAAGGGTCGTCTTCGGGTGTTTCGACGCAAAAAGGGGCGCCTTTGGCGGAGGCGCGGACGTCAACGCCCTTCCCTCGAACCATAAAGTCGAGGTCCGGGGCGGCGTCCTCGGAGAGAAAAGCGAACGCCTGCTCAAGGAGTTCTTTCAGCAACGGAGGGATACCGAAGTGGTCGTAACGGGGCCGACTCGAAATCGGTTGACCGCCTGATAAGCGGTCCGGGGGTTCGAATCCCTCTCCCTCCGCCATATATTGGCATTGATTTCAAGTAGTTATCCATTTTAAAATCACTTCCCTTTCACTTCTGTTTTCTCACTTCGAAGTAGCCCTCACCCTGCCCCTGTTATTGACTATGGGATAGGAGGCAGCACGGAAAGCAAGATTCGGATCACACGAGGTGCAATGCCGAGATTCCGGTGGTGCAAATCTATCGTGAAGAAGTGTATAATGGTTAAGATAACCGCAATGGAGGGGCGCCATGAGGGTTGCCGATCGCGTCGAAGTTAATCCGAAGATCATGATGGGTAAACCCGTCATCAAGGGCACTAGGATAACCGTGGAGCTCGTTGTCAGGAGGATAAGTGAAGGAGCGAGCGAAAGGGAGTTGCTGAATGCCTACCCGAGGCTACAGAAAGAAGACATCAAGGCGGCCCTGAGGTATGCCGCGGACACCATCGCGCACGAGGAAATCTTTCTTCATAAGAAGTCAGCGACGAAATGAGTCTGCTCTTTCTTGCAGACGAAAGCTGTGACTTCGGTGTTGTGCTGGCACTGCGAGCCGCCGGCTTTCGGGTGACAGCAGTGTCGGAAGTAGCACCGGGCGCAAACGACAACATAGTGATCGATCTGGCCAATCGAGAGAGAAGCATACTGGTTACGGAAGACAAAGATTTCGGCCAGCTTGTCTATGCTTCCGGGCATGAGAGCGCAGGTATCCTGCTCGTGCGTTATCCATTTTCTTTGCGCAAGAAGCTCTTCAAAGACATAGTACAGATTGTCAGCCAGAGGGGAGACGAGCTTGCCGGAGCTTTCACCGTACTGCAGCCCGGCAGGGTGAGAATCGGACGGATGCCGGACTGATACAGAACCGACCACAGGCCTTAGCCTTAGAATTGCGCTGGCTATAGAGCCTTACCACGCCGGTGTTGATGCGACTCGGAAGCGCCCGGGGGCCGATTGATAATATTCAGGTAGGTTCTCAAAAAAAGGTTAGTGTTTTTGGCGGTAGCTGGTCTCTTTGATATTTTTATTTTTCCCCTTGTTCGGCTCTTAGCCGTTCTCTGTAGTATGTTTCCCGCCGCAGCTCCATTTTTTCTAAGGTTTTTTTGACGTTCTCTACTTCTTCTTTGTATCTCTCAGTGTTTGGCAGCGGGGCATCGATAAATGTGATTAGGGGGATATAGGCTTCCAGGATTCTGAAAATTTTGTCTCTACGGACGAAATAATGAATGATTTTTTTCATTCCCCACACCCGCAGGGTCTCTCTCGAAATGCCAAAGGCTCCCGAGATACCCCCAGGCGATTCCATCTGGTATTCATAGGCATCGAGTATGAGATACATATCAGCGTTGGAGACAGAGTGATAGCCCCTTGGGTACTTCGTCAAAACCCATTGAAGCTCTTCGGTCATCCGTAACATGCTACCCTCACCCTATGCCTTTTGGCAATTGTCAATGTCCATTGTAAAACGGGGCGATTGTGGTTGTCAAGATATTTTTTCGGCGAGTACCCTTTTTTGGCGACGGACCCGCACCATCGCTGCTTTTCGATTCTTACGTCATTTTTTCTTCTGTTTCTTATGCTCTTTGATCTTTGTCCACACGTCCGACTTAGGATTGACTATACCATCTGGCAGAATGAACCAGACGGGCACCCCATGCGAAGACGGCATTCCGACACATGTTTTCTGACCCTCTCTTTTTTCGGGATCACCAAACTCTTTCATGGAAACATTCCATCGTACTGCGAGACAATACTCCCCATCCTCACCCCACTTGATCCACGCCACTGAAAACGGTTCTTTTTCCGGATCGTCCGGGCTGCTACCGCCATCATGGACGACACAAACATCTTTAACGTAATCCATGGGGCTAACCACATCCTCTGGTTTTATATATTTTATCAATTCAATCCTCCTTGGTTATTTTTGGCTATAGTTTCCCGTTTCGCCCGTATCTTGTATGCCCCACACCCCTTACCGGCAAGATCACATCAAGAGATTATTTGAACTTCTTTAGGTATTCAATTCTCTGCTCAGTCATATGAAGTTCACAATCCTTAATTATGACCGGTTGAAGGCTTCCCCCTTCCGCTTCCTTACCAGCTTTATCACATTTAGATGTTTTTTCCTTGATCCATGAGATTTGTTCTTTCTTTAATGATTCCTTTCGAGATTCACCAATTCTAGCCATTACCTGCTTGTAAGTGTTATTCAGGTCTTTGTCAGCCACCTGATATTTCCTATCAAGGCATTCAAGTTGATCGGCAGTGACCGACAGATCAAGTCCCTGACAAACACCAGTCTTTTCCACGGTGGACTCCTCTTGTTCTTTATTGCTTTTCTTCTCCACATCATCAGGCTGCCGAACTGTTGCCTGTTGTGGAGGTGTTTGAGAGGCAGTTTGCACTGGCGGCTGAAAGGCACCAGCCATGCCCAATGCGAGCACAACGTTTACAATCGGGTCGACTCCAGATAATTCCACCACCTGCTCCTTCTTGTCTTCTGTCATTTGGGACGTGTAGCGAATATTTGCCTTAGCAAGTGCCCCTTCAATCTGGACAGATGGCATCGAACTGGTAACAGCTGTCAATGGGGTAACACCGGCCGGTCCCGGCTTCGCAACCGCATCTGGGAATTTTACTTCCATTACAGCATCACAAACAAACTTATCTGTCTTACCATCATGTTCGGCGGTCCGAATTGTCGTAATACTCATATTCACGGCATTCGCTATTGCCTTTAGCAAGGACTCGTCTGGGACGAACGGCGGAACACCCTTTTTCAGTGATCCCTCGTAAATCTGTTTCACAAGGTTGACAGTCTTTTCATCGGAGCATGAAGGAGTCTTCGACCCACATCCCCACAGAACGAATACAATTGCAGCAACCGAGATGACCCACGATAATCCTTTCATGACATCCTCCCCTTTTACAGACGTTTTTTAACTCCATTCTCTGCGACGTCTCCGCTATTTCTGTGAAGCTTGAATCAGGCCCCGAGGTGATTGACAGGATGAAGGCGCTGGAAGGCCTTAGCGTCTTATACGATTTCTCACCGGACAAAGTCAACCAAATTTCTTGGATCAGCCAACCACTATGTTGGCTCCTCGGTCAACCCCAGAACCCGCCTCACCGTCCCTTCTCGGATCGCCACGAATCCCGCGAACCTGGAGTTTCTCAAGGATTTCTCATATCGCCGCTTCGGACGGACCATAACAACCGACCCGTCTTGCAGCCTCTTCTTGCGCTTTTGGGTACTGTGCAGGTATCGCCGAAGGAATCTCTTCAACTCGACCGTTCCCCCATCCGTGACCTTCTGTTCTTCCCCTTCCGCCTGTTCCACCGGCCCTATCATGCCCCAAAACCGCCCTATGCCCTCGCCCTCGATGGTTGACTTCTTGGAGAGGTACTTTGCGAAGTAGGTGACGTAACTGTCATAGTCCCTCAGAAAGCCGAAGCTCTTCCGGTGCAAGATAACCGCCAGTGCCTTCCCTACTTCTTCCGTCTTGCTGTATCTGACCCATTTTAAGGCGACCTGAGTGAACATCTCCGTGTATTGTTCATCCATCCATTTCGGACCATAGGCCATGAAGTGGTAGTGCGGGCAGGATTCGCCCCTGTTCCTGCCTGATTTCCTGGGCTGCCATTCCCTCTTGTAAACAATCTGGAGATCGGGGTATCGCGCTTTTATAAGGTCGAGAATTGCTTTATCTTTTTCTATTCGTGGCCGCTGATCTGCCCGGAACGACACACGCGCCCGTAAAGGAGAACTTACAGAGCTTCGCGTTTGTTGTATAATAATAGAAAATCACCAAAAAGCGGAAGACATGACCCAAAGACTTACTGCGATCATCGAACGGGAGGGCAAGGGGTACGTCTCTTTGTGCCCTGATCTTGATATAGCAAGTCAGGGCGATACCGTCGAGCAAGCGCGGGAGAACCTCAAGGAAGCATTGGAGTTATTTTTCGAGACAGCCTCTCGCGAGGAGATCGAGCAAAGACTCCACGGCACCCCCCAATCCATCATTCGGCAGTCCGGTATACCGAAAACAGAATTTGAAGCGTGATCCGATAAACGAGAAGGACATGACGAAGGAATGAAAAAGGGGGCCGGAAAGAGCGCGATTGCATTCCTCTGGGACGAGTCTTTCCTCTGGGGCATCATGGCGTATAAGGCGCTCGGTGAAGCCGGGTTGCCTTTCCGGCTCATAAGGGCCGCCGATATAGGGGCCGGCGGCCTGCGTGACTGCTCCGCCCTCGTGGTGCCGGGCGGATGGGCCTCGAACAAGATCAAGGCGCTCGGCGAGCCGGGCGTCTCCGGGATACGCCGATTCGTGCAAGGAAGGGGGCGCGTATATCGGTTTTTGCGGAGGCGCGGGACTGGCCACGAGGGATGGAATAGGACTCCTCGACGCACGAAGAACACCGACCGGCCGGCGGGTGCCCAGCTTTAGCGGGAGGATCCGGCTCACTCTCCGGCCCGATCCCCTTTGGACAGGCATCGACGACCCCGTGTTTCACGCGTGGTGGCCTTCGCAGTTGATCGTGGGAGAAGGTGTCTCCGTCCTCGCGAGGTACGGAGAGGCCCTCGACGACGCCTTCAGCTCCGATGTGAACGTGGGAGATGCCCTTGCCGCGGGCGGCTGGGAGGAGTTGGAGGAGTTTTACGGGATCAATCTCGATCCGGGGCGCATGGTGAACGAGCCCTCGGTGGTCCGCGGCGCCTATGGCCGGGGGACCGTGCTTCTCTCCCTCGTTCATTTTGACTCGCCGGGCGATGCATGCGGCAAGGTCGTCCTCGGCAACTTATGGAAGAGCCTCGGAGAGCGGCCCAATCCGAAGGCGGCGCAGGATGCGGTCTCCCGCATCGTGGATGCGCCTTTCGCCCCCCTCGTTGCGGCCCGGCCCGGCCTCGCCCACGAGGTGAACGACCTGAAGCTGAAGTCGACGGTCTCATCGAGCTGGGCGTCCGGAATTTCCTCTGGTTCGGGGAAGGTCCCTTCCTGCTTCACTGGAGAAGGGGCGTGAGGGGGCTCGAATACTGCACCCTGAAGGTCATGATGGACGAGCTGGCACGGCTCATCACCGGACCCGGCATGGCCCCGCCCAATGGGTCCGCCCTCACCATCGAGCCGGAAGCGGAAAAGGTCCCGGCGTCGACCGAGGCGCTCCTCGCGGACATAAGAAGGGTCCTCGTGCCTTTCTTAGAAGACGCGCGCCTCCTCCTTCTGCGCGAGCGCCGGGCCATGCTTAAGGAGAAGCTTACCTTCGAGCAGAGCGCCGACCCTCACATCCGCGCGATAAGGGGGCGCCTCTTTTCAACCTCCAAGAGCCACGGGGGCTCTTCAAGCAGGTGATAGACCGTATGGATGCCCTGCTCTTCTCGCTCCTGGCCTATCGGCATCCGGCCGGGCTCGCATAGCTTTGCCCCGCGCCTCATTCGCCCCGGCCTTGACTTCCCTCTTTGCGCCCGTGTACAATGGTGAGAATAGCCAGGGAGGAAGCGGAAATGGCGTATCCACACGTATTTTCCCCCGGACGCATCGGTCCTTTAATCACGAAGAACCGCATCAAGTACGCTGCCACGGAAAGCAACTTCAATACCCAGGACGGCTTCGTCACGGACAGGGAGATCGCCTATCTTTCGGCACAGGCGGCCGGGGGCGCGGGCATCGTCACGACGCAGGGCGCCTACCCCGACAAGCTGGGTGAAGGCAAAGGCTTTCGGGGCACCATGGCAATCTCGGACGACCGGTTCATCCCGGGGCTCAGCCGGCTCGCGACGGCAATAAAGGAGAACGGGGCCCTCGCGGCCCTCCAGATCCTCCACTGCGGGAGGGAGGGCGGCGTCGACTTAGGGTACTGCCTCATGCCGTCGGTCGTGCCGCAGCGGCTTTCCTATTTCAAGCCGCCCCGCGAGATAACGCCGGCGGAGATCAAGCAGGCCGTCAGGGACCACGTGGCGGCGGCGAGGCGGGCAATTGATGCGGGCTACGATATGATCGAGCTGTCCGGCATCGTCGGCTACCTCATCTCGACGTTCATCTCCCGGTACACGAACAAGAGGCAGGACGAGTACGGGGGAGAGACGGTGCGGGAAAGGTGCCGCCTCATGGTGGAGATCCTGGGCGGCATAAAAGCGGAGGTAGGCGACAAGGTGCCCGTGGGGATACGTCTTTGCGGCGCCGAGATCCTCGATGACCGCGGCGGCAATACGCTGGAAGAGAGCATCGAGAGTTTCCATATTGCGGAAGAGGCGGGCGCCGACTACGTGAGCGTCACGGTCGGCTGGCATGAATCCTCGATATCCGTCATTACGAGAGACGTGCCGATGGGCCACTGGCTGTGGGTGGCCGACGCGGTGAAAAAGGCGGTCTCCGTGCCGGTCATGATGGCTTTCCGGCTTTTTTTGCCCGACATTCCGGAGAAGGCCATCGCGGACGGCGTGATCGATTTTTGGGAGGCGTGCCGGCCCATGATAGCCGATCCCGAGCTGCCCCGCAAAGCGGCGGAAGGGAGGGAGGCGGAGATCATCCCCTGCATTGCCTGTAACCTTTGTTTCTCCCGCCTTTACTACCACCAGCCTATCATGTGCACGGTGAGGCCGTCCCTCGGCCATGAAAGAGAAGAGCCCTGGGGCTACCGCGGTTTCGCGCAGGCACCGAAAAGAAAGAGGATCGGCGTCGTCGGCGGCGGCCCGGCCGGCCTGCAGTACGCGGCGGTCGCGGCAGGTAAGGGGCATGACGTCTTCCTGTGGGATAGCCATACGTCCCTGGGCGGCAGCATACTGCTTGCGTCGCAGATCGACCGGGGGGAGGACGAGCTGCTCCGGCCCATCCGCTACCTGGAGGGGGAGTGCCGTAAAAGCGGCGTGGAAATCTCACTCGGACAAGTTTGCACGCCGGAGATGCTGCGTGACCGGCATCTGGACGTGGTGACGGTCGCGACGGGGGCCCGGTTCAAGACCTTGCCGGCCATTGCCGGCCTCACCCCTGAGCAGATAATCGGCCGGGGGAAGAGACCGGGCGAGGCGGTGCTCATCGTCGGGGGAGACGGCGTGGGCCTGGCGGTGGCCGTCTATCTGCTGCACCACGGGGCCTACCGCATCACCCTGGTCGAGGAATCGGGGCGGCTCGGCCGCGACGTGAGCCCCTTTTACCTCTGGCGTTTCCTGAAGCTCTTCAGGGAGAGGGGCGTTGTTTTCATGACGAGGGCGGCCATCGAGAAAGGGCCGGGGAAAACGTGCTCCATCACCTCGCCGAAAGGGGAGAAGACGATCGAGGTTGACGACGTCGTGGTGGCCTTGAGGCAGGCCCCCGACGACAGCCGGGCCGTATTCGCGGCGTGCGCGCCGGTCGTCGACGTGATAGGCGACGCCAGGCGGCCGAGGCGGCTCCACAACGCCATTCACGAAGGTTATCGCGCAGGTATGCGAATATGATACCCCTTATCGATGAAGATGCCTGCACCGGGTGTGAGAAATGCCTGGAGGTCTGTCCGCCGCAGGCGATCGCGCTCAGGACGGGAAGGCCCGCATAGAGGAAGAATTTTGCGAGGAGTGCGGCTTTTGCGCGACGGAATGCCCGGCAGCCGCAATCTCTATCCCCTTCGAGAAATCGGAGACGTGATCCAAGGGGAGGGCATCTTTTTTAGGCCGGGGTGATTTCGCACGACGCGCGAAACGCGCCGGCCGGCCCATACCTCCCTTGATAGTTTCTCGATTTCCGGGTATACTAACACGTTCACGCACGGGTCCATTTCCCCTTTTTCGGTATATCGCGGAGGATGCATGAAAGTAGAAGTCGAAAGTCTGGATAGGATCAGGAAAAATATCGAAGTGATCCTCGAGGAAGCCACGGTGGACGAGCTCCGCGAAGGGATATACCAGGAGTTGAAGAAAAGCGCAAAAATCAAGGGCTTCCGCCCCGGGAAAGTTCCCAGGTCCGTGATCCAGGCTTACTACAAAGAGTACGTCGACGGCGAGTTGAAGAGGAAGATGGTCGAAGAGACGATGGAGAAGGCCCTTGCCGAGACGGACGTCAAGCCTGTGAGCGAGCCGAGGATCGAGTTCCTTGAGGACGGCAGCCGGCACGGATACAAAATGGAATGCGAAACCGCACCGGAATTCGAGCTTCCTGTGTACGAAGGCATAGAGGTCGAGGCGGAGAAGGTCCAGGTGACCGACAAAGACGTGGCCGGGCGGCTTGAGACCATGCGGCAGATGCACACGGAGATGATCGACAGACCCGTAGGGGAGGCTGCCCGGAAAGGCGATTTTGTGATCCTCCGCTATGAGGCCTTCCACAACGGCAAGCCGGTGGAGGGCGTGAAGGCCGATGCCTACCCCCTGGACCTCGGCAGCGCCAACCTGATGCCGGAATTCGAGGACGCCGTGACAGGCATGAAGGCAGGTGAGGAAAAGGAGGTAGAGGTTAATTTTCCCGCCGATTATCCCGATAAAAATATAGCGGGGAAGAAGCTGGTCTTCAACGTGCTGGCAAAAGAAGTCAAGGAGAAAAAATTGCCGGAGCTTGGCGATGAGTTTGCAAAAGACGTCGGTTTCGAGGATATGGATAAGCTGCGGCTTGAGGTGATAAAGGGGCTGGAGAAGGGAAAAGAGGTGCAGAGAAAGGATGCGATCACCGAGCAGATAGCAAGCTTCCTGCTCGCCAACACGGATGTCCCGGTGCCCGCGAGGCTGCGTGCGAGGCGCGTGGAGGCACTCGTGCAGGAGGCGCGGTCCCGGATGAAAACAGGTGCCTTGAGCGATGAGGAGGACAGGAGCTTTAATGCCGCCCTCCAGAAGGAATACGAGCCGGAGGCCGAGAAGCGGATCAGGATGGGGATGATCCTCGCCAAGATCGCCGATCGGGAGGGGATACGCGTAGAGGACCACGAGATGGACGAGCGGCTCAGAAAAATTGCGGAAGAAACCAAGAGGGCTTATGATTATATAAAAGAATTCTACGACAAATATGACCTGAAGTCGAACCTCAGGGAAAGTATACTCCACGAAAAAACAATCGGTCTTCTCATGGAGAAGGCAGTGGTGAAGGAGAAAGAATGAACTTAGTGCCCATGGTCATTGAGAAGGACGGCCGGGGAGAACGCGCCTATGACATATTTTCGAGGCTGCTGAAGGAGCGTATCGTTTTCCTCGGCACGGCCGTGGATGATGTGGTCGCCAACCTTATCATCGCCCAACTGCTCTTCCTCGAATCGGAAGATCCCGCGAAAGATATCTATCTCTACGTCAATTCGCCCGGCGGCATAATTACCAGTGGACTCGCAATTTATGATACAATGCAGTATGTCAAGCCGGAGGTCGCCACGATATGCATAGGACAGGCCGCGAGCATGGGGGCCGTGCTGCTTGCAGGCGGCTCCAAGGGGAAACGTTACGCCCTTCCCCATGCCCGGTGTATCCACCAACCCCTCGGGGGCGTTGAGGGAGGCAACGGATATTGACATACAGGCGAGAGATCTGAGGATGAGGGAAGAGATCAACACAATCTTCACGAAGCATACGGGACAGGACATGGACAGAATCAGGCAGGATACGGAGAGAGACCTGTTTTATGACGGCGGAGCAGGCACTAAAGTACGGCATCATAGATCAAATAGTGGAGAAGAGAGCATGACAGTAATGAAGAAAAACAAC
>CAVSOX010000019.1:0-53397 GCA_963729685.1 uncultured delta proteobacterium | reverse complement strand
CCCATTTCAAGTTGCTTTCCGCCTCTTTTGCTCTCCGGAGGATGGCGTCTCTTTTCGCCTCGACGAGTCTGTTTTTGTATCAATTCCAGGGCATATTCCCTATCCTCGAAAGGCAGCTCGTTAAAATCGTCTATGAGTTTGTTTAGCACCGTATCTCTCATGACCCTCAAGCCTCCTCTTATAGAGTCTGTCCATATAGCTTAGCATAAGACCACGGAAGACGGTAGAGTCGTTGTTTCGCCGTACCCGTATCTCCATCCTTCGCTCCCCGCACCCGAGGCCCCGGTTAGGTCATTCTTTAAAAAAGCCGCCTATGCTTTTTGTCGCTCCTGGTTGTCACGCCTCCATGTCACGTCTGGTTGTCGCCCCTCCTTGTCACGTTGACAGGACAGGGGAAAACAGGGGAAAATCTTAACGGGCCGGGCATAAGCCCGGTCCGTTTGAGCCGGCACCGGAAGCTTCCGGTAAACCGGCAGTGCTCTTTGATAAGTCAAGCTGCAACCGTGGCCTTAGAAGGGTCCTTTTCCGTTTCGCGATTCGCGTGAGGTCACCCCCCCCCCCCCGAAACCGTGCACTTTCGTGCACTTTCGTCAACACCATTCTCTCAATGCCTTGCAAGAGAAGGGAATCAGAAAGGAGCGAGGGTGCACGGTCAGTGTGAAAAGTGCACACTGAGGGCGTAAAAGAACGCAAAAGACGGTAAAAAATGGCAAAAACGACCGTTTTTTGGCTAATTTGTGCACAACCTTTCCCAAAGCCGTTTCCGTGCCCCCTCGGCGGGGGCAGAGCCACGACCCGCAAGCGGGTGCCCCGGCCTCCCCGCTCGCAACGGACTCATCCGTTCCCGCTTCTTTTGCGCCCCGCTGCCGCACCGCTTCGTAGGCGGCAATTGCGAAGGCGGATGCCACGTTCAGGGAAGGGAAGGACCCCGCTGTCGGTATCTTGAGGAGCATGTCGCAGCTTTCCCGCGTCAGCCTCCTCAAGCCTTTCTCCCCGCCGAGGACCAGACAGAGGGGGACCGTCAGGTCCGCATCGAAGAGCGTGCGGTCCGCCCCCTCGTCGAGGCCGAAACAGAAGAGGTTCCTTTTCTTGAGCGCCTCTATGTGCCGGTGCACGTTGGTGACGCGGCTTATCCTGATGTGGCTGGCGCCGCCCCGGGCGACGTTGATGACCGTTTCGGTGACCCCGCATGCGTTATCACGGGGAATGAACAGTCCATCGACACCGAAGCAGGCTGCCGTCCTGATGGCGTTCCCCAGGTTCTGGGGGTCGTAGATGCCGTCGAAAAGAACGAATAAGGGCCTTGCGAGGCCGGGTAACGCGCCGAGGAGCGCGTCGGGGTCGGTATAGGAGAACTCCTCGATCTCGAGACAGACGTGCGTTTTTACGCCCTTGAACCGCCTCGCGAACTGCTCTCTGGCGGCCACCCGCACCGAGACGCCCGCCGAGTGCGCCTCGTCCATGACCTCGGCGGATGCCCGCTCGTGGCCGGCCTCGACCCAGAGCCTCGTCGCGCCCTCCGGTCGGGACCGCAGGGCCTCGATAATGCTATTCCTGTTGTCCAGATAGAGCATCGCTGATCTGTCTCTCCACCTGAGCGAGCGTTTCTTCGGGGTCTGACGCGGCAAGCACCGTCCGCCCGAGCACGAGATAGGTTGCCCCTTTCAGGATGGCCTCCCCGGGGCCGGAAGTCCTCTTCTGATCGTCTTTCGTTTCCGTGATCCGGACGCCCGGCGTCACGATGATGAACTCTTTCCCGCAGAGCTCCCGTATCAGCTCCAGCTCCTGTCCGGAGGCGACGACCCCGTCGAGACCCGCTTCTTTCGTGAGAAGGGCGAGGCGCCGGGTGAGGTCCCTCGGCGACAGCCCGATACCCATCCTCGCGAGCTCGGCGTCATCGATGCTCGTGAGCACCGTCACCGCAATGATCGTGGGCTGCCGGTTCCCGTGGCTTTCCGCTTCCTCGCGGACCGCCTCCCTGGTCTGGGCCATCATGGTGAAGCCCCCGGAGGCATGGACGTTGAACATATCGACGCCGAGTCTTGCCGCCTCCACCGCCGCCTTGGAGACGGTGTTGGGGATGTCGTGATACTTGAGGTCGAGGAAGACCTTCGCTCCCCGGCTCTTCAGGAAGTCTACGATCTTCGGGCCGCCGGCCGTAAAGAGCTGCTTGCCCACCTTGAACATGCCCACGTGCTCCCTGAACCGCTCGACCAATTCCTGCGCTTCGTGAAACGCCCCGACGTCCAGGGCGAGAATCATCCTTTCCTTCGCGTCCATGATCAGCTCCTTATCTTCGTGCCGGGCTATGAGACAGACAGAATCTATCATAAAGGCGGTCCATTTCCAAATCATTTCACCACCTCGCGGCCTCCTTTTCCGGGCTCCGCAGGTCTTTAAGGTGCCCCGGCCTTCAGGCAATGATTTCTTGACCAGACCTTGCCCCCGATCATAGAATAGAAATGCACCTGGACGTAAGCGCCTCGCGGAAACGCTCTCCCGGCCTGTCAGGGGCGCGAGGGGTTGAGGGCAAATAGGGGGTATAAGGTTCGATGGATGAGGCCGGGCGGAGCATACCGGAGCACGTCGCGGGTTACGGTCGCATAGTCCCTTTCGCGGGCGCCTTTTCCGGGCTTCCCGGAAATATGTGCAGGTACGCGCCGCCGGTAAAGACCGTGCGCCCCGGAGACCGGAAACTCGTCGGAACCCTGGAGGAGGTGTTCCGGCGGATACCGGTCCGTGACGGCATGACCCTCTCCTTTCATCACCATTTCAGGAACGGCGACAGGGTCGTGAACCTCGTGCTCGCGACGGCCGCCAAAATGGGCGTCAGGGACTTGAAGGTAGCCCTCAGCGCGGTCTTCCCTGTACATGCCCCCCTGATCGATCACGTGAAGACCGGCGTCGTGACGGCCCTCGATACGAACTATATCTCCGGTCCTGTCGCGGAGGCGGTCTCACGGGGCATTTTTCCGCGGCCGGTGGTTTTCCGCACCCACGGCGGCCGCGCACGGGCGATCGAGTGCGGCCGGATGCCCATCGACGTCGCCTTTGTCGCTGCCCCGGCGGCGGACGATTACGGGAATATCAACGGTGTCGCGGGACCGTCGGCCTGCGGCTCCCTCGGCTACGCGTTCCCGGACGCCGAGTATGCGCGCTTCGTCGTGGCCGTTACCTCTCATCTCGTGCCGTATCCCCTGACCCCTGTCTCCATCCCCCAGACGCGGGTCGATTACGTGGTGAAGGTAGACGGATCGGGCGATCCGGAGGGTATTATCTCAGGCACCACAAGGATGACCGACGACGCGGTCAAGCTTTCACTCGCGGAGACCGCGGCGAAGGTGATTCAGGCAGCGGGTTTTATAAAGGAAGGGTTCTCTTTTCAGGCGGGCGCCGGAGGGGCAACCCTTGCCGCGGCCCATTTTGTCGGCAGGATGATGGGAGAGGGCCGGGTGAGGGGGAGTTTCCTCCTCGGCGGTATCACCGCTCAGATGGTGAAAATGCTGGAGCAGGGGCTTTTCCGGAAAATACTCGATGTCCAGGGGTTCGACCTCGCCGCCGTCCGCTCTCTCGCCGCAAACCGCGACCACGTGGAGATCGGGTCGAGCTACTATGCGAACCCTTTCAACGCGGGCTGCGCCGTAAACCGGCTGGACTGCGTGCTCCTCGGCGCAACCGAGATCGATACGGACTTCAATGTCAACGTGGTCACCGGCTCGGATGGCGCGATAAGAGGCGGATCGGGGGGCCACAGCGACACGGCGGCAGGCGCCGGCTTGACCATAATCGTCGCCGAGCTTGTGCGGGGCAGGTTCCCGATCATCCTGGACCGGGTACGTACTCTGACGACACCGGGAGAGACCGTCGACGTGCTTGTCACCGACCGTGGGGTCGCCGTCAACCCGCGCCGCAACGACCTGCTCGACCGGCTGAAAGAAGCAGGACTGCAGGTGTTGGATATTCACGATCTCAAACGTACGGCGGAGCGGGTGGCGGGCGTTACCCCCACCTTTTCTCCTGGCGGGAAGATCGTGGCGGTCGTGGAATACCGTGACGGAACGGTCATCGATGTTGTCCGCGAGGCAGGGGGATGAAGTCCGTCCGCGTGCGCGGGCCCCTTGCAAAACACGTTCCGTTTGTCTATAATTCGGAGCATACGTGTGATATTCAGCGCGGACCAGGCCGGGGTGAGTCCGGCGGAATACGGCGCAAAAGACGGGGGTAGCCGCAAAGCGTTCGCCCATACCATGGAAAGAGATACGCAGATAGAGAAAGCGCTGAAAGAGGCGGAAGAGAAATACCGGCACATCTTCGAAAACGCCGTGGAAGGCATCTACCAGGCGGGCACGGACGGCCGGTTCACGAGCGCCAACCCCGCGCTTGCCCGCCTTCACGGCTACAGCTCCCCCGCGGAGCTGGTGGCGTCGGTGCACTCGATCCGCGACGACCTCTTCAGCGACCCGGAGCGCCACAAGGAGATGATCCGGCGCCTGTTGGCGGACAACGCGGTCTCCGACTTCGAAGCCCGGATGCGGCGCAAGGATGGGAGCGAGCACTGGGTGTCCATGAACGTCCGGGTATTCAGGGATGAGAATGGCAAGATCCTCTTTTATGAAGGCACCATGGTGGATATCACCGAGCGGAAGGAGGCGGAGCATGCCCTCGCCGAGAGCGAAGAGCGGTACCGGACGGTGATCGAGCATTCCAATGACGGGATTGCCATCGTTCTCAGGGGCAGGCACGTGTACGTCAACTCCAGGTTCGTGAAGATGTTCGGCTATGACAGCCCGGAGGAGATCATCAATAAATCGATCGCGTTGATCGTGCACCCCGATGACCGGGAAAGGGTAATGGAGATCAACGCCCGGCGGGAAAAGGGGCAGCAGGTCCCGCTGAGGTACGAGTTCAAAGGGGTCACCCGTTCGGGCGGCACGATCTATATCGAAGTCTCCGCAACGGAGATCACCTACCCGAACCGTTCCGTGCTGCTTATCTTCTTAAGGGATGTGACCGAGCGGAAGCGGGCCGAGGAGGTCTTCCTCCAGTCGCACCGGCAATTGGAGCAGCTCAACCGGGCGAAGACAAGAGCAGTGGACCATATATCGCACGAGCTCAAGACGCCCCTCGCGGTGATCCAGGGGAATGTGCGGGTGCTCCGCCGCAAGCTGGAGCAGACGGTCGGTGAGGATGCCTACAAGGAGACGCTCAAGGCCATCGAGCGGAACCTGGAGCGGCTTTTTCATATGGAGAGGGATACGGACGAAATCCTGATGACGTCGCGTGAGCTGGAAGCAGTCGGTCTGCCGGATGAGCTCGACCGCCTCAAGGAACGGTTGGCCGACCTGGGGGAGGTTTCGCCCGAGCTCGACTCGTGCGTGCAAGGCCTGAAGGAATGGGTGGCCGGCCACACGCCCCGGGGCACGGGCGCGTTTCAGCCCGTCGAGCTCTACATTTTTCTGGTGCAGGCGGCAGAAAGGGCCAGACGCCTCGCGGCCCACCGGCGCGTGGACGTGGGGGTCGAAGGTCTGTACGGCATCTATATATTGATGGACCCCGCGGTCCTCAGGGATGTGATCGACGGCCTCGTGCGAAACGCCATCGAAAACACCCCCGACGGCGGCTGCGTGACCATATCGCTGGAAGAGAGGGGAGAGCAGGTCCTTGTGCACGTGACCGATTCCGGGGTCGGTATCTCGGAGGAAGATCAGCAGTACATTTTTGACGGCCTTTTCCACGCCAAAGACACCGAGCTTTACGCGTCGCGGCTGCCTTATGAATTTGGCGCCGGCGGCAAAGGGCTCGATCTCCTCAGGATGAAGGTCTACGGGGAACGCTTCGGCTTTTCCCTTTCGATGAAAAGCACGCGCTGCCGCCACCTGCCGGGTGAGCGGGACGTCTGCCCCGGCGACATTTCCGAATGTGCCTCCTGCAAGACGGCCGCCGACTGCAATGGATCGGGCGGCACCACCTTTACCGTCACCTTTGTCAAGGGTCGCGACAAGGAGATCCCCTCGCCCCCTCCACTGTGATCCCGCGCCTTCCAAAAAAATCATCGCGCTGCACATTTGATCACGGGTGCGCTTCCTTCGATAATATCACTAGCCGGAACGGAAGGGGCGGGCGGAAAACCACTACGCAAGGGGGACAGCCGTATGGACATAAGAAGTCTCAGGGCAGTCAGCATATAGCGATGGCGAGTCGGGAGCTTTCGAGACTCTCCACGGGCCTCGAGCAGGTTGTCGGCGGATTCAGGATATAGAGGCGAACGAATCGGGGGTCCGGTTTTCGCTACTCCTTTTTGCCGGACTCCTGCAAGCCAATCTCGGAGAGTTTTTTTATCACGTCATTTGCAGGCTTCCTGTTGATCTCCGCATAAAGGCTCCTGGCCTGCTCTTTCATGCCTTTTATGGCCGCGATCTTGGCGAGGTAGAGCTTCGCGATATCCCTCAAGCCCCCTGAGCTTTCGCCCGCCACCTTTTTGAAGCTCGCTTCCGCCTTCGAGAGGCCGTCGCTTTTCGGGTCGACCGAGTATTCGCGGAAGCCGTTCAAACCCTGGAGGAGCGCGTACTGCGCCTTCTCGTTCTCTCCTGCCCTATAGGCAGCGTAGCCCCAGACGGCGAGTACGACGACGAGCACGGCGACGGCGCCGCAGATGCAAGCCGTCCTGTGTCCCTTCGTCCATTCCAGGGCGCCCTGGAATGTAGTCTGGAGGAAGTCGGGCTTCTTTATCTCTTGTTTCATCCTTCTTCTGGGCATGGGTTATTGCATCATACCGGGCGCGAAATGTCAACAGGCCAATCGGCGTCCCCGCCCCTACGTCAAATCCCCGGCGAAACGCTCCCGGAGAAACTCGTAGAGCTTGTTTCCGATGGAGAGACCCAGGTCGATGAACTCCGGACCGAAAGCCTTACCCGTGTGGGATCGAAAGGTGCCTTTGATGCGCGCTATTCCTTCCATCCCCTCTGGAAATCGAGGAATAACGGCGACGACCGACGCACGGGAAAAGCGAAGCATTTCCCAGAGCGTCACCGTGAAGTTGTCCGGCCCCCAGCGGAACTTGTCCGCGTCGTACAGCGCATCGCTGACGAGCTTGCCTGTGCCCGATACCGTGATCGGAGGCTTAACGAAGGCCTCGTGGTTTGCGATGGCCCGGACCACGTACTGCCTGTCCTTTTCCGGCACGCCGAGGATATCGAGCAGCGAGCCGGCAGCGATGGCACCGGACGCCGCGTGGTCTGCATCTCCCCGTCGCATGTCGTGGAGGAGGCCGGCCACCTGGGCCAGGGCAGCAGCCTCGTTCGCGTGAGGTCCTTGCAGACCTATCCTCGCCCCTTCTGCCAGTACCAGTGCTCCTGCCTCGACGGCGACCTTTTCCGCGTGATCGAGCCCGTGACTCGGGTTCCGGGAGAGGTCCCCGGCGATGACCTTGCGACAGCGGCCGACAAGGGGGGCCTGCTGAGAGATCCTGTGGGAGTCGGCGAGTTGCGAGGCGCACGACTCATAAAAGCGCGGATCGGGGAAGGAGGCCGCGATACGCCGCGATAAGCTCATCATTTCGTCGTAGATATCCACCCGCGCTCTCCCCCACGTCGACGTAGTCCCATGCCTCGCTCTCCGCAGGCCCTTCAGGATACTCTTCGCCACGCCGTTCTTCTCCCGGCATAGGCCTGTTCAGCAAGTATGCCACGAGAACCCCGGGCAGGGCAATCCGATTCGACTACCTTATTCTTGAGCGGCACCGACCGATGGGGGAGCGCTCCAGACCGTGACCACTCATACATGTGCTGCAATCGTCACCTTTTCAGAAAGCTGCTTCTTGTCACTATTAAGAAAGAGGGGAGACTACGGCGAAGGCGCGGATGCGGCCCTCGCCGTAGCCAGGTAGACGCGCACCCGCCGCATATTCTTCTCGCCGATGATGGCCGAGAGCTGCCGCTCGTCGAGCTTTGCAAGGTCCCCGATGGTGGCGACGCCATGTCGCTTAAGCTGCTCCAGATGCTCGACGCCGAGGCCCTTGAGGTGCATGAGACCGAGGCTTTGCCTTTCACGCGCATCGAGCAGCCGGGGGTCGATGGCATAGCTCGTCTCAACGCCTCTGCGCTCCAGCGAGAGCCGGGTTTCTTCCGTAAGGAATGAAAGGCGCTCGATCGGGGCAGCGTGGGAGAATACGGTGTTGCGTTCCATCAGGAAGAAGGAGACGACCGCAAAAACGATCGCGAGAAGCAGGGCGCCCCATCGCTGCTTTTCGAGGAAGCGGCTCCCTTCGAGGAGATTGACAAAGGCGATTGTCTCCAGTCCGAAGAAGGCGAAGCCGATATAACCCGGCGCCGGCATCTCGAAGACCTTGCTTCCCTCGAAGAAAGGAACCGTGTAGACCCACTTCGTGAGGGACCAGTAGTTCCAGAACTCCCATAGAAAGCCGCAGACCATGCCCGCCAGGGCGGCCGCGAGGAGCTGCCTCGCCGCACCCTGCGCGAGGTCGGCCATGAAGGAGCGATAGCCTTTCCGGTAGTTGTATCCATCGATGATGAAGACAAGGAAGACCCACGAGAGGCCGAAAAGATAACGGGGGAACGCCAGCGAAAGGGCGAGGCACAAAAGGCCGAGAGGGATTGCATAGACGCGGTACGCACCCTTCGATGCCCGGGGGACCCTCACATCCGGGAGGAGACACGCAAGCAGCTCTTTGGTCAGCAGGATCCCCGGAATCACCGTGCCGAACGCGAAAAAATAGCTGCCGAAACGGAAGGCGGCAGGGCGAGAGGGCATATTGATGTAGAACCAGTTCTGCATGCGCAGGTTGAGAAGCTCGAACATGCACCAGAAGGCGACGGAGGCGGTCACGAGAGAGAAAAGACGCCTGTTGAGCACGAAATGGCGACCGGTCCCCAGGGCGAGGATGGCGTCAAGGAGAATGATATAGGACCACCAGGCCATTATGTAGAATTGATACATAAAAGGCTCGGTCCTCCGGAACAGGGTGAGATACGCGAACGATTGCAGAAGAACGGCGAATACGAGCGACGAGAGGGTGAGCTTTTTCACCTCATCGGGTGTTGTTGTTTAGCGCCGTGCGCTTCTCCTGGTCCATGTCGGTCTTTTCCGCCGCCGGAGGAGACCCTTTCACCCTGACGGCGCCGACAAAGGTCCTGACAAAATAAGCCTCGCTGAGACGGTCGACCTTCACGCCCCTCTTGAACAGAGAGGACGCATGGATAAAGCAGTTGTCCCCGATATAGATGCCCACGTGGGTGGGGTAGTGGGCGAAAGGTTTTGTCTTGAAGAAGACGAGGTCGCCGGTGACAAGGTCGTCCTTGCTCACCCTGGGGCCCGCGCAAAACTGCTCCCTCGCGCTTCGCGGCAACTGGACCTCGAAGATCTCGTACATCTTTTTGACGAAGGCCGAGCAGTCAAGGCCCCTGACGCTGTCGCCGCCGAACCGGTACGGAGCGCCGGCAAAGCTCTTGGCGACCTTCACCAGGATGCCGCGTTCCTCCTCGTCTCTTCCACGGCCTTAAGAGGCGGTCGTTCAGGCTGACGGGCGCCTCTTCCGCATTTTCCTCTATCTTCGGTATGAATACGGTGGTTCCGGGTTTCAGGCGCTTTCCCCTGACCCCATTCAGGTCGGTGAACTCATCCCTTTCAAACCGGTAGAGCCGGGCGAGCTTCTCCACGGTGTCTCCCCGCTTCACCTTGTATTCTATATATTCGCTATTCTCTTCTTCCCGGGCGGCGATTTCGTCGGTGGCGATGGCATGGATCCGGGTAGGCGCCCTGCCGACTTTCGCGGTCTTCCCCTTCTTTGCCCTTCCCGATTGCCGGTCCGCACTATTCACCCGGCCGCGCTTTGCTGCCTTCGAGCCCGCTAATTTATTCGTGGAGGCATGGTGCTTGTGAGGCTTCCGAACCGTCTGGACGGCCGGCGCCGCCTGCTTCGCCGAGGTTCGGGCCGGGAAGCAGAGCGCGAGCAGAAAAATAGATGAGCAGAGACAGATCATCCACGCGGCTTTCCCCATTATCTCCCCTGTGTGCTGTTCTTTTAACAGAGGAGGCAAAATCATGTCAAGCAATTTTTCCTTAAAGAAGCGGCGAGTCACGCCAACTGGCTAACTTTACAAGAGATATTTTTTTTAACTTTTTTTTATTGACATTCTCGCGTTATCTTGCGATATCTATAGGCGTTCTTTACGACTACGAAACAAGGAGGTTTTAGACGATGCCTGCGAAAGTTGATGAGGAGACCTGCTCGGCTTGCGGCGGTTGCGCCGAAGTATGTCCGGTGGACGCGATCACGGTCGATGACGTGGCAAAGGTCGACGCAGAGCTGTGCACCGAGTGCGGGGCGTGCGCGGAAGAGTGCCCCCTGGAAGCTATCACCGTCGAAGAATAATGCGGACCTGAAAAATAGATGAGGGGATGGGTTACCCCATCCCCTCATCTTAGCTTCTCTCTTTAGTCCGGCGTTAAATCCCCCCTGCCACGACCTCCGAGATGTCGAGCGCCTTCATCGACTCCGATTTTTCCTTATCTTTGATGGCGTCCTCCATCATGATGAGACAGTAAGGGCACGCGGTGATCACGGTGTTTGCCTCCACGCCGATGGCCTCATCCATCCGCAGGTGGCATATCCTCCCGTGGTGTTCTTCCATCCATATCTTGCCGCCGCCGCCGCCGCAGCAGAACCCTTCGTCCCTATTCCTGGGCAGCTCCACGAACCGGCCGTTCTTCACCTTGTCGACGATCTCGCGGGGCGGGTCGAAGACCCTGTTGACCCGTCCGAGATAGCAGGGGTCATGATAGGTCGTCACCCCGTCGAGGGTCGGCTTCAGCGAGATCTTTCCTTCCCTGGCGAGCATGTTGATGAATTGCGTGTGGTGGTACACCTCGAAGTCGCCCCCGATCTGCGGATAGTCGTTCTTCAGTGTGTTGTAGCAATGGGGGCAGGCGGTGACGATCTTCTTGACGCCGAGCTCCTTCAAGAACTCCACGTTCCCTGTCGCAAGCTCCTGGTACTGATACTCGTTCCCCGTCCTGCGAAGAGGGTCGCCGCAGCATTTCTCGTCGGGACCGAGCACGCCGAAGGAGACGCCGGCCTTTGTCAGGATCGTGGAAAGGGATTTTGCCACCTTTCTGTTCCGGTCATCGAGGGATGCGACGCAGCCGACCCAGTAGAGGACGTCAACCTGTTCTTCCGTCGCCTTCTTTATGTCGAGCCCCGTCGGTCCATTCGAGCCTCTGGCTCTTGCCCATGCCGTAAGGGTCGAACCTGTTTTGCAGGTTCTTGTAAAGGAGCTTCAGCTCCGGGGACACCTTGCTCAGGGTCATCGTCAGATACCTGCGCATCTCGATGGTCTTGTCGAATGTGGGGATCGAGACCGGGCAGTTGACCTGGCAGGAGAGGCAGGCGGTGCACGACCAGAGCGTTTCTTCCTGGATCACGTTGTCGAGCAGACCCTCTTCGTTCTTGACGCCTTGCGCGGCGCGCAGCCATTCCCCCTTGAGGTCCTGGATCAGTTTCTTGGGAGACAGGGGTTTTTCGCTCAGGTGTGCGGGGCACCTGTCCTGGCACCTGCCGCAGCGCGTGCATGCGTCGAGGTCGAAGATCTGCCTCCAGGTGAAGCCGTCTATCTGGTTGATGCCGAACTCCTCGGCCGTCTCGAAATCGGCGATCGGCGCGAGCGCACCCCTGGGCGCGTCCTCAACGCCCCTGAACAGCATATTAAGGGACGACGTGACGAGGTGGAGAAGTCTGCCCGAGTAGACGACATAGGCGATCAGGCCGAAGGAGAGGAACATGTGCACGTAATAGATGACCGCGTGGATGGTACGGACCCCCTCTTGCGAGGCGCCTGAGAAGAGGGAGGAGGTGACCCATCCCACGAAGCTGACGACTTCGTACGGGGGTCTGTCGAAGGCTATGCGGGCCCCTTCGACGAGAAAGCCGGTGACGAGCACGACGAGTATCCAGAGGAGCGCGATCAGGTCGTCCCTCTGGTTGTCCAGCCGCTCCGGCCGCGTCACGTATCTCCTGAACAGGGCCATGACCACGCCGACGATGGCGGCCAGTCCGGCAAAATCGAGGATAAAAGAGAAAATCAGATAGAAATCGCCGTGCAGGTACGTGATGCCGAAGAGGGGCCTGAAGAAGTCGTCTTCGAAGGCGACGAGGCCCGTCCCTATGGCGAGAAGGAGGAAGCCCCAAAAGATGAACAGGTGCATCATGCCGGGATAGGCTTCGCGGGGCCGCAGGATGGTCTTGTGAAAGACCGCGCTCTTTATATAATAGACTATCCTTTCCCACAACCGCTGGGTAAAGGCAAAAGGCACGGGCTTCCCTATCCTCCACATGGCATAGCGCATTTTCAGCCCGTATATGAGCATGACAAACGATATCACCATGAGCACATAGGCGATCCAGCGAGCGGTCTGGCCTACGTTCCAGAAAATCTCTCTGCCGACAGGTTCCATGGTCTCTTCCTCCTCGGTGCTTAAGCTACATAATCTTATGTGAATAAAAGAACAAAAGCAATAAGAAATCTGAAGCGGAAGAAAGAGATTTGTTTCCGTTGACAACAAAGGCCGAATCCCTATAAGATGTTCCTCAGGATAGTGCGCACCACCATGAAAGCCTTTTTCACCGACATGTTTCTCGACCTTTACGATAACTTCGCGGAGGTCTTCTTCAACATCCTCCTCATGATCGTGGTAATGATCGTGGGCTTGATCGTGAGCTGGGTCGTACGCAAGCTTGTCGAGAAATTATTGATTCTCTTCCGTTTCGATAAATGGGCAGCGGGTGTGGGCATCGTCACCTTTCTCGAAAGGGGCGGCGTCAAGGCGCAGCCTTCCACGATCATAAGCCGGGTCTTTTTCTGGATATTCATCATTACCGTCTTTTCCTTCGGGCTCAACCTGGTCGGCATTTCTCAGTTCACCGAATACGCCTCACGGATCACGAGCGCGCTCCCCTATATCGTCATCTCCATGATCATCGTCATCGTGGGCATCATATTCAGCACGTTCATAAGCAGGGTAATCTATATGGCGTGCCAGAATGCGAACATCAAATACGGGGAGATCATCTCCAGGAGCGTCCGCATACTGCTGGTCGTGATTACCTTCGGCATCGTCTTCGAGTATTTGGGCCTGGGGAGCACCATAATCAGCATTAGTTTTCTCATTGTTTTCGGGGGCATTATCATGACCCTCTCTCTTGCCTTAGGGATAGGGCTCAGCACCGTCATCACGGACTTTATCAAGGAAAAGCTCGAGGAGAGCAAGAGCAGAAAGAGATAGGGCAATAAGGCGACGAGCCCGGTACGGGAACCGCTACTTCGCCTCGATTTTCCGACCATGCGGTCGACCGACAAATACTAAAGAAAAGCGAAAAGAGGGCTAAAAGAGGAACCGCCTGAACCAGTCGATCGATAGGGTGATCGCCCGCTCCCTGTGGCCGGGCACGGAGAAGATATGGTCTGCCCCCTTGATCAGCTCGAATTTCTTCGGCCTTTTCGCCTGCTCAAAGATGGCTTTTCCCTCGCGGCTGCGGACCACCTCGTCGGCCTCCCCGTGGATGACAAGGGCGCATGAGACCCTTGTCGCCTCGGCCAGAAGATCGTACCGCGCAAAATCCGCGTAGAGGGTCTCCTTGAACTCTATGTCGGAGAGCGACCCGTCGTCTTTCTTTTCGAGCAGGTAAGGCGTGGCCCAAAGGCACAGACACCGTACGCGCCTGTCCCGGGCGGCCTTCACGAGCGAGGTGGAGCCTCCGAAGCTGCTCCCGAGGAGGCCGATTTTCTGTGCATCGAGAGACGGATGGCCGAAGACCCACTCGGCGACTGCATCCAGGTTTGCGACCCTGGCACTCAGGGTCGTCTCCTCTATATTCCCGTCGCTTTCCCCGCAGCCCTGGTAATCGAACCTGCAGCTCGCCACGCCGGCGGCCTGAAGGGCCTCGGAGAGGGCAACATACTTGGAGTCTCTCTTTCGAGCTTATCAAACCGTGCGAGAGGATCACACAGGGGAATCTCCCGCCTCGCCCCGGCACGGTGAGGATGCCCCTGATCCGGTAAGGACCGGACCTGATCTCACACTGCTCCGTCATTGCCCATCTCCTTCAATTCTTCCAGCGCCTTCAGCTGCCGGGTAAAGATCTGCTCGAGGGGGATCAGGTTTATCACATCTTCCTTATTATATTCAAGGAGCAGCTTCAACGCCCCCTCCTGTCCTTTTTTCAGATATTTTTCCCACAGGAGTATGGCTTTGTAGCCGTCTATCCCCGTGGTCTTCCTCTTTATGCCGTACATCCGCTCCAACTCTTTCAGACCGCCGGGCAAGCCCAGGTTCTTCTTGACCTTGAAGAGGTCAAGGGAAGAACAGGCCCCTTTCAGGTCGAGATTGAAACACTTGTCCAGGGTGGGCAGATCGAAAAGGTCCCCGTTAAAGGTGACGATCGTCTTCGCCCTGCCGAGCACCTGCCCCAGGTTGTCCGCGGTCACGTCGTCGCCGTAAAACTGGACGAAGCCGCCGGGCTCGCAGAAAATGCCGATCACACATACGTTTCCCTGTCTATCCGTTTCGATGTCAAGATACGCCTTCATCTGTTGGTACGCCCCTTTCCGGAACTCCATTCCACTAGTCTATTTCAGGTTTTCACCGTTACTATACCTATGATGCCGAGAGAGAAGAAGAGCATGTTGGAGAGCCAGGCGGCAAAAAGGGGCGGAAACGCTTCCTTATAGCCAAAGGAGAGCGCGACGGAATGAAACCCCCAATAGGAGAACCCGACACAAATGCCTGAAAATATGCCCTTCGACACGTTCTTCGTCTTGGAATACCGCAGGCCCACGGAGAAGCCCGCGAGCACCATGATGACGTTGATAAAGGGAAAGGAGATCTTGTTGTCCAGGTCTACCATATATCTCCTCACATCATGCCCGTTCCGCTTGAGCTTGGACATGTACCTCTCGAGCTCCCGGTAGCTCATCTCTTCGGGGCTTTTGTCCACGATCTTGAACAGGGACGGGGGCTCGCTGACGAGGCCCGTCATTGTCTTGTGCACTGTCCTCGACTCTATCCCGTCGTCTTTGAACGTCCTTTCCACCACGTCGCTGAATATCCACTCGCCCTTTTTCTGGTCCCCCTTCCAGACGCCCTTTTTCGCGTCATATCGTTTCTGGACGGAGTAGGTGTCCGACAGCTCGAGGACGGTGAGTCCCCTGATCTCGTCCTTGTTGATATCGTAAAAGTCGATGTTGCATATCTGGTTCCCCCGCTTGAACCATATCTTGTCGTTTTTGAAGACCACGTAGGTCTGGTCTTCCTTGATTCTGACCCTGAGCACGTATTCCGCAGAGGAAGAGGTGTACGGTATGACCCATTCCGAAAGCGCGAAGGAGAGGGCCATGAGGACCACGGAGAAGGCAAGGAGGGGCTTCATCAGCGAGAACGTACTGATCCCCGCCGTCCTTATGATGATCACCTCGTTCCCCCTTATCATCATGACGATGAGCACCAGTATGGAGATGAGGAACGCGAGGGGAAGGAGCAGGTTGAAGTTGTTGGGGATGTTGAGTGCCACGTACCCCATGCCAAGGGCGAACTTCTGGAACGTCTGGGTAAAGATATCCAGGTGGTCGAAAAAGTCGATCATCGTAAAAATAATGATCCCGGCAAGCTCGCAGATGAGCAGCAGTTTTATGGTCGTGCTGATCAGGTACTTATTCAGTCTGCGCATGCGGTTCCCATAAGCGTCTGAGTCTGTCGAGCACCCTCCCCCTGTCCTCGTTGTTCAACTGGGTCACGAGGTAAAAGCCGGCGAGGGAGAACATGATGTTCGGGGCAAAGCAGACAAGAAGCGGTGACATCTCGTACACTTTCCCGATGTTTTCCATGATCGCGGACAAAATATAGTAGCAGATGAAGATGAGCAAACTGTAAACGACCCCCGAGAACTTGCCTTCCGTTTTCCTCTTGATGCCCAGAGGGAGCGTGAGCAGCGCGAAGGCGAAGATAGAAAAGGGGACGCTGAATTTCTTGTATATCTCGACGGAAAACTCGTACCTGCTCTCGCCTTTCGAGGCCGAGAAGGCCTTCCGCAGCTCATTGATGTCCATCTCATAGGGCCTTTTTCTGAACTCCCTGTTGGGGAGGACGCTCGCGAGGTTGAGGGAGAATGTGTAGTCCTTGAAGGAAAGGCTCCTGTACGCGTCGGCCTGCTTTTCCCATCTCTGGAGGCTGCCGTTCTTCAACTTGAACGAAAGGTCGAGGGTGCCGGTATCGACGTTGACGGACCCCGTTTGAGCGGTCACGGTCTGGCGGGCCGCCTCGTCCCTGTCATCGGAGATGACAATGCCGGAGAGCACCCGTTTGCGGGTGTCCACCTTATCGATATAGATGACTACCCCCGGGATGGTATCGTTGAATATCCCCTCTTTGTCCTCGATGGAGATGCCTTTCTTCGCGATGTCCGCAAGGGTAACGCGGAAGGCGTCGCTGCTCTTGCTGAGGAGGAGGCTGTTGTTCAAAAACCCCGCGAAAAAGACGGCGATCCCGAGCATTGAAATGGGCACGAAAAGGTACATCAGGTTGACGCCGCTCGCCTTTAACGCGAGTATCTCGTTCTCGCTCGATAGCCTCCCCAGCACCACCACGGTGGAGAGGAGGAACGCCATCGGCAGGGTGAACGTGAGGAAGGGGGGGCAGGAATAGGCGATCAGCAGCACGATGTCCTTGAAATCGACGCCCTTGTTGATCACGAGGTCCGCCATCTTTCCGAGGCGGCTCATGACCAGGATGAACGTGAATACGGCGAGAGAAAGGAAGAAGAGCAGGACAAGCTCCTTGAGCAGGTAGAAATAGAACTTTCTGCGGAAGAACCGTACCCTCTTCATCTTATAATCTACACCTGTTGCGCCGCGATAGTCAATTTTGGCAGTGATGCGGCTACCGCACAATCTCTTGCCTCCGGGGCGGGACAGGTGGTATGCTGTGTGCCGCCTGAATCGAACGGCGAGACGGTGAATCGATGGTCGAAGAAATCGCGTCCGGCTTTTACAGGATCCCCATACCCCTGCCCGCGTCGCTTCTCGGGTCGGTCAATACCTACGTGGTAAAGGGGCCGGAGCGCAGCCTGATCGTCGACACCGGGATGGACCTCGATCTCTGCATGCAGGCCATGGGCGAGGGTTTCCGAGATCATGGCGGAGCTGGAAGAGGGCGGCAAGGACGTCTACGGGGTGGCATCCGGGATAGCCTGGAACGTGGCCGATTCCGACTCCTGGGCCTCGGTGCCCGACCTGCAGAAGCTGCTCGCAACGCGCGAGACTCTTGCTCATCTGAAATACCTTGAGGGGAGAGGCGCCTTGCGCAGGCGGATGCGTGGGGGAAGGATCATGTTCTCCCTCGTGCAGGGCAGGGGAACATAAGCTTGTCTTATATGGTATAAAAATAAATGAATTGACTCGCGAACAGCATTGCATGAGAATGGATGCATAATGACACATCACCGGGTGAAGACAAAAGGTCGATCGGGACCTTGAGATCTTCCACATCTGTAAGATCGTGGAAGAGAGACATCCAAATGCATGAGAGGGGGGTAGAGCGATGGCAGGAGAACTGGTCAAGTTGTTGTCGGATCTGGAGGAAGAGAAGGCATTAGAGTTCGTCGACCAAGCCCTGGACAAGGGAGTCGACCCTGCGGGCCTCCTGGCGGAAACCAAGGAAGCAATGAGCCTTGTGGGCCAGAAGTTCGCGAGTTGTGAGTACTTCATTCCGGACCTCATTTTTTCCGGCGAGATCCTGAAACAGATTATCCAGAAGCTTGAGCCGCATCTCAGGAAAACCCGGAGCGCCGCGAAGCTTGGGAAGGTCGTCGTGGGCACGGTGGCCGGCGATATCCACGACATAGGGAAGGACCTCGTCGTCTTTATGCTCGACGTCAACGGCTTCGAGGTCTTCGATCTCGGCATCGACGTGCCGGTGCAGAAGTTCGTCGACGCCGTGAAGGAGTCCGGAAGCACGGTGGTTGGCTTAAGCGGCTTTTTGACCCTGGCATTTGCCAATATGAAGGCAACCGTGGAAGCCTTTAAGGCTGCCGGATTGCGCGACAAGGTGAAGATCATGATCGGAGGCGGCCAGATCGACGATCAGGTGAAGACATTTACCGGAGCGGACGCCTACGGGAAGGATGCGATGGAGGCGGTTCAGCTTGCCAAAGGCTGGATAGGAGGGTAATGCCATGGAGAAGAAGACGATGACGCCGGAGGAAAAGAGAGAGGCAAGGTTCGGGACGTGGAGCGCTGCCGAGGGTGTTCAGTTCGAGAGTCCCGAGGCCAAAGCCACCTACAATGCGGCAGTCGCGCGATTCAGGGATGTTGTGCTCATGGAGAAGACACCCGACAGGGTACCCGTATTTCCCTTCGGAACGTTTATGGCCCCGCAGCTCTACGGCGTAACCCCCTTTGAGGCGATGTACGACACCGAAAAAATGCTCTCTGCTCAACTGAGCTATCTTAAGGATTACAAGCCTGACTATTACAGCACGCCCGCCCTCATCGGCTGCGGCAAGGTTTTCGACATTCTCGACTATAAACAGTACAAGCTGCCCGGCCACGGCATCGCGAAGACATCCGTCTACCAATACGTGGAAGGTGAATATATGCTGGCGGACGAGTACCCCGCCCTTATCAACGACCCCACGGATTTCTGGATCAGGACTCTCATGCCCCGGGGTTATGGGGCGCTCGACCCCTTGAAGATGATCGCCCCCTTTACCGACATGTGGGAGGTGGTTCTCGTCTCCGCCCAGATGATCCCCTTCGGTATTCCTCCCGTTCAGGGCGCCATAAAAGCGCTGGTGGATGCGGGAACCGAAGCGATGGCATGGATACAGAAAATAATGGGCTATGAGATGCAGGCCAGGGGTATGGGTTTCCCGGGTTGCTTTGGCGGCGCCACAAAAGCCCCCTTCGATATCCTCTCGGATACGCTGAGAGGGACGCGGGCCGCGATGCTGGACATGTACCGCCAGCCGGACATGGTGTTGAAAGCGGTGGAAAGGATCACGCCCCTTGCCATCAGCCAGGGCGTGAGAGGCGCAACCTTCGCCGGTTGTCCCGTCGTCTTTATCCCCCTCCACAAGGGTGCTGACGGGTTCATGTCCGACGCACAGTTCAAGAAGTTCTACTGGCCCTCCCTTAAAGCGTTGATCCTCGGACTGGCGGCCGAGGGGTGCGTGCCCTTCTGCTTCTGTGAGGGGTCCTACAATACGCGGCTCGAGTGCCTGAAGGAGCTCCCCAGGGCTTCCTGCATGTGGATATTCGACCGGACCGACATGGCCAAGGCGAAGGAGGCAATCGGGGAGAAGATCTGCATCGGCGGGAATGTGCCGTCGGGACTGATACTCGCGGGCACGTCCGAGCAGGTCAGGGCATATTGCAAGGATCTCATCGCCACGGCAGGAAAGGGCGGCGGATATTTCATGTGCACGGGGACCGCCATGGATGAGGGTAAGGCCGACACCGTCCACGCCATGATCGATGCCACCAAGGAATTCGGTGTCTATAAGCAGGCTTAAAGCTGCAAGGATACCCTGGAGTTTGATAAAAGGGGCCAAAGGGGAAATTCCCCTTCGGCCCCTTTTATCAAAGAATGAAAACCGGGACGGCGGGCCTTATACTACCCCATACAGTGCGACGGGGCGCCATGGTCGCGACGAGCGCCTTTGGTCGACCACAGGGGGTGTCTCATAAGGGAGCAATCGGCCGCCGATGTGAGCGGCATCATTCAGGAGAAGCTCTTCGAAAACCGCTATGTGATACTTGCCTTCCGTCTGGTCCTGGGCCTGACCTTTCTCGTCTCCTCATTCGGAAAGCTCGTGGATATCGAGCACTACTCGGTTGCCATGGTCTATAATTTCGACATATTGCCGGGCCCGCTCGCGATCGGCTTCGGATGGGCCCTCCCATTTATCGAGCTCGCCTGCGGGATCGGCCTGCTCCTCGGCGTGCTCACCCGCCTGTCCGCTCTCGGCATCAGTCTGCTGAGCGTCTCGTTCTTCATTACCAAGGTCATCCTGCTCTCGCGGGGGACGGATGTGGAATGCGGCTGCTTCGGGGCTATCGGGTCCACCATGGCGTCGTGGAGCATCTATCTGGACCCGGCAATTCTCCTGATGTCGGTGACGGTCCTTTTCTCATCCCGCCCGGGCCGTCATTGGGTCTCTCTCGGGCGCAGGCTGCCGGATAAGTGGCGCGAGAAGCTGGACCTCGTCTGGTGAGAAAAAGCACGGGAAGGCGGTGTTCGAAGGCCACCTTCAGAAAGGCTACTTAGGCTCCGTCGGATACTTGGCCTTGACCCAGTCGTCCCAGGCGCCCTTTACGCCGCCCTTCAGGTAATAGACTTTCTCGTAGCCTGCTTTCAGAAATGCCTGTGTCAAACTGACACTCGTTGAATCGTTCACTCAGGCACAGTAGAGGACGATTGTCTTGTCTTTCGGGTACTTCTTCATCCAGGAGCCGAACTTCATGCCTTCTTCCCTCGCGGCCCCCTTGATCTTCGCCTTGCTGTGGTCCCAGTCATAGTTCGTGCGCACGTCGATGATGATGACATCGGGTTTTCCCAGCAGGGGAAGAAGCCGCTCCTTCGTCATCATGTGGCTGTCATCCGCTCTCGCGGCGCCGCAGCCGAGGGCAACGAGCACCAGAACAATTGCCGCCGCCATGTGTTTCACCATAGGCCACCCCTTTTCGTGATTTTGTGCCCTTGCGGCAGAATGCCTTAAGGAAGTGACGAGTGTCGAGTGCCGAAGGGAAAGCGGGAGCGTCATTGATGAAGTATAAGACTGGTCAAAGCCGTTCGCCAGCAGCCGCGCGCTGTTATGCACCTTCTTTCCGCACTCCTAGATTTTTCTCGTCAGCGAGCAGCGATGGATGGTACAATCGGTAAGAGGCGGGATTACGTTAAGTAGAGCTATCTGTTTCTTGTCTTGTGAGCGTTTCCGGGGTCAGGGGTGTGTTGTGTGAAGGAGCGCTGACGTTTTTGGGAGGCTACCATGGAAGTGTCTCATACGGTAAGCAGTTATCTCATCCATCAACTCTACAAACGAGGCGTGCGTCACGTCTTCGGTGTGCCGGGTGATTACGTGCTCGGGTTTTTTCACGAGCTCGAATGCAGCAACCTGAAGGTGATCAATACGAGCGATGAGCAGAGCGCCGGCTTTGCCGCCGACGCCTATGCGAGGGTCAGCGGTCTGGGAGTGGTCTGTATTACCTATTGCGTGGGGGGCTTGAAGGTCGCCAACCCGACCGCGCAGGCATTTGCCGAGAAATCACCCGTCGTGGTGATCAGCGGGGCGCCGGGAAGAAATGAGCGCGTAAAGACGGCTCTTCTGCATCACAGGGTCCGGGATTTCGATACGCAGCTCAAGATCTTCGAGCAGATGACGGTGGCTTCGACGGTAATTCATGACGCCCAAACCGCGTGTCGTGAGATCGATCGCGTATTGAATGAGGCAGCGCGATACAAACGGCCGGTCTACATCGAATTGCCCCGGGACATGATTTCCGCTCCCGTGACGCCGGACCGGCAGCCCCCGAAAGAGATGAAGCCGGGTAACGCGGGGGCGCTTGAAGAGGCGCTGGAAGAGGCCGTCGCTCTGATCAATGCAGCGAAACAACCGGTGATTATCGCCGGCGTGGAGCTGCACCGGTTCGGCCTGCAGGCCGCCCTTTTGCGCCTTCTGGAGAAAACCAATATTCCTGTCGCTGCCACGCTTCTCAGCAAATCGGTGGTCAGGGAGAACCATCCCCGCTACATAGGGGTATACGAGGGCGCCGTGGGCCGCAGCGACGTCCGCAAATACGTGGAATCGAGTGATTGTCTGATCCTTCTCGGCGCTTTGATGACCGATATCGATCTTGGGGCGTTTACCGCTCGACTCGAGCAGGCACGCTCGATTTACATCACCAGCGAGAAGCTGCTGGTACACTACCATGGATATGAAGACGTCACCATCGAAGCGTTCATCCTGGGCCTCCTGAAGGCGAATATTCGCCCCAGGGAAGACGTTGAGATTCCCCATCCCCCTTTGCCCGAGCACCGCTGTCCCGTTGCCGGCAAGGAGGGGAAGCAGGTAAGCGTGCAGTACCTGTTTCAATGCTTGAATGCGTTTCTGGATGACAATACGGTCGTTATTGCGGATCCCGGAGATGCGATGTTTGCCGCGGCGGATATGACAATTCATAGCGAGACGGAGTTTTTGGCCCCGGCATATTACACGTCGTTGGGTTTTGCCGTGCCCGCAAGCCTCGGGGTCCAGTTGGCGAAGCCGGACCTCCGTCCTTTGGTGCTGGTGGGCGACGGCGCTTTCCAGATGACGGGGATGGAGTCTGGGTACAATCGCGAGATTTAATCTCAACCCCATCGTCGTCGTCCTGAATAACCTGGGCTACGGGACGGAGCGCCCCATGCTGGACGGCCGGTTCAACGATATCCCGTTATGGAGTTACAGCCGCATACCGGAGGTGCTCAATGCTGGCATTGGATTCGATGTCCGGACCGAAGGTCAGTTGGAGGAAGCATTACGGGAGGCCAAGGGCCACACAGACAGTTTTTGTATCCTGGATGTCCACTTAGACCCTCAAGACAAATCACGCGCCTTGCAGCGCATGTCCCACGGTCTGGGAAAGCGCGTCAAGGCAAGGTCGAAATAATGAAAGGCGATTCGCCAGAGGGACACCGGAACAGGCTTCAGTTTGAGTCGAGTCCCTACCTCCTGCAGCACGCAGGCAACCCGGTAGACTGGTATCCCTGGGGGACGGCCGCCTTCGAGGCGGCGGCCGGAGAAGACAAGCCCATTTTCCTGTCCATAGGCTACTCGACCTGCCACTGGTGCCATGTCATGGAGCGGGAGTCCTTTGAAGACCCGCAGGTGGCGGCCATGCTCAACGAAACCTTTATCTGCATCAAGGTGGACCGGGAAGAGCGGCCCGATATCGACAACATCTATATGGCGGTATGCCAGGTGATGACGGGGAGCGGCGGATGGCCCCTGACCATACTGATGGCGCCCGACAAAACCCCCTTCTATGCGGCGACCTACATCCCGAAGGGGGGCGGGTACGGCCAAAAAGGCCTGATCGATCTCGCGGCCCAGGTGAGGCGACTCTGGACTACCCGCAGGGAGGAGGTGCTTGCCGCGGGACGGGAGCAACTGGCGCGGCTTCGCCAATTTATGGAGACGCCTGCGGCTACCGGTCTGGATGCGGAGACGCTGCACGAGGCTTATCGGAGCTTTGTCGGCCGCTTCGACAAGCGCCACGGCGGCTTCGGCGGCGCCCCGAAGTTTCCCACGCCCCACAACTTAGGCTTTTTGCTGCGGTACTGGAAACGGACCGGCGACGCCCGAGGCTTGTCCATGGTGGAGCGCACCCTCAAGATGATGCGGCGGGGAGGGATCTACGATCACGTGGGCTTTGGCTTCCACCGGTATTCCACGGACGAAAGCTGGCTCGTGCCGCACTTCGAGAAGATGCTCTACGATCAGGCGCTGCTCGCTTATGCCTATCTGGAGGCATTTCAGGCGACCGGCAACGCCGACTACGCGGACACCGCCGGGGAGATCTTCACCTACGTGCTGAGGGACATGACCGCACCGGAGGGTCCGTTCTACTCGGCGGAAGACGCGGACAGCGAGGGGGTGGAGGGCAGGTTCTACGTTTGGTCGGAGCGGGAGATCCGCCATCTCCTCGATGCCCGACTTGCGGACCTGGTGATACGGCGGTTTCACGTCCGACCGTCCGGAAATTGGGTCGATCCAACAGGCCACGGCGACGCGGGGAGCAACATATTCCATTTGGAAGAGGAGCCGGCGGATATAGCCGCGGAGGGGGGTGATGCGCCGGGGCCGTCGGGTGCGGAGCTGGAACGGGCGAGGCGGCTCCTTTTCGAGGCGCGCGAAAAACGCGTCCATCCCCTTAAGGACGACAAGGTATTGACCGACTGGAACGGGCTCATGATAGCTGCGTTGAGCCGGGGTGCCCAGGTGCTCGGAGAGCCGCGTTATGGAGAGGCAGCCAAGAAGGCGCTCCAATTCATCACGGACCGGATGACTGACGAGGACGGACGCCTCCTCCACCGCTACCGGGATGGGGAAGCGTCGATACCGGCAACGCTCGATGATTACGCCTTTTTGATCTGGGGGCTCATCGAGTTTTACGAGGCCACATTCGATACCCGCGTCCTCGCCCACGCCCTCCGGCTCATGCGTGATCAACTGGCGCATTTCTGGGACGAGGATGCGGGGGGCTTCTTTTTCACGCCGGATGACGGCGAGGAGCTTCTGCTGCGCCAGAAGGACGCTTATGACGGCGCCGTGCCGTCAGGCAACTCGGTCTCCATGCTCAACCTCCTGCGGCTCGGCCGGATGACCGGCGACGCAGGACTCGAAGAGAGGGCGGCCCGGCTCGGCCGCGCGTTGTCCGGCAGGGTGAAACAGTTCCCCGCCGGCTTTACCCAGCTCCTCTGCGGCTTGAGCTTCGCCCTTGGGCCGTCGCACGAGGTGGTGCTGGCCGGTAAGCCGGGATCCGTTGATCTGCGAGCTATGGTCGAGGCCCTCAGATCCCGCTTCATACCGGAAAAGGTGGTCCTACTCCGGGCGCGAGGGCGCACCGCATGAGGAAGGGCCGGACCTTATCGGAGCTGGCCCCGTTCTTACGGCCGTACGGGTCGGAGGAGGGCACGGCCCTCGCGTACGTCTGCTCGAATCACGCCTGCGCCCTGCCCACATCCAGCGTGGACCGGATGCTCGCGCTTCTGGGCGAAGCCGTTTTCCCATTATAAGTCCTCTAGGACTTATAGAGCCCCCTTGCCATCGTACGGATTTCGGCTCTATACTGATGGCGGAAGTGGCATGCATGATCCACCACATCGACGATCTCACCATCACTCTTGATAAGGCCGGCGACCGGGAGTACGCAAAAGTCAGCTACCCCATCTATTACGGCCTCTACGACGAGATAAAGACCAGGGATTACATCTTCCGGTTCGACTTGCGGGGAGAGATCAAGTACATCCGGGGGCGCAGCGAGGATTGGCCCAATCCGGCCGAGTGGCTGAAGCGCACCCGGGGCAACGACTGGAACTACTACTCCTCCGGCGACTACAACGGGATAGTGGGTCGTTTCGGTGAGTATTATTTCCCCTGTCTCTCCTACCCGAGCAACTCCATCATGGCGGATGAGCCGTTTCTCTCCAAGGGGGTGCAGCGGGCCTTGTTTGCGGCCGGAGGGCTGTTGGAGAGGATAAGCCGGATCGGGCAAGGGGCCGTCCCCGAGGAGGTCGGCCGATTTTTTGCGCGCAGCACGGCGTGCGATGCGAAGTCCCTCGTCCGGAGGGCGAGGCAGTTTCACCGGATCATCGGGGGCCGGGTGAGCGTGCTGCCCCCCGACGCCCGCCACGCCGACTACGAGGTGATCCCCCTCATCCTGGCAGACGGCTGCCTCTACAACTGCGGTTTCTGCAGCGTCAAGGCCGGCCGGGACCTGACCGCCCGATCGATGGCCGACGTGGCCGAACAGATAGCCGGCCTCAAACGATTCTACGGCCCTGAGCTGCGGAACTACAACGCCCTTTTCCTGGGACAGCACGATGCAATGGGCGTCGGGGCCGACCTGATCGAGTTTGCCGCGGCCACGGCTTACGATTCCCTGGGGTTCGAGCACTCCTTCATGGAAAAACCCAGGCTCTTCCTCTTCGGGAGCGCCGATTCCCTCCTCGGTGCGGAAGAGCGCGTCTTCCGTCTGCTCGACCGGATGCCCTTTGCCACCTCCATCAATATCGGCCTCGAATCGGCCGACGCCGCGACCCTGCGGTTCTTGAGAAAACCGGTCTCCGCCGGGAAGATCAGGGACACCTTTGCCCGCATGTGCGCGATCAACAGGGAATACGAGCGTATCGAGGTAACCGCCAATTTCGTCATCGGCCTCGGCCTTCCGCCGAGCCATCTCGCCTCTCTGCCGCAGTTGGCGAAGGACGCGGGCGGGCCTCTCTGCGGCAAGGGGCATTTCTATATCTCGCCGATGGTCCGGGACTCAAAGACCGGAAGGGAAGAAAAAAGGGCGCTGCTCGCCCAATTCGACACGATCAAGACGGCAACCGTCCTTCCCACCTCTCTCTATCTGATCCAAAGATTGTAGCCGCCCACGCAGAATCAAAGTTCTCTGTGGCGTCGGGGGCGCGGGAATCTGCTATAATAACGAAAGCGGTGCCGAAAGAGGAGAATTTTGAATTATAAATTACAAATGCTCGCGTCAGCCGAAATGACGTGCGAAGAGATGGAGGATCGAGATGGCGGAGCACCATCGTTTCCATTACAAAAACCTGGATGAGCTGAAAGAGGACATCGCGCGGATGGGGCTCGATTTACCTGTCTCGACGGACGTTGCCCCTCTTTTCCGGCAGGTTTCCATCGGCAAGAAAACGGCGCCGAATTGTTTGGCTATCAACCCGATGGAGGGGTGTGACGGCACGCCGGAGGGGCGGCCGAGCGACCTTACCCGCCGCCGCTACAGGCGCTTCGGCAGCAGCGGGGCCGGCCTCGTCTGGTACGAGGCTACCGCCGTGGTGAACGAGGGGCGGGCAAACCCGCGCCAGTTGCAGATAAACGGGGAGACGAGGGCAGATATCGCCGCAACCCTCAGGGAATTGCATGAGGCCGCAGATGCGGCGGGGCACGGCCGTCCTTATTCCGTGCTCCAGCTCACCCACTCCGGGCGGTACAGCAGACCCGGCAGCGCCCCGGCGCCCATCGTCGCCGCCCCCAACCCTTTTCTCGATGCCGGGCGTCCCGGTGTCCACGTGATTTCCGATGAAGAGCTGGAGCAACTGGAAGAGAGGTTCGTCTCGGCCGCGCAAGAGGCGGCGGAGGCGGGTTTCGACGCGGTGGACGTCAAGGCCTGTCACGGGTACCTTCTGGCGGAGTCTCTTGTCCGCCCACACGAGGGCGGGCCGCTACGGGGGCAGCTTCGAAAACCGTACCCGGCTGATCTGTTCTATCGTCGAAAAGATCAGGGAGAAGCTCGGGGATAAGATAACCCTCGCGGTGCGGCTGGGCGTTTACGAACAGGCGCCTCACCCCTATGCGTGGGGTGCCGATAAGGACGACTACCGCAGGCCGGACTACACCGAGCCGGCGAGGCTCGTGAAGCTGTTGTGGGAGAAGGGTGTAAAGCTCTTCGGCATCAGCGTGGGAAATCCTTACTTTAACCCCCATTTGACCAGGCCTTACGACAAAGGCGTCTATATCCCGCCCGTGCATCCCCTGGAAGGGGTCCGCCTGCTGCTCGGCGCTGCAAAGGCGATGCAGGCCGCTGCGCCCGAGGCGGTTATCATGGGCTCGGGCTTAAGCTGGCTGCGCCAATTCGCGCCGAATGTGGCCGCTGCGTGCGTCGAGCAGGGGTGGTGTAAGCTTGCCGGGTTCGGCCGCCTGGCTATCGCGTACCCCGGCTTTGCCGCCGACCTCCTGAAAACGGGGGCCCTCGACCCCAAGAAGACGTGCCTCGCGTGCAGCCGGTGCACGACGATCATGCGCGACGGGGGGTGCGCCGGCTGTGTGCCCCGGGACAAGGACGTTTATCTCCCGATTTATAAAAAGGGACGGGAAGGGAAGCCGTCCATGGAAACCGACCGGGTGGCGGAGCACCTTTAACCCCTGGAAGGAGGATCTTTTTGTGAAAACAAGGGCCATGGTGTTGGAGGCGTTTCACGCCCCCTTGAGGATGAGGGAGCTTGAGATACCGGCGCTCGAAGCGTCCGAGGTGCTGGTAAGGATCGATGCCGCCGGGGTATGCGGCTCCGATGTGCACATGTGGAAGGGCGAGGATGAGAGGACCCCTTTGCCGATCGTGCTCGGTCACGAGGGGGTTGGAACAGTAGTCGACGTGAAGGGAAGAAAAGAGTACGTCACCGGCGAGGCGGTGAAAATCGAGGACCCCATCCTCTGGAACCGGGGGGTGAGCTGCGGCGGCTGTTACTATTGCGCGGTCCTGAACCAACCGTGGCTCTGCGGGACGCGCAAGGTCTACGGGATAAACCGACCGCTTTCGGAAGCGCCCGGCCCGAACGGCTGCTACGCCGAGCATCTGGTCCTGGCAGCCTCCACGGACATCTTCAAGATCGATGGCGACATCGATCCGGCTATCCTCGTTTCGGCGTCGTGTTCGGGGGCGACCGTGGCCCATGCCTTTGACGAGCACCGTTTTTCTTATGGGAGCACCGTGCTCGTTCAGGGGCCGGGTCCCCTGGGGGTGTTCGCGGTGGCCTTCGCGCGGCACCTCGGGGCCGGCCAGATCATGGTGACGGGGGCTCTGCGAGCCGTCTGGAGCTCTGCGCGGCATTCGGCGCAACCGCTGTCCTTAACAGGCGCACGACGAGCATCGAAGAGCGGAAGGGTTTTATCCTCGGCCGGACCGGGGGCCGGGGCGTCGATGTGGTGGTCGAGGCCGCGGGGGACCCATCCGCGGTGCGTGAGGGTCTTCCCCTGCTGCGGCCCGGCGGGGCGTACCTGTCGATCGGTTTTTCCCAGCCGCCCGGCGGTTGCACCGTCGATTTCTTTCGGGAGATCGTCAGAAAGAACGTAAAGGTCCAGGGTGTCTGGGTCAGCGGCGCCCGCCATACTTTTCAGGCCCTCAGCCTGATCGAGAAGGAGCGCCACCTGTTCGGCAGGATGATCACGCACCGGTTCAGCCTCGACGAGGCCAACGAGGCCCTTGCGGCGATGGAGAGCCATGAGGCGCTGAAGGCCGTGCTTCTCCCCCATAAGGAAACCTTAGCTTGACCTTCGGCGAGAAATAGGCTATATACAAAAAATGTGGAACAGACGTATTGCCACGGGATATTGTGGGAAGTTCCGCGAGGAATCGGTACTCATGGCATACGATCCGTGACACGACCGCTTAATTTTTCAGAGACCGTTGCGACTGAATCAATAAAGGGACAAATCTTGGCAAGACGTACGATGGCCACGGGAGGATCGAGATGAAAAAGTACTCTGTAGTGGTTTTGGTGAGTGTGCTTGTGGGTAGTATGGTGCTCCTCGCGGGATCCAGCCCCGTCATGGGCGCGCCCGCAAAGGATATCGTTATCGGCAACCTGCAGGATTTGAGCGGTCCCACATCGGTGTGGGGCAACGCCGTGACCCGCGGCGCGGAGCTTGCGGCCGAGAAGATAAATGCTCAGGGCGGCATCAACGGCGCGAGGATCAAGCTGATAACGCTCGATACCAAGGGTGACGTGCAGGAGGCGATCAAGGCCTTTAACCGCCTGGTGGACCAGGAAAAGGCGGTCGCAGTGCTCGGCCCTCCGATAAGCAACATCGGCATCGGTCTCGCACCTGTCGCCGACGCGAAGAAAGTGGCCTTTGTGGGCAGCTTTGCGGACCCCCGGGCGACCGTCGGGGAGGATGGAAAGGTGCATCCTTCCATGTTCCTCGTTCAGCCGACCACCGTACAGTACGGCGAGATCATGGCCAGCTACGCGGTGGAGAAACTGGGCTACAAGCGGATCGCCATCCTTTACGATCAATCGAACGCCTATGCCGTCTCCCTCGTAGCCCCCTTCAAAGCTTATGCGGAAAGCGCCGGGGCCAAAATAGTGGACGAGGAGGTTTACGGCAAAACGGATAGGGACTACAGGACCCAGCTCTCGAAGATCAAGGCCGCGAACCCGGATTGCGTCTTTGCCCCCAATTATATTCAGGGGCTGGTGATAACGGCCAAACAGAGCGAGCAGCTCGGTTTGAAGATGCCGTTCGTCGGCGCCCTCGACTACGCCGCGCCCTTCGCGTCGCTGGTGAATGACCCGAAAGCCGCCAACAATATATACTTTGCCAACAATTACTCCGACAGCGAGCCGCAGTTGACGGAAGTAAGAAAGGCCTACAGGGCAAAATATAACGAAGACCCCATCAACAAGGTGTATCTCGGCTACGACAAGATGCTGGTCGTCGCCGATGGGATCAAAAAGGGGGGCGGCGCCACGCCCGATAAGATTATCGAGGGCCTCAACAAGGTGAGGGGTCTGCAGGGAACGACCGGGGTCATCACTATCTCGCCCAAGACCCATCAGCCTGTCGGCCTCTCCATGGTGATGTACTACTTAGACCATGGGGTCTATAAGGACCTCGGCCGCTATATTCCCGCCAAGCACAAGCAGCAGCACTAATGGTGCCGCGGATGCTCTTTCTCCTAAGTGTCCGGCCTTACGCGACGGGCGCTAAGGAGACGCCGGGTCCGGCGTCTGGGGCCGAAAGGAGAGGCGAAAGACCGGAAGATGAGGACCTAGAACCGTGAAGCTCCAGTTGCTGATCAACGGCATTTCCCTGGGCTCGGTATACGCGCTGATCGCGGTGGGCTTCGCGTTAATCTTCAATATACTCAAGTTCTCCAATTTTTCCCACGGCGGTCTCATGTCGGTGACCGCCTATATCGGGTATGTCGCATCCGTTTTTTTTGGACGCTACATCAAGGCCCTGCCGCTCTTTGTCGTCACCCTGGTCGCGGCGGCCGTGTGCGGCGGGCTGCTCGCAATGGTTGTCGAGCGTGTTGCCTTCAGACGCCTGCGCAACAGCAACAGCTCGGTTATCTACTATTTCATCTCCTCCATCACCATGGGCATTTTGATGGAGAACTCCGTCACGATCTTCGCGAGCAGCAATTTCTATTCCTACCCGCCATTTTTCCCCGCGTCCGTGATCAGGTTCGGGGCGCTGAGCGTTGCCATCCCCGACCTCCTCACCTTTCTTTTTTCGGGATCGGCCCTGGTCATACTCCTCGTGGTCCTCTTTCGGACGAAGATCGGGCTGGCTATCCGCTCCACGTCCTTCGACACCGCCACGGCAAGACTGATGGGCATGAACCCGGACACCGTCGTTGCCGCGGCTTTTTTTGCGTCGGGCGTTCTGGGCGGCGTGGCGGGTGTTTTCCTGGGAATCAACTACACCCTCTACCCGCAGCTCGGACAGCTTATCGTAAAAGGGTTCGTCGCCTCGGTGATCGGCGGCCTCGGGAGTATATCGGGCGCCCTCATCGGCGCGGTGCTGCTGGGGATCGTCGAGATATTCCTGATCGACCTCGTCGGCGCGGGGTGGTCCCCCGTCGTGATCTTCGTCATCATGCTGGTCTTTCTGCTGCTCCGACCGCGCGGCATATCGGGCGTGATCGTGCAGGAGAAGGCCTAGATAAGGGGGCTTGGGTGGAGTATCTTGTCTCGACGCTCACGTTTACGGGAATCACCCTCATAGGTGTGCTGGGCGTCTACATGGTGACCGGTCTGACCGGCCTCTTCTCTTTCGGCCAGGCGGCATTCCTCGCGATCGGGGCGTACATTTCCGCCGGCCTGTATAAAAACCTCGGTCTCCCGCTGCCCCTTGCCGCGCTCGTGGCCATGCTCGTCGGGCTGGCGGCGGGCCTGCTCGTCGGCCTTCCCACGGTCCGGCTGCGCCGCGACTACATATCCCTCGTCACGTTCGGTTTCGGCGAGGCGATTATCGCGGTGCTCAACAACACCGCCAACATCACCGGCGGCGCGATGGGCATGTCGGGCGTGCCGCAGCGCACCGGTTTCACCCTTGTCCTGGTCAGCGTCGTTGCATGCCTCGCAATCGTTATCAGCTACAAGAACTCGAAGTACGGCCGGCAATGCCTCGCGTTGCGCAACGACGAGCTCGCCGCCAAGTCTATGGGCATCAACGCGGAGAGACTGAAGCTCGTCACTTTTTTGATCGCCGGTGTGATGACCAGTTATGCCGGTGTCCTCTACGTATTTTATACGACCTATGTCGAGCCCGGCGCGTTCGGGTGGGTCATCTCGGCAGAATGGATGATCATCGTCTTCGTCGGGGGGGTGAACAGCCTCACGGGCGCGGTGGTCGCCACGGTGCTCTTGACCGGGCTGCCCGAATTCTTAAGGTTTGCTTCCGAGTGGCGCATCGCCATCTACTGCGTCATCGTGCTGTTGATCCTCAACTTCCGCCCGAGCGGTATATTCGGCGAGCATGAGATTTCGCTGGGCTTTCTGCGACGGCTCTTTCGAAAAGGAGCCGGGGCAGCGTGAATTCGCTGGAAGTCAAAGGTCTCTCCAAGGCGTTCGGCGGCGTGAAAGCGATAGACGCGTTCTCCTTCGAGGTGGCCAGCCACGATATTGTGGGGATCATCGGTCCCAACGGCGCGGGGAAGACAACCGTTTTCAACCTGCTCACGGGCGTCTACAGCGTCGATGCGGGACGGGTCTTTCTGGACGGGAAGGAGCTGACGGGCCTGCCCCAGTATGCGATCGCCAGGGCGGGCATCGCACGCACCTTCCAGAACATCCGGCTGTTCCGGGGACTCAATGTGCTCCAGAACGTGATGACCGCCGCCGATCCCTATTCGGATTATAACCTGCTCGATGTCTGCTTTTTTACCCCGCGCAAGCGCCGCCGTGAGGCCGCGGTGAGGGACCTCAGCATGGGCTATCTCAAGATAGTCGGGCTGGAGGGGTACGAGAAAGAGAGACCGGAGAGCCTGCCTTACGGGCTGCAGCGCAGGCTGGAGCTGGCAAGGGCGCTCGCGACGAATCCGAGGGTGCTGCTGCTGGACGAGCCGGCGGCGGGGCTCAACCCGAGCGAGGTGCGGACGTTCATCGACCTGGTCCGGACCATTCACGGTCAATTTCAGTTTTCGATCATCATCATCGAGCACCGTCTTGAAGTAGTCATGGAACTGTCGTCCAAAGTCTTTGTGCTCAACTTCGGGAAATTGCTCGCATCCGGCACCCCGGCCGAGATCGTCTGCCACAAGGCGGTCACCGAGGCATACCTTGGCGTAGAGGAGACTTAAGTGCTCAGCATAGAGAATCTGCGCGTCGCCTACGGGCCTGTTCAGGCCCTCGCCGGGATCAGCCTGGAGGTGCCCAAAGGGCAGATCGTCAGCATCATCGGGTCCAACGGGGCCGGGAAGACCACCCTGCTCAACACCATCTGCGCCCTGGTCCGCCAGAAGAGCGGGACGATACAATTCGAGGGCCGGGAGCTGAGCCGTTCCACCCACCAGGTTGTCAAGCTGGGCATTATGCAGGTCCCCGAGGGACGCAAAGTCTTTGCGGGCCTCACCGTCAGGGAAAACCTGATGGCGGGAGGCTACACGCTTACCGACGGGCTCTCGCCTCCGGCAAAATATCGAAAAGATGTTCGGCCTGTATCCCATCCTGCGGGAACGGCAGGGCCAGCAGGCCGGCACCCTGAGCGGCGGCGAGCAGCAGATGCTGGCCATCTGCCGGGGGCTGATGGCCGAGCCGAAGCTGATCCTGCTCGATGAGCCTTCACTGGGATTGGGTCCCATCATCGTCAACGGCGTCTTCCAGTTGATCAGGCGGATCAGGGAGGAGGGGATCACGGTGATGCTGGTGGAGCAGAATGCGAGGAAGGCCCTGGCCCTCTGCGACTATGCCTACGTGCTGGAGAACGGCAGTATCGCGGTGCGGGGACAGGGCAGAGAGCTTTTGTGCGATGCAGCCATAAAAAGGGCCTACCTGGGCGAGTGTGAGTAGGGCAGGCTCGCCCAGGTAGGCGTGACAGGCAAAAAAGGGTCATGGCCGTTTTTCATCTGAACGACGTACCAGGGACGCTTTTTCCGGCGGGCCGCCTCACGCGGGTGCTTGCCGGTCCGGGAGCGCCCGTAGAGCCGGACCATTTTGTGATGGGCTACGTGACCATCTATCCGGGCGGTGAGGTGCCGGGTCATGCCCACAGCCAGGAAGAGGTCTATTTTATCATCAGCGGGCGCGGCATGATCGACCTCGGCGGGGAGCGGACGCAGGTGAAGGCAGGCAGCTACGTTGCCATCCCGCCTATGGAGGAGCATGCCTTGAAGAACGCAGGCGAAGAGGATCTGGTCATGCTTTTTTGCTATGCGCCGAAAGGCATCGTCGACCACTGGCAAAAGGAGCTTGCGGGGGGAGGGCGGTGAACGTCATACGGTGCGACGTGCTCGTCATCGGAGGGGGGTCCGCTGCCCTGCGCGCTGCCATCGCCGCGAAGGAGGAGGACCCGTGCCTGCGGGTGGCCCTGGCCACGAAAGGGAGGCTCGGGCTAAGCGGCGTCACGGCGAACGCGCATTCCGACCGGATGGCCTTTCACGCGGTCCTCGACCACACGGCGCCCCGAGGCGTTCGGGCCTGGGAGTACCATGCGGATGACATTTACCGCATCGGCGGCATGGTCTCCGATCGCAAGCTGGCAGAGGTGCTGGCCAGGGGCGGCAAAGAGGCTTTTGACTATCTCGACGGCCTGGGCGTGCCTTTTGTCAAGAAAAACGGCCTGGCCGATCAGTTCGTCACGGACGGCTCGGAATTCGCGAGGGCCTGCTACACCGGTCCAAAGACGGCGCTCCATATCGAAGAGGCGCTCCTGCGTAAATTCCGGACCCTGGCCATCGACGTGTTCGAGTTTACCGCGATCCATAAACTGCTTGTCAGCCACGGTGCGATAGCCGGCGCCCTGGTGTTGAACACCAGGGAAAAGGCCAAGGCCGTGGCCGCGTTTGCCGTCCCGGCCGTCATCCTGGCCACCGGCGGCGCGGGGCTCATCTACCGGCATCACGTCTTCCCTGCCGGGATGACGGGAGACGGCTACGCCATGGCCTATGAGGCAGGGGCCAGCCTCGTCAACATGGAGTTTATCCAGATCGGCATTGCCTCGACGAAGACGCGGTTCAACTGCTCCGGCAGCATGATGCGCGCCGTTCCCCGGCTCGTCAACGACGCGGGCGAGGAGATCCTCATCAGGTATTTTACCGGCGGAAAGCGCGGCGCGGCGACGTGCTTCAACACCTTGTTCAGGAAGGGCGCGACGTGGCCGGTGAGCTACGAGCATGAGACGCACATCATCGACATCGCCGTGTATAAGGAGCGGCAAAGGGGCGGCAAGGTATACCTTGATTACAGCCGGAACCCGGAAGGCTTCTCTTTTGAGCTGCTCGACGAGGACGCGCAGCGCCGCTACCTGTCCGAGGTCCGCGGCGATATGGGCGAAGAAAAGCGCCGGGAGTCGCCGCTCGCCCGTTTGATGGAGATCAACCCCGAATCGGTCGCGTGGTTCAAGGATCGTGGTATCGACCTCGCCAGAGGCGATCTCATCGAGGTGGCGGAGTGCGCCCAGCACTTTCAGGGCGGGGTGAAGATCGACGAACAGGCACGGACCACCGTGGCAGGGTTGTGGGCGGCGGGAGAGGCGGCCGGCGGCCAGCACGGGGCCAACAGGCCGGGGGGCAACGCCCTACTCGACTGCCAGGTGTTCGGACGGATAGCCGGCGTTGCGGCGGCCAGGGCCGGCCAGGCCGGCCGCGGCAACGCCCCTTTCCTCGATGCAGGAGATGCAGCGTTTTCGCGCCTACGTCGCGGGAGCGGCATCGGGTGAGATGAGCGCCTCCGGCGTGCGCCGGGCCTTGCGGCAGGTCATGGAGGAAAAGGGGAGCATCATCCGCACCCGCGACGGCCTCACCAGCGGCTTGACCCGGATCAGGGAGCTCAAAGACGTGAGGGCCTCCGTCGACAGTCGCGGTCCTTCCTTCCTCCTCGAGACCAGGGGCATGCTCCTGGTGGCGGAGATGGTGCTGGCCGCGGCACTGATGCGCGACGAGAGCCGGGGGCCGCACCTGCGGTTCAACAGCTTTGAGGACAACGCGCCCATCGCCCGTGACGATGCCCGCTGGTGTAAGTATATTGTAATAAGGCAAGGACGCCTCGGGGATGTCCCTGGAAGCCCGCGACCCTCAAAAGCGCGGCAGCGCATAATAAGGGAGGAGAAGTTGGCCGGTGCGACAGTCCGTATAGGGCGGGTAGGAGACGCCATGAACAGGGAGGCGGTGATCGATAAGGTCATGGAGACGCTCGACAGCCTGCTGCCGGCGCCTCAGGGGATAAAGCGCGGCGCCCGCGTGGTGATCAAGCCGAACCTGACCGCCGATACGAGGCTGTGGCAGGAAGGCATCGTCACCAGTCCTTACACCGTGGAAGGCATCATCCGTTACGCGCAGCAGGCGCAAGCCGCCGAGATCGTCATCGCCGAAGCAACCGCCTGCGGCCTCGATAACAAGAAGGCCTTCCGGGAAAACGGGTATGAGGAAGTAGCGTCCCGCACGGGAGCGCGAATCGTCGACCTCTATGACGAGGAGTTCGTCCCCACCCCTGTGAGGAACGGCATGGTGGCCAAGGAGATCAGGGTGGCCAAAAGGGTAATGGAGGCCGATTTTCTCATCAATGTGCCGACGATGAAGACCCACGTCGCCACAGGGGTGAGCTTGATGCCTGAAAAACCTGAAGGGCGTCCTGCCGGAAGACGAAAAGCGGCGGTCTCATTTTCTCGGGGTGAACAAATTTGTCACCGACCTCAACTCGATTGTAAAACCGCACCTGTGCGTCGTCGACGCAACCGTCGCGATGGAAGGGGACGGGCCGATGCAGGGCACGCCGGTCCACCTTGGGCTGCTCCTCGCGGGGACCGACCCGGTGGCGACAGACCTCATCGCAACGAGGGTCATGGGGCTCGACCCGTGGCAATTCAAGTGCTTCGACTACGCGAGGCGGCAGGGCCTCGGCGTCTGGAATGACGCGGACATCACGCTTACCGGCGTGCCGCTCGACGAGGTCAGGAGGCCATTCCTGCCCGCTACCGGCCCTTTTCCCGCTATTCCCGGCATCACCCTCGTCGACGGCGGCGCCTGCCCGGGATGTCTCGACGGCGTGCGGATCGCATTGGGTCGCATCAAGACGGCCGGTCTCCTGGATAAGCTGCCGCCCCTTACTCTCGTCGTGGGGGAACACGGCGCCGTGACAGGTGAGAATGACCTGGTCGTCGGGCGGTGTCTCAAACAACACAGGGGAAAAAAGCACTATGTCCCGGGGTGTCCGGCGCAGGTGTTCGTCATCTCCGACGAGCTGCGGGAGATGGCAGGTCAGTTGCGGCTGTTCGGACCGAAGGAGCAGTACCTGCTCCACGAGGAAGAGGACCGTGAAAACTAGGATGGCACTGGTACGCAAACCGGGCGCGGCCGAGCTGGTGGAGCGCGACGTGCCCGAGCCTGAGGGAAACGGAGGTGCTCATCGCCGTCAAGGCGAGCAGCATTTGCGGCGGCGACCTTCATATCTACAAAGGGAAGCACCCTTCCGCGCCTCTGCCCATGGCGCTGGGCCATGAGCTGGCGGGTGTCGTGATCGGCATCGGCCCGAAGGTGAGCCTCGCGGCCGTCGGCGACCGGGTGACGGTCGAGCCGGTGATCGCCTGCGGCCTGTGCCCTCCCTGCAGACGGGGAGAATACGGTTATTGCGATAATCTGAGCTTCCATTACCGGCAGGGCCAGGGGGCTTTTGCAGACTATTTCGTGGCCGACGAGCGCCACGTCTACAAGCTGCCCGACCGCCTTTCCTTTGACGCGGGGGCCCTGGTCGAGCCGCTGGCGGTTGCGGTCCATGCGGTGAGAAGGGCCGGCATCCGCGTCGGCGATAAGGTCGCGGTGATCGGCGCCGGACCCATCGGCCTCCTGGTGACGGCGGTCTGCAAGGCGGCAGGGGCGCAGGAGATCATCGTCGGCGATATCGCGGACGGGCGGCTCGAGATTGCATCAGACATGGGGGCGACCAGGACGCACAATTCGCGCACGGAATCGTTGGTCGACGTGGTTCGCAGGGAAACCGGAGGCCGAGGGATCGGCAGGTCTTTCGAATGCGCCGGCCTTGAGGCGACTTTCGTTGAGTCGATGCGCTGTCTTTGCAAAGGGGGTATCGCCACCATCGTGGGCATATTCGAGCAGCCTGTCATCCGGGTCCCGGCCACCATCTTCGTTTCCCAGGAGATCACCGTGCAAGGGTCCCAGGGCTATTGCTGGGATTTCGAAACCGCCCTGGGGTTGACCGAAAGCGATCGACCTGGGCAGGCTCGTCTCACACGTATTTGCCCTGGCCGATATCGACAAGGCGCTGAAAACGGCCTTGAACCCCGTCGATGCGCCGGTCAAAGTCGTGCTCAAACCATAATACAAGGGAGAATTTTTATGGAGAAGCTGAAAACAGCGCAATATTTTCACGGCGTCGAAGGAACCCATCGCCGGGCGGCTTACAAGGGCATGGGTTTCACCGACGACGATATGAAAAAACCACTCGTGGCCGTCGTGAACACGCCGAGTGAGGTCTGTCCCGGCCATTTCCACCTGCGCCAGGTGGCGGACGCGGTGAAAGCGGGCGTCTGGCAGGCAGGCGGGACGCCGATGGAATTTACCTCCATCTCCCAATGCGCGACCCCTTCACTCGGGGCTCGCCTCCATGCGGTATGACCTCCCCGCGCGGGACCTGCTCGCCTTCGATATCGAGACCATCGTCGAGACCCAAATCTTCGACGGGGTCGTGGTGATCGTGACGTGCGACAAGACCATCCCCGGGGCGCTCATGGCCGCGGCCCGCCTCGACATGCCGTTCATCGTGGTGCCGGGCGGCATCATGGCGGTGGGGAGGCATGAGGGCAAGCCTGTTTCGCTGGCCGACCTGGATGAAAAGGTATGGGGCGCTTTCCAGATGGGAAAGGTGTCGGCCGACGACATCCTTTGCCTGGAGGATGAGGTCTGTCCCGGCCCCGGCGCCTGCCCGATCCTCGGTACGGCAAACACGATGCAGTGCCTGGTGGAGGCCGTCGGGATGGCGATGCCGGGCGCGGGCACCTGCTACGCCATGTCGGGAGAGCAATTGCGCCTGGCCAAGCTGGCAGGCAATAGAGTGATGGACCTGGTCGCCGGCCGCGTGACAGCGCGGAAGATCATGACGCAGGACGCCATTGAGAATATGATCCGCACCCAGATGACAATCGGCGGCTCGACCAACGCGGTGCTCCATATCCTCGCGATTGCCCACGAGCTGGGGCTGGGGGAGCGGATCGACCTGGACCTCATCGACGAGTTCAGCAACACCACCCCTTGCCTGGTGGATGTGACGCCCACCGGGCAGTATTATCTGCCCGACCTGCATCGCGCGGGCGGGGTACCGAAGATCCTGGAGGCCCTGGAGGCGAGAGCTGCATCTCGATGTGCCGACCGTGACAGGGATGACGATAGGGGAGCTGATCCTCGATGCGAAAAAGAGGGCGGTCGTCGACCGGCTCCAGGTGATCCGTCCCCGGACCGATCCCGTGGCCGCGACAGGCGGCATCGCCATTCTCAGGGGCAACCTGGCCCCCCTCGGCTCTGTTGCCCGCCGCCTCAACAACACCATCCCTGAGCATTCCGGGCCGGCACGGTGCTTCGATTGCCAGGAAGATGCCATCGCGGGCATCAACGCCGGAAAAGTCGTGGAGGGTGACGTGGTGGTGGTCCGTCACGCCGGACCGAAAGGCGCACCCGGCATGCCGGATACCTACGCGGTCCTGGCATCGATAGTGGGCCGCGGCCTGGAAGGAAAGGTGGCGGTGGTGACGGACGGACGGTTCTCCGGTTTTGCGCGTGGCCTGGGCGTCTGTCAGGTCTCCCCGGAAGCGGCCGTCGGCGGGCCGCTTGCAGTCATAAGGGACGGGGAGATGATCCATATCAGCATGCCCAAGCGGGAGCTGTCGCTTCTCGTCGACGACCTGGAAGAGAGGCTCAAGGGTTGGCGCAAGCCGGCGCCGCGTGAGACGAGGGGCATACTCGGCCTCTATGCAACGAATGCCCAGCCCGCCTGGAAAGGCGCCCGGCTGGCGATGTACGAAGAAAGCGAAATGAAGTGACGAGTGACGAGGGAAGGGGGACAAAAAATGAAGATGTTCACGGGCTTCGAGCATACGGCAATAGTCGCTCATGACAGCAAGGCGCTGGCGGAATGGTACATCAGGATGTTCGGCCTAGCCGTGGTATGGGATAACGGGAAGGAGCCTCCCACGTATCTTTTGAAAGCCCCGGACGGCTCTGTCATCGAGATCCTGCCTGCCAAGGACGGCGAAAAGATCGACTACGATCAAACGGATGCGGGGTTGAGGCACCTCGCGCTGGCGGTGACCGATTTCGACGCGGCCCTGAGCTATTTGCGGGAGCATGGCATCGATCGGTTCTGGGATTCCCGGCAATCGGAAGAGGCGAGGCTGATCTTTTTCAGGGACCCCGAGGGCAACATACTCCACCTGATGTGGCGGGCCACGCCGCTTGGTTCATGAAAGGAGTGAAGGGCCGGTGCGACCCGGCAAAGCACTAAGGAGCCGCGGGCGGGGTGCCCATGCGGGAGGGAGGGAGCGCATGTTGCCGAAATATGCCGTGTTGCAGAAGATTGTCGAAGGCGGGCTTGTGGCCGTGGTGAGGGCCGAATCGGCTGAACAGGCCAAAAAGATCACCGACGCCTGTATCGATGGCGGGGTGGCGGCCATAGAGATCACCTTCACCGTTCCCGGCGCGGTCGACGTCATAAGAGAACTGGCCGCCGCCTATCATTCGTACGAGATCATCATCGGCGCGGGCACGGTCCTCGATCCGGAGACCGGCCGCATCGCCATCCTGGCCGGCGCCCAGTACGTGGTCAGTCCGTGCCTCAACATCGACACCATGAAGCTGTGCAATCGCTACCAGGTCCCCTGCATGCCCGGGGCCGGCAGCACGAGGGAGATCGTCGAGGCAATGGAGGCGGGCGCCGATATCATCAAGGTTTTTCCCGGCGAGACGCTTGGCCCCGGCTTCATAAAGGCGGTCAAAGGCCCGCTGCCCCAGGCCTCGCTTATGCCTACCGGCGGGGTGAGCCTCGATAACGCGGGCGATTGGATCAAGGCAGGCTGTGTCGCCCTCGGCGTGGGCGGCAACCTGACGGCCGGGGCAAAAAAGGGCGACTACGCTTCGATCACCGCCCTTGCGAAACAATTTATGGCGAGGATCAGCGAGGCCCGGCAGCGTTGAACGGAGGAAGAGACGATGAGCAAAAAGGTTGTCTGTTTCGGAGAGATCATGCTGCGGCTCAGCCCGCCGGGGTATCTCCGCTTCGAGCAAGCGCGCTCTTTCGACGCCGTGTACGGCGGCGGCGAGGCGAACGTGGCAGTGTCGCTGGCCAATTACGGGGTCGACGCGTGCTTCGTCACGAAAGTCCCCGCGAACCCCCTCGGCCGGGCGGCCGTCAACGAAATGCGCCGCTACGGCGTCGATACCCGGTTCATGCAGGAAGGAGGCGAGCGGCTGGGGATCTACTTTTTGGAAAAGGGGGCCTCGCAGCGGCCGTCAAAGGTGGTGTATGACCGGAAACTCTCGGCGATATCTCAGGCAGCGACGACGGATTTCGACTGGCAGACCATTGTCGCAGGCGCCGACTGGTTCCATTTCACGGGCATCACGCCGGCCCTGGGCGACAATGTGGCCGAAGCCGTGGGCGAAGCCTGCGCGGCAGCCAAAGCCGCCGGCCTCACGGTCAGCTGCGACCTGAACTTCCGGAAGAACCTCTGGTCGGGCGAGAAGGCAGGGCGGGTGATGGCGGCCTTCATGGAGCATGTCGATGTCTGCATCGCGAACGAGGAGGATGCGGAGAAGGTCTTCGGCATACACGCCCCCGGCAGTGATATCTCAGGCGGCGTGCTGGGCCGCGAGGGCTACGAGGCGGTGGCCCGGCAGCTCAAAGACCGGTTCGGGTTTCGGGTCGTGGCGATTACACTCAGGGGGAGCATTTCCGCCTCCGACAACAACTGGGCCGCCATGCTCTATAAAGACGGGACATGCCATTTTTCGCGGAGCTACCCCGTCCATATCGTCGACCGGGTGGGCGGCGGCGACGCCTTCGCGGCCGGCCTTATTTACGCGCTCCTCAACAGCTATAGCGACGCAGATGCCCTGGAGTTCGCCGCGGCAGCGTCCTGCCTCAAACACTCCATCGAGGGCGACGCGAACCACGTGACAATCGACGAGGTAAAGAGCCTCATGGCCGGCGAGGGTTCGGGGCGGGTCCAGCGATAAGGCCGGTGGGAACTCGCACGTCCGCCGCGAAAAACGGGAGGTGCCGACATCATGGCTGAAGACGAGAAAAGGCTTTTTGACGAAAGACTGGGCCGGTACCAGGCAGCGATTGCCCTGGAGCCGACGGACAGGATACCTATTGCCGCGGGCAGCAACTATTTTGCCGAGGTCTATTCGGGCAATACCAACCAGGAGACGATCTACGACCCCGACAAGTGGCTCCAGGCCGAATTGGCCTTCTGCCGGGCGTTTCCGGAAGTAGACGTCCTGAGGGACAACCGCGTGTGGGGGCCACTCTTCGACGCGGTCGGGTTGAGGACGTACAAGCTCCCCGGTCGCGAGCTCTCGCCCCGCGACCAGTTCCAGTTCGTCGAGGCGGAGTACATGAAGGCGGATGAGTACGATCAACTGATCCGGAGTCCCATCGAGTTCCTGTTCGATCGCTGGCTGCCGCGCGTCCTGGGCGATTTTGAGCAAAGGGGTTCCATCCGCTCGTACATGGCCTTTCTCAAAGGCGGCATGGCACAGTCCGCCATGGGCCAGATCATGAGAAACCGGACGATGGTGCTGGAGAGCGAGATGGGCATGCCCCAGCCTATGGCGGGCTTCTTTCTCGCGCCTTTCGATGTCCTCGCCGACGGCATGAGGGGCCTGACGGGGGCGCTCATGGATTGCTACAGGCAGCCCGAAAAGGTCGTCGCCGCGTGTGACGTCCTCGTCGACGAGATGGCGAACCTGGCGCTGGCCACGGCAGACCCCCTCAAGCGCTGGCCGATTTTCGTGCCCACCCACAAGGCATGCTTCCTTTCCCCCGAGCAGTTCGATACCTTGTACTGGCCGTCTTTCAAAAAGGTGATGGAGCGCCTGATCGGCGCCGGCCATACCATCCGGGCCTATCTCGAGGGGGACTGGGGCCGCCACTGGCACCACATGCTGGAGCTGCCGAAAGGCAAAGTCCTCTGCGACATAGACAACGAAGGGGACATCTTCAAGGCGAAGAAAGAGATCGGCCACCACCAATGCCTGGCGGGCGGGATCAGGGACCATCAATTCATCCTCGGGACGCCCGAGGAGATGCGCCGGCAGGTAAAGCTCCTGGTCGAGACCGTCGGCCGGGGAGGGGGATATATTATCAGCGGCGGATGCAACTTCCCTTATACCACAAAACCGGAGAACTTCAGGGCTATGATAGACGCGGTCATGGAATACGGTCTCTATGACCCCGCCGTTACGCCGCATGCGAGGACTGGACCGGCCGGAGAGATCAAAGCCCGCGATTATCCGAAGATGGTGACGCCGTGGGAGGTAAAAAAGGCCGAGCTGGGCGGGGTGACGGGTGATGAATCGCTGATCGCCAAACCCTGGGAGAGGCTGGAAAGCATGGCCTATGTCTGGCTGTGGCAATGGGTGCTGTGAAACAAAGGCGACGACCGGATCACACGGGGAGGAAGAGATGGACGAGCTCGGCCAGGCATTGCGGGACCTGAATGAAAAGAAGGTCTATGAGATCGTTGAAGAGCGGATCAACCGGGGGGCGGCCGCGGTCGAGATAGTCGGCGCGTGCAACGAAGGCATGATCGCCGTGGGAGAAAAGTTTTCGACCTGCGAGTATTTCATAAGCCAGCCCATTTTCTCCGCGGAAATCCTCAAGAACGTGATGAAACGTCTCGAGCCGTTGCTGCAAGGGATCGCAAAGGGCCCGTCGGCAGGCATCGTCGTGATAGGGACGGTCAAAGGGGACATCCACGACATCGGCAAGAACCTCGTTGTCACCCTGCTCCGCGGCGCCGGTTTCGAGGTGGTCGATCTCGGCGTCGACGTACCCGCAGAGCGGTTTATCGCCGCCCTGAAGGAGACCGGCGCCAAAATCCTGGGCCTGAGCGCCCTTCTCAATTTCACCTATCCGGAGATGAAGCACGTGGTGGAGCAGGTAGCCGATGCGGGCTTCCGGGACAAGATAAAGATCATTATCGGCGGGGCCCCGTGCAACGAGGAGGTCCGGCAGTTTACGGGGGCCGATTTCTATGCGGTCGATGCCGTGGCCGGTGTGAGTATGTGCAGGCAGATATACGGTGAGCCCTCATGAAGGGGGAGAGTAGCATGCTCATCATAGGGGAGCGGATCAACAGCACCCGAAAGGGCATAAGCCGGGCGATCGAGGAGAGAAACAGGGATGCGGTCCGGGAGGAGGCGCTCCGGCAGGCCGCATCCGGCGCGGCCGTCCTCGACGTCAACTGCGGCACCCTGCCCGTCGATGTCGAGCCGGGGACGCTGGCATGGCTGGTCGAAACCGTGCAGTCAGCGGTCGATCTGCCCCTGTGCCTCGACAGCCCGAACCCCGAGGCCCTTGCCGCGGCCCTTCCGGTGCACAAGGGCAGGCCCTTTATCAACTCCATCAGCGGGGAGGCGGAGCGGTACAGGCAGGTCCTGCCCCTGGCAAGGGCCTACGACGCGCGTCTCATTGCCCTCGGCATGGACGATGCCGGCATCCCGAAGGACGGCGATCAGGCCTTCGAGGTGGGGGAGCGTGTGGTGACCGACTTGGTGAGGGACGGCATCGACCTCGACGCGATCTATTTCGATCCCCTGGTCCGCTCCGTGGCCACGAGCCCCGGCGCCGTGCGGGAGACCCTGGACCTGATGAAACGGCTTTCGTCCCGGTTTCCCGGCCTCCACCTTGTTTCCGGTCTGAGCAACGTCTCCTTCGGCCTTCCCGAGCGGCGCCACCTCAATCGCGCCTTCGTGGTCCTCAGCATCGCCGCCGGCCTCGACGCCGTCATCATGGATCCTCTCGACGGCCCGATGATCGCCCTCATCTTCGCGACGGAGGCGCTGCTCGACAAAGACCGGTTTTGCCTCAACTATATCGCGGCCCATCACCAGGGAAAACTGAAGGTCGAATAGAGGGCCGCAGGCGTCACCGCGTCGCATCCTTGAAGTCGCCGGTCGCTGCGGAAGAGTTTCACCGATTGCCCCTTTGAAAACCGCATTGCGGCTTTACATAGGCGGCGGAAGAGGCGTATATTGCTTAGAGTGAAAAGAGCGGCGAAGAGCGAGCCGCGTGGAGCGCGACGAAGTAAAGGCCCTCAAGAGGGCCATTACGTAAAAGGAGGCAACGCATGAACTACCTGGTAATCGGAAGCGGCGGGCCGCAAATGACCGGACCCGACGAGTTGATCGAGCAGCTCGAATATTACGTCCTGCCGGGTTTTGAGGCCCTGATGAAGCTTCGGTCGGAGAATAAGATCCTCGCGGGAGGGGTCCCCGTTTCGGAGCGCGCCGTGGCGTTCATCATCGATGCCGCCTCGAATGAAGAGCTCGATCAGATCATGCGGGGGCTGCCTTTTTGGGGGATGCTCGAATGGCAGGTGACGCCGCTCCAGAGTTTCGAGGGGCGGTCCTTTCAGGACCGCAAACTGCTCCAGCAGATGAAGAAAGGGTAGAAAACGCCTCCTTCCCGGCAAGTTCGCCCCCTTTCGCACCGGCGCAGGAATGCTTATGTTCAACTGATGAAGGCGCGCGCCCGGGAGAGGATGAGCGATTTTTCCGCAAAGGAGGTGATGAGATGAAATATTCGCTCAGTTGTCCGTCACCGTGCAAGTACACAATCAGCGTCGACGCGCAAAGCGACGACGAGGCGATCAAAAAGATCATGGAAAAGGGCAAAAACCACGCAAAAGAGGCCCACCCCGATATGCCGCCCATGACAGAGGCCCAGATGAAAGAGATGATACGGGCGAACATGCAGAGGGCCGCCTAGAAAAAGACCCCCCGGCGCGCGCCTTCACCGGCTTCCGTACGTCTTCCATGTGATCTCGCTGCCGTCCGATCGGACTTCGATAAGCCCCTGCATATCGGTCCGGAGGACGGGTATGGAGAGCGCCTTATACCGCAGGAGCGTCTCCCGGCTCGGGAGGTCCTTGATGAACCCGTCCGCGCCGCTCAAAACCCCCAGTTTCGGCCGCACGGCGTAAAGGAAGGCGAAACTGCTCGACGAAGCGCTTCCGTGATGAGGGAGCTTGAGCACGTCCGATTTGAGGGGGACGCAGGATCGGACAAGCTGCCCCTCCACGTCGCTCGTGATGTCCGCGGGCAGGAGGAACGTCGTCTCCCCGTGGCGGACCTTCAAGACGAGGGATGTGTCGTTCAGGTTATCGAAAGGGGGCGCGTCCGCCGGATAGAGTGTATCGATGCGGAACGCGCCCGCCTCTATCCCATCCCCCTTTCTCCACGTCAGGCGCGGCACGCCCCGGGCGGCCGCGATCCCGGCCAATTCGAGGAAAAGGCGCTCCCTCGGAAAGAAGCCGGCCGTGACGAGGTGCGAGACCTTGAAGTGGCGCAGGACGTACGAAAGCCCACCTATGTGGTCGGCGTGAGGGTGCGTATTGATCACGTAGTCGATGGTGCGCACCTTCCTGTAGAGCAGGAACGGCGCGATCACCTGCCTGCCCATGTCGAAGTCCGTGCCCGGATACCCGCCCCCGTCGATCAATATCCTCAATCCCCCCGGCGCTTCTATCAGGGCCGCATCGCCCGCTCCCACGTCGATGAAGTGGATGCGAAGGCCGGTGTTGAACCTCTCGCAATAGTCGGCGTAGACCTGGACCGCGCAAAGGGGGATCAGCGCGCAGAAAAGGAGCGCCGCGACCCGCTTGCGGTCCACATAGAGCAGGGCCATGACAAGGCCGTAGTAGAGGACAATTTCCGAAAACCGGGGTCGCACCAGGGGGTAGAGGTACCCGAAATCGAGGGCATGAAGGAGGGCCACGTTCACCTGTGTGATATACCCCGCGAGGATGAGCAGCGGGCGGCCCCAGGGGTGCATCATCCCGATGAGGCTCAGGACGGTCGCTCCAACGCCCATGAGCGGCACGGTGATGAGGTTGTGGAGGAGGGAGAGCGGGTTTATGCCGTAAAAATAGTAGAGGACTATGGGAGCGGTGCCGAGCATCGCCGCGGCGGTGGCGAGGAGGGTCGAGGAAGACCAGCGTAAGATCCCGCTCTTCATTCGTGCAAATAGGGGCGAGAGCCTCTCCGTGCAGATGACGATGAAGAGCAGGCTCATGAAGGTGAGCTGAAAGGAGGGGGTGAAAAGCGAGTGGGGATAGATGAGGAGGATAACGCACGCGGCCAGGGCCAACGTATTGTAGAAGTGCGTTTTTCTCTGGAGGAACAGGGCGAGCATGAAGACCGTGATCATGATCGTGGCCCTGATGACGGACGTGCCCGCCCCGGCAACGAGCATGAAGACGAAGGGGAAGGGGATGGTGACGAGGGCCGCGTATCGCCTATCCTGCCCCGAGAGGCGGAAGCGCCGCACCCTCCTGAAGGCGGCCCTCGCGATAAGAAGAAAAACCCCGAGATCACGCCCACGTTGAACCCCGATATGGCGAGTATGTGCGAGGTGCCCGTATGGAGGAAGAGGTCGTTCTTTTCCTGCGGTATCGCCGCCCTGTCGCCGATGGTGAGGGCCTTGAGTATATCCGCCTGGGGCGCGCCGGCGCGTTCGATGTTATTCTTGAAATAACGCCTCATGGCTGCGATGGGATCATCGCTCCTGCTCGCGGAAAGGACCTGTCCCCTCACCTCAAAGCCGACGCCCTCCAGCTTCTTGAGCCACTTCCAGGAGATGCTGCCGGGGTTCTTGAATGAAGGGACGAGCGGCCTGATCCTGCCGAAAACCCTCACCGTCTGAGACACGTCAAGGTCGGCGCCGGAGGGGAAGGCCACGCGCATGCCCTTCAGCGCGGCAGGCTTGGACAGGGAGAGGACTTTGACCCGGGGAGAGCTTTCCATGACCAGCCCCTCGTAGAGGGTGTCGGTCCCTGCATTGTCCGGCACCGCCTGGCCTATCTCCATGAAGGCGAGCCTGGCCGCGCCGATGAGCATGAAGCCCGCGAGGGTAAGGAGGGCGCATGCCTTGCCCCATCTCGTAAAAATGGGTATGGCGGCGGCCGCGGCAAGGGCGGCGAAAAAGAGGGGTGCCGGGGGCGCAGGCCGGAATGCCTCGAGGGCGATCCCGCAGCAAAGGGCAAGGATCGCTGCTACAAACAAGCGGGGTCGCCGCCGGGTGCCGCGATCGCACCGCGCGTGGTGTCGTCTACCGTCCTCATTGCCTTGACGTGTAGAGTAGCACTATTCGGTGGCGATGAGAACATGATTCTTTTTCGGCGGGCGCCCCGGAAGGGTTGAGATAATTGTCTTTCTTGTCCCCCTCCGGGTTGACATCACGCTTGTGCGATACCTAGCTATAACAGGGTCCGCATCTTGTCGATGCATCGTCTTTAGGAAACGGTAAGAAAGGAGACTTATTTCTTCCTGATTGGAGATGCGCGCGAATCGCCTTCCCGTTCCCCGGAAGGCGAAAAAGGAGATGACGTATGAAGCGATTGATCCTTGCGTGCTTGATGGTCATGGCCCTTCTTGCAGCCGTCGACGCCGGGGCGCAGGTCAACTGGCCCCTTCGTATAAGCTCCCACGGTGCGTACCTGGAGGACCAGTCCGGGGTGCCGTTCCCCGTGATAGGTGATGCTGCCTGGTCTGCCATAGTCCAGCTCAACCAGGCCGACCTTGCGACGTATCTCAACGACAGAAAGGCCAAGGGATTTACCACCCTCATCATGAACGCCATCGAGCACTATTTCTCGGTCAACCCGCCTTACGACGTCTACGGCAATGCGCCGTTCACCAACGGCATGAACGATTGGTCCGTACGCAACGAAGCCTACTGGACGAACGTGGACTACGTGCTCAACCAGGCGAAGAGCATGGGCTTTCTCGTGCTCTTCTACCCCGCGTACCTCGGCTATCAGTGCGGGAGCCAGGGCTGGTGTCAGAACATGGAGGCTCAGTCTGAAGCCAATATGACCGGCTACGGACAATTCCTGGGCAACCGCTACAAGAACCAGGGCAACATCATCTACGTTCACGCCGCCGACGCGGTAGCTCAGGATTATACCGGGGTCTATGCCAGGGTGGTCGACATCGTCAACGGGATCAGGTCGGTCGACACGACAACCCTGCATACCGCCGAGTCCGCCCCCGAGCGCTCGGCGATGGACGACTACTCCGCTTTCATAAATGTGAACACCACCTATTCGGGTAATGATCCGGCGGGGAAGGTGCAGAACGACTATACCAGGTCCGGCGCCCTGCCGGACTGCTTTATCGAGTCCTGGTACGAAGGAGAAGAGACGACAACCCTCTCGGACGTCCAGAGCCAGGCGCTTATCGCCTATCTCGGCGGCGCCCTCCTCGGGCATGTATTCGGTAACAACCCTGTCTACGGCTTTGGCTACGACGGTCCGTGGATACCTTCCCTGCAGTCTCCCGGCGCGGTGTCGATGGGTAATATAGGCAGCCTCGTAAAATCGAGGGCGTGGTATCTGCTGGCCCCCGACTATGCCAATGTGGTCGTCACGTCGAATAAGGGACCGGGGATCAGAAACTACAAGGCGACGGCACGAACGATCGACGGCGCGACGGTGATGATATGGAATCCCGACTCCACCCCCGTCACCGTCAACATGACAAAGATCAGCGGCTCTTCCGCAAATGTCTGGTCGTGGAACCCGGTCAATAATACCGCGACCCTGACAGGCACGTACCCCACGACAGGCTCACAGACGTTTACCCCCTCGGCGGGCACGGTGCTCGTGCTCGACAACGCAGGCATGGGGTTCAACCCGCCGGGGGTGGTGGGGACAGCCGGAGCAGGAGCAGGAGGCGGGGGTGGAGCCGGAACAGGAGGCGGGGGAGCGGGTGGAGCCGGAGCAGGAGGCGGAGGCGCAGTGGCGGCGGGAGGCGGAGGCGGAGGTAGCGGCGGATGCTTCATCGCCACCGTGGCATTCGGCTCATATCAGGAAGGGCACGTAAGGATATTGAGGCAGTTCAGGGACACGTTCCTGTTGACAAGCATGCCCGGAAAGGCTTTCGTCGCATGGTACTATTGTCACAGCCCGAAATATGCTGCCGTAATAGCCGGCAGCCCCAGCCTGAGGAGCATTGCGAGAATAGTCCTTCTGCCTGTCTACGCGGTCGCTTTCTTGATCCTCAACGGATTGCCGGTACCCCTGATCCTGATCGTCCCCTGTGCAATGCTCTCGTATGTGCTCCGCAGGGGAAGGCGAAAGGCGTAGGTCCCTGCTCAGGATGGCGGGCGACGGGTGCGACCCTCCGGGGAGGCAGTCCCCCCGGAGGGTCGCTTTAGCGCAACATTGGCCTTGATCATGCCTCGAAGAGGGTGATGATCGGATACTCCTTGATCCTCAGCACCCCGTCCAGGGTCTTGAAGGAATGACGGACGGTCTGCTCGATCTCGGCAAAGCTCGTTCCCCTGATGAGCAGCACGATGTTGAACCGGCCCTCCGTATAGTCGCAGTTGACGACCTGGTTGTTGAAGTAGAGGGTAGGGTAGATTGCCTCCATCTTCTCCTTTTCCACCTCGAGCATGACATAGGAAGATATTCTCTGCCTGCCCGTCTGGCTCGGCTCGCTCTCACCTTCATCCCTGCCGAGGGCCTTGTCCACGGACCCGATGATATTGACCACGTTGTCGCCGAACATCGGGGTCCCCACGGGCAGAAGAGATACCTCCGCGACGCCCCGGATCGCCTTGATCTCCTTTTCGACCAGCTCATTGATCTCATCGAAGGTCGGCGCCTGGAGCAGGAGAGCGAGGTCGTAATCGCCCCTGATGGCATCGCAGTAGAGCACGTTCCGGTGGAAGTAGAGCTTACGGTACGCGTCTAAGAGATGGGCGTTGTTGTCTATCGATACCATCGCATACATGCTGACCGATTCCTTCTTCTCCGTCCTTTCCCGGGGGGCCTCCTCCGCGGTCTCGGCCGCCTTTGGCTCCAGCTCGTCGAGTATCCGCGCAAGCTCGTCCATGTCAAAGGGCTTCTCCAGGTAAGCATCGGCCGCCTTCGCCTCCTCGGCGATCGCTTCGCTGCCATGGCCGGTAATGATGATGACGGGAAGCTGCGGATAGCTGAATTTTATGACCTTGAGGAGCTTGAGGCCGTCGATGTCGGGAAGCCGGATATCGACTACCGCGCAGGCGAGGGGAATGCGCTTCTGCCTGAACGTCTCCAGGGTATTGAGCCCCTTCATCCCGTTTTCACACGGCTCGGTCTGATAACCCTTCTGCATGAGTCCGATTGAAACACTTCTCCTCAGGGATGCCTCGTCATCGATCAGCAGGACATTCTTTTCCATGATATCTCTCCTTATTATTATTTTCTGTAGTCATCGCGCACTCTCTCTATTAAGCAAGAGCGGTGCCATGCAGGTAACGTAAGTTATTCCGTATAGTTATAGATCATTACGCCGGAAGCGAGATATTCGCACTGATAAGGAAATAGGTGTTCCGTGAGAGAAAACGGCTGCTGGGGCCGTTCTTCCGTGGTGTTCACATTCTTCTCGCTTGTCGGTAACGCAGATTGCCTTGCAAGACAAGGGTTTTCGCCTATAAAGAATTTTTATAGCAAAAATACATGCGAAAGTAGGGTGCAGCGGAACATGCCGCAGGCCGACCGGGCAAAAAGAAATATAGAGAAGAAAGCGTTTATGATATAATACTAGCACCGGGGAACACGCGCAATGAGCGAGATCAGAGAACCTTCAGTAAGCGGCAGTTTCTACCCACGCAACCCGGACGTGCTCAGGGCGGACATCGAGGGGTATCTCGCGAAAGCCCCTGCCCAGGAGATAGCCGGCGATATCCTCGGTCTGGTTTCGCCCCACGCGGGCTACATGTATTCGGGGCCGACGGCCGCGTATGGCTACAAGGCCCTGTCAGGCCGCCATTACGACACGGTCATCATCCTCGCGCCGAGCCACCAGTCGTTCTTTGTGGGCGCAGCCGTGCAGGCAACCGGCGGGTACAGGACGCCTCTCGGCGTGGTCGAAATCGACGAGGCCCTTGCCCGCGAGCTCGCGAAGAGCGACGATATCGTCCACGTGGACCCGAAGATGCACCGGAGGGAGCACGCGATAGAGGTGCAGATCCCCTTTCTTCAATGCGTCCTCGCGGACTTCAGGATAGTGCCCCTGATCATGGGCAGCGCCCAGGACCCTCAATCCTCTCTGGAGCTGGCCGGCCTCATTTATGAGACCATCAAACTCAAGGGAAGGAAGCTGCCTCATCCTGGGCAGCTCCGACCTTTCTCACTACTATCCCTACGGTTTTGCGGTGGAGATGGACAGGGGCGTCATCGAGCTTCTGGAGAAATTCGACCTGGAGGGTATGTCCAGGGAACTGGTGACAGGGAAATACGAGGCCTGCGGAGCGGGCGCGATACTTGCGACCATGGACGTGTGCCGCAAGCTGGGGGCGGCCAAGAGCAAGGTGCTCCATTATGAGAATTCCGGCGATGTGACGGGCGACAGAAACGAAGTTGTCGGGTATGCTTCCTGCGTGTTTTATGGAGGAAAGTAGTCGTTGCCGGAGAGCAAGGCGGGCATAGACCTTCATTTCTCGGATGAGGAAAGGCGCGTGCTGAAGGAGCTTGCGCGGGCCTCCATAGAGAAGGCGCTTTTTGGCAAAAAAGAGCAGCCTCTGGACATTCCCCCGGCGCTGAAAAAGAAGAGGGGGGCTTTCGTTTGCCTCAAGACCAGGGGGGAGCTGAAGGGATGCATCGGTTACCTCCGGGGGCAGATGCCACTTGACGAGACGGTGAGGCGGATGGCCTATGAGGCGGCGTTCCACGACCCGCGGTTCATGCCCCTCGACGCCCGTGAGTGGGAGCATACCGATATCGAGATCTCGGTCCTCACCCCCATGAAAAAAATACGCGATATCGACGAGATCCGGATCGGTATCCACGGGATCTATATAGAGAGCGGTTCCTTCTCCGGGCTGCTCTTGCCCCAGGTTGCGACGGAGCACGGATTGGACAGGCAGACTTTTCTTGAATATACGTGCGAGAAAGCGGGGCTTCCGAGAGATGCCTGGCAGTCGGAGCGGACAGCAATATATATATTCTCGGCGGATGTTTTCTGACGGCGAACGGGTGTTGCATTGGGCGACGCGGGCCCCAATTAATTGCCATCTTCTCGGCAGATATGTTTTAATAACGGGAGAGTGAGCGCCTCTTCCTTTTTATGAGGGGGCGCTAAAGCCCCAATAGAGGTGGCTATGATCAATAAGAAGATGTCGATCGAGGAAGTGGTAAGGAAGCACCCGGAGACGGTCGTGATCTTTGAAAGGCACGGCCTTGGCTGCGTTGGCTGCCAGGCAGCCCTGTTCGAGAGCATAGAACAGGGGGCCGAGGTGCACGGCATAAACGTGGATGCCCTCATCGTGGACCTGAACAAGGAAGTCGGGCGTGAGGCGAACGACGCGCTAAAGGCGCCTTAAGTCCGGATTAGGCCGGTGATCCATCCCGCTTTCTTTCCCGCACGAGACGAACGCCCGCATAGCCGC
>CAVSOX010000018.1:0-483320 GCA_963729685.1 uncultured delta proteobacterium | reverse complement strand
GCATAATCTGCAATGTAGAAGAGAGCATGATTACGATAACTTCTTCCATTCTGGCGCAACCTTCATTGATGGTCTATAATACCATATGGCAGCACGTCTTCTATTCCGAAATCGCTTTGTCTACGATGACGGCGCGGTCAGGGAAATTATGATCTGGCAGGTGCCAAAGGACAAACAGAACTGGCCGCACGGACTGAAATACCGCTGCCACTACCAACACGGAGACGGCAAACAGTGGGTGCGCTACGACAACGAGCGTGGAAAGGGAGACCACCGGCATATAAACGACCAGGAAGAGCCTTACGAGTTTCAGGAGTTCCGGGAACTGATGCTGGACTTCTTGAAGGATGTACGAGCGATGCGAGGTGAACCGTGAGCAAGGATATAAAGATCGAGGTGAAAGGCGCGGAGGAGGCTGCTATGGAGGCAGTCAGGGCATGGGAACGCGCAGAACAGGGCATCGCCCCGGGGGAGCCGGTCGATAGTCTCTACTTTCAGAGCCTGGAAACACTCTTAGGCGTGTTGTCGCCACGCCGTCTCGACCTCTTGAGGGTATTACACGAGTCGGGACCCTCCAGTGTGCGGGCACTGGCGAGAAAACTGAACAGGGACTACAAGAATGTGCACCAGGATGTCACCCTCCTCGAAAAAGTCGGGCTGGTCCAACGGAAGGGCGAGAAGGTTCACGCACCTTGGGACCGGATAATCGCCGAAATACGACTGGCCGCCTAACGAGATGAATCCGTACCCGTGCGCCATCCAGCGCCTCGTCGAAGAAAATATTGCAAGATTGTCCTGGCGGTGCAACTTCTTTTTCCCCCATTGCACTACCTCGACGCAGCATAATCTAATGAATGAAACAACCCCAGCGTCCGCATAAGGGAGAAAAAGTGATAATCCAAGACTTGACCCCATTGTTTTTCCCTGTCAAAGTGACAACCAGGGATGACAAGGAGCATCTCATCGGTTTTTTTAGAAAAACGACGATAGGCGATGGGGAGCCACTGTCGGGTAGGTCTTCCTTCCTGAATTCTTCGCTTGGAATCGTTTCAGATTCATGTAATAGTATAAACGGCAATCCGCAACATAGAAGGTTCTCATGGCACGCTTGGAGGAGAAGAGAACATGGAGTTAGGACCGTTGAGAAACGATGCCACCAAAATACTCGATAGAATGGAAACAAGCGTGTGATAAGCTTGAAAAAGATGTTGACTGAATAAACATAAGGGATAGACACCACTTATGTATATGGAAAACGATAGCAAGTACCTCGACATCTTAATAAACTATATTCGAGTATGTGAGCACTATAAGCCAAAACTGGGGCAAGGGGCAAAAGCCGGATACAGTCTCAGGGACTTCCAGACGCTCTACCAAGCAGACCCCTTCTATAACTGGCTGGGCCTCGACAACCCCCTAATGTACGCTGCCCACAAAGCGGCGGGCGGAATGACGAGCATCTACCGCCAAATTGGGATCGGCTGCGAAGCCCTGTTTCGCAGAATTCTCCAGGATTCTCTTCGTTTGACCTATGAGGATGTAAAGTGGTCGTACACGCTCCCGAAATCAGAAGGCAAAACGCGCACACTTTCTTTGGATGCCCGTATACCCATCGAGAAAGTAGGAGACATTTCTCGCCGAAAGATAGTCAAACAATGGATCAGACAGGCTGCTCTCCGGATGGAGATCGAGCCGAAAATTGCAAAGTCGTTGACAGGTATCGTATTCGAGATCAGGCAGGGCTACAAAAGTAAGGACTCAAAAAGACAAAACGCAGACATCGCAAACGCGGCGACAGCCTACACCAGGGGGTTTCTGCCCTGTGCGGCAATACTCTCTCTTCAGATCGATCAAGACATCGCTTTCCGATACAAGAATGAACGCTGGGCACTTCTTACCGGTATCGTTGACCGCGCATCGCCTCACGAATCAATTTATGCCTTCACGAAAGACGTCGTTGGGTATGATCTTGCATCCTTCTTCAAAAGAAACAGCGACGTGCTTAAGGGCGAGATTGACAAGGTGCTGACAGCGTTGTTGGAAGCAGAGTGACTATCATGCAGCAATCAAGTGCAACCTCCAAGCAGAATTCGGAACTAACCTTCAAGCATAATCTCGAACATGGTCGGCATGGATGGCTGCGTCTAACCCCGGCATATTCTGTTAAATTGGTGAATGACATTTTGAAGAACTCAGACGCAGGCATCGCGGTGCTCGACCCCTTCTCGGGAACGGGGACTACCCCGTTAAGTGCCGCATACCGAGGGGACGCCGGAACTGGTGTTGAGATTAATCCCTTCCTAACGTGGATAGGACAGACCAAGTCGGATCACTATGGAACGAACGTACTACTGGAAAGTTCACGACTCGTCGCTGAGGTCATTGCACGTGTTTCCGCTGGAAACGTTTTCCCTGTCGGGCATCCTCCAATACACAATATTGGGAGGTGGTGGGACAGCGATGAGCTTTCTTTCCTATGTCGGCTGAAAGCTGCCGTCGATCAAGCGCCGACCGACTCCGCACAAAGCAGGAATCTCTTGCTTATAGGATTTTGCCGCATCCTTATCAAGTTATCTAATGCGGCATTTAACCACCAATCCATGTCTTTCAGGGAGAGGGATGACTCCCAAGGACTACTTTTCTCCCACACTCCTGATTTCCTCGGCACGTTCCGGAAGGAAATGGACTACGTCTTCGAAGCCGCTGAAGAGAACCCCCTGGGATCGGCAGACATCCTGTTGGGTGATTCTAGAGCAATTTCTTCCCTATTGAACAGGAAGTATGACCTACTGATAACATCACCGCCGTACCCAAACAGAATATCGTATATCCGGGAGTTGCGCCCATATATGTATTGGCTGGGATATCTCAACAACGGCAGAGAGGCCGGAGAGATAGACTGGTCCGCAATCGGGGGAACATGGGGAATCGCCACGAGCAAGTTAGCCCAGTGGGAAAGACCCAAGGAGGGCTTTTGGCCTGGATACTTGAAAAAGAGTCTCGACGATATCGCCAACAGTGGTAATCAGAGCGGTAAATTGCTCTCGAACTACGTCGCCAAGTATTTTAGCGATATGTGGGTGCATCTCCGCGAAACAGCAAGTGTAATGAGTCCAGGGGCTAAGCTTCACTACATCGTCGGAAACTCGAGCTTTTACGGGGTGCTTATACCTGTCGAAGTTCTCTTCCGTGATATGCTGCACGAGGCGGGTTTTGCAGACGTGGAAATCTCACCGATACGAAAGCGTAATTCGAAGAAAGAGCTTTACGAGTATGATGTACATGGACACCGTTAGAAGACCAGGCAAACAGGTGGATGCAGCCAATCGCCGATAATCCGGCTCTGCCTGATTTTTGTGTTATGCACTGGCGTGAGGGGTTGGAACATTAATGCACGCCAGGAACGAACGTCCCCAAAGTTCCACGAACGTCCCCAAAGTTCCATACACCGGCTGTAATGACACTGTCAAGAAAACAGTGTAGCTACGACCTCCTTTTTTTGATGAGGCATGGGATCAGATAACAAGGTAATCAGAGCGTGTGGTCTCCTGGCCTCCCAACTTTTTCTCGCCTATTACACCGTTGGATGTTACAATCAGTAATTGATGATTCAGGTAATTCAGGTCCGAACAAATTCTCGCTTCACTGAAAGAAACGAAATCAAGCTGCCGGAGGTATTACCTTGGAAACAGTGATATCAATAACAAAACCCAAAGGAATCGGCGGTTGGTTGATTGTTTGGCTTATCATTTTCTTTCTGGCAACATTCGGGGCATTCGTGGGCAGCTATGAACATTCCGGCATTATGAGGATACTGCTGGGGTTGACCTCATGCCTGAATACTGTTGTCCTGGTTTTATTCTTTTTGCAGAAGTCACTCTTTAGTAAGCTGGTGATAGTGGCCTGGCTTTGGATATCGTTGCTACTGCTTGTGGATCAAAAGGTAAGGATAGACTCAGTTTCCAGTATTGGCCAGATAATTGGGGTTTTTGCTTGGGTGTTCTATTTTCTGAAGTCAAAACGGGTGCGTAATACTTTTGTTAGATGACAAGCCGAGAGGAACAAAGAGTATGACCCACAGAATTCCAATCCGGAACCTACCGAGGGACTTTACGAAAGCAATTCACGACCATATACGTGTTTATTCTGTGACGATGCTAATGGCTGATAGAGTGCAAGACCACAGCGTGATACCCTGTTCAGGAACCTTATGCTCCTTCGGCTCCAAGGCTGGCATTGTCACAGCAAGGCATGTATGGGAAGAGGCACGAAAACATGAGATGCTGATAATAATGACCGGCAGGAACTCTATGCTACTCAAAACAAAAAGCATCGAGCCGGTGTTTCCAAAACCTACGTCCAAACTGCCGAATACGGATTATAAGATTCCAGACATAGCCTTTCTTTACCTCGATCCGCAACAAAAAGCCGACATAGAAGGACTCGGTAAAAAGGTTTTCTACTCCATTGATCGAAGAATGAGTTCCGCTTATCTGGACGTTGAAAACCCAGTAGACGGGTACTGGAGCATTTTTGGGAATCCTAAAGCCTTCCTGCGGCCCGAAAAGCACACTCTCAAATCCTTTATATACGGCACAGGGTTTAAACTTATGACCGAAATGGACGGGTGGGACTATCTCAGCGCAGATCTTAATATCCCGGAGAACTTTGGAATTCCCAAGAGTTTCGCCGGTGTAAGCGGAGGAGGAGTCTGGCGGACTATGTGGAATTGTGACCCCAGCCAAAAACGTTTCGTTGTCTCCAATCTAATTGAAGAGTGCGTATTTGTTGGAGTTTGTTTTTACGAATTTGTGGAAGGTGGTGGCCAGCTTATAGCGCATGGGCCAGCCTCCATCTATAAAAGATTGCCCTGCATCATATGAACCGGATAGGCCGTTAGGGAGGCAGACCGACAATGCACGGGACAATCTGGAATAAATTTCACACTCGAATTTTCATAGACGCATGCAAGTACGGGGATGAACAACAAGTCTCATCGATGCTTGACCGAGAACCAGAACTTGCACAACTTAAAGACAAGAAAGGTGTCTCTGCCTTATTCCATGCAGTAGCGAACGGCCACCATAAAATTGTCGATGCCCTCCTTCACATAACAAAAAAGCCAGACGATATAGAGCCAGAAAAGGGATTCACCCCCCTCCTCATTGCCGCAACAAACGGACACATAGATGTCGTTCGTGTTTTGTTGATCCACGGGGCAAATCCAAACATACAGAACGTCGACGGGGTTACTCCTTTGCATAATTCGATCTTTGAGGGCCACGTCGAAACAGTGAAACTTTTGCTTGAGTATGGCGCTAATCCGGCTGTTTATGACCGCTTAGGAAACACACCAATTGATTTGGCTAAAAGGAGTGCGAATTCACAGCTTCGCGGTTTGCTCAAGTAAAACATGCCCGTCACTCTCCTCCAAGCCATTCGGCCAACTTGCGTTTTATCCGCATTAACCGGGCAGCATCGATCTCCCCTATTTGCCCGACAAGGACATCCTTGTTCACGACGGCGAGTCTGCCGATTCTGAGGAGGCTCGTCACCCTTAGGCCGGACTTGTCGAAATCAACGTCACCGGGCCTGACAACCTCGTCAAAGCCGACTATCACGTGCTCAAGGTGGGATGTTATCATGCACACAAGCCAGTCGTCATATTGTCCCGGCACCCTGCGAATGACGAGCGCCGGTCTCAGTTTGCCTTCCTGTTGGTCTGTTTGGGGAAATCTGAAAAGGACCGTCAGCCCTTCGGCGGTCATCAGAATGATTCTTTAAGATCGTCGAGCGAGTAAGGCGGGTTTTCATCCTCCATATCCCGCATGGCCGACGATAGAGAAAATACGGACCAGTCCTTGTCCTCTGCCCTCGCCTTAAGGTACCCCACGAAGTCAAGAACTTCTGCCTTTTTAGACTCCGGCAAATCCTGTATTTCCTTTAGGATTTTGTCTTCGAGGCTCATTTTCGCCACCTTCCTGTCAATTGATGATAGGCATATTATACTACCTTTTTTAAAAACTGTCACATTTCCCGTTGCATCATCACCACGAACACGCCCACCCATACTCACCGTTGCTTTCTTCCGGGCACCACACGTAGCCGACCCGCCCGGCCGCGCCCCCCTACCTCTATATTTTTACCTTTATCGGCAGTATCACCGTCGGCACCCCTTCCCATTGCAGCCTGCGCTGGATCGCGAAGGCGGTCTGGTTGTGCAGGATCTTGTCTATGAGGGTTTCCCGGTGGAACATGAGCTGGCCCGTAAACACGGTGGACCGGGGAAAATCGCGCACGATCGACCGGCAAAGCTCCACGACCGTGCCGGGAACGTCCGTCGATGTCTCCATCCTGTAGTCGGCGGGAAAGCCGTGGCGGCGCGTGACCTTCGCGTACTTCTCCAAAGACTGCTTTGTTGCCCGCTTGAGGGCCTCGATTTCTGCCGCTCCCTTAAACGACCCCGAGTCGATCTCAGCCACGGCCACAAAAATGAAGTTCTTGTAGAGACCGGGAAAATAGCGGACGATCGAGAGCAGGGTATGGAGCCCGAAGCTGTTGAAGGCGGAGGCGAGGAGAATAGCCGTCGGCGCTCCGGGATCGAGGGGCTCGGTATTGGGCTCTTCGTTCGCCGGTATGCCCATGAGGATTTCGTCGAGCTTTCGTATGCTCCTCCCCACTTTGTTGTAGTGATACCGCACGAGGTAACAGAGGGCGATGACGGCCGAGGTGATGAGCAGCGTCACCCATCCCCCTTCGGAGAACTTCTCATAGACGGTAATGGTGAGGATGGTGACGCACATGATGAAGCCCAAAAGCGGGATAGCCGCCTGCTGCTTCCAGTACCGCTCGGTTCGCCTGTTTTTGATGGTGAAGCGGGCCATGCCGAACATGGAAAGGGAGAAGGTGACGAACACGTTGATCGAGTACATGACGACCAGGGCGGAGATGGAGCCGTGCGTGTAAAGGAGCAGGAGCAAGGCCGCGCTCCCCATGAGGACCACGCCGTTCTGCATGGTGAGCCGCTCGGAGAGGGATGAGAAGCGCCTCGGCAGCCACGAATCGATTGCCATGTTCGCCATGACCCGGGGGCCGTCGATGAAGCCCGCCTGGGCTGCCACGAGGAGCAGCGCCCCTTCGGAGAAGATCGTGACGAGGGCGAGCGCGTTGCCCAGAGGCCAGTGGCCGAACATGGCCCCCGCGAGGATGGCGTTGAGGGTCTTGCCCTCCGCGGGCCTGACCCCCCAGAGGAGGTAGCAGAGGAAAAGGCCCGCCGCGGTGATCGCAAGGGACGAGGCCATGTAGACCATGGTGCGCTTGCCCGTTCTTACCCTCGGCTCGCGCATGATCTGCAGGCCGTTGGAGACGGCCTCGATGCCCGTGTAGGTGCCTGCGCCCATGGAATAGGCCCTGAGCACGAGGGCGAGGATGCCCAGTACGCCCACGATGCCGAGGTCATGGCGGAGATTTCCGTGAATTTCCACCATGATGGGCTTGATGTGGGACGTGTGGCTGAATATGCCGTAACCGAGCAGCACCATGTGGGTCAGGACGAAGACCATGAATATGGGCGCCATGATGAGCACCGATTCCTTCACCCCCCGCGCGTTCAACACCACGAGCAGGACGATCAGGAAGACGACGAAGCCCATCTTGTAGTGGTGGAGGCTCATGGGGAGAAAGCTGAAAAGGGCGTCGGCGCAGGAGACGAGGGAGACCGTGATGGTCAGCATATAGTCGACGAGGAGCGCGCAGCCCGATACGACGCCGGCCCTGTTGCCGATGGTATGGGTAGCCACGATGTAGCCGCCTCCCCCGTGGGGGAAGTGCTCGATGATGCGCGAGTAAGCGGCGGAGATGATAAAGACGGTGAGGGCCGTGGCGAGGGCCAGGAAGACCGAGAGGTAGGCGTGCGACCCGAGGGTGCGGAAGGCTTCCTCCGGCCCGTAGGATGAGGAAGAGAGGCCGTCCGCGCCGAGGCCGATCCAGGCAAGCAGCGGGATAAGACTCAGCTTGTGAAAGAGCGAGGTGTCCTGAATGTCCTTGGGCTTGCCGATAACTACGTGGCGCGCTTTTTCAAGGAGTGTCTCATCTTCCTGAAGGTTCGACATTTTATCATCTTACCATAAAGCACGCCGCCCCTCTACTCCTGAGGCTCCCCCGACCGGATGAGAGCCGGATAAGGGCCGGGCCGTTTTTAGAGGGCCGGGCGTCGATGTCCGGCCCTGAGGAGGAGAGAATGCCCACAGGTGATGAAGGCATCCCCAGCTATGACGTTAACACCATTTTTTTGCAATAGCCGTGCCAGCATCGGGGAAGGGGCAGGGGGACCGCGACCGATTCGCAAAGGTATAATGACGACAAGTAGTTGGGCGTGCAGACGACCCGGTGTCCCGCGTGCCGGGACGAGGCCGGACCTGAAAGCGGAGGTACAAAATAGTGGGAATGAGCCGCTTGCGGTCTACGTAAATGTCGTTTCGATGAGCGTCAGCCACCCGTCCCGCGTGGCCGCGGGCCCCATGCCGCCACCGGTGAGCGGTTGACTAAAGACCGGCCGGGGGCATATATTTCCTTAGCAAAGACGCGTGTGATCGTCTAAGAGGAAGGAGGGCCTAATGAAAGTTCCACTCCAGATCACCTTTCGTCATGGGGAACGCTCGGGCGCGGCAGAGACAAGGATACGTGAGCGCGCGGCGAAGCTGGACCGCCTGTATGATGATATCATAGGCGGCCGCGTCGTGGTGGACGTGCCCCAGCTGCGTCATCGCAAGGGGAGGATGTTCCAGGTGCAGATCGACATTACCGTACCCGGCCGCGAGCTGGTGGTAAACCGGGAGCCGTTGTTGAACCATGCCCACGAAGACCTGACCGTTGCCATCGATGACGCGTTTGACGCGATGGAGCGGCAGCTCAAGGAGCATTCACAGGCGGCGCACGGCGAGGTTAAGCAGGATGTAAAGCCGGAGCGCGGCACGGTCAATCTGCTCTTCCCGGGAGAGGGCTATGGTTTTATCCGGACGCGGGATGGGAGGGACGTCTATTTTCACAGGAACAGCGTGCTCGGCAATGCATTCGACCGTCTGAGCCTGGGTGTCGAGGTACGTTTTGCCGAGGAAGACGGTGAAAAAGGACCGCAGGCGAGCACCGTAGAAGCGGGGTAGGCGTGAAAAGAAAGTGACGAGTGCCGAGTGACGAGTGAAGGAAGTGACGAGTGAAAGGAAGCTACGAGTGCCGAGTGAAAAAACCCTTTTGCTTTAAACTCGTCACTCGTCACTCTGGCACTCGTCACTCGTCACTGCTCTTTCTGGCTTCCTTCAGTATCCTCGTCGCTGCCATTTTTGAGACGACGACGATATCTTCGAGGGGCAGGTACGTGTGGATGGATTGATCGAAGAGCACTTTGATCGACGGAGGGAATTCCTCCTCACCCTCCCACAGGATGAAGGTGATGGGCAGCCTGGGGAACGCCGACAGCGTGAACGACGCGTGGCCGTATTCCTCTTCTTTGCCGCCCAGCAGCGTGCCTGCTGTGAGAAACGCGTCCCTGGAAAAGCCGAAGGCGGATAGAAGGGGCTTGACCACGCGCCGCTCGAATACGGGCAGGTACTGCCGGCAGCCGGGAATGTCCTCGTAGGGCACGAGGGCCGCCCCGACAGGCGTGCCCGACGCCTGGATAAGGTAATGGAGAACCACGATCTTTGTCACGAGCGTGATATTGGATCCCTTGAGGCTCTTGAAGGAAAAGCCCGGCACGACAAGCTCGATGGTCTCGTTGAAAAAGGGTACGGAAACGTAAGAGAGGTCTCCTTTCTTTATAAGACCGAGCCCGGCTTTTGCCGCCCGCTCTTCGAGGGGCAGGTCCGCAAGCCGGCTGCACGCCAGGTCGAATGTCCTGTGGTACGCCTTCTGTCTTACGGCGTCCACGGCGCCCCCACCCTCCTCCTGACATCGTCGATTTTGCCCCGGTAATCGCCGCTTCCGAATATCTCGGTCCCCATGACCAGCAGGGTGGCACCCGCCTTCGTGACCATCAGGCTGTTGTCCGCCTTGATGCCGCCGTCGACCGCGAGCTCTATCGGCCGTGCGGCCGCGTCCAGCATGCGCCTCGCATCTTCTATCTTCCCGGTCATCGAAGGGATATACGCCTGACCTCCAAATCCGGGGTTTACCGTCATGATAAGGAGGAGGTCGATCTCCGTCAGAAGTTCGGACGCGGCAGACAGAGGGGTGGCGGGATTCAACGCGACACCGGCCTTCTTGCCGCGCGACTTTATCAGGTCTATCGTCCTGAAAAGGTGGTATCCCGTTTCCGCATGGATGGTGATGATGTCGCCGCCCGCATCAACGAAGGCATCGACAAAGAAATCGGGGTGCTCGATCATGAGGTGGATGTCGAGGGGCAGGCTCGTCGCTTTCCTTGCCGCCTTGACGATCACGGGGCCGATGGTGATGTTCGGCACGAAATGGCCATCCATCACGTCGACATGTATCACGTCCGCCCCCGCTGCCTCAACCGCCTTTATCTCCTGCTCCAGGCGGCTGAAATCCGCCGAGAGAATGGAGGGGGCCAGGGAAATCTTCATGGTTAACCTCCGCTCGTCTGCCTGTAGTTCCAGTACGTCGTCGTCAGTGAATATGGTCCGGGACGGGATGCTGCTTTTCAGGGCCCCCTTCCCGAGGCATCCGGGAGCCCGTTGGATGTCAGGGCATGTTTGATATGTTTTTCTTCCATCTCCTGCACGAGCGCGCCATAATCGCCGGCAGCGACGTCGGGCATCACGTAAAACCGCCTCGAACTGCCGCCCACGAAGAGCACCGTCCCCTCTTCATCGAGGATATTTTCGCCGCTGCCCGGTACCTGGGCGACCACCTGGTTCGCATTTCCGCCCGGTACGTAGATCACCTTCTTCAGTTTCATGCCCCGGTCGGCCAATGCGTCCCGGGCCTCTTCAAGGGAGAGACCCACAAATACAGGGATTATGACAGGCACCGGTCCATCGGAAAGCACAACCGTCAGGGCCCTTCCCGCCCTCACCGGTATTGCCGGGTCCGGCGTCTGAAAAAGGATGTGGTTATAGGGCACATCCTTTCTTGTTTCATACCTTCCGATCATGAGCGACAACCCTTTCTGCGCCGCCACCAGTCTTGCCTCCCTTACGTCGAGGCCCCTCAGGTCGGGACAGGCAACCGTCGATTCGTCTGTCAGAAGCACGTTTATGGTAACGGAGGTGGCAAGAACGAAGACCGCGGACGCCGCCAGCGCATACAAGAGTAGTCTGAGCAATTTCATAATTTTTTCAGTCCGGCAATGAAAAAACCGTCCATCCCCGAGACGTGGGGGAGCGAAAGAAAGTATCCGTCATGACCGGGAAAGGGCAAGGGCGCATCCACGCTAAAGAGCCCCGTCTTCTTCACCTTCTCCATGAGGTCTGTCGTCTCTTCCGGCTCGAAGGAGCAGACGCTGTAAACGAGACGGCCGCCTTGCCTCAGATTCTCCCCCAGTGACGCGATCATCTCGAGCTGGAGAATGCCGCGCATCGATATATCCCGTTCGCTCCTCCGCCACTTTATCTCCGGGTGTTTCCTTATAATCCCCAGGGACGAGCAGGGGGCATCAAGAAGTATACAATCAAAACGCCCTTTTTTTAAAGGATTTTTCAAGACATCCGCTTCCACGCGACAGGTCGTGCCGCGGATGGAGCCAAGCTTCTTTCCGTTCACGTCCATGGCGACGACCCGCGCGTGCGGCCATTCTTCCTTTATCTGGTCCGTCTTTGTGCCCTGTCCCGCACACGCATCGAGGACGAGGTCGCCGGGCGACGGCGCGACCGCGAGGCCGGCCATCTGCGATGTCTCGTCCTGGATGTGGAGGGCATGGCTCTTCAAAAGCTCGCTGTCGAGGAGGGGGCCCACCCTGTCGACGACAAGCGCCTTTTCGAGGAACCTGTTCTCCACGGCCTTCACGCCGAGATCCGCAAGCCTCCTTATCGCCTCTTCCCTGGTGATCTTCCGGGCGTCTATCCTCAGGGTAAATTCCGGGCTTTTGTTGAGGAGCCCGAGGAGGTCTGCCGCACCATTTTCTCCGAACCTGGCGTACCACCTTTGGACGAGCCACAAGGGGAAACTGTACGAAATCGACAGGCGCGAGACGGGGTCGGCCGGCATCGGCAGCTCATCCCTCTCCCTGATCGCCCGTCTGAGCACGGCGTTGACGAAATTCGCGATCCCCTGACCCTTCTCTTTCTTTGCGTAGCCTACCGTTTCATTGACGACGTGATAGACCGCCTTTTTCATGAAAAAGACCTGGTAGAGGCTCATCCAGAGGAGATGACGCACATCCTTTTTCAAGCCCTCTTTCACCAGGTGGGAAAGGACCCAATCGAGATAGAGCTTCCACCGGACCACGCCGGATGTGACCTCGTAGATCAGGGGCTTGTAGCTTTGCGCGACCCAGGTAGAGGAGAAATGCCTGTCGATCGTCTGATCGAGCAGCCCTCCCTCTTCTACCTCATCGATGATCTTGAGGCATAAGGACCTGACAGGGCGAAAATTATCGTCTATGCGCCATGTCCTCCAATCGCCTTATCCTCTCTTCCAACGGAGGGTGGGTGCTGAAGAGGGCAAGGACGCCACGAGCGGAAAAAGGGTTGACGATAAACATGTGGGCCGTAGAAGGATTGGCGTCTTGCATGGGGTTCCGGACAACGCCTGCCTCCAGGCGGCGCAGGGCGTGTGCCAGAAAGAGAGGGTTGCCGGTGAGATGGGCGCCGCCCTCATCTGCCAGATACTCCCTGGACCTCGATATGGCGAGCTGGATCAGCATGGCGGCAAAGGCCGCGACCATGGAGAAGACGATCACGCTCACTATATTACCGCCCCCCTCTTCATCGTCCCTTCCCCCGAAGAAGAGCGAAAACCTGGCCCAGTTGGCGAGCATGGTGATTGCCCCGGCGAGGGACGCGGCCACTGTCGATATGAGGATATCCCGGTGCAGCACGTGCGAGAGCTCGTGGGCGAGCACGCCTTCAAGCTCCTGCTTGTTGAGGATCCGCAGGATCCCCGTCGTCACGGCGACAGCGCTGTGCTCGGGGTTCCTCCCGGTTGCAAAGGCATTGGGGCTGTCATTCTCGATGACGTACACCCTGGGCATCGGGATAGACGCGCGCTGAGAGAGAGTCGCGAGGATATTGTAGACGCCGGGCGCCTGGGCCTCGGTAACCTCCTTCGCCCCATACATGTGGAGCACGATCCGGTCGCTGAACCAATAGCTGACAAAATTTATGGCGAGGGCCGCGGCAAAGGCGAGGACCGCGCCGTTCTTCCCTCCGATCACGCTCCCGAGGCCCACCAGGATGACGGTCAGGAGCACCATCAGAAAGAAAGTCTTTGCTTGGTTCATGCTCTCCCCATCCCTCCACCTGCTGCGGTAAACATACCCTAATTTTATCTATTTCCGGCTGTTTGTCAAGCCGCAGGGGGCCCGGGGGCATGACAAAACCGGATGTAGAGGCACAGAAACAGGCTCGGAGCCTCCCGGAGCAGTTGCATTACATCCCTCTCGTACCCAGGTTACACTATGAAGAAAAAGCGGATTCTCTTCATCGACGACGAGCACCTGCTTCGGGAGGTAATATACGAGATACTGACGGAGATGGACTATGAGGTGGAGGTGGAGGAGAGCGGCAGGGCGGCCATCAGGACCTTCGTCGACCACCCGGAGAAATTCGATCTCGTCCTCACCGACCTCATGATGATCGATATCACGGGAGATGAAATAGCCAAGAGAATCCGCTGTGTCCGCCCGGAGCTGCCCGTTGTCGTGATGACCGCCACGCCGGATAGCCTCCCCCGGGGCAAGGCGGAGGCGGCGGCTATCCGCAAGGTGCTTCCTAAGCCGCTTACGAGGGCAGAGCTGCGCGAAGGGCTCCGGGAAGTGCTCTAAAGTCCGCGACCGCGAACTTTTGTTCGGCCTAACACCGCGATCGGCAGCGTGTCAATGGTGATGATGGTCGGTCTCATCGGGGGGTGCGATCTGACAGAAAAGGCCGTTCACCTGGCACTCGGCGCACTCCATCTGCAGTACCGTATGTTTTATCCCCAGCCCTGACAACTTGTCCTCGATCTCTCTTCTTATCGTGTCCGTCTCGCTGATCTTCCTGTCGTTGAGGAGCACGTGGGCGGAGAAGGCCGGTACGCCGTGGCCGATCGACCAGATATGCACGTCATGCACGCCGAGGACGTGCTCCATCCCGCAAATCGTCTTCGAGATGTCCTCGGCATGGAACCCGAGGGGCTCGGCTCGAGAAATATCCAGAGTGATTCCTTGATCACCCGGCCGCCCCCTAGGATAATGATGATGCCGACAATGCCGCTCGCTATCGGGTCTGCAAGGGTCCACCCCGTCACCTTGATCACGATGCCCGCGACGATGACGCCTGCCGTGGCGAGCAGATCGCCCAGCACGTGGAGCCACGCGCTCCTAATATTGAGATCGGCGTGGCCCTCCCCCAACAGGCGGGCCATGACGATGTTTCCCGCAAGACCTCCCACCGCGACAAGAAGCATCAGGTTCGAATCGATTTCGGGCGGGGTGAAGATGCGTCTGTAAGTCTCGACGAAGATGAAGACGGATATGACCACAAGGGTCGAGCCGTTGATGAGGGCGGCCAGTATCCCGATCCTCTGGTAGCCGTAAGTGGCGCGGTAGTCCGGGGGGCGCTTGCCTATGTAGACGGCGACGAGGCTTAACCCTAAGGCAAACACGTCGGTGAGCATGTGGCCCGCATCGCTCAGAAGGGCCAGGCTGTTCGCGAGGAGGCCGCCGACCACTTCCGCAAAAAGCACGATAAGCGTGACGACCATTGCCCAGATCAGGCGTTTCTCACGGCTTGCTCTCAATTTTGTTTCCCCACCTCCAATTATTGGGTCAATTGCTTCGCCTCTACGACCCGGCCTTTAGGTCCCTTCGACGTTCCTCCGCCCTTTTTCGCTCCACAAAATAAAATATTCATTGTCAGAACCCCTTTGCCGCTATACACTTAAAATGGTTTCATGATTTAGCCGGTATTTATAATTAATTATAATTATAGTACCACAGATCATAACGGCAAGAAATGCTAAGGAAGAACCATGGCGCACGTAATGATCATCGACGATGACGTGAGCATGTGCGAGATGCTCTCGGGCATGGTGCACCGGACGGGCCACGAGGCCTCGTATGCACTTACCCTCGATGAGGGGATGAGACAGGTCTTGCGGAAGAGCTATGACATCGTCTTTCTCGACATCCGTCTGCCTGACGGCTCGGGCCTCGACGTGCTCCCCAAGATCAGGGAGATCGCCTCGCCCCCCGAAGTGATCATCATCACGGGCTTCGGCGACCCCGACGGGGCCGAGCTTGCCATTAAGAACGGGGCCTGGGACTACATCGAGAAGCCTTCATCCATCAAGGAGATGACGCTCCCCTTCCTTCGCGCCCTCCAGTACCGGGAAGAGAAAAAGGCGCGCAAGCCCGCGGTAGCCCTCAAGTGGGAAGGCATCATCGGCTCTTCCCCCCGCATGCGGAGCTGCTTCGATATCCTCGCCCAGGCGGCGAACTCCGATGCCTCGGTGCTCATCGCGGGAGAGACCGGCACCGGCAAGGAGCTTTTTGCCCGCGCTATCCACGAGAACTCGCCCAGGGCGAACAGGAACTTCGTGGTGGTCGACTGCACCGCTTTACCGAAAACCCTCGTCGAGAGCACCCTCTTCGGTTACGAGAGAGGCGCCTTCACCGGCGCGGACAGGGACCAGGAGGGTCTCGTGAGACAGGCCCACGGGGGGACCCTTTTCCTCGACGAGGTGGGCGAGCTCCCCCTCGTTATCCAGAAGGCCTTCCTGCGCGTCCTCCAGGAGCACCGCTTCAGACCCGTAGGATCCAAGAAAGAGATAGAGAGCGACTTTCGTCTCGTCACCGCCACCAACAGGAGCATGGATGAGATGGTCGAGTCCCGCCGCTTCCGGAGGGACCTCCTCTTTCGCCTCCAGACCTTCACGATCGACCTCCCCCCTTTGAGGGAAAGGAAGGAGGACATCAGGGAGCTCGTCATGTACCATATGGCGAAGCTTTCCGAGCGTTACGGCATAGGCACAAAGGGCTTTGCCCCGGAGTTCCTCGACTCCCTCGTCGCCTACGAGTGGCCGGGCAATGTGCGGGAGCTCGTCAATGCCGTGGAGAGGGCGCTCACCATGGCCCGCCAGGAGCCGACCCTCTTTGCCAAACACCTGCCCACCCACATAAGGGTGAGCCTGGCCCGCGCCGCCGTGACGAAGGAGGTGCCAAGCCAGGTCAGCAGCAAGACCGCATCCCCTCCCCCGCTGCCCCCCTTGAAAGGCTTCAGGGAGGCCGCCCTGCAGGAGGCGGAGCGCCAATATCTCGAAGACCTCATGAGCATCGCGGGCAGCAATATCAAAGATGCCTGCCGCATATCCGGCCTCTCCCGACCCCGCCTCTATGCCCTTATGAAGAAATACCACATATCCAGGTACGGCTGATACCGCGCGTTACCTCCCGCATGCGCGCAGATGCAAGAGAGTGACGAGTGGAAGGAAGTGACGAGTGACGAGCAAGACCTGATGGAGGATGGCGCCACCCGGCAAGGTACGGACTTGCGTATGTGTCTATCGTCACAGTCCTGAACGGACGGTCGGCCTTCGTTACTGAGCACTCGTCACTCGGCACTGCACTCGTCACTCAGCACTCGTCACTCGTCACTCGGCACTTCCGATTCAAGTGAGCGACATTGACAATTTCCGGTCAAATCTGTATATTTTGAGGAACGCAAGTACGATTACCGGTGATATTCTTTCGTGGAATTTCTGACATCTATCAGGCCGGCGGAAGCGCTCAGCCTCATCCTTTCTTTTCCTCTCGGGCCCCTGGCTGAGGAAGAGATTTCCCTTGAGCAGGCAACCGACAGGGTGCTCGCGGCAGATATCACCGCACAGGAAGATATACCACCTTTCCCGCGGTCTCTCGTAGACGGCTACGCCGTGAAGGCGAAGGACACGTATGGGGCACGGGAGGGCACACCCGCCTTCCTCCAGGTGACAGGAGAGGTCCCGGCCGGTGAGGCCGCGGAAAAGCAGGTCGGTGACGGCGAGGCGATCTACGTCGCGACCGGGGCCATGATACCGGACGGCGCGGACGGCGCGGTCATGGTCGAGTATACAAGACAGGCAGGCACAGCCATCGAGGTAACCCGCACGGTCCGCCGGGGAGAGAGTATCTGCTTCAGGGGAGAAGATGTGCGGAAAGGGCAGGTCGTGCTTGAAAAAGGACGACCCATATCGCCTTTCGACCTGGGCGTTCTCGCCGCCCTCGGGGTCACCCGCGTCCCCGTCCGGCAGCGGCCCTTGGTCGGCCTCATCTCATCGGGCAACGAGATCGTCGCGGCGGACGGGGTGTTGGAGGCGGGCAAGGTCCGGGACATCAACACCCATACCGTGTCGGGCCTGATAAAAAGGCAGGGCTGTCTCGTCCGGTTCGCAGGCATAGCCAGGGACACGGTCGACGATATAGCGTCGAGGCTTATCGCCCTTCATGAGTGCGATGCGATACTGCTCTCCGGCGGGAGCTCGAAGGGCCAGAGTGACTTCATGACGGCGGCGGTCGAGGGGGCTCGGTGGAAAAATCCTCTTTCACGGCCTCAATATAAAGCCGGGCAAGCCGACGATCTTCGCCACCCTGTGGGAAAAACCGGTATTCGGCCTTCCCGGCCATCCCGTCTCCTGCGCCATGGTCGTCCTGAGGTTCGTGCAGCCCCTTCTGGCGCGATTAAAAGGTGAGAAGCGCACGGGTCTGCCCGAGACCATCGCGGGGACGCTGACGACAAACATACCGTCGGCCTACGGGATAGAGGAGTACGTGAGGGTGAGTGTGGAGAGGAGAGAGGGTCTGGCGCCGCAGGTGACCCCCATCTTCGCCAAATCGTCGGTCATCTCCACCCTTTCGAAAGCGGACGGCTATGTGGTGGTGCAGGAAGGGCAGGAGGGCCTGGAGGCCGGCGCCGAGGTCGAGGTACTGCCCCTTGGGTAAGAGATATCTCACTACCATAAGCAAGGAAGAGGCCGTCAAGAGGATAACGGGCGTAATCGGGCCCCTTGAAGGCTCTGAAGAGATCCCGGTGCCCGCGTGCCCGGGCCGGGTGACGTCGGCGCCCATTTTCGCGGCGCGCTCGAACCCCCCCTTCACCTCAGCGGCAATGGACGGATACGCGGTTCCCTTCGAGCAGACGCTCGACGCGGACCTCGGCAGTCCCGTCACTCTCAACCGGGGGGAGGATGCCGTGCTCGTCAACACCGGCGATCCCCTTCCCAGGACCATGAACGCGGTGATCATGGCCGAAGAGGTGGAAGAGAAGGGTCCCGAGATCGTTATCAGGAAACCCGCGTCATTATGGCAGAACGTGAGACTGACCGGAGAAGACATCATCGAGGGCGATATGCTCTTCCCCGCCAACTACAGGCTGGGAATACTCGATGTCGGGTTGCTGCTCGCAGCCGGCATAAGAACGCTGAAGGCAGTGAAGAAGCCGAGGCTTCTTATCATCCCGACAGGGCAGGAGCTGGTCGATATCTACGAACAACCCGACCCCCAGGTCACGCCCGACAGGCTGATCGACTTCAACTCCTATACGCTCATGGCCCTCGGCAGGGAGATGGGCTATGACGTGACCAAAACCGCGATAGCCCGGGATAATGAGCACCTGCGGGCCGTCTTGAGGGAATATATCCCGGCCCAGGACGTGCTTGTCATAAACGCGGGCTCAAGCGCCGGCACGGAGGATTTTACGGAGGGCGTCATCCGGGAATTCGGCGAGCTTCTCTTTCACGGCGTCGCCATGATGCCGGGTAAGCCCGTCATGTTCGGGCTCATCGAAGGCAAGCCTGTTTTCGGTATACCGGGATACCCCGTCTCCGCGGCGATAAGCTTCAAGACCTTTCTCAAGGTCGCCTACGAGCGCCTTTGTTCCTCGTCTATCTCGGAGAGGTCCGTCCCTTGCGTCATCCCCTACAAGCTGCCTTCGACCATCGGCGTCGAGGAGGTGCTGCGGGTGAGGCTCATGGCGAGGAAGGGGAGCTATTATGCCTACCCCCTCCCGCGCGGCGCAGGGGTCTTTTCGTCCCTCTCCCGTGCGGACGCGCTCGTCACGATTCCCGAAAACGTGGAGGGGTACAACGAGGGAACGGTGCTGCCGGCGCACCTTCTGAGGCCGGAGGACGACCTGCAGCACAGGCTCAATATCGTGGGAAGCCACGACCTTTCCCTCGATGTGCTCAGGGACATGATCAAGACCCGTTTTCCCGCCATGGACCTCATATCGGCCCACGTCGGCAGCATGAGCGGGATCAATGCGATGCAGAAAGGCATCGCGGACCTCGTTACCACTCACATCCTGGACGAGCAGGAATTGGTGTATAATATACCGGCGATAAAGCGGTATCTGGCCGGAAGCCCTGTGCTTCTCGTGCATATCACGAAGAGAATACAGGGGTTGCTCGTGGCAAAAGGGAACCCGCACGGCATCACGGGGGTGGACGATCTCAACGCGGCATGACGTGAGGTTCGTCAACAGGCAGTTCGGATCGGGCACGAGGATACTCCTCGACATGATGCTCAAGGAGAGGCGGATCGATCCGCGGTCGATCCGGGGATACGACCGGGAAGAGCCGACGCACACGGCGGCCGCCATCCTGGTGAAAGAAGGGATTGCCGACGTCGGCCTGGCCATCCATGCGGTATCCCGCAGTTTTTCTCTCGATTTCATCCCTCTTGCGGAAGAGGACTACGACCTCCTCGTCACCAGGGAATTCAGCGAAGACCCGAGGTTCAGCCTCCTCATGGAGCTTCTCTCATCCCCGGAATTCGCCTCCAGACTGAGTGGGTTGGGCGGTTACACGACGACGGATAGCGGGAAGATCAAATATCGGGGCTAGCGTCGCCCCCTCCACCGGCAAAGCCACGACCGGCTTCGCATCGGCGGGGTACCCGACTCCATATTGCTTTGCCGGGTCGCACTCGGCTACCCCCTCATAAAAAGGAAGGGGCATAGGCAAAAAAAGAGTATGTTAACGGATAACTTCAACCGGGTCATCAGCTACTTAAGGGTTTCGATCACCGACAGGTGCAACCTCAGATGCAGGTACTGCACCGACAGCACGTTCGCGTTCATACCCCATCAGGAAATCCTGCGCTACGAGGAGATCATCAGGATCGTGCGCATAGCCGCCTCTCTGGGGGTGAGGAAAATCAGGCTTACCGGCGGGGAACCGCTCTGCAGAAAAGACCTTTCTTTCCTTCTCAAAGAGATCAATGACATCGGGAGCATAGACGACATCAGCCTCACCACGAACGGACTCGAGCTGACGGACAGCGTGGAAACGCTGCGGGACGCGGGATTGCGGCGCGTCAACATCAGCCTCGATTCGCTCAGGCCCGAACGATTTGCCTATATTACCGGCGTCGACGCCTTTGACAAGGTCATAAGAAGCATCGATGCGGCAAAGGATGCGGGTCTCAATCCCGTAAAGATCAATACGGTGATCATCAAGGGCTTCAACGACGACGAAGTGCTCGATTTTGCCGATTTCGCGAGGGCTCGGGAGGTGCAGGTACGGTTCATAGAGTTCATGCCCTTCGGGGACGGGGCCCTGTGGGACAAGTCCAGGATCATCGAGCTCGGCGTCCCTCGAAGAGACGATACGCACGGTGCATGACCTTCACCCCAGCATACATTCCGACAAAGGGCCTGCCAAGATGTTTCTCATCAACGGAACTGCCGGGCAGGTCGGCTTCATCAGCCCCATGTCCTCCCATATCTGCCACGAGTGCAACAGGATCAGGCTGACACCCGATGGAAAGATCAAGCCCTGCCTCTTCTCGGACGTGGAGCATGACGTGAAGGCCCTGATTCGCGACGGGGCGAGCGACGACAGAGTGGCCGATTTCGTAAGGAGCGCGGTAATGGCAAAGCCGGAAAGAAAGGTGGAGGTCGGTGCCATCAGGAAATGCCAGCGCAGCATGCGCCATATCGGAGGATAAATGTGGATGAGAAGGAAGTGAAAAGTGGAGAAAATAGTGGAAAGTGGAAAGTGGAGAAGAGGCAAAAAAAGAAAGCAAAGGCGGAAACCCAGTCTTTAAAACTTTCCACTTTCCACTTTCCACTTTCCACTTCTTTGGGTGAACGCCGATGAAGCTGAGCCATGTGGACAGCGACGGAAAGGCGCGGATGGTCGATGTCAGCGAGAAGCGGGAGACCGGCCGCGAGGCCCGCGCCTTCGGCGTGGTGCGGATGTCGGAGGAAGCCTATGGACTCGTGCGACGTGGACAGGGGCCGAAAGGCGATGTCTTTACGGTGGCGAAAATCGCGGGCATCATGGCGGCGAAGAAGACGTCCGACCTCGTCCCCCTCTGTCACCCCCTGCCTCTCAGTTTTGTCGACGTGACGTTTGCTTTCAGGGATGAATCGGCGTTGGTCGAGATTACCTCGACCGTGAAGGTACAGGGCGTCACCGGCGTGGAGATGGAGGCCATGACGTGTGTCATGGTGACCGGGCTGACGATCTACGATATGTGCAAGGCGATCGATAAATCAATCGAGCTGGGGCCGTTCTACCTGCTCGAGAAAAGCGGGGGAAAGAGCGGTCCGTTCAGCCGGAAGGCAACCCCGAGCGGCACATGACATCCATCCGGGAGATACGATGAAAGGCAAGATCATTTCAGTCAATGTAAGCGACAATAAAGGCGAGAAAAAACACAACATAGAGCGGTGCCTGCTGCGGGAGGGCCACGGTCTCGACAGCGACGCCCACGCGGGCCCCTGGCACAGGCAGGTGAGTCTTCTCGCAACGGAAAGCATCGAGAAGATAAGGAAAATGGGGCTTGCCGTGGAACCCGGTGATTTTGCGGAAAACCTGACCACGGAGGGCATAGAGCTCCCTACCCTCCCCATCGGAACGAGGCTCCGGGTGGGCGAGGTCCTGATGAAGGTCACCCAGATAGGCAAGGAATGCCATGCGAGGTGCGCCATCTTTGCCGCGGTGGGCGACTGCGTGATGCCCAGGGAAGGCATATTCACCGAGGTGGTCGCGGGCGGCGAGGTCCGGGTGGGAGACGAGGTGGAGGTACTCCCTTGACGTACAGGGCCGTCGTTATCACGATCAGCGACAAAGGCTCCACCGGGGAGAGGCGCGATACGAGCGGTCCCGGCCTGCGATCGATGCTGCAAAAGACCTACGAGGTGGCGGACGTGGTGGTCATACCGGATGAGATCGACCGCATCGCGGAAACCATAAGGGACCAGGTCGACGCAAAAGGCATAGACCTCGTCGTCACCACGGGAGGGACCGGGATCGGCCCGCGGGACGTCACGCCCGAGGCGACCCGCATGGTAATAGAAAAAGAGCTTCCCGGGTTCTCGGAGATCATGAGGATGGAAAGCTACCGCGTGACGCCTTTCGCGATGATCTCGCGCGCGGTCTGCGGCATCAGGGGGCAATCGATCATCGTCAATCTGCCGGGCAGCCCCAAAGCCGCGGCGGAATGCCTCTCATTCATAGAGGCGGCCCTCCCCCATGCCCTGGAAAAAGTAAAGGGCGATCCGTCCGAGTGCGCCAGGGTAGCGTCGAAAGATTGATTGAAGTTTGGCGCGGATTCTGGTTAAATGAGCACCATGGATCACGGCTTCGACCTTAAGGGCAAGGGCCTCGTACTCCTTCTCGTTTTCTGGTTCTTCTGGTTCACCAACATGGTCGTGAGGTTGAGCTTCGCACCCGTCCTCCCGCTCATCGAAGACGAATTCCTGGTCACTCATGCCGAGGCGAGCAGCATCTTCATATTCATGTCGATGGGGTATGCGCTGTCGATGTTGTTGTCCGGGTTCTACGCGGGCAGATTCGGCTACAAGAAATCGATAGTCCTTTCGCTTGCCGCGACGTCCGTGCTCCTCTTCCTCATCCCCTTTGTCAAGGTGTTCTCACTCCTCTACGTGTTCAATTTCATCATGGGCGCGTCGGTCGGTTTCTATCTGCCGGCAGTCTTGCCCCTTATCACCGAATACTTTGCGGAGCGCCACTGGGCCAGGGCCATCGCCATCCACGACTCCGGCGCCCCGACCGGGATATTCTGCTGCCCCCTGATCGCCCTTTTTTTTCTCCAGTATTTCGGGTGGAGGGGGACCTTCCAGGTCCTCGCCATGATAGTGCTGGTAAATGCCGTGATGTGCTGTTTTATAGGCCATGAGGTAAAGGTCGTCCGTTCCGAAAAGAACGCGTGTGGCGGCCTGTTCAGGATGCGGCCGCTCTGGATAATGATGATGCTGTTTATCCTTGCCACGGGGATCAATCTGGGCATCTTCGGCATCATGCCTCTCTATCTCACAAAAGAGTTATCACTGAGCATCGAGTACGCCAATCACATAGTGGGCTTATCGAGGCTCGGCGCGATCGGGGTCGCGGTGTCGGTGACCTTCTTCGTCCACAGGATCGACCTGATAAAGACCCTGTTCATTATACTGCTCGTCGCGGGTATACTGACGGTCTTCCTCGGTGTGGCCCCCGCCGGCTATACAGGCATTCTGCTTTTTCTGCAGGCGGTGGTGATAACGGAATTCTTCCCTCTGGCGCTCGTATGCGCGGCGAAGCTCTTCGGCAGGGAGACGAGAAGCCTTGCAACCGGCGTCATCATAGCCGTCGGCATCCTGTTCGGCGGCGGCGCAGTCCCCTACCTGCTCGGTCTTTCCGGTGATCTCGTGAGCTTCAGGTTCGGTATTTCGATTCTCGGGCTGCTGGTCTGCCTGTCAAGCCCGCTGGCCTTTGCGTTGAAGGAAAGTGACGAGTGACGAGTGCAGAGTGACGAGTTTAAAGCAAGGGGGTCTCCTCTTTTCACTCGGCACTCGTCACTTTCCTTTCCACTTCGCTAGTGCTCGTCTATCCGCAGCTTGAGCGGCTTTGGCCGCTCAAGCTTCTTTACCCCGGAGACCTTTATCCTGATCCTCAGGTCATTGGGACTGTCGGCGTAGGCGATGGCGTTCTCGTAGCTGATCCTGCCCTCCTGATAGAGGTCGTAGATGTGCTGGTCGAAGGTCTGCATGCCTTCCTGATAGCCGAGGGCCATGGTCTCTTTCAGGAGCCCGACTTCACCTTTGGTGATCAGGTCCTTGACCCTGGGCGTGTCGAGGAGTATCTCGATTGCGGCGACCCTTTTTTCGTCCATCGTGGGGATGAGTCTCTGGGATATGACGGCCTTGAGATTGAGGGAGAGCTGCATATATATCTGAAGGTGTCTCTCGACGGGGAAGAAATTGAGTATCCTCTCGATCGCCTGGTTGGCGTTGTTCGAATGGAGCGTGCCCAGGCAGAGATGGCCGGTCTCGGCGAAGACTATGGCGTCTTCCATGGTCTCGGTGTCCCTGATCTCGCCGATGAGAATCACGTCGGGGGCCTGCCTCAGCGCGTTCTTCAGGGCGTTGTAAAAGGAGTGGGTATCGAATCCGACCTCTCGCTGCGTGACGACGCTCAGCTTGTGGGGATGCACGAACTCGATGGGGTCCTCTATGGTGATGATATGCCCCCTCTGGTTCGCGTTCCTGTGGTCTATCATGGCTGCCAGGGTCGTTGATTTTCCGCTTCCGGTCGCGCCGGCCACCAGCACGAGACCGCGCCTGGCCATGGCGATCTCCTTCAGTATCGGGGGCAGACCCAGGTCGTCCACGGTCTTCAGGTGTATCTTGATCTGCCTCAGCACGATGCCCACGTTCCCGCGCTGGCGGAAGAGATTCACCCTGAACCGGCCCAGGTCGGGGAAGAAGAGGGCGAGGTTCATCTCATGCTTCTCTTCGAAAATCTTCTTCTGCCTGTCGTTCATTATGCCTGCGGCAAGGGTCTGGGTGTCGTCGCCGGACAGGACCTTTTCGCCGTAAGGCAGCACCTCCCCCTCGATCCTGAACATGGGGGTAATGCCCTGGGTCAGATAGATGTCGGAGGCGTCCCTGTCCACCATGTGCTGCAGCAGGTCCATGAAAAACTCACGACTGGGCACGGCTCACCCCTAATATTTCGACATGTAGAAGGCCACCTCTTCCTGGGTGACGAGGTTTCTCGCAAGGAGGTCTTTCACCGAGGCCTCCATGGTCTGCATCCCCAGTTGCCTGCTCGTCTGCATGGCAGAGGGGATCTGGGCGATCTTGTTTTCCCGGATCAGGTTTCTCACCGCGGGCGAGCCCGTCATGATCTCGAACGCGGCAACCCGGCCATTGCCTTCTTTCAGCCTGAAGAGGGCCTGGGTAACGATGGCCTGGATCGATTCGGAGAGCATCGACCGGACCTGGTTCTGCTGGCCTGCGGGGAAAACGTCCACGATCCTGTCGACGGTCTTGGGGGCGCCGCTCGTGTGAAGCGTCCCGAGCACGAGATGGCCTGTCTCGGCGGCGGTGAGTGCGAGGGATATCGTCTCTAAGTCCCTCATCTCGCCGATGAGCATCACGTCGGGGTCTTCCCGGAGCGCGGATCGAAGGGCATTCGCGAAGCTGTGCGTGTGCGGCCCGAGCTCCCGCTGGTTGACGAGGCAGCTCTTCGAGGAATGGAGGAACTCGATGGGGTCCTCTATCGTGATGATATGCCCCTTCGAGCTCGCTATTGATCAGGTCCACCATCGCGGCCAGGGTCGTCGATTTTCCGCTGCCCGTCGGCCCCGTCACGAGGACAAGCCCCTTTTCGAGCCGGCACAGGTCGATGAGCACTTTCGGAAGACCGAGCGATTCGAACGTGGGGATCGCGCCGGGGATGGTCCGGAAGACGGCGGCGTCGCCGCGGTTCTGCTTGAAGACGTTGACCCTGAACCTGCCGTATTCTCCCAGGGAAAAGGAGAAGTCTATCTCGAGCTGCTCTTCGTAGATTTTTCTCTGCTGGTCGCTCAGGATATCGTAGATCATGTCATGGATCTCTTCCCTGCCGAGGACCGCTGTTTCAAATTTGCGCATCTCTCCGTGGATCCTCACGTGGGGCGGCTCCCCCGCGCTCAGGTGGAGGTCCGATGCCTTGTTGTTGACCGCAAAGATCAGGAATTCCGAGATGTCCATGAGATGCTCCTATTTCTCCAGGCTCTCCAGCTCTTTCAGGGTAGGCAGGTCGCCGGTGTCGCGGAGACCGAAAAGCTCGAGGAATGTTTTCGTGGTCCTGAAGACCATCGGGTGGCCCACGTCCTGATTCCTCCCGGCGATCTCGATCAGCTTCCGGTCCAGGAGCTGTCTGACGGAGCGGCTTGAGTCGACACCCCTCAAGCTGTCGATCTCGCGCTTTGCGATCGGCTGCCGGTAGGCGACGACCGCGAGCGTCTCGAGCACGGCCTTCGTCAAACCGACTTCCTTCTCCCTGATAAACCGCTTCACCCAGTCCTTGTAGCCCAGCCTGGTCCTCATCTGGTACCCCGCGGAGACCTCCACGATCTCCACGGCCCTGTCGGACGCCGCATAGGCTGCCGCGAGCCCGGAGAGCGCCGACTGAAGCTCGAGAACGGTAAACTCGGGCAGCCCTTTTTGCAGCCTCTTGAGTGTTATCGGTCTTGACGACGAAAAAATAATAGCCTCGATAATGCGTTCCAGCTCTGTCAAGTAAGGAAACCTCCTATCTTTTCGAGAATGGCGTCGCGATCTTCCGGATAGCGATGCCATTCTATCCCTTTTTCTTTTGAAAACCAGGTGAATTGCCGCTTCGCATAGCGGCGTGTCGCCCTCTTGATGGCTTCGACCATCTCCTGATGCCCGAGTTCTCCCGTCAGGTGGAGCACGATCTCGCGGTAGCCGATGGACTGAAAGGGCCTCGCGGAAGCCGGGTAGCGCCGCAGCAAGCCCTCCACCTCCTCCACCCACCCCCGGCGGAGCATCAGATCGACCCTCCTGTCTATCCTCCCGTACAATTCTCTCCTCTCCCCGGAGAGGCCGATCTTGTACACGTCGTACCTTTCCTCGCGAAAACCGTGGGCGCGGGCGCGCTCGCCCATGGCGACGCCGGAGAGGTGGTAGATCTCCAGGGCCCTCACCACCCTTACCCGGTCGTGAGGGCTGATGGAGCGGGCGTATGCCGGGTCGAGCCGTTCGAGCTCCCCGTATACCGAGAGGGGGTCCGCAAGGTAACGGATCTTCAGCCTGTTTCTCAAGTCCGCATCCGTTGGCGCGTCGAACAGGCCGTGGAAGAGCACGCGCAGATAGAGTCCCGTCCCGCCCACTATCAGGGGAACCGCCCCCCTTGCCGATATCTCCCGGACGGCCAGGTCCGCCACCTTCTGAAACCTGGCCGCGCTGAACGCCTCGTCCGGTTCCGCCACGTCGATCACATGGTGGGGCGCCTGGACCAGGCGGCCGCGTCCGGTTTTGCGCTCCCGATATCGAAGTGCCGGTAAACCTGCATCGAATCGGCGTTGACGATCTCGCCGCCTACCTTAGGCGCAAGCCATAAGGCCAGATCGGACTTACCCGTACAGGTGGGGCCGAGGATGCAGACGACTTTCAGACGCTTTGCCAACATTAGGGATAGTGGTATATAATAACTATTCCCATGTCAAGGATTATAAAACTTGCCGTCATCATCTTCTTTTTCCCCACGGTCCTGGGCGCCGCCCTCGGATACGGCCTGGTCAACTATCTGGAGGTGCCGGACGTCAAAGAGCTTTCGCAACACACCCCGAGATCGGCAACCAGGCTGTACGCCGACGACGGATCGCTCTTTGCGGAGCTGTTTATCGAAAAGAGGGTGGCCATACCGCTCGCGGAGGTGCCGGACCACGTGAGAAAGGCCTTTATCGCCATAGAAGACGTGAGGTTTTACCAACATTCCGGGTTCGACCTGCGGGGCATCGGCAGGGCCGTTTATAAGAACTTCGTGAGGAAGGGCCTGAGCGAGGGGGCCTCGACCATTACCCAGCAGCTCGCGAGGAACCTTTTTTTGACCCCCACAAAGAGCATGAAGAGAAAGATCGAAGAGATCATCCTCGCCATCAACATCGAGAGGAACTATTCGAAGGATGAGATACTCGGTATGTACCTGAACCGCATCTACCTGGGGGAAGGCGCCTACGGGGTCGAGGCGGCGAGCCACACCTACTTCGACAAAAGGACGAAGAACCTTTCCCTTGCGGAAGCGGCCGTCCTCGCGGGCCTGACAAAATCGCCGTCCCGTTCATCTCCCTTTAAGAACGAGGCCAGGACCATCGATCGCCGGAACCTGGTCCTCAGGAAAATGTGGGAGGCGGGTTTTATCGGCCAGGCTCAGCACGATGCAGCGGTGAAGGCGCCCCTTGTCCTCGCTCCTTTCCGGATACACGAGAAGAAGACGGGGTTCTTTATCGAGCAGACCAAACAGACCCTCGAAGAGTATCTCCCTCACCCGGAGGATGTGCTGACGACCGGCTTGAACGTACATACCACAATAAGCCTGAAGATGACCCAATACGCCTATGACGCTATCGAGAAGGGGATGAAGCTGTACCGGGAGCGGAACCCGCAGGCTGCGGTACTCCCGGAAGCAGCGCTTATCGCGATGGACGTCAAGACAGGCGAGGTCAAGGTGCTCATCGGCGGCAAGGACTTCGGCACCTCCCCTTACAACCGGGCCACCCAGGCAAAACGTCAGCCCGGGTCCGCCTTCAAGCCCATTATCTATCTGACCGGCGTGACCCAGGGGCTTAACCCGGAGACGACCCTCATGGACGCGCCTGTCTCCTACACGGATTCGGCCGGCCGCATCTGGCAGCCGCAGGAATTACAAGAATGAATACCACGGCGCCGTGACGATGAGGAGGGCCCTGGAGCTTTCCCTCAACACGGCAACGGTGAGGCTCCTTGAGAGGATCGGCGTGTCGCAGGTGATCGACCTTGCGAAGAGACTCCATATAAACAGCGCCTTCGCCCCGAACCTTTCCCTGGCCCTCGGCTCGACGGAGGTTTCCCCGCTGGAGCTTGCGGGGGCCTATGCCGTCATTGCACGGGGCGGCACCTATATTGCCCCCACCACCATAAGGAACGTTCTGACCGCCCAGGGTGAGGAAATGCACCGGGACCCCGTCGAGGAGCGCATCGTCGCCCCGGAGGCGGCCCACACGCTTGTCGATATGATGAAGGGCGTGATAAAGCGGGGAACAGCAGGAAAGGCGGCCGGGATGCCGTACTTCCTCGCCGGGAAAACGGGTACGACCAATGACTTCAGGGACGCCTGGTTCGTCGGCTTTTCTCCCCAGCTCCTCTGTCTCGTCTGGGTGGGTTACGACAAGGACGCCTTCCTCGGCAAGAAGGAATCAGGCGGCACGACCGCCCTGCCCATCTGGATGGAGTTCATGTCGAAGGCGCTCCCTCTCTATCCGAACGAGGACTTTCCGCTCCCGGAAAAAGAGCCGGTGACCCGTTATGTCTATCCCCCTCCGGGGGAAGCGGGTAGTCCCGAGGTCCCTGCGCCCGGGGCGGGCGCGCCTCCGCCTCCTGCCGCGATACCGCCCGCCCAGAGCAGCCGGAACCCGGTCTTCTAGAGGTTTTGCAAAACGCGCTTATTCTACGGGAACGGCTTCTCCCTCCAGGGCAACCATCACTTTCGCCACCCCCGGCACGGTCCTCGCGACCTCGACGAGGTCGTTGCGAATGCGGTCTTCACCGCGCCAGGAGAAAATACCTCCCCCCATCAGGACCCGGCCCGTAATTTTTACCACGTCCTTTTCGGCCTGCACTTCCAGCTCCAGCCCCCTGGTCCGCTCATTGGCGGCCAGTTGCACCTTGACCCGGCTGGCCAGGACGAGGTCGTCTATCAGGGATTGCGTCCCCGGGGATTCCTTGAATTCCCGCTGGTCCAACGCGCAGAGCACGATCTCACAGGCACCCTCCGCGTGGATCTCTCCGATGTTGATCACGAGGTCGTAGAGAGAAGGGTCCAGCCAGTCTACATCGTAGAGGAAGCGGGCCCATTTGATACTCTTCTCATCCCACCGCTGAATCGACCTGACCGCCTCTTCCATGCTGATATTTTTCTGCTCCATGAGTCTTAAGGCCCGGACTTTGACCGGGGCCACGATGCCGACCTTGAGGATCTGGGGAAGGCCCTTCAAAAGGAAATGACCGGCCAGTCCGTGGTAGATGAAAGCCCCTCGCTGGGCCTTTTCAGCCAACGCCAACTGGAGCGACGCCAGATACAGGCGGCGTTCGGGTGAGGGTCCACCTTTGGTCTTCTCCACCTGCTCCAGGAGGACGGCTTCGGATATGCCGAATTGACTTGCCACCTGGCTGATCACCTCGCGGCTCACCGATGGAATACCCAATTTATCCGAAAGACATTCAGCCAGCTTCTCACCGCCGCTCATCGTAAACCTGGAGATCGTTATTATCGCCATCTCTCCCCCTTTATCGGCCGGTCACCCACGGCTTATTCGGCCCCACCGGCCCCGTCTTTCCGCGCATATTGTCCGTGGCAAGCTCCAGAACTGTGCAATAATCCATACTATTATTATAGTCGGTTGTCTGCAAGTCAACCTATTAATTCTTATGATATCAATAAGTTATTCTTGGCACACGGATGCGCCATACCGATCGGTTCTCGTCTGTCACGATAATATCATTGACCGGTCGTGCCCGCCTTCGCTGATCGAGGAAGCGTTGTACGGTCCGACTCACGTGAGGACTTCCACGTGGCCGCGGGTGAGGCCCCCGCCTTCAAAAATCTCTTGTGGTCTCCCACCCAAATCTGGTAGGGTTAGTGAAAGTATCTAGCCTCATACTCACCCACTCACGGCAAGAAGGAGGGCAAAATGATCAGGGTCAGCGCAGTTCGTGTCTTGTCGGTTATTCTCCTCACCATCGTGCTCGGCTCGTTTTCAGCGCTTCCTGCCCGCGAGCCGACGGCGGCCATGCAGACGGCGGTCTCGTGGATCGATCAGGACAAGGCCGCCTACAACGAGCTGGCGACGTTCATCTGGGAGCACCCGGAATTGAGCCTTGTGGAATTCAAATCCTCGGCAAGACTCCAGCAGTACCTCGCGGCGAACGGGTTCAAGATCGAAAAGGGGGTAGCAGGCATGCCCACGGCTTTTGTCGCCACGTGGGGCGCCGGAAAGCCGGTCGTGGGCATCATGGGCGAATTCGACGCCCTTCCCAACCTCTCTCAGGAGAAGGGGGCTCGCGAGCCGGAAACCGAAAATCCCTGGTGCACCGGGCCACGGCTGCGGCCACAACCTGTTCGGTACGGCGAGCGCGACCGCTGCCATCGCGATGGCAAAGGCGATGGAGAAGCACGGGATCAAAGGGACGGTGCGGTTCTTCGGCACGCCGGCCGAGGAGACTTTGGTAGGGAAGGTCTATATGAACAGGGACGGCGTCTTCGACGGCACGGACATCATGATCACCTGGCATCCCATGGACGTGAACGGGGTCGATTATGCCTCTTCCCTCGCGATGGACAATATAAAATTCCGTTTCTCCGGCAAGGCCTCACACGCGGCGGTCGCTCCCGAGGCGGGAAGGAGCGCCCTGGATGCGGTAGAGCTGATGGATGTGGCGGCAAACTTCATGCGGGAGCACGTGCCCCAGGAGGCGAGGATCCACTACATAATCTCGAAGGGCGGCGAGGTGCCCAATGTGGTTCCCGCCTCCGCCGAGGTCTGGTATTTCATCCGCGCCCCCAGGAGGGCCCAGGTAGACCAGATAAGGGGGTGGCTGATCGACATCTCCAAAGGGGCGGCCTTGATGACCCAGACAACAACGGAGTATCAGATCCTGACGGCCGTCTACGAGTACCTCCCGAACCGTGCCCTCGCCAAAATGGGCGACGAGGTGGTAAAGCTGGTCGGGCCCCCTGCTTTCACTGCCGAGGACCAGAAGTTTGGCGAGACTATGCTGAGCGTCATGGGCAAAAAGTCAGACGGAGAGCCGTTCAGCACCAAGGTGACGACGCCCGATTTTGCCCGCACCTTCCCCGATGTCCCCAACAGCAAGGCGTCCACGGACGTCAATTTCACCTGGAGGTTCCCGTCGGTGCAGTTCTTCGCCGCCACCATCGTCAAGGGGACCCCTCTTCACTCGTGGATGGCGGTCTGCCAGACCGGGACCGACCCCGCCATGAAAGCGGCATTGCAGGTGAGCAAATACATGGCGGCCGCGGGCCTCGAAATCATGGCCGACCCTCAACTGGTAAAGGACGCGTGGGCCGAGCTGCGACAGAACGTGGGCCGGTTCGGGTACGCGGAACCCGTGCCTAAGGACGTGAAAGTGCCGACGTTCAAGGACCTCTACGGAATAGAGCCGAGCGCCGTTCCCGGCGCCGGGAAATGAACGGGGGCGTGGCGCCTCATGTTCCGGAGTCACGACGAGCACGGCTACAGACAGGCGGTCGACGGCATCGAGCGGAAGACCCTGGTGCACGGCGACAAGACATTGATGGTGGAGTTCGTGCTGCACAAGGGTGCCACCCTGCCGCGCCACTCCCATCCCCAGGAGCAAACCGGTTATCTGGTGAAGGGGCGGATGCGGCTGACCATAGGGGAGGATGTTCGTGAGGTGACGCCGGGGGATAGCTGGTGCATTCCGGGCAGCGTGCTTCACAACGCGGAGATCATCGAGGAATCGGTGGCCGTGGAAGTCTTCTCCCCGGTGCGGGAGGATTATCTGACATAGCAAGAGGGTGGAAAGGGGAAAGTGTCGAGTGCGAAAGTGACGAGTGGGAAGGAAACCGGTTGTTTTGAACCCGTCCTCCGTCCTATTCCCGAAAAGGGGGCGGTCGACCCTCGTCACCCGTCACTGTTGTTTCTCTTACTCGTCACTCGCCACTTTCCACTCGGCACTCTGGGCTAATCCATGACGACAGCGCCCTTCGATCCTGACGAGTCCGGGTTACTGCTGGCTGACCGTCGTTTTTTGCAGTTTATCTCCTCTCGCGTCTCGTCCACCATCGCCTATCAGATGTTGTCGGTCGCGGTGGGCTGGCAGATATACGCACTGACGGGCAGCCCGTTCTTTCTCGGCCTGGTCGGGCTTGCCCAGTTCCTGCCCATGTTTATCCTCACGCTCCTGGTCGGCCACGCGGCCGACCGATACGACCGCCTGTCAATACTCCGGGGATGCAGGTTTATGGAAGGTGCCGGTGCACTGGCGCTCGCCGTGGGAAGCTATTCGGGCCGGCTCAGCGAGGAAGGCATCCTGGTAGTCGTGCTCATCCTCGGCGCGGCCCGCGCCTTTGAGATGCCGACGCAGCAGGCGCTGTTGGCCGGGCTCGTGCGGGCCGATCTCTTCCCCCGCGCGGTCGCCTGGGTCACATCATCGGCGCAGACCGCCTCCATATTTGGACCGGCCCTGGGCGGCCTCTTCTATGTCGCGGGCGTTACCCTGGCCTATTCCATCATCGCCTGTCTGTTCTTCGGGTCGGCTCTGCTCGTCTCCCTGATCCGGATGGAACGCAAGCCCGAGAAGCCCGAGCCGATCAGTCTGAGGTCGCTTTTCGCGGGCATTGCCTTCATTCGGGCCAAACCGGCCATTTTAGGCGCCATATCCCTCGACCTCTTCGCCGTCTTGCTCGGCGGCGCCACGGCCCTGCTGCCCATCTACGCCCAGGAGATCCTCGCGGTCGGCCCGGCCGGACTGGGCGTGCTCCGCTCGGCGCCCGCGGCCGGCGCGGCCCTCATGTCCCTGTTCCTCGCCCGCCACCCCCTCACGCATCGGATGGGCAGGACCATGTTCACGGCTGTCTTCGCCTTCGGGGCTGCGACCGTCGTCTTCGCCCTCTCGTCTTCCTTCCCCTTGTCCCTTATGAGCCTGGCGACCCTCGGTGCGGCGGACGTGATCAGCGTGGTCATCAGACAATCACTCGTGCAGATGGAAACCCCCGATGCCATGAGGGGGAGGGTGAGCGCCGTCAACTCGATGTTCGTCGGTACCTCGAACCAATTGGGGGAGTTCGAGTCGGGTGTCACGGCGGCCTGGTTCGGGGTCATACCCGCGGTACTGATCGGGGGCATCGGCACCATAATCGTCGCGGCAGTCTGGACGCGTCTCTTCCCCGCCCTCGCGCGTTTCGACCGCCCGCAAACATAGAAGAAGCCCCCCCCTCGGCACAATATTTTTCTATGTTATATTGTATGTCATACAATATAACATTCTGGTATAATGTATGTACCTACTCTCGCGTAGAATGCTTTGGTCCTTAGTCACATCGGAAGCGCGGATCACAAAAGGGGACACATGGCCAGGCAGAAGTCTCCCCGTGAATTGAACGAGCCCGTCTCCCGCATCGGGCCGGAGATGCAGGACGAGGAGCGTCGAAGAACGCAGGAAGAGCTCGAACGATCCCGCTTACGCTACCTGGACCTCTACGAAAACGCCCCTGTCGGGTACCTGACCTTCGATGAGAAGGGCGTTGTCTCAGACCTGAACCTGACCGCCGCGCGCCTCTTAGGCGTCGGGGCCGCCTTTCTCCTTAAAAAACCCTTCTCCCTCGTGATCGCCCCTGAGTCTCAGGATGTATTCCATCTCCACAGGCGCGAGGTGCTTCACGCTGCCGCCGGCCGGACCTGCGAGCTGATGCTGAGGAGGAACGAAGGGGGAGGAGAGCGGTTTTTCCCTGCCCAGCTTGATTCCATTGCCGTGCGCCTCGCGGGGACGATGGCGGTGCGGACGGTCTTCAGTGAAATCACCGACCGCAAGGAGGCGGAAATTGCCCGTGAGACGGCGCGCCGGGAGTTGGAGCATAAGGTCAAGAAGCGCACTGCCGCATTGCGGGCCGAGATTGCGGAGCGCAGGCGGATAGAGGAAGATCTGCGCAGATCACGCGACGAGCTGGAGACGCGGGTGGCCGAGCGGACAGCGGCACTGACCCGTCTCGCGGCGGCGATGGAAAGCGCGACCGAATCGATCTTCATTACAGACTCCTCGTGGCGCGTCGAATACGCAAATCGGGCATTCTACGACATCACGGGATATGCGGCCGACGAGGTCATCGGGCGGGAGATGCGCTTCCTGCGGGCAGAAGGAGAGGACCCCTCCGTGTATGACCAAGCCAGACAGGGAGCCATCACGGGCAAGCCCTATGCCTCCCGCTACACGGTGCGGGGAAAAGACGGAACGGCCTTCCCTGTCGAGAGCGTGATATCCCCCGTGAAGGGTCCTTCCGGAGAGACCACGAACTTCGTGGTTGTCTGGCGTGACATAGGCGAACAGCTCAGGCTCGAAGAACATCTCCGCCAGTCCCACAAGATGGAGGCCATCGGCACCCTCGCAGGAGGCATTGCCCACGATTTCAACAACATGCTCGCTGTTATCATCGGCAACGCGGAAGTTGCCCTCGAGGATGTTCAAGAGCCGGGTCCAAAGGAGAACCTTCGCCAGATACTGAGAGCGTCGATGCGGTCGCGGGACCTGGCAAAGCAGATACTGACCTTCAGCAGGAGGAGCACGGGGCAAGAAAAGGCGGTGAAGATAGCGCCGCTTTTGAATGAGACCTGCGAGCTCCTCAGGGCATCGCTTCCACGCACGATCCGCATGGAGCTTCACCTGCGAGCAGAGTCCGATACCGTACATGCGGACCCGTCCCTCATACAGCAGGTGGTGCTCAACCTTGCGAGCAACGCCGCCCATGCCATGCGGGAAGCCGTGGGAACGCTCACCATGGCGCTTTCATCGGCCGTCCTCGGCCCGGACTCCGTCCCGGACAAGACCATGAGACCCGGCCGTTACCTGAAGCTGACGATAAAGGATACAGGCAGCGGCATCGCTCCCGCCGTGCAGAGGCGGATGTTCGAGCCGTTCTTTACGACAAAGGAGCCGGGGCAGGGCACGGGCATGGGTCTTTCCGTGGTCTACGGTATCGTAAAGGGTTACCACGGCATGATCGAGGTGGAAAGCGCACCTGGCCTGGGCTCGACGTTTACGGTCCTCCTTCCGCAATCTGATGCTCTTGCCGCCATAGAAGAAGGAGGAGAGGAAGCTTCTTCCTGTCCGGGAAAAGAGCACATACTCTTTGTTGACGACGAGCCGGCAATCGTGGAGATGACGAAGACGATGCTCGAGCGGACCGGGTACCGTGTCACCGCCTTCACCGACTGCTTCGAGGCCCTGAAAGTCTTCACCGGGAATCCGGGCGGTTTCGATATTGTGATTACCGATCAGACCATGCCGGACATGACCGGAATTGCCCTTGCGAGGGAAATCATGGCGCTGAGAAAAAATATGCCGGTCATCATTTGCACGGGTTTTAGCGAAACGGTGTCGCCGGAGCTGGCCCGTGACGCCGGTATCCGGGAATTCGTGCTGAAGCCCGTGACGAAGAGAGAAATGGCTCAGGCGATTCGCAGGGTGCTGGGGCAGGGAGAAGACACCAGATAAACATCGCCGGCCCATGAGCTTTTGTGAGCGGGGAGGCCCCCAATAACGAGCGAAGCGAGGTTGAGCGGGGAGGCCGGGTGGCCACCCGGCAACGCAATATGGAGCCGGGTGCCCGGCCCTATGCTTGCGGGTCGTGGCTTTGCCCGTCGAGGGGGTGCTGAACCCCAATAATCGAGCGAAGCGAGGTTGAGCGGGGAGGCTCGACGGGCTTTGCCCGTCGAGGGGGTGCTGAACCCCAATAATCGGGCTTATGTTACGATGGGGACAAGCCGATAAGACTATGGGAGCAGCCCCTATGGCGAGAGAGTGTAAAATAGAAGAACCTACCACATGCCGCGTCGAGATTCGCCGCCTCCTCGGCAGGCAGCTCAAGATGCCGCTCGTTGCCGAAGTCGAGGCCGCCAAACCCGGCTTTGTGGCGCATGCCGCAGGCATCTCCGTATTCGGCTACGGCGACAACGCCGCCGAGGCGGTCGAGGTCCTGAAGGAAGGCATTGAAAGTATATGCCGGGAGGACGGATTCCTCGACCTGCGGGACGCGATCCAGCGCATGTTGCTCCTGGACAACCTCAAGGCGGGCGGCAACGCTCGCTAGAACGTAAAGGCGTTCGCCTTTATTGTCCATCGTCCTTCTCCTCTCCTCTCTTCATTCGACATTCGTCACTACTATCCTTCTCCTCCCTCTCCCTCTCTTCACTCTCCTCTCTTCATTCGACATTCGACACTTGCGAGATGGCATTGTTTTACACTTGTATAAGTATGTGATCGTTTTCTTTACACACATCCTCCTGTTTTGCCCAACAGGAGCGCCGCTTTCCTTTCCTTCTCCCCCGGGGTCAGGTCGTCTCTGTGTCCGTTTCCTTTACACCTCCCGCACCGTCGTCCTATGCAACAAGCAGTAAAATCAAGTACTTACGAAAAGGTACCCGTTTTGCAATAATTGCGACGAACTTCATGCCGGCTGCCTTGATAGGGAGGTCCCATGTTCAAGACTATGAAAGTGTCCGCTGCAATCCTTTTCTTCCTTGTTTCTGTCCTGATGCTTGGCGCGTGCGGAGGCGGAGGCGGCGGCGGAGGAGGAGGCGACCCTGCCGTTTCCGGCCCGGCTCCAGGTTCCGGTACCGTGCCGCATCCGTTCACCCCTGCCCTGGCGCCTCCTCAGTTCGCCTACGTCACCAACTTTGACGACGGCACCATCTCGATCTACACCGTGGATGCGTCAACGGGCCAGTGGCGGCACAACGGCTACGCCCTCGCCGGGACGCAGCCCGGTTCGGTCCAGGTCGACCCCTCGGGGAGATTCGCCTACGTGGCAAATTACGGTTCCAACACCGTCTCCGTCTATACGATCAACCAGGCCACGGGCAGCCTGACGCCTGGCACGCCGGTAGCGACAGGAACGAACCCTCTCATAGTCGCCGTAGACTCCTCAGGGAAATTCGCCTATGTGACAAATAATGACGACAATACCATCTCCGTCTACACCATCAGCCAGACCACGGGCAGCCTGACGTCGGCCGGAACGGTAGCGACGGGGACGGGGCCGCAGGGCGTCGCCATAGACCCTTCCGGGAAATTCCTTTACGTGGCAAATAACGACTCCAACACCATCTCCGTTTACACGATCAACCGGACCACCGGCGCCCTGACGCCAGGGGCGGCGGTAGCGACAGGACTGAACCCCATTTCCGTCATTGTAGACCCTTTCGGGAGATTCGCCTACGTGGCAAACGCTTCCAACGGCACGGTCTCGGCCTACGCCATCAACCCTACCACGGGCGCCCTGACAGAAGTCGGCAACCCGGTAACGGCAGGATCGGGGCCCAATGATACGGCCATAGACCCCGCGGGAAAATACCTTTACGTGACAAACTACACGTCCAACACCATCTCCGTCTTCTCGATCAACCAGACGACGGGCAGCCTGACGGCGGGGACGGCGGTAGCGACGGGAACGAAGCCGGCTGACGCCACCGTCGACCCCTCGGGGAAATTCCTCTACGTGACAAATAGCGGCGACAATACCCTTTCCATCTACACGGTCGACCAGACCACGGGCGCGCCGACGCCGGCGGAACCATATCGACCGGCTCCGGCCCGTTGCAACTGGCCATGACAATGACGACCGGCGCGGCGCCCATCACCTATGTGCCGAAATTCGCCTACGTGGCAAATAGCGGCTCCAATGACGTCTCCGTCTATACCATCAGCCAGACCACGGGCAGCCTGACGCCGGCCGGAACGGTAGCGGCAGGAACGGCTCCTCAGGGTGTCGCCGTCGACCCCACCGGGGAAGTTCGCCTACGTGGCAAATAGCGGCTCCAACAATGTCTCCGTCTATACCATCGACCAGGCATCGGGCGCCTGACGCCGGGGACAGCGGTTGCGGCGGGAACGACTCCTGCAGGGTGTCGCCGTCGACCCTATCGGGGAGGTTCGCCTACGTGGCAAATAACGGCACCAATGACGTCTCCGTCTATGCCATCGACCCGACCATCGGGCAGCCTGGACGCCGGCGACAGCAGTTGCGGCGGGAACGACTCCTCAGCCTCGGTCGCCGTCGACCCTTCGGGGAGGTTCGCCTACGTGGCAAATAACGGTGATAACACGGTCTCGGTCTATGCCATCGAGCCAGACAACGGGCAGCCTGACACAAATCCCCGGATCACCGGTAGCGGCAGGAACGGGGCCTGTACGGCATCGCCGTCGACCCATCGGGGAGGTTCGCCTATGTGGCAAATAACGGGAGCGACAACGTCTCCGCCTATGTCCATCGACCTGACCATCGGGCGGCCTGGAACACCTGCGACAGTTGCGACGGGGACGAACCCTGAGGGCGTCGCCGTCGATCCCGTCGGGGAGGTTCGCCTATGTGACGAATAACGGCGACACCGTCTCTGTCTTTGGCATCGACCAGACAACGGGCGGCCTGACGGCGGTGACGACATAGCTGCAGGCACGACGCCCCGCGGCGTCACCGTGGACCCCTCGGGGAAATTCGCCTACGTGGCAAATAACGGCGGCACCACCATCTCCATCTACACCATCGACCAGACAACGGGCGCGCTAACGGCGGGGACAGACGCCGGCAGCGGACAACTGCGGGAGCGGGGGCCGGTACTCGGACCTTGCAACGGTCGGAGCGATCCAGTTGAGGCATGCCTCTCCCTTGCAATCAGCCTCACTCCTCGTCCTCGATGGGCACGATCGGCTCCCGGTTCTTCACCTGCACCCAGATGCCCCTGAAGATCGAGGCCAGGGCAAGGACCATGAAGACCGCCGCGATGGGGCGGGTGAAGAAGATGAGAGGGGAGCCCTGGGAGATGAGGAGGGACTGCTGCAGGGACGTCTCGAGCATCTGGGCAAGCACCGTCGCGAGCACCATGGGGGCGATGGGGAAGCCCAGCTTCCGCATGAGATACCCGATGCCGCCGAATATGAGGGCGACCCAGACGTCGAAGAGCATGAACCTGATGCTGAAGGCCCCGATCACGGAGAAGAGGATGATGAGGGGACCGAGTATGGGGAAGGGGATCAGGGCGATGCGCGCCCACATCCCCACGAGAGGCAGGTTGAGGATCAGGAGTATCACGTTCCCGATGTACATGCTCGCGATGACGGCCCAGACGAACTGAGGGTTCTGCTTGAAGAGCATGGGGCCCGGCTGAAGCCCGTACATCATGAGACCGCCGAGGAGGACCGCCAGGGCCGGCCCCGTGGGGAGGCCGAAGGCGAACAGCGGCACGAAGCCGCCGCTCGTGGTCGCGTTGTTCGCCCCCTCAGGGGCGGCCACACCCTCGATGGCGCCCTTTCCAAACCTTTCCGGATGTTTCGACACGCGCTTTTCCACGTCATAGGCGATGAAGGTCGTGACGGCCGGGGCGCACCCCGGCAGGAGGCCGAGAAAAAACCCGATCCCCGTCGAGCGGAGCATGGCCCCTATGCACTGCCGCACGTCCACCCACTTCGGCATCCAGTCTTTCACCTTCGTGTCGTACATGAGCTTCACCGAGTGCTCGACGTTGATGAGGATCTCGCTGATGGCGAAGAGGCCGATGATGACGCTGATGAAGTTGATCCCCGCCATCATGTCGAGGGAGCCGAAGGTGAGGCGGGAGGCGCCCGTGAGGGGGTTCTGCCCGATGAGCGACGCGGTGAGCCCCAGGGCCATGGAGATGATGCCCTTGAGGAGTGCCCGGCCTGAAAGGCTGATGACGAGGCTGAGGCCCATGAACATGAGGGCGAAGTACTCGGGGGGACCGAAGGCGAGGGCGAAGTTCGCCAGCACGGGCGCGAAGAAGGTGAGCCCGACCAGGCTCAGGGTCCCCGCCACGAAGGAAGAGATGGCGGAGATGGCGAGCGCCGGCCCGGCCCGGCCTTGTCGTGCCATCGCGTAGCCGTCCAGGGCGGTGGGGACGGAAGAGGCCTCGCCGGGGATGTTGACGACTATGGCGGTGGTGGAGCCGCCGTACATGGCCCCGTAGTAGATGGCCGCCATCATAATGATCGCGGACGTGGGGGGCAGGATGGTGGTGAGGGGCAGGAGGATGGCGATGCCGGAAGACGGGCCTATGCCGGGCAGCACGCCGATGAGCGTGCCGATAAGGCAGCCTATGGTCGCCCACATGAGGTTCTGAAGGGTACAGGCGGTGGCGAACCCTTGCAGCAGGTAATCCCAGGAAAAGAGCATGGAGCCTCCTATCTTTGCAGCAGCCCTACGGGAAAAGAGAGCTCGAGAAAGTAGATGAAAAGGTAGAAGACCACGAACCCCGAGATGAGGCCGGTCAACACCGCGTAGACGATCCTGCGGGGATAAGACCCTTCCCACAGGTAAAAGACCGAGAAGGCGATGAAGAGCACCGTGCTGATAGGCATGCCCAGGGGCTCTATGAGCAGCATGTAGACGGCGATGCTGAAGAGGGAAACGAGGACATTCTTCGTGCCGCTCTTATCGGGCCAGGCGATGGTCGGCCCGTCCTCCCGGGAGCGCGCGGACTTGACGGCGAGGAGGACACCCGCGGCGAGGACGGTAAAGCCCATCGTGTAGGGGAGGGTCCTCGGCGGCAGCCTCTCCTCCATCCCCCCCTTGATACCCATCGCCGCGATCAGGACGACGATACCCACGGCGGACAGGAAGAGGCCGCTCCAAATATCGGCAGACCTCTGTGTCAAAGCTCCCTCCTTATCTTTCCCTTACCCGGCCCTATTTCTTCAGCCCGGCGGTCAGCTCCTTGTATATCCCGGTCATTCGCGTGATATAGGCCACGCTCTCGTCGTGGCCCATGGCCACGGGCTGGAAGCCCTGGCTCCTCATCTCGGCCATGATCTCCGGCTTCGTCGCGATCTCCAGGAAGGCCGTTTCGAGCTTCTTTATGATGTAGGCGGGCGTTTTAGGCGGCACCGCCACACCCCGGTCGACCGCCTCGACGAGGTCTACCTTCAGCTCCCTGAACGTGGGGGCATCGGTGAACCCGGGGAAACGCATCGAAGTGGCGAAGGCGAGGACCCGCACCTTGTCCTTGTAGCGGGTGAGGTCATCGGAGGTGCCCATGATGGCATCCACGTGGCCGCCGAGAAAGGCGGTCACCTGGGGCGCCGTGCCGGTGAACGGCACATAGGTGAATTTCGCCCCGGAGAGCTTTTCCAGTCTCAGGGTCGCCATGTGGTAACCCGAAAAGGTGCCCGAGCCCCCGATGGTCACCTTGCCGGGGTTCTTCCGGCGTGGTCGATGAACTCCTGGTAGGTCTTGATGCCGCTCGTCGCGAGCACCGTGAGGGCCAGCGGCGTCCTCTGAAAGATGACGACGGGGATGATCTGCTCCGTCTTGTAACCGACTTCCTGCTGGATGGGCTGAAGGATGATGTGGGGCACGTTGAAGCCGGCGACGGTGTAGCCGTCGGGTCTCGCCCGGCTCGAGCTCCCTCCATCCGAGGGCCCCGCCCCCGCCCACCTTGTAGTCGATGATCACCTTCTGCTTCAGTATCTTGTCGAGGTAGGGCTGGTGGCGGCGGGCTTCCCTGTCCGACTGTCCACCGGGGTCGAAGCACACCATGTACGTGATCTGCCTCGTCGGGTAGGGCTTCTCCTGGGCTGCCGCGCATCCCGGCATGAGGCACCAGGCAAAAAAGAGCGCCACGAGGCCGGTGATCAGGACATTCGTCTTCATGCTTCCTCCCCTTCCGTTATTTCCCGGTATTACCATCGTCGTGCCCGGCCTCGCCGTTCCGGTCTTATCACCCCTTTGGCACACCTGTTCCCTTCAATTATCGTTTATTTGCCCAAAAGTCAACTAATTTGTCATGCCTGCCCGGCTTTTCCTTTCTTTGCCGCACTCGGGCGACGGGCCGTTCGCTGCCCCCCCCGTCGCCTTTGCGGCAATGACGACATTTTTGTGTGTCGCTCGGGTCCCCGGATCGACATTTCTGTGCATCGTGTGGAAACGGCGGCTACCGCGCCCGTAGTGTTTTCCGCGACTTGCGCGCTATCCCCTCCGGCACGACTGTTGCTATACAATGTGTTAAGGAACCAAAAGACAGATCAGGAGCTTTGTCCGTGGCAGCGCGTGCACGAATCGAATCCTCTCGTACGACGACCGCCGTTGTTCTTCTCGCATTCGTGGTTTTTTCAACAATGATGGCAGGCCATGCCTCGATGATCGCCTGTCAGGACGATCAGTCGCCGACGCTTCAGGATGACGCGCGGTTTGTCGCCTTAGTCGGACATCAATTCGTTCTCGAGACATCCGGGGCCGGGACGCCCCTCTTATGCCGGGAAACGCCGGTCTTCAGGCAGACGCCTCTCATCTTCAGCCACACGTACCGAGGCCCCCCCTCCCCTACCCCCTCAACACCATTTTAAAGGGTACCGGTTCCGCCGGCGGCTTCGCCGGCCTTTTCTCAAAGGCCCGATCCAGCGGGTCTTGCGCTCGCGAACAAAGAGAAACAAGGAGGACCTTCATGGGTACTGCCACTACTATGGAAGCGGATATACGTACCGGGGGAGAAAGGTCTGCCCCCATCCCCCTCGTCTTTTACAAAGGGAAAAATCTGAGCTTGATGACCATCGATCGCTTTATCCACGAGCTCTCATCGCTCCTCGCACATGTTGCCCCCACAAGGGTCAACAAGGCGGCAACGAAGAGAACGCCGTATCTCCTGATCGACCGGGTGGAGATGGGCCAGGCGTGTGTGAGCCTCACCAGATATGGGAGCGAGATCGTCGGCCGTGGAGCGACCGTCACGATCTCGGGCGGCTTGCTGCCGATCCTCACCGGCGAGAAAGACCAATGGAAAGGATGCGCCTCTGTCTCCATTTCCGTCCACAGAGACAGCGACTTCGCGACAAAAGTGCGAAGAAGGGATATGATGGCCGATCTTAGCCGCGTGAAGAAGGTCGTCGAGAAACACAACGGCTCTTTCCGGGTGTGGAGGAGGCGGGGAGACGCAGGATTCACCATGTATCTCCCCGTATTGTACAGGCCGGAGCGACGGGAATGTAATTGACGCGCCTGCCGGAAGCACTCGCGACACCGCTAAAGAACCGGATCGCCCTCGTGGCGCACGAGCCTCTATCCCCCTGTGAACAGCTCTATCTTGATCCGCCCCTGGGGGACGTGCATCTCCTCGAGTGTCTGCTTCATCGCGTCCGCCATGACCGGCGGACCCGCAACGTAGTATTCGGCACTCTCCCACGCCGCGCACTGCCCTTTGATCGTCTCCGCGCTGAGCCGTCCGGTGAGGCCGCTCCACTTCGCAGGGCCTTCCGCCACCCGCGTCATGGTGACGACCACGCGAAGCCGGCTGTTTTGCTCCGGCATAGCGGTGAGCTCGTCGAGAAAAGGCGTCTCCTCGGGCGTCCTGCCGGAGTAGAACAGGGTAATGTGGTGGCCGGTGGCTGCATCCGTGGCGTAGCGGCACAGGGAGCGAAACGGCGCGATGCCGACGCCGCCCGCGAGAAAGGCAAGGGTGGTCGCCGTATTTGCCGGAAGAGTGAGGAACCCGTACGGTTGTCCGAGAGTAATCACGGTCCCCGGCGGCATCTCGGCCATGGTCCGTTTCAGCGCGCTGCCGCCCAGCTTTGTGACGAAGAGCAGCTCCTTCTCGAGGGGCGACGAGCTGATGCTCAGAGGCCGCCTGAGACCGCGGTCGTCCTGAAACCCCATGTCCGGAACGGAAACAAGGCAGTACTGCCCTGCGAGGAATCGAAAACCCTCCGGCTTCTCAATGTGGAAGACCGTCACCTCAGAGGCCAGTTTTTCCCGGCCGATAAACTTCGCCTGATAGTCCATGGGCACCACCCTATGAGTTATTCGCGCTACAGTTCTGCTTTTATTATATGTCCGGTTCGGACCCTCCGCCAGGTGAGGTCCTCAAAGGAACATCATCGGCTAAAAAGCCGCGAAAAAGCGCAAATGTCTTGCCGCTTAAGGCCCTAAACGGGCACGGTCGGCGCATTCGCCTGCTCGCCCGGGGTTTCCCTCCTGATGAGCTTCTGCGAGATGACCGCGAGGCCCATGAGGGCGAAGCCGATGCCGTCCCCGAAGGGAGAGGGGTAGACAAGGGCAAGTCCTGCCGCGATAAGAATAACCCTTTCCACGATGTTCGCGCGCTTGAAGAACCAGCCGTCCGCGCCGGCGGCCAGGCAGAAGATGCCCGCAAATGCGGTGAAAATGACCCAGAGCATGCTCGGGACAGGACCTTTCAGCAAAAGTCCGATGCCGCTCGGATCGAGGACGAAGGTAAAAGGAAAGAGGAAGGCGGGAAGGGTGTACTTCCAGGCCAGCATGGTCGTCTTGTACGGGTTTCCACCGGTGAGGGCCGCCGCGGCAAAGCAGGAGAGCGCGGTCGGAGGAGATACCTCCGAGAGAAGCGCATAGTAGAAGATGAACATGTGGGCGGCGAAGTCGGGGACCCCGAGCGTGATCAGGGCCGGCGCGGTAATGACGGCGGCAATAATATAGGAGGCGGTGACAGGCACGGCAAGGCCGATGATCCAGACGATGAGGGCGGAATAGACGGCGGTGAGAAAGATGCTGTGGCCTGCATAGTTGAGGATGATCGAGCTGAATTTGAGCCCCAGCCCGGTAAGGCTGACGGCGCCGACAATGATGCCGGCCGCGGCGCACGTCGATGCCACGCTCAAGACCCCGAGTGTCCCTGCCCGGAGCGCGGAGATCAGCTTCTTGGGACGGAGGGCCGTGTCTTTCCTGATGAAGCTCACGGCAAAACCGATGACCGTTGCCCAGAAGACGGCGTAGATGGGCGTATAGCCGGCTACCATGATCGCGACGATGGCGATGAGGGAGACAAAGTGGAACCCGTACAGCCTGGTCAGTTTGCCGATTGAGTAGGTCTTGTCAAAAGGGATGGCCTTCACCCCGTGCTTCTTCGCGTCGAATTCCACCATGAGGATGATGGACCAGTAGTAGAGGAGGGTCGGCACGATAGCCATCACGATGACGTCGAGGTAGGAGATCTTCAGGAATTCAGCGATGAGAAAGGCCGCGGCGCCGAGAGTCGGGGGCGACAATATGGCGCCGATGCCCCCGGCCGAGAGAAGGCCCCCGGCCGCGTCCTTGCTGTATCCTGCCTTTGCGAGCATCGGGTACGCAACCGACCCGAGGGTAACGGTGGTTGCGACGCCGCTCCCTGAAGGACCGCCCAGGAGAAAAGAGGCGAGGGTCACCGTCCTCCCCGCGCTTGTCGGCTTCCCCCCCATTGCGGCAAAAGAAAAATCGATAAAGAACTTGCCGGCGCCCGAATATTCAAGGATGGCCCCATAGATGGTGAACAGGATGATAAAGGTGGCGGAGACGTCGATAGGGACCCCGAAGATGCCCTCCAGGGTCATATACAGGTGGCCGACGACGCGGTCCAGGTCGTACCCCCGGTGCGTCCAGGGCGGGGGAAGCCATGGACCGACAAACGTATAAATCAGAAAAAGGAGGACAACGCCGGGCATGATCAGGCCCGTTGTCCTTCGGGACGCCTCCAGGATGAGCACGATGAGGATGATGCCCATGATCTTGTCCCACAGGGTGGGTACGACGGCCCGGTAGATAAAATCATCGAACTGCACGAGCATGTAGACGATGACTGCCAGTCCCAGGAGGGCGAGGACCACGTCGTACCAGCGCACACCGCCCTTGCGCCCCCTGCGGGAAGGGAAAACGAGAAAGGTGAGGAAGAGGATAATGCCGACGTGGATGCCCCTCAGCATCTGCGTGATCACCACGCCCACTGCCGAGTAAAGATGGAAGAGGGTCGAGGCAACCGCCACCCACGTGATAAAGGTATCGAACCAACCCGTGAGCCTTCGGGAAGGCCCCTCCTCCTCTTCGATATATTTCTCGGCCTCTCTGAGGGCCTCCTCGCTTATGACGACTTCCTGGTCTACGGCCTTTTCGTCTTCCATGATCTCCCCGGTTTATCCTTTCCCCGAACTTCGGGAGCTTTGCGCAAACCCCGCCTTACTTGATCTTCAGCCCTTTTTCTTTGAAATAGCGCAGGGCGCCGGGATGGAAGGGGATAGGCGATGCACCGGAGGACTGGTTCTGCAGCGTGATGTAACTCGCATCCTTGTGCACGGCGATGAGATCGTTCCGGTGTTCAAGCAGGACTTTCGTTATCGTGTAGACCAAATTCTCGGGAAGGCTCTCGTTGCAGACGAGCACGTTCCACACGACGGCTATCGACACCTCTTTCGTCTGCCCGGGATACGCGTGCGCCGGGATAACGCCGGTCACGTAAATGGGTCCGTATTTCTCCCGCATCTTCGCCACGAGGTCGCCGTGAGGGACCAGCTTCATATGCACGCCCGGCGTCGCGGCCAGGTCGAGGACCGCGGCGGTGGGGATGCCGCCTCCCCAGAGAAAGGCATCGATCTTCCCGTCTTTCAAGGCCCCCGCGGATTCGGACACGCTCAGCTTGTCGCGCTTCACGTCCTTATCCGGGTTGAGTCCGGCGGCCTCGAGAAGACGAAGGGCCATCACCTCCGTGCCGCTTCCCGGTGATCCGGTCGAGACCCTCTTTCCTTTCAAATCGGCCACCTTCTCTATGCCCTTTCCCTCCAGCGTTACCAGATGCAGGTTGTTCGGGTAGAGGGCGAGGACTGTCCGCAGCGGCAGCTTCCTGGGGAACGGTTTTCCTATCCCGCGATAGGCGTCCCAGGCGGTATCGGCCATGGAGAAGGCAAGATCGGCCTTCTTCTGCGAGATCAGGAGGCAGTTGTCCACCGATGCCGCGGTAACTTCCGCCGTTGCTTCCGTCGAGGGTATGTACTTGGAAATGACGGCGGCCATGGCGCCGCCCATCGGGTAATAGACGCCGCCGGTCCCTCCTGTTGCGACGGACAACCGTTCGGTCGTGGCCGCCCCGGCAGCGGAAGCGGTGAGAACAAGGGCTAAAGCCATTATCACTACGAGCGCTCTCTTCATACGAAACCTCCTCGGCAATCTTAGCCTTATAAAATCAACAAATCCTCACACGTCAAGGCCCAGTCTGCGCATCCACGCGAGAATCTTCTCGTCCTGGCCCGGGGGCAAGCCAAGCGGGGCGGAAACTGTCCTCCCGCATATGCCCAATTTTTCGAGGCCGAGCTTGATGACGGCCGAGTTCGGACCGAAACCGCCCATCAGCGGGATCAGGGAGGCGCGTTTTTGCAATGGTACGGCCCTGTCGAGATCGCCTTCTCTGAACGCATCGTAGACAGAGGCGCACAAATGGGGCGCCAGGCTGCACCCGGCGAAAATCCCTCCTTTGGCGCCGAGCTGATACGCGGAGAGCCCGAGGGCGGGGTTGCCCGACATGACGGCAAAATCGAGATCTGCCGTCACGTCGATGTAGCGCTGCATGGTCACAAAATCGCCCGCGCTGTCCTTTATGCCTATGATATTCGGATGGGCCGCCAGGCTCATGACAGTGTCGGGGGTCATCGTCATCTTGGTCATTTGCGGGAAATTGTAGAGGACTACGGGTAATTCCGACGATTCGGCCACCATCTCATAATGGCGGATTATCGAGGCCTGATCCAAAGGGAAATAATACGGTATGGCGACGAGCACGCCGTCGGCCCCGGTCCGCGTAGCGGCCTTTGTCTGTTCGATCGTGCGCCGGGTGCCGGGCTCTCCGCAGCCGATCAGCACGGGGACTTTTCCCTGCACCTCATCCAGCGCCGTATCGATTGCGTCCCGGCGCATCGCCTCGGTCATGCCGGGGAATTCGCCGGTGGTGCCCAAAACCAGCACGCCGTGCACGCCCCCCGCGAGGCAATAGCGGACAACCCTGCGCATTGCCGCCTTGTCCACGTGCTCTTCCGGCGTCAATGGGGTTACCATGGCGGGGTAGACACCCTGCAATCTCAAACCGCTTCCCCCCCTTGCTCGTATTCGGTGCGGTTCGGAGTCTTTGTCGACAGCGGACCCACGTTCATCGGCGCGTCAGGACATGGTACTCCTGTTTTGCATACGTTGGCAACAAGAAAATACACCGGCAGATATACCGGTGCGGCAAAGCAGGCGCGGCGAGCAACAGGGCGGGAAATTGTCTGAAAGGTTTGAAGGCGTGCCGCCGAACATGCGGTCGTCCGACCGGACGATTATCATTACCTTCAGATGGGGAAATGACGTCCCCCTGGAGGCGAAAGGCATGAGCGATAAGCCGACTGAACCGGATGGGACCATACGCGACGGGTTGAGACTCGAAAGCGACGCCATAGGTAAGCTGTGGGTCCCTGCCGACCGGTACTGGGGGGCCGACACCCAGCGCAGCCTGATCCACTTCCCCATCGGCGAGGACCGGATGCCTGAAGAGATGGTCAGGGCCCTCGCCATTATCAAGAAGACGGCTGCCCTGGCCAATCAGCGTCTGGGTAGGCTCCCGGCGGAGAAAGCCGGATGGATCATCGCGGCCGCGGAAGAGGTGGCTGCAGGGGAAGCTGGACGGCAATTTCCCCGTATCGGTCTGGTCGAGCGGAAGCGGCACCCAGGTGAATATGAACGTCAACGAGGTGATTGCCAACCGGGCCATCGAGATCGCACACGGCGTAGTGGGCACGAAGACCCCGGTCCACCCCAACGACCACGTCAACATGGGACAATCGACCAATGACGTCTTCCCCTCGGCAATGCACATTGCCGCCGCTCTCGCGATACGGGACCGCCTGGTCCCCATGGTCAAAAAACTGCGTGACGGGCTCGACGAAAAAGCGCGGGAGTGGAAGGATATCGTCAAGACCGGGCGCACCCACCTGATGGATGCCGTGCCGCTGACGCTTGGCCAGGAGTTCTCGGGTTATGCGGGGATGCTCGACGACGACCTGGAGCGGATAGCCGCCGTCCTCCCCGGCCTGCACCGGCTGGCCCTCGGCGGGACCGCCGTGGGCACCGGCCTGAATGCGGGAAAGGGCTTTGCGGAAGGCGCGGTCGAGGCCATATCCGAGCTTACCGGCCTCCCCTTTAACCTTGCGCCGAACAAATTTGCCGTCCAGGGCGCCCACGACGCCATCGTGATGACGAGCGGGGCCTTGAAGACCGTCGCCGTCTCTCTTTACAAGATCGCCAATGACATCCGGCTCCTCGCGTCCGGTCCGAGGTGCGGCCTGCAGGAGCTGCTCATCCCGGCCAACGAGCCCGGCTCGTCCATGATGCCGGGCAAGGTGAACCCCACCCTTTGTGAGGCCATGGCGATGGTGGCGGTCCAGGTGATGGGGTATGACGCGGCCGTGGCTTTTGCGGGAGCGGGCGGCCACCTGGAGATGAACGCCTACAAACCGCTGATGGCCTTCGACGTGCTCCGGTCTATCCGCCTCATGGCGGACGCCTGCGACTGCTTTACCGGGTTCCTCGTCAAGGGCCTGAAAGCCCACCGATCGCAGATCGATGCCTGCGTGAGCCGGTCCCTCATGCTCGTGACCGCCCTCGCCCCGGTGATCGGCTACGATAAGGCATCAGCCATCGCCCGGCTTGCCGACGCCGAGAATCTGACGCTCAAAGAAGCGGCGCTCTCACTCGGCTATGTGTCCGATGATGAGTTCGACCGGATCGTCGACCCGAGGAGGATGGCGAGTCCCGAGGAAGAGTGACGAGCAGAGGAGAGAACAGAAGTATGACGCTTCAACATGACATCCTGATCGTCGGCGCCGGCCTCGCGGGCCTCCGCGCGGCGATGGAGGCCGCACCCGGCGCGGACGTCGCCGTGGTGAGCAAGGTGCTGCCGACCCGCTCCCATTCGGGCGCCGCCCAGGGAGGGATCACGGCGGCCCTGGGCAACGAGGAAGAGGACCGCTGGGAATGGCACCTCTATGACACGGTCAAAGGAGGGGATTACCTGGGCGACCAGGACGCCATCGAGGTCATGGTGCGGGACGCGCCGAGGGCCATCTACGAGCTGGAGCATATGGGCGTGCCCTTCAGTCGGACCTCGGACGGGTTGATCGCCCAGAGAAATTTCGGGGGCCACACGCGAGACTACGGGAAGAAGCCCGTCAAGAGGGCCTGCCACGCCGCGGACCACACCGGCAGGGTCGTCCTCGATACCCTCTACGACCAGTGCCTCCGCCATGAGGTCAAATTCTACGCGGAGCATTATCTCCTCTCCCTCGTCTTTGAAAAGCAGCGGTGCACGGGCGTGGTCGTCTATAGCCTTGCCACAGGCGAGCTTTCCTTCCTGAGGGCCGAAGGCGGTCCTGCTTGCCGCGGGCGGATGCGGCAAGGTCTACCGGACGACATCGAACGGGTTCGCCACTACCGGCGAGGTATTCACGCTCGCCTACCGCTCGGGCATCCCCCTGGAAGATATGGAGTTCATACAGTTCCACCCCACGGGGCTCTACCCCCTCGGCATCCTGGTCAGCGAGGCGGCCCGGGGGGAAGGCGCGCACCTTTTGAACGGGCTCGGCGAGCGGTTCATGGAGCGCTATGCGCCGGCGATAAACGACCTCGCGGCCAGGGACGTCGTCTCCAGGGCCATCCTCATGGAGGTCCGGGCCGGTCGCGGCATCGAGGGCAAAGAGTACGTCCACCTCGACCTCTCCTCCCTGGGTGAGCAAAAGATCCGCGAGAAGCTCTGGGAGATCGCCTCCTTCAGCCGCATCTATCTCGGCATCGATCCGGTCACGCAGCCCGTTCCCGTGGCCCCCACGTGCCATTACGTGATGGGTGGGATACCCACGGACGGCGACGGACACGTGCTCGCCGATGAATCCGAGAGCGTGGTCGCCGGCCTTTACGCCGCCGGGGAGTGCGCCTGCGTCTCCGTCCACGGGGCGAACAGGCTGGGCTGCAACTCGCTGCTCGACCTCCTCGTCTTCGGCAGACGGGCAGGAATCGCCATGGGAGAGGAGATCCGGCAGGGAAAGCCGGCCGCACCGGCAGCCGATCCCGTCGATGCGGTGCGGGATCTCCTCACGGACTTGCTGACCCGCCGGGGAGATGAGCGGACCGGAAGCGTGCGGGCCGAAATGCAGTCCCTCATGATGGACCATGGGTCCGTCTTCCGGGAAGAAAACGGCCTGAAACAAGGGATCGACGGTATCCGGGGCTTGAAGGACCGCATTTGCCGGACGGCGATTGTCAACAAAGGGCGGACCTTCAACTATGAGCTGATGGAGGCCATCGAGCTCGGCCACCAGCTCGACCTCTGCGAGATCATCCTCACGAGCGCCCTCCATCGGAAGGAGAGCCGGGGCGCCCACTTCCGCGAGGACTTCCCGGAGCGGGGTGAAGGCGTGCTACCGAGCGTGCGATCGGCCGGCCGAAAGATTATCCGTACTCCCAGAGGGCGAGCAAGGGAAATGACGGCCCCGGGGCGAATAGAGAAATGAGCGGCCGGCCGGCGCCGTCGCGAACAAAACGAGCGCAAAAAAGCTCGTTTTCTGGCACTTTTTACTGCTTTTTACCCTCTTTTTACCCTTTTGTGCACGTATTGTTCACTCACCGTCTCACTGCCGCCCCTTATGATTCCTTTCTCTTGCAAGGCATTTCGAGAATGGGGTTTACGAAAGTGCACGAAAGTGCACGGTTTCGGGGGGGGGGGGGGGGTAAAGTAAGTGTTGAGTTTTGAGTGTTGAGTGTTGAGTGAACGGCCACGACCGGCCACGGGCTAAGGCGGTAAATGCGGGCGAACTCCTCCGGCGCAACCGGACAGGGGAATATAGCCCTAAGCCGGCCCCAGTCGGGACTCAATTGTCAAAGAGCGGGCCGGGCCTTGACATCTCTTGAGGGCCTCTCAACGAGGCCCGGCATGATAAGATTTTCTCAGTTTGCCGCTCTCTTGTCAAAGTGACAACTAGGGGGACAACCAGGGGTGACATGGAGGAGCGACAACCAGGACTGACAAAAAGCATCGTGAGCCATTTTCTTTAAAGGAAATCATCCACCGATAGGGGGCATTGCCGGCCAGTCCCCATCCATTGGCTTCTTCCTGTACTCCTCAACTTTGTCTTTTTTCTTGCACGGCTCTAATAGAAATGGTAATAGTGATGCAGGCAGGCGTAGGCGCAGGCGGTCTCCTAGAAGGTAACGAATAACCATACAGGAACTTCAGTAGGCATCAGAATGAACAAGTACGTCTCTATTTACAACACCCTGCAAGATTTCGGCGCGACTGTCACGGCAAAGATGACGCAACTGACGGCTGGCGAGCCGGAAGATCAAATCCGCGCACCTTTCGAAAACTTCATGGCAGGCGTGGCTTCTGTCTTGGGCTGGAACATAGTCTGCACGGGCGAAACGCCGTTGCCCGACCGTCTCGGTCGCCCCGATTACGCCGTACACCGGAACAAGCTGCTTGCCGGTTACGTCGAAATGAAGGCCCCTGGCCTCGGCGCGGACGCCAGGCGCTTTAAGGGCCGCAACCGCGAGCAATTCAAGCGATTCTCCTCCATCCCCAACATTCTCTACACGGACGGCAACGAATGGGCGCTCTATCGCGACGGCGAAATCATTGACAAGATCGTCCGGCTATCGGGTGATGTCGCCTCCGACGGCAGAAAGGCCGCCATGCCCCAGGACGCGCAGGCCGTCGAACGCCTCTTGCGTGATTTCCTTTCCTGGCACCCCATCCCTCCGACCGACCGCAAGGGTAAAATCGACCTCAAACGCTTCGCCGACCAATTGGCCCCGCTGTGCCGAATGTTGCGCGACGACGTGATGGATGCGCTCAAGGATTCGACTTCGCCTCTTGTCCAACTCGCAAGGGATTGGAGGCAACTACTTTTCCCTGACGCGTCGGACGAACAGTTCGCAGACTCCTACGCCCAGACCGTCACCTTCGCACTGCTGCTGGGCCGAAGCGAAGGAGCCGACCCGCTCACCCTCGAAAGTGCCGAGGCCGGCCTCTCCGCTCACCACAACCTGCTTTCGCGTGCCCTGCAAGTGCTGACCGATCCCACCGCGCGCGCTGAAATGGCAGCGTCGCTTGATTTGCTCCTGCGCGTCATCGCCGTCGTACCTCCTGCCACGCTCACAGGCCCCAAGGACCCCTGGCTCTACTTTTACGAAGAATTCCTTGCCGCATACGACCCCAAGCTGCGCAAGGACGCCGGGGCCTACTATACGCCGGTTGAAGTGGTGCACGCTCAGGTCCGCCTGATCAACGATCTTCTCGTCAACCGACTCGGAAAACCGCTGGGTTTCGCAGACCCCGGCGTCGTCACGCTCGACCCCGCCGTCGGAACGGGTACTTACCTGCTCGGCGTCATCGAGCATGCCCTTGGGCGCGTCGAAGCCGAACAGGGCGCGGGAGCCGTAGCCGGGACAAGCTACAGACTCTGGCCGCGAATCTCTACGGTTTTGAAATCATGGTCGGCCCCTACGCGGTGAGCGAGTTGCGCGTCAGCCGGGCGCTGCGGGACCGGGGTGCGCAATTGCCCAAGGACGGCACGCACGTCTACCTGACTGATACGCTCGAAAGCCCCCATACCGAACCGCCCAAGCTGGCGCTCTTCCTGCGGCCCATCGCCGAGCAGCACGCCAAGGCTCTCAAGGTCAAGAGTAATGTCCCGGTCATCGTCTGTCTGGGCAATCCGCCTTACGACCGCCATGAAGCCGCCACCGCAGACAACAAGGCGCGCACCGGCGGCTGGGTTCGTTGGGGCGACAGGGAAAAGTGGAGCGGATGCCATCTTCCGCGATTTCCTCGACCCCGCCGTCGCCGCCGGCCACGGCGTCCGACGTCCACAACCTCTACAACCTTTATGTCTATTTCTGGCGCTGGGCGCTGTGGAAGGTCTTCGAGCACGAAACCGCTCAGCGGGCCGGGCGTGGTCAGCTTCATCAGCGCGTCAAGCTATCTCGATGGCGACGCCTTCTGCGGGATGCGCGAGCACATGCGCCGCCTGTGCGATGAAATCTGGATTCTGGATCTTGGCGGCGAAGGGCGGGGCACGCGCAAGAACGAAAACGTTTTCGCTATCCAGACGCCCGTCGCCATTGCCGTCGCCGTCCGGTCGGGCAAGGCCGAAGAAGGACAAGCCCGCAAAGGTTCACTACGCCCGCATTGACGGAACGCGCGAGGAGAAGCTCGCTGCGCTCGACGCCATCACCGATTTCACATAAGTGAAATGGCAGGACTGCCCCGAAGACTGGCAGGCGCCCTTCCGACCGGCGGGCAAGGGCAATTACTTCGACTGGCCGCTCCTGACCGACCTAATGCCATGGCAGCAATCCGGCGTCAAAGCAGGGCGGACTTGGGTCATTTCGCCGGAAGAAGGACTGCTCAGGAAACGCTGGCGAACGCTCTTAAGTGTCGGCGAAGGATGAGCGGAGAAAGCTATTCAAGGACTCGCCGACGGGACGCAAAGTCGCACGAAGCGGCAATTCAGCTTCCCCCTTCCGATGCCAAACTTAAACCGATTTCCGAATTAGGCGAAAGACGCGCCCAACCGCCAACATTACGCGATACGCCTACAGATCATTCGACCGGCAGTTCATCTTTGCCGATGCCCGCTTATTGGACAGGCCCGCGCCCGGATTATGGCGCGCCCATGGCGACCGGCAGGTCTATTTGACGAGCTTGTTTTCTCAGCCACTTGGTACAGGCCCCGCGCTTACAGCTTTTGCACTCATCCCTGATCTTGACCACTTTCGTGGCTCCTACGGCGCAAAAGCTGCTCTCCCCCTTTACCGCACCGCCGACACTTCAGAAGCGAATGTCCTGCCCGGCCTTCTCGATCTGCTCGGTAGGGTGTACAAGCGCGTTGTGACGCCGGAAGATTTTTTGGCTTACGTTTATGGGGCGCTTGCGCAACCGGCCTTCACCACGCGCTATGCAAAGGAACTGGAGACGCGCGAACTGCGCGTGCCAATCACGAAGGACGCCGCGCTCTTTGAGAAAGTCCGTGACTGGGGAGCGCGGCTGCTGTGGCTGCACACCTATGGGGAGCGCTTCGTCCCCCAGGGCAAACGACGGGGCCACGTCCCTCGCGGCCCGACGAAATGCACCAAGGCCGTTCGCGGCGATGCCAAGGGTTATCCCGAAACCTTCGAATACAACGACGCGACGCGGACGCTCCACATCGGCGATGGCAAGGTCGCCCCTGTCGCGCCCGAGATCTACGAATTCGAGGTTTCGGGCCTGAAGGTCGTGCAGTCATGGCTCAAGTACCGCATGAAGAAGGGGGCGGGCAAAAAGTCCTCTCCGCTCGACGATATACGCCCCGAACATTGGACCAGCCAATTCACGACCGAACTGCTCGAACTGATCCGGGTGTTGGAGGCAACCGCCGCGGGCTATCCCGAACAGGCGAAATTTCTCAAAACCGTTGTGGCCGGACAATGTTTCAAGGCTGATGATCTGCCCGAGGTGCCGGAGCGGATGCGCAAACCTCCCAAGTCAGGAATGCAAGGCGACGGCTTGTTTGATTCGAGCGATGGCAACTGAAACCTTGACCAAATTTGTCGTGGCATTCTTTCTAAGGTCGTTTATGCCGAGCCTCCTTGGCTTGGTGGCCACCTTACTCATGGCATTCGGTAAAAATCTTGAAACACTAAAAGGCGCCACTCGCAGGTGTAACCAACGGGGGACCTTGACCTGGGGGTAACGGCACCTTGCCCGGAAATCCGCCTTCCCTGTCTTTTGGGATGAACAATGTGATTGACTTCATGCGGAGCCGTGGTAACAGGTAATTGTTGACACGGCCTGCCGTACTTTTCTACAATGGAAAAAAGGGGAGGTAAAGCTATGCACTATGCCTGGATTATCGCGGCGACCGGCTGTCTCGTGACCATCCTTGCCCATGGGTTCGGCAGGATGTCCTATTCGGTGATCCTCCCGTCGATGAAGGACGGGCTCATGCTCAGCTACACGCAGCTCGGCTCCATCGCAACGGGCAACTTCATCGGCTACCTCTGCCTCGCGATCGTCGGCGGTTTTCTGGCCGCCCGCTTCGGCGTGAGAAGGGTCGTCTTCGTCTCCCTCATCGTCATCGGCGTCAGTCTTTTTCTCACGGGGTTCGCCAACTCCTTCCTCTTTGCCTTTTTCATGAGGCTGGTCTCGGGGGCGGGAAACGGGGGCAGCTACGTGCCCATCATGGCACTGCCCGCGGCCTGGTTCGTCATAAAGAGAAGGGGCCTCGCAACGGGCATCGTGTCGGCGGGCATCGGCACCGGCCTCTTCCTGTCGGGCATCATGCTCCCGCCCGTGATCTCTGCCTTCGGCCTGAACGGCTGGCGCTATGCCTGGTTCATGCTCGGGATCATCGTTTTCGTGCTTGCCTTTGTATGCCTTGCCTTCCTCAGGGACAACCCGAAGGAAAAGAACCTGAACCCGTACGGAGAGGAAGGACAAGGTGGTCCGGGTCCGTCAGGCCCCAGGATCACGCTTTTCTCCGCCTTCAAGGACATCGTGGTCCAACCCGAGATATGGAAGCTCGGGGGCGTCTATTTCATGTACGGCTTTTCCTACATCATCTACCTCACCTTTTTTGTCGCTTATCTCACCAAGGAGATGCAGGTGCCCGCGGTCAGCGCGGGGCGGATATTCGGGGTCCTCGGCATCTTCAGCATCTTCTGCGGCGTGATCTACGGCTGGGTGTCCGATGTCGTGGGCAGGAGGTACGGAGCGATGCTCGCCTACCTTACGCTCGCCCTTTCCTATCTCGTCCTCGCCCTCTGGAAAGACTACACGGGTTTTTACCTGTCTGCCGTGGTCTTCGGGATCGCGGCCTTTTCCATACCCGTCATAATGGCTGCCGCGGCAGGGGATGCGGTAGGCGGAAAACTGGCGCCCGCGGGCCTCGGGTTCATCACCCTCTTCTTCGGCATCGGGCAGGCCCTCGGACCGGTCGTAGGCGGCTACATCAAGGACGCCTCGGGCACGTTCACGTATGCCTTTCTCCTCTCCGTGGCGGTCTCCCTCGCAGGCGCCGCCGGTTCCCTGGTCCTGAAGAAGAGCCGCACCGCGCCCCGGTCATGAACATTGGTAAGGGTCTGGACGGCATCTCCCGTTTTTGTGAAACCGTCATCCATCCGGACCTCTGTCCCGAAGGACGCCTTCCTTTTTCAGCCTTCTGCCGGGTTCATCAGCCTGCCGATAAAGATGATGCTTCCCGACTGCCGGTCCCTGATCATGTAGATAAACGGGTGGTCGGCCTTGAAACTGAAAAAGCGTGACTGGCGCGCCGTATCCGACTTAGTTGCGGCGGCCGTGGCCGCGGCCGCTTCCGTGCCCTCCTCGTTGACCTCCACAAAGGCCTTGTGCACCACCTCTGCGAGGGAGAGCTTCTCCTTTGCGGCCATACCCGAGAAATCCGCCCGCTCCCCGAAGGCGTCCTTTATCCCGAGGGTGATGAGCGCCCCGTTGAGGTTGAAGGAGCGGGATGTCCTGAACCGGGGCAGCTCCACGTCCACTTTTTCCTCGGAGAGGCCGGCAAGCCATGTACCCAGGTTTTGCAGGGTAAGCTGCTTTTCGGCCTTTTCGAGCGTTGCGCCGTCTCGCGGCAGGAGGACCACCATCGAGAGCCGCTCTCCGGCGTAAGGCAGCTCGAGGACCTGCACCTTGTCGTCCTCGAAGAACCCGAACTCCCCCCGCTGTCTCATCATCGGGACCCGGACGGTCTTGCCGCTCATCAGACGGAACGGCTCTTTGGCCGTCAGTCTTGACTCGAACCTGCTCGACCACCTGCCCTTGAAGTAGACGGCATTGGTGAGGATAAGCCTCGTCCCCGCCCCGATGTCCCCCGCCTGCAGCAGCTCTTTAATCCGCTCGTGCGTCTTTTCTTCGACCCAGCGGTTGATAGTGCGCCTGCTCGTGTCCGGCTGACCGATAAAGTCGACCTGCCTGAAGTCCCCGTGGTAATAGGTCTTCACGATGTCCAGGAATTCCGGCCGAAGCGGCATGCCGTTTTGCCCCCACAAGGCGTTCGCGACGGCCAGCTCCGCCCCGGTGCCCCCGCGCAGTCCGGCCAGCACCCCGGCAACGGCGGGGTGAAGCCGTTCCGGGGCGAGGGTGAAGTGCAATGTCCGGGCCATCTGGGCGGCCGTCTTGCCCCTTGCCCCCGCATAGGTCATGGCAAGGGCGCCGGATATGCTAAAAGGGGAGAAGAACACGTTCCCCCCTACGGCGCCCCCCCTTACCACCCTGTAGAGGTCGAGGGCGAATGCGTTGTTGCCGTCGGCGACGACTTCAAGGTCAGCGGCTGCCCAGGCCGACGGAATAAGCCAGGCGAGGAGGAGGAAGGCAATGAGAAAAACGGGGAGACCGAAAGGCCGTCCCTGCCCGATGCCGCCTGCCTTTGACATGGACCGCATACGCCTCATTGCCGCCTCCGGTATCCGGCCTTTAGATCGTTTGTCGCGGCGCTTCCTTTGCCTGCCCGTGGAAGCGCCGTTTTGTGCTCTCCTTCGCTATTTCGACTTTTTTGCGGGCGCTGCCGCGGCCGGCTTCGCGCTGCTTTGAACCGGGACCCCCTTTACGGATGGCGGAGGGGGCGGAAGACTGATGGGGATCTTGGCTGTGCTTATCTCGTTCCCCTGGCCAGTGGCCGGCCTGCTGTTGTCGAATACCTGGCCGGCTGTCGAGGTCTGCTGCGCGAAAAGGCCGGCGGCAAAGAAGAATACAAAAAACAGGGCGAAACCGATGATACCGATGCGCTTCATATAACTCCTCCTCTCTTTGGATGAACTGTAGATCATTCTTTACTCTACCCTATTCCCGTGAAATTTACTACGACCAATGTATCACATGCCTCCATAACCGGTTAAGACAGAGGGAGGCGCGAAAAAGTTCCCGGAACCTGTCCGGAAATTAGGACTTGACAACGTCTTGTATTCTGCCCATCATAAGGAGACTTTCTGATAGGCGTCTGGAAAGATGGAGGGGACATTATGAAGACACCTTTATCGGCTCTACTGGTCGTTGCCTTTTTGATAAGCTTCGTGGGAATGACCGGCGTGGCTTCTCCCGGCGATTCACCGAGCGTCCTTTCGCGCCAGGATGATCAGGACCGCAGGCCCCTGCCCGGGAACCCCTCGCCTCCACGGAACCAGAAATGTACGAAAACATGTAAACGGTACGAGTGCTGTGAATGGGGTTACGGCCCGACCGATCGACCCATATGCAAAAAGGAATGCTGCGTCGAGTATATAGAACGATGCGAATAAGACCTCCTGCCATGCCCTGACCACCATACGACCTCCACGCTCACACCGCTCGTTACGCGTCTTCCCGCAAGACATTCCTGACATGTCCGGGCATTTGGAACATGTCCGGAAATCCTGAAAACGCATTTCCGGAACATGTCCGTAAATCCTGAAAACGCATTTCCGGAACATTCCCGCTCCTCCTTTTGTCTCATCGAACAGAATCACAAAAAAAGGAGGTCATCATGAAACATGCGGCAAGGCTCTCCGTACTACTCATCATATTAGCAGTCATCACCCTCTGGGGGGGCATCACCCCCGGCGCGATTTTCGGCAGGACCGCCTCCCCGCCCGCGAAAGAGACCGATGACCGGACCCTTTCACCATATTTCTTCGTCAAGAGCGACGACGCCTCTGTCGATCAACTGCCCCTGAAGGAGACATCGGCCCGTGTGTCTATCTCGGGAGTTATCGCCGATGTCACCGTCACCCAGGTATACAGGAACCAGGGCACGAAGGCCCTGGAGGCCGTCTACGTCTTTCCCGCCTCCACACGGGCGGCCGTCTACGGGATGCGGATGACCATCGGCAACCGGGTCATCGAGGCGCGGATCGCGAAGCGCGAGGCCGCCCGCCTGGCATACGAGCAGGCCAGGGACCAGGGGAAAAGCGCCTCTCTCCTCGAGCAGCAAAGGCCCAATGTCTTCCAGATGAACGTGGCCAACATCCTGCCCGGGGACGAGGTGAAGGTCGAGCTGAAGTATACCGAATCACTCGTTCCGACAGAAGGGGTCTACGAGTTCGTCTACCCGACCGTGGTAGGCCCCGCTACTCGAACCGGCCCGATTCCTCCGCGGCCCCGTCGGAGCGCTGGGTGCAGAACCCCTACCTCCACGAAGGGGAAGCGCCAACTGCCGCCTTCGACATACAGACTGTCGTCACGGCCGGTATGCCCATAAGAGAGCTTGCCTGTCCTTCCCACAAGGTGAACGTGACCTACGAGGGGCCGTCCCGGGCGTTGGTCGACCTCGACAAGTCTGAAAAGCACGGCGGCAACAGGGATTACCTCGTTCGCTACCGGCTCGACGGCGACAAAATACAATCGGGGGTCCTCCTGTACGAAGGGGACAAGGAGAACTTCTTCCTGGTCACGGTGCAGCCGCCGAAGGGCGTGAAGAAGACCCGGGTCCTCGACCGCGAGTATATCTTCATCGTCGACGTATCGGGGTCCATGTGGGGCTACCCGCTCGACATCTCGAAGAAACTGGTGAAGGACCTGCTCGGCGGTCTTCGCCCTTCCGACCTCTTCAACGTCATCCTGTTCTCCGGGGGCTCGTCCATGATGGCGGAGCAATCCGTGCACGCCAGCCCTGAAAACATCAAGGCTGCGGTGAGCCTCATCGACAGGCAGCAAGGAGGGGGCGGGACCGAGCTTCTGCCGGCCCTCAAGCAGGCACTCAGCCTGAAGAAACAGGAGCGCTATGCGCGGAGCATAGTCATCGCGACAGACGGCTTCGTCGAGGTCGAGGAGGAGGTCTTCGACCTTGTCCGGAACAATCTCGGCAATGCCAACATTTTTGCCTTCGGTATCGGAACGAGCGTCAACCGCCACATCATCGAGGGGATGGCCGAGGTCGGGATGGGCGAGCCGTTTATCATTACCAAACCCGAGGAAGCGCCCTCGAAGGCGGCGCGGTTCCGCGCCATCATCGAATCTCCCGTGCTTACCGGGATCAATGTGACATTCGACGGCTTTGCCGCCTACGACGTCGAGCCGCCCCACATCCCCGACGTGCTCTCCGAGCGGCCGGTCACCATATTCGGCAAGTATCGCGGGAAGGCGCACGGATCGATCACGCTCACCGGCCTTTCAGGCGGGGGGGATTACCGCGAGACTATCGACGTCGCGAAGGCACAGCCGAAAACCGGCAACGCGGCGCTGCGCTACCTGTGGGCGCGCCACCGGATAGCCCTCCTCTCCGACTACAATAAACTCCGCTCGGACGACGCGCGCACCAAAGAGGTGACCGACCTGGGTCTCAAGTACAATCTCCTGACGGCCTACACCTCTTTCGTCGCAGTCGATACGGAGATACGCGCTGGTGACGGCAAGCCCGTCTCCGTGAAGCAGCCCCTTCCCCTGCCGCAGGGCGTTTCCGATCATGCCGTGGGTGGGATAGTGGGCAGCGGCGGAAGCCTCCCGGCGCTGGCCTATGCCCCCTCGCCGGGCATGTCGATGGGCGGCGGCTACGGGCCGAAGGCACTCCTCGCAAAACGGATGCCTACGGCCTATGATGCGCGGATGGCGGGCCCCGCCGGGAAGTACGAAGAGAGTGCCCAGGAGCAGACTGTCCAGGCACAGGCGGGCAAAGGTAAAACCGCTGCAAAAACGCGGATCACCGTAGGGGAGATCGCGGTCTCCGGGGGTTTGTCAAAAGCGGCCGTCTCCAAGGTGGTGCGGGCGCAGGCGCATACCCTTGAAAAATACTACCAGGGAAGCGGATCGGCCGCACAACTGGTAGTGAGGCTCACAATCGCACCCGACGGCACGGTAAGGGCGGTCAAGGTCCTGCGGGGCGCCGCGGACAACGAGGCCGGCATCGTCGATCAGATCAAGAAGTGGCGGTTCCCCGCGACCGGTGACGGTAAGGAGGCCGAGGCGACCAGTCACCTTCTCCGTCGGCGCGCTAAAGGCTCGGGGGCCGGGGCTTTTTGCGCCTCGGCCCCTTAATGTTAGAACCACGAGGCCAAAAATGGTAGGCTATATAAAGGATTACAGGATATCCCAAGGAGGGGACCCATGAAAAGGGCACCGATTCTGGCTGTGGCACTTGTGCTTCTGGCGGGCTGCGCTTACGCGGGCGCGTTCACGGACAACGGCAACGGCACGGTGACGGACAAGAACACGGGCCTCATGTGGCAGAAGGAGGATGACGGCGCCAGGTACAACTGGTACGTGGCGGCGGGTCTTCCTGACGCAGCCTTCAACCCGGCCGCCAAAAGCGTCTGCGGAGGACTCACCCTTGCCGGCTATTCCGACTGGAGGCTGCCCTCCAACGCCGAATTGATGAGCCTCGTCGATCCCTCGGTCCCGGAGCCGGGCCTACCATCGACGCGGCATATTTTCCCCGGACCAAGGCGTCCGTCTATTGGTCGTCGTCAACCCAGGAGGCGGCCGGGCTCGGCACGGTCTTTCGCAGCGGCAATATCTTCATCGGCCATAAAGGAGGCAACCTCTGGTACGTGCGGTGCGTGAGAGATGGGAAGAGAAAGTGAGCGCGTGATGAGCAGGACGGCCCCCCACATGCCTTGCGTAGTGCTTTTACTGTTTTTCCTTTTATCGGCGTCTCATGCCCGAGCCGGCTACATGGGTGTACCGTCGGGCAGCATCGGGGGCCTCTTTTTCTTTATGTTTTTGATCGCTTTGCTCTACGTGATCTTCATTGGAGGCCTGTTCCTTTTTTCATGGATAAAATCGAAGATCAAGAAGTGGGTCGCCGGCTGGAAGTAGCGAGACAGTGCGACCGGTGCCGGGGGGCAGGCATATGACGGAGAGTTTTCCCGAGGAGCGGCTCGATGCGCTGGAAAAGCTTGCCACATGCGCTGTTTCGTTGGATGAGAGTAGCCGGGCGCTTCGACGGTTCGAATGGGACTATGACGGACCGACGTTTGTCGTCACGAAATCGCACGTAGTGAGTATCGTGAAAAGATATATGAATGGTGGTCTGTCTGCGGATAATATCGAATTGTGGGCTAATCTGCTGGAAGGACGCGACGATATATCATTCGAGCCGGGATATGAAAACGTATTGTCGACGCTCGTGTATGAATTGGCCAATCCTCTTCTCGACCGGGTCCCCTCGACGCAGCGAAGGCCACCGAGATGCTGGACCTGCTGCAAAAACAGGGTTGAGTGATGGTTCGCAGTGCAAACATGTGGTGACGTATGGCGAAATAATTTCCAGGAGGGACAACGGTGAAAAAGATATGTTTTGCAGTACTGGCGGTATTTGCGCTCACATTCGTCTCGATATACGCTGCGCAGGCGCAGGCCCCTTCGGCAACGGCAGGGGCGTCGGATTTGGCCGGTCAATGTGCGAAGCTTGATGCCGAAAAAGCCGACCTGGTGAAAGAGAAGGACAGACTTCTTGCCGAAAAGAAAAGCCAGGAGCAGGAGGATACCGATCTCAAAGCGGCTGTGAGGAGACTGAAAGATTCGAAGGTGCAGTTCAAAATGGATGCCGATGAGCTTCAGGGTTCCATCAGCCGGTACAACACCGAATGTGGGGGCTCCCACCCCAGAAGCGTCTATGAACAGCTTAGACCCAAGTGCGAGCCGTGGGGGGAGTTTATCGATAGGAAGAACAGGGAGCTCGACAAGAAAGCCTCTGAATTCCCGACTGCACAGCAGAACATCGATAGTCGTCAGGCAAAACTGACGAGAGACACCGCCAGTCTGGCGGGCAAGATCAAAGACAACGATGCCAAGATCTCCGATCTGGCTGCAAAGTTGAAGGAATTGCAGTCCAGAGCGATCGCCGCCGCTCTCAAAGACCCCCGCAGCCGGAAGAAAGCAGGCACGGCCTGTCAACGCATGAGCAGCGAAGAAGCACTGCATTGCTGCAACTCGGTGGTGTGGGACGGGGCCGATCCTCGGACTTGCGACGTATCACTCGTCTATCAGGTTTTCGAAACAGGTGGGATGTTCGGAACTCGTGTCGTCGTGCCGGTGAGATAGGTAGACGCGGATGTCCCCTGACGTTGCGCGTCGGTTCGACGAGAGAATGAACGCTCTCACGCTTTCTCTTGCCGCGAATCCCGAAAGAGACGGTTCGCCTTCGGCAAAGAGAGGGAGTATGACCGACCCATGAGCAAGCGCCTTCCGCTTCTCCTCCTCCTGTCGATGCTCGTCTTCCCCGGCGCACTCTGTGCGGCGGATCGCCACAGGGGCTGAAGGCAGAGGCCGACGCCTGCGCAACAGAGGCGCGGGCCGCCCTGAAACAGGGCCGCTACAATGATGTGGCGCCCCAGGCCGAAGCGGCTTATCGACTCTACCGGGACCTGGCGGACGTCGAGCGCCAGGGCGACATGCTCCATGTCCTCGGCCAGGCAGAGCGTCAGCTCGCGAACTACGGGGCCGCGATCGGCTGGCATGAGCGGGCCTTCCGCCTTGCGAAAGAAAACCGCGACCGGCGTGGATTGGGCAGGGCGCTTATCGATCTCGGCGATGTCTACGAGCGGCAAAAGGACCGCAAAAAAGCTGCCGGGCTTTACAAGGAAGCCCTTGCAACCTTGAAGCTCCCGGAGGACTGGCAGGAGGCGGGACGGGCCTTGCGGCAACTGGGTGACCTCTACGTGGCAACAGGCGACTTCGAGCGGGCCTATCTTGCATACAGCCAGGCCCTTCTCTATGCCGAGACAGCACACGATGCCGCTTTTATTGCCGAGTACAACGATTATCTTGGTTATTTTCACCGGCGCCTCGGCAACCTGGATGAGGCCGTTGCCCTCCACCGGCGCGCCCTCGAAAGCGCCGGCCGGATCCCCATATGGGCCGACCGTATACCCGCCAAGGCCCGCGCCTTGAACCATCTCGGCCTCTGTACGGCGGAATTGGCGCACGATGCAGCGGCAAGGGGGGATATGGCGAGGGCGCGGGCCCACTACCTAGAGGCGGCCGGCTATGAAGAGGATGCCCTTGTCCTGGCGAGGCGCGTGGCCGATCGATGGAGAGAGGGGTACGTGCTCCGCGCCCTTGCGCTGATCCACGAGGAATTGGGCCGGATCGCAGGGGGTGAGGCAGGGATGCGCGAATACCGCCTCTCCCTGCAATGGGCGGACGCGGCCCTTCAGCTCGCGATCTCCATGAAAGAAAGAGAATGGGAAGGCCTGGCGCTCCATCACAAGGGTGAGGCCGAGGCCCTTCTCGGACTGCAAAAAGACGGCCTCGAAAGCTTAAGTAAGGCCCTCGCCGTGTGGGAGACGATCGGAGACCTCCAGTCGATGGGCTACGCCCTCAGGTTCATGGCCCGAACGTTCCACGAGCCCGAAGGCCGCATGGCAGAGGCCAGGGCCGCGTACGAGCAGGCGCGGGCCCTTTTCGGCAGGATCATGGACCCGGAATCGGAGGCGGCCACCTTCTTCGACTGTGCCCGTCTTTCAGTGAAAGAGGGGAAGAAGACGGAGGCTGCCGCCCTCTATGAGGACGGCCTCGCGAGGCTGGAGAGGGTGCGCAGCCGGGTGGGCCTTCTCGAATTCAAGAGGAGCTACATGGAGCGGGTGTACGATTGGTATGAGGAGGCCGGCCGCTACATGCTCGACGCCGGCTTCGACGACCGTGCCTTCACCCATGTCGAGGCCATGAAGGCAAGGGTATTCCTCGACCAACTGGCCGAAGGGATGGTGGACCTGGAGCGGGGCATCGACCCGGAGCTGAAGAGAAAGAGGGACGGCCTGGAGGCGGCCCTGTCCGCGTCAGCCGCAGGCGTTGTCGAGGCATATCACGCGTCGCCGCCCGATCAGGCAAAGATTGCTGCGTTGAAGGCTACCCATGAGCGCCTGTCGTCGGAGATCGAGGACCTCAGCCGGCAGATACGCCTGAAGAACCCTGTCTACGCATCCGTCCGGTACCCGGAGCCCGTGACGCTGGCAGAGCTTCAGAAGACGGTGCTGAAGCCGGACGAGGCCATCCTGGAATATTTTCTCTCGAAAAGCGGTGTCTACGCATTTGCGGTCACCCGTGAGGGATATGAGGCCCGAAAGCTCACCATAGGGGAAAAGGAGCTGGAGGCGCGCGTCCGCGGGCTGCTCGAAAATACGGAAAAGTCGCCTGCCCTGGGCGAGCCCTTCGACCGGGCAATGGCGCGACAACTTTACGATGTCCTCGTCAAACCCTTCGAAGGCCGGATCAGGGGCAAGACCCTGATCTTCGTGCCTGACGGCATACTCACCCGGCTCCCTTTCGAGATGCTGATGGGGCGGGAAGGGAGCAAAACATTTTTCCTGATAGAGCGACACCTCGTGAAGTACGTCCAGTCGGCCTCGGTCCTCGCCGTGCTGCGGACGTACTACCACGAAGAAGGGCTGAGCGACAGGTTTCTGGGTTTTGGAGACCCTGTCTATGATTACGAGAGCTACCGGGCGGGGAAGCCCGAACAACAGGGCGGGCCTAAAGGAAGAGGCGAGACGCTGCCTGCGGAAATAGCCCGCACACGGTTCGCGGAGACGGGCGAAAGACTGTCCAGGCTCAAGGGCAGTGGTGACGAGATCCGGGCCATAGAAGCGATATTCAGCCAGGACCATAAGGAAGAGCGGGGCCTCTTGAGGCTGAAGGCCCGCAAGGCGGAGGCTGTGGCCGAGGACGTGGCGCAGTATGGCTACCTCCACTTCTCTGCCCACGGCATCGTCGATCCCGGGATTCCAGGCGATCGTCCTCAGCCAGGTCCCTGAAGAGCAGGACGACGGGTTTCTGACCCTGGGAGAGTTGATGAACTGCCATTATCACGCGCGTCTCGTGGTGCTCTCCGCTTGCAGGACGGGGCTCGGCGCGCTGTCGCGGGGGGAAGGCATCACGGGGCTGACGCGGGCGGTAATGTATGCAGGGAGTCGCGCGGCCGTGGCAAGCCTCTGGAGCGTCAGCGACCTGTCCACGAAAGAGCTCGATGGTCCGTTTCTACCGGAACATGATCCGGAAGGGCCTGCCAAAGGAGGAGGCCCTCCGCCGGGCGAAGCTCGAAATGCTGGGGACAGGATTTGGGCATCCCTTTTTCTGGGCGGCCTTCGTGATGTATGGGGAGTAAGGGGGCCCCTCGCCTGACGGAAAAATGTGCGATTGCGCATAAGCGGGCTTAACTCTTGCAGCAACCCGGCTTCCGGTGGTACGATGTGTGGTGAAGGGGAACGAGCCGCTTGCGTGAGATGTCTATCAAAGCTGATGCACTGCCCCGGGCAGTCGATGAGGATGACGAGCTCGTGTCGGCCTGCCGGAAGGGCGACGTCGATGCCTTCGGGGTGCTTGTCGAGAAATATCAGAGGAAGACGTTCAACATCGTCTACAGGATGATGGGCGACTACGAGGAGACCGCGGACATCGTGCAGGAGGCGTTTATGTCCGCTTTCAGGTCGATCCGAAAGTTCAGGGGAGACGCGAAATTCTCGACCTGGTTATACGGCATCTGTGTAAATCACGCGAAAAACCGCATGAAACAGGCGAGAAGCAGGTCCCGCCATGAAGGGCCGTCGCTGGATGAGCCGGTACAGACGAACGATGGCTCCTTCGTCCCCGATCCGCCGGGCAACGACCCTCCGGCCGACGAGCAGCTCGAGCGGAAAGAGCTGCAGGCGATGGTGCAGAAGTGCATCGATTCCCTGGACGACGAGTACAGAGAGGTGCTCGTTCTGCGCGACATACAGGGATTTTCCTACGACGAGATACGTGATATCCTTAACATACCCGACGGAACGGTCAAATCGAGGCTCTTCAGGGCGAGGGACGCCTTGAAAAACGGCCTCAAGGGCGTGCTCGGAGACTTATGACGGAGTGCAGGGAGATTCGGGAACATATTTCGGCCTACCTGGAGGGCGCGGTCCCTCCCGATCGGGAGCGGCTCGTGGCCGAACACCTCGCCTCGTGTCCGGAATGCAGAGCCGTCCTTCAGGACCTCAAGAAGACGGTGGAGCTGGTAAAGGGCCTTGAAGAGGTGGAACCGCCGCCCTGGCTGGCCCAAAAGATAATGGCCCACGTGAAAGATGAGGCCGAAAAAGAGGTCGGGATCTTCAGGAGGATCTTCTTCCCCCTGCGTGTGAAGATCCCCTTGCAGGCCTTCGCCACGGTGCTCATAGTAGGTCTCGTATTTTTGATCTATAAGGGCATAGGGCCGGAGCAAGAGCAGGCCCGAGCGCCTGCTGCCGGCGTCGAGCAGGCCCTTCCTCAAAAGGCGGCCCCGGCGCAGTCCGCCAAAGCCCTGCCTGCGCCCTCGGTGCGCCCGCCCGCAGGACAGAGGCGTGATGAAAGCGGTGCCGCCGCGGTTGCGCCCGCGCCGGCCGGCGAGCCCGCCGGCGGCAGCCGGAGGGGCGCCGAAAACCCGATGCTCTTAAGATCGGCTGAAAGGCCCGAGGTCGTACCGGGGGCCGTGGGCGCGGCCGAGGAAAAAGAGACGCGGAAAGCCGCGGCGCCGCCTGCGTTTTCGGCGCCGAAAAGGGCCGCGAAAGCGCCTGAGCCGGTCGATGTGACGCTGCGGGTGGTCGATGTGCCGTCGGCAGCCGGTGAGGTCGAGGACCTCCTCCGCCAGGCCGGGGCACGCAACGTCGCGAGAGAGTCGCGCGAAGGATCGGAGTCTCGTCACCGCGGAGCTGCAGGCTGAGAAGGCGCGCGCTTTCGTCGGGAAGCTGGACGACATCGGCGATGCCGAGCCCTCCCGACCCGAATTCCCCGCGGGCACGATCGCGATCAGGATCACCATGGTCCCGCAATAAGTAATACGACCCCGATCAATAACATCAAAGGGCCGAGGCCCTTCCCCACACCCTCCTTGCAATAGTCCCCACGCCCCTTATACTTGTAATAACGCCGCCAGGCTGTCCGCCAATTATAAGAACGCTTGCCAATGGGGAAGGAGATGATCGGGAGCGAGAGGGGCGAAAAAGGGCGGATCGTCGAGAAGGTGATCATCACCGGCGCCTCGGGAAGGGATTTTCACAATTTCAACGTCTATTTCAGGGACAACCCGCGCTACCGGGTGGTGGCCTTCACGGCCGCCCAGATCCCGCTGGCAGCCACCCGATTATATCCGGCGGAGCTTGCCGGGCATGCCTATCCCGAGGCGGCCGTCCAGTTCCTGAAACATGGGGGCACAAGGGCGGTCATTACGTCGGTGGAGGCCATAGAGGACGCCCTGGAGGGGCGCGCCGGCACCGAGCTCGTGCCCTGACGCTCTCACTTCGCGCAAAAACGACCCTTTTTTGTCACTATTACCGCGTTTTAGCCCCCTTTTACCCTCTTTAGTGCACATTTTCTACAGGACCGTTCCACCACCACTCTTTGGATTCCGTTCTCTCGCAACCCTTCCCGAAGCGGGAGTTTACGAAAGTGCACGAAAGTGCACGGTTTCGGGGGGGGGGGGGGTGAAGAAAGTGTTGAGTGTTGAGTGTTGGGTGAAGGACCACGACGGGATCCAGGCAAAGGAATAGGACCCTTCCCGGCCCACGGTCGGGGTTCAATTGTCAAAGAGCAAACGCCACAAGATTTTCTCAGTTTTCCCCTCTCCTGTCAAAGTGACAAGGAGGGGCGACAACCGGGCATGACAAGCAGACGTGACAACCAGGGGTGACAAAAAATCATAACCCTTTTTTCTTTACAATTTTACATTGCTTCACCTGCGAGTCCAGCATACGACCTTTTAACCTGGATCACGGATTGCCACAAGAAATGTGGACGTCGGGGTTCTCTCTCTTGCCCATTTTACGGGCAATAGCAAAGAAATTGTACCGTTTGTATTAGATTGACTAGTTTTGACGGTGAAGGATCTTTTCAGGGCTGTGCCCGAGCCTACCCCAGGATCGAGGCAACAACTCAACTGGGCATAGAAGTCGCTTTCGTGATATTATATAGCTCTAGAAAACGCACGGAGAGGTGACAACATGGAAGCCAGACTCAAAATGATTTATTGGAAAACCGAGAGGTTTTGGGTCGGTAAATTACTTGACCATCCCGACATAATGACCCAGGGCGAAACCCTGGAAGAACTCGAAGAGAACATGAGGGATGCATACATCCTCATGACCATGGAGGACGTACCCACGGGCTATGAAGTCAAAGAGCTTGCTATCAGCGTATGAAGAGGAAGCAACTCATAAAGAAGATTACAGGAGCCGGCTGTATCCTGGTAAGGCATGGAGCTCGTCACGACCTGTATGGAAATCCTAAAACGGGCAAGAAGCAGCCCGTCCCACGCCATGATGAGATCGATGAGGATCTTGCGAAACACATCATTAAAGAACTGACCTGAAGGCCGTACGCCTCACGTACGAGCTGGGGAGGCCGCCAGTGGCCCATTTATGCTCCGGCCTCGACCCGCCCCGGCTTCCGCCCCATCCATCGAAAACCCCTCCGGCCGGGGAGGCCTTTGGGACGCTCTTGAAATGTTGAAATGTGGACTAATTAACCCCTGAGTGAACCAAGATGTGAGTGTTGGGTGAAGGACCACGACGGGATCCAGGCAAGGGAATAGGACCCTTCCCGGCCCACGGTCGGGGTTCAATTGTCAAAGAGCAAACGCCACAAGATTTTCTCAGTTTTCCCCTCTCCTGTCAAAGTGACAAGGAGGGGCGACAACCGGGCATGACAAGCAGACGTGACAACCAGGGGTGACAAAAAATCATAACCTCTTTTTTTACATTTTACATTGCTTCACCTGCAACTCCTTACGCCGCGATAGCCCGTGAAACTAACGATTGCCGATGGAAATGTGCATGATTAGTCTATTCTCACTTCAGCCCCGCCTTACGCCAGGCGGACACAGGATCATTGGGTGTCTTGCGATTTTGCAGGACGTCCAGGCGTTGAAAGGCCGTTTATTGGCCAACGGGTTTTAGTACCCGCGTTTCTTTCTTTAGTGGGCTTGCTGTCTTGCCATGAGACTTCCAGTGACATATCAGGGAGCATCAGAAGTCGAATTCCGTAGCGGAGCGGCCATGACCACCCAGCCCCTCTTTACGAATGAGATCCACGACCGCCGGAAGGTAATGCACGAACAGAGCGATTTGAACTGCCAGCTCGTCCACATCGGTGCCGACTAGTTCAAAACGTGTGCCGTCGTAATCATCTGGAACAGGTAAGCCAATTACGATCTGCGTTTTTGAGGCGAGACGGCTCCGAAAGCTACCTATCGCGACGGCTAATTGCTTGACCCTATTCCCGCCCGAGACCGCTGCTGACAGGATTTTACTGCGGTTCTTCCAGGTCTCCTTTGCTGCCTCCTTGACTATCTCAGCGACGTATAGTCCTGCACATAACTCAAGCAGTTTGATCCACCAGTCGGCCTCAGCAAAAAACATCACCCACGAAGGAGGAGCGGCAGACTTTAAAACCGTCTGGCGCTCGTCGATCTCCATTTCAAAGTCAGGCCCCAACTCAGCGCTGAGATTCCGAAGATCTTCAAGAGATATGTCCCTCGTCGATAACGCGCGCATTTCCGCACCTCCTATTCCAAACCCAGCAACCCTGAGGCCTCCCAACAGCTTCCTCATCAGGGGATGCACAAAGGACCGGAAGAGCCACCACTAGCGGGAAAGTGTGCTGCTCCTGTACTGCTACAATAGTACTCCTGCTGGATAAAGGCGTCAACAGAAGCTATCGATTACCATTTCCAACACGTGCTTTTTCACGGAGTTGATTAACCTTTAGAGCATAATTAGTCAGACAGCGAGCATCTTGCGCATCCTTGACGGGCTTCACTATGGCGGTTATAATAGCATCTGAGGCGAATCTACTACTCAGGACTATGATGTCTTCAGTAATAATTATATAGAGGGGGTAGCCCGAATGTATGTGGAAGATATTACGCCCAACCGAAAAAGGAAAATCATCGTCTACATTCCCGAAAGTCGTTTTAAGGAAATTGGCCTCGTACCAGTTGAAGAAGCAAAACAAGAGACAGTCGGACGCTACACCGCCTATAGACACGCTCCTCACTACCAGGGCGGTGAGTATCATGGGGTTTGCGAATTGCCTGGCGGCTACGAAATTTCTTATACAATGACCGGTCACCGACGTCATCCCAATAAGTTTCCTACAGACGATAAAATACCAAAAGATGCCAAAATGGCTATAGCAAAGGTGTTGGGTGTATCTGCTGATGTTTTTGAAAGCTATGTGGCCTATGACGAAATTGAACGAGAAGATGTCATACTTCTTAGACTTAAGAGCAAGGCTGTACTGTTAATTGAAAGATGTAACTCGCTTACCTCTCAAGACTGAGTCTTAGATCAGACCCTTACTTCCGGGCAGTTTCAGTTGTCGTCAGTTGATAAGCAGCCTCTACAACCTGAGTAAGGAGATCGACCAGAAACTCAGCTATCTTAGTCGGGGGCCACTCTCTAAAGCCATGATTGACCGAAATCATCATTCGCTCCCGGAATATTTCAGTCCCGCCTCCGTCTATTTCTCTCAACTTGATTTCCCCTGGTTTGCCTTTTAGTATAATCGTCTGGCTTGGCTCAGATTTTCCAGTATAGGGGCTTCGCCTGAGCCAATGCTCAACTCCTTCTTTTTCCGCAACAACAGTCCTTATTTTATTGATGACTTCTGTCGGGATATTGACTTGAAACGTCCGCGACTCAATGTCACTCTCTGTCATTCTTTTCTCCTTTATCGCGTGGAACACCAGGTTCTTTGTGTTTTCATGATTAAAGTGGTTTCAAGGGGACAGGCTACTTTTCTGGGCCTTATTCACTTTCTCCGCTCCCATCACATGGTTAATAATAGCCACCAGTAATGTTGGATTGCAAGAAAAACATTCGGCCGCTCCATTACAGGAAGGAGCCCGCCCATTAAGGACACTCCGAGAGAGTGAAGGCTATGCCTGGCATTCTTCGAAACGACCGGGTGCGGCGCTATAGCGCGGACAGAGGGGTCACCCATTAGAGGGCACGCTGTCAAGAGATAATTCTTCCCCGCTGCAAGAACCTCTCGGTTTTTTTGCAGTAGCGTATACCTATGACACCACAACGGTTCTGTGCCATCCTTACCTGTCCCTGCGCCCGTTATTTCACATGTCGTGCTTTGACCGGCCCTGGGCCGATTCTGCACCAGTCACCCATCGGGATCAAGGTTCTTGAGATGAACCCTTGTCTTCTTAAGAGAAGACCCAGAAAATCGTCGGTTCCCTGCCGTGTCCATTCAGCTTGAATCTCGTGGTTGTCAACCAACCCATGTAAGGCTCGCGGCAAGGGCAGAAGCCGGGTATCGGATGACAAGGGGAAGGCGCCTAATCAGCCCTGGTGGTTATGAGCCAACCCCACAAAGTAGTTTCCTTCCCCCTTCATCCGAAGAGCCTTGTCTCATCGAAGACCGCCTGGTCTCGCAGTATGTAATAACATGCCCGCGCCAGTTTATGACTCACCGCCTTGATTGCGATGATGTCATTCGTCTTGGCCGCCTTCTTGTCGTAGTATCGTCTGATCGCCGGGTAGTATCGTTTCGCCATATGCGCCGCTTCTATATATGCCCATGACAGATACTTGTTTCCGTTCTTCCTGTTCCCTTCCCCTGTCTTTTTGTCATTGGACGTACGGATGCTCGTGACGCAGCGACAATAAGAAGCATAGTTGCCGACCTCGGCGAACCGGCGTATGTCACCGACCTCCAGCATGATGGTGAGCCCGAGGATAGTACCGATGCCGGAGACATTGAGCAGGCCTTTGAACTCATCACGGAGACGGACCCTCCCCAGTATGGTCTTCTCGATCTGGTCAACCTGGGTCGTAAGGTGGTGGACGGTACTTAAGCTTGCCATGATCGCGAGCCTATGGCAGTTGTCCGAGATAAGCCTCTCGACGTCCTTCTCGGTGAGCGTTTTGATGTCATCGCTTTTTATGGTTGCCCCTAGGTTCCTGCTCACGATGTTCTTGATGCTCAGGATATGGGACGTCCGGTGGCGGACGAGGTGGAGGCGCTTCCGGAGGAGATCCCTGACCGGCCGCTCTTCCTTGGGATAGATGTACCCTTCGGGAAGGATATTCAACCTCAAGAGGTTGGCAAGCCAGAGGGCGCTCTTCTTGTCATCCTTGTGCTTGAGACCCTTGTACTCTTTCATTGCCGCGGGGTTGGCGAGATGGACCGGATAACCGGCATCCGCCAGACCATCGACGAGCCAGTACCAGTTGAAGGTCGATTCTACCGCTACCGCCTTGAGCTCGCTCTTATAGGGAGCAAGGGCAGAGAGGATAAGGGGCAGCTCGTTCCTGTGACGGTACTTGTACATCACCCTGTTCTCCTCGTTGACGATACCGATGTAACTGTTGTTTGAATGCAGATCGATTCCTCCGTATAATTCCATAGGGCACCTCCTTATGAGTTGGTTGGATACCCTCACCATAGCACATGCTATGCGAAGGTGGTGCCCTCTAGATGATTATCAGCCCTTGAGGGCCTGTTGCCCAAACCCCGATCTCCCCACAAGGCGGAACGGAATAAAGGAGGTATTGTACGTAAACAGATACAATTATCTGGACATTGGTCGGGGAGTGTGGTAAAGTTTGCGAGCGCTTCAGGACAAGGAGATACGCCTCATGATGGGTTACCACCCCCCGCCGAATGACCCCCTGTTTTCCTTCCACGTTCAGCTTGAGACAAGGATCCGGAAGGACCACCCCCTTCGGAGGATCAAGGAACTTGTCGACTTCGATTTCATATACAGGGAAGTAGAGAAGACCTACGGAAAAAACGGTAACGTCTCCGTTCCTCCCCCTATAATGCTCAAGCTCATGCTCCTTCTTATACTCTACAATGTCCGTTCCGAAAGGGAACTCATGGAGACTCTTCCCGAGCGATTGGACTGGCTTTGGTTTCTTGGTTACACCATCGAATCCTCCATACCGGACCACAGCGTACTCTCAAAGGCGAGAAAGAGATGGGGTGAGGAAGTCTTCAAGCACTTCTTCGAGCGAATTGTCTTGCAGTGCGTCAAAGCAGGATTGGTCGATGGAACGAAGATCTTTATGGACTCAAGTCTCATCGAGGCGAACGCTTCGAATAATTCGGTCATCGACACCCACTCTCTCAAAAGGTACCTGAAAGAAGGGTATCGGGAACTGGAGTCGAGGTTGACCGACACGGGGGCAGTGAACAGCCGGTATATCTCTGCCACCGATCCCGACGCTTCCATCGTCCGCCATGCCGGAGATAAGGCAAAGCTCCGCTATAAGACGCACAGAACCGTTGATCCCCTCCACGAAGTCATCACCGCCGTGAAGACAACCCAAGGGACAGTCAACGAGGGACACGAAATGGCCTCTCTCATTGATGCCCATGAGATCAATACGAACAAAAAAGTCGATACCGTAATCGCCGACAGTCAGTATGGAACCAGCGAGAATCTTCTTGTGTGTCGCGATAAAGGGATAAAAGCCCACATGCCGGTGGTAAAACACCTGAACGAACAGACGAGTTCCCGAAAAGGCATATTCCCGGAAGATCGGTTTGTCTACGACGAAAAGAGCGACAGCTATCAATGTCCCGCAGGGAAGCTGCTGAAAAAGAGAACGTTCCACGTCCACAGACAGACCACCGAGTACGCCGCGTTAAAGGCAGACTGCCGATCCTGCAACCTTCGCAATCGGTGCACGCGAGACAAGAACGGGAGATCGCTACAACGCCATGTCAGGAAGAAAGACCTGGATCATATGCCCGCCATCGCGCAGAGCTATAAAGCAAAAAGAGACCTCCGGACGCGTCAATACGTGATGGAGCGCTCTTTTGCCCGAAGTACCAGGTTTAGCTTTGATCGAGCCCGGTGGCGGGGGCTCTGGAAGGTATTCATACAGGAGTGCCTTGTGTCGGCCATCCAGAATATCCAGACGCTTATCCGGTGTGGAATAAACCCGACAAAGGGGGCAAGAACCGCCCCTTCCACGACCTTGGGAAGGGCAGTATGGATCTCCATCAATTTCTGTTGTCTTTTCATAGACCGACGAGCGCCGGTTGCCGGTCTGGCAGCCCCGGATTTGTCCGGAGCGGCGGGGAACTTATGATTCCAGGTTATAAGCCCGTTTGGGCAACAGGCCCTTGACTGAGGACAGGAATCTTCTAAAAGACCTATAATATCGCCGGCTTGTGTGTTTCGTATCTTTTCCTATTGTCTCTTGTCACGGGCTGACCCCGCCTCCCTTGTACGGGTCGCCTTCTGGCCGATCCAGTGCATTCCCCCCTGGGTTATGCAAGTTTCTTTTGTCTTCTAATGATTTCCGCCAGGGATCTCAAAGCCTCATTTACGGAGTCGTGGTCAGGGAAAGCTTTCGCAACGTCCGGCTCGGTGGCTACGACGTTCGTTCCCTCCCCATATCGTTTTGCGTATTTCCCTTGAACGCCCTTGCTGAAATCATAGTCTTCAAGCATGTTTGGATCTTTTTGCATTCTCTTCATGTTCTTCCTTGCCGTCGCCTTAGGAATGTCCCTTATCTCCTATTTTTGGCGTTTTGGCCGGATGCTTTGTGGGGCGTGTGGTCTTCTTTGCGAGTTCGATTAACGACAGAAGGGCATCGTTCACTGCTTCCTCGTTGGGAAAGACCCGAGCAACTTCCGGTCTGAGAACAACGATATTCGATGCGTCCCGCATTCGTTTTGCGTACTTGCCCCGTACCAGCCCGCCCGGGAAATCAGACCGTTTGTATTCGGCGCGCAATTCTTCTTTGACGGATTCTCTATCCTTCTTCATATAGTTCTCGTTCTCCTTTGCTCGCCCTGCGGGCACTTATGATTCGAATTGTGTCGCCTTCATCCGTATGAGCTATCACGAGAAGTCGACCTATTTCTGAGACCCCAAACGTGATGAATCGATCCTCTGTGATCGAATGGTCCGGATCGGCGCCGGTTGCAGCCATGGGATCACCCAAGGCGGTTGAGGCTTCCTCAAAAGAGACTCCGTGTTTTCTGAAATTGGACTTTGCTTTTCCGGGGTCCCACTCAATTTTCATGCACTTATTATATCATGCTCTCCACTCGTTGCCTTACAGAATTACTTTCCCCTCTGCTATGTCGCAGGAATGCGCACTTGAACTCTTTACCATTCTTAGAGGTCCTCATGCTGAGGAGTTCAGGAAGAAGTGCTCGACGGCTCCCCGTCGCCTGCCGTCGTTCTTTCGAGAAAAACAAAAGAAAAGTGAGCTGCCCCTTCTGCTTCTTAATCGAGTATAATATGGGGTATGTCATTTCCATCGACAAAGAAAAGGGAAGCGTTCCTGCGGTACCTGTCGGGGGCGGTAAGGGGTCTTGCGATGGGGGCTCGGACCGGATGGCTGCGATGCCTGGTGTCCGTCGTATGCCGCCCTTGTCTTGTGCAACCTCATGGCCGGAATAACCTGCCTTGCGGCGACCGACCCGTCTGTCGCGCAGTCTCTCAACCAAACGGCAGAGCAGGGCGGGAGCCAGTCCCCCGCAAGCGGGCAGAAGACGTATTCTTATGCGCGGCAGATCACCAGGCGGGGAAAGGTGGTTGTCATATCGCGAGGCCTTGCGGACGAGGTGAGGAAGGACAACGTACTCCTTCTGTCCGCCGTGGCGATCAAGGCGAGGGTCGACAAGGGCGGGAGCCTCTCAGGCTACGAGCTTGTCGAAATCGACAGGGGGAGTATCGCGGAAAAGATAGGCTTCAAAGCCAAAGACCGGATTATCGCCGTTAACGGCGTACCTGCCGGTAAATTCGAGGAGAATTGGGTCTCCCTCCAATCAGCCGATCGATTCGACGTGACCATCGTGAGGAAGGGCAAGAGACAAAAGATCGTCGCGGAGATACGCGACACCGGCAGGTAAGCGGCCTGTCGGCTCAAACGATCTATCATGCTTCGTTCGTGGTCCCCCTACGGCAGCACACTTCCGAGGATTCCCGGCAGGGACGCTATTCCGATGGTATCGAGGTAGTGGTGCTCCCTATAGGGCGTGATGAGACGGGAGAATGCCCCCGGCGCTCGATGACAGCAAGTCCTGTACGATTGAAATGGTGTTCTTTAGACCATCCGTATTTACGCGGGCGGCGGGTCTATAGCCGCTGTCGAACGCCTCGTCGATCAGTCTCGATAAGCCTTTTGCCGTGAGTCCTGTCTCTTTGACCGTGGTGAGCAGCCCTTTTGCGGAAAAGACCCTCACCCGTTTTTTTTGCTCGTAGGAGCCCTTCCTCGGGATGGAGATGCATCTTCTTCTGCGGACAATCGTCTCCATGAGCGTATTGTAGCCCCCTTTGCATATCACCAGATCGCACCCGGCGATGGCCTCCTTGAGGTTGGGTACGTACCAGTGCAAACGTGCGTTCGCCACACATGCGACACGTTGGTTCATCTTTTCAACCACGCTTTTTTCCATGAAAGGCCCGCACACGATCTCGAACAGGTAGTCTTTCTTCCTCGCTGCAACCCTTATAGCGCAGTCGATAAGGTCATGACCGTCGCGTCCCCCGCCCACCGTGACGATGATCTTTCTCCTCCCTCCCGTCACGGCAGGCTGCGGCGTGGTACTGCGTCTTTCGCAGATATAGCCGGTATAGACGGGAGGACATGAGAGTTTCAAAGTCCGCAACTTCGGTATATCGGCGAGGCTCAGGAGAGCAGGGTCGGAATGAACCAGAAGCAGGTCGTAGTAAGTATTGAGAATAGAGCTAATGGAGGCAACCTTTTCCGGCGGAAGCGACTCGCCGTGGCACACGGGTATGTCCCTGCTTGAACATACGATTGCGCACGTCGAATATCTCTCCTTTATGACGCGGAGGATGGGCATGACGGTTCCGTCCAGCCGATGGGGGGAGAAGGGGAAGAACTCGGTGATGAACAGAGTGGGAGGGCGTTCTTCCATCAGGCCCTCTACGATGCGGACCCGCTGCCTTTCCACGTCCTGCCTGGTCTCGCCTCTCCCGGTCGGTACAAGCTCGGTGGAAGAGAGATCGCTGACTATCAAGGGGGGAAGCTCGACGAGCGACACGTCCGGCCTGGGTAAAATTATTCCGGTCGACGGACCACACGAGATATGAACCACGGAGACGCCGGGTATCTTCGCTATTTCTCCAGCCAGGAGCGAGGTCCTGCTCAAATGGCCGACTCCCAGGCTATGCTGGGAAAGCAGATAAACATTCATTGGCTTCCTGCTCCCGTCTCCATGCCATGTTTTCGGCCGATCGCCGATGGAGCTTAAACACCCTGCCTGATCATAAAGCGGCGGTCTCTGAAGCCATGCCGATGGTGTGCGGGCTCGGCACCGCTATGCCGTAAGCGCCCACCTTATGACCCATCGTCCTTCTTCACAACAGCTATGGAATATGGCGCGAAAGCATTCCACGCACAACGGCATATTTGTTGCTTTGCATCTTAAGGTTGAAGCTGTGCGATGAGAGGTGTCGAAAGGGCGAGAGAGGATCTTTGAGCGCACGTAGTCGAGAATGGCGAGCCCTTCCTGCAAAAATGCCGGCGGAAGTACGTCTGACGGTGACCGGCAATCTGCGTCGGGAGTCGCCGGCGTGCGTCGCGGGTCCATCCAGGGGCCGGCAGAGGCGGAAACGAGGAACCACCCTGGTAGAATTGCTGGTCGCCCTCTCCATCATGGGCATCCTCACCGCCATCGCCTTGCCCGTCTACAGCAGCTATGTCGCGCAGTCGCGCCAGGCAGACGCGCAGCGCCAGCTCATGGTTGTGGCGCAGGCACAGGAGATCTACCGGTTCCAGAATGGGGCATACGCGACGAACGCGCAGACGGCCGCGCTCGTTCCCTATGGGTGGCTGAACAACTACGGCAATTATGCCTTTACCGTGACGAGTGCCGGCACGGCCGTCGTAAACGGGGTGACCGTTCCCGTCTTTACCGCACAGGCCAGGGGGAATATCGATAGCGACGCGACGCTCGATACCTGGACCATAGACCAGAACGGCACCCTTACCAATGTGATCAATGATGTCACCGAGCTGATACCGTAAAGAGAGAGGGTTCCCCGCGCCCCATCCCGGGTTTTACCCTTATCGAGCTCCTCGTCACGATGGCCGTAATCGGGATTCTGGGAGCGGTCGTGATGCCTGGCAGTGGGCCGCTGGGTCGAGGACTACCGGGTAAGGGCTGCGTCCCGGCAGCTCATGTCCGATCTGCAATTCGCCAGAATGAAGGCCGTTGCGGACAATGTCCTTTATCAGGTCTATTTCAATCAGGCAAATAACCAATACTGGGTGCAGGGGTGGAATCCGGTCGCATCGACGTGGAACCGGATCGGCAGCACCCGCCAGCTTTCGGTTGCGGCCAACCCCGGCTTTGAAGCCGGCGTCACCCTCGCTTTTTCGACGAACGGCGACAAGACCGCTACCTTTTCACCGATGGGCCTGGCGACACCCGCAATGACGGCGAGCCTTTCATCCGTAAATTACCAGAGGAACGTTGTTGTGGCAACGACAGGGAGGGTGCAGATTGTCCAGATCAGGCCGTAGCGGCCTCTTGCCGCGCCATGAGGGCTTTACCCTCCTCGAAGTCCTCGTGGCGATTCTCCTTTTTGCCTTAAGCGCCCTCATGCTGGCCCAGATGCAGATTTTCAGTCTCCGGGGCGGCACCTTCGGCAGGGAGGCGATGATCGCCGCGACCCAGGCGCAGGCACAGATGGAGACCCTGAAAGACCCCATCCTGAGTCCTTTCGCCGTCACCATCATGGGGCTCCCTACGAGTCTCGCTGCCGGCCAGCAGGTCGCTTGTCCCGCGGTGCCCGGCATGACCCTCACCTACTGGAGAAGCGACCCCCCGGCAGGGGTGGCGCCGGGGCGTTTCGTCACCATAAACGTGCAGGTAACATGGAAAGGACAGACACTCACATTCAGCACGGTCGTCTCAGAGGTGTAGCGGGGTTCAGCCTGATCGAGCTCCTGATCGCCCTCGCCGTCAGCAGTATCCTCGCGCTCAGTCTCTGGTCGCTCGCCGCGACCCAACAGAGGACCTACGGAAGCCAGGACAGCGCCTCGGAGATGCAGCAGAACCTGAGAGCCGCCCTCCAGGACCTCACGCGGGATATCATGGCTGCGGGTCTCGGCCCCCAGTCGTCGACCATAAGTGGGCAGGATGCAAGCGCCTGGTATAACGCGGCAAACAGCTGGAACCCCTTCAATATCACCGCCACCTCCGTCGATATCATCGGCTGCGGCCAGACGCCCGCGACGCTGAATGCGCAGGCGGCGAGCGGGACCAACACGCTTACCCTTGCGACCGGCGGGGGGGCGAGTTTCAATGCCTCCCAGAATATCAACATCGCCGGCGTGGAGAACGCGGTGGTGGCGAGCATCAGCGGTGATACGCTCACCCTTAGTGCGAACCTCAGCCTGACCCATCCGGCCCAGGCAACTGTCTATCCGCTGCGGTGGGTTACCTATTCGGTGACGGGCGGCGTCCTCAGCATGGATCAGCACGACGGCAACGGGGCTCAAGCGGTCGCCTCCACTATCACGGCAATGACGATCACCGCGAGTGCGACCGATCCGAAGGCGCTCTTCGTGAGCCTCACGGGTTCGACGGGTAGCGTGAGCGCGCCTGTCACCTCGACGGTGACGGATATGGTCTACCGGCGGAATAGTTAGGCGGGCATGGAAAGACAGGGCCGGTGCGCACGGCCTTAAAGGCCGGGGAGAAGGAGGGGTCATGAGAGGAAACGAAAGAGGCGCATCCCCGCAGGGACGGTCCACGCGGAGCGCAACCCGCGCGAACGAGGGGGGCTTCGTGGTCTTCATCGTGATGATCCTCATCCTGCTCCTCACCGTCCTCGGTCTCGCGGCGAACAGGAATATTATCACCGATATCGGCATTGCCGCGAACCAGGTCGGCTCGATGCAGGCCCTTTACGCCGCCGAGGCGGGGGCCAATCTCGCCTACAACCAGCTCTATGGGGCGCTTGCGACGCTCAACCCTGTCACACCGGCCCCGCAGGACCCTGCCATATCGGGCTACACCTGGACGACGGCCATCTCGACCGTGCCGTCGGGCGGACCGACCGTAATCGAAAGGCCGGCCACGGGCAAATTTGCCGGGCTTACCGCCTACGTGCAGACCTACAGGATCACCTCCACCGCGACGGAGGCGAAAACGCATGCGGCGAGCACGGTGACGGTAGACGTGGAGGACCAGCTCATCCCCATATTCCAGTTCGGCGTTTTCTACAACAGTATCCTGGAGATCTTCCCCGGCGCCAACATGACATTCACCGGATGGATCCACTCGAACAGCGACCTTTACCTCGGTTCCAACGGCGCGACGCTGCAGATCAATTCAAACGTCACCACCGCCCATAATATATTCGACTACCGCCTGGACAGCACCCAGGCGGTCAACGCCGCAAATATCTATAAAACAGGAGCGTCAACGACGTTCAATACCACGGATTATCCCCCCATGAACCACGACAGCGTGGCGGACACCAACCACAACGGCACCCCGGACTGGGTCGAGTCGCACTATGCCGGCGCCTGGAACGGCGGTGTGAGGACCCAGTACGAGGGCATTACGCCCCTGGACATCCCCATGCCCACGAACAACCCAGCCGACGTCATCGGCACCGGGGCAGGAAGCATGTATCAGCAGGCGGGCCTCAAGATCATTGACGGCGTGGGCTACGACGAAGCAGGCAACAACCTGAATTGGTGCAGCAAGAACACGGGCTATAAGAAAGGCGGTACCCTCATCATCGACCCCGGCTGCAACTCCACAAACAACTACAACCCCGTGGTCAAGGCAGGCGCGGTCTACGATTACCGGGAGGGGAAGACGATGAACACCCTTGATATAGACATGAATGCCCTTGCCGCCTACGCCCCGGCAAAGAACGCCCTTGTTGCTCCTCCCACGGGAAGTGACCCGGGCATACTCTACGTCTCAACGTCCGGCACGAACGGCGCGGTCCGTCTCGTGAACGGCTCGACCCTGCCCCAAAACCAGGTGAACGGACAGGCGGCGGGTCTTACCGTTGCCACACCAAACCCCGTGTACGTAAAGGGCGACTACAACAGTCTATCCACGGCGCCGGCAGCGATCATCTCCGACGCGCTCACGATCCTCTCCAACAACTGGAGCGACGCCTACACATCGGGCACGACGATCGGCGGGCGGCCCGCATCACAGACCACGGTAAACGCGGCGGTCATGTCGGGCAACATTAACACGTCGGGAAGCCAGTACAGCGGGGGCCTCGAAAACTTCATGCGTTTTTTGGAGAACTGGAGCGGGGTCAACTACAACTACAACGGCTCACTCGTCTGCCTCTGGCAGAGCAATCAGGTCCAGGGCAAGTGGCCGGGCACCGGGACCGTCTACAACCCACCCGTACGGAACTGGAGCTTCTCTATGGCGGTGAACAACCTGCCGCCGGGCACACCGAGGGTGAGGGTCACGACCCGCGTCGGCTGGAGCGCGAACTGAGCCGATAAGGCCCCTCTATTCTCCTAAAATCTTCATGAGCTGCTCATGAGCAAACAGAAGCTGAAACTGAAGCAGAAGCTGAAACTGAAACTGAAGCAGAAGCTGAAACTGAAGAACAGAAGCTGAAGCAGAAACCGAGGCGCTTTTCTGCGCATGCTCGGGCTGACCGCCAGATTTCGCGAGAAGAAATTTCATTGTCTGCTTTTTGTCGCTTCTGGTTGTCATGCCTCCTTGTCGGTCCTGGTTGTCACCCCTCCTTGTCACTTTGACAGAAAATGCGCAACCGGTCATACTTTTTGAGGCGGCAAAAGACCGGATTACGGAAGGTGAGTCATGGCAGAGGATGCGGGGAGCAAGAAAGGTCAAAAGAACAATGGTTCGTGTCTCAGCGGGAAACAGGAGCGTGCAATCCTGGCCGTCCTGGAGAGCCGGTCGATAGAGGAGGCATGCAGGAAAGCCGACATCAGCAAAACGCTCTACTACAGGTGGCTCAGGGACGATCCGGGTTTTGCCGACGCGCTAAAAGAGCGCCGGGATGCGGCCGGCGCCGAGGCCCTTGAGCGTCTCCAGAGGGGTTTGAGCGGCGCGGTCGACGTCCTCGTCGACCTCTTGGGTTCCGAGAACGAGTGGGTCCGACGAGTCGCCGCAAATGACGTCATCTGCCGCTTCCTGAAGGCCAAGGAGCTGGGGGAGCTCGAAGAGAGGCTGGCCCGCCTCGAATCTGCGATAGCGGACAGAGACGACGGGTAGGAGACGGGAATTGAGAAACGCGGATCGCGGATCGCGGATCGGGAAACTTCCTTCCAGCGATAAAGAATAGGAGGGACGGATGGGCATCATAAGAAGGCTCAAGAAGCTGGAGGAGCGGTGCGGGACCTCTTCGAGGGGACGCGAGTTGATTATCCGCGTGAGGCGCTTCTCGGTCGTACCATCCGACCTGCCTCCCGTGGAGGAGCAGATCGCTCATCAGCGGAAAGAGGGCAAGAAGATAATTGTGGTGCGGGTGGCGTAACGGGAGGTGGGTCCATGCGGGGACCTGTGCGCTTCGGGGAAGAGTCCTTGCCGGATGGAAATTATCATGCAAAACGGGCTATGATAGTGGGCATGGGGAGGGTCCCCTGCTTGGTTCCCTTAGCATCCACGCTCAGACCGAATCGGGAATCGACTGCGGGCCGCTCCATTGCTTGCTTAAGTGGAATCAAATTTCGGATGGAGGGTGCCATGGAAGTCAGAACCAACAGCCACGGATCGAATTCGCTCTCTACCAAGGTCTTTTTCAGCGACGAAAAAGGCTTTGAGGTCGCTTCCGTAATCGTGATGGGGAAAAGCGATGCCGCTCTGATCGACGCCCAGTGGACGCTGTCGAACGCCCATCGGGTCATCGCGGAAATAGCCGAAACGGGCAAACAACTCAAAACGATTTATGTGACGCACGCCCATCCCGATCACTACTTCGGCCTGGGGGTCATCGCAGAGGCTTTCCCGTCCGCCCGGATCGTTGCGCTCGCCCCGGTCGCCCGCACCATCAACAAGCAATTCTTTGGGAAACTCGAACATTGGGAACAGGTCATAGGGCCTACGAATGTATGCAGAAAGACCGTCGCCATCGAGCCCCTGAGCCGGAACTATTTCGAGCTGGAAGGAGAACGGATCGAGATCATTCCGGAAGTCATAGGCGACATGAAATACAATTCGGTCGTCTGGATACCTTCCATAAAGACCCTCTACGGCAGCGATGTGCTCTTTAACCAGGCCCACCCTTTTACCTGCGAGGTGACGGCGGAAGAGCGCCGGCAATGGATAGGGGATATCGAGCGGCTGGAGAAGATGGGCGCAAGTGTGATCATCCCCGGCCATCAGAAACCGGGTATGTCTTTCGACTCTTCATCCTGCAGTTTCACCAAAGATTATCTGATCGCGACAGAAGAAGAGATAGCCAGGACTGAAGACGAGGGCTGTTTCTACTATGCCATGGTCCGCCACTTCCCGGAGGCCAATCTTTTTATCAGCAACGAGATGAACGCAGGCGTCTTCAAAGGCGGCAGGGATTGGAACTGGAAAGACGAGTAAGATGAGCGATTCTCCGTTACACGGTTTTTGTCCCCGAACGACGTGCGATATCGAGCTTACGTACCCCCTATCGATTGACATACACAGAAAATAGTGTTACACATATTTACGTGTAGATATCTTTCTTGCAGGAGGAGCGTATGGAAAAGCAGAATGTTACCCTGTCACTTCCCAAAACGCTCGTGAAGAAAGCGAAATGGCTTGCTGTTAAGGAAGACAAGTCCTTCAACGAGCTGGTACGGCAGTGTTTGGAGCAGCGCCTGAACACTGCGACCGGCTACGCGAAGGCACGCGAGCGACAGCTCAAGCTGCTTGACGCAGGTTTCGACCTGGGCACAAACGGCAAGGTTTCCGTGACACGAGAGGAGATTCATGAGCGGCGATAGGATATTCGTTGACACGAATGTCCTCGTCTATGCCTATGATACGTCTGCCGGGATCAAACGCCGGACCGCCCGAACGATTCTTGCCGGTCTTTGGGAATCCGGGCTTGGCGTCGTGAGCACGCAGGTGTTGCAGGAATTCTTTGTGACGGTGACACGGAAGCTTCCCAAGGCAATGGAGCCGGGCGCCGCCAGAGAGGTAATCAGCGACCTGCTGAAGTGGGACCTCGTGGTGGTCGAGGGGTCCATGATCCTGGACGCGATAGACCTTCACAGGAAGCATGGGTACTCCTTCTGGGATTCTCTCATCGTGACGGCGGCGGGGAAGGCCGGCTGTGCGCTCTTACTTTCGGAGGACCTTGCCTCGGGCCACAGCATCGGCGGAATCACCATACGGAACCCTTTCGGGTAGCCCCTGCCTTCCCGGGTGCAGGAGCCCGCATGTAATAACGGAATGAACGAAACTACGCCATCCTATCACAATGGGCGTCCCCGCAACCGAGGCAGTTTTCGTTTTTCGCCGTTTTCGGCGCTCGAAATAATTTTATTGTAATCTTGGGGTATTTCTCTGATAATGGGGGATAAAGAGCCGACAGCAAAAAGGGCTGACGTGCGGGGCGGTGAATGATTTGCCCTCCAATGGGTGACCTCTAATGGGTGACCCCATGGCCCCCAATGGAATGTGAAAATCCGAAGGGCGTCCCCAACGTTGCCCCAACTCTCGCATTTACGAGAGGGTGAAGTAAATGGGGGCAAGGTTTATGGTGTTGGGGATTTTTGGCGGCAATATGAAAAAAGCTGTTTTTGTGATAATGACTGCTCTTTCCGTCTTATTTGTCTCCGCGTTTTCTGTTCATGCTCAGAATTCAAGAATGGCACTTGTTGACCTTGAGAAGGTTGCGCTTGGATCGGAAAAGGGCAAAGAGGCGAGAAAGACCCTTTTAGGCACGTTTGACCGGTTAAAGAAGGATCTGGATGCGAGGGAGAGAGAATTGCTGAGCATGAAACACGCAGCAGAACAAGAAGGCCCGATGGCTCTTGATGAAAAGTCGGAAAAGGGTAAAGAGTATAGGCGTAAGCTGCAAGACTACCGGAATCTATCCGGAGATTACCAGGCGAAGATAGAAGCCAAAGACCGGGAGCTCTCTGAAAACATAGTAAAAGAGGTAAAGGAGGTGATCAAACGTACAGGCGCCAAAGATAAGTATACGCTTGTTGTCGAAAAAAGCCGGTCTGACGATTCTACCATATTCTTTATTGACCCCTCGATCGATATAATCGATATATCCGACGAGGTGCTGAGAGAATATAATAATTTCACCAAAACAGAGACAACAAGCGCCGGGACAGGCGCAATGCAGTCGGTTCCTTCCCCTGTGTCAACTTATACTGCGCGCACCGACCAGGCAGGGGAACTAAAGGCCAAGCCGACAATCTCAAAATCAAAGGTACAAGCGACGAAACCGCAGAAGGCCATTCAAAAGAAAAAGACACCGGAGGACGTTGCAGGGGCGGGAAAAAACTCCCCGGACAAGCAAGCGAAGGAAGGTCCCGGGGACGTTGCTTCCCTGAAGGTCCCAGGGACAACGTTGGTCCTTGAAGACCCTAAGGACATTGCTTCCTACCGTCCTCCAGGGACAACGTTGGTTCCTGACAACCCTAAGGACATTGCTTCCTACCGTCCCTTTCTCTTGAGACGGAAAGACCTTGCAGATAAAGTTGACTTAGACCTCAAGAAGCACGATTAGACGCGACGGGAGCCTTGCATCACGTAATGGTGCGTGGGACCGACAAAGGGAATATTTTTCTCGACGATGTCGATCGCCGTCAGATTCTCTTTCATAATGGTTCCTTTGTTCGATTTATCTTGTCGGTTGCGTCGGGCGGCGGCGGAATTTGGGTGTCGTCGCTTTCTTCCCCGGCCCGACACGTACACAATCGGCTCCGGCGGTGACGGAGAGAATCATAATTCAATGGGCGTCCCTCACCGCCCCGATGTACAGGGCGCCCCCAACTATCCACCTCCACCATGGGAGGGAAGTCACTGTCGCGGCAGGGCTATCATGATCTCGAGTCCTCTTTCCCTGTTTGCCGCCTCGATCGTGCCTCCGAGTCTTTCGACTGCTTTCTTTGCGATGGTCAGACCCAATCCCGAACCTGCGGCAGCAGATCGTCTTGACCGGTGAAAGGGATCGAAGATCCGGGAAAGGTCTTCCCGGGACAGCTCCTCAGAGGTATTCCTGATGCGAATCTCGGCCGCATCGGGCGTCCACGCCACATGGGCAGAAATGTCTCCTCCATCCGGACAGAATTTGGTTGCGTTATCGAGAACGTTTATGAGCGCAAGGCGCAGCGTCTCTTTGTCTGCAAGACAGGATCCGCCCCGGGAAAGATCGGCGGCGACATGGAAGCCTCTTCGTTCTATGACAGGATGAAATTTCTCCATCAACTCTCTTATCAGATCAGATGGATCGAGAGGTTCGGGCCGGAGCGGGGATTGTCCCATATCCAGCTTCGACAAATCCAGGATGCGACCGATCAGGCCGTCGAGCTCATCTATGTCTTCCCGAATTCCGTCGAGATGTCCCGCCAAATCCTTTGCGCCTGCAACTCCCTGCGCCGCCTTCTCATGAAGCAGTTCTTCCGCAATCCGAATTCTTGTCAGGGGCGCTCGTAGTTCATGGGATATGTTTGCGGTAAGCTCTTTTCGGCCCTTTATCATGCCTTCGACCTTGTCCGCCATGTCGTTAAACGTCCGGGCAAGATCGCTGATCTCATCGTTGCCCCGCACGACAACCCTGTGAGAGAGATCCCCTTCCGCAATCAGGGCGGCAGATATGCGGAGCTGTCTGATCCGTCTGGTGATAAGCCGGGAAACGGGAATTGCGGCCAGGGCGACAATAGTGCCTATCATGAGCAGGCCCACGGCAAAAAGGCCGCTGGGAGGAGAGGACGCCGGTCTCTTGAAGAGAATATGGAGGTCTCCTGCATATTTTCCCGAAGGCTCCAGGGGAATAACAGTGTGCACATCGACATCTCTGAGGGCATGGAGCCTGAAAAACCTGTGCCTCCGGGGGCGGCCAATTCCAGAGACCTCAGACAGATCAGGGGGTTCACCGGAAAAAGATTTCAGCGCCGGCCTGCCGTCACGTCGTGTCAGCCATACCTGCGCCCCGGAAAGCCTGCCGAAATCCGTAATAAATTCTTTGAGAAGGGTATTTTCGGACAATTCGGCATCAGGAGAGGACAGGATCTTCTCCTCGGCAATCCCTTTGACCGACTGAACCTTTGATTTGACGAATTCCTCGAACCGGACTGCGAAATGGCGCGCAGGAAGCATGATGAAGAGAAAGAAGACGAGGATTTCCGTGATAAAGAGAACCACAAGAAAGGACAGGAATATCTTTGTATACGTGGACCTGAGCTTCACGGAGAATCCACCAGCATGTAGCCTGCCCCCCATATCGTCCTTATTCGTTTCGGCGCACCGGGATCGGCCTCTACTTTGGACCTGAGCTTGCTGATGTGAACGTCAATACTTCTGTCGAAGGCGGTGAAATCACGCCCGCGGGCAAGGGTCATGAGCTGGTCGCGACTCATCACCGTGTTCGGGTTCTTCATGAGCACTTCGAGAATCCTGAACTCCGCGGTGGACAGTTCCATTTCCCTGCCCTCTACGACGGCGGTCTGCTTTGCCGTATTCAGCGAGATCCCGGCAGCATTGATAATGTTGTGTCGGGTCTTTTCGCCGCCGCCTCTGTCTTCGGATCGTCTGAGAACCGCCTTCATTCGGGCAAGAAGCTCCCTGGGATTGAACGGCTTCGGCAGATAGTCGTCCGCGCCCAGCTCGAGCCCTACGATGCGGTCCGTATCGTCTCCCCTGGCCGTAAGCATGATAACGGGCAACCCGTGGTCCTTCCTGATCTCTTTGAGTACTTCCAACCCGTCTCTTCCCGGCAGCATGATGTCCAGTATGACCAGATCGGGTGAATCTGTCGACAGGACGCCCAGCACGTTGGCGCCGTCCGCCAGGCAGGTGGTGTGAAATCCGTGATCTTTCAAATACTCTCCAAGAAGCTTGCGTAGTTTCTCATCGTCATCAATGATTAGAACTCTGTTCCCCACGGATGTCACCCCTTTTTGCACTCTTTTACATCTATCTTACACTTTTTTTCATATCCGCAAAACTGTCTTAGCATTCCGGCGTTATCCTGTTTTTAGCGTGGGCGGCGGCCCATAAAAAAATCAGGAGGGAGCAATGAAGATACAAAGACGTTTCGCGGTTATCGGCGGTACAATAGTTATCATCATGGTCTTTGCGGGCCTGGGGATTGCCGGGGTATTCGGAGCAGGAGGAAAGTCTTGCTGCGGCCCGCATTTCGGCCCGTTCGGTGGAGGGTTCCATCGCTGCCACGGGTTCGACGGAGATATGCCCGGTTTCGTGTTGAAGCGGCTGGACGGTAAGATAGAGGAACTGAATCTGACCCCCGCCCAGAAGACAAAGTACGATGAGCTCCGCGCCCACTTGAAAGAACACTTACTGGCTGCTAAAGAGGACAGGAAGAAGTTCAAGAAGATCGTTCGCAATGAGCTGGCAAAAGAATCGCCCGACGTTGCGGCGTTGAATGCTATGATGAAGAAGAAGATCGAGGGCGTTTCCGGAAGCCTGCAGAATGACCTCGACCTCCTTGCATCCTTCTATTCGACCCTCGACAAAGGCCAGAAGCAGAAGGTAATGGCCGGGATTCGGGAAAGGATGGCTGCTATGGACGCTTGCCGGGAGGAAAGACGATGAGAGCGTTCACGAGGAGAGAGTTTATGTGGGCGGGCTCGGTGTTGGCGGGGTTTGCTGCGAGTCTACTTGTGCCGGGCGGCAGGACCCTGTCCGTGGGGAAAGCACATGCCGCCGGAGTCGATTTCGCCGAATCGAGCTGCAACTCCAGGGACAAGGCAGGCAAAAAGATCCTTGTTGCGTATGCAAGCCGCTGCGGGACCACCGGCGGCGTGGCAGAGGCTATCGGACGGACATTGTGCGATGCCGGCTTCGACGTCGACACACGCCTCGCGAAGCATGCAGAGGATGTAAGCCCGTACCGCGCCGTCGTGCTCGGCAGCGCGGTAGACCGGGCGTCGTGGCTGCCCGACGCGATAAAGTTTGCACAAAGGAACCGCGAGGCTCTGAAAGGGATACCTGTGGCCTATTTCCTCACATGCCTTACTCTTCGCGAAGACACTCCAGAGAACCGAGAGCTCGCCCAAAGTTATATGGAGCCCGTGCTCAAGGCCGCACCCGAGGTGCGGCCCGTGGACTCCGGGTTCTTCGCCGGCGTCCTCGACTACGGCAAATTGAACGTGGTGGTTCGGATGGTGATGAAGGCTAAAATGCAGGCCAAAGGGATACCGGAGGGAGACTTCAGGAACTGGAACGCAATCACGTCATGGGCAAAGGGTCTTATTGTGCCCTTTGGGAAACCGAAAATAACGTCCTGAACACCCATTACCCATGTCTTCCTGGAAGGATAGATTTTGCTCGACCGTGCCGATGGGGAGCGTGACAATCGGCAACGCTTGCAGGAACGGCGGCAAAAAGGGCTGACGTGCTGCCCGGTGAATGAGAATGTACGGAAGGAAGCAACGCCCCTACCGCCCCATCCGATCCGGCGCTGAAGTAAACGAACCAGCGCAAAAACGGCTGTTTTTCGACATTTCTTCCTGCATTTTACCCCTTTTTGCCTTCTTGAGTGCACATTTCTCGCCGGTTGACGAAAGTGCACGAAAGTGCACGGTTTCGGGGGGGGGGGGGGGGGAAGTAAATGCTGAGTTCTGAGTGTTGAGTGTTGAGTGCTGAGTGTTGAGTGCTGAGTGTTGAGTGAACGACAACGGCCGGGTGCGACCCAGCAACGCAATATGGAGCTGGGTGCCCCGCCTGATAGCCCGGCTGAGCGGCACCGTCATCGGACACGACTGTCGGAGTTCGATTGTCAAAGAGCGATGCCGGCTAAGGGATCTCTCGAAACCGGCTCAAGCGGCCGGGCTGTGTCATCTCTTCGGGGTCTCTCGAAATGGCTGCCCGGCCTTATAACATAAGATTTTCCCGCGTTTCCCCTATCCTGTCAAAGTGACAAGGAGTGGCGACAACCAGGAGTGACATGGAAGCGTGACAACCAGGAGTGACAAAAAGCATAGCCTGCAAAAAATGACGATGGGCGACGGCGAGTTGTCGAGCCTTTCTTCCTGAACTCCGTGATCCAGCTCATTTTCTGATTCTTTCACCTTTTACGTGGCAATGACTACTCACTGCGTTCATCTATGCCGTATATTTATTATTATGTGCCATGAAACCCTGTCGTATGGCACCGTTTAGTCGGTTTGTGTTGATCGTATTCCAGTCAGGGCGTAGAATCGGAGGAAATGTATAATGAGTTTTAAAAAAGATGTGGGGCGGTAAAAGGAGGAAAAAGTATGATTCGACATGTAATTCTCTATAAGTTTCGTCACTCAGTATCAGAAGAACAGCGGCAGAATGCCATAAATACGCTCCTTGCTATGGGACAATCTATTCCCGAGGTGCGCGAGTGGAGTATTGGCAAGCAAGCTTTCCCTTCGAGCACAGCTTATGACCTGGCACAAGTGTCCGGTTTTGAGAATGTGGAAGCATTAGAGAGGTACAGGAATCATCCCCATCACATCAGGATAAAGAAACTTCTGAGTGAAATAGCGGACCGGGTTGTCGTTGATTATGAATATTCGTGAGAACAGGGAAGCTAAACATACCTCCCTTTTTTACGGTAATGCGTGATTCTCGGCTCCCAGACCAATAGCTTAGCAGTGGGTGGAGCCGGTAACTCTTCCCATGCAGAAATGGGCGAAAGATGGCAGGGCACGATTTCTGCGGGCTGCTTCCTGTTATTCACATTTTTGTTTTTCTTGTTGCACAGCTCACTTTCAAATGGTAAGAATAGTGGAGTAGGCAGGGGCCGGATGCAAGACGGTATGCGCTGAGGCGGAGGCGATTGGGGCAAATGTATGATTGCAAGCCCTCTAATGGGTGACCGCATGGCCCTCCGGGCTATTGCGAAGGCCGAAGCCTTAGCCTTGCGGGTCATGGCGGACAGGCTTGGCAGATTATTCCGGTTTGGCAGACTTTAGTGCATAATATACTGTAAAATTTAATAAATTAAAGGAGAAGATAATTATGAGGAAGACAATCTGTTTTGTTGTCGGAATGATCGTCATTGGCACCCTAATGTTAATGCCGAGCGTTCAAGCTCTAGCCGGCATTGCCGGTATATCAGGGGCCATTTCTGAGAATTTTGTTCCGGAATATTCCAGAGAGCTCTCAAACAAGATCGATAGCAATACCTGCTCACTCACATCAACAGAACAACAAAATAATTGCACATACGAAGTCAGATGTGATTGTGGAAAACAAACAAATGGAAAACAACCTAAAACCGCAATAACAACCATAAAAGTAAATTGCAAAGACAATTCCGAATCAAAACCCGCCACTCGTCTTCTGTCGCCCCAATGCGTCATAAAATTCAAAAAAGTTCATAATAGGTGTGATAGTATCCAATGCTTTTAATGAACGAAGAATTTGGGGCCAGGTCTGTGATTGGGGCATTGTGCCCCTTGCCAAAAGCCTAACCCTGCGCCGAAGAGAGGGCGCGACCAAAGTCGGGATAGCGCTTCTCAGGAATGGGACATTTCTACTTTGCGTTGACAGGGTCTTCAAGTTTGTGTTGCATTCCGCGAACATGAATGATAATGAAAAGATGGGCAGATCGGAGGGGAACGGCTCAGCAAGTGAAAGAAGTGAATGTCCCTGTCATCCCTGATGAACACGGGAGGGGAAGTGGTGGCGACACGTCGGGCTCACATAATCTGTTTTGCAACCTTACGTATGGCACTCCATGAGAATCCAAAAGCATCAGATATCCCCAGTAGTAGGTGGAGCCGGTAACTTTTCCCCACCCAGAAATGGGCGAAAGATGGCAGGGCACGATTTCTGCGGGCTCCTTCCTGAAGTACTATAGATTTTACTCGACCGTGCCGATGGGGAGTGTTACAATTGGCAATGTTTGCGGGAACGGGGACTATGAGCCACTGGAGAAAGGGTATGGAGGCAGGTTATTTACTTTCTGATTCCTGAGAAGTAACTCGGTTTTGCGAAATAACGCCGGATTGCATAACCATATGTTGCCGTATTTACTGGACATTGGATACAGCATATTATGATAATCCACCGAAAAGCGAGTTACTTCTCAAGAATCCTTTCTTAAGAACGTCCCCTTCTCTCCCCCAAGAACTGTAGACGGATTAACATGCTTTGTCCCATAAAGTAAACTTGCTGTTGCACAAAATAGGTGTATCGATGGTATACTGAACAGGGAAATAGCGTCACTTTTCGCGTGTGCGGGAAGCAATTTTGTTAAAAAGGGGCAAACGCTATGAACACTTCAAGATTGCTTGAGCTTATCGGGACACTCCTTAAGGCAGAAGAGGAATTATCCGTCCAAAATACACTTCAGCAGCTTAGCACACATGTCGCAAGCTTGGTTCAAAGCCCTTCAGATACGACCCTGCAGAATAATCTCGCAAGTATTTTGGTTCAACTGCGGACTAAAGACGCTCAGCTCAGAACTCTCTTTCCCGCACAAGCCACAGCTATGGAGGAAATTGGGGCCACGGAGTTCTTCGTGGACGATTTTATGGCCAAAATCGACGAATGGATACAGAAGAACCCAATCACGCCAGCCGTGGTGAATCAGAATCTTCAGGCTTTTATCGCCAAACGAAACACCTACCTGTCTCAAATTAGAACGATACGTGAGAACATGAACGCTATAGGCCTCACTGAAAGCTCGATCAGGCCGGGCGCTGCCGAGGTGGGTTTCCTCATCCCGCGTGACTTTTTTAAGAACCAATTGGACCTGCTCGTGAAGGAGCTTGGCGCTATAAATCATATCATTCGTATATTTTCCGAAGTTGTCAGTGAGGGGCGTGCTGAACAGGTGGAGGTGAGGCAGATATCGACGACTGATCCACAATTTTTCTTCGGGCTAAGTCCCGTCACAATCGCGGCGATTGGTTTTGCCGCGAAGTGGGCCGTTGGTCTCTGGGGGGAAGTCGAGCAGATAAGAAAGGTGCGGGCGGAAACGCAGCATCTGAAGATTCATACGGAGAAAGAACTACAGGGGCTTTTTGATGACAAGATTAATGAGAAATTCACCGAGGCAATTGAATCTCAGGTTCTGCGCCTTCTTGGCCCCGAAGAGCAACAGGCAGGGCGGCGAACCGAGCTTAGGAGCCTTCTTACATGGGCCTTGGAATCTCTGATCGCGCGGGTTGAGCGCGGAATCCAAATTGAGATTCGTTCGGTTGCTCCTGTTGCTTCTGCGGAAGAGCAGCCCGACGCGAAGGTAAAGGAGACATTCGAGCAGCTTGACGAGGTCAAGAAGGAACTCGCTTATCGAGAGATGGAAGGCCAGCCGGTCCTGAAATTACCTCCCTCGGAGCCTCCAGAGTCGTAATGGCTCACTCCGGCGCAAGCTTCGGAAACATCCTGCAAAAGTGTTTCAGCCATAACATGGGACAAAATAATACATTTTGTCTACTATTGCCGTATTTGTACCTTTCAAGCGGCATTCTTTGATCAGGGTGGAAGGGCAGAGGCGAGGTTGCAGGTGAACGAGATAACCCCTCCTTCCTGAACTGGAGCGGCGGAATGATTTTCTTGCTATACAACATTGATAATGGTAATGATTAAGGCGTATGGCGAGAGCGGAGAACGTGAGGGCGGGGAAAGTAGCCAAGTCACGTTAGTCAACTGTGTTCCCGACCCCGTTTCCAAAATGCTGGTGTGCTCCAAATTGGCCGCTCAAGTTGGGCGTGGTCGACCAGTAGGGCGACCCGATGTTTTTCCAATCGAGGGAAAAGATGAAGGCGACTTGCCCTATCAGGCAATATTTGAGGAATTACAGCGGTTCTCGAAGACGCTAACGGCTAAGTTCTCTGCAAGAACGGCGGGCCAGCCCGAAGCACAGTTAAAATCCCCTGTCGAGCAGTTATTCACCGCATACGGAAAACTGATTGCGCGCAACATTGTTCTGAAAGATGAATCTTCTGTCGAACGTCTTGGACGCCCTGACTACGCAGTTGAAGACAATGGCTTGCTTGTCGGCTATATTGAACTTAAGGAGCCGGAAAAAGGCGCGAACCCAGAGAAGTATAAGGGTCATGATGCTGATCAATGGTCACGCTTTAAGAATCTTCCGAATATTCTCTACACAAGCGCGAATGAATGGACCTTGTATCAGGATGGAAAATTTGTAGACAAGACCATCCGGTTAGACGGCGATGTGTGCCGTGACGGTGAGGCGGCTATAACTGATGAGAATGCCAAATTGCTTTTTTCTCTATTTGCCGCCTTTACGTCGTGGTCACCGATTGTACCGGAAAGACCTAAAGAGCTTGCCGCGTATCTTGCGCCTTTTTGTCGTCTCGTTCGCGACGATGTAATCGATGCCCTTAAAGACAAAACTTCTCCGATGCAATCCCTTAAGACGGAAATCAGGAATCTCCTATTCCCTGATGCGGATGATTTACGTTTTGCTGATGCCTATGCACAGACGGTGATTTTTGCGCTTTTGCTTGCCCATCTTGAAAAGGCAAACGTGCTTGATCTGCGAAACGCATACGACGCGCTTGAAGAGCATCACTCTCTTTTGTCCCGTTCGCTTGAATTCCTGACCGATAAAGAAGCCAGAAAAGAAATAAGTACGTCTCTTTCTCTTGTTCAAAGGGTCATTCATGAAGTGCGGCGCACGGCCCTCACTGCAACACGTGAAACCGCTGATCCATGGCTTTTTTTCTATGAGGACTTTCTTGCTGCATACGACTCTAAGTTGCGGAAAAAGGCCGGTGTTTACTATACACCGCTTGAAGTGGTTCAATGTCAGGTCTGTTTGACAGACGAAATCCTGCGAAACCAATTCGGGAAGGAGATGGGATTTGTTGAAACCGGGGTCGCCACGCTCGATCCGGGCCTAGGCACGGGTACATACCTGCTCGCCATCATAGAGCATGCATTGAGCCGTGTAGAAAAGGAAGAAGGTGCGGGGGCCTTAAAAGGGGGCGCTCGCATGCTCATTCATAATCTTCATGGATTCGAGTGGATGGTTGGCCCTTATGCCGTTGCACAGTTGCGTTTTTCGCAAGCATTGATGAAGTATAAAGTGTCGTTTCCAGACACAGGCACAGGTATTTACCTGACCAACACCCTTGAATCGCCGCACATAAAGCCTCCGGCCCCACCGCTTTTCCACAAACCCATCGCACAGGAACACGAGCGAGCATTGAAAGTTAAAGAGGCACAGCATGTGCTCGTGTGCCTTGGAAACCCTCCCTATGGCCGCCACGAATCCGCCAAAAAAGACGGGAGCAACAAAGAAACAACAGGCGGATGGGTTCGATACGGCGGAAAAGAAGAAAAACCTATTTTAGAAGACTTCCTAAAACCGGCTCGTGAAGCGGGATATGGTGTTCACCTGAAGAATCTTTATAACCAGTACGTCTACTTTATCCGATGGGCGATGTGGAAAGTCTTTGAGCACAAAACCGCCGTTGGCCCCGGTATTGTTTCGTTTATCACTGCTTCAAGCTATATTGACGGCGAAGCTTTTTCCGGCGTACGTGAACACTTGCGAAGGGTCTGCGACCGTATCGATGTGATAGATTTGGGCGGCGAAGGCCACGGGACGAGAAAGGACAAGAATGTCTTCGCCATTCAAACACCCGTGGCGATTTTTGTTGCATGGAGAAAAAAACCGAAAGCCCCGGATACTCCAGCGGCCGTGAGATATACAAAGATTGAAGGCACGAGGGATGAAAAACTGGAAGCTTTGGGAAAAGTGCGATCTGAGAGTGGGTTGAAATGGGAGACGGCCCCGGATGGATGGCAAGCGCCATTTCGCCCGGAAGTACAGGTGATTTTAGCAATGGCCGGAATCACTGACATGTTTCCTTGGCAGCAATCCGGCGTTGAGGTTAAGCGCGCGTGGCCGATAGCGCCTGACTATGATACTCTCATATTGAGATGGGGGAACTTTGCTTCATCGAAAGCAAAAGCGGGGTTATTTAAAGAAACTCGCGACAGGAAGTAACAGGAAAATACTACAGTGTCCTGAATCAACACGAAGAGTTGCCTTCCCTTTATTATCGTTGAAGAAAAGGACCTAATTCCCCCGGTTAGATACGCATACCGCTCGTTTGATAGACAGTGGCTGATTCCCGACAGTCGCTTGGGAGATTATCTAAGGCCAGCCCTGTGGTATGCTCATGGCCCGAAGCAGGTGTATCTTACAAGTTTACTCACAACACCTTTAGGCACGGGACCAGCCCTTACCACTTGCAACGAAATACCTGATCGACACCATTTCTCAAACCGTGGCGCAAAAGATGCGATTCCACTTTATCTCGACAGGGAGGCCGACAAACCAAACATCCTCCCTGGCTTGCTCGCCCTCCTTGGCAATATAACCCCCGAAGACCTCGCAGGGTACGTGTACTGCCTTCTCGCACATCCTGAATACACTCGCCGTTTTTCAGAGCGAGCTTGTCAACCGGGAAGTCCGCGTTCCTCTGACAAAAAACAAAGAACTTTTTTCCGAAGCGGCCGAATTCGGCAAATATCTTATCTGGCTTCATACTTATGGCGAGCGTCTTTACAATTCTGAAAGACCGGCCCAAAGGGAAAATCCCCGCAGGCACCGCTAAATGCACCGTGGCTGTATCAGATTGCGAAGACAAATACCCGAATGAATACAGTTACAACGAGCCAACACAAACCATAACCGTTGGGGACGGAAAATTCGCTCCTGTTTCAAAAACAGTGTGGGAATTTGAAGTCTCTGGTTTCAAGGTCGTTCAATCATGGCTTGGTTACCGGATGGGGAAGCGTAAAGGCAAGAAGTCCTCACCCCTTGATGATATTCACCCGGTCGCCTGGACACGTGAGTTTACCAGAGAATTTCTTGAACTCCTGTGGGTTCTCGAAAAAACAATCGAGGGTTATCCCGAACAGACGAGAATATTCGAGCGGATTCTTGAGAGCGATTTATTCAAAGCAAATGAGCTTCCGACAGTCCCGGAAGAATTACGACAAGGCCCCAAGCTGCCCAAGAGGACTGCGGCAAATCAACCGAATCTGTTGTGAAATAAGAATTGGAAGCAGGTAGACACTCCCGCACATCCAAGGAGAGGATATGAGCCCTTCACTGAGCACAACCCCTCGGGAGAGAGGCGGGAGGTCGTTTCATTTCAACGCTAAGTTGAGCCGAGGGCCTTTCTTTGGAGAGGCAATCTTTATTTTTTTGCGCATAGGCCGTCACTCACTTCGCAAGTGAAAGCGTTTGCGGACGGCTCTTTCCTCGGCCGGAGAGATTTTCGATGGATGGTGCGGAAGCCGGCGAGGGCGTGACCCGGAGCATACTCCGGGCGTATGTGAGGAGTCACGCCCTTGCCGGCGACCGTGCCAGGCGCGAAAAGATCCCGGCCGGCCCTCACTCAAGAGCAGGCTTCTCTCAGCCCCCGTTCCACCATCACCACAAAATCCTGCACGTTCGTCAGGATCGACCGGGCGGTGAGGGAGCCTCGGTCGGCCAGCTTCGCCGCGACGAACTCGGACATATCGACGTTATAAAAGTAGACGGGCCTCACCCCGGCCTCCGTCGCCCGGTAGGACGGGAGGAGGTTCCCCGTGGCGATGGCGTGAAGCTGGGTCGCCAGGGCGACGACGGTCGTTGCCATGCGGGCAAGGGCGCGCATCTCGTCCTGGGCGCGGCACACGTCGCGGACAACGCCTGACAAGGGTCCGTCGTCCCTGATCGAGCCCGCAAGGACGTAGGGGATGGACCGTGAGATCACGGCCCTCATGATGCCGTCGGCCACCTGACCCCGCTCCACCGCCTCTTTCAGCGATCCGATGGCGTTGATCCGGTTTATGGCGTCGAGATGGTGGTAATGCCCGAGGTGGGTGCTCTTCTTCGAGTATATCTCCCGGCCGAGGGCGGTCCCGAACAGGGCGGCCTCGATGTCGTGGACAGCGAGGGCATTGCCCGCGGCCAGCCCGTGGACGTACCCCTGATCGATCAGCCTCACGAAGGACTCCCGGCTGTCCCTGTCGAAGACCAGGGCGGGCCCGAGTACCCACAGGATGAAGCCGTTGTGACGCTCGTGCTGCAGGAGCCCGTGAAGCTCGTCATAATCTATCGAAAAAGAGGTTTCCCTGGTGAGGCGTCCGCGAAAGGCGAACTTCTCCATCGACCGGGGCGGAAACCGGAAACCCCCCGTGTGAACGAAGATGCCGTCCTCTCCGTTTTCCTTCCTCCCGCAGGCCACGAGATCGCCGGGCGCGAGGTGCCTGAATTCCCTCACCGAGAGCGTGCGGCCGCCTTCGAGGACGATGGTGCAGTCCATCCTCGATTCACGGAGCAGGTGCCAGGCCGGCCCTTTTTCCAGGTGGAGATACTCGGGAAAGATGGACGTCGCGTGAAAGCCTTCCGGGGCGACCCCGATCCGGGTCACCCTCTCGAAGGCGACGACCGGGGCCTCCCTGAATTGAGGCAGGGAGAAATCGGGCGGGTGGTACTCCGGCAGCACAAAGGCCTCGGTCACTCTGCGACGCCCCCTTGCGCGTCATCTTTCGGCAGGCTTTTCTTTCCGGTCCCGGACGGCGCCCTTGCGGGAAAAGGCCCGAAGGTGTCGAGGACGTGCTGATAGTCAGGCCGGTATGAGGTAAATTGGCTGTCCGGCGCCTTGTACATGAGCACAAAAAACCCTTCTTTGGCTTCCAGCACGGTGCATTCTTCGTGCATGCGGATCTTTTTCGTGTCCATCGAATGGGGCGGCCAGTAATCGACGGTGTCGCGGCTGAACTGCCTGGCTTTGCCTGCCGTTGACCACCGCCTCCCGCATCTCGCCGATCTTGTTGCCCTCAAGCTTGAAGAACGGCGGCTCGTACTGCCGTTTAAGATAATCGCCGGCACTGGCGAAATAGCTGTTGCCGGGGGCATAATAGTCGACGCTTATGACGGGCTTGGGTCCGGGCCGTGAATTCTTGGGCACAAGGAGCATCCCGTAGACCCCGGTCCTCTTATCCTCCTGCCTGTCCCGTATATCTATCCATTTATCCGGGACCTCGCATTCGAAGTATCCTTCTTCCAGACGGTAGGTGACGTACTCTTCCCGGACGGATGACTGTAAGCCCGCGTTTCCATTCGGGCTCGGGGCCGCGCCGCATGCTGTCCGGGTCGTCTCCCGAGACTATCGCGGAGGCTTCCGGAGACGCGTGGAACACCGAAAAGAAACCCATCGCCAACAATATCGCCGCAACTATCGACCACGTATGCCTGTTCATCGTGCTTTTCTCTTCACCCCCCTGCCTTCGCCCGCTTTCGACCTCTCGCCTTATTCAATTATATACCTGTTGCACGCTTTTCAAACAGAATAGGGGGAAAAAATTCCTTGCAGTTCGCCGCTGTCTACCTTAAACTGAAAACCTCATATGACCCTCCTCTCGCAGATCATCCAGTATGCCATCTCGGGCATAACGGCGGGCAGCATTTATGGCGTCATCGGCATATGCTGGAGCGTCGTCTACCTGATGACCTCGGTGCTCAACTTCACCACCGGCGAATTCGTCATGCTCGGGGGCATGCTCACCTGGGGCCTCCACACGGCGGGCCTCGGTCTCTTCCCCGCCTCCGTGATCGCCGTGGCCGCCACGATCTGCATCTCGGCCGTCATGGAGCGGACGACGATCCGCTCCGTTCGCCACCCATCGGCGAGGACCTATATGATGCTCACCATTGCCCTCGGCGCGGTCATCAAGGGGTCGGTGCTCCTCGAGTTCGGTTCCGAGACGCGCAAGATCGACCCTATCTTCGGCGCCGACGTGCTTCACGTGTCGGGCGCCACCATCACCCCTCAGGTGATCTGTGTCGTGGCCCTGCTGGTGATCGTCACCGTCGGCCTCTCATGGTTCCTCAACTACACGCTCTTCGGCAAGGCGCTCCGGGCGTCCGCCTTCAATAGCACAGGCGCCCGGCTCGTCGGCATCGACGTCAGCAAGTTCCGCCTCTTCTGCTTCGGTCTCGCGGGGGGCCTGGGCGCGGTGACGGGGATCGTGACCGCCCCTATCACCTTCACGGGTTATGAGATAGGCTTCCTCACGGGGCTCAAGGGGCTGGTGGTGGCAATAGTGGGCAACTGGACGATTCCCGGCACGGTGGGGGCCGCCCTGGCCCTCGGGCTCCTCGAAGGGTTCGGCGCGGGCTTCATCTCGGCGGGGCTCAAGGATGTCTTTGCCCTTACCGTCATGATCATCGTCCTCATAGTCGGCACCTATCGCTTACCCGATGCGGAGGCGGGGCGCGTGAAGAGGCTCATCTTCCCCGGACTCGTGGTGCTTGCCATATTCCTCCTCCCCATCGTCCTCCCGAGCCCTTACATAATAGGCGTCATGTGCTTTATCGCGATCTACGGGTCCCTGGCGCTGGGCAAGGCGGTCCTCATGGAGAACAGCGGCATCTTCTCGGTGGCCCATCCCGCGTGGTTCGGCATCGGCGCCTATGTCACGGCCATCGCCACGATCAGGGGCGTTCCTCCGCTGGTCTCGATCGTTCTCGCCGGCTTAAGCGTCGCGTGCCTCGCCTACATCATGGGCGCGCCCCTCCTTCGCCTGAAGGAATATTACCTTGCCAACGCGACGTTTTGCCTCCTGATCATCGTGGAGATCGTGATCGGGAACATGGGGTCCTTAACGGGCGGCCACGAGGGCCTGATGGGCATACCCGCCCTCACGATCGGACCCGTCAAGCTCGAAGGGGACCGAGACTTCTATTTCCTCGCCTGGGGCTTGTGCATCGGGAGCCTGTGGTTCTTTCACAACCTCATGCGTACCCGGGCAGGCAGGGCGCTTCGGACGTTCATGGGCTCTGAGGTCGCGAGCAGGAGCATGGGCATCGATATCCCCCACTACAAATTGAGGATATTCGTGATCACGTCGGTGATGGCGAGCCTCACGGGGAGCATCCTCGTCTTCTGGCTCCGTTTCATCCAGCCGGCGATGTTCGGCATACCTCTCATGATCGAGCTGATCACCATGGTGATCGTGGGGGGCGGGGAGATACTCTACGGCCCGGTGCTCGGGGCCTTTACCATCATGTGGCTCCGTGAGGTGATCCAGGCGTACCTGGGAAGGGTGCTTCCCGTCATGACGGCCGAGGTCGATGCCGTCTTTTTCGGCATCATCGTCATCCTCACCCTCATATTCATGCCGGGAGGCATCGCGGGGTGGGTGGAGCAACTGATGCGTGCAGGGAGGAGGGTCAGTGAGCGCCTCACCGGACCGTCATATTCTCCTTAAAGTCGACAACGTCGCCAAACGCTTCGGCGGCATTCAGGCCCTTACCCGGGTTGCTTTCGAGCTGGAGAAAGGGAGCATATGCTCCCTTATCGGCCCGAACGGGGCCGGAAAAACGACATTCATCAACGTCGTCACCGGCGTCTACGCGCCGGATTCGGGCGAAGTCGTCTTTCAGGGCGAAGATATTGCCGGGCTCCCGGCCCACGTGATCGCGTCGAAGGGCATCGGGAGGACCTTCCAGTTGGAGGAGCTCTTCGCCGGCCTCTCGGTGATGGAGAATACCCTCGTGGGATGCCACACCCAGGGTTCCTCGGGTATGCTTGCCTGCGGCTTTTCTCTCCCCCGGGCGAGAAAAGAGGAGAGACGCCTCAGGGAGATCGCCATGGAGAGCCTCACGTTCGTGGGCCTGGAAAAGCGGGCCGGCGACCCCATCCATAAGCTCCCCCTCGGCGAAAGAAAGCTTGTGGGCGTCGCGAGGGCGCTCTCCATGAACCCGACCCTGCTCATGCTCGACGAGCCTGTGGGCGGGCTTGCGGCCCACGAGGCAAAGAGGCTGGTCGACCTTATCTACATGCTTGCAGGCAAAGGACTGACGATCTTCATCGTCGAGCATAACATGCCCTTTGTCATGTCCTTATCCGAGAAGATCATCGTCCTGGACGAGGGCACGAAGATCGCGGAAGGCCCGCCCGAACAGGTACGGGCGAACCAGGAGGTCATCAGGGCCTATCTAGGCGCCGACGTCTGATATGGATAACGTCTGCAAAATTCCTTACCTAAGGGCCGGGGCACCCCGCCTCGTCGCGGAAAGCGTCTCCACCTTCTACGGCGAGGCGCAGGCCCTGAAATCCGTCTCCCTGAAGGTCCATCCCCACGAGGTCGTCGCGATCCTGGGAAGCAACGGCGCGGGGAAGACCACGCTTCTCAAGACCATTACCGGCCTTCTCACGCCCCGCGAGGGGCGGATACTCTTCGAGGGCGCGGCCATCCAGGGCAAGCCTGCCCACCGGATCATCAGGCACGGCATCTCGAGCGTGCCCGAAGGAAGGGAGCTTTTCGGTCCCCTCACGGTCATGGACAACCTCCTTCTCGGCACGTATTCCTTTAGCGCGAGGAAACGGAAAGAGGTCCTCGCGGGGAGATTGGAGATGGTCTTCGGCCTCTTCCCCATCCTGAAGGAGCGAGTGAGGCAGCGCGCGGATACCCTGTCGGGGGGGCAGCAGCAGATGCTCGCCGTCGGGAGGGCCCTGATGGCGATGCCGACGCTCCTGGCCCTCGACGAGCCGTCCCTCGGCCTTTCTCCCCTGCTCGTCGGGGAGATGATGCGGGCGCTCAAGGAAATCTGCACGGACTGGGAGGTGTCGCTCCTCCTCGTCGAGCAGAATGCCCGGGCGGCCCTCAAGATCGCGGATTACGTCTATCTGCTCGAAAGGGGTACGGTCGTGCTCGAAGGGTCCTGCCGGGACGTCATCGAGAGTCCCACGATCCAGTCCGCGTATCTCGGAGGGTAAGAAGGCAAAGAGAAGGCGGGCGAAAAAGCACGGAGCAAAAGAAGCACAGGAACGAAAAGAAAAGACAGGGAAAAAGGGGGAGAAATGAAACGTGTGCTCATGATCGGCTCGGTAGTCTGGCTGGCGCTCATATGGTTGTTTCCCGCATCCGGCTTCGGGCAGCAGAAACCGGCCCCGTACCCGGTCGGGGTCGCCCTGGAGCTGACCGGCATCATCTCGAATATCGGCCAGGCCGAAAAGAAGGGCCTCGATATCGCCATCGATGACATCAATGCGGCGGGAGGCGTGAACGGCAGGCAACTCAAGCTCTTTCTCTACGATACGGAGACAAACCCGGCAAAGGGTGTGACCATCTCGAAGCGCCTGATCGATGTCGACAAAGTGGTTGCCTCCCTCGGGTACGGCTCCTCGGGCGTCACCATGGCGTGCATCCAGACCTACGAGGACGGCAAGGTGGTGATGCTCGGCGGCGGCGCGTCGGAGAAGATCTGGATACCCACGCGAAAATGGATTTTCGCCGTGGTGCCGAGGCAAAAGGAAGCATCCATCCCGATACTGCTCGAAAACCTCGTTCACCGGGGCGCGAAGAAGATAGGCTACGTCCATATCGATAACGTCTACGGCCAGACGGGCCGGGAGGTCTTCGACGCGACCGTGAAGGAGATGAACATCAAGCCCGCGGCAATAGAGAAGTACGCGCCGGGGAGCACGGACGTGGGACCGCAGATCGTCCACATCAAGGCCGCCGGTGTCGACGGCTTGCTCGTGACGGGACAGATGGCGGACACGGTCATGGTCATCAAGAACGCGAGGGACCAGGGGTTTACGGGTCCCATCGTGAGCGATTACGCCATAGTCGGGCCGGAGTTCATCCAGCTCGCGGGCAAAAACGCGGAAGGCATCGTGACGACGTCGCTGAAGGCGCTGGTCGCGCCCGACCTGCCTGCCAATGATCCCCAGAAGAAGGTGGCCATGGACCTCTACAACAAGTATACGAAACAATACGGTCCTTTCAGCCTCTACGCGGGCCATACCTGGGACCAGGTCCATCTCTTCGTCGCGGCCCTCAGGCAGGTGGATGCGAGGCTCGATCCGGCAAAGCCGGCCGATCTGGTGAAGATCCGCGAACAGATACGGGAGAACCTCGAAAAGCACACAAAGGGGTTCGTCGGCCAGAACGGCATCTTCAATATCTCACCGGACAACCATAACGGCCTCGGGCCCAAATGCTACGTCCCGGTCGTGGTAGACAACGGCAAATGGCGGCTCTACAAAGGAAAATAGCACCCGTGAAAATATGAGGGGCAAGGAGGAAACATGAAACGCCTGGTGGTTGCATCGATAGTACTCGCCATTGGATTCGCACTCTTCTCGGCACCCGTCTATGCCCAGAAGGCGCCGTACCTCATCGGGTGCGTGGTCGAGCTTACCGGCCGCCAATCGAACCTGGGAATAGCGGCAAAGAGAGGGCTGGAGATCGCCATTGACGCGATTAACGCGGGCGGCGGCGTCAACGGACGGCACCTGAAAGCGGTCTATTACGATGGAGAGAGCGAGGCCTCGAAAGGGGTGATTCACACGAAAAGGCTCATCGAGGTGGAGAAGGCGACGGTCCTCGCCGGCTACATCTCTTCGGGGACCGCCATGGCGTGCATCCAGACCGTGGAAGCGGGAAAAATACCGATGATAAGCTCGGCCCCCATCGACAAGCTGTGGATACCGACAAAAAAATGGATCTTCAACGTGGTGCCGCGTCAGAGAGAGGCGTCGATCCCCATGCTCATTGAAAACCTGCGGCAGCGCGGGGCGACGAAGATCGCTTACCTGTACATCGATTCGGCCTACGGTCAGATAGGGAGAGAAACGTTTGAGTGGGCGGTAAAGGAGCTGAAGATCACGCCCATGGTGGTCGAGAGGTACGCGCCCGGCACCACCGACGTGAGCCCCCAGATTACCCATGTGAAGGTGGCCGAGGCGGACTCGATCTTAATCACCGGAAACATCCCCGACACCGCCCTTGTCATCAAGACCGCCAGGGACCTCGGTTTTACCCAGCCGATCGTCAGCGACTACGCTATCGTGAGCCCCGACTTTATCGAGCTGGCCGGAAAATACGCGGAAGGCATCGTGACGACGTCGCTGAAGGCGCTCGTCGCGCCCGACCTGCCCGCCGGCGACCCCCAGAAGAAGGTGGCCATGGAGCTCTACAACAAGTATACGAAGCTGTACGGCCCTTTCAGCCTCTATGCGGGCCACACCTGGGATTCGGCGTACATGATAGCCGGTGCGCTCAAAAAGGTAGACCGAGGTCTCGACCCCGCAAAGCCGGCCGACCTCGTGAAGATACGGGAACAGTCAGGGACAATCTCGAGAAGACCAAGGGCTTCGTGGGACAGAACGGCATTTTTACCTACACGCCGGACAACCATAACGGCCTCGGCCCCAGGTGCTACGTGCCCGTGGTCGTGGAAAAAGGCAAATGGAGGCTGTACAAGGGTAAGTAGCCCTAAGGGGGCACATGTGGCCGGCAGGCCGGCCACTCTCACGAAGAAGGAACCGATGTAATCCGGAAAGGAGCGAAAGCGATGGCTGAGACAATGCAAGAACTCTACAACGAGCGGGAAAAGAGGGTCATGGATGCGATCGCCCTGAAGGTCCCCGACAGGGTCCCGATCATGGTGCTCTTTGGCTTCTTTCCCGTAAAATGCGCGGGGTTAACCATCGAAGAGGCCATGTACGATCCGGACAAGCTCTTCGACGCCCAGATGCGGACGCTCCTCGAATTCGCACCCGATATGGACCAGGCGCCTTTCGCCATCCGTTTCCTGGGCCCCATCCTCGACGCCCTCGATTTCAGGCAGCTCAAGTGGCCGGGCCACGGTCTGGCAGGCAACCATACGTACCAGTTCGTCGAGGGGGAATACATGATGCCGGAGGAATACGACCATTTCCTCCTCGATCCGACCGATTTCATGGTCCGCACCTACTGGCCCCGCGTGTGCGGCAACCTGAAAGGCCTTGAAAAGCTCGCGCCCCTGCACGGCATAATCACCTACTACATGGGCTTCAACCTCGGTATCGCCCCCTTCAGCCTGCCCGAGGTAGCGCAAGCCCTCGAAGCCTTACAGAAGGCGGGGCGGGAGGCGGCCAGGGTTGCCCTCTATTCCCGCCGTTTCGCGCAGGAAGCGAGGGAGAAAGGCTTCCCGATGCAGACGGGCGCCTTCACCCAGGCGCCCTTCGACACGCTGGGGGATTTTTTCAGGGGCACCAAGGGCCTCATGATCGACATGTACCGGAGGCCGGAGAAGGTTATCGGGGCCTGCGAAAAGCTCCTGCCCATCATGCTGGAGACCGCCCTCAACTCCGTGAAGATGTCCGGAAACCCCCGGGTCTTCATCCCGATCCATAAGGGGCTCGACGGCTTCATGTCGCCTCAGCAGTTCACGCGCTTCTTCTGGCCCACCCTGCGCGAGCTGATGCTGGCGCTGATCAGGGAAGGCTGCTACCCCTGCCCGTTATGGGAGGGCGACTGCACGTCCCGGCTGCCGATCATAAAGGACATCCCGGCGGGCAAGGCGTGCTATGCCTTCGAGGCGACCGACATGATAACGGCCAAACGGATACTGGGCGACACGGTATGCATACGCGGAAACGTCCCGCTGTCGCTGCTCGCGACAGGCACCGCCGATGACGTGCGGGCTTACTGCAAGAAGTTGATCGACGGCTGCGCGCCGGGCGGCGGCTTCATCATGGATGCATCGACGGGGTTGGATGACGCGAGACCGGAGAATGTGCGGGCCATGTTCGATTACACGCGGGAATACGGGGCGTACTAGAGAGGCATAGAGCATTTTGCAAAATGAACTACCGATAGACCCAGGGCGGAACCATTATCCTGAGCGCAGCATCGCGGTAAGTCTCTCCGGGTACCCACCCGACCAAAGGGAGGGAAGGGTGTCGCCTTACGCCGGGAGGAGCGGTGCGCGCCAGCGCAGGCCGAGGATGTCTGAGGGCCGCACCCGCGAACAGCGGGTCGGCCCGAGTTCCGCAGGCCAGCGGAAGGAGGCGTTAGGCGGGTGAGAGACGTGAGCCGGGGCACCCGCGCCCAAGGGGCGTGGGTCGCAGCGAAGGATGATGGTGGAGCCCCGGATAACGACGTTGAAACGGTAATTAGTTCTGCAAAATGCTCTAATAGGGGAGGAAACGGGTTTGAAGATCGTGACGGACAGCACCGCGGACCTGCCGGCCGAAACCTACGAGCGGCACGCCATCGGCGTTGTTCCCCTCACCTTGCGCCTTGGTAATCGGACCTGGCGCGATTTTTACGACATCGGCCCGGACGCGTACTATGCCCTCCTGAGAGGGTCAAAGGACTTCCCCACCACGTCGCAGCCCTCCCCCAGGGCGTTCATCGATGCTTTCTCACCCTTTGTGGAAAAGGGAGAGCCCATACTCTCCATTCAGATATCCTCGAAGCTCAGCGGGACCTACCAGGCGGCCACGCTCGCGAAAAGCCACTTCCCCGACGCCCGCATAGAGGTTGTCGATTCCCTCCAGGCCTCCCTGGGGCTTGGCATCATCATCCTCCTCTGTGTCGAGAAGGCGGCTATGGGGGCCCCGTTCGAAGAGGTCGCCGACTTTGCCCTCGACCTGACGCGCCGGGTAGAGACGTACTTCTCGGTCGACTCCCTCGAATACCTTCATCGCGGCGGGCGCATCGGCAAGGCGCAAGCCTTTCTGGGGACCCTGATGAAGATCAAGCCCCTCCTGAAAGTGACGAAAGGCGAGGTTCAGCCTATCGAGAAAATACGCACGCCGGCGAGGCTGTTGAACAGGTTCGTCGAGCTGGTGGAGGAGGCTGCCGCCTCCGGTGCGCGCCTCCGTCTTTCCGTGGCGGAGACGGACAACAGTGACGTCATGACCGGCCTCCTGACGCGGCTTTTGCGGGTCCCCGGCGTCTCCCTTGTCCACCGGTGTAAACTCGGCGGCGTGTGCGCCTCTCATGCGGGTCCCGGCGCCCTCGGCATCACCTTTGTGGGGGAGTGATAGGAAGAGGGGAGAGGGGAGTGACGAGTGACGAGAAAAGATGAACGACCGTCGTAGTGACCCCGGACTCGATCCGGGCGAACGGTCTTCCTCGTCTCTTTTCTTTTTTCCCTTTTTGCTTCTCACTCGCCACTCGGCACTCGTCACTTCTTTTTCCCCTACACTTTCACGATCCTGTACTCCCTCCCGCCCAGGCCCATCTTTACTGCGTGGTCGAGCTGCACGTTCCAGTCCACGTCCGGATAGAGGGCGCGGAACTTGTCCTGTCCGGCTCCGCGCCCGGCGCTTGAGGGCCGTGCCCGGGAGCGCATCGCGCGCGTTGACGAGGTCGACGGAGGCCGCGTCGATCGCGACCGGGTCGAGAGACGCGAGGATCCCGATATCCGGAACAAAGGGCGCGTCGTTGTTCGGGTAGCAGTCGCAGGCGGGGCTTATCTGCATGAGGAAGTTGAGGAAGACGCACTTGTCCTCCTTCCCTTTCAGGACCCCGGCCGCGTGCTCCACCATCTTTTTCTGGAAATGGTCCGGCGCCTCGTTCCACTGCACCTGCACGGCCCCGTTGGGACAGACCAGGATGCATTCGCCGCAGCCGATGCATTTGTGCCCCTCGATCACGGCCGTCTTGTTCGAGAGAGAGATGGCGTGGCCCGGGCAGTAGGCGAGGCAGCGGGAGCAGCCCTTGCATGCGTCTGCCTTGATCACGGGGCCGAGGGTGCTGTGCTGGATGAGCTTCCCTTCCCTTCCCGCGCAGCCCATGCCCATATTCTTCAAGGCCCCGCCGAATCCGCTCAATTCGTGTCCCTTGAAGTGGCTCACCACGACGAGGGAGTCCGCCTCGACAATTCCACGGGCGATGGTCACCTCTTTCAAAAGCTCCCCCTCGACGGGCACCCTCACGCCGCTCTTACCCCGGACCCCGTCTGCGATGATGACCGGGCAGCCCACCACCGCGTAGTCGAAGCCGTTCAGGACGGCCGTCTCGATGTGGGCCACCGCATCCGAGCGCGACCCCTTGTAAAGCGTGTTCGCGTCGGTGAGATAAGGGCGGCAGCCCAGACGCCTCAGATGCTCCACCACTACCCTCACCATGACGGGCCGGATAAAGGCGCAGTTCCCGTGCTCGCCGAAATGGACCTTGATCGCGGTCAGGTCGTTCTTCTTCACCCTTTTCTCGGCCTTCACCCGTTTCAGCAGGCCGTCTATCTTGTCGAGGAGGCTTCGGCCGGGCCTCGTCCGCACGTCCGTAAAATATACCGTCGCCATCTGGCAGCTCCTTTCAATGCGGGTTATTGATTATTGATTGTGGATTTTTGATTAAGATCCACATTCCAAAATTGCTTTCAATCACGTCGGAATTGTGGTACAAGTATACCGCGATTTTTTCGGAAAGAGAAAGGAGATTTTATGCTTAACCTGTCGGAAAAACACCTATTGATCCAGAAGATAGGCGAGAAGATAGCCAAAGACAAAGTGGCGCCGAGGGCGAAAGAAATAGACTCGACGGGTGCCTTCCCGTGGGACCTGGTCGACGCCTTCAAGAAGCACGGGTTCCTCTACCTCACGATGCCGGAAGCGTACGGCGGCCTCGACGGCGACATCACGTCGCTCTGCCTTATCATAGAAGAGCTTGCGAAAGTGTCGGGCGCTTCGTCCCTCATCCCCCTGGCCAATGCCGTGGGGCTCATGCCCGTCATGGTCGCGGGCACCGACGAGCAGAAGGAGTACATCTACACCAAGATGACCGAGCCGGACAAGCCCTATATCTGGGCCTTCTGCCTGTCCGAGCCGGAGGCGGGTTCGGACGCCTCCCACATGAGGACCTACGCCACAAAAAACGGGGGGGAATATTACTACCTGAACGGCAAGAAAGCGATGATCACGAACGCGGCATCCGCGCAATTTTACTGCGTCTTCGCGGCGACCAACCCATCCTTACGCACCCGCGGCATCTCCGCTTTCTACGTGGAGAAGGACTATCCCGGCGTCATCCTCGGCAAGTCTGAGGAGAAGATGGGCATGATCGGCACCGACCTGAGCGAGGTGATATTCGATAACGTGAGGCTCACCAAGGACAACCTGATCGGAAAGGAAGGACAGGGCTGGGACCTCGCCATGGCCACCCTCAACCTCTCGCGGCCCGCGGTCGGCGCACAGGCCGTCGGTATCGCCCAGGGCGCCCTCGACTTCGCCGTCGAATACGCGTGGAACAGGGTGCAGTTCGGCCAGAAGCTCGCCGACTTCGAGGGCATCCAGTTTATGGTGGCCGACATGGCGACCGGGGTGGAGGCTGCCCGCGCCCTCGTCTACGATGCGGCCCACCTGCTCGACATGAAGGTCTACGAGCGCGACAAGATGAGCGCGATAGGCGTCGACAAGCTCTCCGCCATGGCCAAGGTCTACTCGGCGGATGTCGCCATGAAGGTGACCACCGACGCGGTCCAGATACTCGGCGGCTACGGCTACACCAAGGAATACCCGGTGGAGCGCATGATGCGCGACGCAAAGGCCACGCAGATTTACGAGGGCACGAACCAGGTCCAGAGGGTAGTGATAGCAAGAGATATATTCAGGCGCTATATACCCGGCCACTAGGCGGCCGAGGGGCGGCCGGGCGCTTTTTGCGCCTGGCACGGTCGCCGGCGAGGGCGTGACTCCTCACATACGACGGAGTATGCTCCGGGTCCCGCCCTCGCCGGCTTCCGCACCATCCATCAAAAATCGCCTCGCCCGCGTTTCTCACATCGCTTGCGGATGATGGAGCATTTCCAAACAGGCCGTCGCCCGCCCAAGGCGGGGCCTCTAAGCCGCTGATATTCCCCGGCGGTAAGAAAGTAGTCCTTGATCTTCTTCTAGGCCGCTTGCGCTCTCCTGATCATCTGCATGACTTCAGCGTTGGCATGTATAGGTAAGATTTGAACATGAGGATGTTCATTCACAAAGACCCTGAATACTTCATCCGCAAATGCTTGGCCAATCGTGTCAACCTCGGTAAAATCCAATAGCACGGTCTTGAAACGATCTACCCTTTCCACTAGCCGCTTAGCCTGGGAGCGAGAAATAAGCTTTTCGTTTCCGTATTGAGCCAAACGTACGGGAACTACGGTTTTTGTAAAGCCAAAGTCATCATCGGATGAAAACTTATCAAATATCTCTTTTTTTGTCCGTGAAGTATTGTTCTTGAGTTTCATGGATATCAACGTACCGTTCCGGTTTTCTCTGGTCTGTAAGATCCAGTCTTCGTCCTCGCCATAGCTATGAGACAGAAAGACTTCACCCGACAAGATAGAGAATGTATCGAACATCCGTGAAGTAAAAAAAATGCCCTCTCCGGTATGAGTTTTAGGGTCAGTCGTCAGCTTGCCTTTTGTGAGCTCAAGGACTGCGTGACGCTCATCGAGAAGGCTTAACATGTTCTTGATCTTGTTGAATATGCCGACCCCGTGGTCGAGAATCACCATTTCCGCAGCAAGCGCGGTTTTCTTGATATTGACCCAGGCAGTCGGACTTCCGGAATGATCAATGACATTGTTGAACATTTCCGTAAACCCATAGCTCCAAATCGAAAGAGCATTCTCTGGCAATGGTCCTATCCTTGGTGCTATGACGTTTCTCCATACAACATCTTCCTGGGGGTTATCAGTAAGAGAAATGGTCTCCTGCCACTCAGCCTGTGGTCGTAGCTCGTAAGATCCGTAATTTGTACGAAGCACTATTCCTTCCTTGATTAGATGGCCGATATGATTATAAACGGCTTGACGCGTGATGCTAAACTTCTTCACGGTCCGAGGGACTACCTTTGTCGCATTGTTTTCAATGCTTTCTATGATAAATCCCCTTATCTCTTCCCCTCGTTTTGTCACCTTGGTCATAGAACGGCACCACCCACAAGAACACACATGTCAAACTAATCTTCATTCAATGTTAACCTTATCGTCTTATGTTGTCAAGGTATTAATGAATAGATGTAAAGCTAGCCGCGAAACTCGCCCAGCTTGCCCCGCCACCCCAGGCCGGAGGGAATTTCGATGGATTTCGCCGTGACCGCGTTTCCGCCGCCCGACGGCGTACTGTGGAGTACGTCGAGGGCGAGCGGGGACGCGGGACAGGCGAAAGACGCGAAATTAACCCGGCCGCCCCGCCATACGTTTTTCCCAGCCCGTGTAGGGACACTCCCTCGTGCAGTCGTAGCGGGAGGGGGGACAGACGACGGTCTCGTCCACTATGCAGCGCCTGACCTCGGACTCCTGTTCTTCCGCGCCCTCGTTCCCGGTGGGAGGCTCCCCGGCATATGGCGTGTTCGGATGCATCAACTCTTCCTGCCATAATATTACCACTACGGGATTACATATGTCAACAAGTAATTACCGTAACGGTAATATATAGCCCGCCCATGTCGGTCAACACCGGGACAAAGTTTTTTGCAGGTGTGTCGAGCGTGACGAAGGAAGATGGAACGGTAATGAGGGCCTTTCGGCTAAGGCTCTCTCTTTGCAGAAAATGGTCTACATACCGATGAAGACGATCTTTTCCAGCGTGGGCAGCTCGTCGATCTCTTTGGTGATGGTGCTCCCCCTGCCGAGGCCCTTGAGCAGGATCCTCCCAGGGGGGAGCAGCTCGACTTCCTTGACGCTTGCCGCCTCTCCATCTCCTGAGTAAATCACGAGGTTGTCATTGCGGATGACAGATATCGGCATTCTGTTGACATAGAGGTAGGAATCCTTCCGCAGGTGCGGATGGAGCGCGTCGGTCAGGACCTTCAGGCACGTCATGCCCTCTCTCTCGAGCTCTTTCCTGCGTGTAGCCGGGAGGCAACGGGACGTGCTCGAACTCCCCGTCCTCGTCCGATTCGCGATGCCTCACGACTCCTTTATCCACTACCACCCCGATGACCCGGATACCGATGTCAGGTCTTTTGAGAAACTCGGTCCTCTCTACGTTGAGCAGTCTAGCCCATTTCTGCTGTGCTCTCGTTCCGAAGCTTACTGCGGCGGTCTCTATCTTTCCGACATAGCTTACGCTGACTCCCCCTAATTCGGCGGCCTGCTCCTGCGTCAGGCGCAGCCGCTCCCGTATTCTGATAAAATTCCAAGCAATTACTATGCCATCGGCTGCTGTCGCCAGCTCCTGGGGCGACATCTCTTTTATCTTCTTCTTCTTCGACTCCATTCTTACCATAACACTCTATTATCGGTTTTTCTCCTAAAAAGGCAATACATCGTAATGGGAATAAAATATGAGAATTATATTGACAGAATATTCCCATTATGGTAATACTATAACGTGCACCCGGAGAAAGAGAGTGTCGAATGTTGAGCGATGAACGGCGGGCGAAAGGAAGGGAGAACGTGAAAGGGGGGATCGATGCTGACCTGCGACAAGTGCGGTGCGAAAGGCTTCATCACCGTGGAGGAGGGCGAGTTTCATTGCGTCCTCTGCGGGTTCGTCTGGTACCTTGAAAGGAATGGCGGGCAGGCACACGTTGCGGGGCGCAGACGGCGAACGCCGCGCACCGGGACGCACGGCGAGAGGGCAAAGGAGGGTGCATGGCCAGAAGCAGAATAATCAAGCCCGAGTTCTGGAGCGACGAGAAGCTCGCGAAACTGAGTCTGCAAGCCCGTCTCCTCTACATAGGCCTATGGAACACGTCCGACGACGCCGGCACCACCCAGGGACACCCTCTCTGGCTCAAGTCACAGATATTCCCCTACGACCGGATATCGACCGCACAGATCGGGCGATGGCTCCGGGAACTCGCCAACCTCGGGCGCATACTCCCCTACACGGTAAAGGGCGAGCAATACTATTTCATTCCGGGCTTCATGAAGCACCAGAAGATACAACACCCATCGCCCGCGAAGAACCCCGCGCCTCCCCGGCAGGTTTGCGACCTATTCATGAGCGGCTCACGACCGGCCCATGAGCAAACAGAAACAGGAACAGGAACCGAAGGCGAAGCAGAAACCGAAGCGGCGCCTGAGGCGCAGGGTCGCTTCACGAGATTCTGGCAGGCATATCCGAAAAAGAAATCGAAAGGCCAGGCGGAAAAGGCGTGGTCGGCCATCACGCCCGACGAGCAGCTCCTCGACCGCATGCTCGACGCGCTCCGGCAGGCCGCGCGCTCACCAGGCTGGCAAAAAGAAGGCGGCAAATACATACCACACCCCGCCACCTGGCTTCTCGCCCGCGGCTGGGAGGACGAGACAGGGCCTCCATCCGCTGCCGGGGGAGGTCTTCCGGCCGGGTGCGTGCCCGTCCGGCCGCTCGTCCTGGAGGAGCTGAAAAACCCGCCCGGGGCGTTCACCGGACCCGAAGCGTTGAGGTCGATCATGGAGCGCCACGGCGTGGCCGTGCCGATGGCAGAAGTCACGAGTGAAGAACAGTGCCGAGTGCCGAGTGCCGAATGAAAAAGAAATTAATTGCTTCAAATCCTTTACTCGTCACTCGTCACTCGGCACTTCCTTTGCTTTCGTCACTCGGCACTCGGCACTTTCAAAACAGAACGAAGGAGGTAACACATGGCTGAGCCGCGTCTTCAAGGGTGGGACCATATAGCCCCGGTGCTCGGATGGACGGTGCGGACGGCGATCCGCCACCGACAGGAATTGCGGGAGCACAAGGCCATCTTCTATCAATGGCTCGGCAAGCCACCGAGGAAGACTGTCTGTTCCTACGAATCCCTGCTCCGGCTTTTCCTCGTCACCAGGGAAGACGGCACGGCGCCCGCGGCGCGCTGCCGCGCCGAAACCTGTGCGGCCGCCAACCCTTCAGGAAGGGACCGGCCCGGCGGTGCATCGGAATGACGACGCAGACTCACAGGCCGGCGCGTTCGCTCGTCACCCGGCACTCGGCACTATTCTTCACCCTTCACCCGGCACTCGGCACTGCACTCGTCACTCGGCACTCGGCACTTCCCTCGGCACTCATCACTCTGCTCTCGCCCCTTCTCCCTCCTGACCGCGAACGTGTCCCTTACCCGGTCCTTCGCGTCTCTCACCTCGAAGGAATAGAAATCGCCCGTCCTCTTTGCCATGATGTAGGACGTCGACCTCCCGTTCCGCGTCGGCCAGGCCTTTCCCCCCGCCCTGCCCCCGATCACGTAGGTGACGCCGTCCCTCAGGCTCCTGTCATAAAGATGGTCGTGGCCTGCGACGACGAGCGAAACGCCGCTTCGGACGAAGAGCAGGTGCAGGTTGTCCCGCTCTTCCGCATAGCGGTCGAGGCCGTGCTGATGGATGACCGGGAAGAGCGGCTCGTGGAGGAAAACGAGCTTGTACCTAAACGGTTTTGCCAGCTCGGCGCCAAGCCAGGCGAGCTGCTCGCCCGCTATCCTGCTCTTCTCGCCGGGCAGCTCGGTATTCAAAAAGACCAGGAGCGTATCCCCGTCGGATGTGGAAGAGTAAGGGGCGCCGAAGAAGCCCACATAGATGTCGAGCGACTTCCGGCCGCCGATATCGTGGTTGCCGGCTGTGAGGTAGAGCGTCTTGCCGCTCCCCGTGATATCGAAGAACTCCGCCCATTGAGACAGGTTGCCCGGGTTGTTTATGGCGTCGCCCGTATGGACGATCATCTGCGTCCCCGCCTCCTCGATCTTACCAATGAATTCGGGGTAGAGCGAACCGGGGGCGCCTATGTGCGTGTCTCCGACGATGGCGAATGCCGCGTATTGGGCGGGCAGAGACAAAGGGGCAAGGAGCAGGAGCAGCCCGGCGAGGCACGGAGCGGCCCTGCGGATGAATACGTGCTGTTTCATGGGCGTTACTATACATCAAGAGAAGGGGAAAGTGAAGGGTGCGGAGTTTTTGTCACTCCCCGGTTTTCAGTGCGTTTCCTCGACACCGGGTTGGTCAATGCCGGTACCCGCGATTCCGCCGAATCCCCGGTCCCCGGTCCCGGTATACTTTTCCTCCGCCTCGCCCGCGGGGACAGACGGCTCGTTGAGCTCTTCGTTTCCCGGCGGCGCCGGCGCCGAAAATTGGTCCGGAGCGGAGGTCTGCCGCGCCTTCGGGGCAAACGTGTCGGGCTTGCCCGGAATTCCCCATTTGTCCGGGTTTCCGGGCGGGAGCGGGTAGTCATTCTGAGCCGCCGCCGGGGCCGGAGCAAGAATAACCACCATGACCACCAGCAGGAAGGGTAGTATGCCCGAACGGAGTGCTGCCTTCATGTGGACCCCCCTCTTAGGTCGGGACAACCGGCGCGCGTCGGTTACGCCGTCTCAAGGAGAACATAAGTCATGGGCGGGCAGATGGCAATGGGGGACGAGAAAGGCAGTGACGAGTGCCGAGTGACGAGTGAGAAGTAACGAGGGAAAATGAAAGACCGTTTCCCCGGATGCTCCTCTCTCTCCTCTCCACTCTGCACTCGTCACTTCTTTCGTCCCTCTCCCCTCTCCCCTCTCCTCTCTCCCCTCTTCACTCGCCACTTTCTTTCCGCTCTTCACTCGACACTTGGCACTTTCAAAAGCTCACCCTCAGCCGCATGCCGTAGACCTTCACCGGACCCCTGTCACGGTTGTACCCGGGGTTCTGTATATATTGGAAATCCGGGCTGAGCTGCACGAAGCGGCCAAGCTGGATGCGGTAGTAGGCTTCGAATACCTCCTCCAGCCCATAGTTGAGGGCCCCGTCGCCTATGAGCATGCCGATGCCCCCTTCCGCGAGATAGTGCCTGTGAGAGCCGGAAAGCCCGTCGGCCGCAACGGCGATGCCGAAACGGTCGTCGGCCCGCCCCCAGTTGCGCCCGCTCACCTGGAGCCCCATGCTGGCGGTGCGGTCCGCCTCCGTATAGGACCAGGTCGAGTTCGTGCCGTTGGCCCAGCCGAGGCGCGCGAAGAGGCCCGTTTCCCCGTCGTTTGCGAGGGGCTGCTCGATGTTGATGCCGAAGCCGTACTTCGTGCGGCCCGGCTGCTCGTCGGCCAGCGTGCTCGGCACGCTGGAAGTGGCCCTGCCGATAGCCATGGCCTCCCTGTAGTCGCCCATGTTACCCTCGTTGTGGAACGCGAGCAGACGGACGACCGTCCCAAGCTTACCCGGCGCGAGGTCCAGCTCGATGTTGTCCCCCCGTGCATGGTAGATCTGGTCGTCGAGGTTGATGCCGTTTCTCGTCGTCGGCACCTGGTAGCTCCCCATGATCAGCCGCCACGTGGGGTGGACGACGGCAATGGAGGCGCCTATGGTGTAGCCCCTCGTATCGGAGGCGTAATCCCAGGCCGTATTGAAGAGGAAGGCGTAGTTGAGGAACTGCGTCCTCCCGTTATTCGCATAGCGGTTCTGGTCGAAATCGTCCGTGGGGGCCAACTTCCCCGCCTTTATCTCGATGCGGTCCACCGGCTCGCGGCCCGGCAACTGGTCCATGCCTCGAGGCAGGGTCTCACCCAACTTTCCCGACAACGGGATAACGTACCGCGCATACAGGCGCGCGAGGTAGGGGTCCTGGCCGAGATTCGCCGGTCCCGCCCTGATGACGTCCGCGTTCGTGTAGGCGCCGAGGCCCAGGCCGCCTGACAGGCCCGCGCCCCGGAACATCTCGAAATCCGCATAAAGCTGCAATGACTCCGTCACCTGCGAGCCGAGGTAGATGCCGTAGGTCTGGGTCATCTGCTGCTTGACGCTATGGTCGAAAATGAAGCTCTTCTCCCCTTCATAGGGGCTGCGGAAGCCGGGTGTGTTCTGATAGATGGCGGTAAGCTGCGCGCCCAGGAGCTGGGGCAGCCAGGACGGTTTGGTACCGGGGCTGCCGTCGTCGGCCGAATACGCGGGGCCGGCCAGATAGCACAAGAAGAATGACCACGGCAGCGGAAATGCAGGCGCGAAGAAAGGGTCCGGAGGACCGGCCGACCAGGGCCCGTAAGGCTGCGAGAGGGCCTGGGAGACGAAGATTCTGCATGCGCATGTCACACTTCCTTTGCCGATTGTCGGATGCAGTCCGGTGCCCTCAAGATAGCACGCTCATGGCCGCACAAAGACCCGTCGTGTTCTGTGGCTGGAACTTACCGGAAAAGGAGGTTTGAAGGAATCTCGCGAGAGAGCCTCCCCCCGGAACCGCTATGGCTCGGGAGGAGGTCGAAAAGATCGACGGACCTAAGGACGCTCCGAAGCTATAGCGGCATCGCCGCTCCAACCGACCTGCAAATGGCCGCCAGGCTCCCCTTCCATTACGCCATTTACTCCTTTGCTCAACGCCATAGAGAAAATAGGCCGCTTTGTCTCTTATGTCAAGTGAAAAATGGCCTTTTTCCTGTTGACAAAGTGGAAGCACAGGCTTAAAGTTTCGAAGGTTCCTATTGAGGAGTGGTTTCCGGATGGAAGACGACCCTGGCGGTCAACATATGTGTGGTGGGAGCGAAACCGCTCCTGCTCAAGGCATGAGAGGAACGCTCTCCTGAAATTGTCCTCTCTCTCCTCTTGAGCCTAAAGCGGTTCCTCAAGGGGAGAATTTTTCCCTCCTTCGCTTCTGCACCAAGCAAACAGGAAATAAATAAGCAGTCGCACGGTCCACGCAGGCGGTAACATGAATAATCGAGTCCGCCGATCAGCGGTTTTTGACGGACGCGCACCCGGCGCGGGGCGTAACGGGACTTCGACATGGGCAATCACGCAGTAAAATCGATCCCTGATGCATTCAAGGGCAATACCCATCGGGACGTCACGGAAGATGAGCGCCGCCTCATCGATCTGTGCGCCCGCCCCGTAGCGGAAGCCATGGATGTCCTCCGAACGACCGCCCAGGGCCTTGAAAGCGAAGAGGTCGAGCGCCGTTTGGACGAGTATGGTCCGAACGAAATGTCCCATGCGAAGCGACTCGGCTTCTGGGCGGACATCGTCCATCGCTGCAAGAGCCCCCTGGTCATTCAGTTGCTGCTGATCGCGGTGATCTCCGGGGTAATCGGAGAGCTAAAATCGTCATTTATCGTCAGTGCGATGGTGCTCTTAAGCGTCGGCCTTTCCTATATTCTGGACAGCCGATCGAACCGGGCGGTCGAGACCCTTGGAAAACGGGTGCAGTCGCGGACGGTTGCCTTGAGGGACGGCAAGGCAGTCGAGATCAAGATATCGGAAGTCGTCCCCGGCGACGTCGTGCTCCTGCAGGCCGGGTCCCTTATCCCCGCCGACCTGCGCTTGCTTTCCGCGAAGGATTTCTTTGTCAGCCAGTCCGCCCTCTCCGGGGAGTCCATGGCCGTTGAAAAGACGGCCGAGGCGGACACGGTAACGGATAAACCCGCCCTGGAACTGATAAATGCCTGTTTTCTCGGCAGCACGGTGACGAGCGGCTCGGCCCGCGGCCTGGTGATAAACACAGGCGGCCACACCGTCTTCGGGTCCATTTCCGAGCGGCTGGCCGGGGGCAGGGAAGAAACGAGCTTCGACCGGGGCGTGCGCTCGTTCACCTGGCTCATGATCCGGTTCATGACGGTCATGGTAAGCGCGGTCTTCCTGATCGTGGGGATGACGAAGGGCAACTGGGTAGAGGCCCTTTTGTTCGGCCTGTCGGTCGCCGTCGGCCTTACCCCGGAGATGCTGCCCATGATCGTCACCGTGAACCTGGCGAAGGGGGCCCTCTCCATGGCCAAGAAAAAGGTCATCGTGAAGCGGCTTCCCTCGATCCAGAACCTGGGCGCCATCGACATCCTTTGCACCGACAAGACGGGCACCCTTACCGAGGATAAGGTGGTGCTGGAGCGCAGCGTCGACATCATCGGCCACCCGAGCACCGACGCCCTCACTTACGCGTACCTCAACAGCTATTACCAGACGGGCCTGCGCAACCTGATCGACCGGGCGGTCCTCAACCATGTCGACCTGGACGTCGAGCGGGACTGCACCCTCGTCGACGAGCTGCCCTTCGATTTTCAGCGGCGCCGGATGTCGGTTGTGGTCGACTACGAGGGCGACAACGTGCTTATCTGCAAAGGGGCCGTGGAGGAGATCTACGCCTGCTGCACCCACTACCAGATCGGTGATGAGGTCTACCCGCTCATCCCCATGATCCGGGCGGACCTCTTCGAAGAGGTGGAAAGGTTCAACAGGGACGGTTTCCGGGTCCTCGGCATAGCCTACCGCGAGTTTCCCCGCGACAAGCGCGCCTTTACCACGGCGGACGAATGCGAGCTCATCCTGCTCGGGTATATCGCGTTCTTCGATCCGCCGAAGGTCTCGGCCGCGCGTGCCCTCGATTTACTGAATGAGGCAGGCGTGCGGGTCAAAGTCCTGACAGGCGACAACCACCTGGTCACCCAGAAAGTCTGCCGGGACGTGGGCCTCTCTACGGAACGGATCGTGACCGGGTCGGAGCTGTCCGGCCTGCCGCCCGACTCCTTCTCGAAAACAGTGCGGGAGACCGACGTCTTCGTGAAACTTTCACCGTCGCAGAAGGAGGAGATCGTCCGCAACCTGCGGACGAACGGCCACGTGGTCGGTTTCATGGGAGACGGCATCAACGATGCGCCTGCCCTCAAGGCGGCCGACGTCGGCATCTCCGTGGACTCGGGCGTCGACGTCGCGAAGGAGTCCGCGGACATCGTGCTCCTGGAGAAGAGCCTGCTCGTGCTTCACGAGGGGATCATCGAGGGACGGAGGGTCTTCGCGAACATCATCAAATATATACGGATGGGGGCAAGCTCCAACTTCGGGAACATGTTCAGCGTCATCGGCGCAAGCTATCTCCTGCCCTTCCTGCCCATGAGGCCGGTGCAGGTCCTCGTCAATAACCTCCTTTACGATTTCTCCCAGACCGGCATCCCCATGGACAATGTGGACCGCGAGCAGATCGCAAAACCCCTGAAATGGAATATCGCCAACATCAAGCGCTTCATGGTGTTTATCGGGCCGGTGAGCTCCATTTTCGACTATGCCACCTTTGCCTTGATGTGGTTCTTCTTCAGGTGCAGCGCCTTCGTCGATCCGGCGTCGACGCCTCTTCAGGGCGAGGCCCTCTCAAAGCTCTTTCAGACCGGATGGTTCGTGGAGTCGCTCCTCACGCAGACTCTGATAGTCCATATCATCAGGACCCGGCGGATACCCTTCATCCAAAGCAGGGCATCCCTCCCCATGACGCTCACCACCCTTACCATCATGGCCATCGGCGCCTGGCTGCCGTATTCGTCCTTCGCGGCCGGTCTCGGCATGGTTCCTCTACCCCCGGTCTACTGGGCGTGGATTGCCGCGTTCCTTTTCTGCTATGCCCTCCTCACGCACACCGTGAAGACGTGGTTCTTCAAACACTATGGAGATGAGTGATTATGGATACCCTTCTCGATGCCCTGCAAGAGGGCAGACTGATCGAGCTGCCCGATAACGACAAGTACGACGCCCTGCAGTTTCTGGCGCACATCCTGGAGGCGATCCCGTCCGTTCCCGCGGGCACCGACGTGGTGGGGCTGGTAATGTCGAGGGAAAGCACCGTCACCACGGCCCTCGGTAAAGGCTGGGCATGCCCCCACGCGCGGGTGCCTTTCGATGAGGACCTCATGTGCGTGGTGGGGTGGAGTCCGACGGGCATCGATTACGGGGCGCCCGACGGCATCCCCGTCTCGATCGTCGCCATGTATCTCGTGCCCGCGAACCAGCGCAACCACTACCTGAGGGAGATCTCCATACTCGCCAAGGCGCTTCACGCCTACCGCGAGCCGGAGAACTGGCGCTCCGTGAAGGAGCTGAACGAGGTTCGGGACGACCTGCTCGATCTGATCAGCTCCACGAAGGAGGCGGTAGGCCCGGACACGCGGGCGCGGATGATACAGCTCCAGGCCAGGGCGGCGGTCGAGGAGATCCCCGCCCAGGATTTGTCGAATCTCCTGATCGAGCCGGTTACCCTGGTGACCACGCCGGGTGCGAAATACGTGGTGCTCGCCCAGAATCCCGTTCTCGTGGAGCTGCTCGATTCAGCCGCAGGACTCATCGACGCGATCTCGTCGAAAGGGGTGTTCGAAAACGGCGGATGGCGCGTGGTGAAGCGCGATACAGTCGAGTACCAGGCCAATCGCGTGGTGTACGATTGCCTGGCGCTAAGGGCGATGCCGCCGGATCTGAAAGGGGCGCCTAAACGGTGAAGCCGGGGGGGGCGGCCGGGCAGGGGGCGGCAGGGGTCTTTTCGCGCATAGCTTTGTCATCGCGCTCGCCCCGCATCCTCATGTACGCGAAATGTACACTCCGGTGCGGGCCGAACACGATTTCGCGCTCTGCATCAAAAATCCCCTCGGCCGGGGAAAAGAAACTTACTCAGTTCACCCACAATTCGTGCATTAAAGTGACATCGCGGAGATCCAACATTACCGTCTGAAACAGACGTAAGGGATTTTAAAAAATCCCCTGTTGTAGCAACCACTACAGATAATGCGTGCCCCTGCACTTAAACTCTATATATCTGGTTCTGGATACCAGAAATCTATCACCCTCAGGAGGACTTATGTCGAGGGATCTGAAAGAGTATTTCAACAAAATGCCGCGGTTGGGAGCCCTTGCCACAGCAAGCAGGGACGGAAAGGTTGATGTCGCCTACTTCGGGTCGGCCCGGATGCTTGATGAAAAGACGATTTTCATGGGCTGCGGCAAGAACCGGACCCTCGCCTACCTCCAGGAGAACCCGAATGCAGTTTTCATGATAATGGAGCCGGGGGGGACTCCGCCCGAATGGAAGGGTGTCAGGGTCTATCTCAAGATGGTGGAGTGTCAGACCTCGGGCGAGAAGCTTGACTCCCTCAAGGCTCAACTGAGGGCAAAGGCCGGGGAGGGCGCGGCGAATATGATGCACGCGGCGATCACCTTTGAGATTCAGGAGATCAGGCCCTTTGCAGACTTTGGACAGGGCTGGGAGAACTCCTTCTAGAACCGGAGTGTCCGGGATCAACCGACACATGCGAACACCCTACAGGGTGTCGGCAAGAGCCGGGGGATTGAGCATGCTGTTTCGGCCCGGGCGGCTTTTGCAGATCACCTCAGGAGACAACAACATGCAGCAGTCCCGAACCCTCATCGCCTGTAAGATAGTAGAAAAGGAACTCCTTGCCGTCCTGGCTCCCGCCGAGATAGAGCGAATCATATGGGTCGATGCGGCACTGCACGCCGATCTGGCCCGTTTGGAGGAAGAACTGCGACGTGCGCTATCGAAAGCGGATCGCCTCGACAAAGAGGTGCGGATCCTTTTTGGAGGAGGGTGCCATCCGGAGATCGACCGCATGCTGATGGAGCGCGGGGTCAGGCCTCCTCCTTTCAAAAACTGCATTGAAGCGTTACTGGGTGAGAGGGCAAAGGAACTGGAAAAGAATCGCACCATGATCATGACGCCCGGCTGGGTCAGGGCCTGGCCGGGCATCATGGAAGCCCTGGGGTGGAGTGAGGTCGATGTCCGCATCAACCTGGGGAGGTATGAGCGCATACTTGTCATCGACCCCGGACTTGAACCCCTCACGGATGAAGAGACGCTCTCGTTTTTCGACCTGATACAGGTGCCTATCGAAATCGAGCCAGTGCAGCTTGATCATTTTCGCAAGGTGATGGTGCGGCTTCTGTCCTGATAGAGACCACAATTGTTACATGCGCCTGCGTGTGACACGTCCGGAATAGGCATTCCTGTCACTGAAACCCCCATCCGATCGTAATACTCCTCTGGAAGAGAGGAGATTCGCTACGACGCCATTCTCTCTTTCAGAATCTGGTGGTGAAGCTCCTTGAAGTCCTTCGGAGGAACGACACCCGGTCGCCTCACCAGCTTGATGGCAGCGGTCGGGCAGGGGACGGCGCAGACACCACACCCAATGCACCAGTCCCTGTCCACTACAGGGAGATTCTCTTCCATGGTGACGCAACCCACGGGACAGATATCCGCGCAGCTCCCGCAACCCGTGCACATCTTCTCGTCCGTCTCTCTGAGAAAGTACGTGGCCATCAGGACATCCCGAGGAATCGTTCTGCGACGTATCGATCCAACCGACCAGCAGCAGCAGCCGCAGCAGTTGCACGTATGCTTGATGCCCTCCCGCGCGTTGTCGACGAGGTGCACGAGGCCTGCCTCCTCTGATCGTCGCACGACCTCCACAGCCTCCTTCTTGCTGATCTCCCTCCCCAGCTCGCGCTCTATCAAATATTCCGCAAGTTCATCATATTTGATGCAGGCTTCGAGCTCATGGTTGCACCGTCTCTTTCCAAGAAGCTGAGCCGAGACCCTGCACGGGCAATGGGCAAGGGCGATCACCTGCACTCTCTCTATGAGCCCTTCCATCATTTCGAAAGGAAACACCGCGTGCTCTTCCGGCTGAAAGGCACGCGAAACCGGCACGTATCGGAGCGGCTTCGTGTGCGTGGCCCCGTACGCTACGCGCAACTGATCCCTCTTGGAGTACCGGACGACCAGTTCGGCCATCTTCTTGGAGAATGGCGTTTCAGCGCCCTTCCAGAAATAGGTCTGGGGAAAACCGTATCCGAACTGTTGCAGCGCAAAGCCCCGTGCGCCATCCCCCATCCTCCCTGAAAAGATCAGGCCACGCCCGGCAAGATTCTCGAGCATTTCCCTGACCTCATCCGCGGGCACATCCAGTCGCGCGGCTATTTCCGAGAACCGAGCCAACTGAAACGGAATTACCTGCGTAGGAACTGCCAACGCGACCTCTGCCTCGCGAGGCGTGAAACTCTCTTTCAGTATGTCGAGGAGCTCCTCCTTGGGTGGGTAACCCATCCCAAGAGCCGATAAATGTTTTGCCAGCTGATCGTACACGGTCTCGCTCACCGTTCACCCCCTTCTTGCCGACCAACGGCGCAGGGCCGTGGGAAGTATCTGGCTGGTCACAACTGCCTCCCCGTCATCGAGTGTTCACCCTTCCATGGTAGTTGACGAGACGAGCGCTCTGCCATTATTGCTGAACAACGAGGTTATCCCTGATATCGATGCACCCGATCACGCTCTGGGCAGCAGGACAGGAGGCAAGATACGAACCGAAGGCCTCCCTGGCAGCATCCACGAATTCTTGCCCGACTCTCAAATGGTAATCCACCCGAATCTGGGTGATCTTGAGCACCCCTTTCACATTTTCGATATCACCCTCGACTTCCGCCCAGTAAAGGTCCTCGGGCGTCCTGATCCTTTTTCCGGCCAGCACCGCGGCCAGTGTTCCCATCATTCAGCCCGCTGTGGCCGCAATCATGTGATCGAGTGTTGCCGGATACTCTTTTTCCACCTCGACACCGTAGAACCGTTTGATGCCGCTGTGAACGCCGTAGTAGACCGGCTCGCTGAACCCCTCGATCACCGCTTTTCTCGTAGGCCCTTTCTCCCTTACGATTCTGATCCGGGAGGTATGGACAACTTCTTTCATCTCGACCTCCTTGAAAACGGACTTGTTCGGTGAAAATTCGTCTTTTCCACGTTGTTCGTCTGAGCGCATTATGCTGTTCGGACTGTTCGAACTATCAGGTTTTTTCTCTGCTGGAGAACACTGCCTGATTTTCTCAACCCTTTCATGGCCCGGGTGATGCTGACCCGGTGGGCGCCCACAAGGAAGGCGAGGTCTTCATGTGTCATCGGAAACTGTATCATGAGACCATCACCGCTTCTGGTGCCGTGCTCCAGGGCGACGTTGAGCAACACCTGGTAGAGACGATCTTCAAGGTTCGTAAGGGACATACTCTCGACGCGATGGGTGAGCCAGGCGATACGTTTGCTCAAGTTTTTCATCACCTGAAGCCCGATCCCGGGATGTTCCAGTACGAGGTGCTCGAACCGCTCTCTGGTAAAACCGCAGGTGAGCGTCTCCTCCAGGCACCAGGCGTCCACCGGGTAACTCCGCTCTTCACTCAGCATAGTCTCACCGAGAAAGTCACCCGCCTTACGGATGTCGAGCGTAATTTCAGAACCGTCCTCAAGGAGTTTGCTTAGTTTCACCCGTCCCGCTTTAAGCAAGAACATGCGATCGGCCGGCTCTTCCTGCATGAAAATAGACTCTCCCCGCGCATAGGTCTTCCGCACCGCGGCCTTCACCAGCGCCCCCAACTCTTCCTGCGGCAGGTTCTCGAAGAGCCAGACCCGACCGATGCACATGGGTGAGAGGGGACTCCGGACCGGCAGCTCGTTACATGGACATCTAGAAGGAACACCAGTGGGTTCCATGCGTTCACCCCCCAAACGTATTATAGCGCCTTTTGCGCATCGTAGTGAAGTCACAATGGGCCATTGAAAACCCAACCCTCTTCCGTTCTCCACGGCAAAGCAAGAGGCCGCCGTGGGGTAACCATCAGGCATATTGTGCGGCACTGCCGGCGCACGTGAGACTCGTCAATCACGCCTGACCAGCACGCTGCTGTCGACTTCACCCAGGCACGTGCACCCGGTCACGCTCAGAATGCGTTGGAGTTCGGCTGTTACGATGTTGATCATCTCTGTCACACCCTGGTTGCCGTTCGCGGCCAGGCCCACGACCAGGAGCCATCCAACCAGCACGGCATCAGCGCCCAGGGCCAAAGCTTTCATGATGTCGGAGCCTCTCCGGAACCCACTGTCAACGAAGATGGGCATCTTATCGCCGATCACCTGCTTGATCTCGGGCAGTACTTCCAAGGGATGGGCGGCGTAGTCGATGATGGCTCCGGCGTGATTCGATACGACGATCCCTCCTGCCCCGATCTCAAGGGCTTTTTCAGCATCCTTGGCGCTCAGGACTCCTTTCAGGATAAAGGGGAGTCCGGTCGCCCCGGCTAACCTCTTCAACTCGGTCACACTCTTCGGCCCCATGGCCTTGGGGGCAAACGTGCGGTCTCTCCGTTTTCCTCCATAGAAGAAATCGATGTCGGTCCCCACGGCGATAGCCCCGCCTTCTTCGGCTTCCCTCAGCTCCCTGATCATTGCTTCCGTATCCTGATAGGGTTTGACGATCCTTACGGTCGGGACCCCCGTGTCGAGCACCTCCTTCACCTGCTCTGAGGAGGCGATCCCTACCCACATCATGGAGCCGCTGTTTTTCACACCCTGCGCGATCTCTTTCAGCGGCTTATCCATGATGTCGGTCATGCCCGAAAGAGCGCCGCTGAAAACCGGCGTCCTGAATTTCCTATGAAACAGGGTAATCTCAGTGGAAGCTTCCCGGGAGTCGATCATGCCGAACCTGAACCCGAAGCGCTGAAAGTATTCGAGATTGAAACGGCCGACAAAGTTTGTTTCGGGTCCCTCCCGGAACCAATAATTCTTCGTTGCGTCCTTGGCCACCAGATTGGCCTCTGCCATCTTGATGATCTCTCCGTACTCCATAATCAGCCACCTCCCCTTTCTCGTCGATCAGAATATGCTGCATAAGCTGCCGTCGACATAAAGTATAAGGCCGGTGGGATGCCAGTTCTGTAGCGATTGCTACAACAGAGGAGCTTTTGAGGTCTCCGGGCATAACCAATATCGGGTAAAGATTACGAGTTGAAAGAAGCTGCGCCGGGACAAGGATCGGAAAGTGAAGAATGCAGGAAGGAGCCCACGGACCCACCGTCAATTCCTCCACCTACTACTCAAGTATCGGGCAGAAGAACAAAGAACTGCACATTGCCACGAAAAAGCAACGCCATGACGAGCCGCTAGGCGGTAGGCAACTGGCCCCTTATGTCATTTGGGAGTTGCTTCCCGGGGATCATTCGGCCACGGACTCCGTGCCCCTCTCTGCGAGCCGTCTTGAAACTTCCTGTATCATGCCGTTTTTGTCTTTCCGGATTTCTTCCGCAAGCCGATGAACACGTTCCGGAATTTCGAAATACTTCTCACCCCATAAGATAATCTCAAACAGGACGGGCATCAGATCGATCCCCTTGCGAGTCAATTGGTAAAGGTTTTTTACCTTGTTTCCGGGAAAGGCCTTCTTTTCGACCAGCCCAGTCTTTTCCAGAATGAGAAGGCGATCGGCGAGGATGTTGGTCGCGATCTTTTCCTCGGATTGCAGAAATTCGCCGTATGTTCTCTTTCCCGTGAACATCAAGTCCCTGATTATCAGCAATGTCCACTTATCGCCTAAGATATCGAGAGCGGTGCTGATGGGGCACGCCGATCTCCTGGTGATTCTTTTCATAGGTAAAAGGATATATTAACTACTTGCAAAAAACAAGTCGATGTTCTATACTACTTTCAATTCGCAAGTACGTTGCCGGGAGGATTCAGGGTGACAGAACCGGATATCCAGGGGAAAGCAGGTGCTTTGGAAAATCGGCTGTAACGAGGAGGACTTAAGATCATGGAAAACAAGATACGGGAGAAGGCGTTGGAGCTTGGATACGAAGACTGCGGCATTGTTAAGGTCGGCGCGCTGGCCGGTTATCGGCAAAAGCTGGAAGAGCGCATCTCACGGATACCCATGGGAGAGAAAATATACGGGCGCTTCAGGAGTTATGCGGATCCCTCGGCGGACAACCCCGAGATAAGATCCATCGTAGTCGCCATCACCCCCACCTACAGGTACAATGTGCCCGGCGAATTCGACGGCGTCTACGGCAAAACCTACATGTTCGACAGCAGGACGGACGAAGAGGCGCCGTTTTTCAACATACGCAAGGAATTCTCGGCGTTTCTCGAAAGCCTCGGTCTCAAATGCATGGTGGGCGGCGCTCACGGGATCGCGGCGCCGGCGCGCTGGGCGGCGTATCAGGCAGGGCTCGGCATCATCCGCCGGAATAATTTCTTCTACACCGGGAACGGGTCGTACAACTTCATAGAGATGTTCGCGGTAGACCGAGAGCTCGAACTTGTTCGCGACGTTAAGCTCAAGAACTGCCCCAAGGACTGCGGTAAATGCATCAAAGCCTGCCCCACCCGGACGCTGTGCGCTCCGTACACCATGTCGATGATCGGATGTGCCAGCTTTCAGACCAGCCTGTCGGTGAATATGGGAATGGGCGTGCCCTCCCCCGAGATGACGGAGCAGATAGGCGGCAGGCTGTATGGCTGCGATGTGTGCCAGGACGTATGTCCCTTTAACAAGGGCAAATGGACAGGCGGCGAGGAGTTTCCGGGACTTGGCGCGCTGGCTCCTTCGATGCGTCCGGAAACCGTTATGGAGATGAGCTACGATGAGATCGGGCGCACATTGGCTCCTAAGTATTGGTACATAAAGGCGGAAAACCTCTGGAAATGGAAACTGAACGCGCTGACCGTGATGATGTACGGTTACAGCGGGAAATATGAAGCGCCGATAAAGCTCGGGCTCGAAGACCCCAATGAAAACGTGCGTGACTTCTCGCGCGGGGTCTGCTCGAAGCTCGGAATACCGTTCTGAGTCGTGTACCATAAGCGCCACGGGCGCCATATATTATCGGCAAATTCTAGGTAGATAGGAAGCGGAGGGCGACCGTAAGTAAGTACATAACTCTGACCCCTGAAAAGAAAGAGGGGACAGGCTACGTTTTCGGTCCGTGCTGGCCTTCTCCGCTCCCACCACATGCGTTAATCATAGCCACCAGTAATATTGTATTGAAAGAAAAACCTTCGCCCGCTCGACTACAGGAAGCAGTGCTCGACACTCCCCGCCTCCTCTCGTCATTTTTTTGGAAAACATCGAAAAAAGTGCTCGTTGTCACCCCTGGTTGTCGTTCCTCCTTGTCGGTCCTGGTTGTCACTCCTCCTTGTCGTTTTGACGGGAGAGGAGGAAACAGGGACAATATTATGTTATAAGACCGGGGCGTGCAGGGATGACGAAAGCCCGGCTTTGTGTGAGCCGGCCTTTCGGAGATCCCGCAAACCCGGCATCGCTCTTTGACAGCTCAAGCCGCAACCGTGGGCCGGGAAGGGTCCTATTCCCTTGCCTGGTTCCCGTCGTGGTCCTTCATTCAACACTCAACACTCTGCACTTTCTTTGCCCCCCCTCCTCCCCCCTAAACCGTGCACTTTCGTAAACTTCCGTAAACCCCTCTCCCGAACGGCTTGCAAGAGAAGGGAGTCAGGAAGGGGGCGCTGAGACGGTCGGTGAGAAAATGCATGATAAAGAGGCAAAAAGAGGGTAAAAGCAGCGAAAAATGCCAAGAAACGGCTGTTTTTGGAAGGCACACGGGGTCAGCGCGGCTGACTTCTTTTCCCCTCTCGTTTACGGGTTCTTGTCCGTGTGAAAGGAGCCTTCGAGGGCCATCCGGACGAGTCTGGCTGCGGGTTTGCGCGCCTGTCTTGCGGAACAGGTACCTGAGCGTCGTCTTCACCGAATCCTCCGATACGCCCAACTTTGTGCCGATTTCCTTATTTGTCAGCCCCTCGAACACACCTTCGAGCACCTGGCCCTCCCGCTCGGTGAGGGTCGGAGGCGGGATGATGCTCGCCACCCTGGAGCGCCCGGTCGGCCATTTGTTGAATGACCTTCTGGTCGATCCACATCTCGCCCTGCGCGACGAGCCTGATGGCCTGTGCCAGGGTACCCGGCGAGCTGGTCTTGAGCACGATGCCCGATGCGCCCAGCTTCAGTGCGATGGAAGATTGCGTCGCGTTCATGCCTGCCGTCACCATCAGTATCTTACCCTCATATCCCGATTGACGGGCGGACGAGATGAACTGGTTTCCGTGCTCGACCCCGAGGTCAAAATCGAGAAGCACCATGTCGACGTCGGAACGGCCGAGCACCTGGAGGCCCTCTGCGGCGGTGCCGCACTGGGCGACCATCTCGAAGTCGGGCTCGGAGGCGAGTAAGCGGCTCAGGCCTTCCCGGAAAAGTGGGTGATCATCCACAAGCAGGAGCCGTATTCGTTCCATTTCCTTATACTCCATCACTCCGCCTCGTTACCGGCTATGGCCAGCTCGATGATGAAGCAACACCCCGGCGTATCCGGGTCGTATCTCAGGTCGCCCCCGAAGGAGCGCATGAATGCACGGGAGAGGAAGAGCCCCAGCCCCGTGGCATCCGCGCCTTTCTGCAGCGGCTGGAACAGGTTCTCGGCGGACGCTATGCCCGGCCCCGTGTCGCAGAACCTTATGGACGCGACCCGGTGCTCGGCCGTCACCGAGAGGTCTATTCTTTTCAGGTCTACCGTTTCCAGGGCCCGCCGGCTGTTTTTGGCGAGATTGAGGAGCACGTTCAACAGGCCGTGGCGGTCGGCCCAGACTGAGGGCAGCGGCCCATGGATGTCCCAATTGACCGTGATGTCGGACTCCGCGCAATAAGGCTCCAGCACGATGCGCGCCTCGTCGAGGATCTCGGTGAGGTCGACCACCTTTGCCTCCATACCGCTCGTGCTCTTTCTCAGCTCTAAGGAGGCGATCTTGTTCAACGCTTCGACCAAAGAGCCGAGGGCCTCGAAATCCTGACTTCTCCCGAAGTCCCCGCTCCGCGCGAGGTTCTCGTAGATCACCGTAATGGCGCTGCACACATTTCTCACCTCGTGGGAGACCGCCCCCACGAGTATCCGCGATCCCGCCATGAGCTGTTCAAGGCCGTATTCCGTGCGGTCCCGCAGGTCTTCCGAGGCGTCTACCACGAGGGCCGACAGCCGGGGACCCAGGGCCGTTTTATAAGTGGAAAAGAAGACGTTGGCCGGGAAGACGTCGCCGTCTTCCCTCGTCCCTCGGCCCTGCATCTCTGTCCGGAAGGAGTGGCTCGCCTGCTCGACCGAGGGCACGCGGCCGAGGGCCGCGATATAGCGCGAGATGTTCCTCCCGACAAGCTCTCCCCCTCCCACCCGAAAGAGGTGGTCGGCCGCGGAATTCGCGATGAGGACCTCTCCGGCCGCGCTCATGACGAGAATGGCGACCGGGCTCGTCTGGATGAGGAATTCAAGCTGCTCCTCCGCCTCGCGCCTGGCGGCGGCCTCTTTTTCAACCTTCCGGCGGTTCTCCCCTTCCAGCCGCTTGTTGACCGCCGCCTCCCGGGAGAACAGCCCCATTCCGGCCAGGGCGATGAAGAGCAGGATGTCCTGGGGCAGGGCCTCGGCCATCGTAAACGGGAAGGGGTCGAAGATCTCGGAGAGGAGCGTGCAGAAGATCGCGACCAGGCCGATCTGCCCGAACGAAAGGACGGTCCCGACGAGGAGCATGGGGAAGACGTAGAGGAATCCGAAGTAGGCGTTGACAGGGTTCTTCCAATCGACGACGACTATGACCGCGATAAGGACGGCGGCGCTGGTGAGCACGGTGCGGGGAGTTTTCAGCAAAAAACGCAAGAGGCGTCCCATGATCACCCTCGCTGCCGCCGCATAGCCGTTTTCCGCCGGCGCATTGTTTTGCTGCATCTTTTTACCCAATATATGGCGAAGAGGGGCCCGCCTATCAGGACGACTGCCGCGATTGTCTTATTGAAGATCGAAAGCGTCCGTTCGGCCCCGTCAACAACCTCGGCCGCCCCGGAGGCCCCCGCATCCCGGGTGCCCTCCCTCCCGCAACCTGTCAGGGAAATAATATAGCCCGAGAACAAGAATAAGAACAGCATAAACACGATGAGCACCACGTGCGGAACACGTTTGCGCGCTTTTCCGGGACATGCGGTTTTCTTCACGACGTCGACCTCTTAGCCCGCACCATTTATACCCTCCCTGATCTCGTCTCCGGCATCGATGCTCTTTGACTCTTCAGCCTTCGGCAGGTGGTCCGTGGGCCTGGCCCACCAGACGTAAAAAGTGGGGAGCAGGAAGATGGACATGACCAGGTCGGTGATCAACCCGCCCACGATGACGATGGCAAAGGGGCGCTGCGAATCGGAGCCTATGTCATGGGACATGGCTGCCGGCAACAATCCGAGGGTGGCCACGAGCATGGTCATCATGATGGGCCGGAGGCGGCGCGTCGCCCCCTCGATGGCCGCGTCGACTATCGAATAGCCCCTCGCGCGCAACTGGTTGATATACTCCACCATGATGACGCCGGTCTGCACCGAGACCCCGAAGAGGGCCAAAAACCCCACGCCCGAGGAGACGCTGAAGTGTGTGCCGGTCACGAGCAAGGCGAGAAGGCCGCCGATACGCGCCACGGCCACATTGACCAGGTTGAGGCAGGCCCACTTGGCAGAGCCGAAGGCCCCGTAGATGATCATGAATATGAGGAAGATCGTGAGGGGCACGATCACGAGCAGGCGCGCCTCGGCCCGTTTCTGGCTCTCGTACTCGCCCAGCCAACTGATGGAATACCCCGGCGGCAATTTTACCTGCTTATCCACCTTCGCCATCGCCTCCTCGACCGTGCTGCCGAGGTCCCGGCCGCGCACGCTGTACTTGACCGCCACGTAGCGCCTGTTCCCCTCGCGATAGATCTGCGCCGCGCCGTCCCGTGTCACCACCCTGCAAAGCTGGCTGAGGGAGACCCGCTCGCCGGAGGGGCTGAGAAGCCGCACCTTCTCCAGCGCCTCCTTGGTATCCCGGAACGGGGGAAGGTAGCGCATGACGAGGTCGTAGCGCCGCTCGCCCTGCAGCACCTGGGTGACGGCATTGCCGCCAATCGCGGTCTGCACGGCGTCCTGCACGTCGGCCACGTTGATCTGGTAGCGGGCAGCCTGATCGCGGTCTACCACGAAGTTCAGGTTCGGCTGGCCCACGACACGAAAGAGGCCGAGGTCCTTGATCCCCCTGACGTGGCGCATGATGCGGATGATCTCCTCGCCCTTGGCCTCCAGCACCTTCAGGTCGTCACCGTAGATCTTCGTGGCAAGCTGCCCCTTGACCCCGCTCACCGCCTCTTCCATGTTGTCCTGAATGGGCTGGGAGAAGTTCCAGATCACGCCGGGTATCTTCTGAAGCTGCCGGTTCATCGCGGAGACGAGCTTGCTCTTGTCTTGGTGAAAGACCGGCCGCCACGTCTCCTTGGGTTTGAGGTTGACGCAGTATTCCGTGTTGAAGAACCCCGTAAAGTCAAGCCCGTCGTCGGGTCGCCCCACCTGGCTGGTTGCGATGGACACCTCGGGGAACGAGGCGAGCACCACCCGGGCCTGGTTCGCGACCCGGATGCCCTCGGTCGGCCCTGTGCTCGGCGCAAGGGTGCCGCGCACCCAGATCGCCCCCTCATCGAGGTGAGGCAGGAACTCGGACCCGATCGCCCCGCCGAGCGCGAGATAGACACTGCCGCACAGGGTGAGGACCGCGACAGCGACCATCGTCCCGCGGTGAAGGATAGACCAGGTCAGACCCTTCCGGTAACGTTTCGTGAGCCAGACGACCGCCGGGTTGTGCCACTCCGGTGTCTCTTTTTTAAATAAGAAGCTGACAAGGACCGGGGCGATGGTGATGGAGAATACCATGGCGCCGAGCAGCGCAAACCCCACCGTCCAGGCCATCGGCTTGAACAGGCGTCCCTCCACGCGCTGGAGGGTGAATATAGGCAGGTAGCCGCTGATGATGATGGCAATGGCGTAGAAAACGGGTCTCTGCACCTCGTGCGCGGCCGCCCTTATCCTGTCTTTCACGCCCGATGCCGGGTCCTTATGCCCCAGGTGGCGGATGATGTTCTCCACCATCACGACCGTCCCGTCGACGACCATGCCGAAGTCGAGGGCGCCTAAGGAGAGCAGGTTCGCCGGTATATGGCGGAGGTCGAGGCAGATCGACGCGAAGAGGAGCGAGAAGGGGATGGTGAGCGCCACGATCAGGGCGGCCCGGACATTCCCGAGAAAGAGCAGCAGCACGAACGTGACGAGGATGAAGCCCCTCGCTGAGGTTGCGGAGGACCGTGTGTGTCGTATGGTGGACAAGGTCGCTCCGGTCGTTGAAAGGGACGACCTTCACGCCCGGGGGCAGGATGCGGTTGTTCAGCTCGGCTATCTTCTTGTGGACGGCCTCCAGGGTCGAATCGAAATCGGCGCCTTTGCGCATGAGGACGATGCCGGAGACGACGTCCTGGTTATCGATGATCTTCCCGTCCTCGCGGTGGATCGCACGACCGAACTGGCCCAGGCGTATCTTCGGACCCTGCGAGACCGTGGCGATGTCCCTGACCCGCACCGGCGTGCCGTTCTTCGCCGTGATGACGGTCCTTTCGATGTCCGATGTCGTCGCCACAAGCCCTACCGCGCGCACGTTGATCTGCTGGGTACCCGCCTCGATGAAGCTGCCGCCCGCGTTCACGTTGTTGTTCGCGAGCTGCTGCTCCACCTGGCCTATGCTCAGGCCGTAGGAGACGAGCTTGGCCGGGTCGACGCGCACCTGGTATTCCCTGGTGGGACCGCCGAAGCTCGATACATCGACGACGTTCGGCACGGTCTTGAACTGTTTCACGAGCACCCAATCCTGCAGGGACTTCAGCTCCATGGCGTCGTAGGCGGGGTTCGTGTTCCTCAGGGTATAGAAGTAGATCTGGCCCACCGGACTGAAGTCCGGACCGATCTGGGGCTGCAGGCTCGCGGGGAGATTGACCATGGAGATGCGCTCCAGCACCTTTTGCCGGTTCCATGCGTTGTCCGAGTCGTCGTCGAAAATGAGGATGACGACGGACAACCCGCTAATGGACACGGAGCGCAGATGGGAGAGGCTGGGGGATGCCGTTCATCACGTTTTCCAGGGGGATGGTCACCTGCTGTTCCACCTCTTCGGCGGCGCGGCCCGGCCACTGCGTGATGACCCACGCATAGTTGTTCGCCACGTCGGGATATGCCTCGACCGGGAGGCGGTGGAATGCGATCATGCCCCCTGCGAGGAGCACAAGCGCAAAGGCAAGCACAAACAGGCGCTGGTTTAAGGCAAAGTCGACGATTCTCCGTATCATCTCACTGCTCCGCCGTGATCTGGAACGCCAGGGCGTTCGCCACTACTTTCCGGCCCGGCTTTATCCCCGTCACCGCCTGCATGGCGCCGGGAAGCATCCGGCCGGCTTTCACCTCGATGCGCCGGAACTCATTGCCCTGCAAGGGCGCGTAGACCCAGTCGCGGTCGTGGAGATGGAGGATCGCGGAGGCCGGGACCACGGAGTACGTCTCCTGCTCATGGCCGAAGAAGGTGGCGGTCGCGAACATGCCGATGCGCATGAGCCCCGGGATTCTTCATCTCCAGCCTCACCTTCGCGGTGCGGATGGCGGGGTCGAGGATGGGTGCGATGTTGCTGATGCGGCCCTTGAACACCTTGTCGGGGTAGGCGTTCAGGCGCACATCCGCGTACTCGCCGGACCGGACGAAGGGGAGGTCGTTCTCGTAGACGTCGCACATGATCCAGACAGAGTCGAGGTTGGCGATGGTGAAGAGGTTCGGCGAGTTGTCGAGGGTCTTCACGCCCGAGCCGGCGGTCACGTTCTGCTCGATGATGACGCCCGAGATGGGGGCGTAGACATCGACGATCCCGTCCGGATGCCTCGTGAGGTCCGTCACGCCGAGGACCTTAAGCTTCTGGACGGTGGCGTCCAGGCTGACGAGGGCCGTCTCCTCCACTTCTTCCGCCACTTCCAGGTCTTTCTTGGCGATCGCCCCCTTCTCGAAGAGGAGCTTCGCGCGCTCCATCTGCTTTCGTGCCAGCCCTTCACCGGCGACGGCGTTCCGGTACTCGGAGAAGGCGCCCGAGATGTCGGCGCTCCGCACCTTCAGGAGGAGCTGCCCCTTCTTCACCGTATCCCCCAGGCGGGCCTTGACCTCCACCACGCGGCCGGAGGCCAGTGAGACGGCGGGCACGGAGCGGGAGACGTCGGGATTGACCGCGCCCGTCACGGTCAGTTCGGGGGTGGCCTTGTGCTCGGCGGCTGCAACCAGGGGGAACTGCTCCGGGTGGGCTACCCTGAACGTGCCGGAGTCTTCTTCCTGCTCGACTTCAGCCTTGGGCGGCGCCCCGAGGTCCGCCTCCACCTTCCTGCCGCACGCGGCAAGAAAGGGGATAAGGGCGAGACAAAGGATTGCGGAGAAGACCAGACGTTTCATTCGATAACCTCCCGGCCAACGGCGAGGTTCATCTGGGCCGCGGCGGACAAATAAGAACCCACGAGGTTCAGGTAGGCGAGCCGGACGCTCCGGTAGTTGCGCTGGGCATCGAGGAAGTCGAGCAGCGATGCGCCGCCTCGCTCGTAGGAGAAGGTCACGGTGTCGCGGACCGTCACCGCTTGCTTGAGGTAGTGCGTCTTGTAGGGCTTCAAGAGTATCACGGTGCTCAGAAGTGTGGCGTGGGCCGAGTCGACATCGCTGTAAGCCTGCGCCTCTATGACGTCGCGCAGCCGCTCGCTGCGGCCGATGTCGAGCTTGGTGCGGAGCCTTTCCCCCTGGTTCCTGTCGAAGATGCGTAAGGGGATGCTGACGCTCACCCCCCAATAGCTGCTCGGCGTGGCGTTCTGGGGGAGCCGTCCTGCGTCTATGCCGATGGTCGGGTCGGTCGAGGCGTTCGCCTCGGCGAGCTGGTGGGCGGACTTTGCCTGGTCGATAGACTGCACGGCTGCCCGGAGGTCGGGCCTCGTCTCCAGGGCCATGGCGCGGAACTCGGGCAGGGGCGGAACAGCTTCTGCGAAGTCGAAGGGTCCCGTCACGTCGAAGGTCTCGACGGGCGTCCGGTCGTTCAGGAGCGTGAGGAGCTGGATCTTCGCCGTGCGCAGGTTGACGACGGCGGTCTGGACGTCCGATTCATACTGGACACGGCCAAGCTGCAGGCGGTCTAAGTCTATGCGGGCGATATCCCCTGTCCTGAAGCGCTCGGCGCTTAAATCGAGGACGTGGTCGTAATAGGTGAGGTTCTCCCTCGCGAGGGCCAGGACCGCCTTCTGCTGGAGCACCTGGATGAAGGCGCTCCGCAGGGCGAACAGGAGCGTCCTCTCCTGGTCGGCAAGCTGGGAAGACGGCGACGGCCGTCCCCTTCCGCGCCGTCTCCAACCGGAGGCCCCGCTTGTTCGCCCGCTCGATCAGGTAGCTCACCGAGACGGAAGGCTGCGCGTCTTCGAGGGCGCCGTGGGACCTCGTGGGGTGGATATAGTCCGTCGAGGCCGTGACGAACGGGTTCGGGCGCAAGTAAGCCGTGATCTCCTGCGCCTTCGACTCCTCGATGCCCAGCCGTCCCGCGAGAAGGGTCGGGTTCACGGCGATGAACCTGGTCCTCACCTGCTGCCAGGTGAGGGGCTCGGCCGCGGTGCCGGCCCCGGCCAGACAGATGAGAAAGAGGGGCACGAGCAGAGCGGCAGGTGAGGCAAGCCTTATCTTCACGGACGTCTCCTTATTCAACGGCACTCTCTCGGGTTAAGGACCATGCGCTCGGCCTTCCGGGCTGAACCTAGAATTCGTCTGCTTTTGCAGAGCTTTACCAGGACCTCACGTTGCGGGGGGTACCGTCTCGCGAAAGGACCGTATCTAGAGCACACGCATATAGCCCTAGAATTTAATCCGACCGGTATTGCCCGGTAAACGTATCTTTCGTGTAGCAACCGGTATCTTTCGTGGCCCCTTTCGTGTGTTCTTTCGTGGACGTGAAAAGCGGCGGATGGCACGTGGTGGCCGGGGTGATGCACTATTGCGGCTGATTCAAAGGGATGAGAGCGTTATTATCGGCGGTGCGCGGAAGGCGTAAGGCCGAGGATGTCTGAGGGCCGTACCCGCCGGGCGGCGGGTACGGCCGTTCGCGTCCTTGGCTCAGAATTCTTATTATTGGCCTTTCTGCTGTTCGAAATGGCGTCTCACCGCCCCCATCATCTCCGCTCCCAAGACGTCGACAATGGCTGTTCCCGCATCGATCACGATTGCCGACCCGGTCATGAATGACGAGTCATCGCTTGCCAGGAACGTGCAGATTCCCCCTATCTCACGCGGGTCCCCAAACCTTTGCAGGGGCAAAACCTTTGACACCATCTCAAAAAAACTGTCCGGCTCCATGCCGATCATTCGTCCTATCTGGCCGAATTCCTTCTCCACCATCTCGGTCTTTATGGCCCCCGGACAGATTGCATTCACCCGGATCTTCTGCTGCCCGTAGTCGAGGGCGGCCTGTTGAGAAAGCATGATGAGGCCCGCCTTCGAGGTGCAGTAGGCCGGCATGCCGGGCAGACAGCGAAGGCCGCCCATAGACGCGATGTTGATGATCGAGCCCCCTCCATTCCTGATCATATGTGGTATGGCTTCCTGCATCAGCATGAACGGGCCGGTCAGATTGGAGCCGATGACCTGGCGCCAGACGGAGCGGTCCATCTCGGCGACGGGCCCATTGACGCTTATCGCCGCATTATTGACGAGAACGTCGATCTTTCCTCCAAAATTGACGGTAGTCGCCACCATGCGGGCAACATCTTCGTCTTTTGAGACATCTCCCTGGCAGGTCGTTGCCGAACCTGGAGGAAACGCACCGACGACCTTATCGAGCGTTTCCCGGCGGCGGCCGCTGATACAGACCTTCGCCCCCTCGGCGACAAATCTTTCCGCGATAGCGGCGCCTATGCCTGTACCCCCTCCCGTGATCAATGCAACTTTACCTTGCAGTTTCATGCTGAGCCTCCTTTGGTGGCAGCCATCGCCTGATGCGTCGCCCGGCCCGGTTGCCACCGCTTATATCGTCTGCGTGCCGAAATAGTACCGGGAAAGCTCCATGAGCCGGAGGATAGGTCCGCCGACGACAATCTGGGTAATCTTGAGGTCCCTCAAGAGTTTTTCCATCTTACCCTCCCGCGAATACCCATATGAGCCCATCGAGCTCCACCGCCCTGCTCACCACGGCCCACCCGAGGTCTCCCACGGTGTTCTGAACGGCGCTCGCCGCCGCGAGGTTCTTCTGGTCCCAGGGAAAGCCGTAGACATCCGGGCGGTCCATCCTCTCGCCAACATAGTAGAGGAGACCCTCCGCGGCCATTATCTCCCTGGCTATCTGCCCCAGCTCATATGCTATGGCACCGTGCTCCTGCATCGGCTTGCCGGCTATCTCCCTGTTATTGACGTAATCCCTCAACACCTCATAAGCCCTCTTCATTATCCCCAGGGGAAAAGCGGCCGAGGTGAGGCGGCCTATGGTGACATTGGCTATCACGGACTGCAATTCTTCCTGTGGGTCTTCGTGAGCGCGGTTTTCTCTCGGGACCCTCACATTGTCGAACCAGATATCTCCGTTCGTATCGATGCTTGTGCCCATCTTGCGGTAGGGTTTGCTCGTTGCCACCCCCGGGGCGTCAGCCGGGACAAAGATCTGGGCGAGGTTCGGGAACTCCTGCCCCTCCACGGTGCACAGCACCCGGAACATCTTCGCCTCCCTATAAGCGGAGGGCCACAGTTTATGCCCGTTGACCACCCATTCGTTTCCCTCCAGCCTGGCCCTGGTCCTTATCTGGGATCCCTTAAGGGCGACGTCCTCGACCGATCCTCCCGCATGAGGCTCCGTAATGGCGCTGCAGATAACGTATTCCTTATCGCCGCATAACAAAGGAGCAATTTTTCTGAGCAGGGTTTCATTCGGTCTCGGAAGCAACAGCGCGGCAATGGACCAGGGGGTGATGAATCCGGTGGTGGCGGCGCCGTAGTCTCCCCTGGACAGCTCTTCGACCATCACCAGCATGTCGACCGTCGACGCCCCGCCCGACCCTCCGAACTCCGGCGGCACAAAAGATTTCTGCAGACCCAAATCGATGAAAAGCTTCTTCCATATGTCGTGAACGAAGGTGCGCTCCTGCCGTTCCGACCAATCCCAGTAGTCGTCCAGCTCCTCCTCGTGGGGCAAGATCTCCTTATCGACGAACCTCCTCAGGGTCTTCACGAACATTTCGGTTTCCTTCGATATGAGGTGGTCCGGCTTCAGAAAATCATCAACCCCTCTTTTGCCCGTACCTTCGTTTGTTCTTACCCCTGACATGACATATCCTCCTTTTATTGTGTGCGTATGGCTCCGAACCATCACACCCCCGCGGACATCCAGGCGGGGAACGTTAATTTCTACGCGAGGCCTTTCCTCCTCAGGATCGGCAGGGGATCGACAAGCAGGCGTTTAAGCCCTGCGCGCCTGGCCGAAAACCCGTATGCCAGGGCGATCAATTGCGTGAAATAAATGATCGGCAAGTCGGCCTCCAGCCCCCGGTCGTTTCTTATGGCGCCCTGTCTGCTATCCAGGTTGAGCTGGCACATGGGGCATGCGACAACGAGAGCCTCCGCCCCCGCGGCCTGTGCGGCCTCCAGGACCTCCCCGCTCAGGTCGAGGACAATATCGGTGTCGGAGGCAGCGAACGGACCTCCACAACATTCGGCCTTGTGGGACCATGACGCGGTCTCCGCGCCGAGCACCTCAAGAATACGGTCCATGGAAACGGGCTGTTCGGGATCGTCGAACTCCGCCACTTTGGCCGGCCTGGTGGTCAGGCAGCCATAATAAGCAACCAGCTTCAGGCCGTTCAAAGGCATCTTGACCGGCCCGGCGATGCGGTCGAGGCCGATCTCCTGCGTGAGGAACTGAAGAAGGCTCATCACCTTCGGCGGCTCCCCGTGCATGCCTTCCATGGAGGCTTCCTTCTTCTTTCTCTCGCCCGGCAGGGTCGTGAGCCCGATGGCCGTAGTTTTCAGCCGGTTAAAGCAGCCCGGACAGGGAGTGATAACGGAATCCCGATTCATACGCGCCACCTGACCAAGGTTCCGCGCGTTGAGCCGCATTGTCAGCTCATGGTCCATACTGTGCCCTGCCGTTGCGCCGCAGCAATTCCAATCATCCACCTCCTCGAGGTGGACTCCCAGGGTCCCGCAGACTATCCGTGTCGAGCTGTCATATTCGTTGGAGATGGCGTGAAGAGAGCATCCCGGGAAATAAGCGATGTTCATACGGGAGATCCTTTGGACGTGCTTCTCTCGAACAATCGCCGGATCTCTTCTCTGTTCTTTACACGACCGGAAAGAAAACCGAGCCTGCCCTTAAAGAGCATCCTGAGCCCTAAGCCGACATCCTTCATGTACTGCCCGGTTTTCACGTTGTACTTGAGGGCCAACTCCAGCTCCGAGACGCGTCCGCGTTTCTTTATGGACGAAAGCACCAGCTCGTGAAAGAGCCTGACGAGGGGGCGGGAAGCGCGTGCTCCGCTCCGGCATGCTTTTTCACGCATATAATCGAGGATGGATGGAATATCGATCCCTGACGGGCAGCGGTCCAGACAGAGCTGGCAGGAAAGACACGACCATAACGCATCCATGGACATGAGGGTCTGCCTATCGCCCAGTTTCACGAGCCGGACGATTTTTCTCGGCGTAAAATCAGAGCCGCGGCGGTTCGGGCAGCCGCCCGAGCATTTTCCGCACTCCAGACACAGCGCCACATCGATGCCGAGGTGCCTCCGTATCTCTGTTTGCAGCGAATCATCGACGTCATCGAGATTCAGGGGAGTATATATCTTGCCTTCCATGATCTTCCATCACTCCCTGTTGAAGAGGTCGATTACTTCCGCTGCTGCCGACGCGCCCTGCTGCCGGGCGGACAGCATATCGAGGGGAAAGCCGCACCCTCCGGCAAAGAAGACCCTCTCGGCCGATCGCGCAAGACTGAAAGGCTCCTGCTCCAGAAACCCGTACTCATCGGTCTTTGCATTGAACATCTCGACGAGCGGGGCCGTCTCCCGCCGTGGAACCGCGGCTGATGCCAGTACGACGACATCGACGGTTGCCTCAATCGGGATACCGATGAGCGTGTCTTCCGCCCTGACGAGCAGCCTGCCGCCCGACGGCAGGACCTTGGCCGGCCGTCCCCGCACGTACCTGACACGCTTCTCCTCGATCACCCCCCGGACGAACTCCTCGTATCCCTTTCCTGCAGCCCGGTAGTCCATGTAGAAAACGTATACTTTGGCGTGAGGGAACATATCTTTTACGAGACCTGCCTGCTTTGCGGTATACATGCAGCATATTTTCGAGCAGTAGGGGTATCCCTTAGAGCGATCCCGGGAGCCGACGCACTTCAAGAACGCCACTCCCCGGGGGACCTTCCCCTTGCCGTCGCTCCATTCCTTCAACCGGGCTTCAAACTCCAAAGGGTTGACGACGTCGGGGTAAATGCCGTATCCATACTCCCCGTATATTGAAACGTCCATCAGGTCAAACCCGGTCGCGAGCACAACGGCATCGATATCCAGCTCTCGGGCGCCGCCGTTACCGGCCCTTAACGAGACAAGAAACCCATTTTGCCGGGGCCTGCTTCCGGCCACCGTCGTCCCGGTCATCACGGTGACCCCGGAGCAGCGTTTCGGCCTGCTCGACCCTCTCATGCACCAGATCGAGCGGGTCCTCCCATCGGGGGAAGCTGCTCTTGAGCTTCAGGACCGTGCCGCCAAGCACTGCCTCTTTTTCTATCAGGACAGAGTGAAAGCCCGCCTGCCCTATTCTCAGGGCCGCCTCCATTCCCGCCAGGCCGCCGCCAATGATCAGTGCCGTCTTACCCGTCTCTCTCATCACTTACGTTCCTTTATCGTCATTCAGTTTTTTCAATAGAGGACCAAGACCGATGGTATTGGCGGAAAAGCCGAGCTTCGAGACCGGGACGCCGAGAGCGAGCGCGATGAGCTGGGAAAGATCGATGACGGGGATATGGAATTCTTCGCCATACCGCTTGTTGAGCGCGGGCTGTTCCCGGTCCAGCGCAACATTGCAGCCGGGACAGACCGTGGTCATCAGTTGAACCCCTTCCTCGGCGGCGCTCTTGAATTTCTTGTAGAGGTGGGGCACCACGATCTCGTCCCTATGGGTAAAGCCCCGCCCCACCGAGTAACCGCAGCACTGTTGGCGTTCCTTATAAAAGACGGGTGTCGCTCCCAGGGCTTCGATGAGTCTCTTCGTGGAACGTCGGATAAGCCGCATTGTCGAGAGCCCCTGCCCGGATAGACAGGTAATGACATCCGTAGTGAGCAGCGACGCGGAGCCCCTTGAGGGGCCGTACGACCCTCCCCGCGATTTTTTCCTTCAGCCGATACCACAGCTCCTGCACGTGATAGATGGTCGTGCGGCCCTCATACCGGTACCCCCAGCGACCGATGAGATCGTTGGCCGCGGCCCGTTGATCCGGGTCGGACGAGAGCATGTGCGAAAACTCGCATAGGCCGGTATAGCAGCCATTGCAAAAGGTGTAGGTGTCCAGACCCGTTCTCTCGACGATGGCGAGATTGCGCGCGGTTATGGCAAGACAGGTCTCAGGCTTATATACCGAGCATGCCTGGAGGTAGCCGGCACAGCAGGTCTGATCGGGGCTCATGACCGCTTCGATGCCGAAAGCTTGAAGGGTTTCTCTCACGGCGCTCTCTGTTCCGGGATATTCCAGGCTTCCCGTGCCAGCTCCGGAAAAGAAAGACGGCTTCCGGAATCCTTGGAATCCTCTCGTCCGGGCTAAGCACTCTAATCACCCTTCCTTCGGGTAATCCCAACCTTGCCTTCAGCGTACTTGAGATCGAGCGGCTTATCATCCTCTTCCTTTATTGCCTCGATGGAAGCGCTCGCGCCCGTAAGATCGAAAAGGGCCTGGTACTCCTCCCGGGCCTTCTCGGATATTTCCGGCCACGGCTCCAATCCGATACCGGTCCGTATCTTCTTGATCCTGTCACGGGCCTTTTCGCTGGCCGGCAAAAAGGTAAGACCGTCCCGCCTTGCCGCTATTGCAAAGCGCTTGAAGGGGACCACGTATCTCACGCCGTACTTCCGCTCAAGCGCAAGGTACCGGAGCTGCATGATCAGAGCGGGGAAGTTAATATCGACGGGACAAAGGGTGTGGCAGCCGGCGCATAAGAAACAGCGCCAGATCTCCTCGCTCCTCGACCAGCGCTCGTGTCGCCCGTCTACCACATCGCTTATGATCTGCCGGGCATTGTAGGAGGGCGAAAGACTGGCGACGGGGCAGGCGCCGACGCATTTCCCGCACTGCATGCAGCGCTCCAGATTTTCAATCAGCAGGTACGGGTCCATGTCCTCGTAAGCCTGCTCGTCTTGCCGCTTCTCTTTTTTGTCGCCGGACAATTCACCACCTCTTTTCATCGCGGACGAGCTTCACGGCGCTTCGCGCCCCGTAAATCGAGCCGGGTGCGCGGCCTTCACCGCGTGCTTTGTCCCTCGTAGACCTCCGTGCCCACCAGGACGTAGAAATCGGCGACCCATCGGGAGAACCACTGAGGGAAGAACTCCTCCCTGAACCGCTTTGATTCCGTATCCCCCTGCCATGCCCCGAGATTATCCACATCGACGATCCCGACGTACTTGAACGGCGACGGGGTCGGCTCGGGAGGGGCGCCTTTCGCGCCATTGCCCTTGATCCCGCCCAGCATCGTCACAAGGGTAAAGGATTTGCAGGCAGGCAGCGAGAGGAAGAAGGGACCTTTGTACTCCTCACACCATTTCACGTAATCTGCGTCGGAGACGCCTTCTTTCAAGTTGTAGAGTATAATGCTTTTGGCCATGCATGCCCTCCGTTCTGCTGTCCTGGCATCCCTTTAGGGATTCGCCTTTTTGCTTAGTTCCCTGGAATACGCTTCCTGCAACACCCGCTTTGCGACTTTGCCCGATGCAGCCTTCGGCAGCGCGTCCATGAAAGTCACATATTTCGGAATCTTGAAACGGGCAATCTTGTCGTCGAGAAAATCGATGATTTGATCCCTTGTCAGCGTTCTCCCCGCCTTGGGGCAGACAACTGCCCAGCCCACCTCTCCCCATCGTTCATCGGGGACCCCGAAAACGGTCGCTTCCGCAATGTCCTCGTGCTGGCTCAGAAACCTCTCGATCTCGGCGGGATAAATGTTCTCTCCCCCGCTGATTATCACCTCCTTTTTCCTGCCCTTGATGAAGTAGTGGCCCTCCTCATCCTCGAAACCGAGATCGCCCGTATAAAGCCATCCGTCGCGAATAGCCTCTGCAGTCCCGGCCGGATTCTTCCAGTACCCGGCCATGATGGAAGGCCCGCGTAGGAGTATCTCTCCGGTTTCTCCCACCGGCACATCAACTCCATCAGGATTCACGATTCGTGCTTCAGTGTAAAAGGTGGGTAAACCAATGGAGCCGGGCTTGCGCATCGTGTCGCTTCGTCGCTGTACGATGGAACAGGGCCCGCTTTCCGTAAGGCCATAGCCATTGGTCAAGAGAACACCCTTTCTCTCCACTGTTTGTATCAGCGAGAAGGGAAGGGTCTCGCTTCCGCCCGTGGCAATCCTTATTCCCGAGAAATCTGCCGCCTCAAAGTCGGGATGGGCGCAGACAAATTTCCACATTGTTGCGACGAGGAAAAGGGTGTTCACTTTCTTTTCGTGTATAACCCTGATGACCTCACCTGCGTCAAAGGATTTCATTATTACCACGGTTCCCCCCATGAGAAGGGTGGGGTTTGTCTTTATGTTCAGGCCGGCAATGTGAAAAAAGGGCACGACACAGAGGCTTACCGTGCTCGGTATGATCTGGTCGTCATGAAGAAGCACATTGAGAGTGTTGAAAAGGATACCCCTGCTGGTGATGATCGCGCCCTTGGGGTAACCCGTCGTTCCCGACGTATATAAGATCAGCCTGGGGTCGTCCAGGTCGAGGGGCTGATCGGGTTTCGGCGCCAGATCACTTGCAGAACTCACAAAATCGTCGTAACCGATTGCCTCTTCACTCCGGTTTTCGCCTAACGAAAGGTAATTGCGCACATCTGTCTTTCCCTTCACGTCATGAATGGTGTCAAGAAACTCATCCCCGAGGATAAGGCCTCGGGGCTCGGAGTTGCGAATCAAATAGAGGAGTTCTTCGCCCGCGGCCCGAACGTTAATAGCCACGAGAATAGCGCCCAGTTTCCCGGCGGCGTAGTATGCCTCAAGGAACTCCGGACAGTTGCGGGCTATGATAGCGATCCTGTCCCCCTTTCTGATGCCCCATTTCTCACGCCAGGTATTAGCTAGTTTGTTGGTCCGCCGATTGAATTGCCGATACGTGAACCGGCGCGCCGACGCTATGTCAACGACGGCCTCCTTATCGGGTGAAAGCTCGCTGCGCCGCTCCAACCAATCAAATCCGACATGTGATGTCTGAGACACGATGTTCCTCCTTTGTTCAATTTCCGCACCCCAGGCGACGTCCATCCCCCCTTCTTAGCCCATCCTACCCCTTTCCCATGAGCATATCAGGGAGAAACGTTGCAATCCCGGGGAAGAAAAAAAGCAAAATCATACAGACAACGAGACCTATGAGATAAGGATAGACCCCGCCGTAGATCAGCTTGAAGGGCTCGCCTGTAATCTGTTTCACGAGGAAGACGGAGATAGCCACCGGGGGAATGACGGTACCGATCATGATGGTGGCACCGATCATGATGCAGAACCAGATGGGATCAAAACCAAGCTTGAGGACGATCGGATAGAAGATAGGTGTGGCCAGTATCATAAAAGCCATATCGTCGATGAACGATCCGCCGATGAGGTAAATAACGAGGATGATAATCACGATGATATTCCGGTTGACCGCAAGTCCTGCTGTCCACTCGGCCGCAACCATAGGAATTTCGGTGATGGTCAGGAAATGGCCGAAGACGGTCGAGCAGGCGATCAGCATAAGAACCATACAGGCTGTCCTGAGTGCTTCATCTATGGGCTTGATCAGGTTCTTCACCCTGAATTTCTCCCTCACAAAGACAAGGACAAGGATAGCGGCCGTTCCGATGCTTCCGGCCTCGGTGGGACTGAAGAACCCCTTCATCAGACCCCCGATGACGAGGCTGAATACGACGACCACCCAGACAACCTCCGGCAGGGCGCTGATCCTCTGCCGCCAGGTGGACTTCTCGCCCCTTGGAGCGTCGGCCGGGGAGACCTTCACCCATCCGATGGTAACACCCATAAACGAAAGGGAGAGCATGACGGAAGGTACGATGCCGGCCAGGAAAAGCCTGCCGACAGACTGCTCCGTGAGAAGCCCGAGGATGATGAGTATGACGCTCGGGGGCATGAGAATACCAAGGGTTCCCACGGTCGCCACGAGCCCCGTCGCGAGTTTCTTGCTGTATCCGTAGCGGACCATCTCAGGAACGGCGACGCTCGAAAAGGCGACGACCGTGGCGAAGGTCGAACCGCACATCGCCTTGAACAGGGTCGCCCCTACTACCGTCGTCATGGCGAGACCGCCGGGTATATGGCCCACATACCTGTAGGCGGCATCATAGACTTTTCGGGCCGTCCCCGAGTGGTAAGCCACCTGGCCCATCAGGACGAAGAGAGGGATCACGGTCAGACCGTAGGACGCAAACGTATCATAGATGTCTTTGCCGAGCATGCTCATCGCCCCGCCGAAGGAGACGAGATGGATATATCCGACGAAGCCTATCATGCCTATGGCAAAAGAGATTTCGATACCGGTGAGGAAGGAGAGGATCAGGACCAAAAGCGAGATGAGTCCGAAGGCGGTATCGCTATTCATGGCTACCTCTACAGATCTTGGCGATGTCCAAAATGAATTGGGCCGCCTGGATCAGAAAGACGCCCGCGAGGACGAAGAAGATGTAGTAGAGCGGAACCCTCAGTGTTTGAGTCACCTCTTTTGACGCCCGGTGGTCGATCCCCATCGATATGAGGCTCAATGCGATGAAGATGAAGAAGACCATCACCAGGATCCGGGTAATCACGTTCATTGTGTCCTGAACGCCCTTCGGTAATTTACCTATGAGGATATCGACGTTGATATGTCCGTTCATCTGGGACGTGTAGGGAACGGCGAGTCCGATCACGATACCCCCCAGCAGGGAGATCATCTCGAAGGTTCCGGGGATCGACCTCCAGACCGCGCGCATGCTGACTTCGGCAAGAGTGATCAGGAACATGACCAAAAGGGCGGCCCCGGCCACGGCGTGAGCGGTGATGCCAATCTTACGCCAGAGACGAATTATACGCTCCATTCCATTCCCCTCCAATCCGGCTCCCCCTGCCTTCGCAAACGGGCCGGTCCCGGCTCCCCGGAAGGTTCGAGCAAAACGAAAGCAGCAAAAGAAGCGGTCCAGCCTAATGGGTCTTGAGAAAATCGAGGCAGAACTTGAGCGCTTCGTCGCCGGGCAGCCCCTGTGCCTTCACCCTCTGCACGTACTCATCGAAGACGGGCTTCATTTTGGCGGCTGTCTTGGCCTGCTCCTCCTTCGAGACCGTCACCACCGTATTGCCCATCTTCTTCAGGTAGACATAGACCTCGTCATCCATATCCATAAGCGCCTTGACGGTCTTCTCCAGATACTCCTCGTTTAACTGGTCGATGACCTGCTGGACGCTCTTTGGCAGAGATTCCCATTTCTTCTTGTTCATCATGACATACTGCGCAGGCCCGTTGGATATGCCGTGGTCTTTGATCGTGCATTTTGCGAGCTCGCCGAGCCTGAATGTCTGAAGGACCTCCGTGTGCATGAGGAGACCGTCGACGATGCCTCTTTGAAGCGCGTCGTAGGTTTCAGGTATCGTAATCGTTACCGGGATCGCCCCAAGCGCCTCGACGCTCTTGGCGTTGAGACCGCTGGCCCTTATCCTCATGCCCTTTATCTCCTCGAGGCTCTTTACCACTTTCTTTGTATGGATCAGACCTGCTCCCGGGGGGAACAGATAAAAGAGCTTCACTTCATCGAACTCTTTGAGGTACGGTTTGAACTTCTTCAAGTATGCATTGTGCAACAGTGCGCCCTGCCGGGCGTCCCTGTAGCCCAGGGGCAGATCGAGGACTTCCGTCAGCGGAAACCTTCCGGTATTGTAGGCAAGCGCGCTGCCCCCTATATCGAACGATCCTTTGAGAATGCCTTCGTAGACCTGGGTGGGATTGGCAAGGGTCCCGCCCACGAAAGGCGTTATTTTCACCGCGCCGTTCGTCCTCTTCTCCACTTCCTTGCACCACTGGTCGCTAAGGATCGCAAGCCTGTGGGTAGGCGGGAACCAGACCGCATACCTCAGCCTGATAACCTTTTCGGCCGAATGGACCGACGATGCGACAAAACAGAACAAGATCGCGACAACCACGACCCATGAGATCCCCACGCCGTGACGTTTCATGATACCCCCCCTTTTTTCGATCAAATCTGTCGGATGAAACGTCCTCTTCAGCTCTTCGCCTTTATCCTGAATTTCGGAAGACTGATTGTATCCGTCACATCCTCCCAAAAAACCTCCACCGGCATATCACAGGCGACATCCGATGGAAGACTGCCGACAATATTGGTCAATACCCTGGGTCCTTCCACAAGCTCGACGACGGCGGCAATATAAGGAAGCTGGTCCTCAAAGGCAGGGTCAAAGGCCTTATGATACACCGCAAAGGTGTGTACCTTTCCCTTACCGGAGGCGGAAATCCATTCGGTGTCGCGGCTGTAGCATGAGGGACACGCGAATGACGGCGGCCACCTTACCGATCGGCAGGCGGCGCATTTCTGAAAAAGGAGCTTGTGCTGCCTGCACCCTTCCCAAAAAGGTCTCGTGTCATCGTCGGGGATAGGCAGAGGCATCCGTTGCGTCATATCAGGTCCTCCTCAAGATCGTGGTGCAGTGGTTCTGCAATGCGCCTCCGTTATCGCTGCAAAGAATGATCTCGGGTTCTTTTGTGCCCGTCTTCGCCCCGAGCTGCCTGTCTCCACACCTTCCCATCAGCTGCATGACCGCTTCGGTGAGGGGTATGAGACCCATGAGATAGGCCTCCGAGAGAAGCCCGCCGGAGGTATTTACCGGCATGCTGCCGCCCGGCCCGGTCCTTCCCTCCCGGAACCAATCCTTTCCTCCGCCCGGTGGGTAAAATCCGTAATCCTGCATCGTGATTTCCACGGTATAGGTAAAGCAATCATAGATCTCGCACGCGTCTATCTCCGCTAGAGTAATCCCGGCCATGCTCAACGCCGCCGCCCCGCCTTCTTTCGCGCCTGTCGGCCCTTCCAGGAAATCGCCCTGATGGACGTCCGTTGCCGGGTTCGTTTCCGCAATCCCCATAATAAGAACGGGACGGTTCTTGAGGTCCCCGGCCCTTTCGGTCGAGGTAACGATATACGCCCTTCCTCCGTCGGTAATGGGGCAACAATCGAGGCGCCTGAACGGCTCGACGAGGTAGGGCTCGGCCATGTATCTGTCATAGTCGAGAGGCTGTTGGTACATGAGCGCCGCGGGATTGAGGTGCGCCCATTTTCTCTGGTTTACGGCAATCTCTTTCCAGGTTTCCGGACCGGTCCCGAAGACGTGCATCCCCCTTCTTGCCGCCATTGCATACGCACCCACGGCCCCCAGGTGGCCGAAGGCTGCATTGTACGAGAACGACTCGGAATGCGACCCCTCTCTCACGAAGGTCCGTTTCCCGGACTGGGCGTTGTCTCCATAGATAACCAGGACATAATTACAGAACCCGCTCTCGATCAGGCCCATTGCAATCGGCAGTTGGTTCCTTGCGCAGCCCCCCTCCATGAGCATTGTCGTCGGCTGGATGCCCAGGTGCTGCGCGACGAGGTTGGTCGTGATCTCGCTCTCGTTATTAAGGGGATCATAATGTCTGTAGCATATGAGGCCGTCAATCTCTTCCTTCTTTAGTCCGGCGTCCAGAATCGCGCCGATTCCCGCCTCGATGCAGAAGCTCAGGGCGGTCCTTCCCGGAACCCGTCCCTGCGGCGTATACCCTACGCCGACGATGGCGCATTTATCCTTCAGCTTCTTCAGCCTCCCTTTATCCATGCGCTTTCTCCTGAAGTCTTTATCCTCAATCCTTCATCCGGATTCTTCGTAAGCCCGCATATGCTATGTTTCCATATTGTCAAAGACGCTGTCAAGTTCCTGACCACCCTGTCACTCGGGCGCGATTCCTCTTCTTAAACGAGCCCCCTACAGCTTCAGATCATAATACCCCCGGCAGACATCCAGGCGTCCTAACTGGGCGCCGCCTTCCCATAGCTGAATGATCTTGCAGTCACGCCAGTATTTTTCCACGTCGTACTCCCGGACGTACCCGAAGGAGCCCATCAGCTCCATGGCCTTGTTCGTCACGGAGACGGCCACGTCGGCAGCGTGCATCTTGGCTATGCTTGCCCGTGAGAGTATGTAATTGGAGATAGGGGCGCCATACTTTTCCGGATGGTCGTACATCCAGGCCGCGGAAAGATAGGACCACCTGGCCGTTTCGATGCCGATGGCCATGTCGGCCAGTATCCCCGCCGCTATGGAGTGCTGCCGTATCGGCTTGTTTGCCACTATCCTCTCCCCGGTGTATTTGAGGGCTATCTCGAAGGCGGCCTGTGCCTGGCCCGTGGCCGACGCCGCGGTCACGATGCGGCCGACGACCAGGTTGTTGTGCAGGAGGTCGGCGTCCGGTCCCGGGCCCGCCGCACGCCATTCTTTCGGCACCCGTACGTTCTCCAGGAACATGGGGTGGTTCTTGTCGCCTGCCATGCCCACCTTGTTCTCGTTCTTGCCGAAGGTGATCCCCTTGGTTTCCTTCGGCACGTAAATCAGGGCGACGCCCTCGTCTCCCAGGTCCGGGTCCGTCGTGCAGACCACGCAGTAAAGGTCCGCCACGCCCTCATTGGAGGCCCACATCTTCTGGCCGTTGATCACCCATTCATTGCCTTCGAGCCGGGCCCTTGTCCTTATCTTCGTTCCATGGAGGTCGAGGTTCTCGATGTCGCAGCCGCCCCCGCCATGGCTGCCTCCCGGCTCCGTCATGGCAAAACATCCCATCCTCAGATTCTTGCCGCAGAAATCGGGGGCGAACCGATCGAGCACCGCTTTGTTGTTTGCCGCCAGAGCGGGGATCCATGCCCATCCGGTCACGCCCTGGGCCGTGCAGATGCCGCTGTCCCCTCGGCTCAGCTCCTCGTGGAGGACGCCTGCCGTGACCGCTGAATGCACCCCCATTCCGCCGTATTCCGGGGGAAAGGCGGCCTTCTGGACTCCAAGGTCGCAGAGACCTTGAAGTATCCTATGGACGATCACATGGTCCTTGTCGTCGTCGACCTGCTGCCGCACGGGCATGATCTCCTTCTCGACAAAATTCCGGATCATATCCCTCAACATATAATCTTCTTTAGTCAAGAACACATCCAGGTACTGGTCGGGCATGGTCTCCTCCTTGAAATAGTCGTTTTTACCGGCCTCTTTTTCGGCCGTTGTCTGCTGGCCCATTATTCACTGCAAAGACCATGCACCAAAAGGGGCAGGGCCGAAAATGTCTATCATTATCGGTAGATAGCGGATAGGCGCGACCCGTGCCCTGCGTCTTGCCGATCAAGGTATGTTGATACTCGGCCGCCCGGCAGCGCCCAGCTAAGCTGAACAGGGAAGCAGCCGGGAGGGTCATAAACTTAAATTGACGAGTAAAGAAAAGTTGACAATGCCGCGGGGAGGGGACCGTCACTCTCGTTTTTTCAGGCGCTGATTCAGGGCTTGGGGCGTTATTCCGAGCATGAGGGCCGCGACGCGCTGGTTGTTTTTCGCCCTGGCCATCGCCTCGTCGATCAGGCCGGCGACTGTCTCCTTCAACGTGGGGAACCTTTCTGACCCGCCCAGCCAGGACCTGACGGAGGGCAGCAGGGGCTGAACGACCGCATCACCGGCCCTTGGGCCCTGCATTGATGCCTTGAATGACTCCGTGGGAAGTACATCAGATTGGTGCCTTGCGACGGCGTCGTAAACCATCGATCTCAGCTCCCGGACATTGCCCGGAAAAAGGTAGCCCCGGAGAAGTGCCACAAGCTCCGGTTTGTACCCCGGCCGTTTCCTGTTAAATTCCCGGGCGGCCGCGTCTATCAGGTAGTCGAGCAGGATCGGAATATCATCGACCCGTTCCCTCAGAGGGGGAACGTGGACATGGTGGGTCCGGAGCCTGTAGTAGAGGTCGTCGCGAAAACGTCCCTCCGCGACAAGCGCGGGCAGGTCTTTATTGGTGGCGAAAAGGAAGCGGGCATCGGCGGGCTTTGCCACATCGGAACCCAGCGGGAAGTACTCATGTTTATCGAGAAGCCGCAGCAGCTTTATCTGTGAGTTGGAGTCGAGGTCCCCGATCTCGTCGAGAAACATGGTCCCTCCCGCAGCCCTCTCTATCTGCCCGCTCCGCACGGCGAGCGCATCGGTAAACGCACCTCTGACATGACCGAACAGCGTATCGGAAAAGGCGTTGTCATCCACCCCGGCCGCGTTGACTGCGAGGAGGCTCCCCTGCCGCCCGCTGGCCTGGTGGATGGCTTCCGCGATCAGTTCCTTGCCGACCCCGGTTTCGCCTGTTATCAGGATCGGATGGTTTCCCTTGGCCACCGCCTCGCAGTACCGGAATATGGCCCTCATCTTGGACGATTGGGTGATGATCCTTGAAAAGTTGTCGGGCTGCTCCAGATCGTCCGAGAAGAAGCATTGCGCAAGCTTGGCATTCTCTCGTCTCAATTGACGGACCTCGATGGCCCTCCTCACCGAGGGAAGAAGCCGTTCCCTGTTGACAGGCTTCAGCACGTAATCAAAAGCGCCCTTCTGCATGCACCGCACCGCCGTAGCGACTTCATTGATGCCCGTTACCATTATCACCGGGACCTCCGGAAACCGTTCGGCAGCCGCGGAGAGAATGTCGTCTCCGGAAAGATCGGGCATGAGCAGATCGAGGAGAACGAGCTCTATCTCGGTGCTTTCCAGGATCTTATAAACCTCGAGGCTGTTCGGACACGGGATAATATTGTTCAACCCATCCGACCGCAGGGCGAGCTCAAAGCTTTTTATCGCATGAACCTCGTCATCGACGATGAGTATCGGGTTCTCCGGATTCCGCTCTTTCACAAGCGTCATGTGCGCCTCTCCTTTAAAGTCGCCGGCAGGAAGAGACAGGCCTCCGTTCCCTCTCCGGGCTCCGATTTGAATTCCAGTCGCCCGTTATGCTGCTTCACGATGTTGGCGCATATCGACAGCCCGAGGCCGGTCCCGCCTTTATCCAGCTTCGTGGTAAAGAAGGGCTCGAAGATGTGCTCCAGGTGTTCGGGTTTAATTCCCACGCCCTGATCGACGACGGAAACGACGACCTCATTTCTCTGCGGATCATGGTATGTCTTGATCGTGAGCGCCTTACCGCGGTCGGGAAGAGATTGACAGGCGTTTTGAATGAGATTTACCACGACCTGCTCCAATCGCTGGGGATATCCGGTTATGCAGGGAAGGCCCCCGAATGTCTCGACCGTGACCGCCTTGGTGGACTTCTTGATCTCGTGGGACAAGAGCCAGACCGAGGCAGTAATAACCTCATTCATGTCCACCTCTTCGGGCTCGTCGGAAACGTCTCTTCTCGCATAGTTCTTCATGTTAATGACGATCTTGCGGATGCGCTCGGAGCCGCTTTCGATCCCTTCGAAAAGACGCGGGACCTCGTTTCGCATCTCGGAGTACGGCATATTCGCCACCGTAAAGTCCTGGCATTCATCGTAATATTTCTCGAGGATCGGGGAGACGTCTTTCCAGACATCCCTGAGAATAGGGGTATTCATCATGATAAAATTGTTCGGGTTATTGATCTCGTGGGCCACGCCGGAAGCGAGGACCCCAAGCGACGCCATCTTGTCCGCCTCCACCAGTTGTCTCCTGCGCAAATCGGCTTCCTCTTCCGCTTTCCTCCTGTCTGTCACGTCTATCCCGATGCACACGACATGGACGCCGCTCTCCTCGGCACCTCCCATAAGACTATTGGACCATGAGATAAGGTGCTTTTGCCCGTCCTGGCCGACCCAGTACGCCTCGAAAGAAGGAGGCAGCACTCTTTCGGGAGCAAGAGGAAAAATCGTTCGGACGACGTGGCGTTCCTTGGAATCGACGAGGAAATCAATAATCGATTTCCTCGATACCTCCTCATAGGTAAAACCGGTCAGCCTCTCGCAGGCCCTGTTGAAACGGACGACGCGGCCTTCGCGGTCAAGGACCATTACCAGCGGGCCTGCGTTATTGAGGACAGCGTTCGTGAAATTCCTTTCTTCCCTCAATTTTTCCTCTGCCTGCTTGCGCTGGATCTCGGCGCCAAGACGGTTTGCGACCGCCTGAAGCCCGTCGATCATGAGATTGCTTTCCAGCCTCTCCTTGATGTCGGCCAGAATGATGGCCCCCATCATAGTCTCGTCGATATTGAGCGGCACCGCGAGAAGGCTCTCCGCACAGGCGTCTTTAAGCGCGTATTCTGAAAGCTCCTCTATTTTGCTCAAGCCCGTCACGTTGAACACCTCTCCGTGCTCCATGGCGTTCCAGAAGAAATGCCTGGAGGAGGGATAATCGGCCGGCACGGGGGAAAGCTTGCCCAGGGAATCGATTTCCGCCAGCCTTACTATCTCTTCTCTTCTCTCGTCGTACAACATAATGTAACCGATGGGGTAATCGAATCTCTGGGCGATCACGTTTATGATGTCCCGGCACATTTCGGCCAGACTCTTTGAGGAGTGAAAGACCTCCGAGATGAGGTTCAGGACTTCGGTGACGCTGTACCGGTTTCGCAGGCGGGAAACATCCTGCGCCAAAAAGAGCCTGCCCGGAATTCTCTTGTTCTGACACAATATGGGATAAGACCGCGTGTAGAACAGCTTCCCTTCGTAAACGTTGCTCTCAATCGTCTCGGTATGCTCCGATGTAAGACCCGTCACCACGGGACAGCCGGGGCAGGGCTGTTTCACTCCGCACGCCGCCTCGAAAAAATTCCTCCCGATCATATTTTCTTTGCATGTCCCGGAATCTTCCGCAGCCGCGCGGTTGGCCCATATTATCTTCAGATCGTCGTCATAGTAGATGATGAACTCGGGTATCGCATCAAGGAGCGCTTCGAAGAGCACGTCTCTTTGCTCCTGTTGCGCCGCCGGCGTCTTCTTGGCCGGGAAAGAGAGGTTCCCCTTTTTCATCTTATCCTCCGAGAGCCTGCTCGGCTTTAGCCTCCACTCATTGTACCACTCCCGGAGCCGGTCGCTCCATTAAATTGATCGTCCTGCTCGCTTCTTCCGGTTCCCTTATCGGTACGCGACGCGACTCATGCAGAAAAAATTGATTGACATTCTATTGAAGGAATCGATAGAGTAAAGGGCAGTTGTCAGACAACTGACAACTGCCGACCGAGGGCCAAAGAACGCACGGCGCTCGGCGCACGGAGGACTGGTGACCGGTATCAGAAAGATAGTAAGAGACGGCGTGACCGACCAGGTATACAGCCAATTGAAGGAGAATATCGTTCAGGGAGTATGGCAGCCTGGAGACAAGATCCCGTCGGAGAACCAGTTGGTGTCGCTTTTCGGCGTGAGCCGCGCCTCCATAAGAATGGCTATTCAGCGGATGATCACCCTCGGATTGCTCGAACCCAAAGCCGGAAACGGGACGTACGTAAAGGAATTCACCCCGGGCGTCTACGTGAACGAGCTGGTGGCTATTACCCTCAAGCCCGAAGACCAGCTCGAGATCATGGAGTTCAGAAAGGCCCTTGAAACAGAAGCCTTGAGGCTCGCGGCGCAAAGGGCTACCGACGAGGATCTCCGTGAGCTGGAAGAAGTCCATATCCGCGCGAGGAAGGCATTCAAGAACCTGGACCTTGAAACCTATTTTCGGGAAGACCTTCTCTTCCATACGCAGATATTCAAGATGTCCAAGAACAGCATTTTCCTGACGACGGTCCAGACCCTCGGCGACGTGCTGTTCCCCCATTTCTACTCGGTGGCGAGAGATTTCTTCGAGACGAACGAGGTGCCGAGCGATGAGGCCGACCTCCACACAGCGATCCTCGAAGCCTTGAAGAACAGGGACCCGGATGCGTGCGTGAAGGCCTACACGACGCTCACCGAGGACCTGATTGCCATGTACCATACGCTTCAAAACAAGGCGGGATCGAAGAAGAGAGGGTCTCACCGGTCGAAGCCGGTCAGGCCAGGCGGATAGTGACAACAAGGCAGTTAATTTCTGAAAAGGGGGTCATGTGATGGATTCTCTCAGACAAGGAATGATGCGGAAGATAATATGGCGGTTAGTACCTTTCACGATGGGGCTTTATGTCGTCAACATACTGGATCGTGTCAATATCGGTTATGCGGCTCTGCAAATGAACAAAGAACTAAGTATTATACCCGCCGCCTTCGGCGCTCTCGCGGCTGCCTTTTTTATCGGCTATTTCTTCTTCGAAGTCCCCAGCAACATGATCCTGGAGCGTGTGGGGTCGAGAAAATGGATAGCCCGGATCATGGTCTCCTGGGGTATTGCCACCTGCCTGGTGTTTTTCGCTAAGACATACTGGCATATATACGCTTTGCGGGTGATTGTCGGCCTCATGGAAGCCGGCTTCTTCCCGGGAATAATCTTCTACTTTACCCTATGGTTCCCGGCCAAGGAGCGCGCCCTGGTCACGTCTCTCTTTTTCGTGGGGGCCAACATCGGCTTTATGATCGGCTCTCCGCTGGCGGCTTTAATCATGGACCATGTCTCCTGGTTAGGTCTGTCCGGCTGGAGGTGGGTATTCATGGTTGAAGGTCTTCTCGCCATCGTAATGGGGGTAATAACGTGGTTCTATCTGACTGACAAACCTGCAGACGCGAAGTGGCTCACAAAGGAAGAGAAGGATTGGCTGGTCAACAAGCTGGAGAGCGAGCGGGAAAAGAACAAAGTCAAGAGCATCTCCGTCGGGAAGTCATTCGCCAGTATCAGGGTCTGGCACCTGGCGGCGATATATTTCTTCTTTCAGGTCGGCAGCCAGGCTATGACATTCTGGGTACCGCAAATTGTCAAGGGTTTCTCCGCAGCTTTTACCAACACGGCCGTTGGCTTCATCTTAATAATCCCTCCGCTGGTCGCGAGTATTTTCATGATCATTTGGGGAGCCCATTCGGATAGATCGGGAGAAAGGAAATATCACAGCATCATAGCCATCTTCCTGTGCGTCATCGGTGCCCTCCTCGGTGCGCTATCCAAGAACGTCGTGCTGAGAATCACCGGGATGGTCCTGATACAAGCCGGTTCGGGGGCCTTCTTCGGACCCTTCTGGTCGCTCCCGGCTGTTTATCTTACCGGCATGGGGGCGGCGGTCGGCATCGCCATCATCAACTCCTGTTCCAGCGCGGCGGGGTTCTTTGGCAACATGGCGGTGGGACGCATCACGGGCGCCTTGGGCACAAATGCGGCGCTGGTGTTTCTGGCCCTCAATTTCGCCTTTGCCATCGTGTTGATTCTCATCATGCGGATGCGGGACGTCGCTTTGGAGGCAGATACCAGGAAACCGGCCCAGGTCAGGTCGCCTGCCGGGACTTGAAGGCAACTATCAATGCGGTTGGCCGGCAAGGACGTTCGTGCGCGAATGAAGCGAGAATAAAACGATGAAAGGAGTATCTCCATGAAGATCAAAAGCATCGATGTAATGGCCCTCAGGGTCAAGAGCACTATGCCGTGGCGCCCTGTTGTCTGCCGCATCAATACCGATGACGGGCTCTATGGCTACGGTGAGGCCGCCCTCTCCTACGGGATAGGCTCTCCCGCGGCCTTCGGCATGGTCAAGGACCTGGCCAGCCAGGTCATCGGCATGGACCCGTTGGACAACGAAGTTATCTGGGACAAGATGTACAAAGGGACCTTCTGGGGACAGAACGGGGGTCCTGTTACCTTCGCCGGCATGAGCGCCATCGACCTGGCCCTCTGGGATATCAAGGGGAAGTTCTTCAACGTCCCGTTATACAGGCTGCTGGGCGGGAAGAAGCGTGACAAGCTGAGGGCTTACGCCAGCCAGCTCCAGTTCGGCTGGGGCAACGAGTTCGGCAAGTGCAGCTCCACGGAGGAGTACGTGACGGCCTGCAAGCTGGCCCTGGCCGAGGGTTACGATGCGGTAAAGATCGACTTCTTCATTTATGACCGGGATGGAAGGAACTTCACTTCCGAGGAAGCGACAGGGCTCCTCAGGCAGTACTATCTGGACCTCATCGAGGAGCGTGTGGCGGCGGTGAGGGAGACGATCGGGCCGCAGTCGGACCTCATCGTGGAAGCCCACTCTTTCACCGATGTGGCCTCGGCGATCCAGATAGGCAAGAGGATCGAAAAATACAACATCTTCTATTACGAAGAGCCCACAACCCCCGACCCGAGGCTGCATAAATTGGTCGCCGATCACGTGGACATACCGCTCGCGAGCGGCGAAAGGATTTACGGCCGGTGGCAGTATGCGCCCTATTTTACGGACGGCTCGCTTCGGGTGATCCAGCCTGACCTCGGGACTTGCGGCGGCATCACCGAAGGGAAAAAGATCTGCGACATGGCCGCCGCCTACGACGTGGGCGTGCAGGTGCACGTCTGTTCCAGCCCCCTGTGCACCGCGGCGTCATTGCACCTCGAGGCCGTCATTCCGAACTTCTGTATCCACGAGCACCATGTCATAAACCGGACGGCCTGGAACAGGGACCTCTGCGTCCATGACTACCAGCCTGTGAACGGTTATTTTGAGGTCCCCGAGGCACCGGGACTTGGGAACGAGCTGTCCGAGTCCGCGCTGAAGGCGGCGTACATCGAGACGGTCTCTTCGGCTGTCACGTGGAAGGTATAGCGGGAAGCCGGAATTCTTCGAACGCGCAAACCGGGCGGATTCCGATGCCGGCAATCCGCCCGGTTTGCGCGCCCCTCTGAAAAGACGGCACGTCGAGCTTAAAGCCGGCTGAGTCGCACTCCTTGACTTCACCCCCTTCAGGGTACACATTCTTCCCATAAACCCCTATGGACTTCTTATCCGACGCCGTCTTTCTGTCGCGCATTCAGTTCGCCGTGACCATCATGTTCCACATCATCTTCCCCACGGCGACGATCGGCCTCGGCCTCTATCTCGTCATCGCGGAGACCCTCTGGCTTGTCACGGGGCAAGAGGTCTACTACCGGATGTGCCGGTTCTGGGGCAAGGTATTCGCCATCAATTTCGGGGTCGGCGTCGTGAGCGGCGTCGTGATGGAGTTCGAGTTCGGCACGAACTGGGCGCGTTTCTCGCTGGCAGGGGCCAACGTCTTCGCGCCGCTCCTCTACCTGGAGGTGCTCACGGCCTTCTTCCTGGAGGGGGGCTTCCTGGGGATCATGCTCTTCGGCTGGATGCGGGTGCGCCGCTCCATCCACTTCCTGGCCACCTGTCTCGTCGCGGGCGGCTCCGTCTTATCTGCCCTCTGGATCGTGGCGGCCAATTCCTGGATGCAGACGCCGGCGGGCTTCCGCATCGTGGACGGAGAGTTTGCTGCGACCGCGTTCAGCGCCGTCATCTTCAATCCGTCGACCCTCACCCGGTTCGGCCACATGACGGTGGCCTCTTTCGAGACGGCGGCCTTTGCCGTTGCCGGCACCTCGGCGCTCTTTCTGCTCAAACAGCGGAGCGTCCCGTTCTTTCGCCGCTCCATGGCCGTGGCGCTCACTTGCGCCGCCCTCTTCGCCCCCTTGCAGGTCTATCTGGGCGATGTGAGCGGCAGGGAGGTCTTTGCCCGGCAGCCCCTGAAGCTCGCCGCCATGGAGAGCCACTGGGAGACGAATACCAGCGGAGGCGCGCCCTTCTCCCTGATCGCCATCCCCGATATGGACGCGGAAAAGAACACGTTTGCCATCACCGTGCCCGACGGCCTCAGCCTGCTCGTGACCCACACCCACTCGGGCCGCGTGCCCGGGCTAAAAGAGTTCCCGAGATGGGAGCGGCCGAGCGTCATCGCACTTTTCACGACCTTCCGCCTCATGGTAGGCATAGGCTTTCTGTTCCTCTTTATCATGATCTGGGCCCTCGTCCTTTGGAGGAAGGGCAGGATCTTTGAGGCGACTGCCTTCTTGCGGACCCTCGTCGTCATCCAGCCCCTCGGGTGGCTCGCGGTCGAATTGGGCTGGGTCACCGCCGAGGTGGGCCGCCAGCCCTGGCTGGTCTACGGCATGATGGCCACATCAAGCGGGGTGTCGCCCATCAGGGCAGGCAATGTCGTCTGGTCCCTGGCCCTCTTTATCGTCATCTTCCTGGCCATCGGGGGGAGCTACCTCTACTATGTGCTCAGGGCCTTCGGGCAAGGCCCCGACATGGAGAGCCCGATCCCTCCCGTCCAGAGAACGTGCCAGGAATGAGAGTGGGGGCGTGACAATGGTCTTGATCGACGTGTGGGCCTGCCTCGTGGCCCTCGCCATGATCCTCTACGTCGTGCTGGACGGCATCACCCTCGGCATCGGCATCCTCTTCGGCGCCGTCTCAGGCGAGAAGGACCGCTCCCTCCTCGTTGCGACTATCGCACCTGTCTGGGACGCCAACCAGACATGGCTCCTCTTCGGCGGCGGCGCCATCTTCGCGGCCTTCCCCGTGGTCTACACCGTGCTTTCCAGCGCCCTCTACCTTCCCCTGATCACGTTCATCATGGGTCTCATATTCCGGGGCGTCGCCTTCGAATTCAGGGGTGGAGGCGAAAGAAGGAGGGCGTGGGACCTCGCGTTCTTTCTCGGCAGCATCACAGCCTGCGTGAGCCAGGGGCTCACCCTGGGAGGCCTCCTCACGGGGATCACGGTCTCGGGGCGCCTTTTTGCGGGCGGCCCCTTCGACTGGCTCAACCCCTTCTCCGTGATGGTCGGGGTCGCTCTCATCCCCGGCTATATCATGCTCGCGTCGACGTACCTCATCATCAAGACCACGGGGGCCGTCCAGGAGAAGGCGTACTCCCTCGCCTGCGTATCGGCCCTCATCGTCCTCGGCTTCATGGCTGCTCGTCACCGTCTGGACGCCCTACCACTACCCCCAGGTCCTCAACGCCTGGCTCGGCTCGCCCCGCGTCTACTTCGTCTGGACCTTCCCCCTCCTGGGGTTGTTTGCGGCGTACAGGCTGGTGTCGGGCGTGCGAAGCCGGCATGAGCACTCACCCCTGATATGGGCCATTGTGCTCTTCCTCTCGGGCTACCTCGGCCTGGCCGCCTCCCTCTACCCCTACGCCATTCCACCGTCCATCACGATAGCGCAAGCCGCCGCAAGGGAGGAGACCCTCCTGTTCACCCTCTGGGGCGCCCTCATCGTCCTCCCGGTGGTCCTCGCGTACACGGCCTACAGCTATTGGGTCTTCAGGGGAAAAGCGGGAGAGGAGGAGGGGTACGGGTAACGACTGAGGGGAGATGGGAGATCGCTTCGCCAGGACGAAGAACGGCTGTTCACTCGTCCATCGTTCACGTCGATAAGAACAGGGAAGACCGAACTTATCCAAAATAAGCCTTGATATCCATCGCGTCGTTGAGCTATCGTTTGATTCGACCTGAAAGAGGCGCCGGTCCGTTCGTGTCCGGCGGACCTTGTCTGCCTGAAGAAATAACCGGAGGTGTTTCACATGAAAAAGATTTGCTGGCTGGTTCTCGTGATGGGTGGGGCAGCGCTCCTCGGCTGCTCGACCGCGTACCAGACGTATCGCTCTGATCTGTCGACGGGGAAAACCTTGCTCGACTCGGGTGAGTACCTCCAGGCCCGTGAGAGTTTCATCGGGGCGGCCAAAGCCCAGCCGGCCGAGCCCGCCTCCTACGCCCTGGCGGCAACGGCAAGCTACAAGCTGAACGACCTCCAGGCCGCCTCAGAGTCGATCGGGGAGGCGGCGAAGCGGGACAACCACAGCGACGCGTATATTCGCATACTGGGATACAAGGCCCTTATCCTGCTGAGGCAGGGCAGAGAAAAGGAAGGGCTCGACGCCCTCCACGCGTATATCGATGCCTATGAGAGGGAATACGGTCCCCAGAACGTGCGTGAAGTGCGGGCCATGTGGCGCACCAATCGGATCAATCTCCCCGCTCTCGAGCGACTCCTGGACAGGGAGATAGCGATCTATGAAAGCGATATGCAGCAGTATCGCAACTCGGGCACGGGGTGGTTCGCCCAGAAGTACGGGTCCACGACCCCCGTCACTTCACGCTGAACATCGGGGTCCGGATGAAGGAGGAAAAGAAGCGGCGGCGGCACGGGCTGTCCGGCCTTTGGCAGTAATATTTGTCGCCTGTCACGGCGCTGGTGTATAATCTCTCTATGAACATCTCCTGGCTGCCGAACGTCCTCACCCTCGGCAATCTCACCTGCGGGTTCGTCTCCCTTATTTTTGCGAGCACCACCTCCTTCGAGGGCTATGGTGTGGCCTCGTGGCTGATCCTGCTCGCGGCATTGTTCGACGGGGTCGACGGCCAGGTTGCCCGCCGGCTCGGCGTCGAGAGCGCGATCGGAAAAGAACTCGACTCCCTGGCGGACTGCGTCGCCTTCGGGGTTGCCCCCGGTTATCTTGCCTACAAGACCTACCTCTTCGGGACCTCCGCCGTCGTGGCCGGACATCCGGTCGACTTCGGCGTCTTTATGGCCGTCATCTTTCCCATCTGCGCGGCCTACCGGCTTGCCCGGTTCAATGTCGAGCTCTTCACCCCATTCCTTCGTCGGCCTCCCCTCCCCTATCGCGGGGATCATGGTGGGGCTCGGCATCCTCTGCTTTCCGCCCGGGCACATCCCGAGGCCGCTCTTTGCCGTTCTTTTTTGCCTCATCGGGTTCCTCATGGTCTCGACCATCAGCTATTCGAAGCCCCAGTCATTTATCCTGAAGAACCTGCAGGGCTTCAGACTGTCATTGCTCATCGTCCTGGTCATCGTCCTGCTTCTGCTCTTCAAGTTCTGGGTCATACTGCTCTCCGTCTCGGTCTATGTCCTGTCCGGCCTCCTCGGCTGGCTGATCCACCTCATCGAGGAGCACCGGTACTGACCACTCTCTTCATAAAATCGTCATAGAGGGAAAGGTTTTCCTTTATCAGGTCGGGAATCGGCAGTTGATAGGGACAGCGCCGGAGGCATTCCCCGCATTCCGAGCAATTGCGGCCCTTTTCTATCATATCCTTCATCCAGCCCAGCTCCCGCACCTGGGCGCCGAACCGTTTAATGGTAGACTTCAACCCGAGCACAAACTGGATAGAGATCTGTTCGGTGCAGGGTTGACAGTAATCGCACCGTCTGCAGAATCGACGGTCGAACTCCTTCCGTAGGGCCTCTATGTACTCCCTGTCCGCTATTGTGAGGGGGCCTCCCTCCGTGAAGACCCGCCAATTCTCCTGCGCTTTCTCGAGGGTTTCCGAGCCCGGGATGGGCACAATACCCTCGGTCGAGAAGACATACCGGAGGGCAGGACCTGCTTGTTCGACCACCCCGCCCGAAAAAGGCTTCATGGCCAGCACGCCGATGTCGTTGGCCCGTGCCAGGGGAAATATCCTGGCTGCATCGGGTTCGAGGAAGCCATAGCATGCCATGATGACGGCGACGCGGCCTTCCTCGATGGTCCTCACGAGCACGTCGAGACTGTGGCTGGAAAGCCCGATATGGTCGATCAACCCTTCGTCCCGCGCACGGCTGAGCCCCTCGTAGGCCCCTCCCGGGGCCATCACCTTTTCATAGTCGGCCATGGTGAAAACACCGTGCAGATGATAGATGTCGATCTTTTTGACTTTCAACTGCCTCAAGCTCTCGTGCACGTCGTCGTATATCCCCGCCGTCCTCACCTGCGATTTCGTCGAAAGCACGACGGGTGAGTCCACCCCTTCGAGGGCAAGCCCTACCCGGTGCTCGCTGTTTGTATAGGCGCGGGCGGTATCCAGAAGGTCCACGCCCATGTCGACCACCGCCCGGATCACGGAAACGGCCTCGGCCTCTTCCACGCGCTGGATGGGGATGCCTCCCCAGCCCAGCCTCGTCACGACCAATCCGGTTCTGCCCAGCCTTATCTTCTCCATGTCACGGCCTCCTGCGGCGCGATATCCTTGCCTCCTAATTTTATCGTTCGGCCGGGACAATGTAAAGATGCGGAGTGCCGAGTGCCGAGTGAAGACAAGGAAAGAGAGGGGGAGAGTTGGAAACTTTTAATAGGTCTTATAAGTCCTATTTGACCTATAAGACCTATTTCCTTTACTCATCACTTCGTCACTCGCCACTCGGCACTGCTCTTCACTCGTCACTCGGCACTTCTTCACACGGCACTTCTTCACCGCTTGCCTTCCGGTCGGGAACGTGTTATTTGATAGTCTGTCCCGACCGGCAGATCGATTCTATTTCCTTACGGAGGCATGCCATGATCGATATCTTGCGAACGAGGCGGAGCGTCAGGAGCTATGAAAAAGGGCGCATCGACCCGCAGACCCTCGAGTCGATGAAGGAGGCATTGCTCCTGTGCCCCTCTTCCCGCAACATCCGTCCCTGGACGTTCATATTGGTCGACAATCCGGATATGCTCCTGCGATTGTCGCAGGCGAAGCCGCAAGGCTCCGATTTTCTGAAAGGTGCCGCCCTCGGCATCGTAATCTGTGGGGACGAGCAGAAATCGGATGTGTGGATCGAGGATTGCGCTATTGCCGCGATAGTCGTGCAGCTCGCTGCCCACTCCCTCGGGCTTGGAAGCTGCTGGATCCAGATCAGAAGCAGGCCTCATTCAGCGGAAAAGACCGCCGAAGAGTACGTGCGGGAAACCCTCGACATACCGAAAGCGCTGAGGGTGGACTGCATGATAAGCATAGGTATAGCCCGGCAGGACCACAAGGCCCCGAAGCCGGCGGAAGGGCTCGATTATGAAAAAATACAGTATAACCGGTACGGGGGAAGCGCCCCCTAAACCTTCCGGGCCGGCCGCACCAAAGGGAAGACTCATGGATGGTGAGAGGAAATCGGACCGCTCCCGGAGCAACCCGGAAGAGGTAATGAAAGACATCTACCGGCTTGAGATACCCCTTCCGGGAAACCCGCTGAAAGCCGTCAACTCTTATGTGATAAAGGGGCGGGGGCGCAATCTGATCATCGATACGGGCATGAGGCGAAGGGAGTGCCTGGACGTCATGCGGGCCGGGCTGGAGCGCTTAGCCATCAGTCTTCCCGATACGGATTTCTTCATCACCCACTTTCACGCCGACCATCTCGGCCTCGTCTCCGATCTCGCCGCGGAGACGGCAGCGATCTACCTGAACGGGCCGGACGCCTCCCGTGTTCTGGCCGGCGGGTTCCTCGAGAACCTCGAAAGGTCCGGCCGCCTGCACGGCTTTCCCGAGCACGAGCTGCGTGATGCCCTCGATCGTCATCCGGCTCACCTTTACGGCCCCCAACTGCCCCTTCGCTTCACGCAGACCCATGACGGGCAGACCATACGCGCAGGCAACTATACCTTCCGGTGCGTCGAGACGCCCGGCCACAGTTTCGGCCATACCTGTCTCTACGACGCCGAACACCGCATGCTGATCTCTGGCGACCACATCCTTGCCGATATCACGCCCAACATCCAGGGCTGGTTCGATAATTGGAACCCTCTTCAGGAGTACCTGAAAAGCCTGGAGAGCACGGCCCTCCTCGACGTGACCCTCGTCCTGCCCGGCCACCGGTCCGTCTTCCATGATATGCGGGGAAGGATCGAGGAGCTGAAAATACACCACGAAAAAAGGGCGGAGGAAGCCCTCCATGTGCTGAAGACCGGACCGAAAACCGCCTATCAGGTGGCCTCCGAAATGACCTGGGACATTGTCGCTGATTCCTTCGACCTCTTTCCGCTCTCCCAGAAATGGTTTGCCCTCGGAGAAACCATCGGGCACCTTATCCTGCTTGAAGCCCTCTCGAAGGTGCGGCGGGAGATCACCCAAGAGCGCGGCCGACCGCAGGTAATGTGGCGCCCGATATCGACCGATAGTCCTGTTTTCAGGACATAGTCCTCTTTTTCAGAACCAACCGGCTAAGGCGCTGCATCGTCGCAACACGTCCACTCCGAGAAAGACACGCCAGGACAAAGGCTCGGAGGCTTCGGTCAATTGATCGATGCCTGGCACGATTCTTGTTACTGATCGATGAAGCTGCCGGGTCTTGATAAGTGCGCAGGGATCCCCGGAACGAGAGGCCTTCGGCGAATCAACCGGTGAAAGCAACATAAGGAGGGAGCAGCTGATGTATTCCGACAAACACCTTTTCATTGGTCTCTGTGCGACGGTTTGGTTTATCAACACCTGCATGGCCGGGGCGGCGACGCCCTCCGGTATCTGGCTCGGTCTCGGCATCAGTCTTGTATCCGTCCCTATCTGGGTATTGATCGGCTCGGCCTTGTCGGGCATCGCCATATTCCTGTTCAGACTGGCGAAGGTCGATGTCACCGGCTTGAGCCTGTGGCAAAAAGCCGATGTCGGTCTTGCCCTGGCCGTTGTGTTCAAGCCGGCGCTGGGCATCGCGTTCTGATCTTCTTGCAGCGAAGAGGTGGCAGGCGACGAATACGAAATTTCTGCACAAAACTTCAGCGAACCCTTGTCAACCCCTTTTCTGAGGGTTATATTATGTCCGTGGGCATTCGCCATTGCCACCGGTTCTTAAAAATCTAATGAGGAGGGAAGACATGAGAAAGAGTTTGTGGGTAGTCGCTTTATTGTGCTTCGTGTTGATGTTCGTGGGTCGGGCCATGGCTCAGGAAGGCGCCGGCGGGGCTGAGTGGAGCAAGACGGCATTCGATAGCCAGCTCGCCAAGGCAAAAGACGTGAAATTTTCCGGTACGGTCGTAAGCCACGACCCTATGTGTCACTGCGTCATCGTGAAAACCCCGAAGGGCGAGCTTACCCTCCAGGATGACTATGCCAAGTTTATGCAGGAGTACAACCAGGCAAAGGGCCTCAAGGTTGGTGCAGAGGTGACCGGAGTCTACAAGACGGTCAATCATATCCATTATCTTTCGTCCATTGGCTACAAAGGGATGTAACCCGAATCGCCAGGCGAGAAAAACCGATCAAAAAAAGGGGAGGCGCCCGCCTCCCCTTTTTTGCGCTCGAGGCGCCGCGGCCGACCGAAGCCCTGATCGCAAAAAAACCTCCCGAGCATGAGAAAATATGCACAAAAGAATTGACACACCATTTTCTCCTGTGCTATATTCGCGCTCGGGGGGGATAATCAAGCATTTACAATAAGAATGTGGCCGTTCCGCATGCGACATGAACGCGCGGACCGAACGGACCGATTCTTCCGTTGGAATCTTGATTGCCCTAATATGGCTTGCGGGGGATACCCTGCCAATTTCATAATCTATAATAAAGGGAGGCAATCATTACAATGGAAGCGGAAAAATTAGGAAATCCAGCACCTCTCGGGCTGGCAGGCTTCGGCATGACGACGGTCCTCTTGAATATCCACAATGCCGGGTTCTTTCCCCTTGGCTCCATGATCTTCGCGATGGGGTTGTGCTACGGGGGGATCGCCCAGGTTATTGCAGGGATCCTGGAGTTCAAGAAAGGCAATACCTTCGGTATGACTGCCTTTATCTCCTACGGCTTTTTCTGGTGGACCCTTGTCTTTATCCTTGTCTTTAAGGACATCCCCGCGGTTCCCGTCGGGTTTATGGGCTGGTACCTCTTCATGTGGGGGGTGTTCACCTTCTTCATGTGGTTCGGCACATGGGGAAAGAATAGGGTACTCCAGTACGTCTTTCTGAGCCTCACCGTGCTTTTCTGGCTCCTCGCCATCAGGGACTGGAGCGGAAATGCTACCATAGGGATAATCGCCGGATGGGAGGGCATCACGTGCGGCGCCGCCGCCCTGTACCTTGCCATGGCGGAGGTAATCAACGAGTCCCACGGAAAAACCGTGCTCCCTATAGGCCAGCCGTAAAGGCAATTGACCGAGGGACGAGGGGCGCGGGCAACCCGTTCCTCTGCGTCCGTAAGGCCCTGTTTCGCTTTCTCATAGGTCCTATAGGTCGAATAGGACCTATGAGAGCGTTTCACTCGTCACTCGGCACTCGTCCCTCACCTCTTCTCCCATCTCCTCGTCTGCCCCAGCCCCTCGTCGGTATGGGCGCCTGTGCCGCAGTAAAAGGCGAAATCGATCAGCGTGTTGAAGAAAGCGATCTCCTGCTCGGTCCGCCCCCTTTCCATCTCCAGCGTGACCCACCCTTCCGCCCCGACCCCAAAGGAGGCCGCCCCCGGCCCGATCAGGCCGGGCGTGGCGCAGGAAATCTTGAAATCGGTCACGGCTACGTGCTCCAGGGCCTCTGCCGCCGGAGGGAGCGGAATGGGCGAAAAGGCGCTCCAGATCTCACGGTACCCGGCAAATATGGCATGGATAACAGGAAAAGGCACGTACCTTCCCTGGACCTCGACAATCGTGGGCGACGTAAACCGGACGGTCGCGACCCTCCTCGTCCGGTCCCCGTCCTCTATAAGCTCATCAAAGGCCGCCTCCCTTACCTCTCTGTCCGGCCGTGAGGCGAGGGTTGCCTCTCCTTTTTCTACCATCTCTCTCACCACGGGCATCAGGACACCTTTCGCAAGCTCGGTCGCCCGCACACGGACGGCGCCTGTCTCCAGCTTGTGGGCAAAGGAAAATGTGTAGGGTTTTATTCCACGACCTTCGGCCCTCCGCCGGACCGCGTCCCTCATGGAGGAAAAGGCCTCGTTACTCGTGTATATGACGGCGGACAGGGGCATTCGAAAGGACGGCGGCGACCGCTTCCCTTATGGCTTTCATTCTTTCCGGAGAGAACGGCTTTATGGTTGCGTATTTCTCATTGAGGGTCTCCCTGGGGACAAACTCCTGCACGAAAAAGCGACGGGCCGGCCTGATCTCTCTCGCCACCTGAAGAGCATCCTCTTCCCGGTGCAGGAAGGGCACGAGGGTCATTCTGAATTCATAATCGACGCGCCCCTCCAGGATAAAATCGATGCTCTCCCTGATCTTCTTCTTATCGACGGGGCATCCGCACCACCTCTCGTAGGCGCCGAGGGGTCCCTTCACGTCCATGGCGATATAGTCGATCAGTCCCTCGTCGACAAGCCCTTTGACCACGTCCGGCCGTGACCCGTTCGTGTCGAGCTTCACCTTGAGTCCCTGTTTTTTGAAGGTCTCGACGACCCTCACGAGGCCCTTGTGCATGGTGGGCTCGCCCCCGGTGACCACCACCCGCTCCACCCACTTCCGGAATCTCTTCAAGCGCCCGAGGATATGGTCAAAAGGCACGTCCTCCATGGACTGGGGGTGGAGCACCAGCTTCCTGTTGTGGCAGAAAGGGCACCGGAAATTGCAGCCTCCGGAAAATATTACCGACGCGAGCTGCGTCTTCCAGTCGATGAAGCTCGTCTCGATAAAACCCTTGACGGGAAAATCAGGCAGAATGGACAGCGTGAAGCACCTCTTCCACTTTGGGGACGTCTCCTCTCCACTCTCCTATGCCGTTTTCCATCGTGTCTTCCACAAGCACCGTGGGCAGCGACATGATGCTGTAGAAGCTCGCCTCGGCGAGCCCGTCCGCTGTCCCCACGTTGTAGGTGAGGACATCCACGTCCCTCTCCCTCAGCTTATCTCCGAGCTGTTTCGCCAAAGGGCACTTCGGGCAATCGTCCTTGTAGAAAATCTTTACCACTCCCATCTTGCGTGCCCTCCTCTATTATTGGGGCTCAGCGCCCCCTCGACGGGCATAAGCCCGCCGAGCCTCCCCGCTCAGCGCTTCGCATGCGCTCGCTTTCAGTCATTGGGGCTCAGCGCCCCCTCGACGGGCATAAGCCCGCCGAGCCTCCCCGCTTTAGCTCGCTTTCGCTCGGTGTACCCCGCTCGCCACTTCCCTCGTCAAGAATCAGACAACCTTTCTCTGCTGCTCGCCGGAGAAGAACTCGCCGTTGCGGTACCGGTCCTTGAGCTCTCCCAGCTTGCCCTTGTTCCAGCTCGATACCTTGGTAAAATAACCGGTGATCCTGGTGATGCCGTCCACTTCGTGGGAGTTGCAGCGGGGGCATGTGTCGGCCAGCCCCCGTGACGTCTGATTGCACGCATTGCACACGGTAAACTCCGGCGAAAAGGCGATCTGATCGCTCAACGTATACCTGAAAGTCTTCGTGACGAAATCGCCGATAGCCTCTTTCGACGGCATCGACTCACCGATCCAGACGTGGGAAATGGACCCGGCCTCTATCAGGGGATGGAACAGCCCTTCATTGGTTACCCTCTCGATGGGATTCATCGGCACTGACACGTTCAGGTGAGTGGAGTTCGTGTAGTAGACCTCGCCTGAAGAGACATCGCCCTTTACGGCTTTTCCCGACGCAGGAGAGAAATAATGGAGGTCGAGCTTCGCGAACCGGTAGCTCGTGCTCTCCGCAGGGGTTTGCTCCAGAACGAGCCTCATGTTCTCCTGCGCCTTCATCTTGTCCGCCTGGAGCTTCAGGTGGGCCATGATCTTCAGGCCGAATTTGAGCGCCTTCTTCGACTCATGCATCTCCTCGCCTGCATGTATCTGCACCATTTCATTGAGGCCCACCATCCCCACGAGGTGGGAAGCCCTGTTCATCCGGAGGTAGGGCATGCCGTCCCGGTTCATGGTCAGGAGCGCGAGAGGGCCGTCTTCTCCCGACGAGAGGAGCCTCTCTATGAAAGCCCGCTTCTCTTTGTGGGCCGTCACGGCGAGCAGGAATTTCTCCGTAAGCAGGCTGAAAAGCTGCGTATCGTCACCTTTGGCCAGGTAGGCAATGCGCGGAAGGTTGATGGAGACGTTCTGCAGCGCGGAATAGCGCATCCGCCACGGCTCTCTCGCGTCGAGGAGGTCGAATTCATCCAGCTTGAAGCTTAAGCGGCAGCACTCCGATATCTTGGCCGTTTCGCCCCTGTCGAAGACGAAGTAGGTATTCCCCTTGTCCGCGGCGACATCCGAGATATGGTTCAGGAAGTCATTGTAACCCTCGGTCTTGAAGAATTTTTCCGTGATGTGGACGAGGGGCTTCGGGAAGAAAAAGGGACGTCCCGCGCCGTCTCCGTCCTTGAAGACCTCGAACAGCTTCCAGACAAACCGCTGCGCCTCTTTCTCATACTCTCCGTATGTCTTACCGGTGAAAACCCCGCCCGGTCCTATAGCCGGGACGTCGACAAAGTGCTTCGGTATCTCCCAATAGAGGTTGATGTCCGTAAAGATCGCCTGGCCGCCTCTGGCCACCGCCTGCTGCGAAAACTCGAAAATGAGCATCTGGGCGAGCTGCTTGACGTCATTATCACTCATGCCCTCAAGGTACGGCGCAAAGAAGATGTTGATGGCATCCCAGCCTATGGCCCCCGCGAAATTGCTCTGCAAGGCCGCGGCAAACTTCACCAGGTGGGCAAGAAGCACCTCCGGATGCTTCGCGGGTTTTGCCATGGAAAGCGAGTGGGGGAGGTTGAGCCCGAATTTCTTGATGTATTCGAGGGACTGGCCGCTGCAGTAGGGCCTGTCTATGAAGCCGAGATCATGGAGGTGGATATCGCCGTTCATGTGCGCGTCGGCTACATCCTGGGAAAAAACGGAGAGGAGGGCATACTCCTTCTTTATCCTTTCGGCTAACGTGAGGTTGGTCGCCTCCGGCCCATGGGGCACGTTCGCATTCTCCTTATTCTGATGAAGGATCAGGTTGCCGACGTCGTAGATCGGCATACCAAGCCTGGTGTGCATCCTCCGGGCAGACTCCAGACCCTTCTCGATCAGCTTCGCGTTGACGAGCTCCCTGATCAGCGGGGCCGTCACCATCTTGATGCCCGACTTCTTGATCAGGTCCTCCACGCCGGCGCTGAGCGACATGGCCGTATCCTGATCGATCATCGTCTCTCTCATCAGGGCGTCGACTATCCTTGTTCGGTCCCAGTCGGAGATGGTCTCTTCCGAGGTGCGTACGAAAAGGTTCAGGTCGGTCGTCTCCATCGTTTTTTCTGCCCCCTTTTGTCTAACTATTGAGAAGTACTAAAAATACTATATATTGTGCCGACAACAGATAGTACTACCACATATAGTGGCAATGGTAGATACATTCTCATCTTTGGCGAACTGATTGTCAAGAAAATTTTTAAGAAAATTTTAAGAATTTCCGACAGGGCGAACCGGCAACGATTGAGTTTTACCCGTCCCTTTCCTCATACGGACGATTGTCGTGGAGACCAGCCCCCCTCCCACCAGGAGGAGAAGCACGCCTAAAAGCAATGAGGGAAAGGCGGCCTGCTCGTGGGACAGGTAGAGGCAGAAGCACATATGCCTGATAAAAACGGCCCCGAAGAACACCATGATCATGCCGCACGATACCGAGAGCCCGCAGTTGAGCCAGTACATGGTGGATTTCACTCGTCCCCCTAAGGTTTCTCCGTCTTCAATATTTCTGCCGCTTCTTCCGGCATGATGGAAACCGTGTAGAATTCGTCTTCCCGCTTGTACTTGGAGTAGGTCCTCGGGAGGATCTCCATATGCCAATGGAAATAGTCGTCCACCTGGGGACCGCCGGCTTCCGCAAGATTCCAGACCGCCGTGTTCGGGGAGGTATGGAAGACTATCGAGTAAGAGCTCCTGAGCCTTTCGATACGCTTCATCGTATCGAGGAAGACCGCGACAAAGTCGCGTGTCGACGTCTTCGTCGGTCCAGGACTCGAAGCTCGCGTTGTGTCGCCGCGGAATGATCCAGGCCTCGAAGGAGAGGCGGGATGCAAAAGGACAGATAACCAGGAAGTGCTCGGTCGACGTCACCACCCTTTTAGCCTGCCTTATCTCCTGGCTCACGACGTCACACGTGAGACACCGCTCCTTTTGCAGGTAGTGATTCTTCGAATTGGCGAGCTCCAGGGACAACTGCTGGGGCACGATAGGCGTCGCAAGCACGTGGGAGTGCGGGTGAAAGATGAGGGAGCCGGTGATCTCTCCATGGTTCTTGAAGACCTGCACATATTTGAAGCGCTTATCCCGTTTCAGATCGATGATGCGCTCCGTGTACATCTCCACCATGCGCGCTGACGTCGGCGAAGTCGAAAGTCGAAAAGGTTTTCGTGTGCGACCTGTCCTCTACGATGATCTCGTGCGCCCCGAGGGTCCCCATCTTATCGTAAAAGCCTTCGGCCCTCTTGTTCTCGCTCGCCTCTATCTGGAATACCGGATTGGCCGCGGGAAAGGAGCGCGCAAGCCACTGCCCCTGCCCGTCCCTTATCTCTCTTATGGAGTGCGGCGTCAGATACTCGTTGCCGGGGCAAAAAGGGCAGACCTCGGTCTCGCCCGCTCCGGCTTTCTTTACTCCGACGACCACCCAATTGCCTGTCAACGGGTCCTTTCTGAACTCTCCCACGAAACTAACATATACATTTTCCACGAACCTTGTCAAAAAAAACCGATGGCGAAGGGAGAGTACCGAGTGCCGAGTGACGAGTGACGAGAGAAGACAAAAGAAGCGACGGACGAGTTGGAACCCTCACTCACCGCTCTCCCTTCTCCCCTCTCCCTCTCCCATCTTCACTCTTCACTCGCCACTCGGCACTTCCCACTCGTCACTCGTCATTTCGCCTTGCGAGATACTTTTGACAGCCGGGCGCTCCTATGATTAAATATGAAGTAATGACGTTGCGAATCTACAACTCCCTCACCCATGAAAAAGAAGTCTTTACCCCGGTGACGGAAGGCCGGGTACGCCTCTACGTATGCGGCGTCACGGCCTACGCCGACTCCCATATAGGCCACGCCCGCAGCGCCATAGTCTTCGACGTCATCTCCCGATACCTGCGGGCCTCGGGCTATGACGTCGTCTATGTGAGGAACTTCACCGATATCGACGACAAGATCATCAACAGGGCCAACGCCGAAAAACGGAGCTGGAAAGAGGTCGCGGACGCCTATATCGATTCCTTCGGGCTGGACATGGCCGCCCTCGGCGTGCTCCCGCCCACCCATGAGCCGAGGGCCACCGAGCACATCGCGGATATGATCTCCCTCATCGAAAACCTGGTCGATAAGGGGTTCGCCTACGCGGCCGGCGGCAGCGTCTACTTCTCCGTCAGCAAAGACAAGGGCTACGGAAAGCTGTCGGGCAGGACCTTAGACGAGATGATGACCGGGACGCGCATAGAAGTCGACGAACGAAAAAAGGACCCGCTCGACTTCGCCCTCTGGAAGGAGTCGAAGCCCGGTGAGCCGGCCTGGGACAGCCCCTTCGGGAAGGGAAGACCCGGCTGGCATATCGAGTGCTCCACCATGAGCATCAAGTACCTCGGGTGCCCCTTCGACATGCACGGCGGGGGCAAGGACCTGCTGTTCCCTCATCACGAGAACGAGCGTGCCCAGGCCGAGTGCGCCACCGGACAACGGTTCGTCAATTACTGGGTCCATAACGGCTTCGTCACGATGGACCGTGAGAAGATGTCGAAATCACTCGGCAACATCCTGCTCATCAAGGACTTCCTGAAAGTCTACCACGCCGATGTGCTGCGCCTCTTCTTCCTCTCGGCGCACTACCGCAACCCCGTCGATTACGCGGAGAGCAACGTCGAGGCCGCACGCAGCGCGCTGGCCAGGCTTTACACGACGCTGGAAAGGGCATCGGGAGTAAAAGGGCTGGATGACGCGCCGCCTCAAAGCAACGCGGAGCTCGACAACCTTGCGCAAAGGTTCTACGAGGCCATGGACGATGACTTTAACACGGCCCTTGCCCTCTCCTCCATCTTCGACCTCGCCACCGCGATCAACCGCATGATGGACGAGGGGGACCGGGCGCACCTGCCGTCGATCGCGAAAGCGCGGGACCTCCTCCTCTCGCTCGCCCGCGGCTTGGGCCTCCTGACGCAGGACGTGGAGGCCTTTACGCGCGATGAGACGCGCCGCCATCTCATCGCGGTGGGACTCGACGCATCCGCCATCGAAGACGCCATAAGGGAGAGGATCGAGGCGCGCAGAAACAAGGATTACACACATGCGGACGAGATAAGGAACAGGCTGCTCGAAAAAGGCATTGCCCTCCTCGACACCCCCCAGGGAACAAAATGGCGGATCAAGAAGTGACGGGCGGGCCGGCGGGCCGCGCCGCGCGATCATCCCATGGTTAAAAAATGGCACGTCCTCGACTCGAGGATCGACAAGGATTACAGGGTGTTCAAGGTGAGGGCGGAAGCGGCCCGCTCGCCGCGGACGCAGGCCAGCAACGAGTTCTACGCGCTGGAATGCGGGGACTGGGTCAATATCGTGCCCCTCACCGCAGAGCGTGAAGTGGTCATGATACGGCAGTACCGCCACGGCTCCCGCGAAATCACGCTCGAAATCCCGGGTGGGTCCGTCGACGAGGCGGACCCCGCGGAGGCGGCAAAACGGGAGCTTGCCGAAGAGACGGGCTACGAGAGCGCCGGTATGACCCTTCTCGGCGCCGTCAACCCCAATCCCGCCATCTTCAACAACCTCTGCTATAGCTACTTTGCGCAGGACGCGCGGCCGACTCGGCCGCCTTCGCTCGATCCCATGGAAGACATCGATGTCGAGCTGGTGCCGCTGGCCCGGATACCGTCCCTCATTGCATCGGGTACGATAAACCACGGTCTCGTTGTCGTCGCCTTCCATCTCTATCTTCAGAAATACGGCATGGCAGCCCTCACATGACCAACATTATGGACGTCATCGACCGCCACATTCCGCGGCCGTCGGAGGAGACTATCCCCCTCCTCGATGCCCTGGGGCGCGTCAGTGCCCGCTCCCTGATCGCACGCCGCCCCATGCCTCCCTTCGACGTCTCGGCCCTCGACGGTTATGCGGTGAGGGGCGCCGGGACGGATTTCCGCACCCGGGGGTCCCTCGAGCCCCTCGGCGAGACCCCTTTACCTCTCAAAGAAGGCGAAGCGGTCTTTGTCCCCACGGGCGGCCGCTTCCCTCGCGGGTCCAGGTTCGCGGCCAGGGAGCACGTGGCTGAAAAAGCCGACGCCATCAGGGTGGAGACCGAGGCGGACGAGCGAAAAGTCGTGACAAGGGGAGACTGGCTGAAAAAAGGGCGGCGGCTGATAGACCGGGGCGATGTCATCGGCCCGGCCGCAATGGGCCTGCTGGCCCTGGGCGGCCATGAGGCCTTGCGGGTCTTCAGGAAACCGGCGGTGGCGCTCATCGCGACAGGAAGCGAGCTGAAAAAAGGGGGCGGCACCGACTCCAACAAATTTCTTCTGGCCGGCCTTGTCCAGAGGGACGGCGGCAGCATCGCGGGTCTCCATACCGTGGACGACGATGAAGAAGAGATCCGGCGCGCCATGAGGGAGTCCCCCGGCGCCCGGTTGTTCATCCTCACGGGCGGCACGGCGAAGGGGAAAAAGGACCTGACCAAACAGGCGGTAAGGCGCATGCGGTTCCGCTTCCTTCTCGATTCCCCCCCTATCCAGCCGGGCAAGACAATGGCCTTCGGCAGGAAAGGCCCTCAGCTCTTCTTCATCCTTCCCGGCAATCCAAAGGCGGTGGAAAGCCTCTACGAGCTTTTCGTCAAAAGGGCGCTTCTGGGGATGGCCGGCCGGCCCTTCCAGGAGGAAAGCAAGGCTGCCGAGGGTATGCGGATACCGATACTCTCCTTCGTCGGAAGATCAGGGACCGGGAAGACCACCGTCATAGAAAGGCTGATCCCGCATCTCACGGCAGCGGCATCCGGGTCGCCACCTTAAAGCACCACCCCCATGATTTCGAGATGGACCGGGAGGGAAAAGACAGCTACCGCCACAAAAGGGCGGGGGCCGCACTCGCCATGGTCGTCTCGCCGGGAAAGGTCGCCCTGGTCGAGGACGTCGACGGGGAGCCCGGTCTCGCCGAGCTGGTCTCCCGCCATGTGCACGACGTCGACCTCGTCATCACTGAAGGGTTCAAGAGGGAAGACGTGCCGAGGATCGAGGTCTACAACGTCCGCAACCAGGAGCCGCCCGTCTCTTTAGGACACAGGAGCCTTCTCGCCCTTGTCACGGACATGCCCATGGACGCCCCCGTGCCCGTCCTGCACAGGGATGACATAGGGCGGCTCGCCGAATTCATCGTCGAGAAGGTGATGAGTGGAAGAACCGATGGACGCAAAAGCAAAGGAGCACCACCATGGACGCCCCCGAGCACATCGAAGAAGCGGAACTCCTGAAAAGGTTTCGCGTCGATTACCTGCAAGCCCTGGAGCTGGAAGATTATATGCGCATCAACACCGTTATCGTCCCCCAATTTTGGGAGCATTTCGCGAAATATTACCAGGAGTATGAGAAGGGCTGGAAAGACCTCTCGGTCTCGCGTCTCCCCGTCCGTCTGGCGATCGATCCGCAGGAGCGGCGGCAGGCGGAGCTGGGCTGGATAGACCAGGTGTTGAGGGGGCAGATAGACCTCGTTTTGTAGCGCGTGGTCAGGGCTGTCCTTTGCCGCGTCCCCGGCGACGTGCCTTTGAGACCTCTTCGACCATCCGGCTCAAGGAGCGTATCACGGAGAACCTGAAGACGTAAAGAATCAGCGTCAGGGCCACGCTTCCCGCAAAGATCTCAAAGAAGGCATGGTACCTGCCCGTCCTTACCGCATCACCTTCCATGACAAGAATGAGCGTGCCGGGCAGCCTCCCGAAGACGTTCATGAGGAGAAAATCGAGGCGGCTCACGTGGGTCAAACCGAGGAGATAGCAGAGTGAATCTTTCGGAAAGCCCGGTATGAGGAACAGGAGAAAGGCGATGCGCAGACCGCGGTGCGTCACGAACTCGTCGAAACGCCCCATGACTTCCTGCTTCACCATCTTGCTCACCAGACGCACCCCGAAAAACCTGGTGATCTCGAAGGCAAAAACAGACCCGGCAACCAGGCCGATGGTGGAGAGTGTGGTGCCCGCGAACTTCCCGTAGAGATAGCCGCCGACAAAACCCGTTATCTCGCCGGGTATGGGGGCAAAAATCACCTGAAGGGCCTGGAGGAGCACAAAGACGACCGCCGAGTAGGCCCCGAAGGAAAGGATAAAGTCCCTCAGCCGCTTGAAGCTGTAGAAATACTTGAAGCGGAAAAAAAGCCCCCTCCACTCCCCCTCATAGTACCAGTATAAAATGCAGACCAGGACAGCCGCCAGCGCGAGGCCGGCGATAATCCGGAACAGGGGCGGCAGGTAACGAGGGACGCGCTTTTCGAGGGCCATCCTCAGAGAATATAGTGACGAGTGACGAGTGAAGAGCGGCGCTTTTTTTGACTCGGCACTCGACACTCGTCACTTTCTTTTCTCCCCTCTTCACTCGTCACTGCCCTTCATGATGGCCTCGAACTCCGCCCCTATTTGCCCCACGGCACTATAGGGATCGAGCCCGCCGCGCCTCACTTTTTCGAGGACATGCGCCAAAGATGTGCGCGAAGACTGCTCCGAAAAACGCTTCCAGACCTCTTCTTTCAGGAGGGTCATGGTAAAATGGGCGTACTTCTCGCCCCTTTTGGCCGCTTTCTCGCTTCGATAGAACTCCGCATGGCCGGCGAGAGCGCGGGCAAGCTCGTCCAGCCCTGCGCCCCTGTCGGCCCGCAGCACCAACACCGGCGCCTTCCACCCCTTCTCCTTTGTCTCCGGCAGGTACGCCTCTATCGCGCGCTTCACGTCGTCCGCCCCCGGCTTGTCGCTCTTGTTCACCACTATTATGTCCCCGATTTCGAGGAGCCCTGCCTTCATAAGCTGGATCTCGTCGCCGAATTCCGGGGTAAACATGGTGATGATGGTATCAGCCAGGTAAAAAAGCTCTTTGTCCGATTGACCGGCCCCGATGCTCTCGATCATCACAAAATCTTTTCCCATGCTTTCCAGCACGCAGACGGCGCCCGTCGCGGCCCTGCAGACACCGCCCGGGTATTTGCGCTGGGCCATGGACCGAATGAAGACGCCCTCCGATTTTTCCGCGTCCTTCATCCTGAGACGGTCTCCGAGCAGAGACCCCTCGCCTATGGCACAGCTCGGGTCGATCGCGACGATGCCGACCTTCTTCCCTTCTTTGAGCAAACGCCGGGTGAGCGCATTGATGAGGGTGCTCTTGCCCGAGCCCGCGGCGCCCGTGATCCCCACGACGTGGGCGCACCGGCCTGGAGGCCACAGGTCCGACAGGGCCCTGTACCCCTCCGGGTCCTCCTGCTCTATGAGTGAGATAAGCCGCGCGGCGCTTCTTTCATTGCCCTGGAGAACTTCCTGGGCGATCCGCGTCGGTTTATGGGATGCGCCACCCATGCGTCTTTTTTTGCCCTCCCCTCTTATAAACCGACAACATGATAATACGCTTTCTCCCAGGATTCCAGACTTTTGCCGGAAATGCGGCTTCCGGCGCAATTTCACGGCAGCATCCCCCTCTTGATGCCTTCCAGGCGCTTCAACAGGTTCGCGTGCTTGGTTTCGTCTTCGAGCAGATAGTTGAGCAGATACTCCTGCACCACCATGCGCTTCCCTTTAAGCGACGGGAGCAGCTTTTCCACGGCATCGATCATTTTGTGCTCCAGCTCTATGTGGTGCTCGATCATCGTCCATACGGCGTTCAGCTCTTCGGGGGTCAGCGAGATGGTGGCATCCTGAAGGCTCTCTGCAACCCATTTCTCCACATTGTAGTGCATCTGCGAATCCCGCTGGATAACCTCCATGGTCAGCCGTATGATCGGGTTTGTCGTCTTCTCGATGATGCGCCCCGTAGAGGCAAGAGAAGCATCTTCCACCTTCTGCCACTTTTTCATCGCATCCACGATCTCGGCCTGAAGCGCTTTCACTTTTCCCTCTGTCTTCATAGGCTCCCCCTTCCATGTTTTTTTGATTTCTCCGGTCTGTCCAACCAAACCGGTCGATCTCACGTCTGTCCGCCTTCGCTTATTGTTCGCGCATTTAGTAATATATGCACTTGAAGCCCATATATCTCGACGGCCCCTCCCCCCTCCCCTCTCTTCACTCGGCACTCGGCACTCGTCGCTGCTCCTCTCTCCCCTCTCCCTTCTGTTCTTCTGTAGTCTTCCCGTGTGATCCGTGCTACAATTATCGGGATTTCCGGCGGCAATGCGCAGAATTCTCTCCCTTTGACAGGCTCAAGCCGAGCGCCTCCGGGCTTCCACAGAAGGTGTGCATGGACCGGAGTGCGCTGCAAAAGCTTTTCGGCGTCGGCCCGATCGGCCTGGGCATCAGCCTCATCCTCCTGGCAGCGGCTGTTTCGGCAGACCGCGGCCTGGGTCATCCGGAGATACTGAAGTACCCGTCGCTGATGGAAGGTTTGGGCGCCCTCTCGGCCTGCGCCGGATTGGTCCTCTATTTTTGGACGGCCTACGCCCTCCGGAACTGGTGGGTGAAAGACCAACTATGCACAACCGGTCCGTTCAGATGGTTTCGCCATCCGATGTATGCCGCCTGGATCACTTTCCTGTGCCCCGGCGTTGCGATCTACCTCAATTCCTGGGTCCTTCTCCTTTGGGCCGTGTCGCTGCATCCGGTGTGGGGCCGGCTCGTCGTCCGCGAGGAGCACATGATGTCGGAGCGTTTTCACGAGCAATACCGTGCATACGCCGAACGGACGGGACGGTTTATCCCCCGGTTGCGGAGCCTCCGGCGCCCGTAGCCAGGTCATGGGCCGCGGCCTGGGTTTAAGCTTCCTCGCGGGGCTTCTGGCGCTGCGATGGCTGACTCGCTGGCTCGACCGGGGGAAATGGCATTATTTCGGCTGCTACTGTCTGTTCGCCGCCGCGGTTGTGCCGGCGCTGCATCGGCTGGGATATTGAAAGGGCGCCAAGCCGGATAGGACTTTACCTCACTTCGGCGGGTGCGTGCCGAAAACCTCGATAAACTTCACGTACGACACGCACCTTTCTCCCGTGTCGTCGGAATCGTTCATGATGACTATGGACGCTATGGCCGGAGGGTCCGACCCGAAGGCCGCTTTGTAGTCATTCACGATATTGACCTCTTCCTCCTGCCAGGCACCGCACTTCCTGCCGCCCTTTTCAAGGGCAATCAGCCTGACGCTGGTCGAAAAAGGGCTTGCCATCATCGTTCTTTGGTCATCCCGGCTTGCCCAGACGTAGCTCAAGGTGCTTTCAGGCGGATACTCTCCGTATATCCGCCTCGCGAGACCCCATTCCATCCTCTTGAGCCTCCCCGCCTTTTCAGGATCGTACTTGAAGACGATCTGGACGCGCGAGAGGGTAATCGTCGCCGGACCTCTTTTCCGGGTCGCCCTTTCGGTAGACGTTCTCCACCTTCCAGCGCCACCTCACCCAGGGAAACCCATAGGCGTTGAATTCCCCCTTATAGACAAGGGCGGACGCCGACCCGTCGCTTTCGGCCTTCAGGCAGCGCTCCCCGTCTTTCCCATCGATGGCGTAAGTCGTGTGCTTATGCACCTTGGGAAAGAAGAGGGGACGCCAGTTTTCCAGGCCCGTGAACGCTTCCCGGAACAGCACCTGCCTCTCCTGGGCACGGCACGGCAGGACGAAGACGAGGGACAGGAGGAAAACTACTATGGGCGCCATCATCCTCATGGATTGATTATACCCGATCCTTTATTAAGTTGGCAGTCCCGTAAGCCTGAAGTCTGTGTTAATAACGGTCTCAAACGGGGTGATCGGTTGTCGACACCATTTTTGAGACTGTTGCTACGCGCTGCCCGGGCTCGCTATCCCCGGCCAGGCGCCGTCTTTCAGCCTCGACAAAAGCGGCAACGTAGCTTTTCATGTGGGCTTCGCTCGTGATGGATATGTCGAGGAGCGCCGAGAAACGGAGCAGGTGGCCGATTGTCGTGAGCTTTTCGACGCCCGTCGTCAGGTCGAGCCCACGAACCCAGCCGTTCACCAGATCGCCCGCGACGTTCACGGTAAAGTGGTGCATGCGCAGCACCTCAGCGACGAATTCCGCCCGGAGGTTGCGCTGCCAGAGGGCGCCGCCGCCGCCTTTCATGCGGAGGCTGAGGTGATTGTTATTCTGGTTGTCGGAAAGGAAGGCGTCGACGATCGTGAAGTGGTATGCCTGCCGGGAGTTCAGGTTGAGGTAGCTCTCCGTGACGCACGCATAATTGGGCGCCCCCATCTCTCGCGGTCCCGCCGCTGTCAGACCCCTGCCGATTGCGGACCCGAACGATCGAAGCGTGATATCCTGTTCCCGGTCGAACTCCGGGTCACTCAGGCCCCGCCAGAGTCCCTTCAGGGGGACCGAGGCGATATCCTCGGGTTTCACGGACCGCCCGGACCCTGCCTCCGGAAGGAGCCCACCCCCGAGGTCCACGAGATACATCTGTATCAGCGAAGGGGAATCGAGCTGCTTGACCCCGCCGATGGGCGAGTCGAGAAGCCGGTCTCCTATCTCGAACATCGATTGAATAGCCATCTCGTGGGCAAAACGGATGACGTCGTGCAGGGACTGGCACGCCCAGGTGCCCATGAAGCTGCTCCCGCTCAGTTTCGTGAGCTTGCCGGCCAGCACGTCCGGGAGACCCGTAGTGCGCCGGCCGAGGAGCGTGATGGGAAGGTGGCCCCGCAGCTTCGGCCAGAGGACCCCCTCGAAGACACTGCGGCTCGCGACGTCGAGGCTCACTACCTGACCGGACGTCAATGTAGCGACCGCGCCCGCAACACCGAAGAGACTCGGCACCCGGAACTCCCGCAGGATGGAGGCCGCGTGGCCCGTCACCGTCCCCCGCTCCACCAGCACGCCACAGACCCTCGGCAGGAGCCGTACGCAATCGGGCAGGAGCTGGGGGACCACCAGCAGCGCGCCGTGGGGGGTGCGGTTCTCTTCCTCCGCGTTTCTCGCTACGTGGACGGGACCAACTGCTCGCCCGAGCCAGACCGGATCGCCCCCATGCAGGAGCGGCGCCACATCACGCGGCAGGTCCCCGCGCGCCGTCTCCGGCTTTTCGACCCGGAGCGGCCGGGCTTGCAGAATGAAGATCTCTCCTTCGGGGTCGATGGCCCACTCGATGTCCTGGCTACGGCCGAAATAGCGCTCAATGGCAACGGCTGCCTCCACGAGCCGTAGGATCGCGTCGTCGGTGATAGCCGCCGCATCCTGCTCCCCGGCGGCTTCCGGGACCAGGGCAAGGCCGCCGCCCGCCTTGCCGGCGAGCCGCACCAACTTGTGAGCGATGCGCCTGTCCAGGATGCGCCACGGACGGCTTCGCGACACGACAAACTCGTCGGCAATGGCGATGCCGGCCGACGCCTGGGCGCCCAGCCCCCGGACAGCGGTGATGAGAAGCTCGGCCGCCTTCGGGTCCTCGGGCCGGCGCGTGAAGAGCACGCCCGATGCCCGGGCGGTCACCATACGCTGCACGAGCACTGCCATGGGTGTGTCCACTTCTGCCAGGCCCGCGGCCCGCCGGTAAAAAACGGCCCCGGGAGAAAACCGGCTGACGACCACCCGCTTCCATGCCTCCGCCACGTCCGATTCGTTCACGTTGAGGACCGTCTCGAACTGGCCGGCAAATGACAATTGGCTGTCCTCCCCGGCCGCGCTGGACCTCACCGCGACCCCTTCCGCGAGAGGAATGGACGAGGAGCGGTACGCGAGGCAGATGGCCTCCACCACGGCCGGCGGCACGCGGGTCTCCCGAACCAGGTCCTGCGCCAGCTCGCAGCGTCGCCGAAAATCCTCAGGCGCGTCCAGGCGTGCGGGCGCAAGGACGCTCCGCACCTTACTCGCGAGCCCGTCGACTTCCATGAACTCCCGGTAGGCCTCGGTCGTGACCACGAAGGACCTGGGTACGCGCATTCCGAGGTCTTCCTCGATGCGGGCCAGGTTGACGGCTTTGCCGCCCGCCTGGCCCGCGGTCCTGGAGTTGATCTCCTCCATTTGCAGGGTCAGGCAAGGGTCTTTCTGCTCGGACACCTTCGCGAGGTAGGTCAGGACACTCGACCGCACGCCGGCGACGACGTTCGTGAGATCGAAGTAGCGATTCCCGGTGAGCCGGTTCAGCACCTGGACCATATCCTCGGTCCCGTCGAAAAGGGCGCGGATCCCCATGCGCACCCTCGGATGGCGCAGCGTAGACCACGAAGACTCCTCCTCCAGCTCTGCCAGGAGCTCGAGAAGCTCGTTGTTGAGGGCGAGGAGGGCGCGGAAATGCTCGTACTTCCCGTGCAGATTCGCAATAGTTTCGGAGGATCTGGTCCTCTTGCGCACGCCGAACAGGCCCTCGGCGATCAACCGGTGCAGGTCGACAAGGGCCTCCAGGGCTGGGCCGCGCTTAGCCGGGTCCCCCCTGCACACGATGAAGTCTATCACGAGCCCGCTCGTCACTAAGATGAAGAGCGCGACCAGACCGAAGAGCACGCCGTCCTCGTGGGTCACGCGAAAGAGGTAAGCCGGCAGGCCGACCCTCAGGAGCCGCACCGTCGTTGTCTCATTGTGGACAACGGCGCCCCCGGCGAGCTCGAAGACGGCCACCTCAAGGTCTCCCGGGGGCGTGTTCGCGGAGAGCGGCACCGCGACATCGAACCCGCGCCGCCCGCGCCGCGGGTCGGTAAGGCGCACCGCTCCCGGCGCGATGCGGTACAGGCCCTCGGTCTCCTTGAACTGCACGAAATAGGTAATCATCAGGTGCTTGTCCGCCTTCGTTCCCTCGACGTCCATCTGTGTCTCGAGCGGCTCGTAGCCAAGCTGGAGTTGGCTGCGCACGGCCGGAGGGGCCGTCGCCGCGAGGTCCGAGGAGGTGTATACACCGTAAAAGGTCGGTGCATGCCGGAAGGTCACGTGTTCGATCCCCCCCCACATGAAGCCGCCGATCTTACCGCGGCGGTTGAACACATGGTGCTCCGACGCCCCCTTTATCCGGATCACGACCTGGGACCCGGCGCCTATGCTTCCGCGAACGTGAAGGGTGGCGCCGCTATAGAATGTCCCCGCCGACACGGAGGCAGGGTCCACGGAGGAGAACGTGCCGGCGCACACGGGCGACACGAGCCCCGAGCGCCAGCGCGAGGCTTGCGACTCCGAGCACGCGGCTGCCGCTTCGCCGGGACATCATGCGCCTCATTCTCCCGCCACGTGGGAAAGGAAGGTCGTGGGCGTCTTGAAGAGATCGATGCCTACCTGGCAGGCCACCACGAGGATGATAATAGCGAGCAGGACCTTGAGCTGATCCGCCCGCAGGCGCCGCCCCAGTCTCGCCCCGACCACCGCCCCGGCCATCGAGCCCATGGCGAGCAGGAAGGCGAGCACGAAGTCCACCGTATGGTTTTGCCCGCACTGGAGCACGGTGACGAGCATGCACGTACAGAGTATCTGGAACAGGCTCGTTCCCGCCGCAACGTGGATCCGCATGCGCAGCACATAGAGCATGAGCGGGATCATGATAAAGCCGCCGCCCACACCCATCATCGCCGCAAGGACGCCGGCCAGAGCGCCGAAGGCGGCAGGGAGCAGGAAGGAGACCTTGATATCCGACGTCGGGAAGTGCACCTGGAAGGGCAGAGAGTCAACCCATCTGCGGGTGCGGACGGGCTCGAACCTCCGCTCCGACATATAGGCGCCGCTTCGCCACGTCCGGGCCGAGTCGATCAGCATGATGCTCCCTATGGCGCCGAGCATGACCAGGTAGAGGACCCGGATGACATAGTTGGCAGGACCGAAACGGTTGAGCCAGTGGATGATCTCGACGCCCGAGACGCTCCCCACGGAGCCGCCTACAAAGAGCCAGAAGCCCATCTTGTAGTCCACCGTGCTGCCCCGCGAATGCTCCAGCGTTCCGGTCGCCGATCCGGCGACGATCCCCGCGGAGCCGGACGCCGCCGCCACCGCGGGCGATATGCCCAGGAACATCAAGAGCGGCGTGAGCAGAAAGCCGCCGCCGACGCCAAACAGCCCGGACAGCAGCCCTACCACCCCGCCGACGGCGATTATCACCGGGATGCTGAGACTCATCTGCGCGATAGGTAAAAAGATGTTCACCGCCTCGCCTCCGACCCCCGCCTCAAGTGACGAGTGACGAGTGCCGAGTGCCGAGTGAAAAAGAAACCTATTGCGTTGAATTCGTCACTCGTCACTGCCTTTCACTCTTCCCGGACTACTCGACCTTTTCAGGTATGGTGAACGTCTCGCGTTTAAGGGGAGAAGGCACGTAGACCGCGCTGATCTCTATCTTTCCGAGAACCTTTTCTTTCACCGCCGCCCTCGGGATGGTGGCGTCTATGGAGCCTTCGAAATCTTCTCCCGGCTTGATGGCCTTCCAGTAGGAAGAGACCTTCGAAATCTTCTCCCCGGAGCTAAACGGGATAGGCTTCCCCGCGTTGTCCAGGTATTCGAGGGTAATCCCCTGGATATCCAGGATATCGGCCGACTTGTTGGTTATCTTGATGTTTCCGCTGAGCTTTGGTGTTTCGACGATCTCTTTGGAACCGCTATCTATTGTCGCGGTCACTTTGAGGTCGCTCAGCACCACGGAAAAATTGGGTCCCGCGGTCTCGGCCTTTGGCGGGACCAGGTTCTTCTGGACCTGCTCCTGCTTGGGACCCTCCGCTTTCTGTCCCTGTGTGCAGCCCAAAACTCCAAGGAATAGACTCAGAACGCCGATCGCAAAAATTCTTCCCGTACGCATATGTCCCCCTTGTATGCCTTATTTTTCTTGCTTGCCCTTTCCTCTCGCCTCTCGCCACACCGTCAGCCGCCTCCCGCGCCGTTGCCCCGCCGCAAGCCGGCTACCCGGATTCCGGCGAGGCGCGAGCGCCCTTCGTTTCTTGTCTTATAGAGAGCAGCTCATAGATCAATGCTTTCAATTTCTTTATGTGGATCGGTTTTTCCAGATAGCCGTTGGCCCCTTTTTCCAGCGATCTGCGATACATCTCCTCCGTTGCAAAGGAGGTCATCACGATGATGGAAGCCGCCGGCCGGAGTTTCTTGATCTCCGGAAGGATGTCGAGTCCCGTCAGGCCGGGCATCTCGATATCGGTCACGATAAGGTCGAAGGGCTTTTTGACTATCTCACGAAGCGCATCGGAGCCGTTGCGCGCGCATTCGGTCTCGAATCCTTCCTCCTCGAGAAATTCCTTGAGCAGTGATCGCATCTCCTCATCATCCTCGACGATAAGAATTTGAGGGGTATGTCTATTTTCAAGGACTCCCATTTCGGGAGCTTACCGATGCAAGAGCGGCGCCATCCGACGAAAGATCGAGTTTCATCAATGTTCCCGGTGACTTAAAGTATCACCCCGGCATGCAGGCAGGGATCAAGTGGGGAATAATGCCACACCATGTGGCATAATAGGGCACGAGAGAAGGGCGTGGGGCTTGCGGGCATAAGCGGTAACTTAAGGGCCGTCACCCGGGGTGAACACCAGGCTCCGGAAACCCACAAAAAAGGTCCCTTTTGCCATCTTTTTCCTGCGTTTTACCCTCCTTTTACCCTTTTTTAGCACGGATTCTTCACTAACCGTATCGGCACTCCTTTCCCGATTCCTTTCTCTTGCAAGGCATTTCTAGAATGGGGTTTACGAAAGTGCACGAAAGTGCACGGTTTCGGGGGGGGGGGGGGGGGGTGAAAATGAAAAAGAAAACGCGAATCGGAAAGAGGACCCTTCTAAGGCCACGGTTGTCGGCTTGAGTTGTCAAAGAGCGGGCCGGTTTACGGGAGCTGTGAGACCGGCTGAAGCGGGCCGGGCTATGTCATCCGTTGAGGACCTATCAGAATCATTGCCCGGCCTAACAAGATTCTCTCTCTTTTCCCCTCTCCCGTCAAAGCGACAAGGAGGGGCGACAACCAGGGGTGACAAGGAGGCATGACAACCAGGAGCGACGAAAGGCATCGTTTACATTTTGTGAGAAAAATAAGGACGATAGGACGATGTAGAGCGTCGAGCACTGCTTCCTGGAATGCTAGATTTGTCTCGTGTGGAGCAGTGTTGCATGTTACAATGGGCAACTGTCGGACAAGACACTTTGTGACCGATTTTCGCAAACAGGGAGATTAGCTATGAGAATGTCGAGAAGAGATTTGTTGAGAGGTGTGGGAGGGTTGGCTTTGGGCCTGGGCATTGGAGGGGTTGCCGGCCTGAAGAACGGAATTGCTGCGGAATTGCAATCAGGGGCGGCGCAATTGCCATGGCCTTACAAAAAGCTGGATTTGGACGCGGCTGCCGAGAGAGGCTACGAAGGTTACTACACGGGCGCTTGCTGCTATGGCGCTTTTGAAGGGATCGTTGGAGGGCTGCGCAAAGACGTGGGTGGGCCTTGGGCCGCCTTTCCCAGCGCGATGATGGTCTTCGGGGAGGGGGGCGTTGCCGGCATCGCCACGCTGTGCGGCGCGCTGAACGGCGCGGCAATGGCCATCTTCCTTGCCGCAGGCGGCGCAGAACCGGCGAAAAAGGCGAAAGCCTTCGCGCTTATCAGGGAGCTTTTCAACTGGTACGAGCAAGCGCAACTGCCCGACTACAAGCCGAAGAATCCTAAGTTCCAGATCGTCACATCTGTCTCCCGCTCCCCGCTCTGCCACGTCTCCGTCACCAACTGGTGCAAGGTGTCGAAGGTCAAATCGTTTTCAAAGGAGCGTGCCGAGCGGTGCGCCTGGATCTCGGCTTCCGTCGCGCGGCACACGGCCCAAATGCTGAATGATAATGCGGCAGGCGTCTTCAAGGCGGCGTATGCGATTCCCGCGTCGGAACAGACGTGCCGGAGTTGCCATGACCAGGGTGGCGTGCTTGAGAACACAAGGGGTTTGATGGACTGCGGCGGATGTCACTTCACGCCGAAGACGAGGCATCCCAAGATATAGGAAACGGCAGGGGCATGAGAGGTAATTCAGGCATAGTGGATCGTCAGGAATGTGCAGACATGGATAAGAGTTTTACGCCTTTGCTGTGGTAATCACGAATTCACGCGTCGCGCAGCGACGAGCAACGGTCGCGAAACCTCGGGGACGGCAAGGGAGGATACCGTCGGCCGATTTTGATTCCCGACATTGGAAAGTGCTTGTCGGCTCCTTATCTTAACGTGCCGGGCCTCGCATCGAAGCAGGATGCCCCGGCAGCTTTAAACTTTTGCCCGTGTTGGTAACTTCCGTGCCGTCGACTTTTAAAATAGAAATATCGCTGTCCATGAAGTTTGCAACGTAAAGATACTTTCCGTCTGCGCTGAACACGGCGCCTTCGGGATCGCCGCGTACTTCAATCTCATTGATCTTTGTAACTTTTTTGCCATCGATCTTGAGTACAACCACGGTACCATTCCGGTGATAATACCAGATATTTTTGTCGGATTTGGACCCCTTGATGAGCATGGTCACGGCAATCTTCCCGGTAGGGCTTATGGCAAGACCCTCCGGTGAGTCACCGACCACAACTTTGTCCATGACGTAGGGCGGGTTGGCTTCAAGATCGATCACACTGACCGTATCCACATTCCCGTCTGCCGCACCGTTGTTGCCGTTATCAGCGGTAAGCGCAATTTTGCCGTCGGGTGTGACATCGATATTATAAGGCCACAAACCTGCCGGCATATCATAGGCTTTGTTGTAAGTGACTTTTGTCCCATCCACATCCAGCACAGCCACCTTGTGGGCCGGAAACTTGACAACCAGCGCCCGGTTGCCATTGGGGGTAAACTTGACGGCGGCCACCGAATCCCCCATCGCCACGGTATCGATCACTTTCACTTTTTTTCCTTCGATTGACACGACGCTGATCGAATTGCCCGCACGGTTGGCAATAAGCGCGAGAGTGCCTTTGCCGTTGATCGACAGGCCGGAAGGCTGTTTCCCGACCTCAATGGTGTCGATCAGGGCAGGTGGAGAAGCTTTGAGGTCAATGACGTAGAGCTTGTTGTCAGGAACCGTTTTCCACGCACCGCCATCCTGCACCGTCGTGACGGAATTAGCGACCAGAGCGAGACCCTGATCCGGGGTAATCTGGAGGTTGACGGGCGGACCAAAGATGGAGTTCATAAGGGGCAGACCGGCAATGATCCTGGGGGCAAGCGGATCAGTACCGATGTCAACGATCAAGACCCTGTCCTTGCCGGGGGGAGATAACACTATCTTGCCTGCATCATCCCACAGCACTTTTTCGTCAATGCCGACGACCATCAGCGCCTGCTTCCCACCTGCGGCAACAGTCAGAGGGAGCATGATAATGAGCGCGGCTGCACAAAACCAGTTTCGCATGCCGATAAACCTTTTCATGATCTACCTCCTGAAAAGACAATTTGAATCAGCCGAAGCGGCCGCTGTTGTACAGCCCTGCCTCTATTATTGCATGGTGCGGACAGGCGTGGCAAGGCAAAAATCACAGGAGCCGGAGCGTAGACAGCCTTCATCGTCCACGAAAGCCGTCACGTCCTCGTCACTTCTCATACGGTCGCTGCGAAAATTACGTGGTCAATCAGCCAAAGAGTGCCCGGTATGGATCGCTGTTCACCTCCTTCACCAATGCACTGAAGTGCAGATTTTGCTCGACCGGGCCGATACCGAGTGCTACAATTATCAATGCTTGGTATACGTTGTTTAGCTGTAGGTAGAACCCAGGACAAAGAAAGGTAGGGGCAAGCGTTTTCCATAGTTGACTCAACGAATACATTCTGGTCGAGGAGGACGAGAACATGATCAATCTAACCCTTGCGATTGTTATTGTTGCCGTCGCCATCATCGTTGCCCCTTCATCGTGGGGAAAGGACAAGGACAGCCGCGCACAATCCCTTGGGATAACAGTCGATGCAAGGTGGACAGGACCGGTCAAAAGCGTATCCTCAACGGCGATGGAAACGCCGACTGGCGAGATCTTCAAAATTACGCCTCAAACCAAGGTCTGCGATGAATCGGGCAAGGCGATCGGCCGGGAGAGACTCCAATCCGGCACAAAGTGCGCTGTGGCTCTCAAGCATGAGTCCGCTAAGACGTACCGAGCACTGGCCATTCAACTAGGCGGCCTTCCCATGACAAACGAAATCCGAAACGGGGCAATAGTTGAGATGTCTGAACTGTGTGGCACTAAGTATCTGCCAAGGTAAATCAGAAAAGGGCAGGGCATACCAAAGACAGTCCTGATCTCAATTCGAGCAAGATGAGCAATGGTGAGACGCCTTTGCACGCGGGGCGGTGGCGCGAATCGAAATAATAAGAGTTATTCGAAGTAGAGCGTGAGGCCAAAATTAAATAACGGCATGAAAGGAGATCAAAAATGAAGGGACACTCTTGCATTCTTATCGGTCTGTTCCTTGTCGCCCTTTCTTAATTGGCCCGCTCACTGGGCTGTCCGCATCGGAAGAATCTACAACAAAGGCCGGTTCCGATATAGCATCCGCGTACGAAAGCCTGCGGTAACAATGCAGCTCGAAATATAAGCTCTACTCAGCTTCTTATCGAAGGAAATCAGTTAGCTGAATACTTTTGATGCAAGTGTCGAGTTGAAAGGCAAAATCACATTCAACTCTAAAGGTATTTTAAGTGGCGTTGACGGGCTACGCAGATTGAAATGGGCTACAAAGAGCGGCAACCAGTGGCATTGGGGAAATTGGCTCAACATAACCAAAAGCGAATTAGTTGACGGTAGAGCGGTCGTTACCGCTGAGGACGGCAACACTTACGCTATCTTCGATTTCAGCGGTGCTGCTTTCAAGGGCCAAATTATCAAGATTGGGAGTGAGGAATCGGAAGTTATTTCAGCGGTGGCCCGGATGGCCGCGGCTGAAATAATGGTCATCGCGAAAAGATCCCGGCCGCGCCGAAAGCCTACAACTCCTCAAGCTTTCGATACAACGTCTTTCGATCGAAGCCGAGTATCTGGGCCGCCTTTGACTTGTTGCCCCCGACTTCGACGAGGACCCTGCGGACGTACTCCTTCTCCACCTGCTCCATCGTGTAGTGTTCCCTGATGCCCTTCTCAAAAAGGTCGTCCTTCGGCGCCTGGGTGATGGCGGCGGGCAAATCCTCCGGCAGGATCACCTCGTGCCGGCACAGGGTGATTGCCCGTTGAATGACGTTTTCCAGCTCCCGCACGTTCCCCGGCCATGCGTAACTTATCAGCGCCTTGAGGGCCTCTTCCGAAACGCCCGAAACCCTCTTCTTCGGCTCCCGGCCAAATCTCGCGATAAAATGTTCGACCAGGAGGGGGATATCCTCTCTCCTCTCGCGGAGGGGCGGCAATTCGATGTCGATGACCTTCAGCCGGTAGTACAGGTCTTCACGGAACCGCCCCTGCCGGATCACCTCTTTCATCTCGCGATTCGATGAGGAGATGATCCTCACGTCGAGAGGATAAGGAGTCGTGCCTCCCAGGGGCCGGACTTCCCTCTCTTCGATCACCCGAAGCAATTTGGCCTGCAAAACGGGCGGCATCTCCGTAATCTCGTCGAGGAAGACCGTTCCTCCCGCGGCCTGGAACAGCAACCCCAACTTGTCCGTTTTCGCGTCGGTGAAGGCGCCCTTTTTATAGCCGAACAGCTCACTTTCGAGCAGCGTCTCCGGGATGGCCGCACAATTGACCGCCACGAACGGACCCCCCTTTCTGGAGCCGGAATAGTGGGCAGCCCGCGCAACCAGCTCCTTGCCTGTCCCGCTTTCCCCGGTGATGAGGACGTTGTAGGAGCTTCCGCTGATCCTTTCAATGAGGTCGTAGATCTTCTGCATCGAGGGGCTTTTGCCGATCAGGTGGTGGAAGTGGTACCTCGACTCCACCTCTTTTTTCAACCGTACGACCTCTTTCTTTAACAGGCGCATCTCCAGGGCCTTCTTCACGGTCAGCACGATCTCATCCGTTCGGAAGGGCTTGGTGATATAGTCGTAGGCGCCCATCTTCATCGCCTTGATGGCGGATTCGATGGTCCCGAAGGCCGTGATAATGATCACGGGCGTGAGGGGTGCCACTTTGTGGGCCTCCTCCAGGAGGTCGAGACCTTTCAAGCCTTTCATCTTGAGATCGGTGATGATGACGTCGAACTCCTCCTTTCTCAGGACCCTGGAGGCTTCCAGGCTGTCGCTTATGCTCATGACGGACCATCCCTCGCCTTTGAGCACGTCGGAGAGCAGCTCACACATGTCCACGTCGTCATCGATTACCAGTATCTTATACGTCTCGTCCATTACGCCTCACCCCGGTCGCCTTCTTCGCCCCATCTTCGTTGACTCCTCGTCGCTCATCCTTCTACATAGCCGGGTGCCCAGCCTCCGCGCGGGGGCGGCAAACGCCTTCGTCGGCTCCTCGTCGCCGCCTCGATGGACCTTCGAATGCGACACCCGGTATCACCCGTTCCGCAAAAAGCGGCAGGTAGACCTTGAAGACCGATCCCTTTCCTGCCTCGCTCTCGACATCGATCCATCCGTCATGGTCCTGGACAATGCCCTGGGTGACCATGAGCCCGAGTCCCGTCCCTGTCGTCTTCGTCGTATAAAAGGCCTTGAAGATGTGTTGGACGACGTCGCCGGCCATGCCCGCGCCCGTGTCCTCCACCCGTACCTCGATATACCGTCTCTCGCTTTCAGGAAGGACACCCCTGGAAACACGGGCGGACGAGGTGCGGAGGCGGAGCGTCCCCCCTTCGGGCATCGATTCGATCGCATTGAGGATCAGGTTCAGGAAGACCTGCTGCAGCAAATCCGGATCTCCCAGCACGGCGGGCAGATCGTCCTCGAAGTCTTTCACCACCCCAAGCTTTTGCTTCTCGATCCGGTAGTCGAGGAGGTCGAGGGTCGTCTCCAGAACGGCGCCGATATCGAGCACCTTTTGCTCGGGCTTCTTCTTTCTGACGAACCCGAGGAGCTGCTGGATGATCTTCGTGATCCTCTCGATCTGGTTGTCGATGATCTCCAGATTCCTTTGAATCGACTCCCTGTCTTCCAGCCTTCTCTTGATCAATTCCGTCCTTCCCAAGAGTATGTTAAGGGGCGTCCCGATCTCATGGGCCAGTCCTGAAGCCAATTGACCGACGGTGGCCAGCTTCTCGGACTGCCGGAGACCGCTCTCCAATTCCAGCCGGCCTTCCGCGTCGCGGATGATCCGTTCCCGGGCTATTTTCAGATCGGCCGCCATCCGGTTAAAGGAATGCGCCAATTCGGAGAGGCTCATCGCGACCCTTGAACGCGATCCTGGTGTCGAGGTCCCCTTGCGCCATATGCGTGATCCCCTCTCTCAGCCTGGAGATGGGCTGACTCACCCATCTTCTCGTGCCCGCGAGGACCAAAACCACGGTCCCGCCGATCAGCACGAGGATCGCGATGACGATGCTCCATTCCGCTTTCCCGATCTCTCCCTCCATGAAAGACGTCCGCTGGAGAATGGCGACACCGCCGATAGCCTTCCCCGTCCCGTCTTTAAGCGGGAATATGTAAGAAAATATAGGAACTTTTTTGTAGACTCCAAACTGCTCGTGCGGAAGGTCCTCTCGCATCGATCTTCTGATCGCGTCGAGAGAGGGCTCGATCCCCTCCTTTAAAAGGTTCGAATGAAAGATGCGATGCCCTCTCTCATAGTAGACGATGACGCCGAGGGTCCTCTCGTATTCGCTCACCGCATCGATGAGACCCTGGACATACTCTTGCTCTTCGGGCAGGGAGATCTTCTCGAGGGATACACCGAGGGTGCGACCGGTGCTTCTCACTTCCGCCTTCGTCTTTCTCACGAGGATGTCCCGGCGGGAGAGAATATCGAGATACCCGTATCCGGAAAGCACAAGGATGATGATAAGGGAGAGATACAGCGTGAGCTTTGTGCCGAGCCTCAACGAGAAGCCTCCGGGAACGGCCGCGATAAGCGCGGAGGCGGTCTCCCTCTCAAACGGACCTCCACATGGCCGCGGGTCATGCCGAGAACGTGTATCTCGTCCCCGCCGTGTTCAGGATAAATTGTCCCGGCATGGCCTTCGAGAAGGCAACGGTCGCTTCAAAACCCGTGCAGTGGGCCGGGACGATGAATTCCGGGTTGATGGCCTTCAGGTCGGCCACGGTCCTCTCGATGACCTCCGGCTTTGCATTGACCAGGTGGAAGCCGCCCATGACCGCGTACACCCTCTCGATCCCCGCCATCTTCTGCACGTGTTTCACGGTATTGACGATGCCCCTGTGGGCGCATCCGGATACGACGACCAGCCCTTTCCCTTTCAGGTTGAATGCCATGGCCTGCTCACCCGGGAATGAATCGGCCACGACCGCATCGCCCTGCTTCACGAGGAGTACGGGCGGCAGCTTCTCATACTCGGTCACCCGTTCCACATACCCCGAAAAGTAGCCCCCCGGCATCACTTCGGTAGGGCTCTTGACCTCGACGATCCGCACCAGGCCGGACGCCTCTATATCGGCCCTGCTCAGTTGGCCGATATCCAGCCTTTCCGTCGTGCCCGGCCTCAGGGAGTATCTCCTTGCGAAAGCCTCCTCGCCCAGGTACAAGGGTGTCCCTTTCTTTATCTTTGCCCGGTTCATGGCCAGCATCTGGGTGAACGCGCCCCAGTGGTCGAAGTGGCCGTGGCTCAGCCCGAAGCCTTCCGCCTTTCCCACGTCGATGCCGAGGACGTCCATATTCCTTTTCACGCCCTGGCTGTCCAGGCCGTAGTCGAACATGAACCCGCTCGTTTTGTTGTTCGACGCCGTTTCGATGAAGTAGGACAGGCCGTGCTCGGCGTGCATCCATTTGCCCGGCTGGGTGCGGAACCTCTTTGTCACCCGCGCATCCGGCCTGAGCGCGTCATAGTAGTTGTCCGTGATGATGGTAATCTCCACCCTGTCGACTTCCGGCATCTTCACCGCGCCATAAGCCTTCTTTGCCTCGCCCATCATGCCTCCTGCCATCAGCACGGTCCCGGCGCCGACGGTCGTTTTCAAAAAATCCCTCCGGTTCATCCCGTCTTTCATCTCGACCCCCTTGTTTTTTCGGCAGCACCCCTTCGCAAAACGTCCTCACGCGGTAAATCTATCCATGGACTGAAAGCCTCTCGACCCTCCCTCGGCGCGCCTCACTTGACGGCGTAGAAGCCCGCCTGCATGTGAGACAGCCACAGCATCTCGACGACGGTGAAGCCGGTCGCACGCAGCAGTCGCAGGTGCTCGGCAACGGTAATCGGGAAATAGTTCCTTCCGAAACGGGACCGGTGCTCCTCCACGGCCTCCGGGGACCGGCCCGCCTCGCGCTGGAAACGGAGCCACCGGTCCAGACCGGCCTCGACGCCCCGGCCTGTGTCCGGTCGAATATTCTCGAAGGTGACATAGAGGCCCCCCGGCTCCAGGAGCCGGTAGCAAACAGCGGTTGCGAGCCTCCTCGCCTCTTCTCCGCTATAATGGTGGCACTGGATGGCGCTGATCACCTGGGGGGTCTCGGAGACGACGCCGGCGAGCCCTTCCGTCGCCATGGCGCCGAGGAAGCAGACGCGTGCGGACGGAAAGCGTGCGAGCCTGCCCCGTGCCTGATCGAGCATCGCCTGCGAGGGGTCGGCCAGAAGAAAACGCACCCCGGGCAGAAGGGGCAGCGCGAGCTCCGGAAGGTAGCCGGTGCCGCAGCCGGTGTCGAGCCAGACCGACACATCCGGCAGGAGCGTTCTGACCAGGTCGATGGTCTCGGTATGGAACAGATGGTAGAAGGGGACGGTCCTGCGAACCCCTTCGTCATACTCCGCCGCCTCGTGGGGCGAGCTATTGTCACTCACGTCGTTCACCCATTATAAGGAATACAGTAAGGCGCACTCTTTTGTCAACAATGTGAAAGACTCATGCCATGGCGCCGCCCGCGCTCATTGTTCTCCGGCGTCACGCCGGTCGACCGCTTTCGAAGTTTTTGTCCGACAGGAGCGAATAGCATAAGCCGCGAACATCGAGAAACAAGCATCGCCGGCCCAGTACGTGAGGATTCCACAAGTCCAGTGGGTACGGCGCGAGAAGTACGGCGTGAAGGTATGGCATTACCATGTGGCCATCTTCGGTCTGCCCTACGTGCCCCAAAAGGAGCTGGTCGAGACGTGGGGCCATGGGACCGTGTCTACCGAGGCCATGGAGTCCTACGAAAACCCCGGCAGCTATATGGCCCGGTACATGGTAAAGGACTTCTCGGGCGAAGAGTTAACGGGCCACAGGCGGTTCTTTACCTCTCAGGGCTTGTATCGGCCGGAGGAAACCAGGGCGGAGAGTGTCGGCGCGATCCTGGCGCGGCTGAATATTCCAGAAGAGTGCAAGACTTACGAAGTGACGTATATTAATAACCCGCTGGTCGGGGCGGTGACGTACGGGCATTATGACCTACGGAAGAGGCCCCAAAATGCTCAGCGAGGAGGGAGCAGAGGCCAGCATTCCGTGCAACGGCGGCGGTAAGAGGGGTTCTGAACTGCTTCCTGTAGTGGTGATTTGGGTGTTGGCTGCGGAAGCACAATGCTTCACGTGGCAATCCTGCGGTATGTCTCATAATGGAATATAGAGAAAAAAGATCCATCCGGCCCTTGCGTGCTCTGACAATAGGGCTAAATAGTTCGCGACCCCCTGTCTTCGTGTTTTTTTACTGTGTGATCTTCCCCTGGCTGTATGGTAATGTAAATAACGAAGTGGAGAACTGCCCGGAGGTATCGTTAATGAAGTACAAATTATCCTACTTCGGGGTCAGGACAGGAGAGTAGGTGTCCTCACGCCGGAGTCCATCAAAAAACCAAGGTAAAAGGGCCCACCGTAGCCCTTTAGCCGTATTTAGCAGTGGCGCCGTCATAGGAATCCTCGGTGGCCTCATCGGTCTCGGAGGGGCTGAGTTTCGCCTTCCATTGCTTATAGGGGTCTTTGGTTTCGGAGCACTCGAAGCGGTGATGCTCAACAAGGCCATGAGTCTGGTTGTTGTAGCCTCTGCCCTTCCTTTTCGTGCCGCCACCGTCCCCTTCTCAAGCGTGCTACAACGCTATGATGTGCTTGTCACCCTCTTGTCGGGCAGTCTCATTGGAGCATGGTTGGGCGCGACCTGGGCTATACGGCTCAGGTCTCAAAGACTCTACCGGGTTATCGCCGTTCTCCTGATCGGCATCGCGGCCGTTCTCCTATGGGGACACGGCTTGAGCGCGGGGAGTGCACCATTGTTTCATGGCTGGTTATTAACATTGGTTGGCGTGGGCGCCGGAGTAGGTATCGGCGTGGTCGCGGCATTATTGGGCGTTGCAGGCGGGGAGTTGCTTATCCCGACGGTCATGTTGTTGTTTGGTACAGACTTGAAGCTTGCGGGCAGTATCTCGCTGGCTGTGAGCCTACCCACTATGATCACCGCCTTTACGCGCTACAGTCGGGACAGCAGTTTTGCGGTGATCCGCACGGGACGACGGTTCATAGTGACCATGGCCGTGGGTTCTTTGGGTGGCGCATATGTGGGGGGGCGTCTGCTCGGTATTATTCCTACCCCCGTGCTTCTTCCCCTCCTCGCGGCGATATTAGTAATCTCTGCGGTGAAGATTTGGTGCCACAAATGAGGTCTGGAGGCATTTGGGCGAACTCCCGCCCTTAACCGCCGCCCACTCACAATCAACTCGGTTTCAACTCCGTCTCTATGATGAGGCACCACAATACGTTTTGTCTACTGTTGGGTTTTTGCACCTTTCAGAGGGCATTCTTTGACCGGCTTGAAAGGCCGGGGGCGAGCACAGGTGAAGTGACCAACGCGGCGCCGAAGTTTGGTTCCGGAAATAGTGGTCATTCCGGTGTTCATCTCTATCATAACCGTTTATATATCTCATCGTCGTTCCGCTTGCCGACAAGAATCAATCTGAGGGTATCGCCTTGGAGGTCGTAGACGATCCTGTATTCGCCGACATCGTTTCTCAGGAACGGGTACCCCTTCAATTGTTCCGTGTCGTGGGGCCGGGGGTCTTCGAGCAGGGCAAGCACTTTCCTGAGTACCTGTCTGAATTGCTTCGGCGGCAGGTTGTCCAGAAACGTGTAGGCCCGTTTGCTAACGAGCAGTTTCAGTGCCAAGCTTCCCCTCTAACAGCGTCTTCGCCTTGCTGTCGCTCACAAAGCCTTCCTCGATGGCTTTCAGGGCCTTTTCGCCCCAGTAACGGTCCTCGATCTCCACAAGGCGCTCGTATTCGGCAATCGACATCATAACGGCGACGGGCCGGCCTTTCTTCTCTATTGCTATAGGCTCCGTCAGCACCGCTTCGAGCATCTGCCCGAACCTGTTTTTCACATCGGTTGCAGCCGCTTCTTTCATATCATTGACTCCTGTTGTAAGTGACTATATTAGCTAACATATACACTTTAGCCATGTTGATGTCAAGGACATCGGGAACTAAAAAAAGATAGAACAAGGGGATCAACAAAGGTAAGGATTCAGGCGTTTATGTGCCGAAGGCGGGAATCGAACCCGCACGGGGTGTAAGCCCCACCGGATTTTGAGTCCGATTTGGGCTAACAAGTGAAGGCCTTGATATTAGGTCTGATTATAGTCCATTCTATTCCGCCTATTCCATCTATTCTATTCTTTTTTATCACAATTTTATCACATGCCGGAGTCCATACAGTCCTTGCCCTACATACATAAAGATACCCATTCAGTTCAGGTCCGCAATGGAAGAGCTGCAAGAAATCGCCTGTACGTGCGACCTGTGCGTCAATAGGCTTCATACCGAGTTGCACAGGATGGACAGGGAAGAGGGAAGGAGGCTGACAGGCATCGAGCAAGGGTACTTGAAAAGGCAACAACATTATCGCAAGGCACTTTCCACAGTCAAAAATAATTCAGTTTCACCTTCAAATACTGAAGTATCTCTGTAAGGTTGCCGAATAGACTTTCTTCATGTTCTTCTTCCTCCTTGAATATTTGATTCCACATCTGATAAGGGAAATATCAGGCATTATACATGCCCCGTAAACCAGCCGACGGGAGAGAGTGTCCTGCGTGCTTGAGAGAAGAACAAACAGAGCCCATAGAGAGGTCAGAATGCGATCATCATCTATGCGACCGCCTCTTGTTGTTGCCGGGGTCCCGATTCTACTATTATAATGAACAGAAATTCATTAATTCGCGGGAGGAGTGACACATGACCTTTCTGAGACTATGCGCACTCGGTCTAATACTGGTGTTTGGCTTGAGCCTTGCCGCATGCAGTGGTGTGGGATGCAGGAGTGATACACCCCCGGTTTACCCCGACCCTGGGAAGCCAGTTGGAGAACCTCACAAAGGTATACAAGAATAGGGCAATTACCGAAGAGGAGTACACGAGCAGGCCAAGCAGAAGGCACATATAGGTGGGTGTGTAAAAAGTGCGGACAGCTTCCTGAAACACCCTTTTTACCTTACTCATAAGCCATTCATGCTTTCATCTGTAGTGAATAGATCGCAGATTCGTTCCGTCTCCTCTGACTTCTTCAACGGATTAAAAATAGTATCTTTTTTATGAAATAAAGAAAGTCCTTGATTTATAAAGGAATTAAGGACATACTTCCTGTAGATGCTTGTCTGTAAAGGGGTTCATGCAACAGGTACAGGATATTTGCTTGATATCGTAGAAATACCTACACATACGAAAAGGAGGTACCAAGAATGACTAAGGCAGACATTATCGCAAAGGTAGCAGAAGAAATTAAGGTTTCCAAAGCAGCCGCGGCAAAGGCGCTGGCTGTGGTTACGGGCTCCATTGCACAGGCAATAAAAGAGGGCGGCAGAGTGGCTCTTACAGGTTTTGGAACATTCTCTGTTGCCGCGAGGAAGGCCAGAACCGGAAGAAACCCCCGTACCGGTAAAGAGATCAAGATAGCCGCGAGGAAGGTTCCCAAATTTTCCGCGGGAGCGGCCTTAAAAGCAGCAGCCACCGGCAAGGCGGCCCCTGCGAAGCCGAAAGCAAAAAAAGCAGCGGTGAAACCCAAAAAGAAATAAGGCAATATGCCGGGCGGGCCTTTCGGCCCGCCTTTTTTCTGCCGGTCATAGGGAAAAATACCAGGCCCTATCCCTTGTGCTGCGGTCTCTTCTTCATGGAGAGGGCGATTCTCCTTCTCTTGACGTCCACGTCGAGTATCGTCACCATGACCGTCTGGCGCACCTTTACCACATCAGCAGGATTCTTCACATAGCGGTCCGAGAGCTCACTGACGTGAACGAGGCCGTCCTGATGCACACCGATATCAACAAAGGCGCCGAATCCGGTGACGTTGGTAACTATGCCGGGAAGCTGCATGCCCTGTCTCACATCCTCTATCTTCTCCACCCCTTCGGCGAAGCTGACGGCCTCGAACGTCTCGCGCGGGTCCCTGCCCGGTTTTGCCAGTTCCGAGAGGATGTCCTGCAGCGTGGGCAACCCCGTCTTCTCCGTGATGTACCTCTTCAGGTCTATGCGGGAGCGAAGCTCCCCATTCTCGATAAGGTCATCGATGGTCACCTTCAGGTCGGCTGCCATAGCTGCGACGGCGTGATAGCTTTCAGGATGCACGGCAGTCCGGTCCAGAGGGTGCGCGCCGTCCCTGATCCTGAGGAACCCGGCAGCCTGCTCGAAGGCCCTGGGGCCGAGCTTGGCTACCTTTTTCAGCTCGGCTCTTGTCCTGAAAGGGCCGTGCTCGTTTCTGTGAGAGACAACGTTTGCCGCCAGTTGCGGCCCCAGGCCGGAAACGTAGCCGAGGAGCTGTTTGCTTGCGGTGTTCACTTCCACCCCAACACCGTTGACACAGCTTTCCACCGCATCGTCCAGGCTCTTCTTGAGCATTTTCCGGTCCACATCGTGCTGGTACTGACCGACGCCTATCGATTTGGGGTCGATCTTCACCAGCTCTGCAAGGGGGTCGATGAGACGCCGGCCTATCGACACAGCCCCGCGTACAGTTACATCCTGGTCCGGGAACTCTTCTCTCGCCGCCTCCGATGCGGAATATACGGAGGCGCCGCTTTCATTTACCATGACCACCTGGATCTCTCGCGGCAGGGAGAGCCTCCTGATAAATATCTCGGTCTCCCTGCCTGCCGTACCGTTTCCGATCGCAATCGCCTCGGTGCCGAATTGCCGGCATTGCTCCCGGACTTTTTCCCCCGCAGCCCGAGCCCCTTCGGGTGACGTAGTATGCGGGTAGATAGTCTCGGCATGGAGGAGCCTTCCCTGCCCGTCGAGGCAGACAACCTTACACCCTGTGCGAAACCCCGGGTCGATGGCCATAACACGCCTCTGCCCGAGAGGAGGCGCCAGGAGCAGTTGCCTCAGGTTCTCATGGAAAACCCTGATTGCCTCCTCATCGGCCCGCTTCTTCGCCTCCAGGCGTGTTTCCGTCTCCATGGAAAATGAGAGGAGTCTCTTGTAGCCGTCATGGACCGCGGCTTTGACCTGCTGTGTCGCCTCATTATCGCCCTTCAGGAAAAGGCGTTCAAGGATGGCAAGGGCCTCCTCCTCCGGCGGCAGCAGGCGAAAGAACAGCATTCCCTCGCTCTCTCCGCGCCTGATGGCCAGGACCCTGTGGGAAGGAGCCTTTGCCGCCGGCTCGCTCCAATCGAAATAGTCCCGGAACTTCGCCGCCTCCTCTTCCTTTCCGGAAACCACCTTCGACCGCAACATTGCCTTGGATGCGAAAAGCGTGCGCATCCCGGTCCTGGCCCTTTCGTTCTCGTTAACCCACTCGGCGATTATGTCGCGCGCGCCGGCCAGGGCCTCTTCCAGCGAGGCGACACCTTTTTCTTCATTCACGTAAAGCTGCGCCTCATCGGTCACGCTGAACGCACCCTGCGTGAGGATTCTCTCGGCCAGCGGCTCCAGGCCCTTTTCCCTGGCCATCATAGCCCTGGTACGCCGCTTGGGTCGGTAGGGGAGATAAATGTCTTCCAGGACCGCGAGTGTCTCCGCGGCAAGGACCTTCTGTCTCAATTCATCAGTCAGTTTCCCTGTCTCTTCCAGACTCTTGAGGATGCTCTCCCGCCGTTTATCGAGTTCCCGAAGGGCCTCTAACCTGTCCCTGATCCCGGCAACAGCCACCTCATCGAGAGACCCCGTGGCCTCCTTTCGGTATCGCGAGATAAACGGTATCGTCGCACCTGTGTCGAGAAGTGCGGCGGCGGCCTTCACCTGGTGTGCGTTCAGGCCGAGCCCGCCGGCGATCTTTGCAATGTGCTTTTCGTCTATCATGCTTCTTATGCTTCCAATAATCACTCGGTGTGCCCCGACCCCGGCAGAATAGTATACTCTACGTCCACTATCTATGACAGTGAGAGTTTGCAGACTTAGATTAAAAGAGAGGGTTGCAAGATCGGATTCCAGGAGGTGCGAACATGACGCGGGAAGCAGTCAAGATTTTGGATACGGGGGACACCTTTCCCAACCTCGATTTCAGACTGATCAACGACGAAAGGATGCTTGTTCCTCAAGGTTTAGGCAAACGCTGGCGAATTGTGTTGATCTATCGCGGTCACTGGTGACCGATCTGCCGTCAACAGTTGGTTGACTTCACAAACGCCGCCGACGAATTCCGGAAGATGGATATAGGACTGGTAGCAGGGTCCGTGGACAGCATAGAAGATACCCGCAAAATGGCCGACGAACTCAAGATTTCCTTTCCGCTTGCATATGGCCTTAATGCGAGGGAGATATCCCTTAAAACGGGCGGCTTCTATGAAGGCGAGAAGGGATACCTCCAGCCGAGCGGGTTTGTGCTTAATCCAGATGGGAAGATAGAAGATGCCGTCTACGCCACAATGGCAATCGGTCGCCTCGGCGCGAAGGACTGCATCGGACTGATCTCATATTTAAGGAAGACCTGAGCAGATTGAAGGTCGTTACAACCACCTACCGCCCGGTTTGAAAAGCGGTGAGCAGGTAGTGCAACGGCCGTGCGTTCGATCCGGTTTTTGTAGATGCAATTGTTGAAGACCCGTGACATTACGGGCGGAGCTTGACTCCAAAGACCTACAGCCATCCCAAAAAGCTGACTGCTGACGGCTGCAACTGCAATGCCGCTCTGCGGTTGCATAACTATACTAAAAATAGTAACCTTGAATTGAGATGGGAGCGCACGTGATAGTAAAGCAAATGGAAGTGGGACGGATGGCGGTGTACGCCTACCTCGTGGGATGCGAGAAGACAAAAGAAGCTCTCGTGATAGACCCCGCGGGTGATGAGGATCGGATTCTCCACGAGGCGAACAAAAAGGGCCTGAAGATAAAGTACATTGTCAACACTCATTCCCATGTGGACCATATACTGGGTAACAAGCGTATGCAGGATTTGACCAACGCGACGATCGTGATCCATGAGGATGAAGCCTATGCGCTTACTCACCAATCCCAGCAGATGCTGGACATGTTTGGAGCGAAAGCTTCTCCTCCTGCGGGCAAGACCGTAAAGGAAGGCGACGTGATAACCGTGGGAGAGGTAAGCCTGTCGGTCATTCATACCCCGGGTCACTCTCCCGGGGCCATCTGCCTTTACGGTCACGGTCTTGTCTTCACCGGCGACACGCTGTTTGTGGGAGGTGTCGGCAGAACAGACCTGGGAGGCGGTTCCTCTGAAATGCTCGTTTCCTCCATCCGCAACAAGCTCTTTACACTACCCGATTCGACCGTGGTGCTTCCCGGCCACAATTATGGTGGCGCGCCGAAAAGCACCATAGGTATGGAAAAAGCCAACAATCCGTATGTGGGCTCTCGTTCGTAGCCTCGTCATAGTATGCTGTAAATTTGATCAGTATAAAATATGGGCGGTAGATCAAGGAGGGGCAGGAATTCGGCAATGCAAGACCTGCAAACATTAGTTGTCGATGCTCGCCTCCTTCCTCCTCAACATGTGGATTTTCAGAAATGGTAAAGAGTAATGAAAGGAGAAAATCATGTTTGAGAATTAACGAATGTAAGGGACGTCTAAACCGTTTATCACAATTTTATCACAAAAGGAGGACAACGCGCCGGATGTTCAGGAGATAATATGTTGAAAAGCCTTGAAAACATTGGTGCCGAAGGGGGGAATCGAACCCCCACGGGGTGTAAGCCCCACCGGATTTTGAGTCCGGCGCGTCTGCCTGTTCCACCACTTCGGCCCGTCCTATTTTATGCGGTTTTAGATCGGGTGTCAACGTCTCGTCCGCGGACCGCGTGGTCCAATTCCCGAATCCCGCATTTCGGCCGGGGCACTCCCACAACCCCTGGGTAGTTTCCCGATCTTCCGTGAGGGCGCCACCCAACCTTTGCTTTGGATAACCTTGCTTTTTGTATTATAATCTACCATGGCTGCGTTCAAGCTAAGGGGGCCGGACAAAAGCTGCAAGGACCACACAGGAGCTTCGGTTGGCTGACGAATCGATTCATAGGGGCAAGCGGGAACGGGGTCCGCACCGAGGCTGAGCCGAAACCGCACATCAGGCTTAACCTGTGGCTGGAGACGACGGAAGGCGTGCTCTTCGGCATGGGGCGCGCCCAGCTTCTGGACAAGATAGAGGAATGCGGCTCCCTGAGGAAGGCGGCAGAGGAGATGGGCATGTCGTACAGGGCGGCCTGGGGTAAGATAAAGACGACGGAGAAGGCACTCGGCTTCAAGCTGGTCGAGAAGGACCGGGGGAACAAAACGGGATATCGATTGACCGAGGCCGCCAGGGCGCTGAAAACGAATTACCGGGACTGGCACCTGGCGATAGAGCGGGAAGCCCTTCGAAAGGCCCTGGAGTTGTTCCCGAGGATCATCACTCCCGAGAAGTAAGGGCCGGGGGCAGCAGCATCGCCACTCAGTTTGCGCCCGATCCGCTCACCACGCATCACAGTCACACGTCTCTCGGCCGATCACATCTCATATTTTGCTTGATTCGCGACGCGGGTTATGTTATGTCATAAATGACATAGTAAACGGCAGGACGGCGCGGCGCGGACATGCTTGCCGCAGGATCAGGCGTCATCGCGAGAGGGGCTCACGGGGGGGCGAGGGATGACTGGACATGACGGGGAATACAGAATTGAGGAGGCGTTATGGGCCAGGTCAGACTATCCATTGACAATCGTGAGGTGGAGGTAGAAGAAGGGACAACTATCCTCCAGGCCGCCGGGAAGGCGGGTATCGAGATCCCGTCCCTCTGTCACGACGAGGAGCTGAGCCACGCGGCGGCGTGCCGTGTGTGCGTCGTCGAGGTGGAAGGCGCCCGCAACCTTGTCGCCTCGTGCGCCTGCCCCGTTGCCCCGAACATGGTGGTGCGGACCGGCTCGGACCGCGTCCTGGCCGCGCGAAGACTTGTCCTGGAGTTTCTGCTTTCCGATCACCCCAGCGACTGCATGACCTGTGAGAAGAGCGGTGACTGCACGCTTCAAAGCCTGGCCTATGCGATGGGGTTGAAGGGCTCCCGGTTCGAGGGAGAGCGGCACCACTACCCGGTCGACCTTTCCAACCCTTTCATCGTCCGCGACTACAACAAGTGCATCCTGTGCCAGCGCTGCGTGCGGGCCTGTGAGGAGATCCAGGGCAACTCTGTCATCGATTACGCCCACCGGGGGTTCCACACCAAGGTGAGTGTCGCTTACGACCGTGGTCTCGAAGGGAGTGACTGCGTCTTTTGCGGTCAATGTGTGGCGGTCTGCCCCACCGGCGCCCTGACCGAGAAGAAGGCCCAGGGGCTGGGGCGCGCCTGGGAAACCGGAAAGGTGAGAACCACCTGCCCCTACTGCGGGGTAGGCTGCCAATTGTGGCTCCACGTCAAGGACGCCCGGATCACGAAAGTGACGGCCGTCAGGGACGCCCGCCCTAACAGGGGGCGGCTGTGCGTCAAGGGGCGCTTCGGCTACGACTTCATCTACTCCGAAGACAGGCTGAAGACGCCGCTCATCAGGACCGAGCCCGGCCAGTTCCGGGAAGCATCCTGGGACGAGGCCCTCGATCTCGTGGTAACACGCCTTTGGGAGATCGGCGCAACGTACGGCCCGGACGCCATAGGCGGGGTGAGCTGCTCCCGGAGCATCAACGAAGACTCCTACCAGATGCAGAAGCTCTTCCGTTCGGTGATCGGCACCAATAACATCGATAACTGCGCCCGTACCTGACACGCCCCTACCGTCGCCGGGCTGGCGACATCATTCGGGTCGGGCGCAATGACAAATTCATTCGCCGAATTCGACAGGGCAAGGATGTTCTTTGTCATAGGCTCCAACATGACGGAGGCCCATCCGGTGGCCGCCACGTTCCTCAAAAATGCCGTAAGGAAGGGCGCGGAGTCTACGTCGTCGACCCCCGCGCCACCGACCTCGCCCGGCGCGCGAGGGTGCACCTGCAGATCAAGGTGGGCAGCGATATCGCCCTGCTCAACGGGCTCATGCACGTGCTCATCACCGAGGACATTTACGACAAGCCGTACGTCGATTCATGCACCATGGGCTTCGAGGAGCTGAAACGAAAGGTCCTGGAGTACCCGCCGGAGCGGGCGTCCGAAATATGCGGCGTGAACGCGGAGACGATCCGCCGGGTCGCGAGGCGCCTTGCCGCCGTGAAACCGGCGATGCTCATCTACACCCTCGGGATCACCGAGCACACGAGCGGGATAAACAATGTGGTAAGCTGCGCCAACCTGCAGATGCTCCTGGGAAATGTGGGCTTCGAGTGCGGCGGCGTGAACCCCTTAAGGGGGCAGAACAACGTCCAGGGGGCCTGCGACATGGGTGCACTGCCGAACGTCTTTCCGGGCTACCAGCGCGTCGACGACGCGGGGGCGCAGGCAAAATTCAGGGCCGCATGGGGCGTGGAGAAGCTGCCCGAAAAGCCGGGGATCATGATGCCGGAGATGATGGAAGGTCTCCTCGACGGCAGGATCAGGGCCTTCTATGTCTTCGGCGAAAACCTTGCGAATAGCGAGCCTGACATCAGCCATGTCGAGAAATGTCTGTCGTCGGCCGAATTCCTGGTCTGCCAGGACAACTTCCCCACGGAAACAACCCGTTTCGCCCATGTGATCCTCCCCGCAGCCGCATGGAGTGAAAACGACGGCACCTTCACCAACAGCGAGCGGCGGGTGAGCAGGGTGCGCGGGGTGAGCAAGGCCCCTGGGATCGCGAAACCGAACTGGTGGATATTCAAGGAGATCGCGAGGCGCATGGGGCATGAATGGGCCTCGATGAGCGCCCGGCAATTGTGGGATAACGAAATATCCGTGCTTGCCCCGGCATTGGCCGGCATCAAGTATGCGCGTCTCGAAGGAGACGGTCTGCAGTGGCCCGTCCTGGGGGAGGAGGACCCCGGCACTACGTTCTTACATAGGGACGGCCATTTCACCTGCGGCCTCGGACGGTTTGTCCCGGCTGACTGGACGCCGCCCGCTGAAGTCACGGACGCGGAGTATCCCTTTGTCCTGAGCACGGGGCGGAGGCTGTACCATTATCACACCCGGACCCAGACGGGTCGCGTCGCCGGCTTGAACACGCTCCTGAAAGAGGAGACGGCCGATGTGTCGCCCGAGGACGCGCGGGCGATGGAGATTGCGGACGGCGAGATGGTCCGGGTGAAATCGCGGCGCGGCGAGGTGCGGGTCAAGGCCAGGATAACCGACCAGGTCCCCAAGGGGATGGTGTGGATGGCCTTTCATTTCCGCGAAGCCTGTGCGAACTGGCTGACCAACCCCGTCTTCGACCCCGTCTGCGGGACCGCGGAGTACAAGGCCTGTGCGGTGAGGATAGAGAAACTGTAGGCCAAAAAAAGAGCGATGATCATGCGGAAAATACTTGCGTACACCTTCGATGAGTATGCGGCCCTTGTGCGGTCCTTTCACGGAAGCGCCGCGCCCGGCGTGTTGATCGGCGGATTTATGATCGACCTTGCTTGCCGGCGTCTACCGACCGGAGGACTCTATGACGTCATCTGTGAGACAGCCAGGTGCCTGCCCGACGCGGTCCAGATCCTTACCCCATGCTCCATCGGAAACCGGTGGCTCAGGATCATCGATACAAGCCGCTATGCCCTCACCTTCTATGAAAAAAGGACGGGCGCGGGGGCGCGGGTATATCTCGATCGCGGCAAGCTCGATCCGTGGCCGGAGATCAAAGGGTGGTTCCTGAAGCTCACGCCGAAAGAGACCCGGGACCCGGGGGCGCTGCTCGATCAGATCGGGGAAGCGGGAACGGACATATGCTCCATCGACGACGTGCGGGTATCTCTCGACTTCCTCGGCAAAAGGAAAAGCGGTCCGATTGCTGTCTGCCCTGCCTGCAAAGAGGCCTATCGTCCTGTTGATGGGGCGGCAGTCTGTCCTGCCTGCCGCGGCGGCCTTTTGCCCTATCCATCGGGACACCGTGTGGCCGGAAGGAGTCAGACGGCGTGAGCGCCAATGCCTCCGGCCAATAGGGGCCGGGGGCGTTGGCGCTCACTCATCTCCTGTGATGCCGGGAAGCTAAAGGGGAGATCAGAGTTCCTTTTTCTCCAGTATGTAGGCCTTGCCGTCCTCCCGGTCGTGCTGGTGGGCTTTCAGTTTCTGAAGCACCTCGTCGAGCTGCTTCGCTGCCTTCCTTGTCCCGGAGGATTCGATCTTTGCCTGGAGATCGGCCAGTTGGCCCACGATCCGGCTCACGGCTTCCTCGAGGGCATCGACCCTCGCGTTGACATCCGGGACGACGGCCACGGCGCCTTTCGCCTTCTTTGCCCGCCCTCTCCTCGGCTTGCCTTCCTCTCCCTGTTCCCGCGCGGTCGACCAGGGGAGTTTCCAGGCCAGGCTGTATTTTTCAAGGACACCCGATTTTACCTTCGGCACTAACTGCCGGAGCAGCTCGTCGAATTGTTCCTGGCTCCGTGCCTGCCGTATTGTCGCAGCCAGTTTGTAAACCTCGGTATCCTGCGGGGTGCGGTCCTCCCCCGTTCTCCGCTTGGTAAACGACAGGACCCTTGCAAGTGTCGTGGCGACCTTCAGCCGCGCTGTCTCATCTTTCGGGCTGAGAGTTGTTGCCTTGAGGATGTCGGTAATCTCCGACGGATATTGCTGAAGAACGGACTCCCTATCATATGCCATGCGAAACCTCCAATCTGAAGTGTGATTTTGAACTGCGCCAATGTAACACAATAGCACACCTGAAAGTCATTTATGAAATGATTTGTTGACTCGCGGCGTAAATTTCGTAAAATCGAGGGAAAAGAAGTGACGAGTGACGAGTGCCGAGTGACGAGTGCCGAGTGAAAAGAAAGGCGGTCACGAGCAAAAAGGAAACTCATTGCTTTACATTCTTTACTCGTTCCTTGTCTCTCCTCACTCGTCACTCGTCACTCTGCACTCGCCACTCGACATTTCGTCTTTGTCGTCTTTCTGACGACCGGCCTGAAATAGTTGTTGTAATTGTGCGCAATTTCTCCGATAATGACGGAAAACCGCAAGGAGGGATAAGACATGACGGAAATCCGGGACTGGTTTGAAAAGCTGCAGGCGGAGAGGACCATGAAGGCCCTGCAAAAGAACAATTTCGCCACGCGGTTTGTCCTGAAGGCAAAAGATGCGGCAAAAGAGGTATTCACGATGATTCCGGACGGTGCGACCGTGGGGGTCGGCGGCTCGATGACCTTATCGGAGATCGGGTTTTTCGATGAGGCCGCCAGGCATCCGATCAAGCTCATGAACCCATCTCCCCAGCCTTCCATCGAGGACTTCCTCAAGGCACGCAGGGAGATGTTCCTCGCCGATGTGTACGTCTGCAGCAGCAACGCCGTCACCGAAGACGGCAAGCTCTACAACATCGACGGCACCGGCAATCGGGTCGGCTCCATGACGTTCGGGCCCAAAAAGGTCATCCTGGTCTGCGGCATCAACAAGATCGTGAAGGACCTCGACGAAGCCGCAAGGAGGGTGCAGCACAGGGTCGCCCCCATGAACGCGAGGAGGCTCGCCCTGAAGACGCCGTGCGCGGAAACCGGCCTCTGCGCGGATTGCGCCTCTCCCGAAAGGATATGCAACGCCTATGTCGTGACGGCCAAGAGACCGCCCAGGACCGACGTGACGGTGCTCCTCGTGGGGGAGCCATTGGGGTTTTAAAGTGAAATCCAAAAAATCAGGAGGAGCCATGACGAACAACTGGTCGCTTATTGCGCTCGCTGCTGCGCTGCTTTTCGTCGCCGCGATAGCCGCTCCGGCGTCCGCGGCGAAGATCACGACTGAGACATTTTTTGTCAACGCTGCGGACCCGGGGATCAAGCTCTATTTACTGAACAAGCACCAGGCCGGGAAAAAGACCTTCCCCTCGAATAAGATAGTGCTTTTTGTCCACGGCGCAACGTACCCTTCCGAGACGGCCTTCGACATCGACCTTCCCGGCGGCTCCTGGATGGATTACGCGGCCGAACGGGGCTATGACGCCTATATGGTCGACATCCGAGGCTACGGCCGCTCCACGCGACCGCCGTCCATGGACGTCCCCCCGGACAAAAACCCGGCCTTCGCCACCACCGAGGACGCGGTGAAGGACGTGGGCGCAGCCGTCGATTTCATTCTCAAGCGCCGCGGCACTCCGAAGATCAACCTCGTCGGCTGGTCCTGGGGAACGACCATCATGGGCGCCTTCACCGCCCGGAATAACGAGAAGGTCGTCAAGCTCGTGCTCTACGCGCCGCTCTGGCTGCTGAATGCGCCGCCGCCTTTCTCGGGAAGCGGCGCGTACCGCTCCGTGACCAAGGAGTCCGCCCGGGAGCGGGGCCTGCGCGGCATCCCCGCCAGCCGCAGGGAGGAGATAAGCCCTGAAGGATGGTTCGACAAATGGTGGGAGGCGAACCTCGCGGCGGACCCCGTGGGAGCGAAACAGACCCCGCCGGTCATGAGGGCCCCTAACGGCGTCCTCAAGGACGTGGTCGATTTCCTGGGACAGGGCAAACCGCTGTACGACCCGGCGGCCATCCGGGTGCCGACCCTGCTGATCGTGGCGGAATGGGACCAGGACACGCCCCTTTTCATGGCCCAGGAGATCTTCGCCAAACTCGTCAACGCGCCCTACAAGCGGGAAGAGATACTGGCAGCGGGCACCCACACGATCGTGGTCGAGAAGAACCGGATGGAGCTGATCAGGGAGGTGCAGCGCTTCCTGGACGAAAAGCGCTAGGGGAGACTACGTCATCGTGCGCCGTCCATCAAGGGGGGAAGGTCAATCCCCAATGACTCGGCGAGGCCGGCCAGGTCCTTTCAGCGTGGCCTCGGCCAGGGGAATGCCGTCCTTCAGCCGCTCCGTCTCGGTCCTCAGCTCCGGCTCCCCGGGCATCAGGATCTCCGCGGCGTTCCTCGCCTTCGCGCTCTCTTTGATGCTTTTGATGTAATGGTCCATGCTCCTCTTGAAGGCCGCCTTTCCGATGAAGCAGTCCGGGTCGATGGCCATGAAGGAGTGGCACGTGCCCTGGATGCCCGTCCTGTCCTCTTCATAGAGGCTTTTAATTTGGCTGGTCAGTTTGCCGCCCGTGAGCACGGCGGTGAGGATTTCATGGACCAGCACCATCCCGTAGCCTTTATGGCCCCCCACCGGCGTCAGCGACCCCCCTCCTTCATACCCACGGTAAGGGTCTTCCGTGGGCAAGCCCTCTTTATCGACGGCCCACCCCAGGGGGATCTTCTCTCCCTTTTTTCGGGCCAGGATGAGCCTCCCCGACGATACCACGCTCAGGGAAAAATCGAGGACTACCGGGGGGCATCGGTCCGCGGGGATGGCATAGGCCATGGGGTTATTGCCTATGATGCGCTCCCGGCCGCCCCAGGGAGACATCATCTGGGCGGAGTTGGAGACGACGTAGCCGATGAGGTCCTTCGGCAGGGCCATCATGGGAAAGAAGCCGGCCACGCCGAAATGGCCGCTGTCTCTCACCGAGACCCAGCCGATGCCGTATTCTTCCGCCTTGGCTATGGCCTTCTCCATGCCCCTGAAGGCGGCGATATGGCCCATCGACCCGTGGGCTTCCAGGAAGGCGGTGGGCCCCTTGTCCCTGATGGGTGTCAGCTCGCACTCCTTAGCCACGTACCCTTTCTGCAGCCTCGACACATAGATGGGCAGGCGGGTGACGCCGTGGGTTTCGACGCCCCTTAAGTCCGATCTCGCCAGGAGGTCCGCGACGATCTCCGCATCATGAGCCGGCACGCCCACTTTCATGTAGGCCCGGCAACAGAAGGCCCTGAGGTCGGAGAAGGAGACGCGCCGGACCGCATGTTTTTCCATCATGTGCTCCCCTGCCACGCGACCTCCTTCATCCGCCGGTGGGCTCGACGGCCGCCTTTTCCGCGACGGTCTCGTCGATAACCTCTTTATCCTCGATCTTTTGAAATTTGGGGACGAATATCGTCGAGGTGATGATGTACTGGATCTTGCCGTAGACGATGGAGGGCAGCGCCGTGAGCGGACTGAAGTGGCGCAGCGCGACAAGCATCGCCATGGCTGCGTTCTCCACGCCCACCTCGAAGCAGGCGGCCTTGCGCTGGGCGTAGTTGAACCCGAAGAATTTCGGTAAGAAATATCCCAGCAAGAGCCCCGCCATCGCCTGAACGAGACAGACGGCCACGAGATAGAGAAGCACGGAGAACTGCTTGATCAGCGTGCTCGTGCCCTTGGACATGGTGCCCATCACGATGAAAGCGAGGCAGATGACCGCCAGCGGGGCGAACACGGGCCTGATCTTATTGACATACTTCGGAAAGATGGAGCCCAGGATGCTGCCCGCGAGGACAGGCGCAACCACCAGGCGCAGGAGGTCTTGAAAAAGCGCGTTCGCGTCGAGGCCGGCCATGCTGCCTGCGAGCCACAGGATCAGTATCGGCTGCAGGAAGGGCGCGAGCACCGTGTTGATCGACGTGACCGAGACCGACAGGGCGAGATCGCCCCTGGTGACCATGGTAAGCGCGTTCGACCCTCCCCCTGTCGGCGTCGTGCCCAGCACGATCATGCCGACCGCAAGCGCCTTCCCCGTGGGACCCGGAAAGAGCCGAAGCAGCGCAAGAGAAAGGAGAAAGGCAACCAACGGCATGCAGGCCCATCTCAGGGCAACGCTGATGCCCACCAGCTTCGGCCTCCGGGCCATGCGCGTCCAATCCTGAAAACTGATGGCGAGACCCATGGTGAACATGATGGTCATCAGCAGGAAGGGGCCGGCAGCCGGCACCACGCTTCTCCCGACGGATGGGTAGAAGAGATAGCCGTAGAGGATCCCGAGCGTGAGAAAAAGCGAGGGCTCCGAGGAGATAAACGCGCCGACCCGCATCCAGGGAGAGGGTGAGGGAGGTTTTTTCGCATCGAGGAAGGCGAAATAGGCCACGAGCAGCCCGCCGGCCCATAAGACGAAGTTGGCCGCACTCACGAGCGGCATTGCCCCGAGGGGCATGCCGACGCATCGAGAGGCCGTGAAGGGAATGAAAAATCCTAAGACAAAGCAAAAACTGGAAAGATATTTCAGTTTCTTCGCTGCCATGGCAATCCCTCCCGCCGACCGATCCGGAACTCCATGTCTCTCACCTTGTCCCTCGTCTCTACGCAAGACCGCTCAACAGCGCGACTCCTCCGGGGGCGCCTCATACGTCCATCGCGAGGCCCCTCCGGAACGCCGCCATGTTTAACGCCGCCGCTTTTTTGGGCACGCTCGTCTCGATCGCCTTTTCCATGGATTGGGCCGAAACAACCGCGGTCTTTTTGATCAGGACCCCCAGGATAATGAGATTGGCGACAATCGTATTGCCCATCTCGCGCTCGGCGATGCTCGTTGCGGGCAGGCTGAGAATCTCGTAGTTGCCCGGCCGGGCGCCTTTCACCATGTCGGAATCGATGACGAGCAGACCCCCCGGCCTCATGAGACCGAGGTAACGGGGAAGCGCCTCTTCGGCCATTGCGATGAAGATATCCGGCCTTCTGACCTGTGGGTCGGAAACCGGCTCGCCTGAGATGATCACCTCCGCCCGCGCCGAGCCGCCCCGCAGCTCGGAGCTGTACGACTGGGTCTGGACCGCCTTCTTGTTGTCGAAGAGCACCGCCGCCGTGCCGAGAAGGATCCCGGAGAGGATCACGCCCTGGCCCCCGACCCCTCCCACAAGGATTTCCGTACGGCTCATCGGGGCCTCCGGGCGGCCTTTTCTTTCATACGCTCTATCTCTTCCGTCATTTCAGGCTTCTCGACGTCCACAAGCTCTCCCACGACGATCTTTCCCTTCAGCTCCTCATCCGTCAGCCCCGCCGCCTTCTCGATCCCGATCGACCTTGCGCGGTAATCCTCCATCATCTGGACGGAGCCGCTCATCCCCGACTTGCGGCCGAACTGCACCGGGCACTGCGAGTGGACCTCGATGAAGGCGAAGCCTTTCTTGTTGATCGCTTTCTTGATCGATTGGGTCAGCTGCCTCGCGTGGACGGTTGTCCAGCAGGCCACAAAAGAGGCGCCCGCGCCGATGACGAGACGGGAGATGTCGAAGGAGTTCTCGAAGCTCCCGTAGGGCGTCGTGGTCGTTCTCACCCCGGTAGGCGTCGTGGGGCCGGCCTGGCCCCCGGTCATGCCGTATATCCTGTTGTTGACGCAGATGACCGTCATTTCCACGTTGCGTCTCGCATTGTGAATGAGATGGTTCCCTCCGATGGCGGCGAGGTCGCCATCCCCGCTTATCACCATCACTTTCTTCTCGGGCATCGCGATCTTTATGCCCAGCGCAAAGGCGACGGGCCGCCCGTGGATGGAGTGGAGCACGTCCGCATTGAAGAGAGGACTGGGTATCCAGGCCGAGCAGCCTATGCCCGACACAAACACGAAGTCGTCGAGGTCCATCCCCAGCTCGTCGACGGCCCTCAAGATGCTCTGGGTCACGATGCCGTTGCCGCATCCCGGGCAATTGGTGGTAGAGGTGACGGAAGGCCGGATAAACCTGCGCAAGGGGTGGACGAGCTCGCTCATCGAAGGACCTCCCTGATCCTGCCGACTATCTCTTCCGGGTCCTGAATTTGCCCTATCAGCCTCGGAGGCAGAAACGATACCTTTGCGAACGGGGCTGCCGCGGCTTTGATATACGGGTACATCTGGCCCAGGTTATTTTCCAGCACCACCACGTGCTTCGCCGTCCCGGCCATCCTCTCGATCTCATGGTCCGGGAAAGGCCACACGGTGATCAGACGCAGCGTGCCGGCAGGGATGCCCTCGTCCCGCGCGAGGCGGGCCCCTTGCGCCGCTGCCCTCGCCACCGCGCCGTAGGAGACGAGGACAACATCCGCGCCCGCATAATCCCGCTCGACGAGTGTGATCTCTTCCTTGTGCTTGAGGATCTTGTTGCTCAGCCTCCTCACGAACATATCGAGAGACGAGACGTCTATGAGGTTCCGCTTTCCTGTCTCGTCGTGGCAGGAGCTGGTCACATGCGCCTTGAAACCCCTGCCGAAGATCGGCATCGGGGCAACGTCCTCATCGAGGAAGCCTTTAATCGTCTGCGGATCTCCCCCCTGCGGCGGGAGCTTCCTGTAGACCCTTTCGATCTTTTCGCCTCTCGGGATGGTCACCTCTTCCCGCATGTGTCCGATGAATGCGTCCGCCAGTATGAAGACCGGCGTCCGGTATTTTTCGGCGTAATTGAATGCGATCACGGTATGGTCGAACATATCCTGCGGCGAGGAAGGACAAAGGGCGATGATCTCATAGTCTCCATGAGAGCCGTGTTTGGCCTGCACCATGTCCCCCTGCACCCCCACGGTGGGCATGCCCGTGGTGGGGGCGCCCCGCTGCACGTTCACGATGACGCACGGCGTCTCCACCCCGACCGCAAAACCGATGTTTTCATTCATAAGGCTGATGCCGGGCCCGGAAGTCACGGTCATTGCTTTCTTGCCTGCCCAGGACGCGCCGATGACGGCCGCGATCGAGCCTATCTCGTCTTCCAGCCTGAAGGAAGACGCCCCCGGCCTGAGGGAGCCTCTCCGCCAGCCGATTGGCGATCTCCGTGGCGGGCGTGATGGGATATCCGGCGCAGAATTCGCAGCCGGCCGCCAGCGCGCCCTCGGCGCACGCCTCGTTCCCCATCATAAAGTACCGGCCCGTCATGACCTGTTCCGGCTTCATTTCTTCCCGCTCCCTTTCGGTTTCTTTTCCGTGACGGCGATGGCCATGTCCGGGCAGAAGATCATGCAGTTCCCGCAGGAGGTGCACGACCCCGCCCCGGCTATTTCCGGCGGCAGGTAGCCTTTACGGTTCGAGAGCGACGACGGCTTGAAAACCTCACGGCGGCATACGCTCAGGCAGATGCCGCACTCGTCGATACCTTTGCATAATTCCGGGTCTATCCTTAACCGGCTCACCAAGCCCTCCCCTCCCGGGTCAATCGTCATCCCCGCAGCCATAAAAAGTGTACCAATCCTATATCTGTGGCATGCGCGTTTGTCAAGCATTTTGTTAAGAAGAACAGTGAAGAAGTGACGAGTGAACGAGTGACGAGTGAAAGGAAGGAAGAGAAATCAGTGCCGAGCAGCGAGTAAGAAAAAAAGAAGAAGGGACAGGCTTACACAACTCTTTCCTGGCCACTCTTCACTCGTCACTCGGCACTCGCCGCTCGTCACTGTTCTCCTCTCTCTAGCGGCACGGTTATTGCAATTTTTCGGACATCCCTCGGGGGACGCCATCACGATGCGTGCAAAGGAGTTACCGTGATTATCCATCTTTTGAAGGCCCAGTGGGAGCTTTTCGGCCTACGGGCCCCGGCTTTCTCGTGGCTGGTCGCCGCCGGACTCATCGCGTATTGCGCGTTGATCCTGCTTCGGCAACTGCGGGAGTCAAAAATCCGACAGCGCACCCTCTCCGTTGCCGACAGCAGGCTCGACGCGCTTCGCCCGGGACGCGCATTGGCACAAAGCCGCCGCAGCGGCATCTCCGGGTGGCGCGTGCAGGAAATAGACAAGGTCTTCAGCGACCTGCCCCCCTTGAGGAGCGTGTGGCAGACCATCTCCTCTTCCATGATACGCGGGACCGACAAAAGCGGTGAGGAGCGTTTTTGGGTCGCCGAGGACATCGGGGCCGCATTCAACGACTCGGCGGCCGCGGGGAGCCAGGGCTACAGGAACGCATCCGCCATCATCACGGGGGTGGGCCTTCTCGCAACCTTTCTTGCCATCCTTGTCGCCCTTCTGGACGTACGGCTGGCGAACAACAGGATCCAGGGGCTCGACCTGCTGATCCAGGGGCTTTCAGGGAAGTTCCTCTCTTCGGTGGTCGCCGTTGCCTGCGCCACCACCCTGCTCTTCTTCGAGAAGGGTCTTTTTCACCCGGTGCGGGTGCGTGCGCTGGCCCTCGGCGCGACCCTTCGACACCTGTTGCCCAGGTTGACACCCGCCCAGATATTGCTCGACAGCCATAAGGAGATCGTCGACCAGTTGAGGGCTTTGAGGTCCAAAGACGCGGCGTTTGCCTCGGAGCTGAGCCAGGGTCTGGCCCATGCCGTCGAGCCCGCCCTCGAAAAGATGGCGGTCGCCTTCAACGAGTCCCTCACCGGCACCGCTTCCGGCGAGTTCTCGCAGATGTCGGACGCCCTCGGGAGCACCGCGGCCATGCTTCAGCAGATGAACAGCCAGTTGAGCATGACCGGCGGCGTCCTGGCTGATCTGGCGGAGCACGCCGGCCGCACGGCCGCGAGCGAAGCAGCGAGCCGGCAGGGCCAGATCGAGCAGGTGACGGGAGCCGTGGGCGACCTCATGGAAAGACTGCACGACCACACGGGGGAGTCGATGGGCTCCATGGAAAGGGCCATGGCCGCCGTTACCCTCGATATGTCGGCCAAGATGGCGGACCTTTCGACCCGGATGGCCGCCGTCATCGAGCGGACGTCGGAGAGATCGGCGGGCAGCGCGGAAAAGGTGCTCGACCGGGCAGGCTCGCTTGCGGCGAGGAGCGCGGAGCAGATGGCTGCGCTCATTGAGCAGCAGGGCGCCGAGATGGCGAGGGTGGACGCGATGAGGAACGCCCTCGACAATACCCTCAGGCAGTTTACGCACGCCCTGGGACAGCGCAACGAGACGACCGAGGGCCTGGAAAGACTGGCCGCGGAGGTAAACGGGAACATCTCGTCCCTGGCCGGGATAACGCAGTCGGTTGCGGAGAGCCAGGAGACGGCGGCGCGGCTGCTTGCCTCGAGCTCGGGGCAGATCGAGCGCCTGACGGGGTTTGCCCGTGAGCAGGAGGAGGTATGGCAGCGGATCCAGGCATCGATGACCTCATACGATGCCATGTTCCAGGCCGTGGAGGGCCATGCCGAGGAGCTCCTCGACCAGATCGCCCGGCACCTCGGCGGCTATTCGAGCGTCACGGAGAAACACTTCACCCTCCTCACGACGACCGCCGACAACTTCATTTCCCAGGCCGCCGGGCGCCTTTCCGGCTCCATCGACGAATTGGGAGAACAGCTCGATGAGCTGCACGACGCCGTGAACAAAATGGCGTGCGCGTCGCAGCAGATGAGGTAGCCGATGGCCCGTGGCAAGAGCGACGCGGTATTATCCGGTTCGTTTGTCGATCTCATGACCTCTCTGGCCGTGATCTTCATCCTGCTGCTCTGCGCGTCCCTCAACAACGCCCAGGAGGAGAGACAGACGACGAGGAATTCCGTCCTCGCGGAGATACGAGGCGCCCTCCGTGAGTTCGTCGCAGGCGGGATAGAGGTGAAGGCGGACCCCAGGGACCCACTCGGTCTCCTCGTGCTCGTGCCGGAAGACCTCCTCGCCTTCAGGCTCGACCGCGCCGATATCTCCCCTGCCGGCGATGCCTTCCTGCGGGTCTTCATACCGAAGCTCTCCGCGGTCGTCTGCTCCCCCAGGTTTTCACAGGAAGTGAACTCGATCATCGTCGAGGGACATACGGATTCGTCGGGGACGGCCCGGCATAACTGGGACCTGAGTCAGAAGAGGTCCATGTCCGTTGTCCGGGCCAGCCTGGATATCCTCGATCACGGCGGCAATGGTGCAGAGAAGGCCGTCTTCCTCCGGCTCCTCTCCGCGACGGGGAGGGGCAGCGCAGAGCTTCTGACGGACGCCTCGGGGGCGGAGAATAGCCGCATGAGCAGACGCGTCATATTCAAGCTCCGTTTTCGCTCCATCGAGCAGATGGCGGTCCAGGAAGCAAAACAGACCGGCGAGGGGATGAATGGACCACCCGCAAAAGCTCAATGACGCCCTGCTCAAAGACCTGAGCGCCCTCATACGGGACGATCTCGATGACGCGGCCCGGCGTATCACGCAAAAAACCCCGGCGGCGCGCCTTCGGAACCTGCAAAGCACGGTGTACGCCATAGACGCCCCCGTGGTGCACCGCGCCGCGCCCCTCGAAAGGTACATGGCGGAGTGGCACGCGTTCGTCCGCGGCAACAGGGGGTCACTCGAAAGAAGGGCCGTCAGGTTTCTCTGCTGGGTGCCCGAGGTCGCCGTCGACCCGAGGTTCCTCGCGTCCGTTCAGGGCTCCGGGGCCGGGCTCGAATTGGCGGACCCTCGCCGGCCTCGTCCGCTCGTGCCACTGCATGTGGGAGGGCCTGCCGCAGATAACCGAGTCCCTCCGAGCAGTAAGAGGTCTGCTGTTCCGCTACAGAGGGAGCAACCGGGTCCTCGCCAAATGGCAGGCCGACTCCGAGGCCCTCCTCGCGGCCGATGGACCCCGGGTCATGGCCGACAAGCTCGTAGCCGGCGGAACGAGCCTCCCGGCCTTCATCGACGAATGGCGCATCGAGCCCCAGTCGGATTTCTTCCGCAAGCTGGTCGAGGTCGCGACCGCCTCGTGCCGCAGCCGGATCGACCGGCTCGACCGCCGTTCCTTGTCCTGTTTTTCAGAGACCTCCTGCCATGGCCCGGATGGAAGCCGTCCGCGTTCAAGAAAGAGATCGGCGCCCTCATCCGGCACGACCCCATGGATGACCGGTCACGGGAGGCGGTCCAGAGGTTCATTCTCCATTTCGAAGGGCTCGGCGACCCGCGTCTTGCCGCCAACAGGGTCAAGTGGGCCGAAGTGGACGAGCAGGCCAGGCAGCGCCTGATCGGCTGGCTTAACCGGGAGAGCCCCTATGCCTTCTCCGAGCACGTGTACCGGCAGGGCAAGGGATGGGTCTGGAAGCGAAAAACCTCCCTGCGGGACCCCCTGTCATTCGAAGACGGAAGTGACGAGTGAAGAGTGAGGAGTGACGAGTGAAAGAGAGGGGGGTAAACGTATCCTTTTTTTTCAACTCATAGGTCACTCGGCACTTCTCTTACTCGTCACACTCTTCCTCTCACTTCTTCCCGGCCATTTCCAGCCCGACGCCTCGGGCATATCGACGCCGAATTCGTGCGCGTAATTGATCGCATCGATGATCCGGTCCTTCAGCCATTCCTTGAAATGGGCGGCGGTCGCCTGCATGCGCTCCACGCGGTCGATGACATCGATGGCGAGGCTGAAGCGGTCTATCTGATTACGGATGGCGAGCTCCAGCGGGGTATTGACGTTGCCGTGCTCCTTGTAGCCGCGCACGTGAAGGTTTTTGTGGTTCAGCCGGCGATATGCGAGCCTGTGGATGAGCCATGGATAGCCGTGAAAGTTGAAAATGATCGGCTTGTCGCGCGTGAAGAGGCTGTCGAAATCGGCGTCGGTGAGCCCGTGCTCGTGCTCGGTATGGGGCTCCAGCTTGAAGAGGTCGACCACATTGATGAAACGCACCTTGAGGTCGGGGAGGTGCTCCCTCAGCAAGGCCGTGGCGGCAAGGGCCTCCATGGTGGTGACGTCCCCGGCGCATGCCATGACCACGTCGGGCTCGCCTCCCTGTTCGCTGCCGGCCCAGTCCCATATGCCGATGCCCTTCGCGCAGTGCTCGATGGCCCGGTCCATCGTCAGGTACTGGAGGTGCATCTGCTTGTCCGCGACGATCACGTTCACGTAGTTGGTGGACCGCAAGGCATGGTCTGCCACCGCGAGCAGGCAATTTGCATCGGGGGGGAGATATATCCTCGTTACGCGCGAGCTCTTGTTGACGACAAGGTCGAGAAAACCGGGGTCCTGATGGCTGAAGCCGTTGTGGTCCTGCCGCCATACCGTGGAGCTGAGCAGGATATTGAGTGAAGAGACAGGGGGCCGCCAGGGGACGTCGAGAGACTTCTCCAGCCACTTGGCGTGCTGGTTGAACATGGAGTCGATGACGTGGATGAACGCCTCATAAGACGCAAAGAGGCCGTGGCGGCCGGTCAGGACGTACCCCTCCAGCCACCCTTCGAGGGTATGCTCGCTCAGCATCTCCATGACCCGCCCTTCCGGCGAAAGGAAGCCCCCATCCGCGTCCTCCGGCTTGATTTCGAGCATCCACGTCTTCGGACTCGCCTCAAAGACCGCGTTGAGCCGGTTGGATGCCGTCTCGTCGGGTCCGAAGATCCGAAAAGAGCTCATGTTCCGGGCCATCACATCCCGCAAAAACACGGCCAGAACGCCGGTGTTTTCTGCCATGAGGGTCCCCGGCTCCCTGAGCTCCACCGCATACTTCCGGAAATCGGGCAGCAGCAGCGCCTTGCGGATCGACCCGCCGTTCGTCACGGGGTTTGCGCTCAGGCGACGGCTGCCTGCGGGCGCCAGCTCTTTCAGCGAGGGGATAAGCCTGCCTGTTGCATCGAACAGCTCGTCCGGCCAGTAGCTGCGCATCCAGTCTTCCAGCAGGCGTAAATGGGCCGGATTCCCGTGCACGTCGAAGGGCACCTGGTGGGCACGCCAGAAGTCCTCTATCTTATGGCCGTCCACCTCCGCCGGGCCTGTCCAGCCCTTCGGCGTGCGCAGCACGATCATGGGCCACCTGGAGTAGCAGCTCATCCCTTTGGCGGTCGCCCCTTTCTTGATGGCCCTGATCTCCGCCACCACCGTCTCGAGGGTCTCCGCCATCAGTTCGTGCATGGCGGCCGGCTCCGAGCCTTCGACGAAAAAGGGCGTGTAGCCGTAGCCGAAGAAAAGGTTCTCAAGCTCGTCGCGGCCCATCCTGCCCAGGATGGTGGGGTTGGCGATCTTATAACCGTTGAGGTGGAGAATGGGCAGCACCGCCCCGTCCCGTACGGGATTGAGGAACTTGTTGGAGTGCCATGACGCGGCGAGGGGTCCTGTCTCGGCTTCGCCGTCCCCGATCACCACGGCCACGATCAGGTCCGGGTTGTCGAAGGCGGCGCCGTAGGCGTGGGAAAGGCTGTAGCCCAGCTCGCCCCCCTCGTGCATCGAGCCCGGTGTCTCAGGGGTGCAGTGGCTTCCGATCCCGCCGGGAAAGGAGAACTGCCTGAAGAACCGCTTCATGCCTTCGGCGTCTTCGCTCTTGTCCGGGTAGGTCTCTGAGTAGGTCCCTTCGAGGTACGCATTCGCGAGGACGGCGGGGGCGCCGTGACCAGGGCCCGAGATGTAGATCATATCGAGGTCGTACTTCTTGATGAGGCGGTTGAGGTGCACCCAGACGAAGCTTTGCCCCGGGTCGGTGCCCCAGTGTCCGAGGAGCCGCTTCTTCACCTGCTCGATCGTGAGCGGCTGTCTGAGAAGCGGGTTATCTTCGAGATAGAGCATGCCGACGCAAAGGTACAGGGTCGCCCTCCAGTAGGCGTCGATCCGCTCCAGTTCTTCCGGGGAAAGTGTCGTCATCGCACTGAGCCTCCTTGCCGTCGCCTTTCGCTAAAAACTTTTGCCGCGGCCGCCATCCGCAAAAACCGCGCGATGGCCGCTTAGCTTATTATAGCGTCTCCCTTCTATCCGCGTCCACAAGAACGGACCGGGCGTGACTTTAGAGCATTTTGCAAAATAGACCACCGATAGACCTAAGGCGGAACCATTATCCTGAGCGCAGCATCGCGGTAGTCTCTCGGGACCCGCCTTACGCCGGGAGGAGCGGTGCGCGGCAGCGCAGGCCGAGGATGTCTGAGGGCCGCACCGCCGGCAAGCGGTCGGCCCGAGTTCCGCAGGCCAGCGGAAGGAGGCGTTAGAGCGGGTGAGAGACGTGAGCGAAAGCAAGCGAAGGATGATGGTTCCGCCTGGATAACAACATTGAAACGGTATTTAGTTCTGCAAAATGCTCTACCATTGATTTGACAATCCTGCATGAGATTTGTTACTCTTTGTTAGACGGAAGAGAGGCAAGTGATCATGGATACCATTTCAATAGTGCTCCTCGGCGCGCTCAATCTCCCCGTGTTTCTCCTTTTTTGCCGGTTCGTCCGGAGGGTCTTCTTCAGGGACCGGCGGGATTTCTGGCAGTCCCTTCTTGCGTGGAGCTTCGATCCCCACGCCTTCTTCGACAGGGAGTCACGCCACAACCATCTGGCGGTGCTCCTTCTGTCGATATCGGTGAGCTGCTGCGTGCTGCTCGTCATCTTCGAATATGGCGTCGCATGCAGGTTCGTCGATGCCCTGAAAGGGTATCGGCCCCTTCAGGCACTCATGAAATTGTGACGGAGGTCACCGGCTTATCGCCGATTACCGGTTTCGCCCACTCTTCCATGACACTGATGAGCTGCTCCCGTTTGAACGGTTTGGCGAGGTAATCGTCCATGCCGGCCGCGAGACACGCTTCACGGTCACCCTCTATGGCATGGGCGGTCAGGGCAATCACGGGGGTATGGGGCAGGCTGCCCTCCCTCTCCCTGACCCTGATAACCCTTGTGGCCTCGTAGCCGTCCATCTCGGGCATCTGGCAGTCCATGAAAATGAGGTCGTAGTGCCCGTCCGCGTACTTATCGACGGCCTCCTTCCCGTTTTCGGCCACATCCACCGTGCAGCCCAGGGCGTGCAGCATGGCCTCGGCGACCTTCTGGTTGACCACGTTATCTTCCGCGACGAGGACGTGGAAATTGAGACCGGCCGCCTCGTGCTTCGCGGGCGTCTCTTCATGTGCATACATGCCGGCCTTGCCTTTCAGGCGGCCGGCCACCTCCACGAGACCGTTGTAAAGCCGCGATTGGCGCACGGGTTTCGTCATACAGGCGGCGATCCCCAGCCTCTCAAGGCCGGCTTCCGGCAACGGGCGGTCGATCGAAGAGAGCATGATCAGGCTGATTGCGGCGATCCCGTCGTCGGACTTTATCCTCCCGGCCAGCTCCAGGCCGTCCATGCCGGGCATCATCATGTCGATGATGGCGATGTCGTAGGGCGCATTCGAGCGCGTGCGACCATGGAGAAGCCGGAGGGCCTCGGGGCCGTCTTCGGCGCTTTCATGGACGATCCCCCATGACGACAACTGGGCGCCCACTATCGTCCTGTTGGTTTCGTTGTCGTCGACGATCAACACGCGCAGACCCGCCATGTCCGTGGCGGGGACGGCGCCTTTCGCCGCCGCTCCGGCGGTATGCCCCTTGAGACGTGCCGTGAACCAGAACGTCGAGCCGATGCCCGGCTCGCTCGAGACGCCGATCTCTCCACCCATGAGCCGGCACAAATCCCTCGCGATGGACAGCCCGAGGCCGGTCCCTCCGTATCGCCGCGTCGTCGACCCGTCTTGCTGGAGGAAAGGGCTGAATATCCTCGCCTGCGCCTCCTGGGGGATGCCTATGCCCGTGTCGGTCACCTCGCACCTGACCAGGACGCCCCCCTCGATCTTCTCCGGGCAGGCGACCCTCACGACTATCTCCCCCTCGTGGGTGAACTTGATCGCATTGCCGACGAGGTTCAAGAGAATTTGACCGATCCTCTGGGCGTCGCCCTGGAGATGGGCGTCCACGTCGGGGTGAATGGAGCAGACGATCTCGAGCCCCTTCTTCTGGGCGCTTTCGGCGAGAGACGAGACCACGCTTTCCACCACCTCACGGAGATCGACGTCTCCGGTGGAGAGTTCCATCTTTCCCGCCTCGATCTTGGAGAAATCGAGTATGTCGTTGATGATGGCGAGCAGGGCCTCTCCGGAGCTCATGCCTATCTGCGCGTAGTTCTGCTGCTGCTCCGTGAGGAGGTCGTTCTGAAGCAGTTGAAGCATGCCCAAAACGCCGTTCATGGGGGTCCGCAGCTCGATGGCTCATGTTGGCAACGAATTGGGACTTGGCGCGGCTGGCTGCCTCTGCGGCATCCCGTGCCTTCACGAGCTCCCCGGTCCGTTGGGCCACTTCCGTCTCGAGTTGTCCCTTGTGGCGGAGCAGCAGCTCGTCCCTCTCCTCGATCTCATGGAGCATCTCGTTGAACCCTTCCATGAGGGTGCCCAGCTCGTCGTCGCTCTCCTTCTGCACCCGGACGGAGTAGTCCTTTTCGGCGGAGATCCTCTTCATCGTCCCGGACAGGTGAAAGATCGGCCGCGAGATAAGACCTTGCAGGTACCTCGACAGGCCGTAGGCGATAAAGAATGAGACGAGGATGACGAGACCCACGATGAGCACGAGCCAGAAGAGGCGGCTATAGATCTCCTGCACGTCGGACTGGAGATAGAGCATGCCGATAGGCTCCCGGTCCAGCATAATGCGGTGGCCCAGACCGATGCGGTCTCCGGACGCTGCAACGCCGACGGACGACGGCCCGGCGGCCGTCCTGCCCCTGCACGGGCTGGGACCGGAGCCGAACGCCGCCTGTTCGTCGATGCCTTGCCTGATATACCGCGCGAAGACGTTGCCGTTCGTGTCGACGATGCAGGCCGATACGATGTCGGGCTCCCCTTTCAGGCCCTCCAGGGTCTCCGCTGCCGCCTTCCCGTCCTTGAAGCGGAGGGCGGACGCGCTGTTCATGCCGATCACGGCGGCAATGGAGGAGAGCCTCCTGGTCAGTCCTTGCTTGAAGCCCACAATCTCGTACGTCGCGAGGAGACCCGTCGCAAGCACAAGGGCCGCGAGAGTTGTCGTCATCGTCATGACCGTCAGCTTGCGCGTGATGGAGAGCCGATAGAGATTGAGCATTATCGGTCCCCCATTTTTTCCGAATCCTGCACGATCTTCGTCAGTTTGAGCAGCTGCGAGCTCATCTTGAGGCCGCTCCTGTCGGCCGGGTCCTGATTTATCTCGAACGATATCTCTTCATAGTACTTGAATTATCGTCCCGATCGGTCCTTGTCTTAAGGGCTTGAAGCCTCATCCACGGGCTACAGGCGAGGAGAGGCCCCCGCATGGAGATATGCCGAATGAAGAGGTCTTCGCTGTATAAAGGCTTGGGGGGATCCCGAAAACACGTGAAGGCCGGCCGGCCGCGAAAGGCACGGCCGGGGGGACATACTACGAAAGGGCGGCCATGTTGAACTTCAACTGCCTGATCTCGTCGAGGAGCCTCTCCTTCTCCACCGGCTTCACGAGATAGGCATCGCACCGCGACGCTTTGGCGGCAATCACGTTCTTCACGTCCCTCGACGCGGTCACCATTATGGCCTTTACCCTTCTGTCTTCCGGTATCGCCATTTCCGTCTCCAGCGCCCTTATGCGCTTGAGCGTTTCATGGCCGTCCATCTCGGGCATCTGCACATCTATGCACATGAGGTCATAGGGCTCCCCCTCTTCGTGGGCCAGGGTAAAGGCTTCGAGGGCCTCCCTGCCGCTCGCGGCGAGCTGGCACCTGCCGTAAGGGAGAAGGATGGCATGCAGTATGTTCCTGCTGATAAAATCATCGTCTGTAATCAACATCCTCATAGAGGCCGCTCCTTAAAGCCTTTAGGACCGAAGGGTCCGATGATGAGAGAGCCGTCCGGCTCCGCCCGCGTTCCCAATCCCGCGGAAGGGGTCGAACCGATCTGCTTCGGGAGGAAATATGGCGAGTATCCTCTCGCTTGCCGTGTTCATTTCGCCGGCGGTCTCTCCATGGCGCTCCACAACACCTTCAACTGGTTGAACCGCTCCTGCAATTGCGGTATCATGGCCCTGACCCTCTCCATATCTCCTGCCCGGCCCGCCTTCTCGATCTCAAAGGCCACCTGGCGCATGGCCTCGCCTCCCACGGCCGCCGCGGCGCCCTTGATAGAATGAGCCTGATGATGGACGCTCTCCGCGTTCCCCGCTCCGGCGTGCTCGCTCAGGGTCTCGATCTGTTGGGGGGTGCTCTCAAGAAATGTATCCATTATTTTGTCGATCAAACATTCGTCGCCCATAAGCCGGTCGGCGAGGGCTGCCTTGTCAAAGATCGGGACTCCAACAGACTCCCGGGTGTCAGCGGCTGCGGGTTCGCCGTCGGAGTCTGTCGGTTTTTGGCGCCAGCCACCGCTCCAGCGTCTTTGCCAGAAGCCCGGAATCAATCGGCTTGGAAAGATAATCGTTCATCCCTGAATCCAGACATTTCTCCCGGTCGCCCTGCATGGCCCGCGCGGTCATGGCGACTATCGGCGTTCCCGCGCGGCCTGCCCCCGCCTCACCCCGGCGGATAGCCTGCGTGGCCTCGAAACCGTCCATTTCCGGCATCTGGCAATCCATGAGCACCAGGTCATAGGGGATAGTGGAGAGCGCGGCAAGAGCCTCTTTCCCGTTAGCCGCAACATCGGCGCGATAGTCCAGCTTCTCCAGAATCTTACGGGCCACGAGCTGGTTCACGACATTGTCCTCGGCAACCAGGATCCTTCTGCGGGATGTCCGGAATTCGGCTGCGCCGCGCCGCGTGATGATCGTTGGGTTTGCACCTCTCCACCCTGCGGCCGAGGGCAAGGGAGATCGTGTCCAGCATCTGGCGTTGGCGGACCGGCTTGACGAGGTAGCCGGCAAAGCCGGCTTCCTCAAGCCGCTCGGCATCGCCCCGTCGACCGAGGGAGGTCATCATTATCAGCTCTGTCGGCGCGATACGGGGGTCGGCCTTAATTCGGCCTCCCAGCGTCTCCCCGTCCATGCCGGGCATCTGCATGTCGAGAAGCCCGAGCCGATATGGTTCTCCTCTATCGACGGCCCGGCTCAATTCGGTGAGGGCGCTATCCCCGTCCGCTGCCTCGCCGGTGATGCAGCCCCACGACTTAAGGAGCGTTGTCGCCAGCAGGCGGTTGGTCTGGTTGTCGTCCACGACGAGGACACGCACTCCCGCGATGTCAAAAGGCACCAGGAGGGGCTGGTCGTATATGGGCCCGCCGTTCGAGGACTACGGTAAACCAGAAAGTGGACCCTCTGCCTTCGTCGCTTTCCACCCCTATACGTCCTCCCATCAACTCGGCGAGCTGCTTGGAGATGGAAAGGCCGAGGCCCGTTCCCCCGTACTTGCGGGTAGTAGAGCCGTCCACCTGCGTAAAGGGTGAAAAAAGGGTCGCGAGTTTCTCTTGCGGGATCCCGATCCCCGTGTCGCTGACCTCGAAGCGGATCGTTGCCTTCGGGCCGGCTTCTCCGGACAACGACACCCTGATGGCAACCTCGCCCCGGTCGGTGAACTTGATCGCGTTATTTACCAGATTAGAGATGATCTGCCGCACGCGTCCCGGGTCGCCGCGAAGAGATGAGGGGACACCGGGGTCAACCAGGCAGATGAGTTCCAGGCCCTTCTCATGCGCCTTGACGGCGAGCGATTCTGCCGCGTCTTCCACGGTGGTGCGCAGATCGAAGTCGAGGACCTCAAGGTCCAGCTTGCGGGCCTCGATCTTGGAGAAATCGAGGATATCGTTGATAAGGGAAAGCAGATTGTCTCCGCTCTTGCGGATAACCTCCGTGTACTCGTGCTGCTCGGGGGCCTGATCGCAATCGAGGAGAAGACCGGTCATGCCGATGATGCCGTTCATGGGCGTCCGGATCTCGTGGCTCATGTTGGCGAGGAACTCGCTCTTGGCGCGGCTGCCTGCTTCGGCCGCCTCCTTGGCCTTCTTGAGAGACTCCTCGTCCTGCTTGTGCCTGGTGATATCTTGAGCCACATAGACTATTCCCTGAATTTCCTCGTTGGCGTCATACATGACCGAGGCCGAAAGCAGGACGGGTATTTCCTGGCCATTTTTTGTCATGTATGTTGCTTCCATGTTACTGATGTGCTTCTCCGCCAATATGGTCTTCATCCACATGCTCTTTTGCCTGACCCGGCCCCTCCGAAAATCGTTTCGACCGGCCGCCCTATCAAGCTCCTTCTCTTCGTACCCAAGAAGCATGCAGATAGCCGTCGTTTGTTCTTTTGATCTACGTTCTCCGGCGAAACAACGATCAGCAAGTTGGTCATGCTCATAAGAATATTATCCACGTATCTTTTGATACGGTCGTCTTGTCCAGGTCTTCAGCCATCTGGTTAAAGCCCTCAAGCAGCGTGCCGCAACTCTCCGGTAGCCTTAACTGCGATCCTGGTCGAGAGATCACCTTTGGAAAGCCGGGCTATGGCACGGGAAAGCTCCGTGATCGGATCAAAAAGTATCCGTCTTGAGACGATAAACACCACGGCGCCGAGCAGAATCGCGACAATTACATTCAGGGCAAAAACAAACAGCACGGTGTCCGCTATCTGCCGGTGGATAGTATGCTGCGACATGCAAATCGTCACCTTTCCGATGGTGTAGGCCCCTGTAAGAATGGGAATGGAAAGCTCGGCGACGGACTCTTTGTCCCTGATGGCAGCAATAATGTCTTCAGTCTCGCTCTCCTTCGGGAGTCCCGCGAGTAAGGCTTTCAGTCTGGGCGACTGATAGTTGATGCTGGCAAACCGCGAGGTGACGAGGTTTCCCCGTGCGTCACGGATAACGGTGTACATAGTGTCTTCGTCTTTGTTGGCCTGGCTCACGATTGAATCCAGTTGAATGCCGTCCTTCATTACCAGGGGCTCTTCGCTGAGCGTCGCTATGTAAGATGCAAAACTTTTCCCTTTGGTCACCAAAGACCGCCTGAGCATCCTTCCCTCGCCTACCGCAATCACCGTGCTCAGCCCAATGGTGCTGACAAAAAGGATAAGGAAGATTTCTCTGAGAAATTTATACCGGATGCCTCTTCTGAAAGGCCTTCAGAGCACTTGTTAATCCCCCGTTTCCGCCACAGTCAAATTCTCACCCTCTATTTTATCGTCTTCGTGACCGTATTCATAAGACCGGGCGGGATCTGAAACTGCCCCTTTTTAGCCGTTTCCATGTTCAGGATCACATCGAATTTCTGCACGGTGTCGATGGGGATGGACGACGGCTTCGCGCCTTTTAAGATCTTCACCGCCTTCTCTCCCGCACGCTGGCCCATGGAGTAAGAGTTTACGCATACGCCCAGAAGTACCCCCTTCGCTACCAGGTCGTCGAGGTGGGTTATCGTAATCACGTTAGCCTTGGCCGCCATATCCGCGATCAGTGAAGCCTGACTGTCGACCAGGTTGCTGCCGGTGACATAAACAGCATCGACGGTGCGCAGCACTTCCGGGAGGAGTCGCCCCACCTCGTCAACCTTGCTCAGACCAACCGGGATAAACTTGATCTTGCATCCCGCCTGAATCTTCTGCAGATCCTTCAACTGTGACTCGGAGTTTTTCTCACCCGGCGTATAGAGCACCGCGAGCCTCTTTACACGCGTAAAGTTCTCCAGGCTTTCCATGATCCTCGACATGGGAATCTTGAGAGCTGACGCCTGTGGCGTTGTTTCCCGAGCTCTTCCACGCCTTCACTATCCCCGCCTCTACCGGATCGTAAACCACGCCGAAGACTATCGGCACGTCCTTAATCTCACGGCCGACGGGTACGGTTGAAGAAGTGCCCAAGGTAATAATCAAATCCAGCTTTGTTGCCTCAAATTGCCGCACCAGTTCCGCTGCCCTCGCCTTATTCGCATTCGCATTTGCTACAGTGAAGGTTGCGTTCTTCTCTCCGAAGCCTCCTTCCCGGAGCTTGTCTTTAATGCCTTTTGTGGCCTGGATGTAACGGGCCTCTTCACTAAACAGAAATAACCCGATTCTTTTCTCCGCGTGCGCCTGCAAGGAAAACAGAGCCACGACCAGGAAGGCCATAACCCCGGACAAAGACTTCATCATTGTCTTCATAATTCCCTATCCCTCTCTATCGTCCGATTCGGCCCGGTAAACCGGACGCGCGTTCCGATTCGAAGATCGTCCCGATCCATGGACCACCCTCCCATCCAAGAATGATGTCCGACAAAAGATGATAGTCCGCACTTATTATCGGATAGACACGGGCAAAATTAAGCACCGTGAGCTGCCGGTGAAAACCCTTATTCTTCGCAGGAAGCTTTGTGGAAAGAGGGCGCTTCACGGGCGCCGCTCGCGAGGTCTCGAACCGGAATACGTCTCTTACCGGTGCGCCAAAGACACATGCTTTTTTTGGGATAACCCGAAGTAACTTTAGCTTCCGACCCGGCATCATCCTTCTTTTAGAGCCCTGCCGCCGGGTCCGCCTTTTCTCCGAAGAGCGTTCTGAAGCGCTCGAACTCGCGCAGCGCAGCCTCGATGAGCGGCGCTGCCCCCGTCAGGTCGCCCCGGGAGGCGTTCTGCTCGATATCGGCGAAGACCCCGGAGAGCGCCCCGGCCCGCATGTTCGCGGCCGACCCTTTCATCTTGTGGGCCAGCCTGCCCGCCTCGACCGCGTCGCTGCCGTCGAGGAGTTCCTTGAGGCGTCCCATCCCGGCGCGCGTGTCGTCGAGGAAGAGCGTCCCGATGCAGCGGACCAAGTCCCGGTCTCCGCCGAGGTTCATGAGAAGTTCCTCTTCATCGAACACCTGCGCCTCACACCCGAGGGCAATCTCCCTCTCCGCTCGCTCTTCTCGGCCCTCACCCGTCTCGCACACGCTCACGTCTCCTCCACCTCCGCTCGTTCCTGGCCCTTCGCGTTTTTTTGCAGTCCCACCGCTGTTTCTCTCTTTATCGGAGGACCGAAAGAAAGATTAAGGACGGGGTCTTAAGAGACAACGCCCTCTTTTGTGCAAAAGAGAGGGGCCCCTCACGAGGCGGTCGCTTCTCTTCGCAATTTCGAGAGGAGGGCAAAATGCATGCTCTCTTCGTCGATAATCAGATCCATGGCCTCGATGTGCCGCGTACCCATATACTTTTTCATCTCCTGATAATAGAGGATCGAGTCCGCCTCCCGCTGGATGGCGAAATCGAGTGCGCCCGTGATGCTGCTCGCCTTCGCCATCTGCGCGATGTCCGGATGCGCCTTGAACACGGCCCTGCCGTCGATAAAGTCTTTCAGGTACGCGAGGTACTCTCCTTCGTATGTTTCGGGCGGCCGGTAGTCGCTTAAGGTCGACAACAGCTTTTCAAACGTCTTTCTGTGTGCTGTCTCCGCTTCCGCCAGCCGCCCGAACAATTCCTGCGCGGACTGATCGGCAACGATCTCCGCTGCCTCCCGGTAGAACCGCTCCCCGTTCTCCTCTATCCGGATGGCGAAGTTGACGACGTCGTGAACATTCATATGCTCCTCCCTTCAAAAATGGCCCTCGGATCCGCGCGGCACCCATAATCCCCGAAATCCGCTGATAGTAATATAGTACGAGAAGCCGCCCCGCGCACCGGCCGTTATCCCGCGACAGATTTCACCCCAACAAATTTCAGTTGACAAAAAAATGCGTTGGGGTACAAAATACGCTAAGGTACGTAAACGCGCCGGAGAAGACAGCAGCGTAAGGAGAGGGCATGGTCGACCACCTGAAAGGTTTTGTGATAGAGAACCCCATGCTGATGCGGGGTCAAATATATGAGAAGGTGAAGCAGGAAATTCTTTCCGGGGGCATACCTCCGGGCTCCCGGCTCCTTGAAGGAAGGTTGGCCGAGCAGACTCAACGTGTCGCGGACGCCCGTGAGGGAGGCCATGCACGTGCTCGAAATGGAAGGCTTCCTGGAATCGTTCCCCAGGGTCGGCTACCGCGTGCGGCAGATCGCCTGGGAAGAGGTGGTCGAAATTTATGAGATCCGGGCAGTCATCGAGCCGTTGGCCGCAAGGAGGGCCATGGAAAACCAGGACCAGACCTATGTCGGCCTTTTAGAGGAGGTTATCAGACAATCTGAGACCGCACTCGAGCAAGACCGGTCCGATTCCTTTTTTCACCGTGACGCATTATTCGACGAGACCATCATCAGGGCGAGCGGCATGAAGACGCTCCTCGATATCTGGGCCACCCTCCGGCAGCGATTGGGTCTCTACAGGATGGAGGCCCAGTACTCCCTCGACACGAGGCTCAGGGCCGTCAGGGGGCACCGGCGCATTCTTGAATGTCTCAAGGTGAAAGACAGAAACGGCGTAAAAAAGTCTATAAGGGAGCACCTGAAAGATTCCAGAGAGGACATCAGGCGCATCGCGTTTGAACGGATGAAGAGCCGCATTACGGCGTGACGTGCTTGTCAGCGTCCCCCCGGCGCGAAGGGGCGTTCCCCTTCCGAGGGGACGGCAAGGACGAGGATCGAGGGAGGTCTTATGAGGAGGTTTGTCGCCTTTGCCTCGGGGTTGAGCACGTGGATGGCGGGAGCAGGAGGGATCATCCTTGTCTCCATGATGCTCGTCACCGTCTTCGACGTGACGGTGCGCTGTTTCGGCAGGCCCATATCGGGCACGTATGATCTGGTCGCGTTGGGCGGCGCCCTCGTGATCGGGTTTTCCATTCCCTATACCACCATGAAAAAAGGGCACATCATGGTCGACGTGCTTATTCAACGCCTGAGCCCGAAAAACCAAAACATCGTCAATTTGGTCACCCGCCTGATGGCCCTTGCCATCTGCCTTACCATCGGGTGGCACCTGATAAAGCTCGGACTCGATTTCTACCATAAGCACGAAGGCTCGCAAACCCTCCAGCTCTCGTTCTATCCCATCGCGTACGGATTGGCGGGGGGATTCTTTGTCCAGTGCCTGGCGAACATCGCCGAGATCGTGAAGCTGGTGCTTACGAGGAAAGAATGAATGAAGTCGTAGTCGGCATCGTCGGCCTCGGTGTGTTGCTCGCCCTTTTCCTCACGGGAATAGAGCTGGCCTTCGCCATGATAATTGTCGGCTTTTTCGGCTTCGCCTATGTGATCTCCTTCGAAGCTGCTTTCAACATGATGGCGAAGGACGTCTTCGATACCTTCGAGTCATACAACCTTACCGTGGTCCCGCTCTTCGTCCTCATGGGCCAGATCGCCTTCAACGCAGGGATCGCCCGGCGCCTCTACGATACCGCCCACAAGTTTATGGGCCATATACCGGGGGGGCTCGCCATCGCCACCGTTGCGGGCGCGACAATTTTTAAGGCGATCTCCGGCTCTTCCGTCGCAACCGCCGCGACCTTCTCCAGCGTCGCCGTCCCGGAAATGGACCGTTTTGGCTATAGCAAAAAGCTGTCCACAGGGATCGTTGCCACGGTAGGCACCCTCGGGATACTCCTTCCGCCGAGCGTGGTCTTGATCATCTTCGGCGTCATCACGCAGCAGTCGATCGGCAAGCTGTTTGTCGCGGCCGTCATCCCGGGCTCCTCATCGCCCTTTTCTTCGTTTTTATCATCGTGGGATGGTGCAAGATAGACCCTTCGGTCGGACCCAGGGGCCAGAGGTTCTCGTGGAACGAGCGCATCCGCTCCCTGCCCGAGGTCATATGGCCCATCGCCATATTTCTGGTCATCATCGGCGGCCTGCTGGATGGGTTTTTTACCCCTACCGAAGCGGGAAGCATCGGAACCTTTGCCGTCATCGTGCTCTCATTCCTCAAGAGAGACATCGGCATAAAGGGGACGGCCAAATCGGTGATGGAAAGCCTGGTTACCGCCACCATGGTGCTTTTCCTGCTGGCCGGCTCCGCCGTCCTCGGTCATTTTCTCGCGGTGACGAAGATACCGATGCTCGTATCCGACTGGGTCGTCCAACTGCCCGTGCATCGCGCGGTTATCATGTTTTTCGTCACCCTCATCTATCTCCTCGGCGGCTCCTTCATCGACGACCTCGCCTTCATGGTCCTCGCCACCCCGGTATTCTTTCCGGCAGTGATGAAGCTCGGGTACGACCCCCTCTGGTTCGGCATGATGATAGGCGTCACCGTCATGGTCGGCGTCGTCATCCCGCCGGTGGCGATAAATGTGTTCGTCGTGAAGAATATTACGAAGGTCCCCATGGGCGTTATTTACAGTGGCGTCTATCCGTTTCTCGCGTCACTCGTTTTTTGCGGCATTCTTCTTTTCCTTTTCCCACAGCTTGCGACGTTCTTGCCCGGTCTGTTTTACAAATGAGGCGTGCGAAGAAAAAGGGTGTTCATACTAAGCATAAGGAGGGCGTTCCCATGAAACACGCGTGCAGACTTGGCATCGTTTTTATGATCCTGGCGGTTGTGTCGGGCTTCACGGCATCGCAGAGTGCCGCCCAGCAGAAGACGATCACGATGAACTACGCCGATTATTTCCCCGCCCCGCATAAACAGGCCGTCCTTGTCGATCAATGGTGCAAGGAACTTGAAAAGAGGACAAACGGCAGGGTAAAGGTGACCCCCTTTCATGGATCTACCCTCACCCCTACGGCCATGATCTACGATAGCGTCACAAAGGGCATCGCAGACATCGGCATGGGTACCCTCGGCTACACCAGGGGAAGGTTCCCTTTGAGCGAATTTACCGACCTGCCGCTGGGCTACCCCGACTCGCGGGTTGCGACGAAGCTCTTCAACGACTACTACAAAAAGTTCAAGCCCGGGGAGCTGGATGACGTAAAGGTGATGTACCTGCAGGGCATCGGCCCCGCTATCCTCCATACGGCCAAGAAGCCCGTGTCAAAGCTGGAGGACCTCAAAGGCATGAAGATACGGGCAAGCGGGCTGCAAGTGGCTCCGACCGCGGCACTCGGCGCATCTCCCGTGGGGATGCCGATCAGCGACGTGTACGACGCCCTGGCGAAAGGCGTGGCCGACGGAGGCATTTTCCCTTACGAGGCCCTGGATGGGTGGAAACTGGGAGAGGTGGTCAAGTATACGACCGAGTCGTATCCCGTCGCCCTGTCGAGCGGCCTTTTTGTCGTGATGAATAAGAAAAAATGGGAATCTTTGCCCGTCGATATAAAGAAAATCATAGACCGGCTTGACGAAGAATGGGTGGAGAGGGTGGCGAAGACCTGGGACGAAGTCGACAAGGAAGGAAAAGCGTTCGCCCTGAAAAGGGGAAATAAGATCATTACCCTGTCAAACGCGGAAGGGGAGCGGTGGAAGAAGGCCGTACAGCCGGTGCTGGATAATTATGTGAGGATGACAAAGGCACAGGGCCTGCCGGGGGACGAGGTCCTGAAATTTGCCCTCGATTACATCAAGAAGAACCAGAAGTGACAACGATCCGACAACATCAAGGCTTTTAGGAGGCGACCGATCATGAGAATGGAGCAGAAAGTGGCGATTGTCACCGGCGGCGGGAAGGGTCTCGGCAAGGCCATCTCCCTCGCCTTTGCCGCCGAGGGGGCGAAAGTCGTGATAGCGGCCCGCGACCTCGCATCCACCGAGCAGACGGCCAGGGAGATAGAATCGAGGGGCGGCACGGCGGATGCGCTGGCCACCGATGTCCGGTACGAGGAGCAGATCAAACGGATGGTGAGCCATACCCTGGACAGATTCGGCCGTATAGACGTGCTGGTAAACAACAGCGCCGTGGGGGGTCCCACAATAAACGTGATCGACATGGACCTCAAGGTGTGGAACGACGTGGTGGCCACAAACCTCACCGCACCGATGCTCTGCGCCCGGGAAGTGCTCAAATCCATGATTGCCGCGAGAAAGGGCACTATTATTACCATCAGACTCGGAGGGTGGAAGGTCCGGCTTCCCCATGAGAAGTCCTTACGCGGTAACCAAGCGGGGGGTCATTGCCCTGACCGAGACGCTCGCCATAGAAGTGGGCGAATACGGCATCCGCGTAAACTGCATCAGTCCGGGGAGGATCCGGGGAGAACGCATCGAGAACGTCGCCCGTGAGAAAGCGAGGGTGCTCGGTCTCACGTATGAAGAGGTGATGGGGAGCATGACCGCCGACTGCTCCCTCGGAAGGTTCGTGGAGCCGGCCGAGGTGGCTGCCGCGGCCGTATTTCTCGCATCGGACGAGGCAAGCGCCGTAACCGGCGAGACGCTGGTTGTCAGTTGCGGCAAGCACATGTTGCATTGATCGCGATGGGCTGATAGAATGCAGGCAACGCCTTTTCTCCGTACTATTGTGTTGCCTGCCACATCATAAAAGAGAGGTTGGCTTATGGAAGCTGAGACACCGAGCAGGTACAAGCGATACGTTATCACGGACGTTCCACGGTTTGCGGAAATGGCGGGACATCACTCCGCCCCCCCGTCCTGGATCTCTCCGGACATGTTTCCCGGGGTCAACTTGAGGATCAACGGCTCCGATGCGAGCACAATGGTGCGGTCGCCCCATGCGGACCCCCATGTCCACGAGGACCATCCGGAGATTTATCTGGCGGTGACGCCGAACAGGGGGGACATCGTCATCGAGGTCCGGATGGAGGAGGAGGTATTCACCGTCGAATCGCCGTTCGCGGTCTTCATCCCACCGGGCACGACACACTGCTTTACCGTGCTCAGGTGCGATTCGCCCAATTACATATTTGGAATCCATGTGATGGACTCCAAAGGCTGATATAACAGAAAACTAAATGGAGGTGTCAGGATGAAAAAGGGCCTCAAGGCAGTCTGGCTGGTGGTTGGGTTCTTGATACTGCTCGGGGTGCATGTGCCCGCGACGTATGGGGCTGACAAGAAGCCGATCACCCTCAAATTCTCCGAATCGACCTTCCCGTCCACGCACAGGATGGCCATGCTCATGGCGGACTGGTGCAAGGAGGTTGAGAAGAGGACGAATGGAAGGGTAAAGGTCGAGTTCTATCCCGGCGGGATCCTCGCGCCCACCACGCAGGTTTACGACAGCGTGAAGAAAGGCATCGCGGACATCGGCGATACCTTCGCTGGGTACACCAAGGGGCGTTTCCCCTTTATCGAGACGATCGACCTTCCCTACGGGTATAAGAGCGCGAGGATGGGCACCATGCTCACCAACGAGTTCTTCAGGAAATTCAAGCCGAAAGAGTTCGATGACGCGAAGGCAATGTTCTTCTATACCGCCGGGCCGCAGCTCCTCTGCACGAAAAAGCCCGTGACGAAACTCGAAGAGCTGAAAGGGCTCAAGATACGGTCCACCGGATCGAGCGCGAAGATCGTGGAGGCCCTGGGCGGGGCGCCCGTAGGCATGCCCATGGGCGACGCCTATGACGCCCTTTCACGAGGCGTGGTACAGGGCATAGTAGGCCCCGCCGAGACCATGAAGGGATGGAAGCTGTCGGAAGTGCTCACTTATTGTACGGACTACGGCTCCTCCCACGTCAATGCCGCTTTTATCTTTATGAACAAGAACAAGTGGAACACCATCCCGCCGGAAGATCAGAAGATCATCGAAAAGATCAATACGGAATGGATAGAAAAAGCGGCAAAGAACTGGGACGACGCGGACAAGGAAGGGTCCGACGCCCTCACCAAGAAGGGTGGAAAGATCATTCAACTGCCGCCCCAGGAACAGGAGCGGTGGAAGGCCCGGCTCAAGCCCATCTTTGACGATCAAATAAAGCTGCTGGACGGGAAAGGGTTGCCGGGTGAAGAAGCGGTGAAGTTCTGTGCCGACTACGTGAAGACCCACTAAAGAGGGTCCCTGTAAGAGCGCGCCCCCTTTTCGTTTCAGCCGCGCCGTGGACGGAAAAGACCGCCCCTTCAGGGGCGTCCACGGCGCGGACGGGAGGGGGCGCGAGCGTCGATAATTGTCGGTACCCGGGAGGTATTATGGACGTCGCACTCGCATTCGTGGAAAGGCTCAGCAAGTGGATGCAGGCAGTCTCAGGCATTACCCTGACCTGCCTCATGCTCCTCACGACCGCAGACGTGGTGATGAGGAGCTTCGGCCACCCGATCATCGGCACCTACGAGCTTGTCGGTCTCGGCGGCGCCGTGGTGCTCGGCTTCGCCATCCCCATTACCTCCTGGGTCCGGGGGCACATATTTGTGGATACCTTCTATCAAAAATTTCCGAAGCCGGTGCAAACCGGCTTCGATGTGACGACGCGGCTGGCAAGCCTGGTGATCTTTCTGCTCATCGGCTGGAACCTCTTTAAGCTCGGCTATGAGCTCTACACCGCGGGTGAGGTGACCCTCACGCGGCAGCTCCCTTTCTATCCGGTTGCGTACGGCCTCTCGGTATGCTGTTTTGTCCAGTGTCTCGTGCTTATGTGTCAGATCGTGAAGATCGCGGGAGGGCGATATGAGTGAGGTAACGATCGGCATCATAGGGTTGGCGTCGGTCCTGGTGCTCTTCATGACCGGCATAGAGATGTCCTTTGCCATGATCATTGTCGGCTTTGCAGGCTTCGGCTACCTTATGACGTGGGAAGCCGCCCTCAACCTGCTGGCAAAAGACTTTTTCGACGTCTTTACCTCATACAGCCTCACGGTGGTGCCCCTGTTCATACTGATGGGCCAGGTCTCCTTCAATTCGGGCCTCGCCAAGAAGCTCTTCGACGCGTCCTACAAGTACGTGGGCCATATCCCCGGCGGGCTCGCCATCGCCACGGTTGCCGGGGCAACGGCGTTCAAGGCTATCTGTGGGTCCACCCCCGCCACCACGGCAACCTTCGCCAGCGTCGCCGTGCCCGAGATGGAGCGCTACGGCTATGACAGGAGACTCTCGAGCGGCATAGTCGCGAGCGTGGGGACCCTCGGGATCCTCCTCCCTCCGAGCGTCACCCTGATCATATTCGGCATTATTTCGGACCAGTCTATCGGGAGGCTCTTTCTCGCGGGCGTCTTCCCCGGGCTGCTTATCGCCGCGTTTTTTGTCATTGTGATCTATGGATGGTGTAAGATCAACCCTGCCGTCGGTCCCAAGGGGCCTGTCTTCCCCTGGAGCGCGAGGCTGAAAGCCATCCCTGAAGTGGGATGGGTCGTCGTCGTCTTTCTTCTCATGGTGGGCGGCATCATGAAGGGTTTCTTCACGCCCACGGAGGCAGGGAGCGTAGGGACATCCCTGGTCCTCCTCCTCACCTTTTCGAAGAAAGACCTTGATGTCAAAGCGTACATCAAGTCCATCATAGAATCGGTGAGGACCGCCTGCATGGTCCTGCTCCTCGTCATGACTCCACGATCCTCGGCCACTTTATCGCCGTCACCAAGATACCCATGCTCGCCGCCGACTGGATCGTCTCTCTTCCGGTCAGCCCCACCCTCATCATTGTCTTCATTTCTTTCATCTACCTCCTGGGGGGCTCCTTTATCGACGACCTTGCCTTTATGATCCTCGCGACCCCCATCTTCTTCCCGGCCGTCGTCAAGCTCGGCTTCAATCCCATCTGGTTCAGCATGGTCGTCGCGATCACCGTGATGATAGGGGTGGTGATACCTCCCGTGGCCATCTGCGTCTTCATCGTGAAGCAGATCACCAAGATCCCCATGGGAATAATCTACCAGGGCGTCTATCCGTTCCTCATAAGCCTCGTCCTCGGCGGCATCCTTCTCTTCATCTTCCCCCAGCTCGCCACATGGCTTCCCACAAAGCTGATGGGAGGAGGGTAGGAAGAGCGAAAAGCAGTGACGAGTGGCGAGTGCCGAGTTGAAAAAAGCACTCGTCCCTCTTCACTCGTCACTCGCCACTTCCTCACTCGTCACTGCTTTTACATGCCCTTGACACCCCTTTCGCATCACGGTAGACTAGTCATGCCAAAAAAAGGGGGGGCGGTATGGAAGACTATTATGTGCTGTGTGAAGGCAACAAGTGCACGTTTGCCCTTCCCGAGGGCTGGAATGTCCTCTCGGCCAGGGAGATACCGCCCGTCCCCGGAGTGACGGACCCCGTCCGAGAAATCCGGCGCGCCCTGGATAACCCCATCGGCTCACCGCCCTTAGAAGAGCTCGCCAGGCCGGGTATGGAAGTGGCGCTCCTTTTCGACGACCTGCAGCGGCCCACGCCGGTGAACCTGGTGATCCCCGAGATGCTCGACAGGCTCAACAAGGCCGGCGTGCCCGATGACCGGGTCTGGGGCGTATGCGCGCTGGGGACCCACCCCATCTATTCCAGGGAGGAGCTCGAAAGAAAGGTAGGTCCGGTGGTGACGGCGCGCCTCAAAGAGCGCCTCGTCTCCCACGACCCCCATTCCACGGAGAACGTGGTCATCGGCAGGACCGACAGGGGGACCCTCGTCGAGTGCGATCCCCGGGTCGCCTTTGCCGATCTGGTCATTGCGACGGGCGAGTGTATGCCCCACCCCTGCGCCGGTTTCGGGGGCGGCTTCAAAATTTTCATGCCCGGCGTCTGTTCCTACCGGTCCGTGGCCGAGCACCACTTCACCTGGATGCGCCACCGCAAGAGCAGGGTCAATATCCTCGACGGCAACCCATGGTACGAGGATATCGTCGACGCGGGACGGATAGGGCGGCTTTCCTTCAAGCTCGACTGCGTCATTAACGAAAACAGGCAGATCCTCAAGGCGTTTGCCGGCGAGCCCTTTGCCGAGCACAGGGCCGCGTCGGGTTATGCCGCGTCGCTCTACTACGTCCCCCTCTCTAAGATGGCCGACGTCACCATTACCGCGGCGTATCCGATGGAGATCGGGGTCCAGTCGACAAAGGCCCTCACCATGGCGGGCTTCTGCACGCGCTCGGGCGGCACCATCATCTGGGTTGCCCCTCAGAAGGAGGCGGGTCCCATCATGCCGCTTTTGAAAGAGATAGCGAGCGACGAGACGGCAACGGAGTTTCACCGCCGCCTTGCAAGGGGCGACGTGCCCGACCACCTGAGGTCCTTCGGCATCTCCTACATCATGCAGGTCGTCTACTTCAAGGAGATGGCCGAAAAGTTCAACGTGATCCACGTCACGGAAGGACTCACCGCCGAGCAGGTCCGGATGATGAAGTTCACCCACGCCCGGACGATGGGAGAGGCCCTCGAGATTGCCTCCCCTTCGATGCCGCAGGCGGACGTCGCGATCTTTCCGTCGGGCGGGACCATCATAGCCGGCGTGCCCTAAGCCTTCTTCCTCCCGCGTTTCCTTGCCGCGGCAAGACCATTTGGAAATCTTTCCCGGCAGGCTTTTTATGGTATAATATCCTCCATCTGACGCGGTTTTTCGCAGAAGTGACGCTCCTGATAAAGCCAAAAAAAGGGGGAGACATGGGATTTCCCGAATACCGGCCGAGGAGGCTGAGGAAAAACGCAAAGCTGAGGGGTTTGATCCAGGAGCATGAGCTTTCGGCGCAGCACCTCGTCTACCCGATATTCATACGGGAGGGCGGGCAAGACCGGGTGGCCGTCCCGTCCATGCCGGGTATTTTCCAGCTCTCTCTCGACTGGGCACTCGGTGAGGTCGAGGAGGTCATCAACCTTTCCATCCCGGCGGTGCTCCTCTTCGGCATCCCGGCCAAAAAAGACGAGTTCGGCAGCGGCGCCTACGACGAGAACGGGATCATCCAAAAGGCCACGGCCGAGATAAAGAAGCGGTTCGGCGAAGACGTGCTGGTCGTGGCCGACCTCTGCCTCTGTGAATATACGAGCCACGGCCACTGCGGGGCCGTGATAAACGGCGAGGTGGACAACGACGAGACCCTCAAGCTCCTCGCCAAAGCCGGGCTCGCCCAGGCCGCGCGGGCGCGGACATCATCGCCCCGTCCGATATGATGGACGGCCGGGTCAAGGCGATAAGGGAAAGCCTCGACGAAAACGGCTTCTCCGACATCCCGATCATGAGCTACGCGGCCAAGTACGCCTCCGCCCTCTACGGCCCATTCAGGGACGCCGCCGAATCGACTCCCCTTTTCGGCGACCGGAGGGCCTACCAGATGGACCCGCCGAACCAGAGGGAGGCCTTGCGGGAAATGGAGCTGGATGTGGAAGAAGGGGCCGACATCATCATGGTGAAGCCCGCCCTCTTTTACCTCGACATACTGGCCCTCGCGAGGCAAAAGATCGCCAGGCCCCTTGCCGCCTACTGCGTCAGCGGCGAGTACACCATGGTGCAATGCGCGGCGGCCCAGGGGTTCCTCGATTACAGGAGGACCGTCATGGAGTTGACCACCAGCATCAGGCGGGCCGGCGCCGACATCATCATCACCTATTTCGCGAAGGACCTCGCCCGGTGGATGAAAGAAGAGTGACGAGTGAGGAAAGGATAGTTACGAGTGACGAGTTCAGAGTGACGAGTGAAAAAGAGGGGGGAGAGTATTTTTTTAGCTCGGCACTCGGCACTCGGGACTAAGAAGAAGATGGATAAGACCGCCTTCCCTTTAAGGATGATCGCGTGGGAGCTGACGAGGAACTGCAACCTCAACTGCGTGCACTGCAGGGCGAGGGCGAGCGCCGGGCCCCATGACGACGAGCTCTCCTTCGATGAGTGCAGGCGCATCATCGACGACATAGCCGCCTTTTCCACGCCCACCATAATCCTGACCGGCGGCGAGCCCCTGCTCAGGCAGGACATCCACGACATCATCGACTACGGGTCGTCGAAGGGGCTCCGCCAGGTGATCGCGGTGAACGGCACCCTCGTCGACGCCGCGAACGCGGAAAAGCTCAAAGAAGGCGGCATCATGCGGGTGAGCATGAGCCTCGACGGGAAGGACCGGTCCGTCCATGACACATTCAGGGGGGTTTCCGGCTCGTACGATGCGGTGATGGGGGCAGCCGACATTTTCAGGAGCGCCGGCCTCCCTTTTCAGATCAATACCACGGTGACGCGGCTCAACGTAGCCGCGCTCGGGGCGATCTACGACCTGGTGAGGGAGATCGGGGCCGTGGCCTGGCATATCTTCCTGCTCGTGCCCGTGGGGAGGGGGATGGGGCTCAAAGGCGAGGAACTCTCCGCGGCCATGTATGAAGACGTCCTCAACTGGCTTTACGACCGGGAAGAGGAGAACCTGATCGAGATGAAGGTGACCTGCGCCCCCCACTATTACCGGGTGGTGAAGGAAAAAGGCGGGCAGCCGAAAAGCGCCGGGTGCCTGGCGGGGAAGAGCTTTCTCTTCATCTCCCATACGGGCATTGCCCAGCCCTGCGGCTACCTGGAGCTGGCGTGCGGCGACGTGCGGAAGGAAGGCGTGCGGAAGGTGTGGGAAGGGTCCCGCCAGTTCGCCGCCTTGCGGGATTTCGGAAATTACCGGGGCAAGTGCGGCCGGTGCCGCTACCTGCGCATCTGCGGCGGGTGCAGGGCGAGGGCACACGAGCTGAAAGGCGACCTCTTCGAGGCGGAGCCGTACTGCTCCTACGGGGCTGAATAAGGCGGTCAGTGATGCGGATTTTCCTTGTAGACGGCAATTCTTACGTATATCGCGCGTTCTTCGCGACGCCCTACCTTTCCAACTCGAAGGGCATGCCGACGAACGCGATCTATGCCTTCATCAACATGCTCAGGAAGCTGATCAACGAGCAGAAACCCGACGGGCTGGTGGTGGTGTGGGATTCGAAGGCGCCCTCCTTCCGCGCGCAGATCTCGGAGGAATACAAGGCGACGAGACCGCCCATGCCCGGCAACCTGAGCCTTCAGTTCCCCTACATAAAGAACATCGTCGAGAAAACGGGCATCGCCATGCTCGAAAAGGAAGGCTTCGAGGCGGACGACGTGATCGCGACCCTCGTGCGCAGGCTTCAAGGCGGCGACGCGGAGGTCTTTGTCGTGACGAGCGACAAAGACCTGATGCAGCTCGTGGGGGATTCGGTCACCATCATCGACACCATGAAGAACCTGGTGATGAAAAGAGAGGAAGTAGCCGGAAAATTCGGCATAGACCCCGCGCTCATCCCCGATTTTCTCGCCCTTTCCGGCGACTCCTCGGACAATATACCGGGCGTTCACGGCATAGGGGAGAAGACGGCCAGGGATCTGATCGCCTCCTTCGGCGGCCTCGATGCGATCTACGCCAACCTCGACCGGATAAAGAAGCCGGCGGTCCGGCAAAAGCTCACGGAGCACAGGGACCTCGCTTTCATGAGTAAAGAGCTTGCGACCTTGCGCTTCGACGTCCCTCTCGACATGCCCCCGGAAAACATGCGGATCCAGGCGCCCGACCTGAACGAGCTGCGAAGGGTCTTCAGGGAGCTCGAGCTGGTCTCCCTCTACAAAGAGGTGAGGATGGAGGGCCGCGACGTCCCTCACCCGGAGGCGTCCGCCCTCGCCGAGGTCCTCGGCGGTCCCCTCTCGATGGTCACCCGCATCCGCGGCCGCTGCCCCTATGACGTCACCCTCGACAGGTTCGCCGCGTCGAACGGCACGGAGGTATTCTATTCGGAAGAGCGCGGACGACCTCTTTTCGGCCCTCTCCTCGGCGGCGGAGGTGACCGTCTACGACCTCAAGCCCATTTTTCTCGCCGCCGTACGACGCGGGGTCGAGCTTCGCCCCTCCTTCTTCGATGCCATGCTCGCCGTCTACCTCGTCAACCCCGGGAGAAAGGACTACGCCATCGACAGCGTCCTCGGCGAGTTTATCGGCGTCGATATCGACGGCGGCGAAGAGAGGCGCACCCTCGCGGAAAGCGCCCTCCACCTGGGCGAGCTGAAAGAGGCGCTCCTCGCGAGGATCGAAGGGCTCGGGCATGCATGACCTGTTCTTCGACATCGAGATGCCCCTCGTCGAGGTCCTCGCCCACATGGAATGCTACGGGGTGAAGGTCGACAGGAGCGCCCTCATGGCGCTTTCGAGGGACTTCGATTCGAGGCTGAACACCATCATCGGGCAGATCTACGAGACGGCCGGGGAGACCTTCAACATCAACTCGTCGCAGCAGCTTGCCCGCATCCTTTTTCACAGGCTCAACCTGCCGCCCGTGAAGAAGACGAAGACCGGCGTCTCGACGGACAACGAGGTGCTCACCACGCTGGCCGACCTCCATCCCCTGCCCGCCCAGATGCTCGAATACCGGATGCTCGCCAAGCTGAAGAGCACCTACGTGGACAGCCTCCACACGCTGATCCATCAGTCGACCGGCAGGATCCATGCCGCGTTCAACCAGATGGTCGTCGCGACGGGCCGCCTGTCGAGCAGCGATCCCAACCTCCAGAATATCCCCGTCAAGGGGGTGGAAGGCAGGAAGATACGGGAGGCCTTCGTGCCGGAGGACGGGTTTCTCTACATATCGTCCGACTATTCCCAGATCGAGCTGCGCGTGCTCGCCCATATAGCGGAGGACGAGCTGCTTATCGACGCCTTCCGGAACGACCAGGACATCCACAACAAGGTGGCCCGCGAAGTATTCCGGGTGGACGCAGACCAGGTGACGCCCGACATGCGCAGGACGGCCAAGGTGATAAATTTCGGCATCGTCTACGGCATGAGCGGGTATGGGCTGGCCAAGGAGCTGGGCGTCGGCCCCAGGGAGGCGCAAAGCTATATCGACGCCTATTTCGAGCGCCACAAGGGCATCAAGGCGTACATCGACAGGACCCTGGCGGAGGCGCGCGAATTCGGCTTCGTGAAGACCCTCTTCGGCAGGATAAGGTATATACCCGAGCTCGCCAACAGCGACGCGAACGTCAGGCAGTTCGGGGAAAGGACGGCGATGAACGCCCCCATCCAGGGGACGGCGGCGGACATCATCAAGCTGGCCATGGTCAACATCTACCGGCGCATGAAGGAGAGAAAGTCCCGCTCGCGCCTCATCATGCAGATCCACGACGAGCTGGTCTTCGAGGTCCCGGAAGGCGAGGCAGAGGAGATGGAGCACCTGATCAGGCACGAGATGGAGCACGTGTGCCCGCTGCTGGTGCCGCTGAAGGTGACGGTGGGGAAGGGGAGGAGCTGGGCGGAAGCCCACGATTAGGTAGGGCGGCCGGGTTAATTTCGCGCCTGGCGTGGGCGTCGCCGGCGCCGTGACTCGTCACTTGCCACCCAGCCAAGGCAATATGGAGGCTGGGTCCCCGGCCCATGTATGCTCCTCGTCCCGCCGCCGGCGACTACGCACCATCCATCGACACTTCCTCCGGCCGCTGGAACAACCTTACTGCGTTTCTACGAATGTCGAATCGGCCCGAGGGAGTTCAGGGGGTCATTTGAGAAGTTAGAGGAGTGTCCGGTTTAATAGGGGGCAACTACACCGGGATGGTGGATAATTTTGAATCGAGTTAGAAACTTACTAAAAGATATAAGTATTGGCTCTGCTATTCATTTCATAGGCTTAGGCCTCTCGCTTATTGTAAGTATCGCATTAGCAAGACTGCTTGGGCCGACTGACTTCGGAAATTACGTCTATATTCTTTCTTGGGTTGCCGTGCTCGGAGTGTTTGGTAGTCTTGGCCTGGACCGTCTGTTGGTTCGAGAGATATCTTACTATTCATTCAAATCTGACTGGAGAGCCTTACGTGGAATTGTAACGTGGTCCAACACAATTGTGGTCTGTAGCGCCTCGCTTCTGGCAATTATTACCATCTTAGATCCGCACTATTTTTATTCTCGTATAAACGTTGAGGAAACAGTATGTTACCTCATGTGTACCCTGGTGCTGATCTATCCTGTTTTCTCAGTTCAACTTGCGGCTTTACGTGGCCTCGGATATGTCCGTAATTCGCTAACGTTGGAAGGGATAGTACGTCCAATGATTATGCTTGCTATGATAACAGTATACATCGTTGCCTCACGGATAACATTAGTAAATGCCTTGGTTTTTCATCTCATTGCAACTGGGGTAATTACATTAATCGCTTTCATAGAAACTCTAAATCTTCTCCCGCGTTCAATTTTCCATGTTAAATCATCCTTTGAATATTCGCGCTGGTTTATTAGTTCAGGGCTTCTTCTGGCATTAGGCTGTTTGAGCGTGATAAATTCAAATATCGACTCTTTGCTGCTGGGAATTTTGTCAGGACCCAAAGAACTGGCTGTATATACCGCGGCCACAAAAGGTGCAAATCTTGTTTCTCTCCCCTTTAACATACTAGTTACCACCATATCTCCTTTGGTTGCGACGTTTAATGCTGACGGGAAAATAGCCGACATCAGACGGATAATTTCTACCCATGTCAGAATTACCCTGATAGCTGCGATATTCATATCGTCACTTCTTTGTATCTTCAGCCAATGGTTCTTGGGACTTTGGGGGAAACATTTTACACACGGTTCTGCGTCTCTGGTAATTCTCTGCACAGGTCAGCTATTCAATGTGGCAGCCGGTCCGGTAGCATGCTTACTAATAATGACGCAACATGAACGGGCCGCCATCCAAGGAATTCTGCTAGGAACCTTGGTTACATGTTTTTCAGGTTTAATACTTATTGCGCCACTTGGTTCGAACGGTGCTGCCGTTGCGTCAAGTTTGGGCTTAGTTACGTGGAACCTATTTATGGCATTGTCTGTACATCGCTCACTGGGAATATCACCGTTTGCATTTTTGTTTACTGATAATACTGATGTAAGTTAGTTGAACTAAACCTAAGAGGAGGGTCGTATGCAACAAGGGCAATATTGTGTGATTTTTCCGAATGTCTTTATTGGCACCGGAACCAGAATAGGTAATTTCGTCATGATACGTAGCGATACTCGGATTGGAGATGGTTGTACTATTGGCTCCTACGTTGACATTGAAGGTGATGTGACCATCGGCAACAATGTATCACTACAAAGCTCGTGTTACATCACCCGAGGCGTAATTATAGAAGATGATGTATTCTGCGGTCCCCGAATAACAACCATGAATGACAAGCGAATATGTTACAGGCGATCTTCACTAATATTTGAACGTAATGCGCCGCGTATTCTTCATGCTGCTCGCGTTGGCGGCGGAAGCCTTCTACTTCCAGGTGTCACCGTTGGAGAAAACGCTTTTGTGGCTGCGGGATCAGTGGTAACCAGAGATGTACCGGATGGTGTAATTGTTGCTGGTAATCCTGCGACGGTTATTGGCAAAGTCCGTGAGGAGGAATCGTTGTGAATGTTACAGATAAACTGATCATTAATGCTGCCATAACTGGTACCGTGCTCTATACGTCGGATACGCCGTATCTGCCGGTAACAATTGATAATATTATTGAGTGTTGCCAACAGGTGCGTGCGGCCGGCGCTGCGATCGTTCATCTTCATGCACGTAATCCCGATCAAAGCCCGTGTTATGATCCGCAGGTTTACTGTGAACTTGTTCAGCGCGTACGCGAGGCAACGGATCTTTTAGTCTGTGTTTCCCTAAGTGGCCGGTTTGCTTCAGATATAAATGTCCGTGCTGCCGGCCTTGCATCCCGGCCTGACATGGCAAGCCTCACAGTCGGATCCATGAACTTCATGACACAACCAAGTATTAACCCCCCCGAAACTATTTGCGGGCTCGCAGAACGTATTCATGCCTCTGGAGTGATTCCGGAAATAGAAATTTTTGAAGTCGGTTTCATTAACTATGCAAATTACCTTATTCGGAAAAGCATATTAAAGTCACCTTACTATTTTAATATTATCCTTGGGTCTTTAGCGGCTGCACCTCTTGATCTCATTGGTCTCGGGCATATGGTTTCTATGCTTCCTCCGGGAGCTATCTGGTCACTAGGAGGGCTGGGGCAGTATCAACTAGATGCAAATGTAACGGCTATTGCTGCCGGTGGCCATGTTCGCGTAGGTCTTGAAGACAATATCTATTTTGATCGAAATAGAACCGATCTTGCTGATAATGTCCGTCTAGTAAAAAGAATTGCGAAAATTGCCAGAGAAATGGGCAGAGATCCTGCGACACCTGAAGAAACTCGACAAATATTAGGCTTGAAGTCCTATTCAAGCTGATAGTTAATGGCCATGCGAGTATTAATAACCAATATAGAAATGTTTCATCGAAGTGGTACCACCCTTTTTGTGAGAGATTTAGCTCTGGAACTGCAAAAGCAAGGGCATGACCCCGCGGTCTATACATGGGGTATTGGACCAGCATCAAAGGATTTATTATCAGCTGGTATCCCTGTTGAAACAAGCTTGAAACGAATACCCATAAGACCGGATATCATCCACTGCCATCACAATCATATTGCGGCTGTTGCTTTACGATATTTTGCTGATACTCCAGCTATTTATATTTGCCACGATCATATGGCAATATTTGACGAACCCCTGGTTCATTGTAATATCAAGACCTATTTTGCCGTCAGTAAAGTCTGCTATGACCGTATCAGAACTAGAGGTATCGATGATGAGAATATTAGTCTGCTTAAAAACTTTGTTGATACTCAGCGCTTTCTGATCAGGCCTGACCTCCCCAAGTCACCTCGTCGGGCTCTTTTATTCAGTAATTATGCCCATGACACGACCCAACTCCCTGCTGTCATGGAGGCATGCAGGATTACTGGACTTGAACTAGATGTGGTGGGACTCGGTGTAGGTAGACCTATTGAAAGGCCTGAAGAGATACTTGGTAAATACGATATTGTGTTTGCCAAAGCAAAGGCAGCAATGGAAGCAATGGCGGTAGGAACAGCGGTGATATTGTGTGATTTCAGCGGGGTGGGGCCGTTGGTCACTAGCAATAACTTTACAAACTTGCAGCCACTTAATTTTGGTTTTCAGGCTCTTAGTCGCCCTCTCAGACCTGAGTTTCTTGTAGATGAAATCAAACGCTACAACTCGGATGACGCGGGTAACGTAAGAGATCTTCTAAGAAAAAACCATAGGCTCGATGATGTGGTGAACCTACTTGTCGCGGTCTATCGACGAACTATTGAGTCGTACCAACCAATAGAATATCGGCAGCATTCTACTAAAACGGACCTGAAGAATTCATGTTTGGCAATGCTAATAAAAATAAGGTTTTTATTGCCGTACAAAAGCACTTTGAACAAAATACCAGGGTATAAAGTCGCAAGAGCCTTTTATTGGAGACTTTTAAGGATCGAGCAATTTAAGAAAAATCTGCCCGCCCGGCCGGCAACATCTTCTTCGCCTGGGGAAGGGGAGAAGGGAACGTTCTTAAGTAAGTAAATAACTTTCCCCTTGCCCTTTCACGAATAGCTCATACTCCCCGTTTCAGCTAGCATTGATTGTAACACTCACTATCGGCTCGGTCGAGAAAAATCTAGGACGTACTGCTTGACGGCTACTCCAGCCGCCTCTCGTCAATTTTTTCAGGAAATCCCTAAAAGATGCCTTATCCTTTTTTGTATGGGCGTAGGGGACGTTGGTTCCTGGCGTGCATTACTCTTCTCCGACCCCTCCTTCCACCCTCGATATTGCCCGGATCACGGACGAAGTTCAGATACTTTCTCCACGCACTGGTGGCGATGGAAGCATAGGGGGGCATTCAAGTATTGGCGGTAGGGACGACGCTTTCGGCGATTTGCTAATCTTATGAAACCATAGGATACCGTTTCCCCGACCGGCGGAAACGGTCATTGCAGCCGCCCACAGTCCAACCCGGCGTTTATGAGAACGGAGGCGCCTCATCGTCTGGGTTCCCGTCCTCACAAACGCCGGCGGGTTGGGTTATGTGGTCTTACACGCTACTACTGGTTAGCGCATACATAGCTGGGACATGACGATGACTGAGGACCGCAGCAATCCTGCTGAGTCGCAACACTGGAAAATTTTGCGGGACCGGAACGCAGATTCACCGGGATTATCCTCCCGACGGAATCACCACTTTTCAGGCAAACCGTATTCTGGTCCGGCTGCACCTGCACATTCCCGGTGCCGATAAGAGATCCCCCCATGACACTTAGCGCGATGCCTGCCGCAACTCCGACAACAGCTTCCTTGACTTTCTTCTTCATTGTTTCACCTCCTCCTTTTTCAGATAGAATGCCTTCAAAGTCTGGGCAAGAAAAGCCTTGTTTTGATGGCAGAAGGATTCAAAGATGGATCCCTTCTCAACCCTTGCCCTGCTGGGACAGCCTCCCCCGCAAAAAAGAGCCGCGGAACACCGGATGCACTCGGGAAGATTGAGCATGTGACGCTTCGAATGCATCTCCTTCAATTTGAAAAATCTCACTTTCCCTTTCGAAAGTGCGCCGATGCGCCTTTCCCTGTGCCCGGCTTCCTCGTAGCAGGCGTAAATATCCCCCAAGGGGTCCAAGATATAAAAGTTGTCGCAGCCCGCCCCGCAAAATCTCACCTTGGGAAGTATTTTCTCCGTTTCCATGTCCAGGAAGCCGTTCATATAATCGTAGTTTGACGGCGGATTTTTGGTCTTTTCGGCCACTTCCTGGAATAGACGCTCGAACATCCCGGTCTCTTCCGGCGAATTCATTTCGCTGCCGTAAGTGCTGATCGGCGAAAAGTAGACCTTGACCTGTGGATGGCCCAATATCTTTTCGTTCTCCAGGTAATCGACGAGATCCCTGGCCGATTGGAGCTTTCCATGATGGATATGCACACGCAGGGAAACATGCACGTTCAACTCGATCAGCTTCCGGACCGCGGCGATAATTCGATCGAATGTGGGTCTTCCGGAGACGGGTATGCGATTTTGGTCGTGGAACGGACGGTCTCCGTCCAGCGTTACTTGTACGGTCTGGATCCGGCCTCTCCCCGGACCGATCAGATCGGCCATCTCCGACAACATCATGGCATTGGTCGAGACGTGAATCCTGGTGGAAGGGCGTCTGCGGACATAGGAGAGAATTTTTGCGATAGCCTCCCGATTGGGAGGAAGCAGAGGCTCGCCTCCAAACAGCGTGATGAAAAGCTTCTTGGGAGCTTTCGGGAAGAGCAGGCCAAGGTAGCGAGAGAAAAATTCGTCTACGAATTCCCCGCTCATCGAGGGGAAACTCAACTTTTCCGCCAGGGAGTGCTGATAACAATAGGTGCAGGAAAGGTTGCAATTATAAGTCAGGATAAAGCTGAGACTCGCAAGTCCCTGCCGTTTATCGACTTTTGTCCTTTTATCGAGAATAAAGGCAACCAGTTTTCGGAATTCGTCAAGCTCCTGTTTGGGAGTGAGCGTCGTAAGATGGCCTCGCTCCAAAAGATGCTTTTTTTCTTCCGGCTGCAGAAAGGAAAGGTCTCGCCCATCGAAGAGCGGACGCACGAACTCCGTAGGGACAACGTCGATACAGAGGGTTGAACCGCTGAAGAGCAACGACGTTCCGTCGCCAAGATCGACCTGGTTCAAGTAGTTGCTGGGTCGCAAAGTTTTCACTTAAAAAACCCCTCAACCCAAGGGACTTTAAATAACTCCGCAGCGGGCGGAGCAGGAAGCAATTCACCAACCGGGCAGGAGAAAAACGACAGAACTCTTCGCCAATTTTACCAGTGTACCACGTTCCCCGGAATAATGGAACAACTTCTTCGCCGTGGTAAAATCGGCCGACGGCACGACGTGCACCACACCCTGCATTTTTACACTGAAACGGAAGAAGGATGATCTCCTCACCATCGAGAGGGAGGGCTACGAGACTGCCACGTTGTCCGTTCGCTCGGTCTTGTCTGCTTCTTCTGCCGCAAACGTCTTGTTGCCTGGTGGGTTTGTCTGCTGGGGAATCGACATAGTTTCCGGTGCCGGGTACCACCTGATGCCCGATCGCGTCGACGTGAAGCTGAAGCCGGTCGAAGGAGGGGGGACCATAATGTCCCTTCCGGGTGGCATCGGACTGTGATCCGGCCGGGATCGCCCGGCTCAACCTTCGCCGGGAGACCCGCGCGATGGGCTTGACGCAGCTTCACGAGCAAGGGCAAGCCCCAGGGGTCACATCTTATCCTTGACTTAAGGCACCCGTTTAAACAGGTCTACCTCTCATTGATTACCATTTACGATCTCTCCTCATCAAGAAGTGAATAGACGTTACGTACCTCCTGGCCTACGGCATGGAGATAGTCGCGTACCATTGTCGCGGTGCTGTCTACACTGCTTCCTTCGGCCGGTAAAAGGCCGTTGTCAATGAGCGCACACAGAATGTCAGTCGATAACTTCATTATCTCTTCAGTCTTCACGCCATGCCCCCTATCCGTCAATATAGACCACGCATAACTCCCTTTTCTTAATATAACCGGAAACTCTTCAATGCGAATGTTTCGTGTAGGGACGAGCTCGGTGATTTGTCCAGAGTATTTCCCTTAATTCCTTTCCGACCTCGAAATAAGGAAGCCTTTTTGCCGGCACCTCGACTATTTCGCCGTTCTTCGGATTTCTTCCCTTGTAGGGCTTGTAGGACCTGAGCGAGAAGCTTGCGAAACCCCTTATTTCAACCCTTTCACCGCTGATGATCGCCGTTTCTATCGTGTCGACAATGGTATATGTACCTTGTTATAAAGGCCCTTCCACGGCCTACCTATGCCCCAACGCATGGTTATACGAGTCCGAGAGAATGCAGCGGAGCCACTTGCATATTCAGTCCATCAGCCTGATAGCGGTTCAGGGAGCCGAGGTTGAATAAGACCCCGCTTCGACGGTTTTCATTACTCTCCTTGCAAATTCCGCCTCTGGAATATCCGAGCTGTAACCGATGATTACCGAAGCTGAGCCTGCGCTAATACGTGTACTCTCGACGTTCTCCATGGACTCCAAGAGCGATTGTAGGGCGTTCGCGTAGACCTTATCCTTCTTAACGCGCGGAACCCCCAGCCGGATACGTCCCCGGGTCTGATGAAGGATTCTTGCAATACCTGCCTGCCCTGTAGATACCTGCGCATGAACCCCTCTGAGCCTCGCTTTCCTGCGGTTTTCTATAGAAACGCTAAACCCCTCCGCTCTTTCCAGATATGCGAGCAAGTCCACGAGAAGATTCTGCAAGACTGCCAATCGTTCGTGTCCCTCCAGAGCCTCAGCCTGATCAGCCCGATCAATGGCTGCAAGGGTAAGACGGACAGCCCTGCTCTGATACAAGGCGGCATGTTTGCTTTTCTCGTCTTCGATCTCTTCCGCGAACTGAAATAGCGGAATAGACTCAAGTACAGGGAGAACGACTGTGCCCTCCCCTACACGCCGCACAACGGCGTCTCCCAGAGAAGTTCTCTCGTCAACGCTGAAGCGAAAAGCATCACCTGAAAACTTGCTTCGGCTTTCGAGGGTTTCCGCTATCCTTCTGTTCAGTTCTATCACTCTGGGGTCCTGGGCGTATGGACCGTAGCGATAAGTGCGATGCGCCCACCCGAAATACTGACTCAAACGATAGAGGAATTCAATCGCAGCTGGGGAGCCAAGTTCATACTGATCCGGATACTCTTTCTTATATAAAGCCAGTTCGTCTTCCTCAAGAATACTGTAGAGCAGTGACTGCAGCTCTTCTGCTGCGATAAGAAAAGGATTCACGTAGAGAGCAGCCTCTTGGTCGCGCTTGAGTTGTCTTTGCTTTTTCTGATCCTCGCTCCAGGTCCAGACGGACCAGACTGTTGCGGCCAATGCTGACAGAATCGAAAGAATTTGCGCTGGATTCATGCTGATCCTCCCGTCGGACCAATTACAAACTGACTTTCGCTATTCCAGGCATGCCGATCCGGGTTCCGTTGTTGGAAGTCAACTTCTGATATGATGCGGGCACAGTAATCATAAAGTATAGTCCTACATTACTATTTCTATCACATTCAGCAACCCCTTGCAATCGATCTGTATGTTATTAACGGTCTCAAAATTGTATCTACACAATCCGCTCTTCGCCCCTCTTTAACAGAGAAGATTGCCTGTAATGAGAAAGGGTTTTTGGAAACTGAGGTCAAAATAACTATCAGCCATAAGGTCGCACCAGGGTATCCCATGCCGAGAGGACGGGCCAAAGGAGTATTTAGGATAGCAACAATACGACACCTGACACACGTGCACGGGCTGATTTCAGAACCTCAGTATTTCAATCGCTCATGCCGTACTCAGCGACCGTGGAACGGGCAATGTCTGTGGAACGGGCAATGTCTGTTGCATACTACACATCGTTCCGGGGCCCGTAGAGATGTCGCCGAACACAAGTTCCTCTGTCAGCCGGTCCGGTAACTGGGGGCGTGTCATCAGGCAACGACCTCCGTAGGTCGCTGCCTGATATAGCCTGGAGCCGCAACCCACCGATAATAGCGGATATGTTGTGCAACTGATCCGTATACTTCACCGCAGCGACTGCATCCTCTGGGCGGCGTCGTTCATTTCTTTATTGGCCTCCTCGAAATACTTGACCACGTCAGACCCGGCTGCGGCCACGCCTTTCTCCATCCTCTCGCCCACATCTTTCGCCTTCTGGATGGCCTCTTTGCTCTTTTCGTCAATACGCCCACCTGCCCGGGTAAGGGCATCTTCGAGTTGCATACCGGCCGCCTTAAGGTACCGGCCGGCCAGTGACACCTCTTTTTTCGCCCAGGCCTCGGAAGCCTTTGAATGGTAGTACTGGGCCAGGGCGTACTCTGCGCGGGTAAAGCTCTCGTCCAAATCGTTCTCCGAACTGATGGCCTTCTTCTCAACGCCGTTGGCGAGCTTATCCAGGTCCTGCGCGGATTGGATGAGGTCCTGTTTCGCTAATCCTGCGGCCTTTACAGATTCGCTCTTGAGGAATGAGGCAGCCTGCCGTATCTCGGCTGCTGCGTCACTGAAGTCCCTTTTCAGGAAGTTCTCCCGGGCCTTCTGAAACTGCTCCTGCGGTGAAGCAGCAGCCTGGGTCCGGGCCGCACCGGTTACCACGCAGGCCATTAAGAAAAGGGCCTGGACGATAATAGCGGTTAGGTGGTTACGTGACGTTTCGTACCTCATGATACTCCTCCTTCCTACGGGCAGATCACGAGGGCACCCCTCAATGGATGCCCTTTAGGACGAAATGACAGGTTGCTGCTATGGACACGATAAAATGGGTTCGGCTGCTCTTACCGGTTGGACCGCAGACCACAAATGCTCCGGGCCTTAAGGGTTACTTTTCTATACTAACCGCTCCGGGCGTTCATTGACCTTCATATCTCATCATACCCTAATTCGACTTCAGTAGGGTACAGAAACTTTCAAAGAGAACCGAGATCACATGAAGAATGCAGAGAGAAAGAGCTCACAGTCATGAGCACCGGCTACCCTTCTTTGCGAAGCTCACTTTAAAGAACCGCCGGTTTTTCTAAGGTGACGGGTGACGAGGGACGAGCAATGAGTGGGTATATAGCGCGAGGGGTCTTCTTCACCCCTTGAGAAGATGATCTCCACAACCGGCGTGGACGGCACGATCAAGTAGTGAAAACGCAGCCGCTACCCTCCGTAGGCCGCCCTCTCCGGTTCTGCGTGACGGTCCCGGTACGCCGCAATCAACCTCTGTCCGAGGATGCCGGACAGGTTTCTATAGATCAGCACACCGTCCAATGGGTAATCCTTCATTATGCGGACGATGGCCTCTATAGGCACCCTCGAAACGGTCGACTGGGTCATGCAGCGGGCTTGGGCGAGGTAACGGTGCGGTTTGACCAGGGCCGACCAGCCGAATATCTCACCGGGATAGTAAGCAAGAAAGCGCGTCTCTCGCGGCTCCCCTACCACGAGATCCACCTTGCCGTCTTCCAGCATATAGAAGTAGTGCGCCTCCTCGCCTTCCTGAAACACCGACTCCCCCTCTCTGTAAGTCTGCGTCGTCCTATGCTTCTCTATGACGCCCCTTGCGCCCGCGCTTACGCCGTCGAACAACTCCTCCTTTTTTATGAACATACGTACCTCCTTGCAATTAAGAATGCGCGATCACAACCCCCGACCCACCTGCATCCCATATCTAATATGTAATGCGAATTGCGGAGAAGTCAAGGCAAGCCGGGGTTGCATTCAAAGGCACCACCCGGAGGGTGCCTAAAGGCGGCAAGCCGACCGTGGCGGTGGAAGGCGGCAGGCCCTTGCATGCCCTCTCCGTCACGCTCGGCTTGCGCTTTCAAGAAGCACGTCAAGCGTGTCTCACCCGCATCAGGCGGGCTACGGCTTCGCCCCCTCCGCCTTGACAGGGATCTTCTTCACCTGCCTGACCGCTTCGGGGCTTTTCTTAAGAATAACGTTGAGCACACCGTTCTTGAACGTCGCCTGGACATTCTCCCTGTCCACGTCTACCGGCAGCGGGATGGCCCGCTCGAATGCGCCGTACGAGCGCTCCTCGCAATAGTAGCCCTTCTCCTTCTCCTCGCAACCTGTTCTGCCATACACGCACCTCCTATCATGATGAATTGATACTGATGGTGAATAGTAAGACCGAAAATGCACGTTGACAAGAGGGAGCGGGGGTGTAAGGGGCAGCCTTCCAGGCACCCCTTAATATTTTCCCGCATCGGGCGAAAAAATTACCTGTAAGGCTTTGGCTCTCTTTGCTTCTCGAAAGAGGTATCGCGCTTTGCCTTGAGAAAGAGCGCACCGTGGGGGACGATGGTGGTAAGAGCACACCCGAATTCATCACGACGAAAGGAGTCATGACTACACCGACGGAGACAATAGGGCCGGATACGCCCCTCTATAACAGCAAGATCATCCTTGCCTATCTCAGGTTCGCCGAGCGCCGCTGCGCCGGCGTCAATATGAGCGAGGTATTGGCCTACGCAGGGATAGAAACCTACCAGCTCGGAGATGAAGACCATTGGTTCACGCAGGCGCAGGTGGACCTCTTTCAGGAAAAGCTGGTAGAGGTTACCGGGAACACGCATATTGCCCGGGAAACAGGCAGATTTGCCGCGTCTTCGTCATCCATGGGGATCATAAAACATTACGCCCTCAGCTTCGTGAACCCCCTGAAGCTCTGCGAGATGATAGGGAAAACCGCAGGCCTTTTTTCCAGGTCGGCCGTCTGGGAGACAAAAAACACCGGTCCGCGCACGGTGGAGATCACCGTGACCCCGAGGCCGGGGGCACGCGAAAAACCGTTCCAGTGCCAGAGCAGGATGGGATATCTCGAAGGGATCTCCGGGCTCTTCAGGTCCAGTCTCCCCGTGGTCGAGCAGACCGAATGCATCTTCCACGGCGGCCGATGCTGCCGGTATGTCCTGACATGGTCCAGGCCCCGCTCGGAGGCGTGGAGGAAGGCGAAGAATTATCTCGCTCTGCTTCTCCCGGCCCTGTCCGCCGGCCTGTTTTTCGTTTCCGCTCCGGGTATTTCTGTCGCTTCCATGCTCGTGACGCTGGCCGTTGTCCTTGGGCTGTCGGCCTGGACCTGGCGCATGGAAAAGGATGAATTATACTCCGCGGTGGGGAACCTGAGGTCCGCGACCGAGCTGCTTATTGATAAGATAGACGTACATCGGAACCGTGCCCTGCTGATGCAAGAAATAGGAAACGTCCTGACCAGGCAGAGGAGTATCGAAGACATCCTGCGGGAAGTGGCGCAGGTACTGGAAAAGCGTCTCGATTACGACCGTGCTATGATCCTTTTGCCCGATAAGGAGAAGCACGTGCTCAACATCAGGGCGGCCTTTGGATACCCCGAAGACCTGACCCCCCCCTTCGGGACACGGTGTTCGGGACCGGGCCGGAATCGAGCTCGTTTCTCGTGCGATGTTTTCGCGAACAGAAGCCTTTTCTCATCAACGACACGGACAAAATCGACAACGTCCCGGCGTCGAGCATAGCGTTCGCCCGGAAGACCGGGACAAAAGCGTTCATCTGCTGCCCCATATTGTTCGCCGACGACGTGCTGGGGGTGCTCGCCGCCGACAACGTGAAAACAAAACGCCCCCTGCTCCAGGGCGACATCGACCTCCTCACGCAGCTCGGCCGGCAAATCGGCGTCAGCATCCGCAACGTCATGGCCAGACAGGCGGAAAAGGCGGTCAGGGAGAGCGAGGCCACGGTTCCGCGCCGTCGTGGAGAAGTCGGGCGAGGTCATCGCGCTCACCGATGCCCGGGGAAACTTCGTCTACGTCTCCCCGCCGGTGACCGCGGTCTTCGGCTACTCCCCCGAGGAATATCTACGGGCTGCACCGGCGCATGCACGTCCATCCCGACGATTGCGGACTTCTGGAAGAATCGGCGGGCTGGCTGCGGCTGCACCCGGGGGAGACGAAGAACATCGAGGCGCGCGTCCGCCACAAGAACGGCGCGTGGCGTTGGGTCGAGATCACCAGCCGCAACCTGCTGGACGAGCCGGGGGTGCGGGCCATCGTCTCCAACGTGCGCGACATCACCGACCGGAAGATTGCGGAGGAGACGCTCAGGGAATCGGAAAACAAGTTCAAGAACCTGGTGGAAGAATCGTCGGTGGGCGTCTATCTGATACAGGATGGGGTCTTCCAGTACGTCAACGCGAAGTTTGCCGAGGTCCACGGCTACGACGAGTCCGAGATGGCAGGGCGCGTGAAGGTCGCGGAGACGATGCTTCCCGAAGACCAGGCTTCCTTCGGAAGAGAAGACCAGGTGGCAGCTCGGGCTGGACCAGCGCCGCACAAGGCAATTCAGGATAGTCACGAAAACCGGGCAGATCAGGCACGTCGAATGCTACGCGACCCGTACCATGTACCGGGGCCGGCACGCCGTCATAGGGACGCTCCTCGATATTACGGACCGTAAGGTCGACGAGGAAGCGCTGCGCTGGAAAACCACGTTCCTCGAGGCCCTCGTCAAATCCAACCATGACGGGATCCTCGTCATCGACAGCCAGGGACGGATGCTCATGCAAAACCAGCGGACCGCGGACATATGGAAGATCCCGGAAGACGCCGTCACCGAGAAGCAGCGGATGGCGCATTTCAAAAGCATGGTCAAGGATCCCGACCTGCTCCGGGAGAAGATCCTCTACCATAAGGACCATACGGACGAGTCGATGCGCACCGAGATCGAGCTCAAGATAGGCACCGTCGTCGACACCTCTTCGTCTCCCGTCATCGGCGAAGACGGGAGACGGTACGGGAGGATCTGGACGTTCCGCGACATCACCGAGCTAAAAAATTACTGGGACATGCTGGTAAACCTTTCCACAACCGACGGACTGACCGGGCTCGCCAACAGGAGGCGCTTCGACGAGTTCCTTGGGCGTGAATGGCGCAGGAGTATGCGCGAAGAGTCTGCCCTGTCGCTCATTTTCATGGACATCGATTTCTTCAAGGAGTATAACGACCACTATGGACATCTGGCCGGAGACGACTGTCTGCGCAATGTCGCGGACGCCCTCGGAAGGCTGGTGCAGCGGCCCGGGGACCTTGTTGCCCGCTACGGGGGCGAAGAGTTTGCGTGCATCCTCCCCGGCACGGACCAGCGAGGCGCGGTGGAGCTTGCCGAAAAGATCATGAAGAGCATAAACGGCCTCAACCTCCCCCACATCGCTTCCCGGGTCGCGAGCCACCTCACCTTGAGCTTCGGCGTGGCGGCAATGGTCCCGGAAAGGGGACAATCGCCGTCGGAGCTGATCCGCTTCGCCGACCACCTCCTTTACTCGGCAAAGAAGGAGGGGCGCAACCGGGTAACTTCCTGGCCGCAAAGGACAAGGGCCAGAAAGGCCATCGAAAGATAAGAACGGTTTTCTCTTGACCCCAACGAAAGGCGCGTAATAGACTTTCTTCGCGACGCTGATCCGTCATGCGGGGGTGACCGGATGGACGATGACGTGTGGGGTCGTGATCCGGCCGTCGCCGGCATGCGGTCCGTCTTTGCCGCCATCGAAGCGGCGCAAAACCGCTTCCTCGACGCGCTCGGGTTAAGCCGCCTCGACAAAAGGCTCCGCCAGTGGCGAAAGCCGGCCCTCCATCTCTTCGAGCAGAGTTGGGCAGTCGCCGCCCGGCGTGGGACGCCGCTGGCCGAAAAGGATGCGGCCGACCTGTACGTCTGCTGTCTCGCAAAGGTGCTCAGGACGCGGGGCATAGAGGCGCCGCCCCGGTGCCTGCCCGATAACCCGGCCGTGATGCGTCTCTTGGAGGAAAAAGGGTGAGCCAGGTGATACGGCTTCGTCTTTTCGGCCGCTGCCGCATCTATCACGACCCGGTGAGTCCCGTGCTGCGGGCCCCGGCCCAGATCGGGTGGGATGCATGGTTCCGCACCATCGACCTCGTCACGCCGCAGCCTTTGAAGGGAGAAGAGCTTCTGCGAAGGACGCGGGGATGGTGGACCGTCGAGCCCGATGACGTCTCCACCCTCGTCAACCGGTACGGCCGCCTGCTCGTCGGCCCGGAGGGCGAGCTGATGGTCGAATGCGTGGACGACAAGACCATGGGGGCCCTCGCGGCAGCGCTTGTCGAGAAGTTCGGCGATCAAATCCAACTCGCGCCGTAAGACACTTTCCCCTCTCCCCCTCGCCATTCTTGACAACCACGCGCAAAAGCGGTATTTTCAAACGGTCATGGACCGGACGCTCCTTCTCAACACCACCTTCGAGCCTCTCGCGGTCGTCTCCTGGCAAAAGGCCATCACCCTCATGTTCCTCAACAAGGTCGAGGTGATCAGGGAGTACGACAGGGAGATAAGGAGCGTGTCGGCCGTCTTCAGACTGCCCGCGGTGATCAGACTCCTCCGGTTTGTCGGGAGCAAGCAGATCCAGGTGCGCTTCTCAAGGAGGAACGTCTTCCTGCGCGACAACTATACCTGCCAGTACTGCGGCCAGCAGTTCGATCCCAAGTATCTCACGTGCGATCATATCATGCCGAAATCGAGGGGCGGCATAACCGGGTGGACCAATATCGTCACCTCCTGCATTTACTGCAATCTGAAAAAGGCCGACAAGCTTCCCGAGGAAGTGGAGATGGTCCCGAGAAAAAAGCCGGGCCGCCCGAGCGGCTCTTACGTGCTCATGCTGCATCTCGGCACCGGTCCCCTCCCCGACCATTGGAAAGACTACGCGTTTCTGAGGGATTAAAGATGAAGAGCATATGGGCGCCGTGGAGGATGGAGTATATTTCAGGTCAAAAGGACGCGCGAGAAAACAAGTGTTTTCTGTGTATTGAGCCTGCATCCGATGAGACGTCCCTCGTCCTCGCGCGAAAACAGACGGCGTTTGTGGTCATGAACCGCTACCCCTACGCGAACGGCCACGTGATGGTGGTCCCCGTGAGACACGTGGGGAAGATCGAGGAGCTGACGGACGGGGAGCTTCTCGATATGATGGGTCTGGTGCGCCTCCTTTCGTCCGTGCTCAGAGAGACCATCAACGCGGAGGGGCTCAACATAGGGATCAACATGGGGAAGCCGGCCGGCGCCGGGCTCGAGGAACACCTGCATATCCACGTAGTCCCCCGCTGGATCGGCGACACCAACTTCATGCCGGTGCTGGGTGAGACGAAGGTAATATCCGAACACCTCTACGAGACATACCGGAAGCTGAAGGAAAAGCTGCGTGAGAAGCTTCTTTGATTCTTCCGCGCCCGTGCTTCTGCCTGAGGACCTCGTGCTCGCCTTTACCGGCGCGGCGCCGGAAGAGCTCCTCCTGCCGAGGAGGGCGGTCATCGTCTTCACCCCGGCCGACCTCACCCGGCTCGTAAAAGAGACCGGGGCGGAGCCCCTGCCCGCGTGGCACCCATTCAGGCGCCTCTACAGGCCCCGGGGGAAAGAGACGCTCCTGGTGCGGTCTCGGCTCGGCGGACCCGGCATAGCCGCCCTCGTCGAAGAGCTCGCCGCTTTCCGTGTGCGGGAATTCTGCTTGTGGGGCTACTGTGGAGGGATCGGCCCGGATGTCCGTGTCGGAGACGTCATACTGGCGACCGCGGCGTTCAGAGAAGAAGGTGTCTCTTCTCATTACCTCGAAAACGACGATGAGCTGGTAGGGTCGGAATGGGCGGCCCAATGGGAGCTGCCGTCGAAGAAGGCCCGGATCCTCGCCGGTCCCGTCTGGACATGCGACGCCCTCTACAGAGAAACAGCGGAGAAGGTCGCCGGGTACGCCGAAAGGGGGGTGCTCGGCGTCGAGATGGAGGTGGCCTCTTTCTATGCCGTCTGCAAGCAGAAGGGCCTTAAAGCCACGGCCTTCCTCGTCGTCTCCGACATTGTCCGGCCCGACGGGTGGGAAAGCGGCTTCAAGAGCACGGCCCTGCAGAAAGGGACCGCGAGGTTATCGGCCTATATCAGAAAATACGTGCTCGCCTAAAGCGGCCCTGTGGCCGGGAGGCCGGGGCACCCGCTTGCGGGTCGTGGCTTTGCCCGCCGAGGGGGTGCTGAGCCCCAATAGCGAGCAAAGCCGTTGTGAGCGGGGAGGCTCGGCGAGCTTTGCCCGCCGAGGGGGCGCTGAGCCCCAATAATTGCAAGCGGCTTCAAGAGCGCGGCCCTGCAGAAAGGGACCGCGAGGTTATCGGCCTATATCAGAAAATACGTGCTCGCCTAAAGCGCCCGTCCCTCCTACCCGGCCTCCGGCGTATCGAACTTGAGCAAGTAAACAAAGGTCAGGATTATGGACGCGTTCTTCGAAATGGCGTGATTATCACCAGCCAGTGCCTTGATCCTCTCCGCGCTCTTTTCGATCTTCTTTATCTCGTCCCTGATCTCATCCATTAGTGGTCACCTCTCATGTCCTTGAACCGTTTTGCCTTGAGGTCATACCGGGGCAGGCTGCCGGCCGGCTCGACCTTCACCTTGCATGACAGGTTCGTCTTTATCTTGTGCCTCTCCGCGAGCCTTCCCGCGACGGCCGCGGCCGCATCCGACCCTACTTTCGGGTCGAGCTCTATCCGCACGGTGATCTGGTCCATGATGTCCTGCCGGGTCACCACGATCTCATATTCAATTATTTCCGGAAACTCCGATCTGACTAGCTGCTCGACGGTCTTCGGAGAGAAAAGGACGCCCCGGATCTTTCGTATGTCGTCCACCCTGCCCACGATCTCCATCAGCTTACCCGACGTCCTCCCGCACTCGCACTCGGAAGGCCCCTTGATGGCGACGTCGTTCGTATTGAACCGGATCACGGGGAATGACCTTCTGCCGAGCGGCGTGACCACGAGAACACCGTGCTCGCCCACCGCCACCTCTTTCGAGAGGGTCTCCCGGTCGAGGATCTCGACGAGGAAGAAGGGCTCGATCAGGTGGAGACCGTTCTGGGCCTCGCACATGCCGGCAAAACCGCACGTTTCCGTGCTGCCGATATGGTCGAACATCTTGCAATTGTAGGTCGCCTCGATCCGCTTGCGGGTCGCCTCGGGCAGCGGCTCGCCTGCGCCCAATATGCGCTCTATGCCGAAAGATTTCGGGTCGATGCCCATCCCCATCGCCTCCTGGGCGATGTTGAGCGTGTAGGTCGGGGTCCCCGTCATGGCATTGACCTTCATCTCGATGATCTTGTTGACCCTCCCTTTCGTATCGAGGGCGCCGCCGGGAATTACTTCGCAACCCAGTTTTTCCGCGGCGTAGTGCGCTTCCCAGAAGGCGACGTACACATTATAGCCGAAGGGAAGGAAGACGCGGTGCCTCGGTCTGAAGCCCGCCATCCAGAGGATGTGGCACCATGCCTCGATCCTCCACTGCCAGCTCTCATAGGTCTCCGGCACGTAGACCGGCCTGCCCGTGGTGCCGCTCGTCTGCCGGAAGGTCGATACCTCCTCGATAGGCACGCCGAGGAGCCCGCCGTACGGGAAAGGGTCCACGTTCTCCTGCCACTTTCTCAGCTCTTCCTTGTACGTGAAGGGTACTTTCTTGATGTCCTCGAATGTCCTGATATCCCCCGCGTCTACCCCTTTCAGCTTTTCCATATAGAGCTGGGAATGGGATTTGGCGTAGGAGAACAGGTTCTTGAAGTGCGATAATTCGATCTTGTTCAGCTTCTCCCGTGGCAAAGTCTCCGTGTAGTTGTTCCAGTAATCCATGACTCACCCCTGATCCTTGTTTGATTCAGGCAGGTTTGCCTGTTCTTTCGGCAGCATCCCGGCAGTCGCTGCCCTGCCGCTTGAGAAAAACACCCGTTGCCGCGCCCGATAACAAGAGAGTTTCATTGAATAAAATGACGCTCCATACAGTGATGCTATAGCATGGCGCGCTTCTTGTCAAGCGAAAAAACGACGCGTCTATTCCCCTCCTGTGTAGCCCGCATCCCTTGAAATCGCCCTCGCCGTTTCCACGACCTCTTTCACTATCTTTTTCAGCTCCCCGGAGCCGACCAGCGAAAAGAAGAAGCCCGCCCCCACGCCCGCGACAACCTTGCCGGTAAAGTCCCGGATCGGGGCCCCGACCCCTCCCACGCCTTCGATGGCCGTCCCTTCGTCGAGGGCATATCCCTGTTCCCTGACCCGACGGAGCAGCGCATCGAGCTCCTCTCTTTTGACAAGGGACTTCTTTGTCGTGGCCGCCAGAGGGGTTTTCTCGAGGAGCCGGTCGATTTCATCCTGCGGCAGATACGCCATGATCGCCTGGCCTATCATGCCCCAATAGGGAGGACGCCGCCTGCCTATATTCGAGGTGAAGGTGATGGATGCGCCCAAATCCTCCCTCTTGTCCAGATAAAGCAGCTCTCCCGCGTCCAGAACGCCGAGGAATATCGTCTTGTTCAGCTTCACCTGCAATTGCGTGAGGTAGGGGGAGGCGATCCTGGTGAGAGAAAAAGAGGTGGCGACGATGCTCCCGAGCTCGAACAGTTTCATACCGAGGGAGTACCGTTTCAACTCATGGTCCTGCCTGAGAAAGCCGCACTTGATGAGGGTAGCGCACAGCCGGAACACGGTCGCCTTGGGCAGGTCGAGCGCTTCCGAGAGCTGGGCCAGGCTCAGGGCCTTTCTCTCGTTGCTGAAGGCCGTCATTATCTGCAGGGCCCTTTCAAGCGACCTGTTGTAAAAAGTCTCGTTTCTGCCCTCGCCCTTCGCTGTCATGCCCCTCACTACTGCCCGCTCTTCTCCCGTCCGGCACGCCTGCCGGCACCGCCGGCCGCCCCTTCCACGCGGGAAACCTCCGTCCGGTTTCACTCAATAAAGTACCATTTCACGAGACAGAAGGAAATAAAATTGCGCCCTTTGCGAAAATAATCACTCTCTTGGCCCCTTTTCCCGGACCCGGCCCGGTCAATCGATTTCCTGATTCCGCAGGAATTCCTCATGCAAACTTCGTAATTTATAATTCATAATTTGTAATTTGTAATTCTCCATTCAGCATCGCCTCCCTCCCGTCACGTAAAGTATTCCGGGGCAGGTGCCGATAATTAGAGAAAGGACTCCGGGAGAACGGCCTCTTAGGGGTCGGAGCACCCGTTGCCCGGCTGCAAAAGGACGGAGAGATTGCTTGTAATCATCGGCTGCATCGTCGTGATCGGTGGGGTGCTCGGTGGGTTTGCCCTCGAGGGCGGCCCTTTCCTTGTCCTCATGCAAGTAGCGGAATTCCTTATCATCGGCTGCGCGGCGCTGGGGGCCCTCCTCATTTCGGCGCCCACAAAGATACTCGTGAAGATCATCGGCAAGGTCACGGGCTCCTTCAAAGGCTCTTCGGTGAGCAGCCGCACGTACCTCGACCTCCTCAAGCTCATGTACGAAATCTTCCAGATCAGCCGCAAAGAGGGGTTGATCGCCCTCGAAAGCCACATCGAGAGGCCGGAGGAGAGCCCCATCTTCAGCCAGTATCCGCACTTCCTCAAGGAGCGCCATCTCGTCCTTTTCATGTGTGATACGTTCCGTCTCGTCATCCTCGGCGGTGTTCCTCCCCACGATATGGAGGCGCTGATGGACGGCGACATAGAGACCCACCACCACGAAGGCACCGTGCCGGGGGCAATACTCCAGAAGATCGGGGATTCGATGCCGGGCTTGGGGATCGTGGCGGCGGTGCTCGGCATTATCATCACCATGCAGGCGATCGGGGGCGCGGCCGAAGAGGTGGGCCACAAGGTGGCCGCGGCACTGGTCGGCACCTTTCTCGGCATCTTCATCTCCTACGGCTTCGTGCAGCCCCTGGCGACCAATATCGATATATCGAACGAGGAGGAGTCTAAGGTCTTCGAGACCATCAAGGCGGCCATGATCGCCTTTGCAAAAGGGTTCAACCCCATAGTCTGCGTCGAGTTCGCGAGGCGGGCGATCCCGACCGACTACAGGCCCGGCTTCCAGGAGATGGAGGACTACGTAAAGGGCAAGAAATAATGGAAGAGGACCATAACAACCCGGTCAGGATTGTCGTAAAAAAGAGCAGGGACCACGGCGGCCACCACGGGGGCGCGTGGAAGGTCGCCTACGCCGATTTCGTCACCGCCATGATGGCCCTCTTCATCGTCCTCTGGATCCTGGGACAGAGCGCGGATGTCAAGGAGGCTATCGCCGCCTACTTCAAGGACCCGGGGGCCTTCACGAGCACCAGGTCGGGCGGCGTGCTTCAGGGCGGCCCGAAGCCGCTCCTCTTCACCCCGCCCGTCGCGGTCCCCCCTGCCCCCGATAAACGCGCCGGCGACCTGGAAAGGCTGAAAGCCGAGGCAAAAAGCATCCAGGAGAAGATCGCGTCCATTCCCGACTTCGGTAAGTTCAAGGATAAGATCGAGGTAATGCTGACCCCCGAAGGACTCAGGATCGACCTCGTGGAAGTCTCGGAGGGTCTCTTCTTCGATATCGGCAAGGCAAAGCTCAAGCCGGAGGCGGTCCGGCTGCTCAAGCTGATCGCCTCCCATCTGGCAGCCCTGCCGAACAAGATCGTGGTGGAAGGCTATACCGACGCCCGGCCCTACGCCTCGTCCGGGTACACGAACTGGGACTTAAGCGTAGACAGGGCCAACAGCGCGCGCGGGGTATTGGAGGCGAGCGGCCTTGCGAAGGGCCAGATACGGGAGGTGCGGGGCTTCGCCGACAGGAAGCTGAGGCTCCCCGACAGACCGTTCGATTACGCGAACAGGCGCGTCAGCATCCTCGTGGCCGCGGGTGGCACCGGGTCGGTAATTCACGAGGCGCCTCCCGCGCAATCCGGCCGTGTGGCACCGTCGGGCGGACTGCCGCCGAGGAAGCAGGGAGGATGATCGACACCGGGAGGATATCACGCGTCCTTGTGGTCAATAACGATCCGGAAACCCTCGGCCTGATCGCGGGGATTCTGCGGAGAGACGAGGCCGTCGAATTCCGGCTCAGCCGCGATGCCCGCGAGGGAGGGCTCGTCGCGTCCGAGTTCGCCCCCGACCTGGTCTTATGCAGCCCGACCGACGCAGCCGATTGGGTGCGCTTCCGTTCTCATCCGCAGGCGCATGAAGAGACCGGCCCTTTCCTGCTCCTCCTCGTCTGCGACAGAGGAGACGTCGGAACGATCGAATGGTGCCTCGAACAGGGGGTCGATGATTATATCGAGAAGGGCCTTCTCCCCCACATCCTCCCTTCCAGGGTCCACTCCCTGATCGGCGCGAAGAGGCTTCAGGATGAGCTCAAGGCGGAAGAGGAGAGGCTGGATGAGAAAAACTCGCTCCTCAAGAGAAACTTCGAGGAGTTGACGGCCATCCTGCTCAAGATCCTCGAAGTGCGCGTGCCCGGGGCAAGCGACCGCGCCCAGGATGCGAAGGCTTGCGTCAAATTCATCGCAGAAAAGCTCCAATTTCCCAAGGAAAAGCGCAAACAGCTCATATTCGCCGCTCTCCTGCACGAGATAGGCAAGGTCGGCCTGCCGGACGACGTGGCGGGCAAGCAGTACCTCAACCTGTCCGCGGAGCTAAGGTCCACCTACCGCCAGCACCCGACCATCGGCACGATGATCATATCCACCATGACGGGCTACAGGGAATCCGCCGAGGCGGTCCATCACCAGCTCGAAAACTATGACGGATCCGGCTTTCCCGACGGGTTGATGGGGGAGGAGATACCCGGCCACGCCAGGATCCTCAGGGCCGTCGTATTCGCAGAAGAGCTTCGCGGGCAAGGCTGCTCGATCGACGCCGTCATCGACAAGGTGCGCCTCGCGATACATTCGGTCCTGGAGCAAAGGATAGCGAACCTCCTCATAGAATTCCTCCGTGAGCACAACGTAAAGCCCGAAACCAACAAGCTGAAGCTCCGCGTGGACGACCTGAAGCCCGGCATGGTGATCGCCGAGGACGTCTTTGCGGCAAGCGGCGTCAAATTGCTCCCCAAGGGCGTGCAGTTGCGGGACAAAACCCTGGCCCTCCTGCTGGAGCGCAACGAGACGGACCCGGTCCTCGGCGGCATCTACATCCTCACCGACTGGTCCCTCCTTTACGGCACATGAGAAGTAATCCGAATATATAGAAAAAGGCAGGGCCTCGGCTCTGCCTTTTCCCGATCGATCCGTGCACCGATTCCCGTTTACTTCCCGAACCTTCTCCTGACCCCTATCAAGCCGAACAGGCCGCCGCCGAGGAGCCACGCCGCGGGAGGAAGGGGGACGGCCGAAGCCTGGGCAACCGTGAACGTGCCGTTGTTGTAGACCACAGGGTAGTTGCCCGCGGCCGTCCCTTCATAGTACGAATAATTGTTCGCCCCACCGTTCCCGAATATGTTGATCTCGTTGTAACCGGAAGTACCGAAGGTGCCCACCGTAAACAGCAATCCAGGATTCGAAACTGTCCAGCCTGATCCGGTCGAGCTCGGGGAGAGTTTGTTATCGTAATTGAACGCTCCCGCAGGACTCGTCACATAGGTCCCCGCGGGAATAACCCCCGCATCCGTATACAAATTCGCGGTAAACGCGGCGGTGTTCAAGGTACCCCCCGTCACCGTCAAAGGCTCGGCCCCGGGGGCGGTAGTCAGGGTCCCCGAGACGCTGAACGTACCGTCGACATAGGAGAACGTGTAGAAATCCGCAAAAGCGTGGCCTAAGCTCATGAAGAACAGCGCAAAGGCCAGACAAGCTATTTTTTTCATTTGGAACCTCCCCTTATCGTTCATCCCTGATTCCCTTTCCATGCCGTCCTCCTTATGTGTTACATTGTAATACACTCTTATCGTCATAGTCAAGATATTTCTTAAGTCGATTTATCAATTTTTTTTGAAAGAACTCGCGTCTCTTATCTTCCTGCCTCCCCTGCCGATAATCTCCATGGATTATCGACGCGCACAAGGAGCCGTTCATGACGCGAAAAGCCGAATCCGACACAAACGTGACGCCGTTGCCTCTGCCCGGCGGAGAACCCGACAGGGCGGGGAGCGAGCGCTACCGCAAGTCCCTGCTCAACCACCTCACCCTCGGTCTGGCGAAGGACATGTATTCGGCCACCTCCAGGGACAAGTTCAACGCGACCGTCCTCTCCGTGAGGGCCGCCATGATCAAAAACTGGATCAACACGCAGCAGCAGTACTACCTGGCCGACACGAAGCGCGTCTACTACCTCTCCCTCGAATTTCTCCTTGGCCGGCTCCTCAATTCATACCTCATCAACCTCGGCCTTGCCGAGCAGTACCGCGAGGCCGTGGGCGTCCTCGACATCTCCCTGGAAGAGGTGCTGGAGCACGAGTGGGACGCCGCCCTCGGCAACGGCGGCCTTGGAAGGCTTGCCGCCTGCTTTCTCGATTCCGTGGCGACCCTCCGGTATCCCTGCTACGGGTACGGCATACGATACGAATACGGCATCTTCTCTCAGAGGATCAAGGAGGGCTACCAGTCCGAGGCGCCGGACAACTGGCTCAGGTACGGCAATTTCTGGGAATTCCCCCGGGCGGAGCTGCTCTACCCGGTCCGCTTCTACGGTCAGGTCCAGACCCACTGCGGCGCTGACGGCCGCGCGAGGTCGGCGTGGATCGAGACCGACGAGATACTCGCCATGGCCTATGACTACCCCGTGCCGGGATACAGGAACAACTCCGTCAACACCCTCCGTCTCTGGGCGGCGAAATCGACCCGTGATTTCAACCTGGAGTACTTCAACAGCGGCGACTACGTGAAGGCCGTGGAGGACAAAAACAGCAGCGAGAATATCTCCAAGGTCCTCTACCCGAACGACGTCTCCCTCGCGGGCAAAGAGCTCCGTCTCAAGCAGCAGTACTTCTTCGTCGCCGCCACCCTGGGGGACGTGCTCCGAAGGTACAAGAAGTTCCACGACACGTACGACGCCTTCCCCCAAAAGGTGGCGATCCAGTTAAACGATACCCACCCCACCATCGCCATCCCCGAGCTGATGCGCATCTTCGTGGACGAGGAAGGGCTCGAGTGGGAAGACGCATGGGCGATCACCACGCGGACGATCGGCTATACGAACCACACGATTCTCCCCGAAGCGCTGGAGACGTGGTCGGAAGAGCTGATGGGGCACCTGCTCCCCCGCCACCTTCAGATCATCCGGGAGATCGACAGGCGGTTCCTTATCCAGGTCACACGGCGGTTTCCCGGCGAGCCTGAACGGAAAGAAAAGACCGCCATCATCACCGGCTGCGGCGGAGGCGTCGTCCATATGGCGCGGCTCGCCATCGTGGGCAGCCACGCGACCAACGGCGTCTCCCGGCTGCACTCGGAGATCCTGAAGGCGGACATCTTCAACGACTTCTACCTCATGTACCCCGAGCGCTTCCATAACATCACCAACGGTATTACTTACAGGCGATGGCTCATGGAGGCGAACCCGGGACTTTCGGCCCTGATCACCGGGGCAATCGGCGACGGATGGACGCGCGACCTGGAGCAATTGTCCGACCTGGAAGCCTTCGCCGGGGACGACGGTTTCTGCGGGGCCTTCGAGGAGATAAAGCAGGCGAACAAAATGAGGCTCGCCGCTTTCCTTGCGGCGAACGACAAGATCACCATCGACCCGTCTCTCCTCCTCGACTGCCAGGCAAAGCGGTTCCACGAGTACAAGCGGCAGCTCCTCAACATATTCCACGCCATTACCCTCTACAACAGGCTTGTCGAAGGGAGAGAGACCGATTCATTCACCCCGAGGACCATCCTCTTTTCCGGCAAGTCCGCGCCCGGGTATCTCATGTGCAAGCTCATCATCAAGCTGATCCACAATGTGGCCGACGTGATCGCCGCCCATCCCCTGGTGAGGGAGAAGCTCCAGGTGGTCTTCGTGCCCAATTTCGGCGTGACCCGGGCCCAGTTCATCATCCCTGCCGCGGAGTTGTCCGAGCAGATATCGACGGCCGGGTTCGAGGCCTCCGGCACCGGCAACATGAAGTTCATGCTCAACGGCGCCCTCACCATCGGCACCCTCGACGGGGCGAATGTCGAGATCCGCGATGAGGCGGGGGAAGAGAACTTCTTTCGCTTCGGTCTCGACAGCAATGAGGTCCAGGCCCTGAAGGCCTGCTACGACCCGAGAAAGTATATCGAGGAGAACGGCGAATTGCGCCGGATCGTCTGCACAGCTCGGCAGCGGCTTTTTCTCCGCCGAGAACCCCGCCCTCTTTCAGCCCATCCTCGACGGCCTCACGTGCGGCGACCGTTTCTTCGTGCTCGCCGACTACGAGGCCTACATAAGCTGCCAGGAGGCCGTCTCGATTGCCTATCGGGACCGCAGGGAATGGACGAGAAAAGCGGTCATGAACGTGGCCCGGTCGGGGAAGTTCTCGAGCGACAGGGCGGTGGAGGAGTACGCGCGACGCATCTGGGACGTCACCCCGCTCCGTTCCGGTGAGGCAACGCAGTAACCCGCACGGCCGTCTATTTTTCCGCCTTTGACGCGGCGACGATCCTTCTTCGCACCTTTTTCCATGAATCGGTGATGAGGAAACTCTCCTCCATATTCTCCACCATGCGCACGAATTTCTTCATGGGCACGGCGAAACTAACGACGCCGGCCGGCACACAGGGGCGCGCCGAGACGTCGAGCATCCCGATGACCGCCCGGGGCTTTTCGGCGTCTTTTTCGAGATAGGGGTACTGGACGATGGTCGCACAGCCCGCGCCGAAAGGCGAGTAGACGGCATCGATGCCCGCCTCGTCGAAGCCGGCGAGAGTGAACAGGCCGGAGAGGACGTCGGGTACGGCGAAGAAGATCACCACGTCTGGGTAGTCCGTTTCCGCGAGCCTGTCCCATCGCTTGAACACGATGAGGCTGCCGGACGCAATAAAGGCCGGCTGCCTCTTCATCGCCTCCCTCACCAGCTCGGGCGATTTCTTGTACCGCTCGCCTTCGACCTTCCCCGGTATGCCGTACGACAGGAAGTAGTCGAAATCCGGCCTCAGCCCGGTTGAGAAACCGAGGTATCTCTTGCCTCCGGCGCAGCCGATCACCTCGGCGTTGAGGGCGACGTCCTTCCCCCGCCTCGCCTTCGCCAGGTCCCCTATCACGCACCGATGGTCCGCCGCAGGCCCGGGCATCTCCGCACCCGGCGGCCTCTCGTCCGTGTAAAAGAACGAGACGGGCAGATCGCTCCCGTTAAAGTATTTCTTCCAAAGGCGCTCGAACTTGTTCTTGATGGCTATGTCCATAATCGTCTCCTTTAAAGATAATCTGTGGTCGGCCGGGTTAATTTCGCGCAATGGCCGGGCGTCCCCGTCGCCGTGACTCGTCACTTGCCACCCAGCCAAGGCAATATGGAGGCTGGTGCGACCCAGCAAGGCAATATGGAGTCGGGTGCCCCGCCGGTGGCCCATGTATGCTCCTCGCCCCGCCGCCGGCGATTACGCGCCATCCATCAAAATTTCTTCCGGCCGCAAAAAAGAAGAAATTGCCGGACAGCTCCCGCGTCGTGGGGCGCCTGTGCGTGTGGGTCGTGTCATTTCTTTCAATTGAGCAGCCGGTAGAGCGTGTCGCAGCCATATACCCTGACCCTGCCTCCCCCCTCTGTCACTGGATCTGTCCGGTCTCAACGGAAAACCAGTACGTTTGATCGTCCTTTGTCTTCAAGAACAGCAGGCCCTTTTCATCGTAGAACTGGAGGTCCGATCTCCAACGGAAATGACTCACCGAACGTTGCAGTTTCGATTCGTCGCGAATCAGGTCGCTGATGCGGTATTCCTTGATTTCCTCTCCATTTCGATAGAAGGAGAGAGCCGTCTGGACCGTGGATGAAGCCCACGGCCCCATGCGGACGAGGTGCCTGCCGTCCGAGCTTGGGTAGACCTCGAATGAATACCAGTAGACGACCCACAGCGGGGTGGTCGATCCATCATTCCGGTAAAGCCCCGACTGCCTGTACATCTTTCTGACTGCGGGATTCTGGTGTGGCGCATACCCGCCCGGTGCGAGCATCACGAAAATGTAGTTCCCATTCTTCGTCAACTGCGTGTAATCGTGGGGAGGCGAGATACTATCGGCACACGCCGCGGCGGACATAAGAGCCAAGGCGATGCCGGCCTGGAACATGACAACCGCTTTAAGGCTTCCCTTCATTGCCGTCTCCTTGACGAGGGGGATGCAGTTCCGTTGATTCCGTTATTCTTCGCCCTCTTCATAACACCCATCCATCCCTCCCATCCTCAACATCGCTCATCCTCCCCGCCAGAAAACGCCAGCATCGCGCCCAGTCTCCGACTTCTTCACATTTACCACTTAAAGCAGAGCCGTGCAACAAGAAAAATGAAACCGTCGAATACAGAAAGAACTGCTGGACAACTCCCTATCCCCCTTCGTTCATTTTTTTATTGAGCAGACCGGCAAGAGTGTGTCGCGGCGATATACCCTGTATATTGCGCTCATACACCCCGCATCCCGCGCACCCCGCGTGGGCGAATCAGCCCATTTAGCGCCGCCAATGCGTGGTTTCTTCGCGTTCCACCGGTGCGGTCGCACGAGATGCGACAAGGTTTCAGGGCGCCTCTCCGCTGCCTTCGCCGCGTAAGACCCCCAGCCTCCCGCCATGTCCGTCACACCTCGATATTTCACGTCATTTACACAACTATCACGCATTCCCATCGAAGCCGGAGGTCTGGCATATCGTTTGCTTTAATTAAGAGAAGTGACAGTCCTTAAACTCTTCAGGAGGTGCTGAGATGTTGGGCACGGAAAAAAACAAGGTCTTCGCGGCGGACTACGAACCGATGGTCTGCGAGAGCTGCACAGAGATCCCCGAAAAGGAAGCACCGCTCGCGCGGTACGCGGTCGCGCTGAACATGGGAAAGTGCATCGGCTGCCGGATGTGCATGATCGACTGCGCGGCCCATCATGCCGAGGCAAAAGATGGGCCTATCGTCTATCCTCGGTCCTGGGACCTCCTCCCGAAAGCGGGACTCGCCGTCGACGTGGACGGGCCGTGTCTGGCCACTTGTCCCTTTGCTTTGATGCCGGCCGATAAGGAAGGCAGGGCGGCGCAGAAGTGCGAGAGGTGCGCGGAGAGGCTGGAGGAAGGGACCGACCCCGTGTGCGTCCAGGTTTGCCCGCGCGGAGCCCTCTCGCTGAAGGAGGTCCCCGGGTCCGTCGCGAGCCGCGAGGAAAAGAGGCGCCTTTTGACGCTTATCAACTAGAGCTTCTCCGAGGAGGGAGGCCGCGGTGCCCGATTTCGAGAGGCCGCTATGGCAACAAACGGCTTTTGATAAGGCCCTTTCCGCGATTTCCCTCCTTGCCCGCCGGGCAGGTCAGCATTTCACCAAAGCGGCTCTATGTCGTCCGACCGCTCGATAAAATCTCTGACGAAGTGCTGCATCATTTTCAGATCCTCGTCTTCCCCGTTCTTCCTCCCGTGTGGCCTCTGTTTCCTCTCTTCGATCATGGGTGTCAGACCTTCTCCGTCAGTGCAGTGTTCTTTCTTCTGAAGATCCTCTAAGAAGCGGTTCATTTAAGCCTCCTTCACGACAAAAAAAGCCGCTTCGAGCTTTCGGGGTCTCAAAGCGGCTAAAAAAAACCGTTTAAGTCCCGGGATCCAACCATCCCAGGGCTTAAACGGTCTCTCTCACTGGGACAGCCGGTTAGCTATCCCACCACCAGATGGTGCACATCATATTCATTTCAGTTGCACATAAATCCATGCATTATTTTAAACATAAAATGGGTTGCCGCGTCAAATAGTATTTCCGGTCAGGTCTTCTCCTTCCCGTCGGCGCCTTTTTCGTTCCTCTCCCCTCTTCACCCTTCGATCATCCCCTGGAGTGCGATGTAATCGACCTTTCCCGTGCCCAGCTTCGGCATCTCCTTCATGAAGCGCACATCCCGGGGGATTGCCAGCTCGGAAAAGCCCTTTCCCAACAGCGCCTGCCTGACCGCCTTTGCGTCGATGCCGGGGTTGTTCGTGACCACCGCAAGCCTCTCGCCCCGCTTCTCATCCGGCCTCGCGATCACCGCCACGACCCAATTGCGGCCGCCGAACACGTCCGCGAGGGCGTCCTCCACCGCGCCGAGGGAGACCATCTCACCGCTCACCTTGGCAAAGCGCCCCAATCTGCCCACGATCTTCAGGAACCCTTCTTCGGTGATCTCGACGACGTCGCCCGTGTCATACCAGCCCCCGTCCTCGACGAGGTACTTGTGGTTCGCCTTCTCGTCCTTGAGATACCCCTTCATCACGTTCCTGCCCCGGACGAGGAGCTTGCCGGTGCGGCCGCTGCTCGCGTCTATGCCCGGCACCGCCGCAAGCTTGTACTCTATGCCGGGCAGCACCATCCCCACCGTCCCGTACACGTGCTCAAGGGCGCTGTTGATGCTCACCATGGGGGAACATTCCGTGACCCCGTAGCCTGCCAGCACCCGTATCCCGAATTTCTTCGCGTAGTCGTCGAACAGCGCGTCGGGGAGCCTTTCTGCGCCGGTGAAGAGATGGCGCATGGCATAAAAATCGTAGGGGTTTGCCCGCCGGCCGTAGCCCCTGAGAAAGGTGGGGGTGCCGCACAGGACCGTGCATCCCTTCGCGTAGGCCAGCTCGGGGACCATGCGGTAATGCAGGGGGCTTACGTGGAAGAACGCCCGGCTGCCGAGGAATATCGGGATGATCGTCCCTACGGTAAGACCGAAGGCGTGGAAGAGCGGCAGGGCGTTAAAGAAATGGTCCTGAGAGGAGACATCGATCCTTGAGAGCGCCTGGTGGACGTTCGTGATAAGGTTCTCGTGGGAGAGGCAGACGCCTTTCGGCGCACCTTCCGAGCCGGAGGTGAAGAGGATGCACGCCGTCGACTGCTCCGCGCCGGGAGAGAAGTGCCGATAGCCGCCGGGGAAAAAGCTGCGCCATAAGCCCCACGCCTTGTCCCGGGCGCGGATACGGGCTTTCAGGTCCTCCACGAAGACGACCTGCCGCGTCCCGAAGAGGTCTTCCGCGAGGCGCATCCTCTCGAGGAAGGCGCGCGACGTGACGACCACGGCGGGGTCGGCCATTGCAAGGGCGTGCCCGATGGCGGCGCGGCCTGCCGAATAGTTGAGGAATACGGCGGTCTTCCCGAAGATTTGCAGGCCCATGAAGACGAGGGCGGTCACGGTCAGGTTCGGCAGCATGATGGCGACGGTCCCGTTGCCGTCAGCCAGCAGGCGGCCCAGGACAAACGCGGCGGCGAGGGCTTTCCCGTAGGTCACCCGGCTGCCGGTCGTGTCGTCAAAAAGCGGCCTCCCGCGATGTTCCCTGCACCTGCGGATGAACTCGCGCCCAAGGGTCGACGGCGCGGCGCGCGCCTCCAGGTAGACCTCGGAGAGCATCCGATAGATGGCCCTCGTGGCCTCCTGCTTCCTCTTGTTGCGCGGCAGATGGTCGAGAGACAAAGGTGGGTGGGGCTTGCCGACGGTGAGAGAGATGCGGCTGAAGAACCTGCGGCCGGGGTGTTTCTTCGCAAAGAGCGTGCCGTACGTGTGGAGGTGGAGGGGGAGAATAGAGGCGCCGGTGCGCAGCGCCACAAAAGCCGTCCCGTCATAGAGCTTCATAAGGCTGCCGGTCATGGTCATGCGGCCTTCCGGGAAGATGAGCAGGGGCGTACCCCCCGCTACCAGGCGGGTGACATCCTTCAGGGCATAAGGGTTCATGGAATCGATCTCGATGGTATGGCTGTTGCGCGCAAAGGGGCGGAAGAGGAGCTTCGCTGCCACTGTCCGGTCCACGACGATCTTCAGCGGCAGCTTGAGGTACGTCCAGACAAGCAGGCCGTCAAGGAGGGAGGCGTGGTTGGCGACCACGATGAGCCTGGCCGCCTCCCTTGGCACGCGCTGCAGGCCCTCGACCCTGACGCGGTGGACGAGGCGGAAATAGAGCTTGAAAAAGCGGCGCAGGCCCTCCTCGAAGCCCGTGCGGAGAAAACCGTGCATGAATACTATATACCACGGCTGCCGGCCGCTTTTCACTTTTCTTCGCCGTTCGTGAGGAAGTGCCAAGTGAAGAGTGACGAGTGCCGAGTGAACTTAGAGTGTATTACCTGGCCACTGCTTCCACGCTATACCCTTCATTCAACATTCAACACTCTCTTTTCTCTTCGCCACTCGTCACTCGTCACTTCTTTTACTTTCTTTTCGAAGAGGGTGCTGAAAGGCAGGGGCAATGAAGCCCCTGCCTTTCAGCGAGAAGAGGAAACAACGGGGAGGACATGGTGCTTGGACATGTCATACGGATGCCTTTGTGAATGACGGCCCGGTTTGCGCCGCCACGGTGCGAAGATCCTGGATTCTCTTCATCCAGCCTTTCATATAGCGCGCGTATCTTGTCGGCTTTAATTGCGAGAGACGGGCGTACCGCTGTGTGCGGAGCCGCAGATACGTGTCGGTGTCGCCTCCCGATGATTGCAGCATCTTCTTCGCCGCCTGGGGGCTGTTCATATAGGTATCGAAGTGGACAAGCGCAAGTCCCGCAGGCAGGTTCCGGCTGCCCGACTCGTCCCATAGTTTCCGGTAGATTGCCTCTGCCTCGGCCTGCGACATGTGCCGCATGTCCCCGCTGTAGCCGCACCGCGTCGCGGTAGCCTGAAGGATCCCGTATTTGGACGATTCCCTGCCCGCGTCGTTCGCCACATAGCCGCTCCCTTCGTGCTCAAGGACAAAGCGGAGCGCCTCCCTGGGCGCCCCACCGTGCGGGTCGACGGCAGCGCTGCCCCTCGCGCCGCGTTCGCTGCCCGACCGGCCTAACGAAGGGTCCGTGACCTGCGGCGTCGAGGACGCCGAACCATGCTGCTTCGCCGGCATGTGCCCGTTGAGCTGCGCGACCCGTTCCATCAGAACGGTGAGGAATGTGCTCGCCCTGCCGGCCGGTCCGGCCGTCTGGGGGTCGATGGCGGGGGGCGAGGTCTCCGCCCCATCGGTCTCCCGAAAAGAAAACGGAGAAAATCCAACCGGGCTAATCATGCGGCTCCTTATCTGAATGCGATATTCATGTACTTATCCTTGGTCGGGATGCAATCACCGTGCCAGGAAACCCGGCCACCCGCTTTCGGCTTGCGCCGCGCCCTTTTTTTGCGCATTGTACGACTACCGGCCGGCTTGCCTGTGGCGGGGCTTGACGGTGCGGGTGTCAGGAAAATGTCACCGCGCGTCCTTTCCGTCATGGATCGCTCTCAAAAACCTTTTGGCCGGCGTGAAATTTTCTGGTATACTATAGTAGATTGGCTACGTCGTTGTTCCAACGGCATCACCTACACCCCGTCAATCGACGAAGGAGTTTCATATGCCGACGAAAGACCGGTTCAGCCTCTCCGCATGGGTGGAAGAGTCCATCAGGGACTTTGCGAAGTCGCCGGCGAATAACCTCGGCGGTACGCACGATGAACCCGCTTTCGACGTGCCCCTCGTCGGCTTTTCAAGCGGCGACGATCCGCTCTATGCCGAATTCAAAGCCCGTATAGGCCCTTTTCACTGGACGCCGACCGAGGCATTTACCCAGGCCTTTCCCGATGTCTGGATCACGCCCGAGCAGCTCACCGTCATCACCTGGATACTGCCTCAGACACGGGCAACGAAAGCCGACAACAGGAAAGAGGCGGCCAACGCCTCCGAGCGCTGGGTCCGGTCGAGGAAGTTCGGGGAAGAGTTCAACGTGAAGCTGAGGGATTACCTGGTCTCCAGGCTGGGTGACGCGGGTTATCAGGCCCTGGCCCCGCAAAACCTGTCGTCCTTTGCCTTCAAGATGTCGGAGCGGTACGGCTTTGCCTCCACCTGGTCGGAGCGGCACGCGGCCTACGCAGCAGGTCTCGGCACCTTCGGCCTCTGCGACGGCCTCATCACCCCGGTCGGCAAGGCTATGCGCTGCGGCTCGGTCGTCGCGCGCCTTTCCATCCCGGCTACGCCGAGGCCCTATAACGACCCCCACGCATATTGCCTCTTCTTTTCCCAGGCGGGCGCGTGCGGCAAATGCATGGGCCGCTGCCCTGTCGGCGCCATCACCGCCCAGGGACACGACAAAGAGAAGTGCAGGGAGTACATCGACACCGTGCAGCGGACCCGTGCACTGGAAGTCTACGGGTTAGAGGCGTACGGCTGCGGCCTCTGCCAGACGAAGGTCCCCTGCGAATCACGCATACCCTCGACAAAAACGAAAGGCGACCCGCTGACCACGCCGGCCTCAGCGGACGATAAAGGCCATGCGGGGCGCCGTCAGGGCGCCGCTGCCACCGATGCGAGGGAGGCGCGGTAATCAGAATATCTTTACGCAGCCGTACCGGCCGTCGTAGCCCGGACTGATGTGGACGAGCCCCTGCCGTACCCGCTGTATGGCTTGCGCCACACGCGGTGCCGCGGCGGCGGCGATGTCGGCCGGCGGCGTCTCCAAAAGCACCCTGAGCTCACTGCCCAGCGAAGCGAGGAGCCTCATGTACGCCTCCTGCACGGCCTTGCTCGCGGCGCCCACACCCATGACCTCCGCGAGTACTTCGGCAAGGGGGATCGCCGGCCAATAGGGGAGCGCGGCGGCCTGCCCGGACCCGCACTCCCTGTCGGCCAACAGCTCGACGCGGTGGGCGACGCCCATGGTGAGCTTCTTCCCGCAAACCGGGCAGAGGTAGTGGTGGGCGATCGTCTCCTCCGGCGAGCAGCAGACGGCGCATTGCCGGTGGCCGTCGTAGTGGTACTTCCCTTCCTCCGGGAAGAATTCTACGGTGCCGAGGAGGCCGCGGCGCGTCTTGAGAGCCTCGGTGATCGCGGAAAAGGAGACCTCCGTCCCGAAGATGGTTGCTTCCCTTCCCATTTTGGCCGGAGAATGGGCATCGGAGCAGGAAAGGAGGGCGAGGCAATCGAGCGCACCGACGCGCCGGTTCATGGGCGGATCGGAAGAGAGGCCGGTTTCCAGGGCATGGATGTGCGGCGTCAGCTCGCCGAAGCACTCTTCCAGCGAATCGAACCCGGATGCCGCGCCGAATACCGAGAAATGCGGCGTCCAGGCGTGCGCCGGGACCAGCATGGCCTGAGGTGAGATGTCGAGGACCATCCTGAGCAGCACCTCCGCGTCGAGCCCCAGTATGGGCCTGCCGTCGGAGGCGACGTTGCCTATCTTCGAAAGCGCAAGACCGAGCCGCGCCGCGGCCTTCATGTCAGGCGCGAAAATGAGGCAATGGACCTTCCGGGTCCTGCCGCTTTTGCGGTAAATACAGCTTATCTCGGCGGAAAGGAGGAAAAAGACCTCGTTTTTGCACGAGTCGGGCACACCCCCCGGCCTGCGCTCCTTTCTGAGCTGAAAGAGCCCGTTGCCGGCGGGCTCAAGCTTCTCCTCGAGCTCGCCCCTCCATGCGGGATGAGTGAAATCACCCGTTCCGACGACGGTGATGCCTTTGAGCTGTGCCCACTTCCAAAGGACCTCCGGCGCCATCTGCGGGCTCGTCGCCCTGGAGTAGCGTGAATGGATATGCAAATCGGCAATGAAGGACACGACGGAGTATAGCAGAATTCGGATCATTCGGGGAAGTAAAATAGGGGGCACGCCATGCCCCGCCGCGTCCGTTCCGGTCGCCCTCTTCATCCCCTCTTGAAATTGCTTCGCAGAACGTTTAAAGTGAGTGCATGAAGAAAGAAAACGTGATAATCCTCGTTATCGTCACCTTTGTCGTTGGTTTCCTGGCGGGTGCATTCGGCGGCATAAAGTTCTACAGCCGCGAGCACGATAAAAACCCGACAAGCATGCGGGCCGAGGCCGCTCCCCGCGTCCTCGACACCGATGAGGCGGCCAGGCTGGAGGCCGCCGTCCGGAAGGACCCTCGAAACGGACAGGCCCTCATCAATCTCGGCAACCTCTATTTTGATGCGAACCAGTACCCGAAGGCAATCGAGGTGTACCTGCGGGCGCTTGCCGTCGATCCGAAAAACCCCGACGTCCGTACCGATCTCGGCATCATGTACAGGGCCGTCAACGATTATGACCGCGCGGTGCAGCAGTTCCGGGAGGCTGCCCGGCTGAGCCCCACCCATAGGAACAGCAGGTTCAACCTCGGCGTGGTGCTCCAGCATGACAAAAAGGATATGGACGGGGCGATCGCCGCCTGGGAGGATTTCTTGAAAGTCGAGCCTTCGGGGGAGCGGGCCGAGATGGCCAGAGCCGAGGTTCGGCAGTTGAAGACGCTCGCGAAATAGGCCGAGAACCTTTCGAATAACGCATCATCGATCGAACGGGCCGACCCTTCAAATAATTGTCCCCCGTCGCTTCAGTACCCCCAGTACGGCCCCGTGCCCAGGCCGGATGCGGTCCCCTCTAAGCCCACGTACACGTTTCTTCCGAGAAAAAAGGGGAGCCCCCAGTCAAACTGACCCGGCATGGACCCGCCGAGGTCAGAGAACACGTTGTTCGGAGAGAGAAAGAGGGTGTTGGCATTCGCGATCTGGAACTGAATACTGCCGCTCGGGAAACCGGCCCACCCCGTAGTCGTGGCCGAGAGGGTCTGAGTGGACGTGGGGCAGAACCAGAGGTCGCTGTTTGGCTGAAGCGCGCTGTCGTGGAAGAAGAGGCCGTTGGAGCCCGAGTCGAGAAAGGCCTGGTAAGAGACGCCGTTGAAGACCGTGGTGAAGTACCCATTGGAGTCGGCGCCGTACGCGACGACCCCGGAGGGGCTGTTGTTCGACCTGGTGCCGATGCCGAGCACGAGGTAGCCGGCGGCCGAGGGTGATCCACCGGAAGGGACGCTGGGGAGCAGCACGCTGACGCCGTTATTGTCGACCGGAAGGCCCGCGACCGGGTTCTGAACCTGGTCGGTGAGGGGGACCGCAGTCTGGGAGCACGTGCCGCCGCTGCACGTGAAGTACTTCCTAGTCGGGCTGGTTGCGCATGGATCGCCGCAGTCCTGGACGAAGAAGCCGACCCCGAGGCTCCCGTTGTACAGGGCAGTGGTCGGGTCGGAAAGCGCCGGCATGTCCCACACAGACCACTGACGGATTGCCTGCGCTGGACCCGATCACCTGGATAGGCACGGTGACCGCCGGCTCGGCCCCGAGGACGACGCCCGCCCTCTGGACCGGCCCCCAGACGGCCGAGCCGTCGCCGTATTCGGTGCACTCATAGACCGGGAGCGAGCCGGACCGCACCTGTGTGAAGGCGGCGAGCAGGCCCGGCGAGACGACCTGTTGAAATATGCGGAGCCCGTAGTCCCCCGTGTCGAGGGTGATATCGCTGATAGCCTGGCAGGAAGCGGGGTTGCTTGGATCGCAGATCGTCACGCTCACGCACGGCTTGTTCGGCCACTGGGCCACGGTGGCCGCCGAACATTCCGAGCCGTCGATGGTGAGGGTGATCACGTTGCTGCCGGACATCGCGGGAAGGGTGAGCCCATTGGGAAGGCTGACGCCGGGGGGAGACGGAGCCGCGGGAGGAGCGCCCGACGAGCCGCCGCCTCCACCGCCGCCGCATCCGGCTGCTATCGCAAGGACCACGCAAAGAAGCAGTATCCTACTTGATTTCATCGATAGTCACCCCAGGCGGGACCAGGTCCGGGGCATAGGCCCTCCCCCGCAGGTCCCGCACGTGTCCCCACTTCTCGACTACCACCCCGTCCGTTTTCACCGAAAGATGCCTCACGCCCGGCTGGCGCGGTGTATTTTGCAGCGTCCTCCGGTATTCGTCCGCGTACGAGCCGAGAAGGGCCGTAAGATCGGGGTGTCTTAGCCCGTTCCAGGCGACGGCGAATACGATGCCCGAGGAAGAGATATATTCGCGCACCGTCGTGCCGCCATAATTGATCTCCTGAACCGTGTAACCGTTTTGCGCGGTCGTGCCGCCGCGGTCGGCCGCGAGCGCTCGTCTATCAGACTCGACCGAATCGGCAGATCCGCCTAATGTCGCGTCTCCCGGCCTGACCATAGAAAGGGAAGCGAGTGAAAACGCGAGGCAGAGAAGCAATCGACGGGAGATGTTCTTCATGGTTCACCTCCCCGGGCCTTGAGGCGCCCCCGAAAGCTAAATGTAAACGTTCTTTGAGCAAAAAACACGTCCTGAAAAGCCGCGTAAAAACAGCAGCCGGAAGCTCCACGCGGACATATTATGCGACCGACAGGAAAGAGATGGCAATACAAAACTTAACCTATAAACTTACCCTTTATCTCGAAAGCATACTCTAGTATAATTTTTGTTTCGGCCACACACGACTTTTCTTGCGGGCATGAAGACGCGTCCGGTGAGGAACGGGAGCCAGACCTATGGTGAGCCAGCCCCAATCGAAGACACCCCGAACGTTGCGGGAAAAGGCGGAGCAGTTGCTGGCTGAGCACCCCGACCGGCTCTTTTCCTCATCACAGCAGGGCATGGAGGGGCTTCTCCGCGAGTTGTCGCTCCTTCGGATCGAGCAGGAGCTGCGAGAGCAGGAGCAGCTCGGTTCGCTCAAGCGCCGCCGCACGGAAAAGATGGAGGCCCTCGCCGTCATGGCAATGGGTATCGCCCATGACTTCAACAACGTGCTCGCGGCAATGATCGGATTTACCGAGCTGGCGAAAGACCATGTGCCCAAAGAGAGCCGCCAGGACCGTTACCTCCAGAGGGTGCTGGAGGCAGGGGGCCACGGCCGTGAGCTGATCAGCCAACTGCTCACCTTCAGCAGAAAGACCGGGGCCGCATTGACGCCGCTGCACCTGGGCAGTGTCGTCAGGGAGACGGTAGAGCTTATCCGGTCCTCCATCCCCCCCGCCGTCAGCATCAAAGTCACTATCGACGCCGAGCCGGCCGTCATCCTCGGAGACGCCGGCCAGATGCAGCAGGTCCTCACGCACCTCTGCACGAATGCGGCCCAGGCGATGGGGGAGAAGGGCGGCGTCCTCGACATCGCTCTCTGCCCGTTTCGCATCCCGGCAGGGGGCAATACCGGCGGGATGGATGCCGGCACCTATGTAAAGCTCGTGGTATCGGATACGGGATGCGGCATACACCCCGAGGTCATCGACAAAGTGTTCGACCCCTTCTTCACCACGAAGACCTCCGGTTCGGGGCTCGGTCTTTCGGTGGTGCACGGCATCGTGAGGCAGCACGGCGGCCACATCACGGCGGAGAGCCCGAAAGGTAAAGGCGCCGCCTTCACGGTCTACCTGCCCCGGACCGGGCAGGAGCCGGGCAGAGACACCGTCGCGGAGCGGGCGGTCACCAGGGGCCGCAAACGCATCCTTTTCATCGACGACGAAGAGATCATCGTGGACCTGGGCGGGCAAGTAATGAAGAAACTCGGCTATACGGTGACGGGCATCACGAGCGGCAGCGAGGCCCTCGCGCTCTTCCGACGGGACCCGATGCGGTTCGACCTCGTGATCACCGATCAGACCATGCCCGGCTTGACAGGTCTTGAGCTGGCCGGTCTGTTCCGCAAGGCAAGGGCCGATATCCCGGTCATCCTCTGTACGGGCTACAGCCAGTCGGTCGACGCAGACGCGGCAACGGAGGCGGGCATCAGCGCCGTTATCATGAAGCCTTTCACCAGGGACGAGATCGCTCGCGCGGTGGGCGGCGCTCTCGAGAAGAAGCAATCACGGTAGCGAGCGCAGAGTGCCGAAAGACGAGTTGAGCGTGAAACCCGCCGCTACGTCTCTTGTCCCCATTTTCGCTCTTTAATAGGGCCTATTCGACCCGTTCGACCTAGAGGACCTATTGAACGGTTCCCGACTCCTCCCTTTTCACTATTCCCGCGCCCCGCTTCCGTCGGTCGGTCCGCCGTCGAGCACCCGGCGTACGGTCCTCGCCAGCTCGCCCCTGACGACCGGCTTCATCGAAAACGCCCTGATGCCCAAGCTTTGCGCCTTCTCCGGCGAGATGGTGTCGCTGTGCCCCGTATAGAGGATGATCGGCATATCCTTTCTCACGCGCAGGATCTTCTCCGCAAGCATTGCCCCTGTCATGCCGGGCATGGTCTGATCGGTGATCACCAGGTCGAACCGCTTGGGGTCTCCGAGGAAGAGACGCCACGCTTCCATGCTCGAGGTGACGGCCGTTACCTCGTACCCGAGGCGTTCAAGCATCATCCGGCCGGCCGAAGCGAGCATCTCTTCGTCATCGACGAAGAGTATCCGCTCGTGCCCACCACGGAAGGGTTGAGCGTCGCCGACGCCTTCGCCGGGTGCGGAGACCACGGTCAACGGCAGGTAGACGCCGAACGAGGTGCCTTCACCGGGCGTGCTCTCGACGTTAATGGCTCCGCCGTGAGCCTTGACGATGCCGTAGACCACGGCGAGCCCCATCCCTGTGCCCTCACCCGCCCTCCTGGTGGTGAAAAACGGCTCGAATATCCTCCTGCGCACGGCGTCGGTCATGCCCACACCCGTGTCGCTGACGGTCAGAACCACGTAGCTGCCGGGCAGCATATCGACGACCGGCAGCGGGTCTGCGGGGCCGAAGAAAACGGTGGAGAGGCCCATGGTCAGGTCGCCTCCCGACTCCCGCATGGCGTACGCGCTGTTTGTCGCGAGGTTCATCAGGATCTGCTGCATCTCCGCCGGGTCGGCAAGTACGCTGTCCGCATCCGCCCGGAGGTCCGCGTGCATCTCGATCGTGGACGGCAGGGAGGAACAGAGGAACTTCCAGGTCTCACCGAGGAGCGGGGTCAGCGCCAGGTGTTTCCGCCCATGGCCGGTCTTCCGGCTGAACATGAGGACCTGTTTCACCAGGTCGCGGCCTCTCTTGGCGGCCTTGAGGATGTGCTCCAGGTTCCTTCGCGGCCCTTCCATGTGTTCCAGGTCATCGAGCACCAGCTCCGCGTTTCCCATAATGATGGCAAGCATGTTATTGAAATCGTGGGCGATGCCGCCTGCGAGGGTCCCGATGGCCTCCAGCTTCTGGGCCTGGCGGAGTTGGCTCTCCAACCTGATCTCCTCGGTGACGTCCCGGGAAAGGGCCGCGTAGTTGATGATCTGCCCGGATGCGTCCCTCACGGGGGACATGACCACTTCAATCTCGTAGGACGAACCATCTTTCCGCCTCCCCGACAGCCGTCCCGACCAGGTTTTCCCGCCCGTGATCGTCGTCATGAAGGACGCGTAGATTTTCGCGTCGACACGGCCGAGGATGGACGCGCTCTTTCCGACCACTTCCGCTTGCTCATAGCCGGTAATGCGCGAGAAAGCGGGATTCACGTACTGCACGACACCCGTGGTCGAGATCACGGCAACACCTTCGGCGGCTTCCTCGATGGCGGCGGCCAGACGCACGCGCGCCTCTTCCGCCTCGCGGCCCCTCATGGTCTCCGCCTTAAGCGCCTCGTAGGCCCCTTTCAACTCGGCCAGATACGCTTCGCGCCGGGTTTCCGCCTGCACCGCTTCGGCAAGCGCCCCTTCCGCCTCCCGGAGCCTGGCCGCAAGCGCATCGACGCGCCCTTTTTCGCGTTGTCCGGGGTTGTTTTCAAGAGGGAGCTTCTTTCCTGGTTTTCATGCGATCGTCCGCCCCGTCGGCATCCCCTTTGCGTGACTATCGAGGGATGATGGCAAACTTTCGCGTAGTATAGCACAATTGGCCCTGGGAGGGAATCAATGCACCACTTTTCACATAATCCTCGAAAAACGTGGCAATTTCCGCTTGCATTCACACAAAACGGAGGGGTATAGTCGTAATAGATCCTCATCGTGGTCGTCGTTGCCGCTGCAAGGCAAGCTTGTCTTTGGCCGGTCGTATGGAACGAACGGTTTCTCAAACGGCAGGAGTGCAGACGTGGAAGAGCCCGGCCCCACCATAAAACGCATACTCCTCGTCGACGACGAGCAGGCCTTGCTGGAAGCCCAGTCGGAGATACTACGCCGACTGGGTTATTTCGTTGCCCCAAGTCACAACGCCGTGCAGGCCCTCGAACTTTTCAACGGGAACCCCCACGAATTCGACCTCATCATTGCAGACGAGATCATGCCCGGGATGGCCGGCAGCGAGATGTGCCGGCGGATGCGGGAGGTCCGTCCCGAGCTCCCCGTTATCATTGTGACGGCCGGCCTGGATCTGCCCCGTACCTTGAAAAAGGCGTCACTCTACGGCATCGGGCAGGTGCTCCTCAAGCCGCTGCTGAAAAAGGACCTGCGCCTGGCCATACAGAGGGCCGCGGGCGGCATGCCCGTCAGGTTTGTCAGGAGCCGTTGAACCTCAGATAAACCCGGGGCTCTCGGGGGCCTCGGGATCGCCTTATCGCCGCCCGGTCGCCGGTTGATAATTCCACCGCGCTACTTGTCCACGATCCAGTTCGGCCTGCGTTCGGCGTATGCGGCTACAGTCTCCCTGACCCAGTCTTCCAGCCCCGGCGCCATGTAGAACCGGGGGGACAGGAGATCGTCCCCGGCCGTGATAACCCCTTCCTTTCTGCGCGGCATCGGCCAGGGGGGTCCGGGGATAGATACGAATGCCGATCGTTACCTTTAAGGCGTCCAGATCGAGGGAATCGGCAAAGGCAAGGCTCTCCTCCACGGAATCCCGCGTCTCTCCCGGTCCGCCGAGAAGAAGGAACCCCATGCACCTGATGCCGAACTTAGCCAGCACAACGCGAGTACGCGTGATGTCATCGAGGCCGAACCGCTTGTTCATCGTCCTGAGAATCCGCTCGCATCCGCTCTCGAACCCCACTGACGCCTCCGCGCAACCGGCCTCGGCCATAAGGGCAGCCAGGCCCTCCTCCATGCGGAAGGGGTAGACGATGCATCTCCACGAAACCCCGCACGCTGCGGCTGCAAGCTCCCGGCAAAGGGTTTTGGCATAGGATGCCGGCAAGTTGAAGGTGTTATCGACAAAATAGAGCTGACGCACATGCCCTTCGGTCCGCCGGGCGATCCATTCCACGACCTTTTTCGGAGACCTTCTACGGATCGACGTGCCTTCGATTGACGCGGTGGAACAGTAGGAACATCCGAAGGGGCAGCCGCGCCTGGTCTGGACGGGAAGAACGGCCTCACCACTTCCCGGCAGAGCCGGGAGCCGGCCATAAGGAAGGGGCAGCCGGTCGAGGTCTCTGACGAAACGTCGAGCCCCCCTGGAGCCCTTTTCCTCTCACGTAAAGCCCCGGTATGCCTCCGAGGGGCTGCTTCTTCTCGATCCTTTCGAGGAGCAGCCTGAACGGCTCTTCGCCCTCTCCACAGATGCCCATATCTGCGACCGAGCCTCTCCAGCGCACTTTCCGGAAAGATGCTGTAGCCGGCGCCGCCGAGTATGACCGGCGCAGACGAGAGGGACTTTACTTCCCGGATAATCGCATTGGCCTCTGTGAAGAACGAATGGGCCGACCCCATGTTCTGATCATCGATGTTCCTTAGGGATATGCCGATTGCCTCGGGCCTCACGCGCCGGACCGCCCCGGAGAGGCTCTCCGAGACCTCTGCGACGTCCATCAGGTCCAGGATCTCTACGTCATGCCCGGCCTGCTTCAGTGCCTGGGCCACACAGGCCAGGCCCAGAGGCACGGTGCGCATATTGATTTCCGTCCGGTTGGCCGAGACGAAAAGTACCTTCATCGGACAATTGTAGCACGAATGAGGAGTACTACGCTTTCAGACCCCGGCACGTTTTCCAGTACTCATACTCATAAGGCCAGTCTTGTTTGCGCCAGAGCATCAGCGAGCGCATGCGCTCCCTGAACCGAAGGGTAATCTCCCGGTACTCGGGGGTGATCTCTTTGGCGCCCCACGCCTTCACGAGCCTCTCGCCCAGGGAATAAGCCTTTTCCCGTATTTCCGCAGGGAAGTCGTGACCTTGGATCTGCCCCATGGTCGCCCACACGGAGCCGACGGGAACGGCGCCCGTGACGGCAAGAAATTGGTTCATGTACTCCGCGATGGGCGCCTCATCCCCTCCTCCGGAAGTGACGACCGCCGCCCCATATTTCCCCTCAAAGCCCTGGCAATGAACCACTCCGCAGCAGCGGTCAAAGAAAGCTTTCAGTTGCGCGCTCACATGGGATATGTAGTTGGGGGTTGCGAGAATGAGGCCATCGGCCGCGTCAACGCTCTCCCTGATCGCGCGAAATGAATCCTTCTGAGGGCATGAGCCCACCTTATGGCAGGTATCGCACGCCTTGCACGGTTTTACCTCCTGCCCCCTGATGGCAAAGGTCTCGCACGTGGCGCCAAGGCTCTCAGCCCCCTGAAGCACTATCCTGGTGAGAGCGCCTGTCGCCCCTCTTACTCCCCTCGGGCTGCCCACAATGGCGACGATCTTCATGGTCCCCTCCTCCTTAGCCGATTTCTCTCGCTATCCTCGAAAATCGAAAGATCTCCTATTGACTACCACTTCGAATCCCTATTTTCAAGTCAAAACACCTGCTTCACACCTGCTTCAGTCAAGACACCTGATCTTTTGGATTGTAAAGGGCACCTGCCGCTTTTCTCTCGCCCTCTGGCGAGACGGGTGAGACTCCATGTCGCGCGCGTGCATGTATGTCTGACTTTTTGTGCAGCCCGGGATACATTTGATGGCATTTGCCTATGGCCGCGTGTTATACGAAATGTAGGCGCACAACGCCGCTACTTGTCACGCAGGGGGAGACGATGCGAGATACGGCGATATGCTTCCGCACAAGCGAGGATTTGCGCAAGGCCCTGGAAAAGATTTCGCTGGTGGAGAGGAGGACCCTCTCTTCGGTCATCGAGAACATCCTGCACGACTATATCGCGCAGAGAGAGCCCAAGGCGGTAAACGAAGAGAAGCGGCGCTACCCCCGGATCAGGATCTCCGCCCCCGCGCTCGTGAGCGGTCTCGACGGCACCGTCTACGCGGGCGTGGTCAACGACGTCTCCCTCGGAGGCGTCAACCTCTCGATCCCCATCAGCTTCCCCCGCGACATGCGGCCCAATTCCAAAATATCCGTCGTCTTCACCCTGCATATGAGCGAAAAACCCCTTACCATGGAGTGCAGCCTCCGGCATATCCATTCGGACGACGGGAAAAGCATCGGCGCGTCGCTAGTCGATACCAATTTCCTGAGCTACCGCGTCCTCCAGGACTATGTGACGGAGATGACGTCCCAGCGCCGGGTGGCCATCGGCGATGGACCGGTGGCGAGCGGAAGGGAAACCCAGAGCTTCACGCTAATCAGCTCGAACGATTAGGTCGGATACGGCAGGCTCCGCCGGACAACGCCGACGTGCTACCACTGCACCAGGCTGCTCCCCCAGGTGAGCCCGCCGCCGAACGCGGTCAAGACCACGCGCTTGCCGGGGCCGATGGTACCGTCCCCGACCGCTTCATCGAGCGCAATGGGGACCGTGGCGGAAGAGATGTTGCCGTACCGCTCGATGGTCATATAGACCTTCTCCGCGGGGACCTTCAGCTTCTTCGCCATGCCCTGGAGGATCCTGATATTTGCCTGGTGGGGGATGATCACGTCGATGTCGTCCATGGTGTAGCCGCGCGAGGCGGCCGCTTCCTCTGCTGCCTCCGCGAACCTGCTCACCGCGACTTTGAACGATTTGTTCGCCTCGATCATCTTGAGCACGTGGAGCTTCTTGTCGACGCTCTCGTGCGAAATGGGGGTCGTCATCGAGCCGCCTCCCGGCATCAGGAGGGTGTCGCCGTTTGCACCGTCCGTATGAATGTGCGTGGAAAGGACCTCGTGGCCGGCATCCGTTTCGGTGAGCACCACCGCCCCGGCGCCGTCGCCCCACAGGATACAGCTCTCCCTCTCCTCCCAGTTGACAACCCTTGTCATGATCTCGCCCGCGCAGACGAGGGCCGTCTTGTTCGCGCCGCAGCGTATGAGGTTGTCGGCCACGTGAAGCGCGAAAATGAACCCCGAGCACGCCGCGGTGATATCGAAAGAGACCGCACGGTGGCAGCCGAGCTTCGCTTCGAGCCAGTTGGCCCCTGCCGGGCAGTGTGTGTCCGGGGTGATGGTGGCAAGGACAATAAGGTCGATATCGTCCTTCGACACGCCCGCCATTTCCATGGCGCGCTCACAGGCGATCTTGCTGAGGTCGGACGTCGCCGCATCCTTGTCCGCAACCCGCCTCTCCCTTATGCCGGTCCGCGTATATATCCATTCATCCGACGTATCGAGGAATTTCTCAATGTCATGATTGCTCAACACCTTTTCCGGGACATATGACCCGGTCCCTATAATGGCTATCCTCTTCATTCAGCCCTCTTTCACAAGAAACACTTGGTAGTTCGCTTTTAAATAGAACAGATGGGAGATAGGCTTGTCAAGGAAAAGACCGAGTGAAAAAGCGGCGAGCGGCCGGCGTCACTCGTCACTCGCTCCCCGGATGATGATCCGGTGGGAGAGCAAGTCGATCTGACGTATCCTGCCCTCCAGCACTTTCTCTTCACCGAAAAGGTTGACCAGCTTCAGCGTCGAGCCTTCCGGCGTGATATTCACCACATCCTGCAGCACAAGCTCCTCTTTTCCCTCATGAACGAGATAGACCGCGGTCTGACACATAAGATTGCCTCCAGCACGTATCATCTACCTTAATTAGACCATGATAAGGGCGAGGACTCAAGTACTTCTCCAGGGGTTTGCCTACCCGGCGCCGATACCGGTCCAGATGAGCTGCACACCGGACAAAAAAAGCATTGCATAGACCAGGCGCGTGAACCACGTCTCGTCGAAGCGCCGGTTCAAATAGACACCGATCCTCACCCCGATGTAGCACAACGGCGCGAGGAGGACGATAGTCGGCCAATTGCCCGACTTCAGCAGCCCGAGAATGCTGTAGGGCACCAACTTGAGGGCGTTGGTGACGGCAAAGAAGACGGCGCTGGTCCCTACGTAGATATGCTTCGAAAACCGCTGGGGGAGGAGATAGATCGCAAGGGGCGGCCCGCCGGAGTGGGAGATGGTGGAGGTGAAGCCCGTGACGGCGCCCATGAGCGTGCCCTCAAGCGGGCCGGGTGAGCGCCTCTCGACTCGCCCGAGTATGAAACCCCGCGCCACCTGGAAGGCAACGAACAATAATGAGAGGATGCCGATGCCCACCCGGAGCATGTCGTCCTTCCCCATGAGGGAGCGGAAAAAGAGACCGCCCGCGAGGATGCCGAGGAGGGCTCCGGGCACAAGGACCTTGATGCTCCGATGGTCGAAGTCCCTCCTGTAATAGAAGAGCGCCAGGATATCGGTCACGATGAGAAGCGGCAGAAGGATGGCGGCCGCCTGGGCCACGCCTATGGTGAGCGACACAAGGGGCGTCGCAAGGGTGCCGACCCCGCCGGCAAATCCCGCCTTGGCTACACCGATCAGCAGGACCGCGGTGACGGCGGTCAGCCAGAAGGCGGCCGGATACTGGGGAATGGTGAAACTCATGCTCCTCGCTCCTCCCTTTGCCACGAGAGCGGTAATCCTCCTCACCTCCCCGGCACGCGCTTCACATGGTACATTGTGGCGCCCGTCTTGTCAACCTTGCCGCCTCTCCTTCCGGGGCTTGCCACTTACGAGCCGGCGTAAACAAGACCTTTTTCGGCCCACTCTCCCCTCCTTTCTGAAAAAAACGTGGAAAAAACCGTCAGTATACACTATAATGCGTAGGCTTATGAAAAAGCGTACGTTTATCACCGTCCTGGGCTTCGCGGTGAGCATTGTCCTCCTCTATTTTTCTCTGAGGGGCATCGAGTTCGGACAGATCTGGACGACCCTCAAGCAGACAAACCCGCTCCTTGCCTTCCTGCCCCTGGTCTTCATCGGGACGGCGATCTGCCTGTCCTCGTTCAGGTGGTCGAAGGTCGCGGGGTCAGACGTGCGTTTCACCGAAACGTTCACGGCCCTGCTCATCGGCATGTTCATCAACAACGTGCTGCCGCTGCGGCTCGGGGAGGGCGCCCGGGGCTATGTGCTCTCCCGCAAAAAAAATCTTTCCTTCACCTACGCGTTGTCGACCGTCCTTCTCGACCGGTTCTTCGACCTGACCGGTCTTTTGTTGATGACCCTTCTCTTCTTCCCGAGGGCCAGCCTCCCGCAAAGGGTGTCTCAGGGGATCTACCTGATCATCGGCATGGTTGCGTTCTGCGTCCTCCTGATGATACTGCTGAGCCGCCCAAGCTTCGCGAACCGGCTCGCTGCAAGGTTCGCCGCCGTGGAGAAATCTTTTCTTGCAAAACTGGGCAAGAGACTGATCGAGATACAGGAAAACCTCAGCCGCATCGGCTCGCCCCTCACCATCATCTTTTTCGTGATCATCTCCTTCTGCATCTGGCTTTCCATGAGCGTGGCCCTCTGGGTCGTCACCCTTGCCCTCGGCATCCCCGTGCCTTTCGCCTGCATACCCTTTGTATGCGCCCTTTTGAATATCGGCATTACTATCCCTTCTTCGCCGGGCTACGTGGGGCTCTACCAGTTCCTGCTGGTCTACCTGCTCTCCATCTTCGACGTGCCGAAATACGAAGGTTTTACCATATCGATACTCTTTCATGCGTCCTGGTACATACCCTATACGATCGTCGGATTTCTCCTGATGCTCCGGGAGCACCTGCGGATAAGGGACATCCAGAAACTGGATGCAGAAGAGGAAAAGGCGGACTGAAGCGTGCGGTTCGCGGGCATAACCTTCCCCCATCACCGCCGTGTTTTCTTGAAAACGCCCGTCGAAAGCTATAACTTATTAGGGGTTTCATAATTATTCTGACATGCCCCTCCTGGCATGTCGACATGAAGGGCTTCGCGGCAGAGGGATTAATATCCAGCCTATTATGAGATCCTTAATAACTGTAAACTGTGGGTAAATTGGTGAAAAATCCCCCATCCATCAGCAGTAGCCACACGCACATTCTTTCTCCGTCCCACGTGTATGCCACCATCGTCCGGAATCTACCGATAGGCTTTTCCCTTGTCGACGAGGAGGGGATGATCGTCGAGTTCAATCCGGCTGCGGAGAAAATAACGGGCTATCCGAAACGAGAGGTCGTGGGCCGGTCTCATCTGGAAGTCCTTCACGGCTCTTCGGACCCCGAGGCCTGTCCGTTTTTCGGACATGCATTCAAAAAACACGAGCAGTCAACAGGGATCGAGGGAACACTCACGGGGAAGGACGGACGGTTGGTTAAGGTGGTTATTACGGCCGCGCCACTCTTCGATGCCTCGGGGACCTTTCTCGGCGGGGTTGAGATCTTCAGGGACATTACCGAGCTCAAGCGTCTGGAAAGGGAGCGAAGAAACCTCCTCTCTATGTTCGTTCATGACCTTAAACACCCACTTCTTGTGGCACATGGATTTCTCTCACGGCTGCTGGCCGGAAAAGCGGGCCCCATTTCAGAGAAGCAAGAGAGTTATTTGAGCATAATAGTCGATGAGATTGATAGGTTGGAGCATGTGGTTGCTGAGTTTCTCGATTTCTCCCAGTTGGAACAGAGGGCCCATCGCCTGAAGCGCTCCCCCTTCGACATCCGTGAAGTAATCGAGAAGCAGATTGAAGGATTGCGCATTGTCGCTGAACGGAAGAAGATAGAGCTGAATTTCGAGCATCCGGAAAAACCCGTCGCCATGGTCCACGGAGACAAGCTGAAGATAGAAACGGTGGTTGCAAACCTGCTCGACAACGCCGTCAAGTATACAAACGTTGGCGGATCTGTCAAGGTACGATTAAGTGAAACCGATAAAACCATTGTTGTCGAAGCGACGGATACGGGCATCGGCATTAAAGGAGAAGAGCTTCTCCACGTCTTCGACATCTTCTACCGGGCAGACAGGACCATCGAAGGAACGGGGCTTGGTTTAGCGGTGGCTCGAAGAATCGTGTCAGACCACGGCGGCGTTCTGTCGGTTCGCAGCATATACGGGAAGGGCAGCACATTCTGGTTCACCCTTCCGAAGGGTTGAAGCTGCGCCACGCCGTGTGGACCTCCACCCTCGTCACGTTTTCAGGTGCATGGAGGTTTCGAACTCCGCGAGATGGGCTTCAAGGGTTTTCACTTCCTCATGGTAGAAGGGAACATCCTATATCCCTCAGAAGCCAAACTGCCGGGAATAAAAGATATAGCCCAGACCAACGGTTGCCCACCAGATGATCCAGTAAGGATTGGCAAGGCTCATCATTATGCCGCAGATTACCGGATGATTCCTTCGTCTCCCGTCTCCCTGCAATGAAAGGCTCAAGGAAGGCAACGAGCGGAACATTCCGAAGGCCATCCAGAAAAGAATTACAGCCCCGATAAGTGCAATTGCCACAAAGACCTCTGGCTGCCGGAAAACAGGCCCCAGTCCGAAGAGAAGGGCGATGACGAGTCCCAACTCTAAAATAGCGTGCCAAAACATGATGAGCGGGCCCGCGATGAACCCGCGTTGAGAGTTTTCGCTGATCGTGGCGGTCAACAACGGGCCGGGCATCAGGGCACCCGACAGTGCAATGACAAAAACCTGGTCAATACAAGTGTCCTGATCTCGTTCTCATGCTCGGTCGATTTAAACAGTATATGCATGGCCGGAAAGCCGATGCAAGCAGGGCGATGGGGGTCACATTTTGTCCTTGACTTTAGATCCCCGCCACACCTCACAAACCGGCGTTCGTTCTTTGACAATTGAACCGCAGTGCCCGTTAGAACGCCGGTGCTGACCGGCCGGGTGTTTTGCGTCCGGCCGGGGGTGATCCGGGTCACTCTTGGTATCTGAAAGTGTCGGGCAATTTCTGCGAGGATTGCAAAAGTCGTGTATAATACTCATAAGATGGAATTCGATGAGGTGAAACATCGATGAGGACAGACTGTTGGAAAGGATTACTATTAATCCGGGGATATTCGGTGGAAAACCAATAATCAGGGGACGACGGCTGGCTGTTGAGCACGTGTGAGGAATGCTGGCTGCCGGAGACTCGCCGGAAACCATACTCGACGGTTACCCATGGCTCGAAATGGAAGACATCCAGGCATGTATCGCCTATGCTCATAAGATCGTTGCCCATGAGAGAGTGGAGCCGCTCTACCTAGAAACGGGCACATGAAGATTCTTCTCTCGATACGTGCGTCTGGCGTAAAACCAAGCCCAGACTGATACAGGAAGGCCATGACGTGGAATGGGCAGGGAGCTGGCTGGGCGCTAAGAGCAAGGGTGCTTGTTGAAGACGCAGAGTGACCACGTCGTCGGGTAGACGCGACGTCGATCGGTGGTCTGCTCTACAGACAAATCATTGTTTCCATCCATACTATGTTGGTCAGCATGAGGGTATTAGTGGCCGATGAAGGGAAAACACATCTTCAGTAGGTTGCGCGACCGGATATCCCTCCAATTTAAAAGGGTACTGCTTTTCCCTTATTATTTGGACTATCGACAGTGGGAAAGGGAAAAGAAAGTATCCTTCCTCATCAATATATGTCTTGGAATCATTCTAGGGGTAGCCTTCCTTCCCCTTCTTCGTCTACAGCTCATGGAAAACATCTTTAATTCAACGATGGACAAAATGATCAGGAAAGAGACAGCCGCGTTCATGAAGATACCGGAATGCCGCATTCCATCTCCATCTCTTGATCCTGCGGAATGTGCAAGACTGGATAAAAGGCTTTCAAAGGATATTGTGTTTATCGATATAGACAACAGTGCGTACACGGGCTGGGGGGAGCCTTTATTCATTCCAAGAAACGAAATAGCCCGTTTTTTGAAATTAGCAGACAAAAATGAGGCAAGGGTTGTGGCCCTCGATATCTTATTCGACTACCCCTCATATAATCCGGGAGAGGACGCTGAACTGAGAAGCGTTCTCAAAGACTTAACGAATAGACAATCCGGCCTCAGAATAATATTCCCGACAATCAAGAGTAGTATCGATAATAAGATCAGGAAAAACATTTTCGATGACCTGATAGACAACAATCCGAACTTTTATCGTGGTTTTCCATACGAGTCATTCTCAAAATCGGATAGGGTCGTTCGCTATATACGTTATTACGATATCGCAAAGGGGAGAGACGGCAGGAACATGGTTCTGTGGACGGTTCCTGTTTTATCCGCCGCTCTATTTACGAATGATTTTTCCAGGCTGAAAGCATTAGAGCCAAAAATCCTCGGCGACTCCGAGCACCATCGGACTGAAAAGTACCGCATAGAATTGTCAAATAAGAATAAGACCCCGTTAGAAATAGGGAACAACGAGCTTTTTTCAAACAGGATACGCTTTGCCCTCATACCACCCGGTACTTTGGCCAAGTATGGCAACCTGTATCCAAGACAACTTTTCCCGGGCGATATAGATACATTGCAGCAGACATTAAAGGATAAAGTTGTCATTATCGGCACATCGAGTCGGGACAAAGAGGAGCTGGCATCGAACGCCGGTGGGCGATATGCCCGGTATGTACATTATCGGCAATGCAACGAACGTGTTATTGGAGAACTGGCAGATTCGCGAGACGCCGCTATGGGTTGTTTTTTCAGTGAACATAGTAGTTATCCTCTTTGCGTGTTATATGTTCGTGCATTGCCATCCATCTGTAGCCAGGACGGTTGCCATGATTTTTGGCGCTCTCTTGTTGATACCGCTAACAAACTATTTCTATACGAAATACGGGATTGTTATAAACGCAATGTTTCTCTTTATGAATCTGGTTGTTCCTATAATGGCCATGGGGTGGTACAAAATTCACAAAAATATAAGAAGAATAGCCTTAGGGACACTATTAAGGATCATCTCTCGTTATTAGTAATGGCTCATACAATCGACTACATGATCGGGATACGGGACATCTCATCTATTGTGCTTTTTTGTAATGGTCGTAATATCTGTCCGTCAACGCTTCAATGATCCTTTTCTGGTCTGCGGTGAATCGATAGAGGTTTTTGTTTTCTTCCAATAATTGGTTACCAAGCCAATAAAGGTCTATTTTGTCCGGGTACACATCACTGATAAGTTGCAGATAGGCCGCCTTCCTGATCAAGCTGTCAGGCTTAGGAAGGTTTTCGCCGTCAATATCTCTCAACCCCGCGAGAACCTCTTCTTGGGTCATCCGGTCCATCAGGAGAATATCGAGCTTTCTTCGTCCCCAGTTGCTCGTTATGTAAACCGTATATTTTTCAAGCGACTTAATCCCTATTTTTGATGGAACAAGGAATACCGGGGCCTTGCTTTCGGTCATGCTCTCGTAAATCTTTCGATTTGCCATATCAACAACCGTAAATGAGGTAATGGTCTCGTCGGGCCATGAGATCTCCATCGGGTAATCCTGCATCAAGGTAGCATGAGATAGCAATTGCACGGAGGTTCTTGTAAATGTGCCAATTTCCCCATGCTCCGGAGGTTTGACAAAATCGGCTACATACTGTTTCAGGCTTGCCACTAGTGTTTTGCCTTTAAGCTGCCCGGACGGACCCACTACTTCCATCGATATTTCATCCTTGATTGCTCCGCTCACATAGGGAGCCCATTTGATCATTAATACATTAATCGATGGCTTCTTGGTTATTCTGTCACCGATGTAGAGGTGTCTTTCCTTCGCGCACCGATATGTCGTACCCTGACGAAGAACCGTACAGTCTTTCTCGTATCCGCTAAGTATGATGCCCACATAATTTTGGGCAAAAACCGGTGTTGCTCCGAGAGGTAAGACTAAGCTAAGTATAAGCATGAGAGAGGTTTTCATTTTAGCACCTATAAGAATGTAATTCGAATTATACAGTTGCACGGCCGATGAGGATGTTTTGCATGCACCTCTCATTGCCCGAACCTTACCTCCAATTCCCCATGAGAATAAAGGGCGCCCAGAAGTAAGGGTGGGCATAAGGGGCCTCGGGATGAACCGTATCGCCCCGACGATCTCCCTCTTCGCTGGGAGGCAGGCGTCCCATGAGCAGAGCCGTCTGCGCCCGGCGGAGCGCGTCCGATTTGAACGTGCCCTGTTTTGCCTGCCTTTGTTTATAGAACTCCTCCATGAGAAGCGAGGTGCTTTTGTCGGCCACCGGCCAGAGGGTGGCGATCACGGATTGTGCGCCCTGGCTTTGGGCAAAGAAGGCAAAGCCGTCAACTTCGTCTCCCGGAGATAGCCTCTTGTCCGAGGTGCCGAAGGTATCGCAGGCCGACAGCGTGAGAAGCTCGACGCCCTTGAAGATTCCTTTGTCGGACTTCATGTCTCGCAGGCAGAGGCGTTGTCCGTCCCCGAGGAGGAGGAAAGACTGCGTGTCGTTCCCCGGCATAGCGCTGAAATGGCTGGCTATGTGGACGAGCGGATAGCCTTTTGTGAGCGCCTTCTGCATGGCGGGCCAGGTGAAGGTCTTATCGATGAGGAGTTCGCCGGCGATCGGGCCTGCCGGCTTCATGATCCCCGTTAACTCTCCGCGCACGTTCCGAAGGGCAGGGAACCCGCCATGGGGTTCGGTGACGCCTGCGAAGATGCCCTTCCAGGAAGAGGAAGGGGTACGCTCCAGCGCGTCGAGGCTTGAGGCCGAGTAGACCACGTTGCGGAAACGTTCCACCATGTACCGGTCACCGTCGTGGAGGGCGGCAACGGGGATGTAGAGGAGAGCGCCGTCGAGGTACCACATAAGCGTTTCGAACCCTTTGAGCTCCACGGGTTTAACGATGATACGGTAGAGCTCCTGCGAGAGCGGAAGGGGATCGAGGCGGGGGTCCCGGAGCACTCGCCTGAATGCAAACACCTTCGCATAGAGATCTTCCTCGGTTATCGGTACGGTGAAGACCTTCCGCGACTGCGCGGTAACAACGAGCAGGAAGAGACGCTCCCTTCCTGAAACGGCATAGATAGCGGCCGTGGAGCCAAGCTGCGCAAGGGTCTTCGAGAGATTCGTCGCCTCCGGCGTCCCGACCCGCTCCTTCTTCCCTAAGAGGTCGCCGACGATCTCGTTGAGGGCGGACATATAGGCATTCCTCGCCGTGTCGAGCTGCTTTCTCGAGCACCGCTATCCTGTCCTCTTCTTCTGCGGTGCGGGGGTTTATCTTCTTCAGCGTCTCATACTCCCGCCTCGCGGCCGAAAGAGGCCCGGAGACGTCCTGGAGCCTTTTCTTCGCCCTGGTTTCCGTAGGCGTAAGGGTGAGGGACGACTCCCGCACCCTCTGTCCGATAAAGCGGAAGTACTTCTCTTCCTTCAAAAAATCGAGGACCTGCTGCGCTTCCTCCAGGCGGTCTTCTTGTATCAGAAGCCCTGCCACATCCTTGTAGACATCCTCGATCTTTGCGGTGAAGGCCTTGATGGTCTCCTTCCCCATCCGGGTGATATTTTCCCGCATCCCCTGGATCGTGTTGACCGCCTGTTTGCCGAAGAAGATGGCGGCATCGGGATTGCCCTGCCGTTGAAGGAGGGAAGAGTAGTTGGCCTGGACAGTACGGAGGAGATCCGGGTCGCCTGTGTGCGGGGCGATGGATAATGCCCGTGTGAAAAGGGGCTCCGCTTCAGCATAGCGGCCGGTCGTTTCATAGAGCAAAGCGAGGCCGTTGAGGCACGCGGCCACACTCAGGTGCTCCTCTCCGTGGACCTTCTCGAGAATCTTCAGCGCCCGTGTGAAAAGGGGCTCGCCTTCCGCATAGCGGCCGGTCGTTCGATAGAGGTCCGCGAGGTTGACGAGGCGCGTGGCCACACTCGGGTGTTCCTTCCCGTAGACCTTCTCGTCAATCTCCAGCGCCCGTTTGTAAAGGGGCTCCGCGTCAGCATAGCGGCCGGTCGTTTGATAGAGCAAAGCGAGGTTGTTGAGGCACGCGGCTATATCCGGGTGCTCCTTCCCGTAGGCCTTCTCGTCAATCTCAAGCGCGCGTCTGTAGAGGGGCTCCGCGTCAGCATAGCGGCCGGTCGTTCGGTAGAGCAAAGCGAGGTTGTTGAGGCCCCTGGCCACACTCGGGTGCCCCTTCCCGTACAACTTCTCATCAATGGCCAGTGCCCGTTTGTAAAGGGGCTCCGCGTCAGCATAGCGGCCGGTCGTTTGATAGAGCAAAGCGAGGTTGTTGAGGTCCCTGGCCAGATCCTGGTGCTCCTTCCCGTGGACCTTCTCGTCAATCTGCCAGTGCCCGTTTGTAGAGGGGCTCCGCTTCAGCATAGCGGCCGGTCGTTTCATAGAGCAAAGCGAGACCGTTCAGGTCCCTGGCCACATCCTGGTGCCCCTTCCCGTACAACTTCTCATCAATGGCCAGTGCCCGTGTGTAAAGAGGCTCCGCTTCCGCATAGCGGCCGGTCGTTACGTAGAGCAAAGCGAGACCGTTGAGGAACGTGGCCGCATACGGGTGCTCCTTCCCGTAGACCTTCTCGTACAATTTCCAGCGCCCGTGTGTAAAGAGGCTCCGCTTCAGCATAGCGGCCGGTCGTTTGATAAAGAACTATGAGGTCGACGAGGCACGTGGTCACATACGGGTGCTCCTTCCCGTAGACCTTCTCGAAAATCTCAAGCGCCCGCTTGTAGAGAGGCTCCGCTTCCAGCATAGCGGCCGGTCGTTTGATAGAGGTCCGCGAGGTTGTTGAGGCATGCGGCCACATATAGGTGCTCCTCCACATACGGGGGTTCCTTTCCGTAGGCCTTCTCGACAATCTCCAGTGCCCGCTTGTAGAGGGGCTCCGCTTCCACATAGCGGCCGGTCGTTTGATAGAGTCCAGCGAGGTTGTTGAGACCCCTGGCCACACTCAGGTGCTCCTTTCCGTAGGCCTTCTCGACAATCTCCAGTGCCCGCTTGTAGAGGGGCTCCGCTTCAGCATAGCGGCCGGTTGCTTTGTAGGACAGCCCCAGTTGGTTAAGTGAGTCGGCAACATCAGGATGATCCGGACCCTGGAGCGTCTTTCTGATTTCCAGGGCACGCCGGGCCGCGGCGATTGCCTCACCGTATTTGCCGGATTCGTGCAATTGTGCTGCCTTCTCATCGAGGGCGGCTGCCTCTTTCAGCGTCTCCATTGGTCCATTTTCTGACGCCGTGCTTCCTTTTGGGGGAGGGGAAAGATTCTCCGGTCGGACAGGGCCGGGCATGACCATGGCGAAAAGGAGCATTGCAAAAAGATATCCGAGTACGCTATTTCGTCTCACAAAAGACTCCCTGCAGTCATTTCAAGCCGCACGAAGTTTTTGAAAATTTCTCGAACTTTCGTTGGGTGCAGGCAGGTTCTGGCGCCTGGACTGCCCGTCTTGTTGGTGCCGGGTAAAAACACATCCTTCCTACCGGTTGCTCCTCTTACCTCCCAAAAGTGGTAACCACCCCGGTGGGCGCCGGAAAATCGCTGGCCGATTGTTTCGCAGTGACGAGCGATATAAGGGACAACACGTGGGTGGATAGGTCATCAGGGCACATTCTCTCAGAATCCGTCCGCGGGATGACGTATCTGGTGCCCTCGTAGTCGACGGCCACAAATGGGTTCGTATCTTCGGCCCTTGCTTCATGTGCGACAAATAACAAAAATTCGGGGCAGCGCCCGTCCTTTCCTACCCTCAATTTAGGAGGTTTGGCTATTTTCTCGTCGGCTGCTTTTTCTGCCCGCATTATTTCGCCCAAATAATACAAAATTGATTCAGGTGATCTGAGATAGATAGTGTCTGCTATCTTATCACCAACGTCCTGTACCGGACTATCCGGCAGAACCCTGTATCGTGCCGAAACATCTTCATCTCTGCCCGTCCTGCACTCGATGACGTATTCGCCTCGTTTGAGTGCTCTTAGCTGATAAGCGTCAGCCTTTTTGCTATTTTTTTGCGCGGGGGTGAGCGTCAACCCGGATTTGTGAAGGTCAATCAGTTTTTGCAGATCGGCCGCGGCAGTTTTCGCATCTATTTCGGGGCCGATTGTATCATCGGGCGGCACTTTGCTGATTAGTAGATCGCACTCATTATTCGCTATACCTTTGATCTCTTTCTGAAACTTATCGAACGTCTCGCCCCCGAAAGGGTTATTCCTATATATTTCCCGCCCTTTTTGTATGCGATGAACAAACAGGTACAGAAGCATTTCTTTATACCATCCTTGCTGCCAGTAGTAATCGAATGTCTCGGGCTGCACGGGCTCCAACATGCCACGCACGAACTCTTTACTACTCAAAAGAGCCACGTCATAGATGGGGTTGATCGTATAGCTCGCGCTCGGGGCAATGGAATAGAGACTGGTCGAGCCCGGATTGGACCCGAATTTCCCAAGAGGTACATACGCATTTCCGGTAGACAACGTGTATACCGCACTTGCCTTAGCATCGTTGAGAACGGTGAAGTACATGGGGCGGCGCTTACTTGCTCGCACGATATTGAGGAAGAGCATTTCGTTCTGCGCTTTTTCCACAGCCAAATTGAATTCGGTCGCACCTCCTGCAATTTGGCTTCTTGGAATGGATGCACATCCCGTGATTAGCCCTATCATACTTAATACTAAGACTACTCTCAGAAAAACCCGCTGTCTGCTCACCGGGGTCACCTCCTGTCTTAGTTTCTCTTCCACTTTCTCCTTATATAATTGAACGTGAATGTCATGCCGCTCCTTCACGTGGTAACAAAAGAACCAATGGTTTGGCTTTTTCAGAATACGTGCATGGTCGTTTATCTTAAGACAGATTCTCGATGACAGTCAAACGAATTGTCTGTGGTAATCCTGGAGTAGCGCCCGTTTTAACCGGACGTCCATACAAACCTGATTTTGGTCGTCGTCACATCCCTGGTGCGCCGCTTCGTGAAGGGCGACCGCGTGTGCCCCTATACCTGCGCGAGCTTGATCCCGAGCTTCTCCGCGGCCCTTATCGCGTCGTCCAGGGACGGCTTTGCGTTCACGAGCCTGATCCTGCCGCCCCCCCTGTTGAGGGCATCGACCGCCCCGTCCCGGCCGGTGGCTTCTATCGTGATGCGCTGGACTTCCGGCTCATCCACCTGCGATATACGTATCTCGATGCCTTTCTCGCGGACGAGCTTCAGTACCTGGTTGTACATCTTGATGTCGTTGGTCGACGCCCCGAAGACCCCCCCCATCAGGATGCCGGGAACGTTGATAGCCCGGCGGGCAAAGAGATCGGTGGTCAGCTCGATGGTGATCTTCTTGATCTCGCCCTGGAAAAGCTCGTGGGCAATACGGCCCATGTTCGTCGGCGAGCCTACCGCGATGCTGCTCCCTCCCACGACTGCCTCGCCAAAGGGACGGGTAATGGGATTGGCCGTCGCGGCGAGTTGTCTTATCTCCGCCCTCGCCCCCTCCACGACCCTTTCTGCCTTCCGAGCCTCATCTATCCTCGTCTCCTCGGCGATGTAGTGATCAACCTCGGCGCTTCTCTTGAAGTAAGGCCTCATATAATCCAGATTGACGCCGGTGATCACCGGCGCCGCCTGTGAGTGTATCCGTGCCGCCATAGCCAGCATGACGTCGGCATCGATGGCGACCGGCAGACTGGTCTTGAGGGCCAGGCTCGATGCCAGATCACCCATCACGATTGCCCCGCCGATGTGCGTCGCGCAGAGACCGGAAACGATGACCCTCGGGGTACAGGGAACGCCGATGGTCGGCGACATGGCGAGGACCACGGCCCTTGCCACATCCCGAGGCCCTCCCCCCCGGAATTCGGTGAGTGCAGCGGCGGTAACCGCGGAGCCGGCCCCGTAGCCTTCCATGTTGCAGCCCGTGGTCTGTTTTCCCTCTTTGAAGAGCGTCCCTATCTTCAGCATCAACGCGGCGACCCGTGCTATCGAATCCCTCGATCTCTTCGTCTCGAGGAACGCTTTCATCAGCCCCGTGTAGACACATGAATCGCCTGTTCCCGCGCAGGGCTGAAGGCCCATCGTATGGTTCCCCACCTCCGCCGCGAGCGTGTAGATGATCGCCCTGTCGATAAGCCGGTCCTTATTCAGCACATGCCCTTTTTTCATCTGCCCCGCGAGGTCACGGCCCACGCGGCCCAGGAGGAAGCTCTCGCCCTGCGAAAGCCCGACTTCGAGGGCCAGCAGATTGAATCTGAATGCGTCCATGACGCCCTGGATGACCTGCTTGCCGCTCAGGCCCTGCGTATGCATGGCCTCCGCGACAGCGACGTCGCTTGCCGCCACCTCGTACCGCTCCGCAAGGGTGAGCGTCTCCGCAAGGGTAAGCCTCCCCAAAGGGGCACGACCTTTACGCAGCGATGCGAGCAGCCCCTTCAGTGGATCCGTTCTTTTCGTGGATGCTCCTTCCCTAACCGTCATTTTCGTCAATTCCCCTGCTTCCTGCCCTGCAGCCCATGATATCCCAACTGCCTCCGGGCTTCCTTGAGACTCATTCCCTGGTCGAGGAGCTCCCAGGATCCTCTGCTCCACCGCGTCGATTTCAAGGGCCGCCGCCAGGACCTCCTCGGCCCGGACGGACGGGACGACCACGACGCCGGTGTCGTCGCACGCCACGATATCCCCGGGCTTTACGAGGACATCATCCAGACCCACGGGGATATTGACGCCATCCACCTCGACACGGTCTTTCCCGGTCATCGGCACGTGGCCCCGGGAGAATATCGGATACTTCGACTCCAGTATCCTCGGCATATCCCTGCAGACACCATCGATGACCGTCCCGGAGATACCCCTTTTCTGGGCGTATACGGTCATGATATCGCCCCACACCGTGCCGTAGGTCCGGCCCCCGTTATCGAGGACCACCACCTGCCCGGCCTGAACATCATCAAGGAAATCGCCCACAGTCCCCTTTTCAATCCCACAGGGCCTGTAGCGAACCGTAAAGGCAGTGCCCACCGCCTTTACGCCGATGACCTGTGCCGTGATCCCGCGGCACCCACCCTTTATTCCAAGCCGGTCCAGGGCATCGGAAATGGCCGTCGTGTCCAGCTTCCTGAACTGTGCCGCCAGATCGTCGATATCACGCATGGGCTCTCCTTTTCTCCTGTTGATCACCCCTTGAGCATCGACTCGTAGTTGTACTTCCGGTCAACCTCAAGGATCGGAACTCCTCTTTGCAGCTCATCCACCATGGCTTCTTCCTTTGCGAGGATCTCCTCGGCAGCCGCCAGCACCCTCTCCACGCTTTCGGCGGGCACGATCACAACCCCGTTGACGTCCGCCATCACCACATCACCCGGTCGCACCTGCACATCTCCCACGCGGATAACCTCGTTGAAGGATTCCTCCATGATCCGGCCCCGGGCCGTCAAGGGGACGGCGCCGCGGGCGTACACGGGAAATCCGAACTCTTTGCAGGCGTCGATATCCCTGGCTGCTCCGTCGACAACCACCCCCGCGACGCCCTTCGCCTTCGCGCCCATGGAAAGGATCTCTCCCCAGCAGTTATTGTAGAGGTCGCCCCGGTTGTCGATAACGATCACATCCCCTGCCTCTGCGGCATCGATGGCCCTCACCCCGAGGTGATACTCCGACTTCACGGCGCCGGCGGCCGTGATCTTTATGGTCACCGCCCTTCCGACTGTCCTGGGGCAGTCGAACATCGGCCTGATCCCGATCACCGTGCCGCGGATCCCCACCTTGTCCAGGGCGTCCGACACATTCGTGGTTGCCATCCTTTCAAACCGTTTCCGATACTTCTCGTCAAACTCTCTTGCCGTCATCTCTCTCGACCTCGCTCTTTGTCACTCCTCGGTCAGCCCCAGGGCTTTAAGGGTGTTTCGGAACCCATAAATATCGAGCGTCGATTCCCCCCGGCGCAGCCTCTCCTTGATCACTTTCTCCTTCTCTTCGCGTGCCAGGGATTTCTCCAGCACGTCCTCGGCCTCTTCTCTCCCCACCACCACAAGCCCGTCCCTGTCCCCTACGATCAGATCGCCGGGGTTGATCGTGATATTGTCCAGGTTGAGGGGGTGGTTGATCGACCCGAGGGATACCTTCTCGGTCCCTTTGATGCTGAGGGCGCACGCAAAAACGGGAAAACCGATATCCGCCATTACCTGACTGTCCCGCACCGCCCCGTTGAACACAAGACCCGCGATGCCTCTTTGTTGCGCCGCTACCGCCATGATCTCGCCCCATGCCCCCGCTTCCGCGTAGCCTCCCGCATCGGCAACGATGACGTCCCCTCGCTCTGCCACATAGATGGCTTCGTGGAGCATCAGGTTGTCGCAGGGACGTACCTTGACGGTGACAACAGGGCCGCAAACCACCATGGCCGGGGAAATGGGCTTGATCCGCGACGAAAGCGCCCCTTTTCCTCCTGATGCCTCATGGATAGTGGCCGACGAAAGACCGTTGTAGCGCTTCACAAGCTCAGGGGAGATTCTCCGGATAGCCCGAATCACATGTGCCATTGTCGTCTCGCGCTCCTCTTTTCTGTTTTACCGTATGCTCCACCATTTTTATGTTAACGAGTTAACAATAAACCGGCGTGGTTGTCAAGTTATTTATCCGGGCGTATATGAGGCAATCTTAGCTCTTTGCAACGATAAATAGGTGCCGGGAACAGAAAATATGACGGCAAAAAAAGAGCTTGACAATGCCCAGTCAATATAGTTAACTGGTTTACTTATTCGTTCCATCAAAACTGTAGAGAAGGAGATCATAATCATGGTTGATCTGGGCGTAGAGATTGGCGGCGTGAAGTTCAAGAACCCCATCGTGCTGGGATCCGCGACACCGACTATGGATGCTGTTCGAATGAAACATGGAATCGACGGAGGCGCGGGGGCCATCATCGCCAAGTCGCTCTTCGGAGAAGGTGGGAAGCTCGGAAGGGATTTTCCCCGTCCTCGTTTCAAACTGGTCGATTACCGTGAGTATCCCGGCTATCCCGGCAAGCTCCCGCACGCCTTTACCCTGCGTTCCCTGGAGGAGTGTTCTCATTTTGACTACCCCACCTACATGGATGACATCAACAGGGCGAAGGACCTGATAGGCGACGACGGCGTGGTGATTGCGAGCCTGTCGGGGTCGTCTCTGGACGAGTGGGCGGAGATGTGCGAGCTCGTCAATAAGACTAAAGCCGACTTTGTTGAGTTGAACAACTCGTGCCCGTTTGCCGCGGATATGGGGATAAAGATGGGTGCGGGAGCGGTCGGCGTGGAGTACCAGACGGTGCAGAGGTGCAAATCGATCCTGGAGAAACCCTTTTCTGTTAAGATCACACCCCAGACAAACAACCCCCTGGAGGTGGCCAAGCAGGTCGAGGCAGCGGGGGCCTACGCGGTCAACATGTCGGCCCGTTTTTCGGGGTTCGTCCTCGATATCGAGACCGCAAGCCCGTACCCCTGGGGTTCGATCGGCGGATACGGCGGACCATACCTGATCGGATACGGGCTCAGACTGGTAAGCCAGGCAGCAAAAGAACTGAAGATCCCGATCATCTCGGGTCTCGGAGTATGGGATTGGCGAGACATCGTTGCGTACATCATGTGCGGCGCCACCCTCGTGCAGTCGGCTGTGGGGGTCATGCTGCAAGGATATGGGGTGACGGGCAAATGGGCGGAGTCGATGGGGGCCTGGATGGAGGGAAAAGGATATAAGAGCGTGAACGAGATGCGCGGCATGGCCCTCCCGAACATTATTAAGACCGCGGACGTGCCTCGCGAACCGGAGAACGTGAAGGTTACCATCGATACGAGCACGTGCACGCGATGCGGAATCTGCCTGCGGAGCTGCTTTTATGATGCGATCACCTTGACGAAGGCGGGTGCGGTGATCAATGCGGAAAAATGTGATGTCTGCGGCCTTTGCGCAGAGGTATGCCCCGAGCACGCGTCACGGGTGCACTATCTGTAGCAAGAACCTTTCCTTTACCGCGGTCGTGGATGGATAATATGACGAAGAACGAGGGGCGGATTGGCGACTGAGACGATTCACACGGATGTGCTGATCATCGGCAGCGGCGGAGCGGCAAGCAGGGCGGCTTACGAGGCGAAGCTCGCGGAACCGGATATCGACGTGCTGGTGGCCACCGAGGGGGAATGGGGGGGCGGGGGCAGCACCTTCTGGGTTGCTTCTGAAACGCTGGGGATCAACGCTCCTTTCAACGCGGCGGGTGATGGCGATTCGCCGGAGGTTTTCCTGAAAGACACGTTGGAAACAGGCCTCGGACTCGCAAGCGCGTCCCTGGCTTCCCGCATTGCTTATGAGGCGTGCGACCGGATTTTGGAGCTTGTCCGTCTGGGTGTGAAATTTGACGAAGCGGACGGTCATTTTAGGCAGAGGAAACTGTCAGGCTGCACCAAAGCTCGCTCTCTCTCTATCGGAGGGAGAACAGGGGTAGATATCGGCTCAGCCCTGAAAAGGGCCTCCATCTCGAAGGGCGTAAAGGTTCTGGAACAGACCCGATTGATGGACCTGATCGTTGAAGATGGAGAGGTGTGGGGAGCCAGAGGGCTTCGATCCGGGAACCAGGTGTCTGTCTATGCGGGCGCGGTTCTGCTCGCCAATGGGGGCGCAGGGGCCATTTTCCCCCATCACATCAACCACCCTTCCCTGCGAGGGGACGGCTATGCGATGGCTTACCAGGCCGGGGCAAAGCTGACCAATCTGGAGTTCTATCAGATTCGGGCCCGGCGTTGTCTTCCCGCCCATGCCGTTTATCATCCATTCCCATATGTGGCGGCTTTACCCCCGCCTCAGGAACGCCCGGGAAGAGGAGTTCCTTGAGAATTACCTGCCCGAGGGGACCCGTAAAGACGACGTGCTTTCCTTGAAGGCCATGTCTTTCCCCTTTTCCGTGAGGACTGCGGCAAAATACGTGGATATCTCCATGTCCGGAGAAATCGCCGGGGGTCGCGGGACCGTCCATGACGGGGTATTCTTTGACGTGAATCACGTGCCGGAGAAGGAGTTGAGAGAGAAGGCCCCGATCACCTATGAGACCTTTTTGAAGGCCGGTGTCGATCTCTGCACCCGGACTATAGAGATCGCCCCATTGGTGCAAAATTTCAACGGGGGTGTGCGGATCGACGAAAACGGCTTCACGGGCGTAAAGGGACTCTATGCGGCCGGCGAGGTGTCCGGAGGGGTTCATGGCGCGGACCGCCCGGGTGGCAACAACCTGATCGATTGCCAGGTGTTCGGCTACCGAGGGGGGAGGGCGGCGGCGGCTTTCGCCGCGGGAAGGTCAAGACATTCCGGGAAGCTTCCCGACAAGAAGCTCGAAACAGATCGCACGAAAGCGAATCTGGCGCCGATCAGGGCGAAGATGGACAAAGCGCTGATGGTCATCCGGGAAAGATCAGGCCTTTCCGATCTCCTGTCGGAGATCGGGACGGTGCGGGATAGCAACCCCGGTCTCGATATCGAGACGGAAACGTTCTTATTGGTAACGGAGATGCTGGCGAGGTCGGCCCTCTTCCGGGAAGAGAGCCGCGGCATTCACTATCGACAGGATTTCCCGCAAACCCGTGCCGAGTTTTCCAAGCCAACTCTCTTGTACAAGGGAAGAACGGGAGACATGGAATGTTGTCTTGCGGAATGTTGACGAGATCGAAGGTGAGTCGATGACGGCAATCCGATCGAAAGGCGAATATGGCCCAATTCAAGCCCCTTAGAACGGAGAAGTTTTCCGGCGAGATAGCGAAACGGGTCAAGGAGAGTATCTTTAACGGGACGTATAACCCGGGAGACAGGCTTCCCTCCGAGAGCGAATTCGCCAGGATGTTCGGCGTGAGCACGGTGACCGTCAGACAGGCGATACGTATTCTGGAGCACTCCGGTATCGTGTTCACCCGGCAAGGCATCGAGGGAGGCATATTCGTGGCCAAGGCCGACACCATGTCGGTAAGCACCTATCTTTCCGACATGCTCAAGCTGAAGCGGGTCACCCTCGGCGATCTCACCATAGCCCGCATCATTTTTGAGCCTGATATTGCGTCCCTTGCCGCAAGCATGAAAAGAGAGGACGACCTGGAAGAGCTGGAGGAGAACATCCGGGATGCGAGGGTTGCCCTGGATCGAGGCGACATAGCAGAGGCCCGGCTGCTGAACCTGAGATTTCACCGGACTATAAGCAATATAACCCGGAACCCGGTTATTATTTTTACGCTGAATTCCGTGGCGGACGTGCTGGAAGAGAATATCTCCGAAGGCCAATCAGGAGAGTTTGTCGGAAAAACCATTGAGGCCCATGAACGCATACTGGAGAAGATACGGGCCGGGGACAAGATCGCCGCGCGAAGCGAGATGGCGAAGCATGTCAGGGCCGTGCATAAGAGTCTGCAAAAAGGAATGACCCGCCGAGAAAGGAGACAGATATGAAAATGAGGTTGTGTGCTTTGTTGGGAGTTTTCATCCTATCGTGGACAAGTGTGGGGTCGGCCGAGTCGATTAAGATCGGCATGATCTACCCCCTTTCCGGAGTGATGGCATACGATGGAGAGTCGGTGGTGGCCGGCGCGAAGTTGGCAGTGGAGAACATCAACAGCAAGGGCGGCCTCCTGAAAGGGCGGACCATCGAGCTTTTGATAGAAGACGGACAGGGCCTCCCTGCCGAATCGGTAGCAGCGGCAGAGAAGCTTATAAACCGCGACAAAGTTGCGGCCATAGTGGGTTGCCTCCGAAGTACGGCGAGCCTGGCGGTCCAACCCATCGCCAACAAGAACAAGACCCCCATGCTCACGGTGATTTCGACCACACCCAAGCTGACGGAAGGTGGTTACAAATACACCTTCCGCTCCTGTCCCCAGGAAGCGATGCTGATCGCTGTTGCCGCCCGCTTTATTACCACGAAGCTTGGGGTCAAGAAGCTCTGTTTTCTCGGGCCTAACGATGAATGGGGGCGAGCCGCCCTGGATGGCTGGGGCAAACTGATGAAAGAAAACGGCGGCCAACTGCTGAGTGGAGTCTTGGTGCCCAATGCAGAAACGAATTTCCAGGCCTACCTGACGAAGATCAAGTCCTTAAACCCGGATGCCGTGGCCGTTCAGGCGGAAACCCTGATGGCGTCGATGGTCTTCAAGCAGGCTAAGGAGATGGGATTAACCGTCCCGTTTATCGGGCACGGGGCCACGGCCTCCCAGGAATTTATAAAGCTGGCCGGTGAAGCCGCCGAAGGGGTCTACTCGATGATGCCCTATGTCTATACCTACGATTCTCCTCAAAATAAGGCATTCACTCAGGCCTACTCAAAACGCTTTCCAGGCCGCGGGATGCCCGATAAGTATGCAGTCGCGGGCTATGACGGTATTTACATACTCGCCGATGCCATTACCAAAGCCGGCAAAGCCGACCGGGAGTCGATCAGGACCGGGCTGACAACAGTCGAGTCAAACCGGGTCCAGGGAAAGATCAAGTTCGATGCAAAGGGGCAGGCCCATCCCCTGGCCTTCATGGCCCAGAACAGGAAGGGCGTTCCCGAGGTTATCGGGTACCAGCAAACAAAAGACTAGCGTCGGCGTCATAGAGGAGAGCGGGTGAGGCTCAACTACCCTTAAGCCTCACCCGCACGATAGCCTTACTCTATTCCGTCTTGTGGTCTATTCAGTGTAGGAAATGATCTTCGTCCAACAACTCGTTAACGGGCTCATCATCGGCGGCGTGTACGCCCTGATCGCCGTGGGTCTCACCACGATCTTCGGCCTGATGAACGTGGTCAATTTTGCCCACGGAGAATTCTATATGTTAGGAGGGATGATCGCTTTCCTCCTCATACAATTCGCGGCCCTCAATTACTTCGTTTCCCTCATCGCGGCAATTGCCCTCGTCATGTGTGTCGGGTATTTCGTCGAAAAAATTCTCCTGAAGAGACTCCGGGACAAGAAAACGGATATTTTGGTGGCCGGCGCGCTTGTCACGATCGGGGTTTCCATTTTTCTTCAGAACATGGGCCTGCTGGTTTTTGGTTCTGTCCCAAGGCTTATCGCCTCTCCTTTCTCGGCGGAGCCATTTAAGATAGGCCCCATCCTGCTCGGCCGGATGAATCTATTCGCGGCCCTGGTGACGGTGGGGGTCATCCTCTTCTCCCACTTCTTTATTAAGAAGACCACCATGGGTATGGCGATGCGTGCCACGTTCCAGGACAAAGACGTGGCCGCCCTGGTGGGGGTACACATCGATCGCGTCTTTTCCTTCACGTTTATGCTCGGCGCCGGATTGGCCGCCACGGCCGGCGGCTTGCTCGGTCCCATATATATTATCTATCCTAACGTGGGGGAAAGCGTTATCCTCAAAGCCTTCGTGATCGTGGTCCTCGGGGGGATGGGAAATTTTCTGGGAGCTATCTTTGCGGCCCTCATCCTGGGCGTGGTCGAGAGTCTCGGGGCGGCCTATGTCTCGGCGGAATATCGCGACCTCATCGGTTTTGTGATGGTCTTGCTGATATTGCTCTTCAGACCCTCCGGGCTCTTTGGAAAGGTCAACCGGGTATGAAGAAGAATTCTTCGATCATTCTCTATGGAATCGTGGTTTTGGTACTCCTGGCCTTGCCTCTGGTCGTGACCAACGAGTATGACATTCACATCCTGGTCATGATCGGGATCTTCTCCCTTCTTGCCATCGGTTTCAACCTGATCTTCGGATATCTCGGCCAACTCTCACTCGGCCATGCGGCCTATTATGCGATCGGCGCCTATGCCTCGGCCTTGGCCGCCCTGAAATGGGGGTTCCCCTTCTGGCTGGGTCTTCTCTTTGCCGCAGTAGTGACCGGCATCTGCGGATTCCTCATCGGAGCCATCGCGTTACGGTGGAGGGGTCATTTTTTCGTCATAGCGACGATCTGTTTTTGGGGGATCATCCATCTGATCATCTTTAACTGGGTTTCGTTGACGAACGGTCCGGTCGGCCTCGGCAATATTCCACCGCCCTCTTTGTTGGGCATGGAGTTTTCGAGCAAGGTCCATTTCTATTACCTTCTTTTGGCCTTTGTCCTGGCAGCCCTCTGGCTGACCAGAAGGTTTATCTCCTCGCCGATCGGAAGGTCCTTCCGGGCCATCCATGAAAATGAGCCTCTGGCTGAATCGGTGGGCATCAGCGCCTTTCGGTTCGCCATGCTGGCTTTCGTTCTCTCTACGGTGTTGGCAGGGGTTGCCGGAAGCATCTCTGCCCATTACGTCTCTTATATCAGCCCCGAAATCGCGGAGTTTTCGGTGATGATCACCATTTTGGTGATGGTCGTGCTGGGAGGGAGGGGGACGCTCACCGGGCCGGTGATCGGAGCGGCGATTATTATGTTCCTCCAGGAATATCTCCGTTTTACGAAGGAATTTCGCCTTCCTATTTTCGGGTTGGTCTTGATCCTGGGCATCGTATTTCTTCCCCGTGGGATCGCGACCCTTCCCGGTATCATGGCGTCATGGAGAAGGGCTAAGTGAACAGCTCATTTTTCTCTACCCACGATCTGACGATACGATTCGGAGGCCTTACGGCCGTCGACCACCTGAATTTTGAGATTCGACAAGGAGAGATCCTCAGCCTTATCGGACCGAACGGGGCCGGTAAGACCACGGCCTTTAATGCGATAACAGGCTTTCTCCCCCTCTCGGAGGGATCGATCCTTTTCTGCGGCAAGAGCCTCAAGGGATTGCGCACATTTCAAATCGCGCACCATGGCCTCGTCAGGACATTCCAGCAAACAAGCGTGTTCCCCGAGATCACCGTGGAACAATGCGTGGTGATCGGCGCGCACAAAAGCGCGGAGACTGGCATTCTGCCGGTCCTCCTCCGCTCCTCCCGGTATCGGAAGAAGGAGGAGGAGGTGAGAGAACAGGTACGGAAGATATTGACTTTTACCGGTCTCACGGAAAAATCGGATGTCCTCGCTAAGAACCTCTCCTACGGGGAGCAGAGACTGCTGGAGATTGCCGTTGCCCTCGCCGCCGCCCCCAGGCTCCTGCTGCTCGACGAGCCGGTATCGGGAATGAATCCCGAGGAATCCCGTTCGACAATGGAATTGATTCTGGCAGTGCGGGAACAAGGAATTACCGTTCTCCTGGTGGAGCATGATATGAGTGTGGTGATGGATATCTCCGACCGGATCGTCGTCCTGAACTATGGAAAGAAGATTGCCGAAGGGTCGCCGAAAGAAATGTGTGAGAACCATGAAGTCATCGAGGCATATTTAGGGAGCGGTCTGACATGCTCTCTCTAACCGGGATCGTCACGTATTATGGGAATGTCCAGGCCCTGAAGGGAATTTCTTTTGAGGTAAGGGCCGGGGAGATGGTCGCTCTCATCGGTTCGAACGGGGCCGGGAAGACGACCGTCCTCCGGACGATCTCCGGTCTTCTTTCTCCGCGCTCGGGTGAGATCCTCTTCCAGGGTGAAGGGATCGGCGGGCGCCCTCCTTTTGAGATCATCAAGAAAGGAATTGCCCACTGCCCCGAGGGAAGAAGGGTCTGGCCCGATATGACCGTATTCGAAAACCTCAGGATGGGTGGATATCTCCGCAAGGATGCGGGAGGGATCAAAGAGGACCTGGAAAGGATGTACGAGCTTTTCCCGAGACTGATTGAAAGGCGGGGCCAACTGGCGGGAAGTCTCAGCGGAGGAGAGCAGCAGATGCTCGCCATCGCCCGGGCATTGATGTCAAAGCCGACGCTTCTCCTGCTCGATGAGCCTTCCCTGGGGTTGGCCCCCATCATGGTGGAGAGAGTTGCCGAGACCGCGGTGAAGCTCAACCGGTCCGGAATGACCATTCTGCTGGTGGAACAGAACGCCAATCTCGCCCTTACGATCTCATGCCGGGCGTACGTCCTCCAGACAGGAAAGATAATCCTGTCCGGCGCGTCCGGTGATCTCCTTGTCAACGACGAAGTCCGTAAAGTCTACCTCGGTAAAGCCGGCTGAAGAGAAAGGCGGGAGGTTCAACAATGGATGGCAAAACCGGCGGCAAGGTGGTCACACTGAAAATCCCTTACGAAACAGCGGAAGAAAGAGGAAAGTTTCTCGACCTCGCAGTTGACGCCAAGAATCTGGCTGCTGTTTTCGAGCCACGCGAAGAGCAACCCCTGGAAGATCTTCTAGGGACTCTTAGCCAGGCTGTCGAGCATCCGGTGAACGGCAAAAAGCTTTCGGAGATTTTGGCGAAGGTCCGGAAAGCAATTATTATCACGGAGAATCAATATCGCCAGGCCCCCGCGGACAAGATTGTTCCGTGGCTGCTGGAACGGATCAGGCAGGCCGGAGCGGCCCCTAGCATCATAATCGGCAATGCCAGGTTGGCGCCCCTTACCCCGGAGCAGATGAGGGAAAAGCTGGGCAATGAGGTGGTACGCAGTGGTGTGGATATCTATTGCAACGACGTGAACAAGCCGGAGGACTTTGTTTTCGAGGGAATCACGACTTTCGGCGTTCCCCTCTGGGTCCATCGTAAGGTCGTTGAAGCAGATGTGATAATTACCGTTGCAACCACACAAGCCACTCGTTGGGGTTACGGAGGATCGGGGATGATTAGCCCCTCGGTCGCCGGAAGAGATACCATCGAGTACAGCCATTTTATGGCGTTTGCCCCCGACTGCGTGCCGGGAAATAACGAATGCCGCATGCAACTCGATAAATATGAAGCGGCCCGCATCGCCGGCGTCACAATGGGGATAAACACGATCGTCAACAACAGGTGCGAAACGACGTACATAAACGCCGGCGATTTTGTGGAAGCCCATAAAGAATCCGTCAAAAAGTACGACCGGGTATATCGGTTTGATGCCTCGCAGTTCAAAGACCGGAAGGCCGATATCGTGATCACGGGCTCGACCGCCCCCACTGATCATCTTTTTTATCATACATGTTGGGCCGTGAATAACTGTCTGCCCATCGTGAAAGAGGGCGGAACAATCATTTTTGCCACCCCTTGCCCCGGATACCAGGGCTTGCATGGTTTCGCTTTTTGGGATCTCCTGAAGCCTCATATGCCCGCGACATCAGAGAACCTCCGAAGAGCGATCCCCTCCTTTTACGATCAATCGAGCAAGCTCCGGGGGGCGGGGATCAGGTACGGCATATATGAGGCGTTGATCCATCATGATCTACGTATTGTGACGCTGCCGCAAAATCATCGCGTCGCCCGCGAAATCGGATTTAACGTGTGTGGAAGTGTCGAAGAGGCATATCGGGCTGCGCTGGTCAGGCACGGGACTAATGCCAGGGTAGCTTTTGTGCCGTACGGACGTTACTCTGTGCTTGACGTTGGCCGGAAGGCCCCTCACTCGTCTAAGGAGGTGACGTGACGGTGCGGCACCTTGTGACAAAGACGAAGTTGCTCTTGTAATTCGTTGCTTCTCGTTGTACCATGCCTGAGAGTTATCGCGACAGGCAGTAAAGGGGGAAAAGCCCTCTTCCGAATTGATCCTAAGGAGGTCTTTCGTGAGCACGAAACAAGGTCGGTATTGGCTTTTGGTTGGGGCAGCGGTTGTGGTAATCAGTGCCCTCCTCTGCACCGGCGCTTTTGCCCAGGTCCGGAGGATATCGATCGGCACCGCGGACACGGGCGGCGTCTACTACATATACGGAGGGGCGATCGCCAAGGTCATCTCCGCGAACGTGCCCGGCACGCTCGCAACAGCCGAAGTGACCCCAGGCGCCGTCGATAACGTGAAGATGCTGCAGAACGGCTCCATCGACCTCGCGTTCACGAAGAGCGACGTGGCCATGGAAGCCATCAAGGGGGTAGGCCCCTTCGCCGCCACGGGTAAGGTCCAGGTCCGGGTCCTCGCGGTGCTCTATCCCGACATCGCCCACGTCGTCGTGACGCCCTCCATCAACAAGCTCGAGGATATGAAGGGGAAGCACATCTCTACGAGCGGCCCGGGAAGCGGGCACGAAATGGTTGCCCTGAAGCTCCTCGAAGCGGCGGGGGTGAACCCCCTCAAGGACTTCAGGCGAGAGCGCATCAGCCTCGTCGAATCGGCCAACGCCTATAAGGACCGCAAGCTCGACGGCTTCTTCTTCGCCACCGGCATCCCCGCTTCCGCCATGCTCGATCTCGGAGCAACGCCGGGTCTCTCTTATAAGCTGATGGACGTCCAGTCCTACCTCCCGGCGATTACCAGGAAGCACGGCCACATCTATTACCCGGCCGTCATTCCCAAGGGCACCTATAGAGGACAGGAGGCAGACGTCAAGACCATTGCAGTCCCCGTGATCCTCGTGGCGCCGGAAAAGATGGATGAAAAACTGGTATACGCGGTGACGAAGATCCTCTTTGAGAAAAAGGCCGACCTTGTGGCCGTGCACAAGGAGGCAAACAAGCTGACCCTGAAGAGCGCTGTCTCCCTCGCGGATGTCCTTCCTTTCCATCCGGGGGCCATCAGATACTATAAGGAGAAGGGGGCCTGGAAGTAAAAGTGGTGGAGCCGATTCATCCGGCTTCGGTGGAGAGCATGGAGGAGGGAGCGTGAGCGAGCAGGAACAACTGGAAACCATGTCTGCGGAGAGGGCAGAGGAGATCCTCGAGGAGTTCGAGGCCCCCACGCGCAAATTCAGCGGCCCCCTGTGGTACATCACCACCTCGATAGCCGTGCTCTGCTCCCTTTTTGCCCTCTATGGCGCCTTCGGTTCGATGATGACCCAGGTCGTCAGATTCGGCCATGTAATGCTGATTCTGATCCTTACCTTTCTCTACTATCCCGCCTCCCGGCGCTGGAAGAACCGCACCATCGTCTTCGACGTCGTCCTGGCACTGCTCGTGTTCGTGGCTTTCGCCTACCCTTTCGTCGATTTTGAATCCTTCATCTATCGCGTGGCAAATCCGGAGCCCCTCGACGTCGTGCTCGGCGTGCTCGCGTGTCTCCTGGTGCTCGAAGCCACGCGCAGGGCCACGGGTCTCGCCCTTCCCCTCGTGGTCCTGGTTTGCGTCGCCTACGCGTACTGGGGCTCGTTCCTGCCCGAGCCGTTCGGCCACCGGGGCTACACCGTTACCCGCATTATCGCCCTCGAGTACATGACACTGAACGGCCTCTTCGGTACCCCCGTGGAGGTCTCCTCCACCTTCATCATCCTCTTCACCATTTTCGGCGCCGTGCTCGAATTGTCCGGAGCGGGCCAGTTTTTTGTCGATTTTGCGCTCGGCTGTATGGGAAAGAGCAGGGCCGGGGCCGGTCGCGCCGTGACCCTGGCATCCTTTCTCCTCGGAACGGTGTCGGGAAGCGGTGCCGCCACCACCGTAACCCTCGGTGCGGTAGCCTGGCCCCTTTTGAGGCGGTCAGGCTACGACAAAGACTCAGCCGGGGGGCTTCTGGCAGCGGGCGGCATCGGTGCCATCCTCTCTCCTCCCGTTCTCGGCGCCGCCTCTTTTCTCATTGCCGAAATCCTCAAGATCTCGTACCTCCAGGTACTGATCATGGCCTCTGTGCCGACTATTCTCTATTATGCATCGATCCTCTTCATGGTCCAGGGTGATGCCCGGCGGTTCAAGTTGAAGCACGTGGCCATCACAAAGATCGATGTGCTTGCCCTGACCAGGCAGTACTGGTTCCACTTCACCTCCCTCGTCACGATCGTCGTATTCATGGCCCTCGGGTTCTCCGGTATTACGGCGGTTTTTTACAGCATCCTCATCGCCATGGCCACGAGCTTCTTTAACAGGAAATCGGCCCTCTACCCCAGAAAACTGGTGGAGGCGCTGGCGCTCGGGACCAAACAGGTGCTGAGCGTGGCGGCAACCTGCGCCTGTGCGGGCATTATCGTGGGCGTCATCAACCTGACCGGCATAGGATTGAAGTTCTCCGGCATTATCGTCGACATCGCCGGCGGCAACCTCTACGCCACCCTTATTCTGACCGCGATCATCCTGCTCATCCTGGGGCTGGCCCTCCCCATCACCGCTTCCTATATTATTGCCGCGGTGATGGCCGCGCCCGCATTGATCAAGCTGGGCGTCCCCGAGGCCGCTGCCCACATGTTCATCTTCTACTACGCGGTGTTGTCGGAGGTGTCGCCTCCCACCGCCCTCTCCCCCTTTGCCGCTGCCGCCATTACAGGTGGCAACCCCTTCAAGACCACCATGCTGGCCTGGAAATACACGCTTCCGGCCTTTATCGTACCCTTCATGTTCACCGCCTCACCCGAGGGGGTGGGACTGCTGCTGCAGGGGCCCGTTGTCAATATAGTGCTGGTTACCCTCACGGCTTTGGCGGGTGTCTGGGCCCTTTCGGGGTGCGTGGGGGGCTACCTGATCAGGGAAGTCGGGACTGTCGAGCGGATCGCCCTGGGCGTCGCGGGCCTCCTGCTCTTTTACGCGGGCTCGACCCAGGACATCATCGGATGCGTGATCCTCGGTTCCATCGTTGCACTCCAGATCACGAGGAAGCGGGCAGAGAAGAGGGACATCGCGGGAGAAGTGTAGCATGATGGAATTTGTCTATCCCCAGAGAAGGGAAGGAGGCAGGGCAGCGCAGCGCTCGGTTGCCGTGGGGACCCGAGGAATGGTCTCGTCGAGCCAGTACCTTGCGACCATGGCAGGCGCGAGGATCCTCCGGAAGGGAGGTAATGCAGTCGATGCGGCAGTGGCTATGGTGAGTACCCTCACCGTCGTGGAGCCCCAATCGGTCAGCATCGGCGGCGACGCCTTTGCCCTCATCTACCTCGCGGGGGAAGAGAGGCTCATCGGCATGAACGGGAGCGGTCGCTCCCCCTACCGTGCCACCATCGAGTGGTTCACGGAGCACGGCATGAGGGAGATCCCCGAGCAAGGGATCTACAGCGTCACCGTGCCGGGGCCCTCCACGGCTGGGGAGAGGCCCTCGATCGCTACGGCACGCTCCCTCTTGCCGAGGTCTTCGAGGACGCCATCTACTATGCGGAAGAAGGCTTTCCCGTCACCGAGGTCATCGCAGGAGAATGGAAGCAGAAGGAGGCCGCGCTCCGCGCCAACGAAAGCGCCGCCAGGACCTACCTGGTGGACGGCAGGGCGCCGGCTCCCGGCTCCCGGTTCTGCAACCCGGACCTGGCACGGACCCTCAGGTTGATCGCCCGGGATGGGGTGGGGGTCTTCTACGGAGGCGAGATCCGGGATGCGATCCTCAGGTGTTCGTCAAGCCACGGCGGCCTCCTTACCGCGAAAGACTTCACCGACCACACGACCACGTGGGTGGAGCCCATCTCCACCGATTACCGCACCTACACGGTCTATGAGCCGCCGCCGAACGGCCAGGGCATAGCTGCCCTGCAGATGCTCAACATCCTGGAAGGCTATGACATAGCGAGCCTCGGCCAGAACAGTCCTGACTACCTTCACCTCCTCTTCGAGGCGAAGAAGGCCGCTTTCAGCGACAGGGATGCCTTCATCACCGATCCGGAGTTCGAGTCGATCCCGCTGGCCCGACTCCTTTCCAAGACGTACGCGCGGCTCGCCCGGAAGCGGATCGATCTCGGCGAGGCCAAGGCGCCGCCCGCTCCCCTGAGCGCGGTCGCTCCCTCGGACACGGTCTATGTGACGGCCGTCGACAGGGAGAGGAACGCGGTCTCTTTCATCGGCAGCATATTCCATCATTTCGGCTCCGCCATCGCCGTGGACGGGACGGGCATTATCCTGCAGAACCGGGGCAGGCTCGTTCTCCCTCGACCCCGGCCGCTTCAACCGGCTCGAGCCGCACAAGCGGACCATGCATACCATAGTCCCGGCCATGCTTTTCAAGGACGGGCAATTTTTGATGAGCTTCGGGGTCGTCGGGGCCGACATGCAGCCCCAGGGCCAGGTGCAGTTCCTGACCAACCTTATCGACTTCCACATGAACCTCCAGGAGGCCATGGACGCCCCCCGTGGGCGCCACATCAAAGGGATGGAGATCTACCTGGAGGAGGGTATCCCGGAGCGGACGAGATCGGAACTCCGCGCCAGGGGGCATAAGCTTCTAGAGGCCATCCCTCCGATCAACCAGGTTGGGGGAGGGCAGGCGATCTACGTGGACCGTGCAAACGATGTCCTGTTAGGCGCATCGGACCGTAGAAAAGACGGATGCGCGTTAGGGTACTGAGCGTCAGAAACAAACGGGTCTGCCTTAAGGAGCCTCCTCGCGTGGGACCTCAAAGATGCCAACGCGGCCGCGCGGACGTGGGGCAAGAGCTCGCACGCTACCCCCGGCCGACGTAGGGCATCTTGGTCGCCATGATGGTCATGAATTGCACGTTTGCATCCAATGGCAGACTTGCCATGTACACGACGGCGTGTGCCACATGCTCGACGTCCATTGTCGGCTCCGCCGCGACATCCCCATGGGCCTGCAGCACACCGGCCTGCATTGCCACCGTCAGCTCGGTCGCCGCGTTGCCGATGTCGATTTGGCCGCACGCAATATCATACTTGCGCCCATCAAGCGCCGTCGACTTTGTCAGCCCGGTTATCGCATGCTTGGTGGCCGTATAGGGCGCGGAGTTGGGCCGCGGGGCGTGTGCCGAGATGGAACCGTTATTGATGATGCGCCCACCCCTCGGGATCTGAGTCTTCATGAGCTTGAAGGCTTCCTGCGTACACAGGAAGACGCCGGTCAGGTTGATGTCGACGGCGGTTTGCCATTGCTCATAGGTGAGATCTTCCAAGGGAATGGGCGGCACGAAGATCCCCGCATTGTTAAACAATAGGTCGAGCCGGCCAAAGGTTTCCCGGGTCTTGCCGAACAAGGCGCGTACCGAGGCGGGATCACGCACATCCGTCGGCACTACCAAGGTTTGCGAAGCAAACGGCCCCGCCTCCGTCACGGTCCCCTCTAGCAATTCCACACGCCGTCCGGCCAGGACAACGCAATAACCTTCCCGGAACAAGGCGAGTGCCGTACATTTGCCAATGCCGGTTCCCGCCCCCGTCACGATCGCGATCTTCCCGTATGCGTTCATCTGTTTTCTCTCCCTCTCTCCCCATCATCCCTTTTTCCCGTCCAGCATCCGCTTTTCTTCTTCTGTCAGATACATGGGGACCTCCCTGTCGTCTCTACAACGGCTATGCTATACGCCACTGGGAACGCTTGTCAAGAAGTGATGCCGGATTACGCCTCTATCATAGTACATCTCGAGGTTTTGGGAGGGGGACTCCCGGGAATGGGCGTTTTTCGGATTCGTGCGTCGGGCAGGCGGCTCGATTATATTGAAGAATGATAAGGATGACGCAAGGCGCCATTCGGCATATGCAGCCCTTGCAAAAAAGGAAAGCCTTGCCAAACAACAGAGGAGGTCCATTAAGATGAAATACGTTGTCGCGATGATGCTCATTGTCGGGCTGCTCTCCACTACCATCTGTTTTGCACAGGAGAAGCCGGCTCTCAAAGACGTGAGGGACAAGGAAAGCTACAGCCTCGGGTACCAGTTCGGGCAGGGCCTGCAAGGACAAGGGGTAGATGTCAATGTGGATGTCTACGTGGCCGGACTTCGGGATTCTCTCGGCGGAGCAAAACCCGCCCTGAGTCAGGAAGAGATGCAGGCCGCGGTTTCCGACCTGCAGAAAAGGACGACGGCTCACCGCCAGAAGGAGATGGCTGCCAAGGCGGAAAAGAACCTCGCTGCAGGCAAGGCATTCATGGAGGAAAATAGGAAGAAAGAAGGCGTAGTGACCCTTCCCAGCGGCTTGCAGTACAAAGTTCTCGTGGAAGGATCAGGCGACACGCCGAAGGCAACGGATGAGGTGACGGTAAACTACAAAGGCGCCCTTATCAACGGAAACGAGTTTGACAGCTCCTACAAGAGGGGCATGCCGATTACCTTCCGCGTGGACGGCGTTATTCAGGGCTGGACCCAGGCGCTGCAACTCATGAAGGTAGGCTCGAGGTGGCAGCTCGTGATTCCTCCGGAACTGGCCTACGGCAGCCGGGACACGGGTCCCATACCGCCCAACAGCACGCTCGTCTTCGAAGTGGAGCTGATATCGATCAAGTAATCGTTCGGCCGCAAGCCTGCGAAGGAGAGGTACGTGATGGAAGTGTTAAGGCAGTGTCTGCGAGGTCTCGGATTACTTTTTGTGCTCTTGATCGTGCTGCCCTCACCCGGCGTGGCCCAGCCTCGCTTGGGCCCTCCTCCGCCATACCGGATTGCGGCCCCGCCTCCGATGGTCGTGATTCCGGGGACGTATGTCTACATGATCGCCGACATCGCTGCGGACATACTCTTCTATTCCGGCTCCTGGTACCGTCCATACGAGGGGCATTGGTTCACGGCCCGAACATACAACGGGCCGTGGGCGTACCTTCCCGATCCCGGGGTTCCCCGCGCCCTTCTGGAGCTGCCGCCGGACTACCGCAGTCTGCCGCCCGGCTACCGGCGTATACCACACGCGGATTTCAGAAGGAATTGGGCTGAATGGGAACGCGACCGGTACTGGGATAGGGACCGCGACTGGCGAGAAGACCGGCACAGAGGACCGGAAGAAAAGCGGGGAGGCGGTTCGACCGGTGAATTTTAGGGGAGAGAGGATCCGGTCGAGACTGAAGATTTGACCCGACAATCCACGTAAATTTCTCTTGATCCCTCGTACGTTTTCATGTTACATACAATGTCTTAAAGCACCAAACCCTCCGCGAGGATGGGACGGAAAGCGAACGGCTGTTTGTATCTTGTGTTGCTCCCCAGCCGGACGGCCGAGCCGCCGGAAATCCTCTGTATCAGACAAAGAGTCTCGAGGTCAAAGCGAGGTGGAGTGAGTTGTGGGTAAAATGAGCCGCTGGACAGTCAGCAGCCTTTCCCCGGACACGACACTGGCTCCGTCAGCGAACCGGGTTTCCAGGAACAACAAGGAGACAGAGAGATACAGGGCCTTATTCAAGCGGAACCTGCACCCGATTCCGTCTCACCTGATTATCCTTGCCTTTGTAATCTTTCTCATCGCCGGCATCAATAATGTACACGCCCAGTCGCTTACCCAGGCCCTTCCAGGGGAAGTCCTTCAGCAACTGGAGAGGGACCGGCGGCAGCAGGAATTCCAGCAAAAAGAACAGGAGCGGAAGAAGCCGCCGGTCATAATGGAAGAAAAGCAGCCTGCGAAGCCATCGGCCGGGCCCACCACCAAAATCCTCGTCAAAAGGTTTAACATAGAGGGAAATAGACTGCTCGGCACGAAAGAGATAAATTCCGTCATTGCTCCGTACGAAGGCAGGGAGCTGACTTTTGAAGGAATCCGCAACGTGGCAGACCTTATCACGGCGAGATATCGCGCCAGGGGCTATATCATCGCCAATGCGATTGTACCCAAACAGGTGATAAAGGACAATGTCGTGACGATCAGAGTGGTCGAGGGAAAGGTCGGGGCCATCAGCGTGACGGGGAACAAGAGCTACAGCACGTCGTTTATCGCCCAACATCTTTCCGTAATAGAAAGAGATCCTTCCTTGAAAGAAGAGAAACTTGAAAAGGCTCTTCTCATCTTGAACGACTATCCTTCCCTTAACGTGAATGCGTCGTTGAAGGCGGGCAAAGAGCCGGGAACGACCGATGTGTTAGCGACCGTTACCGACAAATTCCCTGTTTCGGGCAGTATCTTCTATGATAATTACGGAACATCCATGACGAGCAAGAACCGTCTCGGATTCGGCCTCAATTTGGGAAACCTTCTTACCAGCGGAGACACCTTAGATTTATGGGGCCTTACCGGCCTTGACCAGATTGACGTGAACGCGCTTTCATATGGGAGGGTGGAATACAATGCGCCTATCGGGATTCATGGAACCAAAGCGGGCGTTTACTATGCACACAACCTGTATCAGGCGTTTGGTGACGTGAGTCCCCTTGGCCTGAAAGGCAATGCCGATATAGCGGGCGTCTATGTGAGTCATCCATTGATCAGAACCATGAATAGCACGCTGACCGCCAGACTTGGTTTCGATTACAAGGATGTTCGCGAGTATACGCTCCAGGAGCTCACGGCCAAGGACAATGTTCGGGTAGGGACTTTTGGCCTGGCCTACGATTCTACCGACAGGTTTTTCGGCAAGAACTTTGCGGACCTGACGTATCACCAGGGCATAAGGGGTTTTCTCGAGGGGAACGGAGCCAACGACGAGAATACCAGCCGCCTGGGTTCGGACGGAAGCTTCAACAAGATCACCGGCGATATAATCAGAATTCAAGAGCTTCCCATGATTCCCGGATACAATCATCTCCTTCTTAAAGGTTCCGGACAGTATTCGAGCGACCCGCTTGTCATCGTAGAACAGTTCCTGATAGGCGGCGCGGGAAGCGTGAGGGGCTTCAACCCTGCCGAGAAGACAGGCGATATCGGTTATTCGCTCACCGCGGAAGCAGTCTTCTCCCCATTCTTCGCCGACAACACCATATTCGGTCAGAAGGTGGGCAGCACGATACAGTACGCCCTCTTCATCGACCACGGATATGTCCGGAAAAACATGCCGCAGCCGGGCGACTACCAACAGGCTTACCTGACAGGCATAGGTGGAGGCTTGAGGCTCTATGGCGGAAAGACATTCTCCGTAAAGATCGACTATGGGATCCCGAGGGTCAACGGCAGCTTCAGCACGAGGGAGGCCATGACGTACGTCCAGACAATAATGCGCTTCTAGATTAACTGGAGGACGACCATACTGGGGGGTGGGTGGCTAAAACCGGAAGGGGCAAAGAAGCTCACGATCACCGCGGCGGAAAGGTTAAAAGGTTGAGAGACAACAGAATCGCGCAGTATTCGGGCCGGCTCTTTTTCTGCCGATGGATTGCGTATACGTACGCCGATGCAAAGAAGCGTGCGGCCGCGGCCGTAGGTTTGGCGCTATTGCTGGCAAGCACCGCCTATGCCCTCCCGCAAGGCGGCGTCGTGACAAGCGGAAGTGTCTCGATCACCCGGCCGAATGCCCAGACCATGCAGATTAACCAGCATACGGACAAGGCGATCATCAACTGGCAGAGTTATAGTATTGGAGGCAATCAGGCTGTACTGTACGTGCAGCCCGGAGCAAGCTCCATCGCGCTGAATCGTGTCACAGGTCTCGACCCTTCCTTAATATACGGACAGCTTGCCGCCAACGGCCAGGTATGGGTTATCAACCCGAACGGGCTCCTGGTGGGCCCGAACGCAAAAATAGACACAGGGAGCTTTCTCGCCTCTACACTGAATATTTCGGATCAAAACTTTCTGTCCGGAAATTATGTGTTTACGGGTGCTGCTTCCTCCTCCGTTGCGTCCATAGTAAACCGGGGCAGCATCGTTGTATCGAACGGAGGCTATGTCGGACTTATATCGCCGTCGGTGACGAATAAAGGTACGATCGCCGCCAATGGCGGTAACGTGTTTCTTGCTTCAGGAGAAGAAGTGACCGTCACTCTGGCAGGGAACGGTCTCATAAGCCTTGTGGTGGATAGGGCCGCTGCGGATGGCCTGGGCATCACGAATTCAGGCATGATAGGCGCCGATGGCGGCAGCGTCATACTTACGGCAAGAACCGCCTCCGACCTATTGAAGAACGTGGTGAACAATTCCGGGATCATAGAAGCGAAGTCGCTGGTTCAGCAGGAGGGGCAGATAATCCTCGACGGCGGGGATGCCGGCATAGTGGCAAACAGCGGGACGCTGGACGTCTCTTCGGCGCAGTCAGGGGCGAAAGGCGGGTCGATAGGCATATTCGGGAAGTACATCGGGCTTCTTGACAACGCAAAGGTGAATGCATCCGGCGACACAGGCGGCGGAACTATTCTTATCGGCGGCAACCTTCATGGCGATGGACCGCAACCGAACGCTTCTATGACGTATGTAGGGAGCGACGCAGCGATAAGCGCGGATGCCATTGCCTCAGGCAACGGCGGCAAGGTCGTCGTCTGGTCCAACGACGCCACAAGTTTTTATGGGAGTATAGGCGCAAAAGGCGGGGCGCGTGGAGGAGACGGCGGGTATGTCGAGGTGTCGGGGAAGAACTATCTCGATTTCGCGGGCTTGGTCAACACACTGGCGCCGATGGGTCATACGGGCACCCTTCTGCTCGATCCTACCGAAATTACGATTGAGCACGGCGCCAACGGAACCGATACCAGGATGACGACAAGCGGCCCTCCTTTCATCGATACAAGTTCGGGCGCCGGTTCGATTCTCCGGGACGGCACCATAAACACGCAATTGGCCACCAGCAGCGTTACCGTCACGACCTCGTCGCATGACATTGCGATCAGTAACACGGCCGGCACCGTCGCTATTGCTCCTACGGGTGGAGCCGACACCAATTCCCTGACCCTCAACTCTGCCGCGAATATTTCCTGGAACGCGCCCTGGTCGTACGCGAACAGCGGGCAGCTTACGCTTTATGCGGGTGGCGGCACCATCTCAGGTACCGGTGCACTTGCCATGGGCGGGTCGTCACCCCTCTTGATGCAGGCCGTATCCCGCATCGGATCTTCTGCCGCATCAGTCACGACTACCGGCATAACCCGTCTTGCCGCAACGACCGGTACGGGCGGCATCTATATCGGCAATAGTGGAAGCGACATCACTATCGATGCCTTGACCAATCCCGTTACCGGCCTGTCGGTAAGCGGTCTCAGCGCAACGACAAGTGGAAATATCCAGCTCGGCAATTCAGGCAGCATTACCACAGGGCTTTCCACGGCCATAAACACCACGGGCAGCGGCTCAATCACCCTCTCCGGCTCGGCAATAGGCGCGCCCACCAATCCCATCACTCTGTCACAGGGCACGGGCACCGTGTCGCTGAACACCACGGGCGCGGGCGGCAACGCGTCCATCAAGGGAGGCGCCCTCAAATTCGCAAGCTCCACCATAGGGGGCAGCCTGACGGCCGAGGCGACGACAGGGACGATCACCCAGACGGGTCCCATCACGACGGGCGCTGCGGGATCGAGCTTTACCACGGATGCGGCGAACCAGGCGATCACCCTGACGAATGCGGGCAATGGACTGACCGATGCGGCCTTCAACACCAACGGCACGGCCAACGTGTCGATCACGAACCCGGCGCTCCTCTTTGGGACGTCCATCATAGGCGGCAGCCTGACGGCTACGGCGACGACAGGCGGCATTACGGAGTCCGGACCGATCACGGTAGGAGCAAACGGCTCAACCTTCACCACGAGTACGGCGGGCCAGTCCATAGACCTTTCGACCTCGACGAACGTGTTCAACGGCAAGAACGTCGCGCTCAACACCACGGGCGCGGGCGGCAACGCGTCCATCAAGGGAGGCGCCCTCAAATTCGCAAGCTCCACCATAGGGGGCAGCCTGACGGCCGAGGCGACGACAGGGACGATCACCCAGACGGGTCCCATCACGACGGGCGCTGCGGGATCGAGCTTTACCACGGATGCGGCGAACCAGGCGATCACCTTGACGAATGCGGGCAATGGACTGACCGATGCGGCCTTCAACACCAACGGCACGGCCAACGTGTCGATCACGAACCCGGCGCTCCTCTTTGGGACGTCCATCATAGGCGGCAGCCTGACGGCTACGGCGACGACAGGCGATATTACCGGAGTCCGGACCGATTACGTAGGAGCAAACGGCTCAACCTTCACCACGAGTACGGCGGGCCAGTCCATAGACCTTTCGACCTCGACGAACGTGTTCAACGGCAAGAACGTCTCGCTCAACACCACGGTCCGGTGCGGCAACGCGTCCATCAAGGGAGGCGCCCTCAAATTCGCAAGCTCCACCATAGGGGGCAGCCTGACGGCCGAGGCGACGACGGGGACGATCACCCAGACGGGTCCCATCACGACGGGCGCTGCGGGATCGAGCTTTACCACGGATGCGGCGAACCAGGCGATCACCTTGACGAATGCGGGCAATGGACTGACCGATGCGGCCTTCAACACCAACGGCACGGCCAACGTGTCGATCACGAACCCGGCGCTCCTCTTTGGGACGTCCATCATAGGCGGCAGCCTGACGGCTACGGCGACGACAGGCGGCATTACGGAGTCCGGACCGATCACGGTAGGAGCAAACGGCTCAACCTTCACCACGAGTACGGCGGGCCAGTCCATAGACCTTTCGACCTCGACGAACGTGTTCAACGGCAAGAACGTCGCGCTCAACACCACGGGCGCGGGCGGCAACGCGTCCATCAAGGGAGGCGCCCTCAAATTCGCAAGCTCCACCATAGGGGGCAGCCTGACGGCCGAGGCGACGACGGGGACGATCACCCAGACGGGTCCCATCACGACGGGCGCTGCGGGATCGAGCTTTACCACGGATGCGGCGAACCAGGCGATCACCTTGACGAATGCGGGCAATGGACTGACCGATGCGGCCTTCAACACCAACGGCACGGCCAACGTGTCGATCACGAACCCGGCGCTCCTCTTTGGGACGTCCATCATAGGCGGCAGCCTGACGGCTACGGCGACGACAGGCGGCATTACGGAGTCCGGACCGATCACGGTAGGAGCAAACGGCTCAACCTTCACCACGAGTACGGCGGGCCAGTCCATAGACCTTTCGACCTCGACGAACGTGTTCAACGGCAAGAACGTCGCGCTCAACACCACGGGCGCGGGCGGCAACGCGTCCATCAAGGGAGGCGCCCTCAAATTCGCAAGCTCCACCATAGGGGGCAGCCTGACGGCCGAGGCGACGACGGGGACGATCACCCAGACGGGTCCCATCACGACGGGCGCTGCGGGATCGAGCTTTACCACGGATGCGGCGAACCAGGCGATCACCTTGACGAATGCGGGCAATGGACTGACCGATGCGGCCTTCAACACCAACGGCACGGCCAACGTGTCGATCACGAACCCGGCGCTCCTCTTTGGGACGTCCATCATAGGCGGCAGCCTGACGGCTACGGCGACGACAGGCGGCATTACGGAGTCCGGACCGATCACGGTAGGAGCAAACGGCTCAACCTTCACCACGAGTACGGCGGGCCAGTCCATAGACCTTTCGACCTCGACGAACGTGTTCAACGGCAAGAACGTCGCGCTCAGCACGTCCGGCGCCGGCAACGCGTCCATCAAGGGAGGCGCCCTCAAATTCGCAAGCTCCACCATAGGGGGCAGCCTGACGGCCGAGGCGACGACGGGGACGATCACCCAGACGGGTCCCATCACGACGGGCACGCTTCTCCTCACCAATACCTCGGGCGCTACCACCCTCACCGACACAGGCAACGCGATAAACGCTCTCGGCACGATCAACGCCGCCGGCCGGACCTTCACCCTTACCGACAACATCGCAACCGGTCTTACCCAGAGCGGCTTCATGACCGCAAGGACCCTCAACGTCACCAATACGGCCGGAGCGACGAACCTCGGCACGCAGGCCAATGCGATCACCCACCTGGGGACGATCAACACGGCCGGGCAGACCTTCTCGATACAGAATGGCTCAAGCCTTGGACCAGACAGGCACTATTACGGCGAATACGGTGAACACCAACACAACGGGCGGCCTCACCCTGAACGGCGCCAACACGATAGGCACCTTCAACGCCACGAACTCGGCCTCCGGCAACATCAGCCTCACGAACACCGCCGGCCCGCTTACCATCACGGGCATCAGCAACACAGGCGGCGGGAGCGACACCGTCAGCAACACCGGTGCCCTGACTACCACGGGCGCAATCACCACCGGTGCGAACGGCGCCATCAGCCTCACGGCAACCAACGGCACGGAGACAATCGGCGCTGCGGTGACTGCCGGCGGGTCTGGAGCAGTAACCCTGGCGGCAACGGGCGCGACAAGCGACATCCTCATCAATGCCAATGTGGGAAGCAGCTCCGGGAGCATAAGCGGCGCAGCAGGACGTAATATAACCCTGCCGAACACATCTACCAATATGACAACCACCGGCGATGTCGGCTTAACCGCGGCCAATAACATAACCGGTGGATCCATAAACGGGCGAACTATTACCTTTGATGCGGAGACTATCGGATTAGCCGGCCAGATAAATGTCAATGCCTCCGATAATTTCTTTGGCGCCATAATGGTAAACGCCCGTGGCCAGCAAAACGGCATATCCGCCGAGCTGTACGGCAGCGACGCCATGGTCGGAAGGATAAATCCCGGGACCCCCCCGGGAGCTGTGTTCTATAATGGCCGGCCTATCGACCCCGCAGTTGAGGAATCAGGATCAACAGCCGGTTCAACGACAAGTATAAGTGCGGAAACGATGCAGCAAATGGCAAGAGCCGGCCTTGAGGCATTCTTCTTTAAGGCCCGGACGCCATTCAGCATTCTATCTGATATGGAATGGGAAAAGGGGGATGGCGCGACAACAATCGGTGTAACGGAGGACGGCCTGGTTATGATACGGTAGGCAAGTCAGGTGTTTTTCGGCATAAACCCTCCTTTCATTTCCCCCATGAGCATCGCACAGGCCCGGGTCTGCCTTCTCTTTCTCCGCAACAGGCGCCGCTCCTGGTCGGGTTATCGTTGTCCTTTGAATGCCGCCTGGATTAGGTCGTCGAGTCGCTGGAGGAAGGTGGAGCGATCTCTCTTCCCATAGGGGGCAGGCCCTCTCGTTATGTTCCCCGTCTCGCGGAGATACGCCATCAGCTCTCTATTCGCGAGGGCCTCTCCAATCGATTCTTCGGTGAAGACGCGCCCTTTGGGATCTATCACCCGAGCGCCTTTTTCCAGACACCGCGACGCAAGGGGAATATCGCCCGACACCACAATATCCCGGTCGGTAACATGCTCCGCAATCCAGTCGTCCGCAGCGTCAAAATCACTGCCGACAATCACCATCTCGACCGATTCATCATGCCCTATCTGTATCTCGGAGTTGGAGACAAGGTAGACTTTGAGCCCATACCGTTTGGCCACCCTCATCACTTCGTTTCTCACGGGGGTGGAGTCGGCATCAACGTATATCTCGACCACGCTTAAGTCCTTCCGTTTCCAAGATCCCTGTCTTCGGTCAAGGGCTGATCCCGTGACCCTCTTTTTGCACCTCGGCCCACCGGGGACAAGTCACCAGGTGGTCGTTGACCATCCCCGTTGCCTGCATAAAAGCGTAGCAGATCACGCCGCCCACAAACTTGAAACGCCGTTGCACGAGCTCTCCGGCCATGCGCTCGGACTCCTCCGAGCGGGCGGGCACTTGCGACAGAGTCTCCCATCGGTTGATGAGCGGTCTGCCGCCGGTAAACCTCCAGATAAAGCGATCGAAGCTGCCAAACTCGTCGCGAACTTCCAGAAACGCCCTGGCGTTGGTCACGGCGGCCCGCACCTTGGCCCGGTTCCTGATGATCTCCGGGTCTTGCAGCAGCAGCTCAAGGTGACCTTCCGAAAAGCGGACCACGATCTCCGGGTCGAACCCGCCGAAAGCACGACGCAAGGCGTCCCTTTTGTGAAGCACGCTTTTCCAGCTTAACCCGGCCTGAAAGCCGTCGAGCACGAGGAATTCAAACAAGGCCCGGTCATCGTGAAGCGGAGCGCCCCACTCCGAGTCGTGGTACGAGATCATCAACCGGTCATTACCCGGCCAGGGACAACGGCTCATGCCTCCTCCTCGCTGTTTGCCCCTGGAACGGGACAAATCGGTCCTGTCGTCCTGATCGAAAAAGACCCCTCCTGCAGTGAGTATCGCTTACTTAAGCCCTCCCGATGAAATCGGAAAGCCACACATCGCTATTAAGGAATGAAGCGGTATCGTCGTCCCACAATAGAGAAACGCCATCCTGCAATGCTCTTATCGGCTCTAAGATCATAATGGCGTCAGGGTAATTCTCGACTATCGAATCTATGAAGGCACCTAATGCACTGTGTATATCTTTCTTCGATATTATCCCTGCGCCCATCAGGGTTTTTATTATGGCTAACTGAGATAGAACGACGCCTTTTATCATTTCCGATCTAATAGAAGATTCGTCGGCTTTATTCATTTTGCTTCTCCTTCGTTCATGTGACCTTTTTTCAATCCGTAGCATACGATCTTCCTCACTTTTCGTCAAAGTAATAATCACGGAATTTTCCGTCTCTACCGTCCCCCAAGAGCCGGGACAGGAATGGCTCGTCCCTTTCCAGGACCCAAGTCACACCTCCACCGGGACCTGCAAAGATATTGACAAAATGCGCCGGCTATAATTTAATGAATCAGATGACGCTCTATCTGAGACCGGAAGACTGAAAAATAGAGAGAAGGGGGCGTATGGAGACAAAGGGTAAAGATGCCTTATTGCGGGCAATCGAGATGGAGAGGGAAGGGAAACAGTTCTATATCGAGTCGGCGCAAAAAGTAGCGAGCACACTCGCGAAAAAGATCTTCGAAGAGCTTGCTGCCGCTGAGGACAAGCACATCGACGTGATCAGGAAGATCTGTGACGACCTCCAGGCAGATAGGCCTTTGATACGATGGGTGACGGAGATCGGGCCGTCAGGGAAGATCGAGAAAGTCTTCAAGGAAGGCCTTGTGAAGAAGGCGAAAGCATCCAAGGACGATCTAAAGGCGCTCGAATTCGGTCTTGAAATGGAGAACAAGAGCATCGAATACTACGAAAGCCTTGCCGCGGACACGAGCGACCGCTTCGAGAAACGCTTTTACCTGGCCCTTTCCTACGAGGAGAGAGGGCATGCGCTCACGCTCCTCGACTCGATTGAATACCTGACCGACCCTGCATCGTGGATGTTCATGACGGGTGGCCACTCTCTCGATGGATAAACCGAGGCTCTTCCGTCGCGTTCTCCCGCTTTTCCCGAAGGCGACGCGAAATCTCCCGCCCGGCACCACGTCATTATTCGTTGGATTGACAGAAACGGTGTAACCATTTCGGGAAAAGGCCGATGATGCGTTTTGCGACATCCCTCATCCTTATCGTAGTGGGCTACTTCATCTTCCATTACATCAAAAGAATGCTCAAGGAAGAGATATATCGAAGAAGTGGAAGAGGCGGCTGGCAGGACCACAACCGGGACAACGTGACGACAGAAGAGGAGTGTCGACGGATTTTAGGGGTCACGGACAAAGATAGCCCGGCGGCTATCAGGAAGAAATATAAGGATCTCCTCGCGAAATATCACCCGGACAAGGTGCAGCACCTGGGAATAGAATTTCAAGAAATCGCGGAGAGGAAAACTAAAGCAATCATCCAGGCATACGAGTTTTTCCGAAACAAATAGTCTCTGATGAGATCCTCACGCCTTGCTCAAAACTGAAGAACTGAAGATCTTCTCGATCTTTGTTGGGTCCGGATCGGCACGCCCCTTGGCCGAAACTGCGTAAATCAACGCTCCCTTTCAGAATGATTTTTTTACTTGACACGATGAGACGACCGGTCTACTATTTGGCAACCATCCGACTGATCAACAACACCTAAAGGGATGTCATATGCGGGATAACACCAAGAGCAGACTCATCGAGATCGGCGCCGAGATCATACATCTGAAGGGGTTCAACAACACCGGCATCAAGGAGATACTCCATGCCGCACAGGTGCCAAAGGGTTCGTTCTACAACTACTTCGAGAGCAAGGAAGATTTCGGACTACAGGTCATTGACTACTTTGTGGATTACATGGCCCTCGTGGCTGGAGGGGTTCTGGGCGATCACTCGGTGCCGCCGTTGGAAAGGATCAGAAAATTGCTGACCGGATTCATTGAACTCTTCAAGGCAAAGGGCTACGGGTACGGCTGCCCGATAGGCAACCTGTCTCAGGAAATGGGTGACTTAAGTCCCGCCTTTCGGGAAAAGCTGAAGTACGCACTCGATTCGTTGGTGAACATCTATGCCGATGCGCTCGCGCTCGCGCAAGAGGCGGGGGAAATCCCCCGGGACCTGGATATCCATGACACCGCCCGCTTTATCGTTTCAAGCTGGCACGGAGCACTTATCCACATGAAGGCAGTAAAGGCCTCGGAACCGCTTGAGAATCACATCAGATTCATATTTGATCATGTATTGAAACAGTGATGAAAGCACGCGAAGGAGGTGAGGCATCTGCGCATTGTTGACGGTTAAATAGTAGACCGGTCTATTGCCCGGTGATGACCGTCGCCCATAGGAGAACTTGTTCGAAGTCACTGCTACACCATAACAAACAAGGAGGAGACAAATGACCGACTCATCACCCAAGGGACTCAAAGAAAAGATTCTGGCTAAACTGACCGGCCCTACCCTGTGTGCCGTGGCGACCGTAACCGAGGAGGGTAAACCATGGGTACGCTACATGATACTATCTGCGGATGAGCACCTGACCATATGGGGCGCTACCTTTGCCGGTTTCCGCAAAGTGGGGGAAATCCGCAAGAACCCTGAAGTTCACCTGACGACCGGCGCCAAGGATATGGAAACCGCCGAGTCCTATCTGCAGGTCCAGGCCAGGGCGGAGATCCTGACGGACGCCGCAGCCAAGAAGGCCGTGTGGACCGACTACCTGAAAAACATCTTTTCCGGTCCCGACGACCCGAATTACGTCGTCTGCAGGTTTACCCCATACCGGATCGAATATTGCAAAATGGACCGTTCACCGGCCGAGGTGTGGGTGCCCTGAACCCACCTTCTTCAAAGACCGGAAAGACCCAGCGAACCTTGAAGAGCGCCCAAACGGTCAAAAGACCAGGCCCCCGCCGGCCATTACCGGCGGGGGCCTTGATAAGGAAGGGCAAGATCGCGCTGGATTTTTGCGAAGTCTACTGCTACACTTGAAGCGGGCTGGAAAAAGGGGGAGGATGATAGCGGAAAAGCTGAAGCACCTTTTCTATCCTGCATCCGTCGCGGTCATCGGAGCCTCCGACAACTTCGACAAGCTCGGCTACCACGTGATGAAGAGCCTCGTGGGCAGCCCTTCGTCGGTCCGGATATATCCCGTAAACCCCAAGGCCGCAAAGATCTGGGACATAGAGGCGTACCCTTCCCTCGACGACATATCCGGGGAGGTGGACCTGGCCGTCGTCGTGGTACCCGCGGCGCAAGTCCCTGAGACGCTCCACCGCTGCGGGAGAAAGGGGGTCAAGGGCGTCGTCCTCATCACCGCCGGTTTTAAGGAGATAGAGGACGCGAGCGGCGAGGACCTGCAGAATGAGATCACGGGCATCGCCGGCCTTTACGAGATGCCGATCATCGGCCCGAACACCTTCGGCTTCGTTAACCTTACAGGCGGAGTGAACGCCTCGTTCACCTCGGAGTTCTCGCTCCTCGAAAAGGGTGGCGTCGCGCTCATAAGCCAGAGCGGCGGCGTCTGCCATTTGTGCGGTTTCTTGGCCATCGAACAGAGGGTGGGCGTCTCCGCCCTCATGAGCCTCGGGAACCGCGTCAATGTGGGCTTCGCTGAGGCCCTCCGGTTCTTCGCCGAAGAGGACGGGGCGACGAGGGTCATAGCCCTCTACATCGAGGGCGTCGCAGAGCCGAGGAGGCTCCTTGACCTTGCGCGCTCATTGAGCGGGAAAAAGCCCATCATCGCATATAAGGCGGGTCGGAGCGAGAAGGGCGACAGCGCGAGTCGGTTCCATACGGGATCTCTCGCCGGGAGCCATCCGGTCTGGAGAGGGGCGCTCCGCCAATCGCGCATCCTCGAGGTCACATCCGTGGAGGAAATGATCGATACGGCCAAGGTGCTCGACTCGTGCGCCCTGGCCGAAGGCGGGCGCATCGCCGTCCTCTCGGGCCAGGCGGGCCCGGGGATAATCGCAGCGGACGCCCTCGAAGCCGAGGGTCTCTCGCTTGCCCGCTTCTGCCCGGCCACCCAGGAAAGGATCAACGCCATCCTTCCCCCTGTCGCCATCCGCACGAACCCGGTCGACATGGGCCCTGCCTGGTACAACCCGAAGAACATGATTGAGATCCTGAACGCGGTGGTTGACGACGAGGCAACGGACGGCGTGCTCTTCCTCGCCATTTACGCGTCGGCAAACCTGGGACTGGCAGCCGCGATGGAAGAGTACATGAGGGAGAGCAAGCCTTTTAAGAAACCCGTCGTCGTTATCTTCAGTGCTCCGCCGGGTATTTGGGACGAAGCACGTCAGGAAGCTGGACAGGAAAAAGGGTCTCGCGGTCCTTCCCACCCCGGAACGGGCCGCGAAGGCGATGCGCAACCTGTGGGGGGCACATGTGCTCTCTCTCCAGCCGAGGTAAATCGTGGAAAAACTGTTACTCGGAATGGACGCTCTCGATTTTCTCGCCCGCGAGGGACTACCCGTGCTCCGAAATACCCTGGCCGTGGACGCCGACCACGCCGCGGAGGCCGCCCGCGAGATCGGCTTCCCCGTGGCCTTGAAGGTCTCCTCCCCCGACGTGGTTCACAAGACGGAGACCGGGGGCATAAGGACGCTCCTGAAGGACGAAAAAGAGGTGAGGGACGCCTTCGCGGACATCGTCGCCTCCTTTTCCTCCCGATACCCGGAGAGATAGGCTGGACGGCGTGATCGTGCAGCGGCAAGGGTCGGGAATCGAGCTCATCGTCGGCACCATGGAGGACCCACAATTCGGACAGGTGCTCATGTTCGGTCTGGGCGGCATCTTCGTGGAGGCGCTGGCTGAGGTCTCCTTCAGGCTGATCCCGCTGGCGCCCTGGGACGCGAAGGAGATGATGGAGGACCTCAAGGGGTCGGCCGTCCTCTCGCGGCCGAGGGGCCAGAAGGTCGATGTCGCCGCCGTCGAAGTGCTGCTTCTTCAGGTCTCGAAGCTCGCGGAAAGGTGTCCTTCCATCATAGAAATGGACCTGAACCCCGTATTCGTCTCATCGGACGGGGTCGCCGTCTGCGACGCGCGTATCAAGGTCGCCTAGAACGGGCCTTCCGGCTTGCTTGCCGTCCCCAACGTTTCTTCTGCTCGACGGAGCCGATAGCATGTGTTACAATCGGTGATTGCGGAACCGTGACGTATGAGCCGGCAGCAAAGAGGGAGGAAACAATTATGCCACACGCCCTGGTCGGCAAGAAGATCAAGTACCGGTACGAACACGGATGGGAATACCACGTCACCTATGAGAGCGAGGAGAACATAAGCTACGAGGTCGTGAGTGGACCCTTCGGCAGCAGGAGGGCCTATCAGGTCACCAAGAGCCGTGAAGTGGCTCCGAACGTCGTCATGGTCGGATGGTACGAAGAAACAGGAACTATTGTGGTCCAGGTTGTCAATCTCAACAGCATGCAGGTAACAAGTTTCGCCGGTTTTCCCCGCTGGGTTTTTGATAACCCCGAGGTAACACACGGAGAGAAAGACGCGAACCTCACCCGCATAAGACAGCTTAGCGAGACAGGTCCGGACGCGCCGCGTGAGATATTCTTCGAAACAGGCACTATTTTTGCCGTGGAGGAGATTACTCCTCAATCAATCTGACAAGAGAAGCGTCCGGTAGGGTGGATGTCGTGAACAATCAGGACATAGAGAGAGAAGTATTGAACGGCCAGCAGCGTCACTGGGAAAAGATGTACACCGAGAATGTCGATATGTTCGGGAGGGAGCCGAGTTATCCTGCCCTCAAGGCCGTCGAGATTTTTGGGAAGGGGGGCGCAAAGAAGATTCTGGAGCTTGGAAGCGGCCAGGGACGAGATACACTGTTCTTTGCGCGGCAGGGTTTTCGGGTCTACGCGCTCGACTATAGTGACGAAGGCTTACAAGCAATAGAGAAGAAGGCGGATGCAATCGGGCTCGCCTCTTCTCTGACGACGGTTCGCCACGATGTGCGCCGGCGCCTCCCCTTCGACGACAATCTCTTTGACGGGTGTTACTCGCACATGCTTTACTGCATGGCCCTCACCACCCCCGAGCTTGAGTTCCTCTCACAGGAAGTACGGCGTGTACTCAAACCCGGCGGCCTTAACATCTACACGGTTCGTCATACCGCAGACCCTCATTATCGGACGGGGATAGACCGGGGGGACGATATGTGGGAGATCGGAGGCGGATTCATCGTCCACTTCTTCAGCGCGGAGAAAGTAGAGCATCTGGCCGGAGGGTATGAGGTTGTGAGTGTCGAAGAGTTCGAGGAGAGTGACCTTCCAAAGAAGCTCTTTCTCGTCACGCTCAAGAAAAGCTGAAAGCAGAAGAAGGGGACAAACTTGGCTTTCTCAAAGTGTCTTTTTGTGTTATACCGCGCATCACGAGGTTGTCAAGAAGAACCCGTGCCGGCGTCTTCGAGTGCCAGTGCCCCCTAGAAAAGTGATGATTTAACGGGCGGCCCTCAAGTGCCCCGGACGCATTGTGCACAAACAAGCGCAAAAACAGGTCATTCCTGCCGTTTTTCACCGTTTTTAACCACTTTTTACCCTCTTGAGTGCACATTTTCTACAGAGCCGTCTCACCTCCACTCTTTAGATCCCCTTCTCTTGCAACCCTTTCCTAAAGGGGGGTTGACGATTGTGCACGAAAGTTTACGGTTTCGGGGGGGGGGGGGGTGACGTTAACGCGAATCGCGAAACGGAAGAGGACCCTTCTAAGGCCACGGCTGCAGCTTCAGTTGTCAAAGAACGGCGCCGGTTTGCGGAAAGCTCTGACGCCGGCTCGAAAGGGCCGGGCTATATCATCTCTTCAGGGCCTCGCAAGATGACTGCCCGGTCACACTATTCTCTCTGTTTTATGCTCTCCCGTCAAAGTGACAAGGAGGGGCGACAACCAGGAGTGACAAGGAGAAGTGATAACCAGGAGTGACAAAATGCCCGTTCGCCCGCTTTTCTCAAAAAACTGGGCGGTCAGTGATGGGGAGCTAACCAGGGAGTTCTTCCCGAAAGACGGTTTCTCACCCGGTGCCCGTGAATAGAGTCTCTCTAAAGAAAGCCTGAATAATTGTTGCAATCTTGCGGCATTTCTCCAATAATGAAAGACAGCGGATAGCAACATAAAGAGCGACAGGGCGGGATGAGAAGATACGGAATGAAGCAACGTCCCTACCGTCCGTAAAGTCATTGAACATTAAAGACTTATGATCAAGGGCCACTGATCTCTTGCGTTGATTCGTTCAGTCTTGTATTATAATTTAACATGCCAATGCTTGAATTGAAGGAACCAACGAAGAAAGAGATAACGCGTTTGCTGGGTAAGAACGCCGCCCGTCTGCGTAGCTTCGGCCTGAAACGAATCGGACTCTTCGGATCGTTCGTGCGAGGGGACCAACAGCCTGCGAGCGACATCGATTTTCTTGTGGAGTTTGAGCCAGGAAAGAAGACATTCGACAACTTTATGGCGTTATCTTTCTTTCTGGATGAACTGTTACAGCGAAAAGTGGATATCGTCACAAGAGAATCGTTGAGCCCTTACATCGGTCCGCACATACTCGCGGAGGTTGAATATGTCCGCCTCGCAGCTTGAGTATCGCGCGAAGCATTGAAATTATCGACGAAGATCGGCGCAGGATATGCCCATCAAGCGATAGCATCCAGGCCCTTTTTCCGCACCAGCGTCAGGAGTTTAAGAGAAGGCCCCTGTGGGTGTTTTTCGCCTCTTTCCCATTGGCTCACCACACTGACCGTCACGTTCAGGTAGCTTGCAAATACGGCTTGACTGACACCGGTCCGCTTTCTCACCTCGACGATTTCCTCCGGAGAAAGTTTCTCCACGGGCGTCAGGCAGGATGCATCGAAATCTCGCATCGTCTTCGCGTCTACCAATCCAATCCGATGGAGTCCGGCCGCCGTCCTGTGCGCGGCAGCTAAAGCATCAGTCCTATATCTCTTTTTCATCATCGTAACTTACCTCCTCCACTTCGCCTTCCTTCAAAGCTTTCGCCGTATCTGTATCACATATTCTATAACACTCCGTGCTATAATGCGAGGACCATGCAGAGGAGAGAGAATAAGTCACGGTAGCCACGCCCACGGGCTCAGTGATAGCTGATAGAATCTTATTGACGTTGTCGCGACGGGGTGTCAGAATAGAACTGAACATGCCCCAGGGAGAGAAGATCGTAGAGGTGAGCATATGAGCAGGACAGACCGTGACGCGGTGCTTCAGGAAATACGGAGCCTCAAGCCCCGCTTTGAGCGCATCTACGGGGTGACAAAGATCGGGATTTTTGGCTCCCTGGCACGGAATGAAGCGCAGGACGATAGTGATGTGGATGTCGTCGTGGAGATGCGGCCGGACCTTATGAAGCGGGCACGTCTCAAGGCGGAATTGGAATCGTCCTTCCGAAGAAAAGTTGACGTGGTGCGCTACTGGCGTGGTATGAACACGTTCCTCAAAAAGCGAATCGATGACGAAGCGCTTTATGTATGACGGGGAAAACCTGAAATAAGGTGGATCTATGGTAAAAGTGATATCTGTAGAACCCATGGGTGACTATAAACTCAAAATCGAACTATCAAACGGCAGGAAAGGTGTCTTTGATGTCTCTCCATGTATCGATAAAGGGGTATTCAAAGAATTAAAGGAACCAACCTATTTCCGTTCCGTCAGGCCCGCCTTTGGTGGCATTATGTGGCCGCATGAACAAGATTTCAGTCCGGAAACTGTGGACTGCGAGTTGCAGGTATGATTGCCCTACTAAGTTATGGGCATGCCCTGTCCTCGGTCAATGGCTCGACCCCGTGACTCGCTGACGGCCCGAGAATTTAATAATTTAATGGCCGTCCCTGACGGCCCCCACACCGCCCTCCGCCCCCAGAAAGCAGAAATGGAAACACTCGGCAAAGCATGATAGAATAGTAACACGTGTGCACAGCTTCTAAAGGAGAATAGAGCATGGCATCCACAGCGATTGCTACCGTACTAAAGATGATCGAGTCTTTGCCGGAAGACGCTCAAGAACAAGTGGCGGAGCATCTGCGCGAGTATCTGGAAGAGATGAGGGACGATTCAAAGTGGGCCAATTCGTTCAAGAAGACCCAGCCGCAGCTCATAGCCGCGGCCCGCCGCGCGAAAAGAGAAATTGGCAATGGCAAAGCAAAACCCTTAAACCATAGAGACTTGTGAAGTCGGCCACAGTACCTTCATTCTGGACTGCATACAAACCTCTCCCTGAAAGCATCAAAAAAGGCGCTCGCAAATCCTATCGGCTCTGGGAGCAGAATCCCTTTCATCCGTCTCTCCATTTCAAATGCATCAATACAACAGAGAACATCTGGTCCGTCAGGATAACCCTTGGCTATCGAGCCCTCGGCATTCTTGACGATGACATAGTAACGTGGTTCTGGATTGGCGGGCACCATGAATACGAGAAATTCTTTTCATAACAGGCAGCACGAGTGATACAGGCGAATATGGCAAAAAATAAAGCGATATGATAGGTCTTTTCCAAAATCCCCGTCCTCGGTCAAAGGGCGACCACGCGAACCTTCTTGAACATCTGGAATGGAAATGGTAATAATGACGTAGGAACAGGAGTTGGGAGCGTTGCCTCAGAAGGCAACGAATGAAACAACGTCCCTACCTCCTCCAATGTCCAATGGGCCACAAGCCCATAGACCATCGCGAATTGAGCGCTCACAACACGACGAGCCGTTCCCTCCATGCGATCTTCGACGGAAGACTTTGTCGATCATGCACGATGCTCGGTCAGTGTCCGGTGCGAGTTCCCAACCATCGCGATCAAGGCTGCAAGGCCCGTGACACGGTCGGGGACTTCCGTCTGGAGATCACTGCCGAGCTTCGCCTGCGGGATCAGATGTATTCCCTCCAGCAGACGCGTGAATGGAAGGACCGGTACAAGATACGCGCAGGGATCGAGGCGACGAACTCCGAATTGAAGCGATCTCACGGGATCGGCAGGCTTCGCGTGCGCCGGCTGGCAAAAGTATGCTTTGCCCTGGCATGCAAACTGATAGCTTGCAACATAAAGAGATGGGCCAAGGCCCATTCGGCCCTGAAGAGGCTCCTGGAAGGCTGCTTGTCGGCTATTTGTATTCGCGTGAAGGTATTCTTGGCCGAAATGGTCAGCGTGTCCTTGGCTAAGAAGTTCATCTTCACGATGGTGGTAACACAACGATGATGGCGATTGATCCCTTCAGAAAGGGTACTTTCTTCTCAGGAATCACTTATTTACGGACGTCCCCCTTTATGCGCCCTTTCTGCCCATGCGACAAAGAGAGAACATAATCAGGAATACGACGCAGACCTGATAGAATCTCTTCTTATTCATGGGGTTTCGTCGCTTGCTTTGGGGAAGAAATCGCCGTCTCCCGGCGTGAAGTGAATAATCCCGCATATTTTTTCTTGACATTCGGCCGCCCTCTTTATAAGATTGCTTGAATCTGAAAAAAACCAAAACATCCGCGAGGGTGCGACGGAAAGCTTGAGGGTCTCGGACACTCAGCATGGTTCGTTCACCAGCCAGACAGCCAGCCGCCAGAATCAAATAGAGACGTGTGTGCGGGTCCATGACTAATTTTAAAGCGTTGGACAGGTTAAGGCGCTTTGAGGGGTGAATATGTCAACGAGAATCGTGGTTGTGGCAATTCTGCTGACTGTGGCCTGCGCTTTTCAAACTCCTTACCTACATGCAGGGCAGAGGGAACAACAGGCCCAGCAGCAGAGGGCTGAGCAGCAACGTCAGCAACAGGCCCAGCAGCAGAGGGAACAACAGGCCCAGCAGCAGAGGGCTGAGCAGCAGAGGGAACAACAGGCCCAGCAGCAGAGGGCTGAGCAGCAGAGGGAACAACAGGCCCAGCAGCAGAGGGCTGAGCAGCAACGTCAGCAACAGGCCCAGCAGCAGAGGGAACAACAGGCCCAGCAGCAGAGGGCACAACAGGCCCAGCAGCAGAGGGCTGAGCAGCAACGTCAGCAACAGGCCCAGCAGCAGAGGGCACAGCAGAAGGCTGAGCAGCAACGAGAGAAGCAACAGGCACAGCAGCAGAAGGCACAGCAGAAGGCTGAGCAGCAAAGACAACAGCAACAGGCCCAGCAGCAAGCTCAGCAGAGAGCCCAGCAACAGGCTCAGCAGAAGGCTGAGCAGCAAAGACAACAGCAGCAGGCTCAGCAGAAGGCCGAGCAGCAACGCCGCCAAGAACAGTTTGAGCAGCAACAGCGCGCCCAGCAAGAACGTAACCAACAGCAACAGACCCAGAAGCAACAGGCCAAGCAAAAGACGCAACAGCCGCAACAGAGTGCGGGTCTAAAACCTGACCAGCAACAACATTCATCGGCTACGAGTGTTCAACAGCAACAGGCCCAGCAGAAAGCCGAGCAGCAACGTGGCCAGACCCAGGCTGCTCAAGCAGGGTCAGGGAAAACATCTTCACCAGCTGCTTCATCAGCAGTTTCGATGGAGCAGCTTAACGCCTGGGAAAAACTTGCCAAGGCGCCTTTACCCGCAGGCCCGAAAGACACATCCGGGTGGGGAGGATGGGTTTACAAGACAAACATTACGGGAGCCCAAGACTTGCAGAAAGTATATGACATGGGTGTGCAATCACAAAATCAGGCTGCTAAGTATATACAAAGTGCGAAAGACGCACTAAGCGCAGGCAATGCAAAAGATGCAGATCGATACTTCAAAGATGCCCAGGCGTACATGAAAGCAGCGAATGAAAATATCAGTACGGCTACAGGTCTCCAGGTCCAAGGTCTTGATCAACTGAATAAGTCGGTTGATAACATAAGACAGGGAAGCTATATTGCAGGCGATACTATTTCAAAAGTCGTCCCGGGGGCTGAGATACCCTGGAAGGCTACTAAGGATCTAAGCAATGCTGCCGTGGAGGTCAGCGAACATGGGTTAAAGGGTGGCCTGGTTAGGGCCGGTGCACAGGCAGCATTAGACGAAGCTGTGGACAAGGGAACAGGGAAGGTTTTGGAGGGGGTAGCTGGTTCGGAAGGAATAGTTGGTCGACCACCGAAGTACGTGGATACATTTTTAAGTAATCCGGAACGTGTAGGAAATGCAGCCGCAGACCTATCGAAGAATATAGTAGATTCTAAGATTACGGATGAAATAAAGAATAAGGCGCAAGGCAAATGAAGCAAAAACTACTTAACATAAGGCTATTTTGTGCCTGCCGAAGCACCGTATGGGCCTACACCCTTGCCTTTTGCCTATTTATGTTTTTCTCGTCCTGCACAACGGTGCCAGCAACAAAAGGACGCCCGGATGCTGCTTTAAATCTGATTGTTTTTGTTTCGTTGCCTTTTCAGGACGTTCAACCCTTAGTGAAAGAAGTTATGGCAAGCACGTTTTACGAATGGCTTCTTGAGGGGTTCAAAGGATGGAGAGAGAAGGGAGTTATCGTATTAGATGATAAGACTGTTGTTGAAGAGTCTAAGTCAATTGGATCGTTGCCAGTTGTTGAGTACGGTGCTAAGGGTAGGATAAGAAACCTGTCTTTCCCGGCTGGCAATATTAAACGTATTCTCGATGTCGCAACCCGAATGAACGCGTCTCATGTTGTAATAGCGAGGTTAACGGCTGACTCTGTTACTTCAAAGCCTTACGTACCGGTTAACAAAAAAATATCTCTTGGAGGTGTGGCGCAACTTCAGGTTCAAGAGAAAACCGGGCCGTGTACTCCGACAGAGACCCGAACACGCACAATGACTGTAAATTTTATAGTTTTCAGCGTAGCGACAGGTAACCGTGTTGTGGACGACCAGCCAATTACGTTCTCCGAAACAGAAGGATTTATGAATGGTCCCATAATAGTCGATTGGAAGTTACCTCGCCGCATTACTGAGAATCTCATCGCACTCCTCCAATCGGCACCCGATATCGCTCCTAACGGAGAAGAACTAAAGACGTCCTCGCAAGAAAAGAGCCAATCAGTCGAAGGCGAAGCAAGAGTTGACCCTCCCAAATACCTGAGGGTTGTTCGGTCATCATGCAATATTAGGTCGGAACCGGGGACAAATAGCAAAGTAATAACAAGAGTTAAGAAAGGCGATATCTTAATGAGAAGTGACGAAAAAGGAATGTGGTATAAAGTGCAATTAAGTTCGGGAAAGATCGGTTGGATACATAAAGATTTGGTGGATTAGACAACGTCGGCGGCCAGTGAAGATGCAAATTGAAACCTTGGATTTGGTGGAGCGCCGGACGCCTTTAACGCTTATATCTGTCCAGCCTTCGAGCATATTCCTCGTGCTATTTTCTACGGTTCCTGCGACACGCCACCAACACGCCACCCATGACCCTTGATTTTATGCGGGAATTATGGCGGAGGGAGAGGGATTCGAACCCCCGGCCCGCTTATCGGGCGAGCAACCCATCTTTATTCAACCCCACTACGATCAAGCCGCAACTTATTACTGCCTTATCGCTGCTTCTTAATGTCGCATATCGCGTTTCAGCGCTTGATTGAGCACACGAGTGACATGTGAGGGTAAGCTTCTTTTCCGGCCGGAGGAATTTTGATGGATGGTGCGTAGTCGCCGGCGGCGGGGCGAGGAGCATACTTTGTGTGTATGTGAGGAGTCACGGCGCCGGCGACGCCCACGCCAGGCGCGAAATTAACCCGGCCGGCCCACTACTGGAATATGGCGACCGACTTTTGGGCCAGCAGCAGCACCTCCCTCGGCCACATCCCCAGATAGAACAGCATGCCCACGCTCACCAGCATCACCACCACGTAGCCGGGCGACATGTCTACCCCGCCCAGCTCCTTTACCGGCTCCTTGAAGTACATGTACATGAGCACGCGCAGGTAGTAGTAAGCGGCAACGGCGCTGTTGAGGACGCCTATGACGGCGAGCCAGTAGTACTGCCCCTTTATGGCGTCGCTGAAGATGTAGAACTTTCCGGTGAAGCCCGCGAGCGGCGGGATGCCCGTCAAGGACAGAAGGAAGATGGTCATGCAGAGGCTGACGAAGGGGTGGCGGCCGGCCAGGCCCGCGTAGCTGTCTATATCCTCATGGGCCTCGCCTTTCCTCCCGAGGAGGATCACCACGGTGAAGGCCCCCAGGTTCATGAAGGTGTAGGCGAGCAGATAGTAGAGGATGCTCGACGAGAGGATCTTATCGCCCGTGACGAAGGCGACCAGGATATAGCCCGCGTGGGCGATGCTCGAATAGGCGAGGAGGCGCTTCATGTTGTTCTGCACCAGGGCGGTGATGTTCCCCACGCACATGGTGAGCACGGCGATGAACCACAAGACGCTCGACCAACTGCCGATGAAGGGATAGAAGGCGGTGTAGAAGACCCGCAAGAAGGCGGCGAAGGCGGCCGCCTTCACGCCCGTCGCCATGAAGACCGTGACCGGCGTCGGCGCGCCTTCGTAGACGTCGGGCGTCCACATATGGAAGGGGACCGACGCGGTCTTGAAGCCGAAGCCGACGATGAGGAGCGCCATACCCGTCAGGAAGACCGGGTCATGGCCCAGGTTCCTCGCCGAGGCCACGATGCGCACCATCCTGATGTCGATGGCCCCGGATGATGCGTAGACCAGGGCTATGCCGTAAAGGAAAAAGGCGGTGGCAAAGGCGCCGAGGAGGAAATACTTGAGGGACGATTCGACGGCGCGGGCCTGCCCTTTCAGGAGCCCGCAGAGGATGTAGATGGAGAGCGACATCACCTCCAGGCCGATGAAGATGGTCACGAAGCTCGTCGACGAGACCATCACCATCATGCCGAGGGCGGCGAAAAGGAGGAGCGCATAGTACTCGCCCGCGACGATCTCCTCGCGCCTCGTGTAGCGGAGGGAGATCACGGCGACCATGAAGAGGATCAGGAGGAATATGCCCTTGAAGAAGGTGCCGAAGCCGTCGATCAGGTAGAGGCCGGCAAAGAGGCTTGTCCGCACGCCCCAGAGGTGCATCGCGAAAAAGAAGGCGAGTGCCGCTCCCTACGAGGGTGAGCACGCACCCTGAGACGGACGGTGTCTTCTTTCTCCTGAACGCGTCCACGAGGAGGATGAGGAGCCCGAAGACGGTGACGGTGATCTCGGGGAGGATCCATTCGAAATCTGAAAGCGGACAGCGCAATGTTCATCATTCGACCTCTCGCGACCGCCGGCCGGGATCAGCCGGATAGGCCGCGGCGGCGGCGCCCGACAACCCGTAGCGGCCGGCATGGGCGGCCGGCGCCTTTTCCATGGTCTCGTAATAGGCGTTCCTCTCTTTCACGAACTTCAGGAACCCCTCGACGGACGTATCCATCTTCTTGAAGAACATCCGGGGATAGACGCCCATGAGGACGATGAAGAAGACCACGGAGCAGAGGATCAGCACCTCTCTTCCGCCCAGGTCCTTCACCTTCCTGTTCTCCTCCTTCGTGATCTCGCCGAACATGACCCGCTGGAACATCCAGAGCATGTAGACCGCGCCCAGCACCACCCCTATGGTGCCGAGGATGCCGTACAGCTTGACCGACTTGAAGGCGCCGAGGAGTATGAGGAATTCGCCGACGAAGCCGTTCGTGCCGGGTAAGGCGATGGAGGAGAGGGTCACGATCATGAAAAAGATGGCGAAGAGGGGCATCGAGGCCGACAGCCCGCCGAAATCGGCGATCATCCTCGTGTGGCGCCTCTCGTAGACCATGCCGACCAAAAGAAACAGCCCGCCCGTGCTGATGCCGTGGTTGAGCATCTGGTAGATGGACCCCTGGAGGCCCTGCATATTGAACGCGAACATGCCGAGCATCACGTAGCCCAGGTGGCTCACGCTGGAGAAGGCGATGAGCCGCTTCAGGTCGGGCTGCATCATGCTCACGATCGCGCCGTAGATGATGCCGATGACGGCGAGGATCGAGATCAGGGGGATCGCGTCGATCGCTGCCTTCGGAAAGAGCGGTATCGCGAACCGCAAGAACCCGTAGGTCCCCATCTTCAGGAGCACGCCTGCGAGGATGACGCTGCCCGCGGTGGGCGCCTCGGTATGCGCGTCGGGGAGCCACGTGTGGACCGGGAACATGGGCACCTTGATGGCGAAAGAGAGGGCGAAGGCGGCAAACAGCCAGTACTGGAGGCCGACAGGCACGGTCGCGTGGTAGAGGTCGAGGACGTTGAAGGTGGCGACGCCGGTCGTCTTCGCGTAATGGAAATAGAGGACGAAGATCGCGAGCAGCATCAGGACGCTCCCGACCATGGTGAAGAGGAAGAACTTGATGGCCGCGTATATCCTCCTCGGGCCGCCCCAGATGCCGATGAGGAGGTACATGGGGATGAGCATCAGCTCCCAGAAGATATAGAAGAGGACCAGGTCGAGGGCGCACAAGGTCCCGATCATGGCCGTCTCCAGAAAGAGGAAGGTGATGTAGTATTCCTTCACCCTGGCCTCTATCGCCTTCCAGGAGACGAGCACGCAAAGGACCGTGAGGAACGTGGTGAGGAGCACGAGGAGCAGGCTGATGCCGTCGATGCCCAGAAAATAGCTCATGCCCCATTCGGGGAACCACGCCGCCTTTTCGACGAACTGCATGCCCTGCGCCTTCTCGTTGAAGAGGAAGAAGAGGGGCAGGGAGACGCCGAACTCGACGAGGGTGAAGACGAGGGTGAAGACCTTGATGAACAGCTCGTGTCTCCTGTTCACGAAGAGGAGCAGCACCGCGCCGAGGAGGGGAAGGTAGATCAACGTGCTTAAGATCGGAAATTCAGACGCTGTTCATAGCACCTACAAGATAACCTTCATAATAAGATAGCCGAGCACGGCGATCGCGCCGATGATCATGGCGAAGGCATAGCCCTGCACGTATCCCGTCTGGAAGAGCCTGATGAGACTGCCGATGCCGCCGAATGAGCCACGCGAGCCCGTTTATTGTGCCGTCGATGAGCGACCTCGTCGACCACCCCTTTGAAAAAGCGGCCGAGGGCGAAAAGCCCCCGCACGAAGACCGCCTGGTAGAGCTCGTCCACGTAGTACTTGTTGTTCACCGTCCTGAAGACCCCCGGAAAGGCCCGCACGAAGTTGACGGGGATCTCCGGGTGCTTGATGTAGAAGTAGTAGGCGATGAAGATGCCCGCGAAGGCGATGATCACGGCGGCGGCCATGAGCATGCCCTCGGGTGACGACGCATGCGCCGCGCGCGCCTTCCGCGAAGGCGGGGGTGACGAGGTTGAGCGCAGGCGCCGCTGCCTCTTTCCCGGGGCCGAAGACCGGCTCGAGCCACTGCTCGAACCTGTTCGCCCCTCCCAGTATGTGGGGCACGCCGACCCAGCCGCCCACCACCGAGAGCACGGCCAGGATGACGAGCGGTATGGTCATGACGGGCGGGGACTCGTGGATATGGTGCTTCACCTCTTCCGGCGCCCGGCATTCGCCGTGGAAGGTCGTGAAGAACATCCTGAACATGTAGAAGGCGGTGAGCCCCGCGGTCAGCGCCCCGATCCCCCAGAAGACGAGGCTGCCGCCGTAGTTGGCGAAGACCTTCCACATGATCTCGTCCTTGCTGAAAAACCCGGAGAAGCCGGGCACGCCGGCGATGGCGATGCAGCCGGCCAGAAAGGTCCAGTAGGTGACCGGCGTCCGCTTCCGCAAGCCCCCCATCTTCCTCATGTCGAGCTCGCCGCTCATGGCGTGCATCACGCTGCCCGCGGCGAGGAAGAGGAGCCCCTTGAAGAAGGCATGGGTCATGAGGTGGAAGATGCCCGCCGCGAAAGCGCCCGCGCCGACGCCGACGAACATGTAGCCCAACTGGCTTACCGTCGAATAGGCGAGCACCCTCTTGATGTCATACTGGGCGCAGCCGATGGTCGCCGCGAACAGGGCGGTGAGCACGCCGACCAATGTGACGACGAACATGGTGGTGGGGGCCATGACATAGAGGAAATTGAGCCTCGCGATCATGTAGACCCCTGCCGTGACCATCGTGGCCGCGTGGATCAGCGAGCTGACGGGCGTGGGGCCTTCCATGGCGTCGGGGAGCCAGACATAGAGGGGGAGCTGCGCGGATTTCCCCGTCGCGCCCACGAAGAACAAGAGGGTGATCACCGTTGCCGCGGCGCCTGTCAGGAGATGGGCGTTCTTCTGCAGCTCGCCGAAGTCGAGGGTCCAGACGCCGTGGCTGCCGAGGCTCGTGAGCAGGAAGAAGATGCCGAGGAGAAAGCCGAAGTCGCCTATCCTGTTGACGATGAACGCCTTCTTCCCCGCGTTGGCCGCGCTGTCCTTCTTGTACCAGAAACCGATGAGCAGGTAGGAGCACAGGCCCACCCCTTCCCAGCCGACAAACATGAGGAGCAGGTTATTCGCCGTCACGAGGGTGAGCATCATGAAGACGAACAGGTTCAGGTAGGTGAAATACCGGGCGAAGCCTTCATCGTCGTGCATGTAGCCGGCGGAGTAGACGTGGATGAGGAAGCCGACGCCCGAGACGACGAGGCACATGACGATGGAGAGCGAATCGATCCTGAAACCGACGCTGGCCGCGAACTCACCGGATGCGATCCAGGTGTAGACGTTCTTCTCGAAAAGCCTCGCCTCCGGGGGGAGCTTCAAGAACTCGATGAAGATCAGGGCCGAGACCACGAACGACGCAAACAGGGCGAGGCAGGCGATCCACGAGACAAGGGCCTTCGGCAGCTTGCGCCCAATAAAGCCGTTGACGAGGAAGCCGATTGCGGGAAATACCGGTATGAGCCAGATATAATCAGCCATCACCTAACCCTTGAGCAGATTGATCTCGTCCACGTTGACGGTCCCTTTAAGCCTGAAGAGGAGCACGAATATGGCGAGTCCTATCGCGGCCTCCGCGGCCGCCACCGTCATGATGAAAAAGACGAAGATCATGCCGTCTATCGAATTGAGCATGTTCCCCGCCGCGATGAAAGTCAGGTTGACGCCGTTCAGCATAAGCTCGATGCACATGAAGACGACGATCGCGTTCCGCCTGGTGATGACGCCGATCGCACCTATGGTGAAAAGTGCGCCGGAGAGCGCGAAATAGAAACCGGTCGGTATCCCGTGCAGCATAGGCTCTCCTAATCCTTCCCCCGCCGGGCGAGCACCACGGCCCCCACGATGCCGATCAAAAGCAGGATGGAGGCGATCTCGAAGGGGAAGAGGTATTTGCCGTAGAGGGAGGCCCCCACCTCGGCCACGCTGCCCGTCAGCGCTCGCCCCCGCCCCTGCCTTGGCCGTCCTGCCGCCGAATGAGAGGACAACCGCCGCAATCTCCAGGAAGAGGATCGCGGTAATGAACGCGCCGATGGCCTTCGGCCCGGACAGCTTCCTCTTCCGGACGAACTCGCTTTCCAGGTGGATCAGCATGATGACGAAGATGATGAGCATCATGATGGCGCCCGAGTAGACGATGACCTGTGCCACCGCGATGAACTGGGCGTTCAGGGTCAGGTAGATGACCGCCAGGGAGAAAAAGGCGACGATCAGCCAGAGGGCGCTGTGTATCGGGTTCCGGCGCGTCACCATCATGAGGGACGCGACGAGGCAAAGCGAGGCCGGCGACGAGGAAGACGGCCCACTGGAACAAGGGATTGATGAAACCGATGTCGCTCATTCCTTCCCCTCGTACATGGCAAGCAGCTTCTCCGTCGTCAGGATGAAATCGGACCTCTGGTATTTCACGTATTCGAAGCCGCCTCCGAGCTTGATGGCGTTGACCGGGCACGCCTCCTGGCAATACCCGCAGAAGATGCACCGGAGCTCGTCTATCTCGTAGTGCCTCGGGTACCTCCGCCCGTCCTCGGCCTCGCCTATCTCCAGGGAGATGCACCGGGAGGGGCAGACGGCGACGCAGAGGCCGCAGGCAACGCAGGTGGTGTTGCCGGATGCGTCTTTCCGGAAATAGTGCATGCCCCTCCACCTGGGCGGGGGGGTGCGCTTCTCTTCCGGGTACTGGATGGTGATGGGCCGCGAAAAGAAGCGCGACAGCGTCAGACGAAGACCTTTCAGAAGGGGTATGATCATACGCTCATCACCTCAACGCCACCACGAGCGCCGTGACGACCACATTCGCCAGGGCGAGCGGGAAGAGCACCTTCCAGCCGAACTGCATGATCTGGTCGTACCGGAGCCGTGGGAACGTGCCCCTCTCCCAGATGAAAAAGAATACCAGCACGCACACCTTGATAAAGAACCATAAAGGGCCGAGGCCGGGCAGAGTTGAAGAAAAGGGTCCGAGCCAGCCGCCCAGGAAAAGCGTGGTCGCAAGGGCCGCGACAGCCACCATATGGGCGTATTCCGCCATGAAGAAAAGGGCGAATTTCATGCTGCTGTACTCGATATTGAAGCCGCACGCCAGCTCGCTCTCCGCCTCGGGCATGTCGAAGGGCGTCCTGTTGATCTCGGCGAGGCCCGCAACGAGGTAGAGAAAGAACGCGAAGGGCTGGTAGACCACGAACCACATGCTGCCTCTGCGCCTCGACGATATCCGTCAGCCTCAAGGAACCCGCGAGGATGAGCGTGCCCATCACGATGAGGCCGAGGGAGACCTCGTAGCTTATCATCTGCGCCGCGGCCCGCAAAGAGCCGAGGACGCCGTATTTATTGCCCGAGGACCAGCCGCCCAGGACGATGCCGTACTCGCCGAGGGTGGCAAAGGCAAAGACGTAGAGCAGGCCTATATCGACGTCCCCGATGACCAGCTTGACGGCCCGCCCGAAAACGTGGATCGTGCCGCCGAAGGGGATGACCGCGAACAGGGAGAGGGCGGAAAACAGGGCGATCATGGGCGCGAGGACGAAGAGGGGCTTGTCCGCATTCGCCGGGATGATATCTTCCTTCGTGAACGACTTTATGCCGTCGGCTATGGGCTGGAGGAGCCCGTAAGGACCGACCCTGTTCGGCCCGAACCGGACCTGGAGCCTGCCCAGCACCTTTCTCTCCGCCAGGGTCAGGTAGGCAACGAAGAGCATGAGGACCGAGACGACGACGATGGTCTTCACCAGGGCTTCTATGGGAAAGAATAGCGTCTCCATCATCTCACCCTTTCTCCACCTTTACCTCGATCCATTTCGCCGGAGCTTCCATGAGGCCGAGCACATCCGGCCGGTCCCTGAACACGATATATTCGAGCACGCCGGGCCTCAAGCCCTCCTTTATGGAGAGCGGCTTGTCGAGGGCGCCGCTTTTCGATGTAAGTCGGACCACGTCGCCTTCCGCGAGACCCATGGCCTGCGGCGTCGGCCGCCGAAAAAAAGAGCTTATCCTCGGAGACCGGAAAACCCGGGTGGCGATAGACGGTCGAGACCCCTTTCGAATAGGCCTCGGCGCCCGCCAGGTGATGGTTGCTGAATACGTCCCTCACGATCAGGATGTAGCCGCCTGCCGAAGGGATGACGGCCGTGCCGCCGGATGATGCCGGTCCCGCCGCGCGGTCGCTGTCGGACCCCGGCTCTTCCCTGCCGTCGACGCGCCGGATCAGCCCCTTTGACCGCATGTACGCGGTCACGTCATGGGGGGCGGAAAACGACGCGCCGCCTAAGCCCGCGAGCACGCCTGAGAGGAAGGCAAAGCCCGCGTACCGGGCCCTGGCCGCAGTCGACCGCCATCGAGAGGTACCTGACACCGCCGTCGCCCGCAAAGAATGTGCCTTCTTTCTCGGTGAAGACGCCCGTGGGCACGACCAGGTCGGCACGAATCGTCACACCGGTTGGAAAGGCATCGGCGGCAAGGACGAACTCCTTCCCCTGAAGGAGACTCATGACCGCTTCCCCGCTCATGTAGTGGAAGGGGTCCTCCTCATAGAAGAAGAGGCCTTTGACGTCCGGGTTTGCCATAAGCTCATCGGGCGCGAGGGCGGCGCCGAGGATGGAGGCGGCGCCGACCGCGTTGGCCGCCCTTGCGACGGGCATGACGAGCCCTTTCTTATCCGATCCTGCGGCCGCGCAGAAGTCGAGGAGGCTCATCAAGCTCTCGCCGCACGCGGATATCCCGGAGCCGAAGATGACCGCGATATTGGCCGCCTTGCTGACAAGCGCGGCTGCGCGCCCGAGCGTCGTCCGGCTGCGATCCCGCACCTCTCGCAGGCCGCATCGAAGCCGACCTTTTCGTTTGAGGCCCCGGAGGGCCCCCTTGAGGGCGTCGAAGAGGGCGGCGTCGCTCCCCGGGAGGACCGAAAGGTGCGCATCCGCGATGGCGGATGAGCGCCGTCGGCGCAGGGTCGACCACCATGATCCGGCTGCCCCGCAGCTTGTAGGCATCCCGCACCCTGTCGCCCAGCAGATGGTTGTTCGAGAGCAGGTTGGCCCCCGCGACGATGATCAGGTCGGCATCGAGGAGCCGGTCGTACTCGTAGGGGTAGGAGAGGCCCATGCGGCGGTATGCCTCCAGGACCCTGCCCGTGTGGTAGAAGCCGGAGGTGGCGAAGAGCGACCTTTTTGAGACGGCCGGCGATCTCTTTCAGCATGAAGATCTCTTCGTTCGTGGCCCTGGGGGAGACGACAAACCCTATGGTCTTCCCTTCCCTGTCGAGGGCGGTCATGCGCTCGACCGCGACGGACGCGGCCTCGGCAAGGCCGATCCCGGCGCCGTTGTTCCGTCCCTTCGCCGGATGCGGGCCTCATGGTTCACGAAGTCGTACCCGAACCTGCCCATGACGCACAGGGAGCCTCGGTTCGGCATGTTCTTGACGTCCTGGATCACGTCCGTCACGTACCCCTTGGCCGTCACGTCGAGGGCGAAGGTGCAGCCGAAGCCGCAGTGGGGGCACGTGGTGAGATGGCGCTCCACCTGCCACAGCCGCGCCTTCACGGGGCTCAGGTTCTCGGTGAGGGCCCCCACGGGGCAGACGGAGAGGCACTCGCCGCAGGAGATGCAGTTCTTCGCGTTCGTGGGCGCCATCCGGGCATCTATCCCGGTCCCCACGAGGTCGAGGACGATGCGGCCCGATATCTCCCTGCACGCGCGGATGCAGCGCAGGCAGAGGACGCAGCGGTTTTCGAAGTACCTGATCAGGGGTGTCGCGTAGCCCTCGATCCGCTGCTCGCGCGCCACCTGATAGTCGGCCTTCTCGATCGCGTGCTCGAAGACCAGGTCCTGGAGGTCGCACTCCCCGCCCGCGTCGCAGATGGGGCAGTCGAGGGGATGGTAGGCGAGGATCAGCTTCAGATAATCCCGCCTCATCGAGACGAGCCTCGCAGACTGCGTGGTGACGGACATGCCTTCCTGCACGGCGGTGGCGCATGAGACCATGGGCAGGCCGTACCCCTCCACCTCGACGAGACAGATACGGCAGGAGCCGATGGAGAGGAGGTTTGCGTGGTAGCAGAGGGTGGGGATATAGATCCCGTGCTCCCTGGCCGCCTCCAGGATCGTCCTGCCTTCGGCCGTCTCTATCGCGTTTCCGTCTATCGTCAACCGTACCATTTACGCCCTCTAGATTGGGGTTCAGCACCCCCTCCATCAGCTAAGCTGATGGAGCCTCCCCGCTCACAAAAGCCTTCTACACCGCTACCATGCCGATGCGCCAGCAGCGCAGGCACCGCATGGCTTCACTTATCGCCTCGTCCGTCCGGAACCCTTCCTCCACCTCGTCGAAGGTCCATTTCCTTATCGAAGGGTCGAGCATGCGCAGGTGCAGCCTCGGCTGCCCGCCCGCGATGCCTATCTCCTCGTCCTTCCTATATACCTTTACCTTCGCGAAAAAGTCGTCGAAGCGCTCCTTCTCGGAAGGCTCCCGCCCCTCGCCGCGCAGGTACTGGTCGATCCGGTAGGCCGCCTTCTTCCCGTTCCCGCAGGCGCGCACCAGCACGTCGGGGCCGGTCTCGCAGTCGCCGGCGGCAAATACGCCGGGACGGGACGTCTCGAAGGTCTCCTGGTTCACCAGCACGGTGCGCCACTTCGTCGCCTGCACCCCGAGCCGCTCGTCCAGAAACGACAGGTCGACCGCCTGGCCTATGGCGGGGATGAGGATGTCCGTCTCTATCACGAACTCCGAGCCGGGCACGGGCACCGGTCTTCTCCTGCCGCTCTTGTCGGGCTCGCCCAGCTCCATCCTGATGCATTCGACCGCCACGACCTTGCCGCCCTCCGCGATGATGCGGCTCGGGTTGCAGAGGTAGTGGAAGTTGACGCCCTCTTCCTCCGCGTCGTGTATCTCGACGGGGTCCGCCGGCATCTCCGCCTTTGTCCTCCTGTAGACGAGGTTGACGTCGGGCTTCCCGATCCGGAACGAGGAGCGCACGCAGTCCATGGCGACGTTCCCGCCGCCCACGACGACCACCTTTTTCCCTTCAGGATAGGGGTCTTTGCCCATGTTGACGTCGAGCAGGTAGCTGACGCCCGAAATGAAGCCGGCATAGCCCTTGTCTTCGCCGTCGACGCCCATGGGCGTGCTCTGGTGAGCGCCCACGCCGATAAAGACGGCGTCGAACTCCTCGGTGAGGGTGGAGAAGGCCACGTCTTTGCCGACCATGGTGTTGTACCTGATCTCGACGCCTAAGTCGGCCACGAGATCGACCTCTCCGCCGAGTACGGCCCTGGGGAGACGATAGTCGGGGATGCCCACGGCAGCCATGCCGCCGGGCTCGGGCAGCCGCTCGAATATCGTGACGCCGTAGCCCATCTGGGCGAGGTAATAGGCCACCGACAAGCCCGCGGGGCCCGCGCCCAGGACGGCGACTTTCTTGCCCGGCTCGCGCGGCCCTGCGACCGGCCGGTTTTTGCGCGTCCTCTGCTTCTCCAGCTCGTAGTCCGCGGCAAACCGCTTCAGGTATTTGATCGAGATCGCCTCGTCCATGTTCGCGCGCCTGCAATTCGACTCGCAGGGCCTCACGCAGACCCGGCCGAGGGTGCCCGCCAGGCAGGTGTCCTTCCTGATGGTGGCGAGGGCGGCCTGGGGCATCTCTTCCGCGATCTCTTCGATATATTCCGGTATTCGCAGCTTCGTGGGGCAGGCGCTCATGCACGGCGCGGTGACGGAGACGCGGTAGCGGGCGGTGCTCCCCTTCACCCCCTCCTCCACGGCAGCGTCGAAGGCCTCCCTGAAATATTCGAGCGCCGAAAGGAGCGGGTTGAGGCCGGTCTGCCCTATCTGGCACTTCGACCCTTCCCTGATATACCCTGCGAGGCCCGCGATCCTGTCGAGGTCCGCCTTGTTCCCCTGCCCTGCCGCTATCCTGTTCATCACGTCGAGGATGATACGGGTGCCCACACGGCAGGGGACGCACCTGCCGCACGACTCGTTCTGGACCGCCTCTATATACCGCATGCACATCTCGACCACGTCGACGGACGGGTCCCGGAGGACCAGGCCGTCCCAGCCCATGAACGCCCTTATCGACTCGTAGGCGAACTCTTCGGGGACGGCGAGCTTCAGGGGGACGGCGTAATCGCCGTCCGACTTACCCCTGTTGTCGACCACTTCTCCCTGCCATGCGGAAAATAGGATGCCTGCCATGCGTCTCCTACCTGTCAATTATTGGGGTTCAACACCCCCTCCATGAGCAAAGCTCATGGAGCCTCCCCGCTCAGCGCTTCGCATGCGCTCGCTTTCTGCACTCATTGGGGCTCAGCGCCCCCTCCATGAGCAAAGCTACGACCCACACCCAACGGGTGCGGGTGCCCCGGCCTCCCCGCTCAGCGCTTCGCATACGCTCGCCATTACCTGTCTATCTCGCCGAGGACGATGTCGACGCTCCCGATCGCCGCGATCACATCCGCCACCATCTGCCCCTCGATCATCCGCGGCACGGCCCCGAGGTTCAAAAACGAAGGCGGGCGTATGCGGAACCGATGGGGCTTGTTCGTCCCGTCGCTCACGAGATAAAAACCGAGCTCGCCCTTGGGCGACTCCACGGCCCCGTACGCCTCGCCGATGGGCGGGCGGAACCCCTCTTCCATCAGCTTGAAATGGCGAATGAGTGCGGCCATGTCGTGCTCCACCTCGTCCTTCTCCGGCGGCACAATTGCGGGGGCGTCCGCGTTGATGGGCCCGTCGGGCAGCCGGTCGATGGCGGATGCGATGATCCGGTTCGACTGGCGCATCTCCCTCACCCGCACATCGTACCGGTCGAACACGTCGCCGTTCTCACCCATGGGGACTTCGAACTCGAAATCTTCGTACGAAGAATAGGGGTAAGCCTTGCGCACGTCGTAATAGACGCCGGAGGCCCGGAGCACCGGCCCCGTCACCCCGTAGCTTATCGCGTCTTCTTTCGACAGGCGCGCAACGTTCGTCGTCCGTTTGCGCCAGATGATATTATCCGTGAGGAGCGTCTCGTACTCGTCCACCCTCCGGGGGAAGTCCCGGACAAAGGCCTTGACCATCCCCTCGAACTCGGGCGGCATATCTTTGGCGAGGCCGCCTATCCTGATGAAGCTCGGGGTGAGCCGCGCGCCCGTCACGTGCTCGACGATGTCCAGGATGGTCTCGCGCTCGCGGAATGCATAGAACAGCAGCGTCATGGCCCCCACGTCGAGGGCGTGCGTGCCTATCCATATGAGGTGGGCCGCGATCCGCTGCAATTCCGCGAGGATCACGCGCAGATACCGGCCGCGCTTCGGCACTGTCAAGCCGCACAACTTCTCGGCCGCGAGACAGTAAGCGAGGTTGTTCGAAAGGCCGTTCGTGTAATCGAGCCTGTCGGTGAGGGTGAGCGCCTGGTGGTACGTCCTGGCCTCGGCGAGCTTCTCCACGCCGCGATGGAGGTACCCTATGAAGGGCGTGGCCTTGACGATGATCTCGCCGTCCAACTCAAGCAGGATCCTGAGCACCCCGTGCGTGGCAGGGTGCTGGGGACCCATGTTGATGGTCATATATTTCTTGCCTTCAGCCATTATCGATCAGCCTTCCTCGGCGGTAAGTCTTCTTCTTCGAGCTTGACCACGAAGGGCTCCTCGAACCCGTAGCCTTCGGTGGGGAAATCCTTGCGCAAGGGGTAGCCTTCGAAGTCTTCCACGCTGAGGATCCGGCGCAGGTCGGGATGGTTCTCGAAGCGCACCCCGAACATGTCGAAAGCCTCCCGCTCAAGCCAGTCCGCGGCCCGCCACAGGTCGCTCACCGTCGGGACGGGCTCGCCCTCAGCCACCCGCACCTTGACGACGAGGCGCTCCTTCAGGTGCAAGGAGTTGAGGAGGTAGACCACCTCGAACCGGGGTTCGCTGCCGTAGCAATCGACGGCGAAAAGGTCCGTCATCATGGTGTAGCCCAGCCCTTCATCCGTTTTCAGGAAAAGGAGGACATCCCGCAGCACGGCCTTGCCGGCGATGACGACAAGATTGCCGCCGGCCTGCTCGAAAGAGAGGGAGGCGCCGAACGTCGCGGTGAGCTTCTCGATTGTCGGACCCGGCACGCTCATGCCTTGCTTCCCGGCATGGTGACGAGCCTTCTGCCTTCGTCCAGCATGCTCTCTTTCCCGATCTTTTCCTGGAGCTTTATCAGGCCGGCGATGAGGCTCTCCGGCCGGGGAGGACATCCGGGGATGTAGACGTCGACCGGCACGATCCGGTCCACGCCCTGCACCACGCTGTATGTCTTGAATATGCCGCCGCTCGTGGCGCACGCGCCGTAAGCGATCACCCACTTGGGCTCGGGCATCTGCTCGTAGATCCTCCGCACCACGGGCGCCATCTTCCGTGTCACCGTCCCCGCCACGATCATCAGGTCGGCCTGGCGCGGGGAAGGTCTGAAGACCTCGGCCCCGAACCGCGCCATGTCGTGGGTGGCGGACGTGGCGATGATCATCTCCAGGGCGCAGCAGGCGAGGCCGAACGTTACCGGCCACAGGGAGTTCTTCCTGGCCCAGTTGACCACGTCATCGACGGTAGTGACGAGGACGTTCCGCTCTATTCCCATTCGAGGGCCCCTTTCTTCCATACGTAGACGTAGCCGATGAAGAGGATCGCCATGAAGACGACCATCTCACCGAAACCGAAGAGACCGAGGCGCTTCGTCGTCACCGCCCAGGGATAGAGAAAGAGTATCTCCAGGTCGAAAACGAGAAAGAGCATGGCGACGATATAGTAGCGGATCGTCATCCTCGTCCTTGCCGGCCCCCTGCTCACCATGCCGCACTCGTAAGGGGAGAGCTTCACGGCTGCCCGGGTCCTGTTGCCCAGGATGTACGACGCGCCGACGATGAATACGGCGATAAACGCCGCAAACCCGACCATGATCAGGACCCCGACATATTCGATCACGTCTTTTATTCCCTCAAGCGTGAAGCGATGTGAGAAAGCCTATTTTCGCCCATCCTCTTTCCGTCCGTCAAGAAAAAAAAGCAGGCGGCTGCTTTTCCCCATCGTTTGTTCGCCATAGAAAACGGACAGGCAGCGGTGAGCGCCGCACCCGGCGGCCCTTTTGCGCGGGACCGGCCTAGAGGTCGAGCCCCGCACCCGGCGCGGGCGCGGGCGTTTCGGGGGGCGGTGCGGGTGCGGGAGGGGCGGGCGGCGCAAAATCATCGGGGGGGAACCTTTGCAGGGCTAATCCCATGAACCTCATCCATATGGGGAGGGCCACCCTGCCCCCGCTCTCCGCCTTGCCCAGGGATGTGCGCTGGTCGAACCCCGCCCAGACGCCCGTGCAGAGATGGGGCGAATACCCGACGAAAAGGGCGTCATAGAAGCTATTGGTCGTGCCCGTTTTTCCCGCCACGGGATATCCGAGCCTGCTCGCCGCCTTCCCGGTGCCGTAGGTCGTCACCCCCTTCAACAGGAGATTCATCTTGTACGCGACAGTACCGTCGATGACGCCCACCTTCTCCGGCCCGTGCTCTTCCAGCACGCTCCCCTGCCCGTCCTCGATCCGTCTCAGCATGAGCGGTTTCAGCCTGAAACCCCCGTTCGCGAAGGCCGAGAAGCCTTTGACGAGATCGAGGAGGGTGACGTTCGACGTGCCGAGGGCGATCGACAGGTCGTTTCCCACCTCTTCGTCGATGCCCAGGTCCGAAAGGACCCTCTTGACCGGGGCGACGCCCACCTCTTCGAGGAGGCGCACGGTTGCCGCGTTCTTCGAATGGGCGATGGCATCGGCCAGGGTAATCGGGCCGGCGTACGTGCCGTCGTAGTTCTTCGGCACCCATGTCTTCCCATTGCCCCCCTCGTACGTCTTCGGCTCGTCCAGGATAACCGAATTGACGTCATAGCCCTTTTCGAGGGCAGCCAGGTAGATGAAGGGCTTGAAGGCGGAGCCCGGCTGCACTTTTGCCGATAGGGCCCGGTTGTAAGGGCTCTTCTCGAACTCCCGCCCCCCGACCACCGCATAGAGATACCCCGTGTTCACGTCCATGCAGACGAGGGCGCCCTCGATGCCCGAGGTCCTGACAGGAGAAAAGAGGGGCGTCTTCTTCTTGTCGGTCCCGTCGTATAGCGCCTTTACCACGTCGCCCGGCTTGAAGGGGAAGTCGGACATTTTCATGAGGCCCTTGTGCGTGCCGGCGTAGACCGCGTATCCCCCGGCGACCCTCTCGGAAACGAGGAGGTTGTAAGCCAGACCAGGGCTTAAAGGGGTGAGGGCGAGGTCCCTCTCGGCCGACTTCGTGAAGCTTTCCCACTTCTTCCTGTCGAGGCGGTAAGAGACGTTGTAGTCGCCCTCTCTCTCATCGTAGGCCGCGAGCCCCTTTTTCACCGCGACCTCCGCGGCGCGCTGGAGCGCGGGATCGACGGTCGCATATATCTTCAGGGCCTTCCTCGAGAAAATACCCCGGCCGTACTTCTCTTCCACGTACTTGACGACGGCGCTCTTGAAATAGGTGTCGGCGAATATGCCGTCATCCTCGGTCAAATGCGTCCTCTCCTTCAGCATGGCCTCTTTCTTCTTTTGATCGATGAAGCCTTTTTTCCACAACTGGTCTATCACGTAGACCTGCCGCATCCTCGCGAGCCCCGGGTGGCGTCGGGGCGTGTACCGCGCGGGGGCCTGCACGATGCCCGCCAAAAGCGCCGCTTCCGACCTGCTGATCTCCCACACGTGCCGCCCGAAATAGACCTGGGACGCCGCTTCTACCCCGTACACCCCCTGCCCCATGTAGATATTGTTGAGATAGACGTTCAGGATCTCCTGTTTCGTCAGGTACGTCTCCAGCCTGTGGGCAAGGATGGCCTCCCGCACCTTCCTCATCATGCTCTTTTCCGGCCCGAGTATCAGGGCCTTGATCACCTGCTGCGTGATCGTGCTGCCGCCCTGAACGACCCTCCCGTGGATCACGTTCATCACGAGGGCCCTGACAATGCTCTTGATCTCCACGCCCGTGTGCGTGAAAAACTCCGCGTCCTCGGCGGCGAGGAAGGCCTCCCGCACGTGCCTGGGGATCTTGTTGTAGGGCACGGATATCTTGTTATCGGGCACCACCACGTAGACAACCTGATCGTTTATGCCGTAAATGCTGCTCACCGGCTTATTCGTCAGGTCCTTCAGGGCCTTGACGGAAGGGATCTCCGTGATGAGGAAGACGTAGAAGCCCACCCCCACGAAGAGCAGGGAGAGCACCACGAGACCGAAGAGGTAGAGAGGGATCCGCCTTCTTTTCATGAAACTCCCGGCGCTGCCCCGGCGCACTCTATCTTCACGTCAAGGGCCGCGCCGCCTTTCCCTTCCGTGAAAACGCGGAACGGGTTGATATCGAGGCTCAGGATTTCCGCATGGTCGACAAGGAGCCGCGAGACGCCGACGAGGGCATCGACGATGGCCTCCCTGTCCGCGGGCGCAGTCCCACGCGCCCCCGCAAGCAGGGGCGCGCCTTTTATCTCGCCGATCATCCGGCGTGCTTCCGCTTCGTCTATGGGCGCCACCCGCATCGTCACATCCTTCAGGACCTCGACGAAGATGCCGCCGAGACCGAAGAGGATGACCGGACCGAACTCGGGGTCCCTCTTCGCCCCGATGATCGTTTCCACGCCGTCGCCGGCCATGGCCTGGACCAGATAGACCTCGGCCGCCACGGCGTCGAAGGCTTTGCCCAGCTCCTCGTCGCTCCCGATATGCAGCCGGACGGCGCCCGCCTCCGTCTTATGGAGGATGAAGGGTTCGGCGGCCTTCAGGGCAACAGGGTATCCTATCCTGCGGGCAGCTTCGTTGCCCTGTGCCCGGTCGGTCACCAGCTCCTGCCGGCCGACCGGCACGCCGTAGGCCCGCATGAGGCCGAGCGTCTCCGCCGCGGACGCGATGCGGGAAGGGCCGGTCGCATCGGAGGCGGGTGCTCCGTCGATCGGAGCGAACGATACGGCCCGGCCCTCCCCCGCCTTCTTCATGTAATGGGCCAGGGAACGCCGAAGGGCGGACAAGGCGCGCTCCGGCTCGGAGAACCACGGGAAGGGCGCAAAGTACTTCAGCGCGAACCAGTCGACCCTGTCGGGTACCATGCAGAGGAGCGCAGGCTTTTCGTAGGCATGGGAGAGACGCTCCATGCCCGTGATCATATCGTAGGTCCCCGGCTTGTCGAAGGCGTAGTCATAGAAGAAGACGAGTCCGTCCACGGAGGGCTCTTTCAGCGCCATCTCGGCCACTTCCAGGAAAAAAAGCTCGTTGAACACATCTCCCAGGTCGAGAGGGTTCGTGTTCCTGATGACCCCTGCCTTGGCCTCTTCCCGGATGCGCCGGGAGAAAGCGGGCGGCAGGGCCGGCAGCGTGAACCCGTGCCGGTACGCCTCGTCCGCGAGCGTGACGGCCTGGCCGCCCGAGCGCGACATGGCGACGAGGTTCGGGCCTCTCATCGGGGGGAGGCTGAAGATCTTGAAACAATCGACCATCTCCCGCAGGTTCTCGACCCGGTGGATCCCCGCCTGCATCAAGGCCGCGTGGAGGACCCCAACGTCTCCGAGGAGGGCCGCGGTGTGGAACGAGGCAACCTGCGTGCTCGCCGGGCTCGTATTGCCCTTGAGCACGATGACGGGTTTTTCACACCCTGACGCGAGGTCCATGAGACGCCTTCCGTTCTTCGCGTCTTCGAGATAGATCCCGATCGCCCTTGTCTCCGGGTCTGCGATGAGGAAATCGAGGACGTCGTTCCCGTCCACCATCAGCTTGTTCCCTATGCTGACGAGCTTGCTGATCCCTACGTTCTCCGACAGGCACCGCCGCATCAGCTCGTGGATGAGCCCGCCGCTCTGGGAAATGAAAGAGTTGGCGCCCCTCGTTATCTCCGCCGGGCTGAAAGCGAAAAACGGCATGATCAGGCCGTTTTCCATGTTGATGATGCCGACGCAGTTGGGACCCATGCAGGTGATGTCCCTCTCCCGGGCCACCCGCCTGATCTCGTCCTCCACGCCTTTCCCCTCTGCCCCGAATTCGGAAAAACCGCCTGTCTGTATCACCACGCTGCGTATGCCGATCCTCCCGCACGCGTCGAGGAGGGCGACAACCGCCCCCGCAGGGACGAGAACCACGGCAAGCTCCGGTACCTCGGGGATCTCTTCCAGGGCCGTAAAGATCCTCACCCCCTCCAGCTCCATGGCAGCGCGTCCGAGCCCGTACACCCGCCCGGTGTAGGCGAAGCGGTTCAGGTTCTTCAGGATCTCCCTTCCGAGATTGCCGGCGCCTTCGGAAACGCCGCACACGACAACGCTTTCCGGAAAAAACATCTTCTCCATGTCTCTATGGTCCATATAGTCCGGGTACCTTTCTTTTTTCTTTAAGGTTAACCCAATCGTGCCCCGGTAGTAAAGCCCCCGGCGTGCTCACGAGCCGGTTTGGGGGTTGCCCCGGTGAGGCCGCAGGGTTATATTGTTGAGGCGTTGCAAGACGTAGCCGGCGCTTTCAGGGAAACAGGTGATGAAAAAAGAGACAGTAAAGCTGGTCGTTCTCCTCTCCCTCCTGGTCCTGCTCCTCCTGGGCGGCTTGCTCATGCGCGCGTTCCTGCCCGGCGGTTTTTCCGGAAAACCCGCCCAGCCTTCGACCGAGCGCCTGAGCATGCCGGCCCTCAGCCTTCCCGCGCCTGATGCCGCATCGGACAGGAGCTACCTCGGCGTCACCGGGGGAGGCGCCTTCAAGACCACCGACATCGACGCCCCCGTCCTTATCATCGAGTTCTTTGACTTCTCTTGCTCCCATTGCCGGGCTATGGCCCCCAGGATGAAGGAGGTATATAACGAGATAGAAGGGCGGGCGGACCTCCGCGGGCGGATAAAGATAATCGGCATCGGCGTGGGAGACAGCCTTTCCGAAGTACGATCGTTCAAAGAGCGGTTCCACGTGCCTTTTCCCCTGTTTGCGGATAAGGGGAGGAGCATCACGAAAGGCATCGCCATACCGGGCACGCCGATGTTTATGGCGGTAAAGGCTAGCGGCCCCGGGTCGGCTGAGCGGTTCTTCTTATGGACGGGCGAGTTCAGGGACGCCTCACGGTTCCTCTCCGGGATAGTGAAGGGGGCGCAGCTTTGAAAGCGCGATAAGGACCCTATCCGTGGAGCTTCATGATTTCCCATTCCACGGTGGAGAGGCGAGAGACCTTGTGCTATTCCTTCGCGTCGCGGCCCGACTTAGGCTCGATCCCCGAGGGCTCCTCTTCTTTCTCCTTCTTGGCTTCGAGGGCCTGCGATATCTCGGTAAGCCTTTTCATGATCAGGTTGTTGATGGTATTCTCCGGATACGTCCCGTCGGGCCCCGGGGCGCCCGCGGACATGCCGGTCAGTATCTCCAGCCCCTCTTCCATCATGTCTATGGAGAAGATCGTGAAGAGGCCGTCCTTGAGCGCATCGACCACCTCATGCTTGAGCATCAGGTGTTTCACATTTCTCTGCGGGATGATCACCCCGTGGCTTCCGTCCAGCCCCCTGCTCTTGCAGAGGTCGAAGAACCCTTCGATCTTTTGATTGACCCCCCCGATGGGCTGCACGTCGCCGTTCTGGTCCATGGAGCCGGTCACGGCGAAGCTTTGCTTCAGGGGGACGCCGGAAATGCTGGAAAGCAGGGTGTACATCTCGGCGCATGTCGCGCTGTCGCCCTCTATCATGTCGTAAAGCTGCTCGAAGGTGATCCACGCAGACAAGCTGATGGGCTTGCTTGCAGCATACTTGGCCCCAAGGTAGCTCGTGATGATGAATATGGCCTTTTCGTGGATCTTGCCGCTCATCTTCGTCTCGCGCTCTATGTTGACGATGCCCGCCTTCCCCACGTACGTCCTCGTCGTGATGCGCGAGGGTTTGCCGAAGCTGTAGTCGCCCATGTCGAGCACGGCGAGGCCGTTCACCTGCCCCACCTTTTCCCCCGTCGTATCGATAATGAGCGTGTCCTCCAGCGTCGCCTCCCTCAGCCTCTCTTCGATCCTGTTGGCGCGATAGACATACTCATTGATCGCCTGGGTCACATGGTCGGCCCTCACGAAATTCGCGCCGTCCTTCCGCGCCCAGTAGTTCGCCTCTTTCATGAGATCGGTAAGGCTGGAAAGCCGCGTCGTCAGCTTCCCCTGATGGTCGGCGAGCCTCGACCCCTGCTCGATCAGCCTGGCAACACCCGACCGGTCGAAGGGCATGAGCTTGTCCGCCTTCTGGCACTCGGCGATTGCCTGGGCATACTTCCGCACGTTCTCGGGCGTCCTGTCCATCCTGCTGTCGAAGTCGGCCTTCACCTTGAACAGCTCGCTGTATTCCGGGTCGAGGTTATAGAGCAGGTAATAGATGTTGGGGGGGCCCTTGACGACAACCTTGGTGGCCAGAGGTATCGATTCGGGCTTGATGGTGGTCGTGCTGAAGAACCGGTACTGCTCCAGCACGTCCTCGATCTTTATTTCCTGGTTCTTGATCGCCCTTTTCAGGGCTTCATAGGAGAACTGGTTTCGCAGCAGGTCGAGGGCGTCGACGATAAGGTAGCCGCCGTTCGCCCTGTGGACCGAGCCGGCCTTGATCATCGAAAAATCGGTGACGGCCATCCCGTACATGATCCTGTTCTCTATTCTTCCGAAGAGGTTCAGGTAGGTGGGGTTGCTTTCGAAGACGACGGGCGCGCCTTTGGTGTCCGTGTTGTCGACGATCACGTTGACGACAAACCTCGTAAAGGATGCCTCCTGTTTCGGCATCTTGAGGAAAGGCAGAGGGGACGGCTGCTCCTCCTGCGCTTTGAACTCGTCAAGATGGCTCAGGATATCCTCCCGCACGTTCTCCAGGTAGGCGAGGATCTTCTCGTTCCCCTTATACTTGCCCTTCAGGTTCTCTATGGGCGCGTGCAGCGCGTCGAAGGCAATGGCGCGCTCCAGCTTGTTGAGCATTTCCTGGACAAACTTCTCCGTGTCCCTCATTGCCCTGAAGACCTCGTTCAGCCTCTCCTGCAAGAGCCTGCCGGCCTTCTCCATCTCCTTCTTCGTCTTCTCGTCGAGCTTGCCGTACTCCTCCGGTGTAAGGGCCTCGGTCTCATCCTTCAGCGGAAGGATCATGATCCCGGAAACCCCTCTCTTTATCGAAAACCCCTTTTGCTTCGCCTCCTCCTCCAGCTTTGAGAAGAGCTCGCTCTGCTTCCGCTGAAACTCTTCCACTATCTGGTTCTTCTGCTTTTCATATTCTTTCGATTCGAAGGCCTTTGGTATGTCCACCCTCAGCGCCTTGATCAGCTCCTCCATATCTTTCCGCAGGACCCTGCCCCTTCCCGGCTCAAGCGAGACTGCGGTGGGGAGGTCCGGGTCCTTGAAGTTATAGACATAGCACCAGTCCGGCGGCACTGTTTCGCCTTCCGCCTTTTCCTTCAGCATCGCGGTGATGGTCGTCGTTTTCCCGGTGCCGGTTTCCCCGAGCGCAAAGATATTGAACCCTTTCGCATCGATATCGAGGCCGAAATCGAGGGACCTCAGGGCCTTTTCCTGCCCTATTATTCCGACCTGCGTCGCTACGTCGTCGGTAGTGGTGAAACTGAACTGCTCAGGGTCGCACGTTTTGTAAAGGTCGTCGGGTCCGAGTTTTACCGTCATAAGAATCCCCCTGTCATTATAAAAAATCACCAGGCCGCGGGAAACCGCGCTAATGGAGCCGTCTTTAGCTTCGAATAAAATATAAGCATACGGTACGGCAAAAGCATTATCTTTTTGCGCCGCCCACACCTAAGCCGGGCGCGGCCCTTTTCGGCTGTTGAAATCATTTCGGCGGGGGCTTAAATTTACGCAGAAGGGGCGGCAACGGAGAATGTTTAGACGGCCGGGGCGATTTTTGATCCAGAGCGCGAAATCGACCGGGCCGCCCAAACCCTGAATAAGCTTGACAATTGGGCCAAATTGCTATATTTTGTTGTCTTCCGAGGGCCGTTAACTCAGGTGGCAGAGTATCTGCCTTTTAAGCAGAGAGTCGCAAGTTCAAATCTTGCACGGCCCATTGTCCCCATCGTCTAGCCTGGCCCAGGACACCGGCCTTTCAAGCCGGCGACAGGGGTTCAAATCCCCTTGGGGACGCTTTTTTAACCCCCGTCTCTCCCTCACCATGATAGTCAGCCCCTTCCGTATCACACCGGGTCCGGCCGCGGCCCCCTCCTCCTTGCCGGAGGCCCGATCGAGACATTATATTCTCACTGAGAAACAGGTTTCTTTCGGGAGGTCAACCCATGGCAAAGATATTGGTGGTCTATTTCAGCAACTCGGGCACGACCGGGCGGATGGCCGACTACGTCGCGGAAGGGGTGCGGATAGCCGGTCATCAGGCGGATGTCAGGAAGACTTCCGAGATCGCACGTGCTCAGGATCTGGCCGGGTATGATGCCTATATCTTCGGGTGTCCCACGTACCACCTCGATATGCCCGAATCTTTCGCATCCCTCCTCGATGCCGCCGGAAAAGCCGGCTTGCAGGGAAAGGCAGGAGGCGCATTCAGCACCCGCTCCCACCCGAGCAGCGGCGACGGCGGGGCAGCAGAGCGCGTTTTCGATATCATGGAATCGGCGCTCGGGATGAAGATGACGGAGCTCGGCCCCTTCGACGTGAAGGAAGATGTCGTCAACAGCCCGGACGGCATGAGGGCGGGGCAGGAGTATGGGAAGGGGGTGGCAAGGCTGCTGGGGTAATCTACCTCTTCGCCCACGCTATCAACTCCTCACAAGGAATCTCGACGACTCCTCCCGCACGCAAATTCTCGGCTGCTTTTATGACGTCCCCCTTGATATTTGATGCGACCTCGGGTGGAATATTTTGCAGCAGCATTTGCAGGCGGCCGCTTATTCCCACCACGGCAGCCCAGTATTCTTCTCCGTTTTGCATCTGTTGGCTAATGGTGTGTCGCGCCAGCCTTATCTTATCAAAGCCCGCGTCGGATAGCGCCTTCTGCAGGACGCCTTCCGGTCCGAAGTCGAACCACATGGGTGCTCCCGGCACAATTGCTGCCGGAAAATGCTCTCGTATCGCCTTCGCGACCATACTGATCGTCAGCGATCGTTCCGGGGTACTCCACGTGGAAATCGCTATGCTTCCGCCCCTTTTCAAGACCCGCCACATTTCTCGCAGCGCTTTCACGCGGTCGGTGGTATGTACGAGACCGTGGTTGCACAGAACCACGTCGAAGGAGTCATCCGGGAAAGGAAGCTCCTCTGCATCCGCTTCGCGGAAAGTCATGTTGGTGAGGCCGGCTTCTTCAGCCTTTTTCTTTGCCAGTTCGACCATTCCGGGAGCGAGGTCGATCCCCACCACCGCTCCGTCCCTGCCAACGAGCGGAGCAACCATAAGGGAAGGGATGCCGGGGCCGCACGCCACGTCAAGCACATGCTGACCCGGCTTTAACCCGGCTCCGTCCAGTAACCTCTGTGCATACGCCCGAAAGGTCTCTCCGCCGTATTTCTCATAACTTGCCGCAGTCATGCTGTAGACTTCACGCTCCACCTTCTTGTATTGTCCGGCATCAAAGGCCATGGCATTACCTCCTTGTCGACTTTCTCGGGACGCCTCGTGCCATATTAAGGGAGAAATTCCCTTTTTCCATGAAAAAGTTCCTGATCTTTATATGCTTTCACTGTAGTCAAAGGAGATCGTGAGTGCTTTCCACAATTATGACGGGAGACGAGTGATTTTTCAAATAAAATGTCCGGCGCAATAAGCTGCATAGGACGACTTCGTGGACGTAGTTCCGTCTATCAGATCGCTATTCATAACGAACAATAATCGAAAGCTGCTCAGAGCGGCCAGGGGTGGACTAGAGGGCCGGCTTGGCCCGACTTGACGTGGGCATTTCTGCGGGATATACTTAGGATATCCATAGGAGGCGAGAGTATGGTCACGAAGGTTCAGAGATGGGGGAACAGCCAAGGTTTGCGTATCGCGAGGCAGGTGCTTGAGGATGCACGCATTGCGGTTGGTGACGATGTCGACGTAGTCGCCCGGGACGGCATGATTGTCATTGCTCCGGTGAGGCGTATCCGCGGCAAACAGAGCTTACGAGAACTGGTGTCGCGGATACCCGAAGACTACGGGCCCGAAGAGACCGATTGGGGTAAGCCGGTCGGCAAAGAGGTATGGTAAGTGAAACCCTATGCTCCCAGAAAAGGGGATTTCATCGCCGTTACCTTCGACCCCCAGTCCGGCCATGAGCAGAAAGGCCGCCGGCCTGCCCTCGTAGTAAGCAACACCCTGTTTAACGAGCAAACCGGCCTTGTGATTGTGTGTCCCTTAACCACGACTGATCGGGGTTATCCGTTTCACGTACCCGTAACGGATAACCCCCATGTAAGTGGATTTGTTATGGTCGAGCAGGTAAAGTCCATCGATTTTCGTGCACGCAAAGCAAAGCAGATCGGAAAGGCCTCCGATGACGTGCTCGATACGGCTCTGTCGATACTCGATGCATGCATCTATTGAAGGCCGGACAAGCAAGCGCATCGTCCGCGTCAAGAAGGGCGGCAGGGAGATTGTTTCCTGGCGTGCATGTATGGGGAGGTACCGGTGGAACACAAGAGCGGCTGTGCCTTTTGCGGCAAAGAGCTTCACTACGTCGACCAACCCGAGGAGCTCCGGTGCGTATTCTGTCACGGCGTCTTCAGCACCCAGGCGAAGTGTGTGGACGATCATTTTGTCTGCGACGCCTGCCATTCTTTGCCGGCCGACGACCTCATTGAACGTTTCACGATAGCGAGCGCCTCGAAAGACCCGCTCGACATGGCGATTACGCTGATGAAGAGTCCCGGCGTGAAGATGCACGGCCCCGAGCATCATTTCCTCGTCCCTGCCGTCCTGCTCTCGGCCTTTTACAACGTGAAGGCCGAGCCCGGGGAGAAAGAGGCGCGGATCAGGAAAGCCCGGCAGCGCGCAGAGAAGGTCCTCGGAGGCTTCTGCGGCTTTTATGGCGACTGCGGCGCCGCCGTCGGAACGGGCATATTCATGAGCGTCATGACGGGCGCAACGCCCTTATCCGAAAGAGAATGGAGGCTCTCCAACCTGATGACCGCGGAGAGCCTCCGCACCATCGCTCTCGCCGGCGGGCCTCGCTGCTGCAAGAGAAATTCCTTTCTCGCCATACTGGAGGCCCTTCGCTTTGTAAAAGAAGAGTTCCAGGTGGAGCTGGGAGCGAGTCCGGACGTGGTGCGATGCGAGTTCCATCACCTGAACAAGGAATGCAAGAAGGCCGAATGCCGGTTCTACCCGATTTGAAGGACTAAAAGGGCTGCCGCAAACAGAATGCGTTTCCCTTCACGCAACTATGTCCGGAATCTCCTTCTTCAGGATCAGGCAGCAGAGGATACCCACAAACCGCGTCCCTTCATTGGCGAAAGGGGTGTCATCGGCAAGCCGCTCGAACGCAGAGAGACTGTAGAAGGGCTCTTCGAAGGCATGTATCCAGAAGAAGGTCGTTTTCAGCCTTCCGAATTTGCGCGCCATCTGCTGTAAGACGTACGACGGCGTATCGCTCACCACATCGTACATAAGGGCATATCTTCCGTCTTTGAGCACGCGATAGATCTCGTGTAACGCCGCTATCGGGTCCTTCCAGTGATGGATCGTTCCGGTGCTGACGACAATATCGAAGGTGTTGTCGGGAAAGGGGATCGTGGCAGCGCCGCCTTCTCTTATATCTATGACGCCGCGCAGCCCCGATGACTCCATGTTCTTAGCGGCCCTCCGGACCATGGCGGCTGAAATGTCTATCCCGGCCAGCCGCATATCCGGGGCGGCATCGTGAAGCCTCACGAGCAGCCGGCCCGGTCCCGTGCCGACGTCGAGCAGATACCCTTGAGGGCAAAAGGTGAGTATGTGCCGGCTGACGCGCTCGTAAAGGTCCTGAAATACGCCTGTCGCGCTTATCCGGTCGTAGAGAAATGCGCCGGGCAGGGGAATACCCTCGGGATGGAAGAGCTTGAGGAATCTCCGCAGTGGTGTGAGCCGGTTCCTGGGGGGCCCGCTCGCGAGCATCCCTCATTTTCCCGCTATCCCGCCCAAATTTCAAGAGAGAATATGGCCCTTCGGCCGCGGCGTCGCTTTTTCGCGCGAGACGGACGCACCGGCAAGGAGGGAGCGCGCCTTCGCCAACGAGACGGCCGCCAGCTTCGCCAGCCTGTTCCGAGGGAAATTCTGGTGGCGGTACGACGCCCTCTTGCTCGTGATCCTTAAATAACCGTGATTTCTCATATAGGCGTCGACCCTTTTCTCGAAGGACTCGCCTCCGTACGGGGGAAAATCCCTCTGGCTGACCGGGTGTCTTTCATTGTAGATCGGCGACCGGAAACGGGCCGGCGCGATGAGATAGCACTGGTCCGAGAAACCGTGGCCTGTATAAAATGCGTCGTCCTCGGTGATCGATCCCTCCCTGGCCCTGTGGAATTTATCGTTCCAGGTCGGGTTGGCGACGAGTATTTCCGGGTTTTCCTCCATCCGCCCGATGGCGGACCCTATCCATTCTTCTCTGTTCGCCATTATGGTATCGCTGGAAAAATGGAGCAGATAGTCCGTCTTGCAAAGGTAGATCGCGGTCATTTCAGCGATGGAGTAGTAGTAGCCCCCCTTGAAGCTTTCAGCGTCGCAGCCGAAAGCATCGAGCACCTGCCCGGCATAGTCAGAGACCCGCACGACATCGCTGATGACGCCGGAATGGAGAAGTCTCGACGCGTAGGCCGCAACCTTATCCGGGTCCTTCACGTTGTTGATGTGGAGGACCACCCGGTCGAAAGGGTAGCGGCACAAGCCCACGGCCTTTTCCAGCCGTCCGGCCTTCAGCAGGTACTCCCAATCGTTCTCGTAGCACTTGGTTTCAAAGGTTACCGTCTTTCGACCCGGCGTAGACATGTCGTCGACCGTTCCCGCGGAAAAGTTCTCCGCAAAGTATTACCACATGAAACAGCCGCCGCGCAATAACTGCTGGCGACATAACTACTGACCATAGCTGTCGGCCATAGCCATAAGCTGAGGGAGAACTGCGAACGTCTTTAGGAACCGACCGGCCCTTCCGGCCGCCGCCGGGGAAGCGGCGGCCGGAAAGCTCGGCGGGCCTCAAGCGCACCCGCGGAGATTACGCTTCGTGTCTCCTTCCTTTCATGGCAACGAGGCCGAATAGACCGGAGAGAAGCAAGGTGAGGGTCGAAAAGGAGGGGGATGGCCGAGGAGATTCTCTGTGTCGTGGTTTCATCTCTTCCAATGTACTACTTTGTAATACATATGTCAAGTCTTTTTTCGAGATCACAAAAAAATATTGGCGAAGGCCGCTGAAAGTGCGCAGGCGGCTTCCAAAACGGCCTTCCCGCGCGGGGCCGTGCACGCGAGCAGAAAGAGGGCTTATATTTTTCACCAGGAGGGAATACCGATGAATACCGACAAAATAATGCGAAAGGAACTGCTCGCACTCTTGCGGGGCGGCAATGCGCACATGACCTTCGACGACGCCGTTTCCGGGTTTCCCATGGCGGATATCAACAGGAAGGTGCCCCACGGCAACTATACGGTCTGGCACCTCCTCGACCATATGAGGATTGCCCAGTGGGATATCCTCGAGTTCCGTGAGGGACCCCCGCCACGTGTCCCCGGACTTTCCCGGGGGCTACTGGCCCACGCCCGGCAAGCAGGCAACGCGGGCGGAGTGGGAAAAGAGCGTCGAGGCCTTCCGCGCCGATCTGGCGGCAGTGCAGCAGATCGTCAAGAACCCGCGGGCCGACCTGTTCGCCCCCATCCCCCACGCAAAAGAGTACGTCATATTCCGGGAGATACTCCTCGTTGCCGACCATAACGCCTTTCACGTGGGAGAGCTCGTCGCGCTCCGGCGCGTCCTCAATATGATGCCCGTGAAAGAGTATTAGCCAATAAGACGCGGCACGCCCGTTTTTTGCCGGCCGCGAGAAAGATATGCGGCAACGTCGTGCTTCATGTGATAATATACTATAAATAACGTAGTATGAAGGATGCGGAGGAAGAGGTGGAATACGAGATAACGCCGCCGGTCCCAGGGAAGGTGCCCCTCGTCGCGGTCGTGGACGACGATCCCGACATCATCGAGCTTGTCGCGGTCCATTTGAAAAAGACGGGGATGAAGGTGAGGGAGTTCCTCGATGCCGAGTCTTTCTACCGTTTCTTAAGGCAGGACGTACCCGACCTGGTGCTTCTCGACCTGATGCTGCCCGACGCCGATGGTGTGGAGGTGTGCAAATTCCTGCGGAGGGACGAGCGGCTCTCCGCCGTGCCGGTGATCATGCTGACCGCGAAGGCAGACGAAGTGGACCGGGTCCTCGGGCTGGAGCTAGGGGCGGATGATTACGTGACAAAGCCATTTTCCCCCAAGGAGCTTGTGGCGCGGGCCAAGGCGGTCCTGAGGAGGACGGGACCCCAGGCACCCCACACGCGGCGGGTGGAGATCGGCGGCCTCCTGACCATAGACATGCAGACGCACCAGGTCGCGGTTGAAGGGCGGCCCGTGGAGGTCACGTCCGTTGAGTTCCGCATCCTCGAATTCCTCGCGTCAAAAACAGGCTGGGTATTCTCCAGAGAGAAGATACTCGACTTCCTGTGGGGCCATGACAAGATCGTCTCGGACCGCACCGTCGACGTGCACGTCAGGCACCTGAGAGAAAAGCTCGGCAAGGCGTCCGGACTCCTCAAGAACGTCCGGGGGGCCGGCTACAAGCTGGAAGCATGAAGAGCTCGTTTTTCGCGCGTATATTCATCGGGTACCTGGTCATTATCCTCGCGCTCTCAGGGGCGAGCCTGCTCGCTTTTTCCGACACCTTCAGGGGACTCTACAACCAGTCCGTCATCGAGACCCTCACGACCCTCGCCATCACGCTCAAGGCCGATGCCGCGGATGCGATCGAGGAAGGCACGTACGGCCGCCTTGACGCCGTGGCAAAGAGACTGGGGCGACAACTGAAGACAAGGATCACGGTGATCGACAGCCAGGGCACCGTCGTCGCCGATTCCATCGAAGACCCCCGGTCCATGGAGAACCACCGGAACAGGCCCGAGGTTATCGAGGCCCTCACCGGCAAGACCGGGACGTCCAGACGCTTCAGCAGCACCACCACCCAGGAGGCGCTCTACGTTGCCCTCCCCCTGGAAAAAGACGGCAAAATCGAAGGCGTGGTAAGGACGAGCCGCTTCGCCACCGATATCAACATCCCGCCACGGTTGATGGGTCGCATGATCGAGATGTTGGCGCTCTTTTCCCTGCTCGCCCTCATCGCGACCCTGATCGTCTCAAGGAGCATCTCGAAGCCCATCGGCGAGCTGACCGGGGCAGCGCGAAAACTCGCCTCGGGAGACTTTAACACCCGCGTCTTTATGAAGCGGAACGATGAGTTCCGGGCGTTGGCTGACACCTTCAATTCCATGAGCCGGGAGCTTAACGGCGCATTCGAAGAGCTGAAACGGCAGAAGGCGGAATTGAAGGGCATTGTCGACTCTCTCCGGGAGGGTCTTCTGGTCGTCAGCAAGAAAGGCGCCATCATTTACTGCAATGAGAGCCTGAAGGCCATCCTGGGGCGAGGCTCCGCCCTGGAGGGGCAGCTCTATTGGGAGGCCCTCGGACAATCCCAGTTCATCGAGCTGATGGAGAAGGCGCGGGGCGGCAGCCTCAGCCCCGTCGAAGAGGTGGAGATCGAGGGGAGGACGTTTTTATGCAGCGCCACCCATGTCGAGTCCGAGGATGAAATGGTCCTCGTCCTCCACGATATTACCAGCATGAAAGAGGTCGAAAAGATCAAACGGGACCTGGTGTCGAGTGTCTCCCACGAGCTGCGCACCCCCCTCACCTCGATAAAGGGCTTCGCCGAAACCCTTGAAGAGGAGGTGGAGGGGAAGAACAGGCATTACGTGGAGATCATCAAGAGAAATACGGACAGGCTCATCAATATAGTCCGTGACCTCCTCCTGCTCGCCCAGCTCGAGGAAAAAGGCGCCGAATTGCAGATCGAGGAGGTCGACCTGAAGGCCCTCGCGGAGCAGACGATGCGCATATTCGACGCCCAGGCCAAAGAGAAAAACCTCGCCCTCGGGCTTGAAAGTCCCGCCGACTTACCGCTCGTGCACGCGGACCCTTTCAAGATCGAGCAGGTGCTGATCAATCTCCTCGACAATGCGATCAAGTACACCGATAAAGGAGAGGTCAGCCTGGTGCTGGGCTACGCCGATCAGGATGTGACCATCAGCGTGAACGATACGGGCATAGGCATGCCGAGGGAGAAGCTCTCCCGCATCTTCGAGCGCTTCTACGTGGTCGACAAGTCCAGGTCGAGAAAGACGGGGGGCACGGGCCTCGGCCTCTCCATCGTCAAACATATCGCGCTCCTCCATGGGGGCGAGGTGAGCGTGGAAAGCTCGCCGGGAGCAGGCAGCCATTTCCGCATCAGGCTGCCGGTCCGGCCCGGACCGGGAAAGCAGGACGCGACCGGCCCGGATCTGGCGGGGCCAGGGACAGAATTAACCGTCTCTTAACAAATCCTTCACCAATGCTTAACTTATAGCAAGTAATATTGTATACCACGCAAGAGAAATCCCAAAGGAGGCGTATCGTGCGGAAACCGATCATCTATTCCCTTGTGTGTATGATCGTTCTGTGCATTTCAGGGGCGGCCGCCGCCCAGCAGCAGGAGCTTACAGGCGCAGGCGCCACCTTTCCCTATCCGCTCTACTCGAAGATGTTCGACGTCTACAGCAAGGAGTATGGGGTCAGGGTGAACTATCAGGCCATAGGCTCCGGGGGCGGCATACGCCAGCTCATCAACAAAACGGTCGATTTCGGGGGCAGCGACGCGATCATGAGCGACGAGGATATCAGGGCCGCGGGCGCACCGGTCCTCCACGTCCCCACGTGTGCGGGCTCGGTCGTCATCACCTATAATCTCCCCGGCGTCCCCGGCATCTCGCTGACACCCGATCTCGTGGCAGACGTCTTTCTCGGCAAAGTGACAAAATGGAATGACCCGCGGATCGTCGCCATCAACAAGGGGGCCAAAATCCCCGATATGCCGATCACCGTCGTCCACCGCTCGGACGGGAGCGGCACCACCAATATTTTCAGCGATTATCTGGCAAAGGTGAGCAAAGAGTGGAAGGAGAAGGTCGGCACGGGCACCTCCCTCAACTGGCCCACGGGTCTCGGCGCAAAAGGTAATCCCGGCGTGGCCGGACTCGTCAGCCAGACCCCCGGCAGCGCCGGCTACGTGGAGCTGATCTACGCCCTCCAGAACAAGATGCCTTACGCGGCCGTCAGGAACAAGAAGGGCACATTCGTGAGACCCACGCTTCAATCCACCAGCACTGCCATGAACGTGAGCCTGCCGGACGACATGAAGGTGAGCCTCACCGATACGGATGCCCCCGACGGTTATCCCCTGGCCGGGCTGACCTGGATCCTGGTGTATAAGGAACAGGCCTACCGGGGCCATAGCGAGGCAAAGGCAAAGGAGCTCGTGCGGCTCCTCAGGTGGATGACCCATGAGGGCCAGAAATACGCCGAGCCGATGCAGTATGCCCCTCTGTCGAAAAAGGCGGTGGAGAAAGCGGAAGCCCTGATCAAGTCGATCACCTACAAAGGCAAGAACATCCTTAAATGAACCCGACAGACGAGGTGAGGACCGGTAAGCTGCGCATCTCCGCGCCGGCGCGCGCCCACGGCGACGCCCTGCCCGCGAAGGAGACGGCATGGGTGCGCTCCGGCGCCTCGTACGGATCGAGGACCGTGCTGTCGGAGCCGGTCTTCAGGCGCATCCTTTACCTTTCCGGGATAAGCCTCCTTCTTCTGCTTTCGGCTGTCTTTGTCTCCCTCTTCATCGCATCGGTCCCGGCCATGAAACATCACGGGTTCGGCTTCCTCATCGGCATGGTATGGGACCCCGTGGCCGGCGAGTTCGGGGCGCTCCCCTTCCTGGTGGGCACGCTCCTGACCTCGTTCCTCGCCCTCCTGATCTCGCTCGTCTTCTCCCTGGCCGTTTCCATCTTCCTCGGCGAATATTTCCGCGCCGGGATCATGTCTTCCTCCATCAAGACCGCCGTCGAGCTGCTCGCGGGCATCCCTTCGGTTATCTACGGGTTCTGGGCATTGTTCTTTTTCGTGCCGGTGGTCAGATGGGTGGAGATGCACCTCGGCGTTGCCCCCTATGGCGTCGGCATCCTGACCTCCTCGCTGGTGCTCTCCATCATGATCATCCCCTTTTCGGCCTCCCTCGGCAGGGAGGTGATCGGTCTGGTGCCGGCGGACCTGAAAGAGGCGGCCTTCTCCCTGGGGGCGACGAGATTCGAGGTCATCAGAAAGATCATCCTCCCCTATGCCCGCTCGGGTATTCTCGCCGGCGTCCTGCTCGCCCTGGGGCGGGCCCTCGGAGAAACCATGGCGGTCACCATGGTGATAGGCAATTCGAATATGCTCCCGAAAAGCATTTTTTCACCCGCCAATACCATGGCGAGCATCATCGCCAACGAGTTTACGGAAGCGACGGGCAAGATCTATCTCGCGAGCCTCACCGAGATAGCCCTCGTGCTCTTCGTGGTCACGGCCCTCATCAACGTCGCCGGGAAGATCGTCATCATCAGGATGAGCGTGGAGAGGTGAGATGAAGAAAGTTAACGAAGTGCCGAGTGCAGAGTGATGAGTTTAGGGAATAGTAGTTTTTTCCCACTCGGCACTCTGCACTCGGCACTTGAGGTGGTAACATGAAGGACGAGCGTCTGCAAAGAAGGATAGTGGCCGATAAGCTCTTCAGGGGGCTCATCATCGTCCTTGCCTTTATCTGCATGCTCCCCATGTTCCTCATCCTCCTTTTCATCGTGAAGAACGGCATCTCCGTGATAAATTGGGGCTTTCTCGTCAACCTCCCCAAGCCCATGGGCGAAACCGGAGGGGGCATTTCAAACGCCCTTGCCGGCAGCGCGATCCTTGTCTTCATCGCCTCCCTCGTCTCCATACCCCTCGGCATTCTCGCGGGCATCTATCTCTCCGAATACAGGAAAGTCCGGTTCGCCTATTTTTCGAGACTCTCCGTTGAAATACTCCAGGGCATACCATCGATAGTCATCGGCATCATCGCCTACATCTGGATCGTCCTGCCCATGGGTTCCTTCTCTGCCCTTTCAGGCGGCGTGGCCCTCGGCATCATGATGCTTCCGGTCATCGTCATGTCCACCGAGGAGACCCTGAAGCTGATCCCCGACCCTCTCAAAGAGGCTTCCCTGGCCCTCGGCGTCCCCTATCCCCGCACTATCCTGAAGGTAATCCTGCCTGCGGGCTTGAGCGGGATAGGGACCGGCGTGATCCTCGGCATCGCGAGGATCGGGGGCGAAACAGCCCCCCTCCTCTTCACCGCCTTCGGCAGCCCCTTCATGAGCCTGGACATCTTCAAGCCCGTCAACTCGCTGCCCCTGCTCGTCTTCAACTATGCCACAAGCCCCTACCCTGCATGGCACACCCTTGCCTGGGGCGCGTCTTTCGTATTGGTCGTCTTCATTCTGTCATTGAATATCTTCGCGAAAATGGTGACCCGCAGATGGAAAGTACAGTTCTGAAAATCGAGGGCGTCAGCGCCGGCTTTGACGGACAAATGGTAGTCAACGACATAAACCTTTCCATCGCCGAAAACAAGATCACGGCGATCATGGGACCCTCGGGCTGCGGAAAAACGACCCTGATCAGATGTATCAACCGCATGCACGAGCTTGCGCCCAATGCGATCTTTTCGGGAAAAATCCTCCTCGATAACGAGAACATCTTCGAGATGGACCCCATCATCGTGCGGAGGAAGATAGGGATGGTCTTCCAGAGGCCCAACCCCTTTCCCACGATGAGCATCTACGACAATGTGGTCGCCGGTTACAACCTCAACGGTTTACGGATATCCAAGGGCGACAGGGACCGGATAGCGGAAGAATCCCTGGAGAAGGCCGCCCTCTGGGACGAGGTGAAAGACTTCCTCCACAGAAAGGGCACGTTCCTCTCCGGCGGACAGCAGCAGAGGCTCTGCATCGCCCGCGCCCTTGCCATGCACCCGGAGATACTCCTGCTCGACGAGCCCACGTCCGCCCTCGACCCGAAGGCCACGGCCCACATAGAGGAGCTGGTGGTAGAGCTGAAAAGGACGGTGACCATCATCCAGGTGACGCACAACATCCCCCAGGCCGCCCGTATCTCTGATTTCACCGCCTTCATCTACCTGGGCAGCCTGGTCGAGTTCGGGCCGACCGAGAAGCTCTTCACCGTGCCCCAGGACAAGAGGACCGAACAGTACCTGACGGGTAAGTTCGGATAAGCAGTCGTGGGTGAGCGGGGAGGCTCCATGAGCTTGCTCATGGAGGGGGTGCTGAACCCCAAGGATAGCCAAGAGGACCGAACAGTACCTGACGGGTAAGTTCGGATAGGAGTATGACCATGTTCGATGAGCCGATGGTCGATCTCAAGCGTCAGCTGGCCGAGTATGCCGGCTTCGTCGAGCATATGATCGGGAAAAGCATCCAGGGACTCCTCAGGAATAACAGGGACATGCTCGTGGAGGTCGTGGAGGAAGACGAGCCTAAAGCCAATAGCTATGAGATCAAGCTCGATAAGCTGTGCCTCACGATGATTGCCAAGTACCAGCCGAGGGCACGGGACCTCCGGACGATACTCATGGCGCTGGGGATGAACAAAGACCTGGAGAGGATGGCCGACCACGCCGTCAACCTCGCGGAAGACGGTCTCTACCTGATCGACAGGCCGCAGGTGAAGCCGCTCGTCGACATCCCCCGGATGGCCGAAGAGGTGACGGGGATGGTGCGGGACAGCATCCGCTCCTTCCTGACGGAAGATGCAGGGCTCGCAAAGGGCGTATGCGAGCGGGACAGCGTCGTCGACAGGCTCAAGGAGCAGATAATCAAAGAGCTGGTCGCCTTCATGAGCGCCGACCCCTCTACCATCGAGCGCTCCATCCATCTCCTCAATATTGCGAGGAGCCTGGAGCGCATCGCCGACCTCTCGACCAATGTGGGCGAAGACGTGATATTCATGGTCGAGGGCCGGGTGATAAAACATCACAAGGAAGAAGGCGGCTAAGGACCGCGAAGACGGCGGGATTATATAGCGCGCCGCCGCTCCCATGTGCTATAATCGCAGCATTCTCTTGCCTGAACAGGAGGTTCTATGCCGGTCATGCAGGTCTATATGTTTGAAGGAAGGACGTTGGAGCAGAAGAGGACGCTCGTGGCAAACCTGACCGACGCGGTCGTCAAGAGTCTGGGCGTGAAACCGGAGACGGTACGGATACACCTCTTCGAGAAAAAGAAGGAAGATATGGCGGTGGCAGGCATGCTGGCTATCGACGAGAAATAGCACGGAAAGGCCCGTCGCACGGGTTTTTGGCGATCGCCCTAAAAAAGCTGCGAAGGCGGTTACCGGCCTTTCGCCAGCTTCGATCGAGCGGCAGACCTGAGGTGCGCTTCCGCGGCCTCCGCGTCGCTTTCCAGTCCATCGGCCTGTGCGCCCATCTCCCGCCTGAACGCGTCTTCGTCGATAGCCCGCAGGTTGATCCTCACGTTGGCCACGGCCCCGAGCAGGGCAGAGCGGGCCAGGAGCGCACCTACGAGCCCGTCGGTGACGGCGTTCTCGTTGCCTTCGTTGATGGCCGTGCTTAAGATGCCGAGAAGCTCCATGGCCATCTGCGCCACCGATAACGGCACCCGAGCCGCACCTTTCAGCGCCTCCCGGACCGCACCTGCCCTTGCCTCTTTCTCGTCGCCGGTCTCCTTTGCCATGCGGTACGCGCCAAGCACCCTCTCGTAAGCCTCGGAGTCCTCATCCGCGGCCAGCCAGAAGTCGCGCCCTCAACACGGCTGCCCGCCCGATGAGCCCGGCCATCGCGTCATCGCGGCCCGGGGCGCCCCCGCGGCCTATCGTGAGCCGGGCAACCATCTCTGCGAGTCCTGCCGCAAGACTCGCCGTAAGCGCGGCGACCGAGCCGCCCCCGGGGACCGGCTCGCCCGAAGCCACCCGTTCTATAAACTCCCTCACCGCCAGGTCTCCGAACATGCTTTTAGCCTCCCTATTCCCGGTCTTCCGCCGCGGCGTCAAAGACGACTTCGCCCCTTTTTATCACCTTCTCCACGCAGTTGACTCCTATATGGTAAGGGATGAAGAGGTGGGACGGAAACTCGAGGATGACGGCGTCACCCAGTTTCCCCGCATCGAGGCTGCCGACGCTCTTCGCGCGGCCCAGTGCCGCGGCGCCGTTGAGGGTGCAGGCCGTCACCGCCTCCGCGGGCGTCATGCCCATGTAGAGGGTCGCCAGGGCGAAGACCAGGGGGACCGACTCGGTAAAACAGCTCCCCGGGTTGAAATCCGTGGCCAGCGCCACGGCGCAGCCGTGATCGATCATGGAGCGCGCCGGGGCGTACGGCTCCTTCAGGCTGAACGCGGTGGCAGGGAGAAGCACGGCGATCACGCCCCGCGCCGCCATCCGTGCAATGCCCTCCTCCGACGCATGGAGCAGGTGGTCGGCCGAGACCGCCGAAAGGGAAGCGGCAAGCTCGGCGCCCCCGAGCCTCGTCGAGCTCGTCGGCGTGCAGCTTCACGCGTAAGCCGAACGACCTGGCGCGCTCCAGGAGCCGCCTCGATTGGGCGAGGTCGAAGACGCCCGCCTCGCAGAAGATATCGCAGAATTCGGCGAGGTGCAGCCGGCCTACCTCGGGGAGCACCTCTCTGTCGATGTAGTCGATGTACGCGCCTGGGTCCCCGAGGTAGGCCGCCGGCACCGCGTGGGCGCCGAGGAACGTCGACACCACGTCGACGGGATGAGAGCCGTTCAATTCCTTCATCACCCGGAGCTGCTTCAACTCCGTCTCCAGGTCGAGGCCGTAGCCGCTCTTCCCCTCCACGGTGGTCACACCGAAGGAGAGCATCCTGTCGAGCCTTTTTCGGCCGAGAGTAGCCAGCTCCTCCTCCGTGGCGCGTCTAGTCGCCTCCACCGTAGCCGCGATGCCGCCGCCCCTCTGCATGATCTCCATATAGCTCATGCCGCGCAGCCTGAATGAAAATTCCTCGGCCCGGTAGCCGCCGAAGACAAAGTGCGTGTGGGCATCGACAAAGCCCGGCAGGACCGCCTTCCCTGCCGCGTCGATGACGGTGAAGGCCGACTCGTCGAGGCCGGCCAGCACCTCATTAGTCGGGCCCACGCGCGTGATGAGCCCCTGCTCGATCACCACCGAGCCGCCGGGGATGAGAGAGATCTCCGCCATCGCAGGACCCTTTTTGGCCTCGAAGCCGCTCACCGTGACCAGCTCCGAGGCGTCTTTGATGATCAGGTTGCCGCTCATCTCCTCCCCGCCCTATTCCATCAGCCGCTGTTCGAGGACCTGGTCGATGCCGAAGTGCTCGAGCCCCATGTAGTACGCGGCAGCGTCGACGAGGGCCGCCATCGGTACCACCCCGACGATCTCGCTCCCTATGATGGCGACCCCGTACCGCTTTGCCTCCAGCCGTATAAGCTCCAGGGCCCGGTAGAGCGGGGTCCTCGTAAAATCGGTCATATTCATGGAGACCTGCACGATGCCGCGCCCTTTCAGACTCGACCGCGATGGCCTTGCAGAAGCGCAGCCCGCCGCTTGAGTGACGGACCGCCTTCGCCGCCGCCTCGGCCACCTCCATGCTGTCGGTGGCCAGGTTGACGTTGAAGGCGACGAGCGGCATCCGGGCGCCGACCGCGACCACGCCCGCGGTGGGATGGGGCGCCGGGCGCCCGAAGTCGGGTTTCCATCCGGGGTCTTTCAGCTTCTCGGCCATGCCCTCGACCTCTCCCTTCCTGATGTCCGCGAGGTTCTTCCGGGCAGGCTCGCGGGCCGACTCCTCATACAGGAAGACGGGGATGCCGTAGGTCTCGGCCACTTCCCGGGCCACCTCCCGCGAGAGCCCGACGGCTTCCGCCATCCCCGCGTTCTTTAGCGGGACGAAGGGGATCACGTCGACCGCGCCCATCCTCGGGTGCTGCCCCCGATGCAGCCGCATATCTATCAGCCGGACCGCCGCGCCGACGGCCGCGAGCACCGCTCCTTTAAGGGGCCCTGCCGCGCCGACGGCCGTGACGACCAGCCTGTTGTGGTCCGGGTCGGCCTCAAAGTCTATCAGCCTCACCCCCTTGCGGCCGCGAAAAGCCCCGAGGATCTCTTCTATTTTTGCCCGGTCCCTGCCTTCCGAGAAATTGGGTACTGTCTCGAAGAGTTTTTCCATGCCTTATCCTGCCTCCCGGCCCCTTTTAGTCGATCAGCCGTCCGCTTTTTAGGGCAAGCCTTCCGTGAAGGCCTTATCGACCAGCTCGATGAGGGCGTCGCCGTCCGCGAGATAAGGGAGGGTGATATGCTCGCCGCCCCGGTGGGCCTCGTTGTACCTGATCCCCGTCTCGAGAGCGCCCTCGTTCCGCGCCCAGGCCCTCCGGGCCACCCCTCCCATCACATCCCACGGCACGGCCCTGCGAATGATCTCATCGACCCTGGCGCTCCCGTCGAGCACCAGGCCGTAGCCGCCGTTGATAGCCTTGCCGATGCCCACGCCGCCGCCGTTGCTGAGCACCGCCAGGCTCATCCCCCGGGCCACGTTGCCGGCAAAGCACTGGACCGCCATTTCCGCCATGACGTTACTCCCGTCCTTGATGTTGGCGGTCTCCCTGAAGGGCGAATCGACGCCGCCCGCGTCGTGATGGTCGCGTCCCAGCATCACGGGGCCGATCTCGCCGCTTCCTCACCATCTCGTTGAACTTCAGCGCGATGCGCGTCCTTCCTTCCGCGTCCTGGTACAGGATCCGGGCCTGCGTCCCCACGACGAGCCTGTTCTTCCCCGCGTCCCTGATCCACGCGTAGTTGTCCCGGTCCTGGAGGCTCCTGTTCGGGTCGATGCGACTCCATGACCGCCTGGTCCGTCTTCCGCAGGTCTTCGGGCTTGCCGCTCAGGCAGACCCAGCGGAAAGGACCGTACCCGTAATCGAAGAGAAGCGGCCCCATCATGTCCTCGACGTACGAGGGGAAGATGAACCCGTCGATGGGGTCGCGGCCGTTCGTGCATATCTCGGTGACGCCCGCGTCGAAGACGGCCTTCATAAAGCTGTTGCCGTAATCGAAGAAGTACGTGCCCCGGCCCACGAGGGTCCTGATCAGCTCGAAGTGGCGCCTGAGCGACTTATTTACCAGCTCGCGGAAGAGGGAAGGGTCCGTCTTCAGAAGCTGCGTCCGCTCGTCGTAGGTGAGCATCTGAGGGCAGTAGCCCCCGTCGTAAGGGGCGTGGCACGACGTCTGGTCGGAGAGGAGCTCCAGGGGGATGTCGTTGTCCACCGCGTATTCCAGGAGGTCGACGATATTGCCGTAAAAGGCGATGGAAACCGATTTTTTTCGCGACACGAAGTCGTGCGCCAGCCGGAAGGCCTCGACGGGGGAAGCGGCTACCAGGCTGACCCACCCTTGAGACCGCCTGGTCTCGATACGGGAGGGGTCGACCTCGGCGATGATCCCGACGCCGCCTGCGATCTCGATCGCCTTGCCCTGGGCGCCGCTCATACCGCCCAGTCCGGAGGAGACGAAGAGGTGTCCTGCCACGTTCGCGCCGGGCGGAAGGTCGAGGCGCCTGCGGGCCGCATTGAGGATCGTGCTGTACGTGCCGTGGACGATGCCCTGGGGACCGATATACATCCAGCCGCCTGCCGTCATCTGGCCGTAGTTCGCCACCCCGAGGGCCGCGGCCCTGTGCCAGTTCTCCTGGTCGTCAAAGCAGCCCACCATGAGCGCGTTGGTCACGATCACCCGGGGGGCGGCCCGGCGGGAGGCGAAAAGGCCGACCGGGTGGCCCGATTCGACGACGAGGGTCTGCTCCTCGGTCACGGCCCCGAGGTACGCCTTCAGCAAGCGGTACTGCATCCAGTTCTGGCACACCTGGCCCGTCTCGCCGTAGGTGACCAGCTCATAAGGATAGAGGGCCACGTCGAAATCGAGGTTGTTGTCGATCATCACCTGGCAGGCCCTGCCCTCGATGCAATTGCCGGGGTACCTCTCGATGGGGTCGCCCTTGATCGGCCCCGAGGGTCTGAACCGGTAGGCATAGATCCGGCCCATCGTGAGGAGCTCGTCGAGAAACTCGGGGGCGAGCCGGCCGTGCCAGCGCTCGGGCACATAGCGCAGGGCGTTCTTGAGGGCAAGGACGGTCTCGGCCCGGCTCAGGGTGAACTTCCTCTTCGGCGCCCTTCGTATCCCCTCGACAAACGGCGGCGGGGCGGGGAGACTCTCGACGACTGCATCCAGTCTGATAGTCATAGCCTCGGCGATTCGGTCATTGCTCAACATACTTTCGCCTCCATGCGAAACGACATCGGCATACCACATTTTTAGCCTAAAAGACGGTACTTATCAAGACAAATTGAACTCTCCCTGCATGCCCTTGACACAAACCTTGTGCATACCGCCTAACTCTTATATACTATCTCCTGCGGAAGAAGCCGGAAATGGCTAAAAGGGGCATCAAGGGCCTCAGGGCCTAAGGCCGTGACGCCGTGATGAACGATGCACGCTGGATGCAAGGGAATTCGGGAAAAAACTTATCAACGGAGGGTTACTATGAAAACACGTTCGATATCCGCATGGGCCACGGTCTTTTTCGCGACCGGCCTGTTTTTGATGGGGAGCCTGGTCTACGGACAGGAAAATGCGTGGCGCATCGGGACGATCCTCCCCCTGACCGGACCCCTTGCCAAGAACGGGATCAAGAACTTCGACGGGGTAAAGATCGCCACCGACATGATCAATGACCAGGGTGGGGTCCTCGGAAAGAAGGTTGTCCTGGTCAGCGCCGATGCGCCGGACCCCCAGGCCGCGGCGAGCGAGGCGAACCGTCTTATCACGAACGAGAAGATCACCGCCATCATAGGGACGCAGGCGTCCACCCTCTCCATGGCCGCCACCGTGGTTGCGGAGAAGGCAAAAGTCTTCTACCTGGAGAACGAGGGCATTTCCGCCGGCATCACGAGCCGTGGCTTCAAGTATACGTTCAGGACAACCTTTGACAGCGATATGATGGCCTATCAGATGATCGATTTCGCGGCCGACGTCATAGCCCCGAAGATCAAGAAGGACGCCGGCAGCCTGCGTCTGGCCGTTGTCCAGGAAGACGGGGGGTTCGGCACCTCCACGGGAAAGGGCTTGTTGGATAGGGCAAAGGCCCGGCACCTGAACGTGGTTGCAACGGAGGTCTACAGCGCCAAAACGGTCGATCTTTCGGGGCTCGTGATGAAGCTGAAACAGGCCAAACCGGACATCGTCCTGGCAGCCCAGTATATCAACGATTCGATCCTCTTCCACCGGCAAATGAAGGAATTGAAGCTGCACACGATCGTCATCGGGACCACCGCGGGCCAGGGCAACCCCGACTTCGTGCAGGCCCTCGGCAAGGATGCCGACGGGGTGATGGCAGGAGGCATCCCATCGGAGATTTCCGTCCACAGGCTCACGGCCCAGCAGAAGAAGGATGCCGACGAATTCGTGAAGCGGTACAAGGCGATCCATAGCGGTGAATACCCCAACCCCACCTCTTTTGTCGGGTTTGCAGGCGCATGGATATTGTACAAGTTTATCCTGCCGAAGGCCGGGAGCCTCGATGCGGACAAGCTGCGGGCGGCGGCGCTCAGTCTCGATATCCCCCGGGGCAAAGGCGTGCTGAACTGGGGCGTAAAATTCGCAAAACCGGAAGAAAAGAACGCCGGACAGAACGTGTACGCATCGGCCGGTCTCAACCAGTGGCAGAACGGCGAGCTGAAGCTGATCTATCCGAAAGAGGTCGCTTCGGCGGATTTCAAATTGGTCAGGTAGCTAAAAAATCCTGGATGACGCGAAAAGCAGGCAGGAGAGAGCGGTTCCTGCCTGCTTTTCGTCAAGGACGCATAAAAGAACCGGTATCGGCATGGACCCGACCCTCTTCACCCAGTTACTCATCTCCGGCATTCTCCTCGGGGGCATTTACGCCCTGGCCAGCATCGGGCTCACCCTGATATTCGGCGTGATGAAGATCGTCAATTTTGCCCATGGCGAATTCTTCATGGTCGCCATGTACCTCACCTATTGGGTTGTCCATTACTTCCATATCGATCCCTACCTATCGACGCTCATCCTGGTGCCGGTGGTCTTCCTGATAGGCATCGTCACCTACTACCTGTTCATACGGCCCACCCTGTCGTCATCGGTGCTCGCCCAGATTTTCGTGACCGTCGGCCTCTCCACGATCATCCAGAACCTGGTGCTTCTCTTCTGGTCTGCCGATTTCAGGAGCATCTCCCTCGGTTATGCGACCGAATCCCTCGTCCTCGGGCCCTTTCCCCGCCCTCCACATCGGGGAGATCATGGTCAGCCCCGCGCGCCTCATCGCCTTTGTCCTCGCGATCCTCCTGTCGATCGCCTTTTATCTGTTCTTGAAGCTCTCCTACACGGGCAAGATCATCAGGGCCACGGCGCAGGACCGTTCCGCTGCCCTCCTGATGGGTATCAATACCGACAGGATATACAGGCTGACGTTCGCTATCGGCATTGTACTGGTGGGGTTGGCAGGGGGGCTGGTCCTGCCCGTCTACTCCGTCCATCCTTTTGTGGGGTTCGATTTCGTCCTCATCATGTTTGTGGTAGTCGTTCTCGGGGGCATGGGCAGCGTGGTCGGCGCCATGATCGCCGGCCTCATCATCGGCGTGGTGGAGGTCTTTTCGAGTTACTGGATAGGCCAGGAAAATAAGCAGGTCATCTATTTCCTCGTATTCATCGCCATCCTGGTCGTACGGCCTTCCGGCCTTTTCGGACTGAAGGAAGAGGAGGAGCTGGAGCACATTGAGACCATCGATTGACCGGTCGGGAAACACCAGGGCATTACTGAAGGCCGTCCCATGGATTGCCGTGCTTGCGCTCTGCGTTCTTCCCCTCCTGATCAGGAATGACTTCTATCTCGACGCCCTCATCCTGATCTTTCTCTGGGGGGCCTTTGCAGGGGCGTGGAATATCCTTGCGGGATACGCGGGGATGATGTCCCTCGGGCATAGCGCCTTCTTCGGGATCGGGGCCTACACCTCTACCCTGCTCCTCCTCCATTTCGGTCTCTCCCCATGGATCGGGATGCTGGCAGGCGGCCTGTTCGCGTCGGCTATCGGCCTGATCCTCGGCGTCATCTGCTTTCGGTTGAGGAGCCATTATTTCGCCCTGGCGACCCTGGCCTTCGGTGAGGTCGGCTATATTTGCGCCGTCAATTTACGGTCCCTTACCGGCGGATCCGAGGGGCTCGGCGCTGCCCATCCGGCCGGGCCTGATGCTCTTTTCCTTTGCCGGCAAGCTCCCCTATGTCTATATCGGCCTCTTCTTTTTTCTCGCCGTCATCGCCATCTCTTATGCCATCGAGCATTCACGGCTCGGGTATTACCTGACTGCATTCAGGGAGAACGAGAACGCCGCCCGTGCCCTCGGCGTGAGGACCGGTCGGGTGCGACTGATCGCCATGGTGCTCAGCTCCTTCCTTTCGGCCATCATGGGGACCTTCTATGCCCAGTATGTCGTCTTCATCGACCCGAGCAGCGTCATGCGCATCCAGATCTCTGTCCAGGTAGCCCTCTTTGCCATCGTAGGAGGCATCGGCACCGCGTGCGGTCCGGCCATCGGCGCCATGATATTCGTTCCCATCGCCATGCTGCTGCGCGCGAAGATGGGGACCTCCCTGCCGGGCCTTCACATGATCATCTACGGGGTCATCCTGGTGCTTGTGCTTTTGTATATGCCGCAAGGGATCGGGCCGAAACTGAAGGAGAAGATACCCTTGCTGAGAAAGATATGAGTACGGAGAGACGTCCCATGCTGGAAGCGCACAATATAAGCAAGTGGTTCGGCGGCAATGCCGTCCTCTCCGATCTCAGCTTCTCCATTCGCCCCGGGGAAGTGGTGGGACTCATAGGCCCCAACGGTGCGGGGAAGACCACGGTTTTTAACGTCATCAGCGGGTTCTACAGGACAAAGACAGGGTACATCGGGTTCGACGACACGGATATTGGCCGATTGAGCCCGGAAGCGATCTGCGGCCTCGGACTCTGCCGGACCTTCCAGATCACCAGGCCGTTCAGCAACATATCCGTCATCAAGAACGTCATGATAGGGGCGCTCAACCGGGAGAAGAGCGTCAGGAAGGCCGAAAAGAAGGCGGAAGAGATCCTGGAGTTCGTCCGCCTATACGATCGAAAGAGCCTGCTCGGGAGAAACCTGACCATCGCGGACCGCAAGCGACTGGAGATTGCCAGGGGTCTGGCCACATCGCCGAAGCTTTTCCTCCTCGACGAAGTGATGGCCGGGCTCAATCCGGCCGAGGTGGGCGAGATGATCAAGCTGGTGAGACAGATCGCCGAGCGCGGCATAGCCCTCTTCGTCATAGAGCACATCATGGCCGTGATCATGGGGCTCTCCCACAGGATCATCGTGCTGAACCACGGGGAAAAGATCGCGGAAGGGGAGCCTGCACAGATTGCGTCGGATAGAGAGGTTATCAAGGCCTACCTGGGGGAGGAATACCTGATTGCTCAAGGTTAGCGGGTTGAACGTCTCCTACGGCGATGTCCAGGTCCTTTTCGACATCGACCTGGAAATTCATGAGGGGGAGTTCGTCTCCATTGTCGGCGCCAACGCCGCGGGCAAAAGCACCCTCCTGCGCGCGATTTCCGGCCTCCTGAAGAAGACGTCCGGCTCCATCGAGTTTCAGGGGAAGCAGCTCGTCGGAAAACCCCCCTTCGAGGTCGTCGAAAGCGGCATCGTCCACATCCCGGAGGGCAGGCACGTCTTTCCGCTCCTCAGCGTCCGGGAGAACCTGGAGGTGGGCGCCTATACCTGCAGAAAGTCCCGCAAAGACCTGCGCCGGTCCCTGGAAGGGTTATATGAGCTTTTCCCCCAGCTTTACCAGCACCGCGACCAGCTCGCCGGTTCCTTAAGCGGGGGCGAGCAGCAGATGCTCGCGATTGCGAGGGGCCTGATGGCCCGACCGACCCTCCTCTCGGTGGACGAGCCCTCCCTGGGGCTCGCGCCCATGCTCGTGCAAAAAACCTTCCAGATCCTGGAACACATCAACAAGGAGAACGTGACAATCCTCCTCTCCGAGCAGAACGTCTTCAACGCCCTGAATATGTCCGACCGTGCCTATGTCATCGAAAACGGCCGGATCGTGCTGGCCGGCGCGGGAAAGGACCTGTTAAAAGACGAGCACCTGAAGAAGGCTTACCTGGGGATATGAGAAAAGCAAAACGAGCCTCGGCTTAAAGCCGCTTGAGGCACTGTACTACGGGCGCCATACCGTGTAGTATATTCCCTACACTAAACGTCGCACGAGCGAGAGTATGATATGAAGATTGTGAAAGAGCCGACGTATAAGAAGTTCATCACGGGTCCCATCGAACGGTTCGACGACCGAAAGGGGGGATTCAGCCGGGGCCGAAACGCCTCCGGCGGAAGCAAGTACGACAAGATGCACCAGAGAAGCGTGGAAAACATCCGGAAGAACGTCAAGGGCAAGACCGTTCTCGATCACGGCCTCTGGGCCGCCGCCCGCACGGTCGACTATGTGATGCGGCGGACCCAGTACGGGAGGGAGACCGTGGCCCAGTTCAACCGCGAATTCAAGGCGGAGGACCTGACCCCGGCAGAGCTTACCCGGACCATCAAGCGCGTGGCTTCCTGGCTGGGCGCGGACCTGGTGGGGGTTGCCGGACTGAACCGGTCCTGGGTCTACAGTCACTGGGGGGACCAGAACGCCTATTATTCGGGGGCCGCGGAGGCCGGAGACCCGATCGAGATCCCGGAGAGATACCAGTACGTCATCGTGCTTGCCCAGGAGATGGGCTACGACATGGTGAAGCGGTCGCCGGCGGTCGAGGCGGACACGGACCTTATTTATGCGCGGATGGGCTTCACCTCCTGCTCCCTCGCCACCTATATCAGCGAGATCGGCTTTCACGCGATACCTTCCGTCAACGAGCTTGGTATCGACATCGCGTTTGCCGTCGATGCGGGACTGGGCGAAATGGGGCGGATGGGATTGCTCATGACCAGGGAATTCGGGCCCCGCTGCAGGATCGGCAAGGTTTTCACCGACCTCCCCCTGGAGGTTGACCGGCCCATCGACATAGGCGTTCAGGCCTTTTGTGAGAAATGCGAGCGCTGCGCCGAGCACTGCCCGAGCGGCGCGATCACGTCGGGTCCGCGCACGGGGGAACCCTGGGACGAATCGAATAACAGGGGCATGTTGAAATGGCCCGTGCACGCCATGAAGTGTCTCGATTGGTGGGCAAAGAACGGGTCGCACTGCTCGGTCTGCGTCCGCGTCTGCCCCTGGAACAAGCCGGATACCATGTTCCACCGGGCAGTCAAGTATTTTGCGGAGCGGGACCTCTTCACCAGGTTCATGGTGCGGATGGACGAGCGCATGGGATACGGGAAGCAATCGATCGATTTTTTCGACTGAAGGGATGCGTGCCGGCCACAAGGCATCCGGATGGTGTGATGGACGACCGGTCGGTCTATAAGAGCCTCGGAAGAGAAGAGGACCTGAGCCGCATCTCGAAGCGGGTCGCCGCTATCACCGTCTCCGCCATCAAGCAGATGCCGGTGCTGGCGAGCAAAGTGGCGGGCGCCGTCTCTTTGGGCCAGGGCATCCCCTCCTTCGCGACACCCCCCTTCGTGACAAATGCGGTCATCCGTGCCTTGAGGGAGGACGGCAGCATCGGCAAATACTCCCTGCAGCCCGGCATGCCGGAGCTGAAAGCAAGAGATCGGCGCCCATCTTCGCCGGACCAAAGGCATATCGATCGACCCCGAGACGGAGATCTTCGTGAGCTGCGGGTCCATGGAAGCCCTCGCGGGGGCCATCTGCACCCTTGTGGATAGGGGAGACGAGGTGCTTGTCCCCTCTCCCAACTATGCCTCCCACATCGAACAGATCCTCTTCGCCGAGGGCGTGCCGGTCTTCGTCCCCCTGCTCGAAGAGGAAGGATGGCGGATCGATATCGCGGGGATGAGAAAAGCGCTCACCCCCCGCACCAGGGCCATTCTCGTCTGCAACCCCATGAACCCTACAGGGGCCGCCCTTTCCTATGAGGAGGCCGGGGCCATAGCCGAGCTCGCGATCGAGCGGGACCTTTTCGTCATCGCCGACGAGGCCTATGACTTCCTCGTCTACCCCCCCTTGCGTCACGCCAGCCTCGCCACGATACCCGCGCTGAAGAGCCGCCTGATCGCCGCCTTCAGCTTCTCCAAGATGTACTGCATGACCGGCTGGCGGGTAGGCTATCTCTATGCCCCAACACGCATCATCGACCAGGTCCTCAAGGTCCACGACGCCTTCGCCATCTGCGCCCCCACCGTGTCGCAGTATGGCGCCCTCGCGGCCCTCAGGGCCACTAACGGACGCGACGGAGAGGGAGACAGGTTCATCGGAAAACTGGTCGCGGCCCTCGACGGCCGGAGGCGGTTGACCTGCACGCGGCTGGACAGGCTGCCTACCCTCTTCTCTTACCAGAAACCCCAGGGCGCCTACTATGTTTTTCCCAGGATCGTACCGCCGGGCATCGCGTCGATGGACCTTGCCCTCCGGCTCCTTTACGAGGCGAAGGTGATCAGCGTCCCCGGCAGCGGCTTCGGGCCGACCGGGGAGGGCCATATCCGCTTCTCCTTCGGGGGGACCGAAGAGGAGATCAACGACGCCTTCGACCGCATCGAGGAATGGGCTTCCAAAGCCGGCATCGGCGCTTTAAAGTCTCCCTTGCAAGAATTATCACCGCTTCATGCCCCTCTCTTTCCAAGCTCTTCCGCTGCCCCGCTATCGGTGTTATAATCGAAAAATGGGTGGTCGCGGCGGGCCGGGATATGACAAACTGAAGATGCGTGGTGTGAGCGACCGGGCCTTCCGAGGCCGACGAAGAGGGCGGGGGTGGCGGGTAGTGCGTTCGGGGAGAACGAAAGCGGCCTTCGTCGTGATGATAGCCCTCTGCCTCTGGCTTATGCCCGGTGCGACTGTCGGGAAGGGAGCGATGGACGAGACAATCAAGTGGCCCTCCGGGGCGGGGGGCTGGAAGGCGACAGGTGAGGCTGTCCGCTACCGGGGGCGGACGATTTTCGATTACATGGACGGCGCCGGCGAGGTCTACCTGGCGTACAACTTCAGGCAGCTCGTCGTCCGCCGCTTCGAAAGGCAGGCCCATCCGGCACTGATCGCGGAAGTTTACGAGATGGGAACACCAGCGGACGCCTTCGGTGTCTTCTCCTTCGACAGGCAGGACCCCGAAGCGTCCATCGGCCAGGGATCTGAATTCGGAGGCGGCATGCTCAGGTTCTGGAAGGGCAGCCATTTCGTGAGCATCTACGGGGAGGGTGAGGGAGCCGAGCAGGAGCAGGCCGTCCTCGCGATCGGTCGGGAGCTTGCCTCGTCGATTGCCGGGACAGGGGAGCCTCCCCGGCTCTTGCGTGCCCTGCCCGCGGAAAAGCAGGTGGAGGGGAGCGTCAAGTTCGTGAGGAGCCACGTGCTGCTCAACCAGCGGTGCTTCATCTCACGTGAGAACATCCTTGGGTTAGACGCGGAGACGGAAGCTGTCTTTGCCCGGTACGACTTTGGAAAAGAGCGGACCTTCGTGCTCCTCGTCGGCTATCCTGGCGCGGCAGCCGCCGGATCCGCGCTTACCGCGTTCAGGAAAGCCTACAGGCTGGACGCCGGGGGCCTGGCACGGGAAGAGGACGGCGCGTTTACCTACGCGGAGGCGGAAGGCCCCACCATCGTCGTCATTCTTCATGCACCGGCCGCGGAGGTGGTGAGGCATTTGATCGACGCAACGAAGATGAGATTAAAGGAGGCGCCATGAAGCGACACGCGCTCACCCGTCGGGATTTCTTGAAAGGCACGGCAGGACTTCTCGCGGCCACGGCCATCGGCGCGGGGCCGCCCTCCAGGGCTGAGGCCGAGGAGAAGGCAAGGGTGGTCCTCGTGAGGAACCGGGACGTGCTGGGCCCAAGCGGAGAGATACGCGCGCCCGTGCTCCAGGCGATGCTCGATGACGGGGTCAAGAAGCTCCTCGGCAGGGAGGACGGCCTGAAGGCATGGCAGACCCTGTTCAAAAAGTCGGACGTGGTGGGCATAAAGAGCAACGCGTGGCGCAACCTGCCGACGCCGCCCGAAATGGAGGAGGCTATCCGTCGAAGGCTCCTCGACATCGGCATCACTGAGGAGAATATCGCGGTGGCCGACCGGGGGGTCCTCGACCATCCCGTATTCATAAGGTCCACGGCCCTCGTGAATACCCGTCCGGTGAGGTCGCATCACTGGGCCGGGGTGGGGACCCTGATCAAAAACTACATACAGTTCGTGCCCCGGCCGTCCGACTACCATCCGAACGGCTGCGCGGACCTCGGCCGCATCTGGACCTTACCCGTCGTAAAGGGGAAGACGAGGCTCAATGTCCTCGTTGCCCTGACACCGCAATTCTACGGACGGGGAGCCAGCTTTTTCGACAAGCGCTTCGTCTGGCCCTACAAGGGGATTATCGTGGGGACGGACCCCGTCGCGGTGGACGCCGTCGGCGCGGAGCTCCTGCGTCTGAAGCGGATCGCGAGCTTTGGCGAGGACAGGCCCCTCGACGTGGAGCCTCTCCATATTGCGGAGGCGGACAGGAAATACCACCTGGGAGTGAGCGACCTCAGCCGGATAGAGATCGTGAAGGTCGGGTGGATGGACGAGAGCCTCGTCTAATGCGCGTCTCCCGGGCCGAATCCGGCCGCGGGTGCGGCGTTCCCTTTCCGGGCTATTTTGCCTGAGGCGCTTTCTCGTCAAGCCCCTTAACCGGCGTTTGTCCATCGTCCAGTTTTGGTCTGAACGAAGACGGCGGCCCGTATTTAGTCATCATCCGCGGGGGCCTCACCGGCGGCCTCAATGTAGGAGGCGGCCCGTATTTCACGACCGGCTCCGTGATCGTTGTCCCGTTTCCACCGGCCGGCTGTTTATTCCCCTGGCTTCCTTGCTGTGCGCCTGCTTCCGCGGCGGTGATCAGCATGCCGCACAAGAATAACCAGACTATTTTTCTGAAGCTGAACAACTTTTTTGCACACGTACGCAGCGCTTTCATACCGGCTCCTTATCTGTTGAGGCACGTAAAATGACATACGTCGGGCTCGTTCTTCTCAAAATTCCATAAATGGAGGCTGTTCCCCTTGCATATCCGCCATTGGCCGCACGACGCGCACATCCCCTGCTTCATCCACTCTCTGTCCCTGAAAGGCTGGAACTTCTGCTCCCAACAGTCGCCGAAGGATTCCCTGCGGATATTCCCCTGAACCAGCCTCCTCGATATGCTCGGACAGGCGGAAATATCTCCGTTCGCGAGAATTCCTCCTACTTCGATACCGGCCTGGCAATTATAGAAAGCATCCCTTACCTCCCTTTCGAACTCGCAGCCGAGGTAGCCCTCTTCGTCGACCGTGACGCTCATCGAAGGCGCGCTTTTCCTCACGTCCCTCACAAAGGAATAGAGCTTCCTGTAGTCGTCGTCTCTCAGGAGGAGGTCCGGATTGTCTTTCGCCCTTCCGCCGGGGAATATGGTGATGAGCCGCCATTCGTCAACCTGCTCTTTCCTGATCATCTCATAAATATCCGCCAGCTTATCGACGATCCTGTGAGAGACCGCGGTTGCGATCTGAAGGTTGGAAAGAAAATCTTCGTCCCTGAGGCCGCGGACGGCCCCCAGTGCCCTCTCAAAGGAGCGCGTATTCTGTCTCAGCCAGTTGTGGTCATCCTGCTCACCGTCGATACTGACCGTGACCGTCTTCATCCCGGTGCGCCTGCACTGCCCGACGATCTCCTTTGTCATTGCGAAGCCGTTGGTCACCATGCCCCACGGGAAGCCGAGGGCCGAAATGCGCTCCGTGACGGTAAACAAGTCCTTTCTCATTAAGGGCTCGCCGCCTGTAATGCCGATCATTATCTCTTCCGGGTTATAACGCGCTGCAACGGCGCTCAATCCGTCGACTATCTCCTCCGTGGTAAGCTCTCCCCGTGTATCCCTGCTCGAGGTACAATCGCTTCCGCAATGAAGACAGCTCAGGTTGCACAAGAGCGTCGATTCCCAGAAGAGATAGCGCAGCGTATGCTCTATCGACGTGAGCCGCACATATCTCGACCATGCCCACAGTTGAAAGTTTTTTTTGATAGTGCTCAGCGTCATGCCGTACAGTCCCGCCCTTCAGCCCGATTATACCACACTCCAGGGATAGAAGTCCCTTTTCTTCAGGTCGAAGCCAGGGCAAGCGCATTTGGAAACTATCTACGAGCGGACCGCATGGCGCCCTTCCCGAGCGCGCATGCGCGGCGACGTACGAGGGAGAGTCACTCCCCGTCCAGGAGGTAGCGGCCGGCAGGCTGCCCTTCCTCCAACGCGTCGATGATCTCATCGAGGGCGGCCTCGTTTTCGACGTGTCCGTACCACCAGTTCTGAGGATAGATAATCATGGCCGGTCCCATGTCGCAGAGTTTCAAACACCCCGTGCTCGATACGGAGACATCCGTCATTCCCCGGTCCGACAGCTCCTGTTCGAGATACTGGAGCAGTTGCAGGGACTCTTTCTTATTGCATACGCCCTGGGGGGCGCCGTGTGCCCGGAAGCTTCCGCACACGAAGATATGGTGTTTCGGTTTCTTCACGGTCTTTCCTCCTTCCTTAATCTGTTCCGATTACCTATCCGCAGCCGGTGCCGGCGCCGGTGCATTGCCGGCCCATGCCGCAGCGCCCCGGCGTCCGGAGCAGCATCCGCGGTATCTCCTTCCCCGAGAAGATTGCCTCGATCCCTTCTCTTGCCAGTCCTTCCATTATCACCACCCGTATACCGGTCTGCTCGAGGGCCGACTGAGGCATAGGTCCGATGCCGCTCGCGAGGAGAGCCGCGCAGTCATGCAAAGAGTCGACGAGCTCGGCCCACCGGTCCATCCCTCCTCCCGGAGGCGGCGTTCCCCGCCATTCCAGGCAGTCGACTGCGCTGTCCCTGATCCCGTATATCCAGAGACCCTTCGCCTCGCCGAGATGTTGGTTGACAAAGAGACCTTCCATGCTCGCCACCGCGACAAAAGGCCGCGCCGAAGTGGGCACGGGCCTGGCGGCCCTTTCCAGAAGCTCCGCGATCTGCGCACTCTGTGCCTCGCCGATTAGCCCAGCGGCATCGGCCCTGCAGCGGCTGCAATGGCTCATCTGGTCCATGTACGCCCGGCCGCGGTCGCGGATCGCTTCCATGGCCGCGGCCGTCGGGGGCGCGATGTCTTCGAAGGCCGACCCCGCCACATGGTACAGGGGCATGCAGTTATGTATATCCGCCCCTATCTCCGCCATCCGCTTTGCCACCTCCACCACGTGGCCGTCATTGACGCCGGGAATGACGACGGTATTGATCTTGACGGTTATCCCCTTCTTTTTCAGCCCGGCGATGGCCTCGATCTGCCTGCGTTGAATGACCCGGGCGGCATCGAGGTGGCGATACACCTTTTTGCCGCATCTCGCCCACGCGTAAATCCGGCCGCCAACGCTTGCGTCGACCGCGTTGACCGTCACCGTGACATGGCTAACGCCGAGCCAGGCAAGCTCCTCGATATAGGGCAAAATGTCGAGACCGTTTGTGGCGACACAGAGCATCATCTCCGGATGGTGCTCGCGGACGAGCCGGAGGGTCTCCATGGTCTCTTCCGCGTTGGCAAAGGGCTCCCCGGGCCTGCAATGCCCACGACCCCTATATTCTCGATCTTCTTCTTCACCTCATCGAGATAGCCGGCGGCTTGCGCGGGTGTCAGGACCGTGCTCGTCACCCCCGGCCTCGATTCGTTGACGCACGCGTAATCACGGACGCAATAGTTGCACTGCATATTGCACCTGGGCGCCACGGGCAGATGCACCCGGGCCGTAGTATGGCGTCCTTTGGCGCTGAAGCATGGATGATCGCCGTAATTCATGACAGGCCCCCTCATATGTAGCTGTAGCCGACGGGCGATCCTTCCTGGGTCGCCTCTATCAGTCCGTTGACGATCCTGTCGAAAAGCTGCTGCGTGCCCCTGTATCCGACATGGAGTATGCGCTGGCCGCCTAAGCGGTCATGGATGGGGAAGCCGACCCGCACCAGGGGCAGGCCCAGGTTTTTCGCGAGGAAATAGCCCTTGCTGCTGCCGATGACGATATCGGGTCGTGCCGCCCGGCAGGCTTCCAGCATGGTGACGAAATCCGTGTCCTCGGCTATTATCAACTCCTCCCGGCTATGTTCGATGCCCTGCCGCACAAGCGATTCGAACCTGCCTGTGGCTGCGCCGGTGGCGCATACAACGGGGACCATCCCGATCTCATCGAGAAAAGAGGCCATGGCGGCGACAAGATCGACCTCGCCGTAGACGACCGCGCGCTTGCCGAAGACGTATTTGTGGCCGTCGATGTACGCATCGACGAGGCGTCCCCTCTCTTTCTCGTAGAGGGCCGGCACCGGGGCGCCTGCGAGAGATGAGAGGACGTCGAAGAAGCGGTCCGTCTCCCGGACGCCCAGCGGAAGACCCAGGGTGTGCAGAGGGACCCCGAAACGCTCCTTGAGAACGCGGGCTGCCGACATCGTGCCCTCGATGCTTCTCCCCATCTCGATCGTTGCCGCGGCCCTTCCCATGCCTCTTATGGCCGCCACGGGGGTGCCGCCTGCCGAGAGCTTCTGATATTCGGGCCATGACTCCCCATCCAGGGTCTCCGAATAGTCGGGGAACATGGTGCACGCGATGCCGAAGCCGGAGACGATCTCCTTGAGGTGCCTTAAGTCCGCGGGGGAAAGAAAACCCGGAATGATGTTGACGGCGCCGCTGCCCGGGCCTTTTTCGGCGAGGGTCTCGACCGTGGCCCTTATGGCCGCATGGTACCCTTCCATGTGGGTGCCGCTGTAGCTGGGAGTCGAGGCGTGGATAAGCGCCGGGATCGGCCCGGTGCTCTTTGCCGCCCGGCGATACTCGTCGAGATAGAGGCGGACGTCGTCCCCGATCGTCTCGGAGAGGCACGTGGTACTGATGCCGATTGCCTCCGGCCGATACTGGCGTGTGAGGTTGTCGAGGGCTTTCTTAAGGTTCTCGCCGCCGCCGAAGATCGCGGTGGACTCGCTGAAGTTGGAGGAGGCGATATCCAGGGGCTCCCTGAAATGACTGATCACGTAGCGGCGGATATAGGTCGAGCAGCCCTGGGAGCCGTGGATCAAAGGGACGCAGTTCTCGATGCCCCGAAAGACGATGCTCGCGCCGAGGGGCGCGCAGAGCTTGCACGCATTCCGCGTCGATATTGAATGAGCCACCTCATTTTTGTGAGAGAGCGACCCTTCCGTGCTGTCTCATTCTGCACCTTCCTTAAAGCTGCTGCCTTGAGCCGGGCGGGCGAAAACTGCCAGACCGGGCTCATGATCGACGAGTGGACTTCCCGGCAAAAATTGAGCATCCCTTCGAACCCCGCGAGGGGAACTTTTCGCTCGTGGTTGTGGTCGCAAAATCCAATGCCCATCTTGTACGCAATAGGCCGCTCCTTGACCCCGCCGATCAGGAGGTCCACCTCCTTCTCCATCATGAACTTCGAGAGCTCCAGGGGGTTCGTGTCGTCAACGATGATCGTCCCCTCGTCGCAGATTTCCCGCAGATACTCATAGTCCTCCGGGTTTCCCGTCTGGGAGCCGACAATGGCGGTGTCGATGCCGACGTGGCGCAGGGCCTTGATGAGGGAGAAGGCCTTGAAGGAGCCGCCGACGTAGATGGCCGCCTTTTTGCCCTGGAGGTCGAGGCGGTATTTCCGCAAGAGCGGATAAATCCGGTTTACCTCGCGGCGGACCAGCTCTTCCGTCTTCTTCAGGACGCCGGGGTCCCCGAAATGGCGCGCCACCGTATAGAGGGCGTCGGCCGTGTCCTCGATCCCGAAATAGGAGACCCGCTTAAAGGGGATGGCGTATGCCTCTTCCATCATTTTTGCGAGGAAAGTCATGGAGCCCGAACACTGGACCACATTGAGCGCGGCCCGGTGGGACCGGCCTATCTCGTCCACCCTTCCATCGCCGGTCATGCATGAGACCACCTCTACACCCATCTCCCGGTAGTACTCCTTGATGGTCCACGTTTCTCCCGCCACGTTGAAGTCGCCGAGGATATTGATGGCACGGCTGCCGACGGGCGTCGCATCGTCCTTGCCGATCAGCCGGTAGAGCGCCTCACACGCTGCCCGGTAGCCGTCCTTCTTCGTCCCCCTGAACCCTTCCGAGTGAACCGGTATGACCGGGATGGACTGCTCTGCCTCAACCTTTTTACAGACTGCCTGCACGTCATCACCGATAAGGCCGATGATGCAGGTGGCGTAGACGAAGGCCGCCTTCGGCCGGTATGCCGTGATCAGCTCGGTGAGGGACGCATGGAGCTTCTTCTCCCCGCCGTAGATCACGTGCTCTTCCCTCAGGTCCGTGGAAAAACTAAGCCGGTGAAGCTCCGGTCCCGACGAGAGGGCGCCTCTTATGTCCCAGGTATATGCGGCGCAGCCGATCGGGCCGTGGACGAGATGGACCGCGTCGCATATCGGGTAGAGCACCACCCTGGAGCCGCAAAACACGCAGGCCCGCTGACTCACCGACCCGGCGAGACTTGCCTTGTCGCAGGCGAGGTCGAAGGTCTCGCCGCCTTTCCGGTAGACCTGTTTTTTTCGCTCATCGAGTATCTCAATCATGGTGTTCTCCTTCTCACTCGTCCCTCGTCACTCGACACTCGGCACTTTTTTACATCACCAGCTCGAAGCTCTCCTCCGGCGCATCCCTATCCTGCCTGGCAATTACCGGGGCTCAGCGCCCCCTCCACTGGCAAAGCCAGAGGAGCCTTCCCCCTCACAACTGCATAGTCCTCTACATCACCAGCTCGAAGCTCTCCTCCGGCGCATCCCTATCCTGCCTGTTCAGCACTGCGTTGAGGATCTTTTCGAGCAGGCGCAGGGCGCCCCGGTAGCCCGTGATCGGGAAATACTGGTGGCCGACGCGGTCGTAAATGGGGAAGCCGATCCTGATCAGCGGGATATCCTCATCCCGGGCGATATACTTCGCATAGGTGTTGCCGAAGATGAGGTCGGGCTTCTCAGCCTTGATCAATTGGTGGAAGTGGAACATATCGGCCCCCAACCCATGGGCGATGACCGTCTTATCGCCGGTGTTCTGTCTCATATGCCGCTCGAACCCGGGACCTGCCGGCGTACCGGTGACAACGTAGAGCACCTCCATGTCCATGTCCGTGAGAAATTGGGCCAGGGAGACGAGGTGGTCGGGATCGCCCACGAGGGCCGCCTTTTTCCCGTAGAAATACTGATGCATGTCGGTGAGCACGTCGACGACCTGACCTCGTTCCTTCATCAGGCTTTCGGGCACGCTCACCCCCGCGATCTTCCGGAGGGCATCGACAAACACGTCCGTCGCCCTCAATCCCACGGGCAGGTCGACGACCTCGAAGGGGACCTTGCATTTCGTATCGAGCAGCTTTGCCGCCGGAAGAGATGCCGTCCTGCCGAGGGCGAGGGTGTGCGAGCTGTCGCCCGCGCTTGCGATCTGGCTCACCGTTGCGCCGCCCCTGGGGTACATGTGGAATTTCCCGTCGAGGGGGCCGTTGACCACGCCGGAGGTGTCGGGGAACATGACGCATTTTATCCCCATCTCCGTCACGATCCTTTTTATCTCTTCCATGTCCGAAGGCTCGGTGAAGCCCGGAATGACATTGATCTGGCCCAGCCTTACGCCCGTGTTCTCGGCGAGGTACTGGACCATGCTCTGTACCATGTTCGCGAAACCGGTGACATGGGACCCCTTGAAGCTGGGCGTATTCGTATGGATGACCCTCTTGCCCTTCGGTATTTTCCCGTCCGCCTGCGCCTTATTGATGATCTGGCTCAGGTCGTCCCCGATCACCTCTGAAAGGCACGTGGTATGGACGGCGATCACGTCGGGGCCGTAGATGGTGAAGATATTGTTGATCGCCTCCATCAGGTTCGCCTGTCCCCCGAAGACGGATGCGCCCTCCGTGAAGGAGCTGGTCGTCGCCATGATGGGGTCCTTGTAATGTCTCGTCAGGGCGCTCCGGTGATAGGCGCAGCACCCCTGCGAGCCGTGGCTGTGGGGCAGACAGTTGTGGATGCCCAGGGCCGCGTACATCGCCCCGATGGGCTGGCACGTCTTGGCCGGGTTGACCGTGAGCGCGGATCGCTTCGTCAGTTCTTGTGGTGTATGTCGTAATAGCATGGCCGTCTCCTTGATCGTTCCCTACCCGGTCCATCCGTAGCTTCCGGCAAGCTGGGGGCTTTCCTCCCAGGGCGCCTTGACAAAGCTGAAGAGCTTCGAGTTGACCATGCGGTCGATCTCCCTATAGAAGTTGACGGCCCCCCTGAAGCCCGCGTAAGGCCCGCTGTAGTCGTAGCTGTGTAGCTGCTTCAGGGGCACGCCGCTCTTCTGGATCACGTACTTTTCCTTGATGCCGGCGCAGAAAACGTCGGGTTTGTACCGCTCCAGGAGGACCTCCATCTCGTAATGGTTGAGATCGTCGATGACGAGCGTATCGTTCGCCATCTCGGGCATCATGCCCACATAGTCGCCCAGGCGAATGCCTTCCCGGCCGAGCCTGCCCCTCATCTCCTCGGTCTCCTTCCGGGCCCGAAAACGCCGGGGGTCCGGCCCAACGGTCAGCTCTTCGATGTTGCGCGTATCCGCGTCCACGGCAATGGACGGCATCACCTTGCGGCCTTCGTAGTCGTCGCGATGGCCGAACTCGTAACCGGCGGAGAGCGTCTTCATGCCGATCTCGGCGAAAAGCTCCTGGTAGTGGTGCGCCCTGGAGCCGCCCACGAAGAGCATGGCTGTTTTGCCCTCACAGCGCGCCCGCATCTGCAGCCGCACGCGCTCCACCTCGACCATCTCCTCGGCTATCACCTTTTCGACCCGGCTCATCAAGCCCTCGTCGCCGAAATAGGCGGCTATCTTTCGCAGGGATTTGGCCGTGGCGTTCGCCCCGATGAAGTTGATCTTGAACCAGGGTATGCCGTATTTCTTCTCCATCATTTCGGCCATATAGTTGATGGAGCGATGGCACATCACCACGTTGAGGTCGGCGGTGTGGGCACTTGCGAACTCCTCGTATTCGGAGTTGCCGCTGAAGGTCGAATGGATGGTGAGGCCGCAGCCTTGCGTGATCCGCTCGATCTCGAAGGCGTCGCCGCCGATGTTGTATTCCCCCAGGATGTTGAAGCGGAACTCCCCTTCCTTGGGCGCTTCCACCTGGCCCACCACCTCCGAAAAGACCTTGTTATTGGCGATGTGGTGGCCCGCGGACTGGCTCACCCCCTTGTAGCCTTCACAACTGAAGCCGAAGATGTTGACGTCCGGGTATGCTTCCTCCATGTCCCGCGCCACCGCGTGGACATCGTCCCCGATGAGGCCGACGGGGCACGTGGAGAATATGCCGATGGCCTTCGGGTGGAAAAGCTCGATAGCCTCGACGATCGCCTTTCTCAGCTTCTTCTCGCCCCCGAAGATGATCTCCTCCTCCTGCATGTCGGTTGACATGGCGTAGGTCATGAAGTTGGCGCCCTCCGGTGTGCGGGGTCTCGTCTGGTTGCGCCGGGTGAGCCAGCTATAGAAGCCGCATCCTATCGGGCCGTGGGTGATCTGCAGGATGTCCCTGGTAGGACCCAGCACGACGCCTTTGCAGCCCGCGTAGGCGCATCCCCTCATGGTAAGGATGCCGGGGATCGTCCTCGTGTTCGCGAGGATCTCCGGCACCTGCTCCGCCTCCTCGACCTTGTTGACGACTATCTGTTTTGCCCGCCGCCTCGCGACCTTCGGCGGGTATTTCTTCAGGATCTCCTCTTTGATATCGAGGGGTTCCATGGCAGTGTCAGCGATCTGGCGCTCATTCTTCGTCGACATGGGTTGCTCTCCTTCTTTAAATCTCTCTTTACAGTTCATCGAGCACGTCGTCGCCCGATTCACCCGTCCTGATCCGGACCGTGTCGGAAACAGGCATGACGAATATCTTGCCGTCGCCGGCCTTGCCCGTCCGGTTGGACCCTATGAGAGCCGTCACGGTTCGTTTCACGAGCTTATCGGGGACGATGATCGATATCATCCGCTTGGGGATAAGCCGGGCCGTGTTACCGAGGAGGGCTATCGCTTCCTCGAACCCCTGCTCTGCCCCAGCCAACACGTCGAGGTCGACGAGCCCTTTGCCCCGGCCCAGGCACTCCCGCGCATGCATGGACGATATGCCCGCATCGGCCAGGGCCTTTTTCGTCTGGTTGATCTTGTTTATCCTGATGACGGCCATAACTTCCTTCATGGGAGCACCTCTCGGGCTTCGGTGCCGGCCGCCGTCTCCTTGACCCCTGAGCTGACCGTGTACATTTCCTCAACAGGAGAGACGAATATCTTGCCGTCTCCGAAGGCGCCCCTGTCGCCCGTCCGGGCAGCGCCCATGACCGTCCGGATAACCAGGTCCTTATCGGCATCGGGGACGACCATCATCAGCAGCTCTTTCGGTATCTCGTCGTAGGTGATCTCCCCGATCTTGATTCCGCGCTGTTTGCCCCGCCCCGAGACGCTCATCCTCGTCACCGCCGGAAAACCCTCTGCCATGAGCCGCTCCAGGACTGCATCCACCCTCTCGGGCCTCACTATCGCCTTTATCATCACCATGTGCGCGTCCTCCTTATCCGGTATCCTTTCCGGTCTTCCGCCCCTATTGCCCGACCCCATACTTGATGAGCAGTCCTTCGAGCTCATCGGTCGAAAGCGGCTTGGGGATGACGAACATCCCGTTTCCATCGACGGTCTTTGCGAGCTGCCGGTATTCGTCGGCCTGCGCGACCGACGGGTCGAAGTCGATCACGGTCTTGCGGTTGATCTCCGCCCTCTGGACCACGTTGTCCCTCGGAATGAAATGGATCATCTGGGTGCCGAGCCTTTCCGCGAGCATCTCGATGAGCTCGCTCTCGTTGTCCACGTTTCGGCTGTTGCAGATGAGGCCGCCGAGACGGACGCCGCCCGATTCAGCGAATTTGACGATGCCCTTGCAGATATTGTTCGCGGCGTACATGGCCATCATCTCGCCGGAGACGACAATATAGATCTCTTTGGCCTTGCCGTCCCTGATGGGCATGGCGAAGCCGCCGCAGACCACGTCGCCGAGGACGTCGTAGAAGGCGTAATCGAGGCCGATACTGTCCGAATAGGCGCCCAGTTGTTCGAGCAGATTGATGGAGGTGATGATGCCCCGGCCGGCACATCCGACGCCGGGCTCCGGCCCGCCAGATTCAACGCACCTGATCCCTTTGAAACCCAGCTTCATCACGTCGTCGAGGTCGAGGTCTTCGCCTTCGGCCCGAAGGGTATCGAGAACGGTCTTTTGCGAAAGGCCGCCCAGGAGCAAGCGGGTGGAGTCGGCCTTAGGATCGCAGCCGACGACCATGATCTTCTTTCCCATTTCCGCAAGGGCCGCCACGGTATTCTGGGTGGTGGTCGATTTCCCGATGCCGCCTTTCCCGTATATAGCTATCTTTCTCATAGTGTTTCTCCTTTCCCGATAGAGGCTTGAGATCGTAGTACGAGCAATACCCGTGCCACGGTCGAAACCGCGGACCTCAGACGGGCGAAAAACGCGTCGTGACGGGAGGAAACGCGTGTGAGGAGATCCCCGGATGCCTTTAGGGGACTCACAGAGATGGGCGACAAAAGCTACGTAAGCGTATGATTATGCAATTATGTTACGAAAACGTATGATTGCGGGGGGGTGTGTGATGCGCAACAACATTATAGAGAGACGTGCTTTACGCGACCATCTTCTTGTCGAGCACGCGATACTGTATCGCCTCCGCCACATGGCTTTCGTCGATATCCGCACGCCCGTCGAGATCGGCTATCGTCCTCGATACTTTGAGTATCCTGTGGTAGGCCCGCGCGGAGAGCCCGAACCGCTCGACGGCCCGTTCCAGCAGGTCCTTCGCCGCGGCATTCACGGCGCAGTGCTTCTTCACCATCCGCACCGTCATCTGCCCGTTTGCGTGGACCGGCCTACCCTTGAACCTCTCCTTCTGCGGGGTCCGCGCGGCCATCACCCGCTCTCTGATCGCTTCCGAAGACTCCTCTTCCACATCGAGGGAAAGCTCTCTTATGGTCAATGCCGGAATGGCGATCTGGATGTCGATCCGGTCGAGCAGCGGCCCCGACACCTTTGTCCTGTAGCGGTGTATCTGCGGGCCGGAACAGATGCACGCCCTCCTCGGGTCTCCGTAATACCCGCAGGGGCAAGGGTTCATGGCGGCGATCAGCATGAAGCTCGCCGGAAAGGTGACCGCCTGGGAGACGCGCGAGATGACGACGTTGCCGCTTTCCAGCGGTTGGCGCAGGGAATCGAGGATGTTCCTCTTGAACTCGGGGAATTCATCGAGAAAGAGCACGCCGTTATGGGCGAGGCTTACCTCCCCGGGACGGGGCAAAGAACCTCCGCCGATGAGCCCCGCATCGGAAATGGTGTGGTGAGGGGCGCGAAAAGGCTTTTCGGAGACGAGGTACTTCTCCTGGCTCAGAAGCCCGGCTATGCTGTGAATCTTGGTCGTCTCTATCGCCTCGTCGTAGCTCAAGGGAGGCAGGATAGTGGGTATCCTCCGGGCGAGCATGGTCTTTCCCGAGCCCGGCGGGCCGACCATCAGCACGTTGTGGCCCCCCGCAGCGGCAATCTCGATCGCCCGCTTCGCGGCCGACTGTCCTCTCACGTCCGAGAAGTTGAGGCTGTCCTCCTTATCCGGCCTCGTCTCGACACCCGCCGTGCCGGTAAAAGAGTCAAGCCCCGAATCACCCCGAAAGTAGTGGACGATATCGAGCAGGTGGGAGGCGCCGTAGACCTTTATGCCCTTTACTACCGCGGCCTCGCGCCCATTCTCCGCCGGGACGATCATGCAGCTCGAAGCGCTCCTTTGCGGCGAGGACCGCCATCGGGAGCACGCCCCTTGTCCCCTTGATCCTCCCGTCGAGGGAAAGCTCCCCGGTCACGAGGTGGTTCTCGACCGCGCCTTGCGTGATGATGCCCATGGCCGCAAGCAGTCCAAGGGCCACGGGCAGGTCGAAAGAAGAGCCTTCCTTCCTCACGTCGGCAGGCGCGAGGTTTATGGTGATCCTGTCGTTGGGGAAATCGAAGCCCGCGTTTTTTATCGCGGCCCTTACCCTCTCCCGGCTCTCCTTTACGGACGGCTCGGGAAGACCGACGATACTGAACGACGGCAGACCGTGGGATATATCGACCTCCACCTCGACCCTGATGCCGTCTATCCCGTTGAGACCCGACGTAAACACCTTCGCTACCATGGTCGACCCCTTCTTAAGCTCTCGCGCTTTTTTCGCAAACCCGTGCGCCGAAAACTCGCCTGCGCTAGGCGTCTTTCCCGTCCTCCGGGGACGACCCGGCGGCCCGCGCGCCGCCGCTTGGGGCTGCGTGTGGCGGACTTTCCGCCTTTGCCTGCTCGATCATCCGCGCTATTTGCCTCGTTTCCTGATCTCTCCCCATATCGCAGACGAGCACGCCTTCCCGGGACGCCACCACGATCAGGTTCGATACGCCGATTGCCCCCACCGGCAGATCCTCCCCGTAGATCACGCAGCCTTTCGCGTCCACGCAGACGCACGTGCCCCTGAGGTAGTTCCCTGCTTCGTCCAGCTCCATCACCCTTTGGAGCGAGCCCCACGTGCCCACGTCGTCCCACGCAAAATCAGCCTTCACCATCAACACGTTGTCGGCCTTCTCCATCAGCCCGTAGTCAATGGATATCTTTTGAAAACCCCTGAAGCCCTCCGCCACCTTTTGAGCATCACCCGCTGCCACGGCCCCTTCTATCGCGCGAAGCCCCTTGAAGAGCTCCGGCATGTGCCGCTCGATACCCGCAAGCACTACCCGGGTGAGCCACACGAAGATGCCGCTGTTCCAGAAGTAGTTGCCGTCGGCCAGGTATTGGGCGGCCCTTGCCTCATCCGGTTTTTCGACAAAACGGTTTACCCGGAAGCATGAGCCCGTGTGGCCGGCGCCGGTCCTCTCCCCCACGTGTATGTAACCGTAGCCCACCTCCGGCCTTGTCGGCGTGATGCCTATCGTGACAAGGTGGTCCCCCTGCGTCGCGCACGAGACCGCGGCAGAGACGCATGCGGCAAAGGCGTCCGTGTCGGGGATATACTGGTCCGCGGGAAGGACGACCATAACGCCCTCCGGGTCCAGGCGGCCCAAAAGCAGGGCGGTGAAGCCTATGCAAGGTCCCGTGTCTCTCCCCTCGGGCTCGACGATGAACTGCCCTTCCGAAAGTTCGGGGAGCTGCCCGCGCGCCACATCGACATGCTCACGGCCGAGCACCACGAATATCCGCTCCTTCGCCACGAGCGCCGCAACGCGCTGAACAGTCATCTGTATCATGGTTTTATCGCCGATGAGCTTGATGAAGGGCTTCGGGGTCCCGGCAGTGCTGAGGGGCCAGAAACGCTCTCCCTTGCCCCCGGCCATGATGACGCAATAGGTATGTTCCATGGAGACCCCCATTTTGCGCAATTACCGGGACACCCGCAAGCGCGACCCACTGCGTGGGTGCCCCGCGGTCGCCCCCTCCAGCGGCAAAGCCACGACCCGCTTCGCGGGTGCCCCGGCCTCCCCTTCATAAAAAGGAAGGGGCATTAACTGCAACAGCTTCCGAGAAGCTTACTCATCCAGACGCGAGCCCGAGCTCGTTCAGGATGCCGGGCAATATCGTCGACGCGCTCCCTTCGAGAAACACATTTGTGATTGACGAGGTGAACGGCGTGGGCGACAGATTGATCTCCACTATGGTCGCCCCCCTTCCACTCGCGAGGATCGGGACGTCGGCGGCGGGATAGACCACACCCGATGTCCCGATAATGATCATTACCTTACAGACGGCCGCTTCCCGGATGGCCCTCGAGCTTGCGGCCGGCGGTATCTGCTCGCCAAAAAAGACGACGTCCGGCTTCAGCGGCTCACCGCACCGCGGGCACACGGGATAAGGCAACACTGTTATCGATTCCTCGGTAAAGGCGCTCGTGAACGCGCAACCGAGGCAGACGAGACGCCGGTGGCTTCCGTGATATTCGATGACATTCACATTGCCCGCCATTTGGTGCAGCCCGTCGACGTTCTGGGTGATGACTGAGTTGAGGAGGCCGGCCTTTTCAAGGACACCGAGCGCCTTGTGCGCAGGCGAGGGTTTGGCCCGAAGGATCACGTCGCCCATCTCTCTCAGCATGGACCAGACCTTATCCGGGGACCGCAAAAAGGCGCTTATTTCCGCATACTCCATGGGATCGTATTTTTCCCAGAGACCCTGCCCCCCGCGAAACGCAGGGATGCCGCTCTCGACGGAAATACCCGCGCCCGTGAAGGCGACGCTGTTTCCATGCTCCTTGATGAGCCGCGCCACTTCCTGGTAGCGCATTTCCATTGTATCTCTCCTGTTAAACGAGCCTTCTATGAAATACCGTCTACGCCTTGCGATCCTGCATGCGTTTCTTCGCTCCCCGGGCCAGATCTTTGAAGGCAGGCAGTTTTCCGAAACCGTCGGCCTTCCTCACCGCCCTCTTGATCGCCTCGGCGACCACGAACTCACCGAGCACACCCACACGGTTCACGTCTCCCTTTACCTGCCCGAGAGAGGCGGCGAACACCAGGTCGCCATCAAAAGTCGTATGGACAGGGGCTATGGTCTTTATGAGGCCGCCCTGGGCCATCTGGGCGATTTTCGTCATTGCCCTCTTATTAAATTGGACATTTGTCGCCACTACGGCAAGCGTGGTGTTATCTATGCCGAATTGCTTCCGTACCTGGCCCTGTTTCAGACAATCGACGGTACGTCCGAAGGTGAGGCCCTCTTCCGTTGTCCTTAAGCCCGCGATGAACTTTCCCGTCACATTGTCGACGACATCGCCGAAGGCATTGACAACCGCCAAGGCGGCTACCACACAGCCGTCGGGCGTGGAGACGGAGGCGGTCCCCAGTCCGCCTTTCATGGCCCTGTCCGCGGCGAAAAGTTTCCCTACCGTCGCGCCCACACCCGCGCCAACGCTCCCCTCGTCAACTGCAATGCCCGCGTTCAGGCACGCCTCATATCCCATCTCCGGCGTCGGCCTTGCCCGGCAATCTCCGAAGCCGAGGTCGAATATCACCGCGGTGGGGACGATGGGTACCCTCGCCGGCCCCGCGTCGAAGCCGATACCCCTCTCTTCCAGGTACCTCATGACCCCGGATGTCGCGTCGAGGCCGAAGGCGCTTCCTCCCGAGAGCAGGATCGCATGGACATTATCGACCACGTGGGCGACGCTCAGGGCGTCAATCTGCCTGGTCCCGGACGCGCTGCCCCTTATGTCGATGCCGCACGTGGCAGCCTTGTCGAACAGGACGACCGTGCAGCCCGTATAGCCCTGGTAGTCGGAGCAGTGGCCGACCCGAATACCTTCCACATCGGTTATGGCGTTCAGCATATGCTCTTACAGGCTATCGCGTAATCTCCGCGATTTCTCGTCTATCTCCCGGCGCATCTGTTCCTTCATCTCTTCGAGCTTCACCCGGATCTCGTCATACTTTATCGAGAGTATCTCGGCCGCGAGGATGCAGGCATTGCGAGAGGCGTCAACACCCACCGTCGCCACGGGCACGCCTTTCGGCATCTGGACCATCGAGAGGAGGGCATCCATGCCGAGGAGGGAGCCGCCATTCAGGGGAATGCCGATAACGGGAAGGGTCGTGTGGGCGGCGATGACACCCGGAAGATGGGCGGCCAAACCCGCGCCCGCGATGATTACCTCAATGCCCTTTTTACGGGCGCTTTTGGCATGGGTTGCCGTTTTTTCGGGATGGCGGTGGGCGGAAGCTATATCAAGCGTGAATTTCACGCCCATTTCCTTTAAAAAATCGAGGCCGTCCTGCATGACCGGCATGTCGTTCTCACTTCCAAGAAGAATCAGGACCAGTGCTTTCTCCACGCGCCTTTCCTCCCTTACACTGTATAGCACGGCTCTCGCGTCCGGTGCAACAATTTAAGTCATTTTCGCCCTATTGACGCAGAAAACATTACGGATTATACTATTCATCGAGTTATCAGCGCGGAGGTCGTAGATGCCCATATATGAATATGAATGCCTTGATTGCGGCAAGAGGTTTGAGATATTTCAGAAGATGTCGGAAGAGCCGCTGAAGGAGTGCAAGGTCTGCAAAGGCCGTCTCAACAGGCTTATCTCCCAATGTTCTTTTCAGTTGAAGGGGACCGGCTGGTACGTGACCGATTATAAATCGCCCGCATCGCAGGGCAAGGGCAACGGCGCAAAACAAACGGATAAGCACGAGGAAAAGGCGGAAGAGAAGGCGCAGCCCAAGCCAGAAGCCAAGCCCGAGACCGCAAAGAGCGAGACTACCGGAGGAGCGGCATGAAATCAGGAGACAGAGTGAAATTCTCTTTCGCAAAGAAAGAGATGGAAGGCACCGTCGACAGGGTATTCGACAAAACCGTCTATATAAGAGCGGATATGCCCCATCAGAAGGGCAAGATAGTCAGAAGAAAAGTCAAAGACATAAAGGCGTAAGCTCGTACGCTTTCGGCGCCTTTTTACGCGCCGCTCCGCACTTGCCACTCGACACTCACGGCTATCCCTTGTAATAGTCCTGTAGGGGCTTTACCCTCAGGTCGCCCTTCTTCATCGTCTCGATGGCGTTGACCACCGCCTGGGCGCCGGAGATCGTCGTGGTGTACGGTATCTTGTACTGGACCGCCCCCGCCCTGATCTGCACCTCGTCGTTTTTCGGCTTCCTCCCGCTCGGCGTATTGATGATGAGGTGGATCTCTCCGTTCTTGATCATGTCGACCACGTGCGGCCTGCCTTCCGACACCTTGTTCACCGTCGTGGTGTCGATCCCGTTGTTCGCGAGGATCTTTGCCGTCCCCCTCGTCGCATATATCTTGAAGCCGAGGTCTGACAGCTTCTTCGCGATGAAGGCCACGTTCCTCTTGTCCTGGTTCTTGACGCTCAGGAAGACATTGCCGTCGAAGGGGAGGTTCTGGCCGGCCCCGAGCTGCGCCTTCCAGAAGGCAGCGCCGAAGTTGGTGTCGATGCCCATGACCTCGCCCGTCGATTTCATCTCGGGTCCGAGGATGGTATCCACGCCAAAGAACTTGTTGAAGGGGAAGACGGACTCCTTGACGGCGATGTGGTCGATCTGCACCTCCCTGTCCACGCCGAGCTCGGAAAGTTTCACTCCCGTCATCACCTTCGCGGCGACCTTTGCCCACTGGACGCCCGTGGCCTTGCTCACGAAAGGGACGGTCCTCGATGCCCTCGGGTTCACCTCCAGCACGTAGATGACGTCATTCTTGATGGCGTACTGGATGTTCATGAGGCCCACCACCTTCAGCTCTTTCGCCAGTTGACGGGTCTGCGTGTTGATCCTCTCTATGAGGTCGTCGTTCAATGAATAGGGAGGCAGCGCGCAGGCGCTGTCGCCCGAATGGATGCCCGCCTCCTCGATATGCTCCATGATGCCCGCGACCACGCACTGCTCCCCGTCGGCGACCGCGTCCACGTCGATCTCGATCGCATCTTCGAGGAACTTGTCTATCAGGATGGGGAGGTCGGGAGATGCCTCATATGCCTTCTCCACAAACGCCTCCAGGTCGCCTTCCGCGTAGACGATCTCCATCGCCCGCCCGCCGAGCACGTAGGACGGCCGGACCACGATGGGATACCCGATGATGCGCGCCACCCCCTTAGCCTCCGCAAAAGAGGTGGCGATGCCGTTCTCCGGCTGGGTCAGCTTCAGTCTCTTGAGGAGGGCCTTGAATTTCTCCCTGTCTTCGGCGATATCGATGCTCTCGGGAGAGGTGCCGATGATGGTCGCCCCGGCTTTCTTCAGGGGCACCGCCAGGTTCAAAGGCGTCTGGCCGCCGAACTGGACGATGACGCCGTCGGGTCTTTCCCTGTTCACGATGTCCAGGACGTTCTCCAGGGTCAAAGGCTCGAAGTAGAGCTTGTCGGAGGTATCGTAATCCGTGCTCACCGTCTCGGGGTTGCTGTTCACCATGATGGTCTCGTACCCCAGCTCCTTCAGGGCAAGCGCCGCGTGGACGCAGCAGTAATCGAACTCTATGCCCTGCCCGATCCTGTTCGGACCGCCCCCGAGGATCATGATCTTCTTTTTGTTCGAGTCGCGCGACTCATTCTCAGTCTCATAGGTCGAGTAGTAATAAGGCGTGTAGGCCTCGAACTCGGCCGCGCAGGTATCGACGAGCTTGAAGACGCTCTCCACGCCGTGCTCGATGCGCCACTGGCGCACCTCTTCCTCGCTGACGCCAAGGATCGTCCCCAATTGCCTGTCTGCGTAGCCGTAGCGCTTCGCCTGCCTCATCAGCTCGACCGACATGCCGTTCTGCCTGGAGAATAGGGGGAGATCGCTCTTATAAGCCTCGAGCTCCTTTTCAAACACGACGATCTCCTCTATATTCTTGAGGAACCACCGGTCTATCTTCGTGAGGCCGTAGATCTCGTCGATATTCATGCCTACTTTGAGGGCGTGGCGTATGAAGAACACCCTGTCTTTATTCGGGACGATAAGCTTCTGCTTGATCAGCTCAAGGTCTTCCGCACCCGGCGCATGGCGATCGTCGATGATGCCGTATGCGCCTGTCTCCAGCGACCGGAACCCTTTCTGCAAGGCCTCTTTGAACGTCCTGCCTATTGCCATCGCCTCGCCCACGGATTTCATGGAGACGGTGAGCGTCTCATCGGCGCCCCTGAACTTTTCGAAGGTGAACCGGGGGATCTTTACCACGCAGTAGTCGATGGTAGGCTCGAAGCACGCAGGCGTCTTCCGCGTGATATCGTTGGGTATCTCGTCCAGCGTGTAGCCGACGGCCAGTTTTGCCGCGATCTTGGCGATGGGAAAACCCGTTGCCTTCGAGGCCAGGGCCGAGCTCCTCGACACCCTCGGGTTCATCTCGATGACGACCATCCGGCCCGTGTCGGGATGGACCGCGAACTGGATATTCGATCCCCCCGTCTCTACGCCTATCTCGCGGATGATGGCGATGGCCGCGTCCCTCATCGCGTGGTACTCCTTATCGGACAGTGTCTGGGCCGGGGCAACGGTAATGCTGTCGCCGGTGTGGACACCCATGGCGTCGAAATTCTCGATAGAGCAGACGATGACGACGTTGTCCCGCTTATCTCTCATCACCTCGAGCTCGTACTCTTTCCAGCCGATGACCGATTCCTCTATGAGGATCTCGTTGATCATGCTGCTCTCGATGCCCCTGGCCGCAAGGGCTTCGAACTCCTCGACGTTGTAAGCGACGGACGCGCCCGTGCCCCCCAGGGTGTAGCTGGGCCTGATGATGGCGGGGAAGCCTATCTCACGGCTGACTTTGCGCGCCTCGTCCACACCGTGGGCAAAACCCGACCGGGGCACTTCGAGGCCGATCCTCTCCATGGCCGCCTTGAACTCCTCCCTGTCCTCGGCCTTCTTTATTGCGGCGTAGTCCGCGCCGATCAGCTCGACATGGTAGCGCTCCAGGACGCCCCTCTCCGCGAGGATCGTCGCGAGGTTGAGCCCGGTCTGGCCGCCCAGGGTGGGGAGGAGCGCATCGGGCCTCTCCTTTGCGATGATCGCCTCCAGTACCTCCGGTATGAGCGGCTCGACGTAGGTCCTGTCCGCCATGGCGGGATCGGTCATAATGGTGGCGGGGTTGCTGTTGATCAGAATGATCTTGTACCCCTCTTCCCTCAGCGCCTTGCACGCCTGGCTTCCCGAGTAATCGAACTCGCACGCCTGGCCTATCACGATCGGACCGGACCCGATGAGAAAAATGCTGGAGATGTCTTTCCTCTTAGGCATGTCGCTCCTTCTTGAAGGCCTCCATAGATTGTCTGAACCGCCCGAACAAGCCGTAGGAATCGTGCGGACCCGGCGACGCCTCGGGATGGAACTGCACCGAGAAGATCGGATAAACCTCGTGCTCCATGCCTTCTAAGGTGCCGTCGTTGAGGTTTACATGGGTCGCCTTCACCGGCATCTTTTCCAGCGAATTGATGTCGACCGCAAACCCATGGTTCTCCGACGTAATGGAGACCTTGCCCGTGGCCAGCTCCTTTATGGGCTGGTTGCCCCCCCTGTGGCCGAACTTGAGCTTATAGGTGGCCCCCCCGTAGGCAAGGCCCAGGAGCTGCTGCCCGAAGCAGATGCCGAAGATGGGCACTTTTCCGAAGAGCTTCCGTATCTCCACCACGATATCGGGGACCCCTTCAGGGTCGCCCGGCCCGTTGGAGAGAAGGACGCCGTCCGGCGCGAACGCGAGGATCTCCCTGGCCGTCGTGCGCGCGGGCACCACGATCACCCGGCACCCGTTCTTCTTCAGCATGCGGGGTATGTTCATCTTGAGCCCGAAATCCATCACCACCACCAGCAGGTCCCCGCTCTCGCCGTCGAACGTGTACGGCGCCGCGCACGTCACCTCTTTCACCAGGTCGATGCCGAGGATGCCGATGGATCGACGCGCCTTTTGCACGAGGCTTTCCGGCTCCAGGTCCTCAGTCGAGATGATCCCCTTCATTGCGCCCTTTACCCTGATGAGCTTGGTGAGGGCGCGGGTGTCGACCTCTTCTATCGCCATGATGCCGTGGCGCGAGAGGTAGTCGAGGAGCCCTTCCGTGGCCCTGAAATTACTGGTGATCTTGCTGAACTCGCGCGCGATGAAAGCTTCCGCCTTCGGACTCGTAGACTCCACGTCCTCGGCATTGACGCCGTAATTGCCTATAAGGGGGTAGGTCATGGTGACGATCTGTCCTTTATAGCTGGGGTCGGTGAGGATCTCCTGGTAACCCGTCATGCTCGTGTTAAAGACGATCTCCCCTTCCTGCTCCCCTTCGATGCCGGCGGACCTGCCTTCGAAAACAGTCCCGTCCTCAAGCGCGATCAACGCCTTCATTTTCCCCCTCCACATGCCTTTATACATAAACCGCATATATGATGGCCAAGGTTCCTCTTGTTCTTGAATTGCTGCAGCATGGCAAAACACCCCCGGTGGTCGAAGCCCGCAGGGTCCTGCACGATTGCGCCGGCCGGGCAGACGTCGATGCACGAGGCGCATGTGCCGCACCCGAAGGCTTGCGGCGAGTTAAACTTGGAAGGGGGACACTCCTCTCGCCCTTTTGTCTTCGGAGGGGTGTCCCCCCAACCATTATCGAATTCGATGTCGGTGAGCACCGTGTTGTAGCGCACCCTGGCGCCGAACTCCGGATGGACGAGCAGGTTATTGCGGCCTATCCAGCCAAGGCCGGCCGCCACCCCCACGTGTTTATGGGAAATATGGCCCTTCTGGTTCTGCCAGTCTACCATCTGGGAGGCAGCAAAGGGCAGCGCCCTTCCGCCCCTCCTTTCTATCTCTTTTGCAAGCTCGTAGGCGATCATGTCGAGCCGGTAGTTGACCTGGCGGTAATGGTGCAGATAAAACAGGGTCGGTCCGTCCGTCAGCGTCTCAAGCACGCCTGTTGGAACCAGGAGACCGAAGGAGATCGCATAGGGGTAGGCATGGATGATCTCATCCCCGAAACCGAGGACCTCCCTGTCATAACGGGACATATCGGCGACGCCCGCGACATCGGCGCCCATGTCTTTAAGCAACGCGGTGATGTCCCCTGTCTGCCCTTTCATTGTCACGATGCCCCCATCTTCCTGAAATGGACAAGCAGGGCGGTGACCGAGGCAGGGGTCACGCCGGGGATGCGCGCCGCCTGACCGAGAGAAAAAGGACGCACCCTGGAGAGCTTCTCGATCACTTCCCGCGACAGACCGGACACCTCTTCGTACGCAATATGGGCCGGGATCAGTCTCTCCTCGGACCTCCTCGCCTGCTCGACGATCTCCTTCTGCCTGTCCGTATAGCCCTGATATTTTATGTGCAGCTCGACCTGATACGCAACATCCGCGCTGAATGCGCCGACTTTCTCTTCGAGCCCGGCGAGATCGGATAAACCAACCTCCGGCCGTTTGAGCAGACTCCGCCAGGGTGACCGGGTTCTTTATCCTCTCGAAGCCGCACCCGGCGAGCCGCTCGTTGACTCCCTTTGTCGGCAAGAGCCTCGTCGACGAAAGGATGGCAAGAAGCTCTCCGATCCGCGCTTTCTTCTCCCGCACCCGCCTCACCCGGCCTTCCGACACCACCCCGGCACGATACCCCTTCTCGGTAAGCCTGAGGTCCGCGTTGTCCTCTCTCAGCAAGAGGCGGTATTCGGCCCTTGAGGTGAACATGCGGTAGGGCTCGTCGACGCCTTTGGTGACGAGGTCGTCGATCAATACCCCCATGTACGCCTCGTCCCTCCCGGGAACGAAGGGCGCATCCCCCCTTACTTTCAGCGCCGCGTTCATACCCGCGATAAGCCCCTGGGCCGCCGCTTCTTCGTAGCCGGTCGTCCCGTTGATCTGTCCCGCGAGGAAAAGGTTCCCCAGGCGCTTTGCCTCAAGGGTCGGCATGAGCTGGTCGGGGTACACGAAATCGTACTCGATCGCGTAGCCGGGCCTCGTGATCTCCACGTGCTCCAGCCCAACGATTGTGTGAAGCATCTCTACCTGGATATCGAGGGGCAGGCTCGTTGAGAGGCCGTTGGGATAATATTCGACGGTGTTGGACCCTTCAGGCTCCAGAAAGATCTGGTGGCGCCCCCTGTCCGCGAACCGCACTATCTTGTCCTCTATGGAGGGACAGTACCTGACCCCCGTCCCCTTGATCCTCCCCGTATAGAGGGGCGACCTATCGAGCCCGGACCGGATGATGTCGTGCGTCCGCTCATTCGTATAGGTCACGTAGCAGGCCCTGAGGTCGCGGTCGATCCTGTCCGTGAGAAAGGAAAAGGGGCGGGGCACATCATCGCTCCATTGGGCCTCCAGCTTACCGAACGTGATGGTCCTCCCGTCGAGGCGCGGACACGTGCCGGTCTTCAGTCTGCCCATTTTGAGGCCGAGCCTCACCAAGCTTTCCGATAGACCGTGGCTCGCGCCGTCCCCCATTCTCCCGCCGGCCTTTTGCTCGAAGCCTACGTGGATCAGACCGTTTAAGAACGTGCCGGTCGTCAGCACGACCGACCGCGCGGGGATCTGCTCTCCCCACCCGGTCTCCACCCCGGTGACCCGGCCTTCGTCGATGAGAAGCCGCTCGACGACCGCCTGTTTGAGGTGCAGATTCGGCTGCTCCTCCAGGGCCTTCTTCATCATCAGGGAGTAGGCCGACTTGTCGGCCTGCACCCGCGTCGCCTGGACCGCCGGTCCCTTCTTCATGTTGAGGGTCCGGAACTGGATGCCTGTCGCGTCGGTCGTGCGTGCCATCTGGCCGTCCAGGGCATCGACCTCCTTGACGAGGTGCCCCTTGCCCAGGCCGCCTACCGCCGGGTTACACGACATGAAGGCAACCCTGTCGAGGCTCATCGTCAGAAGAAGGGTCTTTGCGCCCATGCGGCTCGATGCGAGCGCTGCTTCACAGCCCGCGTGTCCCGCACCGATTACGATAACATCAAACATGCCTTTTCCCACCGGCTCTTAGAAACAACTGCTGGTTTTTGGCAGACCGAAAAGATGACAAGCGAGCGACGAGGCCATGTCCGCCTCTCTTCACGGCGTACCGTGTAATTGTACACGATTCCGTCGGTGAAATCCACACCCGAGAGACGGGGCGGCCGGGCTATTTTCGCGCATAGCTTTGTCATCGTGTTCGCCCCGCATCCTCATGTACAACGGAGTACATTCCGGTGCGGGCCGAACACGATTTCGCGCTCTGCATCAAAAATCGCTCCGGCCGCGAAAAAGAGCGAAAGCGAATGCCGCCTCAGTTCCCGGGGCTATTTGTACCTCTCCCTGAGCTTCGGCTTTTCTATTTTCCCCGTGGGACTCCTGGGGACGCTTCCGAAAATGATCCTGCGCGGCCGCTTGTAGCGCGGGAGGTTCTGCTCGCAGAAGGCCGCCATTTCCTCCTGCGTCAGGGTCTCCCCGGCAACGGGGTCGATTATCGCCGTGACCACCTCTCCCAGCCTTTCGTGGGGGGTCCCGATGATCGCCACGTCGCGCACCTTGGGGTGCTTCTGGATCACCTCTTCCACTTCGACGGGATAGACATTCTCGCCGCCGCTGATGACGAGGTCCTTTTGCCTGTCCACGAGGAAGATGAAGCCGTCTTTATCGATCCTCCCCAAATCGCCCGTATGCAGCCAGCCGTCCTTTATGGTCCTCGCCGTCAGCCCGGGGTTCTTGTAGTATTCCTTCATGACCCCCATGCCTTTGACAATAATCTCGCCGACCTCTCCCTGGGGCACGTCTTCATCCTGGCCGTTGACGATCCGGGCATCCCACAGGAGACCCGGTTTTCCGATAGCGCCTATCTTGCTTTCATCGTCGAGCCGGTTGTGGATCGTCCCCGGTCCCATGGTCTCGCTCAAGCCGTACGTGTTGTGACACTCCATCCAAGGGAAGTGCTCCTTCCATCTTGTGACAAGGCTTGTCGGTATGGGTTGCGCGCCCATTTGCAGAATGCGCCACCATTTGAGATTGTAATCCCCCTTCTTCGACTCTCCTTTATCAAGGGCTTCAAGGATATCGAGGACCCACGGGACGAGCAGGAAGGCGACCCGCACCCTTTCCTTATCCATCGACTCGAAGATGGCCTGAGGGGTCACCGCCTCCGTCAGGAGGACCGTCTTTGCCCCCGCGAGCATGGAACCGAGTAAATGGCCCATGGCCACGTGATACATGGGTGGTATCATGAGCAGGGCGTCTTCCTTTGCTTGAAGCAGATTGGTAACCTCGTTTACTGCTGTACCGAAGAGACTTTTGTGGAGAAGAAGTATGGGCTTTGGCGCGCCCGTCGTTCCCGACGTGAAGTAGAGGCCGGCCTCGTCCTCGTCTTTCGACTCCACGCCGGGGGGAACGGGTCTATTTTCCGCGATCAGGTTTTCCTTGTTCTCCACGTCGCCCATTGTACCGCTTCCCATGCTGACAAACGTCTTCACGGAGGGCAGGCCCGAACGGCAGGCGTTCACCATATTTGCGTATTCGTCGTCGAAGAAGAAACACACCGGCTGGGCTGCGGCGGCACAATAGCCGATGTCGTCGGCGGTGAAGCGAAAATTGAGGGGATTGACCCACGCGCCGGTCTTGAGGATAGAGAAATAGGTCTCGACCCAACCGATCGAGTTCCTCCCCAGCAGGAAGACCCTGTCCCCCTTCTTCACCCCCCTTTTGAGCAGACCGTTTGCCAGGCTATTCGTCCTCTCGTCGAACTGCTTCCAGGTGAGTTCGCTCCTTGCCTTCGAGAGCGGCCTTACTTCCACGAACGCAGTATCACCGGGATAGATCCGCCCGTTCCTGACAACCAGATCGACCGTATTCATCAATTCCCCCCTGCTTTATTACGGGATGCCACATATATCTATCATCCATGGAATCAAAAGACAAGCACGGAATTGGGGTCTTGTGAACGGGTCAGGGGGTCCTTCCCCGGCGCTTTTAGCCGTAATTCAGGACCGCCCTCACGATATTGGCCAGCGGGAGGACCTTATCCACTGCCCCGAGCTTTATCGCCTCCTTCGGCATACCGAAGACAACGCACGATTCCTCATCCTGAGCAATGGTATACGCACCTGCTTCCTTCATCTCAAGCATGCCTTTCGCGCCGTCATCCCCCATACCGGTCATGATGACGCCTACGGCATTCTTTCCCGCATATCGGGATGCGGAGCGGAAAAGCACATCGACCGACGGCCTGTGGCGGCACACGAGGGGGCCGTCCTTGACCTCCACATAGTACCGGGCGCCGCTCCTCTTGAGAAGGGTATGCCTGTTACCGGGGGCGATCAGGACGCGTCCCGTTATGACTGTGTCATCGTTCTCCGCCTCTTTGACGGAGACCCTGCATATACCGTCGAGTCTGTTCGCGAAGGCGCGGGTAAAGTGCTCCGGCATATGCTGGACGACGACCATGCCCGGCGCGTCTTCGGGAAGCGCCTCCAGGAATACCTTCAACGCCTCGGTACCGCCGGTGGAAGCCCCGACGACCACTACCTTCTCTGTGGTGGCCACCATAGCCTTGCTTACCTGTCTGGGGATAACCGCGTCCGCGGTGAGCTTGGGCTGCACCTGGAGGGGTTTGGCCGGCTTTCTCATGGGGACCCTTGAAGCTGCCTTCACTGCATCACAAATGATGATCTTCGATTCTTCCAGGAACTGCTTTACTCCCAGCTTCGGTTTCTGGATGATATCGACCGCACCGTATTCCAATGCTCGAAAGGTAGTCTCCGATCCGTTCTCGGTGAGAGAGGAGCACATCACTACCGGTAACGGGTGCTGGCTCATCAGCTTCTGGAGGAAGGTGATGCCGTCCATGCGGGGCATCTCCACGTCGAGGGTGATCACATCGGGGGCGATCTCTTTCATCCGCTCTGCCGCCTGATAGGGGTCTCTCGCGGACCCTACCACCTCGATTCCGGGATCGGATGAGAGGATATCAGTCATTGCCTGGCGGACGACCGCCGAATCATCGATGATGAGGACTTTAATCCTGTTCATGGGGTATCCTCTTTATCCGTCTGAAAAGCACCTTGCCGGTATGGGTGTAGAAGTGTATCTTCCTCCCCATGCTTCCTCCCACATCGGAGCCTGCGAGGCTCAAGTCCTCCTGCTTCATGATCTCCAGCGCCGTCTCTATATTTTTCTGCCCGACGGATTGGGTAGTGGCGCTGCGTTCCAGCACATCGGCCCCACCCAAGAGCTTTACTTCCATCTCGTTTTTGCCGATTCCCATTGCTTCGAGCTTCCGAAGCATGGAGGAGATGGCGCTGTCCACATAGCGTAACGCATCATCCCCCTTTGGCTGCTTCGGGAGAAGGGCATGGCAGATGGCCCCTATCCTCTGTCTTTGGTTAAATATCGTGACGGCTATGCAGGAGCCGAGGATCGTGGAGACCTCGGTCGGCCTGTCACAGACGCAGACCTCCCCGGGCTTTAAGAAGATCTTCATACCGCTCTCCGGTAGACGGTGGGGGCAACCTGGGTGAGGGGTACATTCATGCCCAGGAGGGTCTCCGAGTGGCCCATGAAGATATACCCTTTCGGGGAGAGATGGCCGCAGAACTTATTTAACAGTCTCTCCTGGGTGGGCTTATCGAAATAGATGATCACGTTCCGGCAGAAGATGACGTCCATCGGCTCCCGGAAGCCGAAGTCACCGTCCATGAAGTTCAACCGTCTGAACCTCACGCGCTCCCGCAGCTCGGGTACAACCCGGTAGAGAGCCTTCGCGGGGTCTTTGCTCTTCAGGAGGTACTTCTTCTTGAGTGGGTCGGGAACGGGGCCCACCTGCTGTTCGTCATAGACGGCACGCTCTGCCCTGCCGAGGACCTTTGTGGAGATATCCGTGGCGAGGACCATGAAGCTGCAGCCGAACTCCTGTAAGACCATGGCAAGGGTATAGGGCTCTTCTCCGCTTGAGCAGCCCGCGCTCCATACGGCAACGCGCCTTTTGAGCCGGGTGATTTCAGGGAGGACCTTCCGGGTAAGGTAGGCAAAGTGGGCAGGCTCCCGGAAGAAGTCCGTCTTGTTCGTGGTCACCTGGTCGATCATGTCCGTCAACTCCTCTTCCCGCCCCTTGGGGCTGAAGAGATAGTCGCAGTACTGGGAAAAAGATGAGAGATCGAGTTTCCTCAATCTCTTCTGGAGACGGGCCTCCAACATGGTTCGCTTGGCATCGGTGATATTGATGCCGCATTCCGCATAGATGAACCCTCTGAGGCGGGAGAAGTCCCTGGGGGAGAGAGTTGCCGTGACAGGGGGGGTTTGTGCGGTGGCGTAGTCCGCCGTCGTCAATTCCGGACCTTCCTTATTCAAACTTGAACCCCTTCTCTCTAAAGACTCTCAACGACGCATCGGCGATCTCGGCTGCGTAGAACACCCCCCTGTTTCGGGCGATCTCCTCCAGGGCCGGCTCGATGCCGAGGGAGGGACGGTAGGGCCGGTGAGAGGCCATCGATTCGATGACATCGGCAACGGCCAATATTCTTGCTTCAACAATGATTTCCCGGTCCGTAAGCCCCGATGGATATCCTGACCCGTTTATCCTCTCATGGTGTTGGATGACCGCGGTGGCTATGGGCCAGGGGAACTCGATCCCTTTGAGGATATTATACCCGGCCTCGGGGTGGGCTTTAATGAAGTGGAACTCGTACTCGGTCAGTCTGCTCGGCTTGCAGAGAATTTCCGCGGGAACGATGATCTTGCCTATATCGTGAAGAAGCCCCGCAACCCTGATGCCTTCACACTGTTCTTCGCAGAGACCCAGTTGCCGCCCTATGGCTCCCGCGAGCTGGGCAACCCTTGATTGGTGGCCTGCCGTGTAAGGGTCCCTGATCTCTACCGCCGTGGACAGGGCGATGACAATACCGTCTAACGTCTTCTTGAGAGAATCGGTTTTCTCTCTTACCCTTTCCTCGAGCCGGCCGTTCAATCTCCCCAGCTCTTGTTTTGTTTGTGCAAGGTTTTCATTCTGATACAGGACATTTTCGTAGGTCGAATAGAGGAAGTTGAGCACCTGACCGGAAGATGGCGAGACGCCGGCGGCCAACCCGTCGAGAACGTGTCCGTTGCCCCCTCCATGGTTGGCCTCCAATTTCGAGAATATGGATTTGACCATGGAGAGCAGCAGGCCCTTGCTGTAGGGTTTGGTGAGATAGTAGTCGGCGCCCGCATTCAGGCCGTTCAGAATGTTTTCAAACTTGGAGACCGACGTGAGCAATATTATGGGAATGCTGCCTCGCGGTGTTGTCGTCTTTCAGCGCACGGCACAACTCGTAGCCGTTCATCCTGGGCATCCAGACATCGCTGATGACGAGGTTCGGCCGCGATTCGGCAAGCATGGAGAGCCCTTCCAACCCGTCAGGCGCACTCCTCACGGCGTATCCTTCCTGCACGAGTATCTGAGCGAGGGTCTCGGCCTGCAGCTTGCTGTCTTCGACGATCAGTATCTCTCTTTTGTTCGCCATCGTCTCTTTCCTTTCCACACCGTCTCGTTTTACTTCATTACCCGTTACCTGCTTTTTCGAGGCTTTCCTCTCCTTCCATCTCCGCAATAACGGCCAGTTCCTCGGAGGAGAAGACCTTATCTATGTCGAGGAGGATGATGAACCGGTCGTCTCTTTTTCCCATGCCCTTTATGAACTCTGTCTTAAGCTGTGTCCCTATCCTGGGGGCAGGCTCTATCTGGTCCGGCTCCAGCTCCAGTACCTCCTGGACCGAGTCTGCCAGTGCGCCTATTATCGTACTCTCGTCTTCAAAGAATACCTCTACGACGATGACGCAGGTATCGACCGTCTTTTCCGTCCGGCTGAGGCCGAACTTGAGCCTCATGTCGAGGACGGGCACGACACTGCCTCTTAAATTTATGACACCCCGCATGTAGTCCGGAGTCCTCGGCACCTTTGTCACGGTCGTAAACTCCAGTATCTCCCTCACGTGGGAGACATCCACCGCGAATACCTCTTCACCGAGCTTGAATGTCAGGTACTGCTTCATTTCGGTTATCGACGCGACGCTCATGATTCCCTCCGTATGCTCTCTAAAGCCTCTCAAACTCCTCATCCATGCTGTCCCGGCCGCTGCCCAGGTCGACCACTATGCCCGCCCGGCCCGCCGCGTCATTGCCGCTCTTTGACGTCTCCGCTCTGTGGGCTTTCGGATGTCCCGTGGACGGGGGTGGTTTATGGCCCGGTTTCATCGCGGTCGAATCGGCCCTTCTCGTTTTCTTGGCGTCGGTGCCTATTCTGAAGAAGGCTACCGTATCCTGCAACTGCTCTGCCTGGGAAGAAAGCTCCTCGGCCGTGGAAGCCATCTCCTCCGTGACGGATGCATTCTGCTGGATTACTTGATCGAGCTGCTGAATGGCTTTGTTGATCTGCTGTGCGCCCGAATCCTGCTCACTGCTGGACGCATTGATCTCGCTGACAAGCTCGGCTGTCCTTCGTATGTCGGGAACCGTTTTCATCAGCATCTCCCCTGCCCTCTCCGCAACTTCGACGCTGCTCGCAGAGAGTTTGTTGATCTCTGCCGCTGCCGTCTGGCTCCTCTCCGCAAGCTTACGAACTTCGGCCGCGACGACCGCAAAACCCTTTCCGTGCTCGCCTGCCCTTGCCGCCTCAATCGCCGCGTTGAGGGCCAGAAGATTGGTCTGGCGGGCAATCTCCTCGATGATGGCGATTTTCGTGGCGATCTGTTTCATTGCAGATACCGTCTCCACCACTGCGCTGCCCCCATCCTGCGCGTCCTGGGCGGATTTTAGCGCGATCTTTTCCGTCTGCTGGGCGTTATCCGCGTTCTGTTTTATATTGGAGACCATCTGCTCCATGGAGGAGGAGACCTCTTCCGCCGACGCCGCCTGTTCCGTGGCGCCCTGGGACATTTGCTGAGAGCTGCTGCTCATCTGCTGGCTCGCCGAGGCCACGTTGTCCGCGGCATTCTTGACATCCGTCACGGTGTCTTTCAGCTTTTCCATCATATTCTTCATTCCGGAAAGTAATTGACCTGCTTCGTCCGCGCTGCTCACCTCGATTTCCAGTTCCAGGTTCCCTTCGGAAAGCTCTTTTGCCATCACAACAGCCTTCCCCAGGGTATTTGTGATCATCTTTGAGACAAAGAAGGCGATGAGTAAGATCAATGCCGCAATGGCTGCCGTTGAAATGATGATCTGGGTCCATATTTTTGACATCTCGGCGTTTACATCATCGATATAGATGCCGGTCCCTATGACCCAGCCCCATTGGGTGAATGCCTTGACGAACGTGAGCTTTGGCGAGGGCTTGGTTTCGCTCGGTTTGGGCCAATAGTAGTCGACAAATCCTTCGCCCCTGCTTTTAGCGACTTCGACCATTTCCCGGAACATGAACTTGCCGTTCGAATCTTTCTCGGCCATCACGTTCTTTCCGTCCAATTCCTGCTTTATTGCGTGCATCACCATTATTCCGTCCATATCGTTGATGAAATAGTATTCGTTTCCCTGGTAACGGAGGCTTTTCACGCTTGCAATTGCCCTTTTCCGAGCTTCCTCAAGCTTTAATTCACCGGACTTGACTCTGGCTTCATACGATGCAACTAGGGTGTAAGCGACATCCACCACATTTTTCGTCGCGTTTTTTTTCTCGTCCAGCAGCTTCTTTTCAACGAGGGGCAAGAGATAAAACAGTATGCCCGATACGATAAGCACAATCGTGAAAACCGAGATCCCCATTATCTTCGTCGATATTTTCCAATTTCTGAAGCTTTTCATACCTCCTCCTTATCGATAATTCTTTATTCCAAAGGCCGAATCAATTGAACACCGCTTCCGCCAACTCCACATTCTTCACCACCTTCGCCACGTCAACAATCAATGCCACTGTTCCGTCACCCAGGATGGTGGCTCCGGATATGGCTTCCACGTTCTTATAGACGGCTCCGAGCTTCTTGATCACCGTCTGATGTCCGCCTATCACCCTATCGACGACAAAACCGATCCTGTTCCCGTTTACCCCGGCCACCACGATCTGTTCGATAGGGGGTGCCTGACCGGCAATGTGAAACTCCCTCCGGAGCCTGATATAGGGCACAATCTCTCCCCGGATATTCGCAATGTTGCGCCCATGCGATCTGTTTGCATCCTCACGGGTCAGCTCCACACATTCCTCCACGACGGCTAACGGAAGCACAAAGTTGCCGTCTCCGATATTGACGAGGAGTCCTTCCACAATGGCAAGCGTGAGAGGAAGCTTGATTGTCACTGTCGTTCCGGCGCCCTGTTGACTGCTGATATCGATGGTGCCCCGTAAGGCGTCGATACCTTTTTTCACCACATCCATCCCGACACCGCGTCCCGATACCCCGGTAACCTTCTCGGCCGTGGAAAATCCCGGAAGGAAGATGAAATTGAATGCCTCTTTTTCGGTCAAGTCCGTCCCCGGATGGGCAAGGCCCTTCTCTATCGCCTTCGAGAGTATGGCCTCTTTATTGAGACCCTTGCCGTCATCCTTTATCTGTATGATCACGTGCGCTCCTGAATGGACCGCGGAGAGGCGTATGGTCCCGGTGGCGCTCTTGCCTGCGGATATCCGCGCATCAGGAGATTCAATGCCATGGTCTATGGAATTCCTGATCAGATGGACGAGGGGGTCGTTGAGCTTTTCTATCACGGTCTTATCGAGCTCCGTCTCCGCGCCGTCGGTCACCAGGTCTATCTCTTTCCCCAGTTCCTGGGACAGATCGTGGACGAGCCTTTTGAATTTGCCGAAGATGGTGCCGATAGGGAGCATGCGGACATTCAACGTCGTGTCCCTCAGCTCAGCGGTTAATCTCTCCACCTCTTCCGCGATGGAAGCAAGCTCGCCATTATGGAGATTTGATGCGGTCTGGGTTAGCCGTGCCTGAACAGTCACGAGCTCCCCGACAAGGTTGACAAGGATATCGAGCTTTTCCACCGGCACCCGTATACTCGATATGCCTTCGTCTCTTGCCTGGGTTCTCTCCCTCATCTTTCGCACGTGCTGCTGTTCTATAAGGGCCGATTCCACTTTGTCGGGCGTCACGAGTCCCTTTTCGACGAGCATCTCTCCGATGTATTTCTTTTCTTTGAGGGTGCCTTCCAATGCTTCTTCGGTAATATCTCCCCGTTCGGTAAGTATCTGACCCAGCTTCTTGTAATCCGGTTCAAGCTCTATTTTCCCGGCGTTGTCTATCTGATCGATCGTGAGCTCACAGTCGCCTTCCACGAAGATAAACACATCCTTTATGGCATCCATCCCCTTGTCCGTGGTAAGGATGATGTCCCAGGACGTGTAACAGTGCTCGGGATTTATATCACCCAGGCACGGTATGTCGCCCAGTTGGGCGACTATCTTACACTCCCCCAGGGAGCGGATTTCGGCGAGAAGGAGTAAGGGATTTGTCCCTGTTAAGAAGATGTCCGGTGATGGCGTGAAGCGGATACGGTAGGTGGTCATGATCGGTGCCGGGACCTCCTTTATAGAGGAGGGCGAAGCCACCGGCGCAGGCGTTGCGGGGCTTGAGGGGGGAGCTATTCCTTCATCTTCCCCGGTTAATTCTTTGAAGGCCTGGATGGTCTCCTGAAGTATCGGCTCCGTTAAGGCCTTGTCGCGGGGGGTGGCATCGAGCATCAGCCGTATCTGGTCTTTCGCCCGCAGGGTGAGGTTGATAAGCTCTTTCGACACCGACATTTTTCCATCCCGCACCTTGTCATAGATCGTCTCTATCTCATGGGTAAAGTGCGCGATATCATCGAAGCCGAACATTGCGCCGGAACCTTTGATCGTATGCATGTCGCGGAATATCCTTTGAATCAGCTCCCTATCGTCCGGCGCCTCTTCCAGGGCAAGGAGGGATGTCTCGAGGTCCCCCAGCAGCTCGTATGCCTCTTCTCTGAACGCTTCTGCGTGATTGTCCGTCATCCCAGCACCTTCTTTACCACCGCGAGAAGCTGCTCGGCCTTGAAGGGTTTTACGATCCAGCCGGTGGCGCCCGCGGCCTTGCCTTCCTGCTTTTTAGAATCCTGCGATTCCGTGGTGAGCATAATGATCGGGATAAACTTAAAGGCAGGTCTTTTCCTCAGCTCCCCTATCAACCCTATCCCGTCGAGGTAGGGCATATTGAGGTCCGTGATTACCATGTGGGTGGGGTTGCCGTTCAACTTGGAGAGGGCATCGCGGCCGTCAGTTGCCTCAACGACGTCGTAGCCGGCTCCTTTCAAAGTAAAACTGACCATTTGGCGAATACTGGCCGAATCGTCGACCGTCATGATTGTCTTGGCCATTTATCCCTCCTCCCTTCCACGAACATTACCTGACCGAATTCGACATACCGTTCCGTCTTGTCGAGCATATCCCGCATCCGTCATCGCCTGTTTCAGCTCCTCCGGAAGGCCCTCGAAAAGGCCGAGGCCCTGGTTCGAGGAGCCCGCAATCCTTGAGGCCGCCCAGAGAAGTTGAAACCCCGCGGCGTCGACCGCCGTTACTTCGGCAAGATCGAGGGAAAGGCGGTCTCTGCCCTCGAACGATTCGACAAGGATATCCTTGAGCCTTCCGCTATTCTCTATCGTGAGGTCGCCCCCCAATTTGAGCGTTGTTCCGCGAGCGGTGTCTTCCAGTCTGAAGTCGATCATCAAACCCTCCTAGAAAAGCTCCACATTCTCACCCAGACCTTGTTCCGGCCCGTGATGAATAAAAGGCAGTGCCGGCCCATGGGCATGAACGCTAGAGTGATGTATACTCCGTTCTTTGTGCATCGTATAGCGCTGCTCAAGTTGTTTCAGATATGCCGTATCATGGTTCTCGCCGCTTGCGGGACCGAGCTTCCCGGCTTCCTTCTCGATCTCGGCAAGCCCGGCAACAACCCTGTTAAGCTCGTTTTTCATCCTCTCGTGAACCGTGATCCCGGAAATCAGGCTCTCGATCTCCATTTCGACCTCATTGGTCGTCCCTCCCATCAGGTTAACGAGGGAGGTGACCTGCCCGTCCATGTCCGCGAGAGAGTCGAGCAGCCCACCGAGTCTTTCTACCATTTCATCCAGGTCCCCGATCCCGTCCTTGTCGCCTTCCGCCCTGCCGAGCCCCTGAGCGACGCCGCTGATATTGGTGAGGGTTTCAGAGACCGAGACGGTCTGATCCCGGGCCTCGTCTGAGAGACTCCGCACCGCCTCGGCGAGCACTCCAAGGGCCGCACCGTCTTTGCCTGTGTGGACCGATCTTATCTGGGCATTCAGTGCGAGCAGGTCTATGTCCACCCCTATCTCGTCAATACCGCCCACGAAGGTAGTAAGATCGCCTATCGTGGCGACAACGCTCTCGACAGCCGCCAGCAGCCTCCGGTTGGCCTCCTCGTTTTCGTTGAGCGTCGCGATGATCCGCGCCACATCGGCCCTGAGTCTTGCGAGGAAGGAGGCATCCGATGCGCCTGTCGCGCCCGCCAGGGCGGCTACCTCTTTCGATATCTCTCTCACGTTGCCGGCTATGTGGCGGAAGCTATCCATGGCCCCGTCTATCGCAGAGACGAACTCGTGTCTTGCGCTATTCAACTGGTTCACCTGGAGTCTGCACACATCGCCGACGGGAAAGTCCGGCAGACTTTCCCTCTCTTTCGGGCTCGTCATTTTGTCGGACAGCTCATCGATTACCTTTATTACGTGCTCTATCTGCTGGCGGGTGATATCGTGGAACTGAAGAGAGCCGACGATTTCACCTATGTTCCGTCCTATCTCTTCCGATCGTTCTATGATATGGCGGGCGGCAGTCGACGAGAGCTCATGTTTATCCGAAAGAGAGGGAAGGTTCCTGATGATATCGTCGAGCATGGCAAGACTCTGCACCTGTTGCCCGGCCTCAAACAGGCTCACTTTGGAAAGGGTCTCGCTGATTACCCCGTGCGTCGACATCACTGCCTGCAAAATGCCGGCTGATTTTGAATTGATGAGGTCGGAGAGCCTGGTCACGTCATCGGCGATATTGCTGAAGGCGTCGTGACTGTCGACGAGACGGGCGCTTTCTATCCTTGTCGAGATCCCCAGGATTCGCAGGTGCTTCACGATCCTGTTGAAAGCAACCAGATGGAGGGCTATGTTGTCGCTTGTCTGAAGAATAGTCAGCAGCGTCTCGCTGTTATGGCAGAGCTTCTTCCTGGAGAGATCGAGGTAGGCGCTCATCTGCCCAAAGAGCTTTTGCAGGGCCTCCATGTATCCCTCAAGGGCCCGGCCGGCCACGAGGTCCGCGATCGACTTAGCCGTGGCGGAGATCTCACCCGTGCGGGTAGCCACAGCCCCCAGGTCCCTGCCTACGTGAAGAAAATCTTCTTCCGTGGAACCATTCAGGGCAACCAGACCCGACCTGCAGCCGCGAAGGCTCTTCGCTATCACATCGATACTCTCTCTGCAATACCCGCGATCGCTTATGCCCCGGCCTGCCACGCCCTCCATCTGCTCAATTCCGGGCGTGGCAGGCCGGGGCTGGACACCCTCGGCAGCATTGCCGGCCTTCGGGCCGGCCGGCTTGAAGCCCGCGACATTGTTGATGACAGCAAGGGCTGCTTTGAGCTTTTTAGTGATTGATAGATCGTTCCAGTGCTTCACCATCCTCCCCTTTCAACAGATGGACAGAAGCGGCGGACATACCGGGCGGCAGATGGACCTGCCCCTGTGAATGGTTATCGGCTCGGCCGGGATTTTTCTTAACCTATTCTTCACACTTTCCAAATGGTCCGGGCTTTCGGAGCATTGCGTGGGAAGAAGCCGTGTCAGGGGGTCTACACGGGTGAGCCGCAAAAGGGGGCCCGGCCGGTGCGGAACATAAAAATCTTGCTGATTGTCGCCCCGTACTTTACATGGTACAATAAGAGAAAACTGAAGGGGGCTCATATGGAAGAGATACCCATAGGCAAAGTGGAGAAATTCTTCGGGAAGATAAGCGTTGCGGCAATAAGGGTAACGGCCGGGGAGCTGAAGGTTGGGGATAAGATCCATATTAAGGGCCATACCACCGATTTCGAGCAGACAGTGGACTCCATGCAGGTGGAGCACGCGGACATGCAGAAAGTCGGCCCCGGTGATGAAGTGGGGATAAAGACAAAAGAGCGGGTCCACGAGAACGACACGGTCTACCTCGTCACAGGATGAGAAGGAGCGTCACCTCCCTCCCCTTGCACTACGGCAAGGCGCCGGCATGGCTTTTCGAGAGGATGAAGCCGCTCTCCGCCGCCATTGCCTCCCTTATCATCGTCGAATTCGGTCCAAGGGAGTTCATCAGGCGCATGGCCGATCCGGTCTGGTTCCAGGCCCTCGGATGCGTCGTGGGGTTCGATTGGCACTCCAGCGGCCTCACGACGACCCTCTGCGGCGCGTTAAAAGAGGGCCTCGCTTTGATCGGGGACGACCTGCCGGTTGCGGTCTGCGGCGGCAAGGGGCGGGCCGCCCTCCACACACCCGACGACCTGAAACGGTATGGCGCGCAATGGACGATCGACACGGAGCCCTTCGCCGCCATGAGCCGCCTCTGCGCAAAGGTCGACAACAGCCTCGTTCAGGACGGCTACGACCTTTACCATCATGTCTTCGTGCTATCGCGAGACGGCGATTGGGCAGTGATCCAGCAGGGCATGAACGGCAGCGAGAGGACGGCAAGGCGCTACCAATGGCTGTCGCGGGACGACCTCGACGTGACGTGCGAGCCCCACACGGGGGTCACGTGCGACAGGACCGAGAAAACCCTCAACCTCGTCGCCGAGGAGAGCGGTACGGTCCGCGACGCAACAGTGGCCTTTATCAGGGAGAACCCGGATAAGATGAGCGATGCCTGGAAAGACGTCTGCCTGTCGATGCCGGAGCGCCATTACATCAAACCCGGTGACGTGGACGTCACGCGCCTCGCCAAGATCTTCCGGGTCCTCCACGAGTCTCATGCCGTCACCTACAGAGACCTGATCCAGGTCCGCGGCGTGGGGGCCAGGACGCTGGCTGCTCTTACCCTCATTTCGGAGATCGTCTACGACGCGCCTCCGAGCTTTAAAGACCCGGCCCGCTTCAGCTTTGCCCACGGCGGTAAAGACGGCCACCCCTTTCCCGTCGACCGAAAGACCTACGATCACTCCATCTCGTTCCTCAAGGAATGTCTCGACCGCGCGAAAGTAAAGGACAGGGAGAAGATCGACGCCTTCAGGCGACTCGCGCAGTACGAAGAGCGGGTCGGCTAAATTGACTTTTCTCATGGCATACGTTAGCATGTGATGATGGTTTTTTCGGGAAACGGGCTTTGTGTGAACCTCCGAAGCCGGGCGGAAATGTGTTGTGCTGCGGAACGATATGCAGTCGCAAGAGGGGACGTAAGGGTCCCCGACCACGTGGAGGGAGAAGATGTCTTATGTGAATAAGGTTATCCTCATCGGGAGGCTCGGTGCGGACCCGGAGATGCGGTATACAGCGGACGGAACGCCGGTCGCCACCTTCAGGATCGCGACCACGGAAACATGGAAGAACAAAGACGGCACCAAGGTCGACCAGACGGAGTGGCACCGGATAGTGGCATGGCGCAAGCTTGGGGAGATATCGGGCGAATACCTGAAAAAAGGCAAGCTCGTCTACGTGGAGGGAAAGATCCAGAGCCGGGAGTATGAGGGAAGGGACGGGGTAAAGAGAAAGACCTTCGAGATAGTGGCGACGAGCATGAAGATGCTCGGCGGCTCCGGCGCCCCCGGTGACGACAAAAAAGGCGGTCCACAGGGGCATGCGGACGACGATTTTGTGCCCGAGGCCGGAGACGACGATATCCCTCTTTAGCGAAAAGAGTATCGGGGCAATTGTCACCACATGCGACGCCCTCGCTGAAATCGGCATTCGCACACGGGTGCCTGGTGACTTTCACATTGTCCGGATAAGCTCACATGTTGTGATCTTCTGAAGGTGAAGGCATGGAACGGCGCGGCGAAGAGATGATGGTCAAGATGGCGGCCTTCCAGCAAAGCCGGATAATCCTGACCGGGGCCGAGCTCGATGTGTTCACGCGCCTGGATGAGGCCGCATCTTCCGCTGCCGCCCTGTCAAAGGACCTCGGCTGCGACGGCCGCGCCATGGGGCGGCTGCTTGACGCCCTCGCCTCCCTGGGTCTCCTCAAAAAAGAAGGAAGCCTTTTCAGCCTGTCGGGTCAGGGGAAGCTGCTCTCATCCCGGCATCCCGAGACCATTCTGCCCATGATCCTTCATCTCAGTGAGCTATGGGAGAAGTGGAGCGGGCTCACCGGGGTCGTGCGAACGGGGAAGCCCGTGAAAGGGGCGGCAGGAGGAGAAAGGGGAGAGGCAAACCGCAGGGCATTTATCGGGGCCATGCACGCGGTGGGCCGCAACCTCGCAGCGGAGATCAGCCGGGCCTTCGATGCGGGCCGCTTCCGGCGCCTCCTCGATATAGGCGGGGGGTCGGGGACTTACACGATAGCCTTTCTTCGGCGCAACCCGGCCATGACGGCGGTCCTTTTCGACCTTGCCTCGGTCATCCCCATGGCCTCGGAAAGATTGCGGGCGGAGAGGCTCGCCGACAGGGTGACCCTTGTCGCCGGAGACTTCTCTATCAGACGAGCTCCCCTTCCGGGTGCGATCTCGCCCTGCTCTCCGCCATCATTCACCAAAACAGCCCTGCCCGGAACCTCGACCTCTTCGGTAAGATTTTTCGCGCCCTTCAGCCGGGCGGCAGCATACTCATCCGCGATCACATCATGGACGAATCGCATACGCTGCCTCACGCCGGCGCTATTTTTGCCGTCAACATGCTGGTCGGCACCGCCGGAGGGGACACCTACACCTTCGGGAAGATCAAGGAGGGTCTGGAACAGGCAGGATTCACCCTGGTTTCCCTGATCCAACGGGGCGGTGAGAACATGGACGGCCTGGTAGAGGCCGGGAAGCCGGGGTAGATCACTCCTTCGGCAGCCGGGAAAGCAGCAGGGCCGTGAGGGTATCCCCGGCGTGGGCTTGCTTGAGGCCTGTGACGCCAACCAGGAACCTGCCCGACCGGACGAGGGCCACGCCCTTGTACAGCGGGTCGATCGCATACAGGGAAACGCCTTTCCCCTCGCCGGTGATCTCGGGCGCGACTCCCGCCCCCTTGAGGTACTTCCCGTAATCATCGAAGATCCGGGCTGCCGCATCGCTCGACGGCGCGAGCATGACGACCGATTTTACCCGTTCCCCCCCGAGCATGACCTCTACCGTCATGCCCTTGCCGAAAAAGCCGTGACCCAGAAGGCCCCCGGCGTAATACCGGTCGGTCAGGGGAATAGCGCCGGCCACCTTCAGGAAATCGAGCTCGGGCGGCTTTCCTGAGCCGGCGGGGAGGCCGCGGGAGACCGCCTCGGCGCACGACCGGAGCGCACCCGCCTGATGCGGGACGGCGCCCGAGACTTCGATCCGCACGAAGTAGCGGTCCTGGTAAAACATCAGCTGCGATTCATCGATAAACCCTTCCGCGCCCCGCTTTATCTGCTCGGCTGCCGGATCGCGGTACGATGCGAAGATGCCGAAGGCGTCAAGCAATGATCCCATCCTGAAGACGTTGGCCACAATCCCGTAACCCTTGCCGCCGGGCGGCGCATACATTGCCACCTCGGCCTTCTCGAATCCGTAGGGCAGATAAAGCTCCGCCTCTCCGTCGATATACTTGTAAAGGTTCTCCGGGGTATAGGTTGCCGCCTTGCCGTCCATTGCCCAGCCGGGCACGCAAGCGGCCGGGAGAGGGGCGAGAGGCGCGTCTGCTAAGCCAGACAACGGACACGCAATCGACAGGAGCGCCGCCAGCACGAGCAGGATCTGTCTCATGTAAAGAGGCTTCCCGCCCGGCGCATCTTCCCGGCGATATCGAGGCCGTTCACACACCGGGCAACGCATCCGGTGCAGGTGGAGCAGCGGGCGGATGAGGCCGCCTCGGAGAAGGTGGCCTGGCCGAGGCCACGCTCTCCATACCCTTCCGCGTACATGAGGGCGCGGTTGACAACGCTGATCTGCACCCCGTTCGGACACGTCGGCTCGCACCGCGCGCAGAGCCTGCAGTAGTAGCCGTCTATGGCCCGGCTGTAGCCTTGCACGATACGCACATCCGCACTCGTCAGTTTCATTCCCATCACGGGCATCATCTGCTTTACCTGCTCCAAGGTCTTCATCCCCGCGATCACGTTGGCCACGTTCTCATCCCGGAGCACCCATTTCATTGCGGCGGCGGCCTGCTCCGGGCTTATCGGCTTGGCTTCCTCCCTCCTGTAGCTGCCCGCCTGGATCTTCATCGCGACCACGCCGATGCCCGCCGCGTGAGCCCTGGCGATAGCCTGTTTCACCGAAGGCTCCGACTTCATGTTGTAAGCCACGAGCACCGTGTCGAAGAACTTGTCCGGGTCGTTCACCACCGCGTCGATCACCTCTGCCTGGTTCGTGTGGGTCGTCACACCGAAAAACCTGACCTTCCCCTCCTGCCTGAGCTTGAGGTATGCGTCGCGGACCTCCGGGATAAAAGCCCGCTTCGGATTGTCGAGGTTATGGAGCTGGATGACGTCGATGTGGTCCGTCCCGAGGTTCTCGAGGCTCGTCTCCACGTCCCTCATGATCGCGTCCCCGGTGTTCGAGTCGGGTTTGGTTTTTGTCGCAACGTAGACCTTGTCCCGGATCCCCTTGATGGCCCTGCCCACGACCGCCTCGCTTCTCCCGTTCAGGTAGCGGCGGGCGGTATCGACGTAATTGATGCCCATGTCGAGGCCCGCCCGTATTACCTCATACTCGGGCGTCAGCATAGCGCCGAAGCTGAGGGTCGTTACCTTGAGCCCCGTCCTTCCGAGGGTCCGGCAGACAAGTGTTTCTGCCGGCTCGCCGCGGCCGAGGCCCGCCACTCCCCCGAAGGCCAGAGAAGCGGCCGCGCCCGTTATCCCCACCCTCAGGAAATCCCGCCTGTTCATTTCGTGGCTGCCATTCCGTTTCTTCATATGCTCTCCTGATCTCGCGACGTTCTAAGTCCCTACTCGCAATATACACCTCTCCCTCTCCGCGATCAAGTGGCCGAAGCACAAACCCCCAAGCCTTTTCCTATTGAACTGGAATAGACGGTGTGCTACTCTTTGCGATGCGTATTTTGGCCGTTGATGTCGGAGAAAAGAGGATCGGCACCGCCCTTTCCGATGCGGGAGGCAAGATAGCGCAGGGCTTGAAGCTTCTTGCTTCGTGCGGGTCCCTGGCAGGGAATATTGCGGCGCTCGCGGAGCTGGCCCGCGAATTTGAGGCCGACCGCGTGGTTGTCGGTCTGCCGAAAAACCTGGACGGCACTATCGGACCAAACGCGCAGCGGATCATCGCGCTCGCGAAGGGCGTCGGGGAAGCCTCCGGCGTACCCGTGGAGTTGTGGGACGAAAGATTCAGCACGGATGAAGCGCACAGGATTTTCGATATGGCATCCGTGAAGAGGAAGAAGCGCAAAGGCGCGATCGACATTATGGCTGCACAGATCATTCTTCAGGGGTATCTGGATGCCCAGGGGCCGCAATAAGCCGCTTGTCGCTCTCACAATCCTCATCTTCGTCAGCGCCCTCCTTTTCGTCTGCGCCACCGTACCGGCAGGCAGCGACAGCACACCCGGGAGCTTTGTCGTGAAAAAAGGAACAAGGATCGGTGCGATCGCCCACGCCCTCAAGAAAAGAGACTTTGTCCTCTCCGAGTACCTCTTTCTGTTCTGCTCGGCGGTAGTCTATAACGGCAAGATAGTGGCCGGGGAATACCAGCTTTCACCCGACATGTCGACGTTTCGGATAGCGAAAAGGATGGCCCGTGGCGAGAGAAAGGTCTACACGCTGAGGATCGTCGAGGGTTATAACCTCTATACGATCGGTGAGGCGATCGAGAGATCGGGGATCATGGACGCCAAAACGTTCCTTCAATTAGCGCGTTCGGCTGAGTTCCTTCAATCCCTGGGCATCCCCTCCGATTCCTTGGAGGGCTACCTCGCCCCCGACACCTATTTTTTCAGCAAAGAGACCGGGGTCGACGAATTCCTGGAGAAGATCGTCCAGAGGACGTTCAAGTTTTTTGACAAACAGGACGTGCAGACAATGATGCGGGGGCTGAACATGGATGTGTTCCAGGTCTTGTCGCTCGCCTCGATTATAGAAAAGGAAGCGAGACTGGAGAAGGAAAAGCCCATTATTTCGGCCGTTTTCCACAACAGGCTGCGCCTCGGCATGACGCTCGACGCCGACCCGACCGTGATCTACGGCCGGGAAAGCTTCAACAGGAGCCTGAACAAGACGGACCTCTCGACCGAGACGCCGTACAACACGTACAGGTTGAAAGGGCTGCCGAAGGGACCCATATGCACCCCCTCGAAGAGCTCGATCATGGCCGCCCTCTGCCCGGAGCAGACCGATTTTCTCTATTTTGTTTCGAGAAATGACGGAAGCCATGTGTTCTCCAGGACCATGCAGGAACAGAACCGTTTCGTGGCGCTTTATCAAAGGAACAGGAGCAGAAAACAACAATAGTGATAAAAGGAGGGGTTTTATGGAAAAGGACGTCGCAATAATCGGTGTCGGTCAGAGCTCATTCGTGAGGGGCTACGAAGGCTCCATCCGTGAGCTGGCTTTTGAGGCTTTCAGGGAAGCCATGCAGGATGCGGGCATCACGCAGAAAGACGTCGATGCCTCCGTCTTTTGCTCGGCCCCGGAGTATGACAAGCAGAGGTCCCCGGCGGGGGTGCTCGCGGAATATCTGGGCCTCATCCCGCAGCCCACGTTTTATGTCGAGACTGTCTGCTCATCGAGCCAACGGGCGTAAAAGTCGGCTACAGCATGATCAAATCGGGACTTCACGATGTCGTGGTCGTCTGCGGCTTTCAAAAGATGTCCGAGATAACCTCCGCGGAATCTCAGGAGAGGATGGGGCGGGGCGCGGATATCCAGTGGGAGGCGCCCTTCGGCACGATGATGCCGGCTTACTACGCCATGTATGCCCAGGCTTACATGGCAAAGAACGGCCTCACCCACGACGACCTCCGGGACGTGAGGCTGAAGTCCGCCACCTACGGGACGACAAACGAGAGGGCCGTCTACAGGAAAGGCGTCAAGGCCGCGGATTTCGATCCGAACAACCCCGAGGCAAAAATGGCCGGTCCCGTTGCATGGCCTTTGAGGGTCGGTGATTGCTGTGCCAATGCGGACGGCAGCTCATGCATCATCCTCGCGAACAAGGAGAAGGCCAAGGCGTTTTCCAAGAAGCCCATCTGGATCATCGGCATCGGCGCCGCCTCTGAGGCGGTCAACATGGCGGCGAGACCCGAGTTCGCCAAAGGGCTCAGCGTCGGCTACAAGGCAGCGGAACAAGCGTACAAGATGGCAGGCATCACCGCTGGTGACGTCAAGGTGGCCGAGGTGCACGACTGCTTCACCATTGCCGAAATCATGGCCTATGAGGGGCTGGGATTTGCGCCCATGGGAGAAGGCAAGCAGTTGATCCGGGAAAAGGCGACATACAAGGAAGGCAGGATACCCGTGAACGTCGATGGCGGCCTCCTTTCAAAGGGTCATCCCATCGGCGCCACCGGCGGCTCGCAGATGCGCACGATCGTGCTCCAGCTCCGCGGCGAGGCAGGTCCCATGCAGGTTGCGGGGGATCCCGGCATAGGTCTCGTGCATAACGTCGGCGGCGTAGGTCTCTACGGCAACGTCACAATATTCGGGAGGTGAGATATGGGCTTCGAAAAATTCGGAAGAAAAAGCTTTACCGCCGTGACAAAAACGGGGAAGTTTGTCGATCTGCTGATCGAGGGCAAGGTTGAGGGCACCGCCTGCAAGAAGTGCGGCGCCAAATTCTTTCCGCCCAGGGCGGACTGCGCGACCTGCCTCTCCAAAGAGATGGATTGGTTCGAGATGCCGAAGAAAGGCACCCTCGAGACCTTCACTACCGCCTACTACGCCCCCTTCGGCTTCGAAGCCGACCCGCCCTATACCATGGGGGTAGTCGGTTTTGGCGGCGGGCTCAAGCTCTTCGCACGCCTCGCAAAGGAGATCAAGCCGGAAGACGTGAAGGTGGGGATGGATGTCACCGTCCGTCCGCTCAAGTACGAAGACGGCCAGGTCTCATTCGAGATCTCGAAGGCGTAGGGCAACCGGAACGACAATAAAAAAGGGGCTTGTAAACAAGCCCCTTTTTTTGTCTTCTTCCCGGTCCCGTCTCTCACCTTTCTGTACGCGTGAAAGTATGGGGTGAGTGAAGGGGTTCGAACCCTCGACACCCGGGTCCACAGCCCGGTGCTCTGCCACTGAGCTACACTCACCGTTTTCTTCAGATTTTTAGCACAAGCAGTATCAAAAGTCAATTGAAGACGGCCGAAAGCGGCCGCGCCGACACCCGCCCTTCCGTCCGGACGGGTCCACGCAAAAAAATAGGGCCCTTGGAAAAAGGGCCCTTATTCTCGTTCGGTCGGTGGTTACCCTACGACAACGTTGATAGCTCTTGGGCCCTTCGGCGTCTTTTCGACGTCGAATGTGACAGCCTGACCCTCGGACAGGGATTTGAATCCACTGCCGCTGATCGATGTATGATGCACAAAAATGTCTTCGCCGTCTTCTCTGCTGATAAAGCCGAAACCTTTCGCATCGTTGAACCACTTAACAGTTCCTTTTGCCATACCCGAACACCTCCTTTTTAGCGTTAAGAAGGTTACGAGCAGTAACAAAAAAGCCGCAAAGCTCAGAGTCTTTGCGGCCTTCATTACGGCAAAAACGTAAACTTCCGAGACATAGTATGCCAGAATATAGGACAAAGGTCAAGAGGTATTTTCGGCGCCGAGATCGATTCTTTAGGAGGCCGACTGCTTCTTGACTACCCGCTTCTTCGGCCTTAAGGCCCCGACCTTCGCCTCAAGGTGACCGAGGAGCCTCGTCAGTCGACCGACCGCGATCTCCTGGACATCGTTATCCGCGAGGGCCGTAAGCTTTGCCAGCAGCGCCATCGCCTCGTCAAGCCTGACCTTTGACTGGGGCATTGTTTTCCGTTCGACCAGCGCGGCGATCTCTTTGGCGAGAGACTCGATCCCCTGCCTGATCTGAATAAATTCTGCGACGTTGTTCATGTTTTTGGTCCTTTGCTTTAGTGAGGTGCGAAACATCGTGTCGAACGGCCTTGCGATGTAAGGCCCTTCTTTAGCCGATCCCTTTTCGGCCGCTGAAGCGACGGGAGCCGGGCCGGCGTCGTGCAACAGCCTTTAGTATACTCTATTTTGGACCGGAAATCATCAGACGAGACGGGCCGAACCCCGACCCCCCCTGACGGCCGTTACCGCAACTAGTAGAATAACACCTCAGTGTTAATACATAAGAGTTAATGTCATCGTAGGGCTTATCACGATCCTCTCCGCCCACTCCGCCAGGGTCCGTCTGGCGGCAAGTAACGCGTGTTAAGGGGGTGCGGCTTGCTTAATGGCGGCCAACGTGGTACACTATGTCGTTCATACGGCGACAATCGGCGATGGCCGCAAATAGCCGCACCCTTCTTTGCCGAGGGCGCTTACGTGCGCCTTCCGATGCATGCGTGTGTGAAAGCAGCCGTAATTTTTTGGAAACGGGATCATACGTGCGGTCCAACAAAAGGAGGGTCCATGATCGAGCACAGACCGGCAGAAAACAGCATGGTGGCGATGCAGTTGACGACCGATGAGGGGGCGTTCATCTGCAACATCGATAAATCCGATGTGACAAAGATGGCTGCCAGGGAATCGGGCTCGTTCATTGTCATTCATTATGCCATTCGGCTCGACGCGATGTTCGAGGGGCAGTACGAGATCCATAGGACAAAGATGATCGAAACGAGCGCAATCGATTTCTTCCAACCCTTCACAAAGAAATCACGGTCTATTCTACGGAGGGTGTCAGCCAAAGGATAAGCGCAAAACAAACAGGGCTGACGAGCCCTTCTCAACAGACGGCGGCCACAGGCAGCCACACGTCTTAGGTTCTAGGCTTCGGGCTTTGACCCGGCCAGCATGTCCCTCAATTCCTGCCCCTGCACAATTTCCTTCTCGGAGAGGAGGCGCGCGAGCTCATCGAGCACTTTCCGCCTCTCGGAAAGGATGTCCCGTACCCTTTGGTGTGCCTTTTCCATCACGGCGGAGATTTCCTCGTCGATCTGGGTCGCCTTTGTTTCGCTGTAGGTCTTGTTGGGTGAATAGCCCTCGGGCGGGAACATGGGCTGGCGGGGCGACTCGTAGGTGACAAGCCCCAGACGGTCGCTCATACCGTATTCCGCCACCATGGATCGGGCAATGTCCGTTGCCCGCTGCAGGTCGTTTTGAGCCCCCGTGGAGACGTCTCCGAACACCAATTCCTCCGCGACCCTGCCGCCCAGGAGTACGGCGAGACGATCGAGCAGCTCCGGACGCGTAAGCAGGTACCGGTCCTCCGTCGGCTGCTGCTGGGTGTAGCCGAGGGCCGCAATCCCGCGGGGAATTATGGAGATCTTGTGCACCCGGTCGGCGTGCTCCAGGGATTCGGCCACAATCGCATGTCCCGACTCATGGAAAGCGACAATCTCTTTCTCCTGGGTATTCATGACCCTGTTCTTTTTCTCCAGTCCACCGACCACCCGGTCGATCGCCTCATCGAATTCCGGCGATCCGACCGTCTCCTTATTCTTCCGGGCAGCCAGCAGGGCGGCTTCGTTCACGAGGTTGGCCAGGTCGGACCCCACAAAACCGGGGGTGAGGCTCGCGATCTTGCGCAAGTCCACGTCGGCGCCCAGAAGGACGCTCCTGGAATGGATTTTCAGGATCGCTTCCCGGCCGTTTATGTCGGGGCGGTCGACCAGGACCTGCCGGTCGAACCTTCCGGGACGCAAAAGTGCGGGGTCCAGGATTTCGGGCCGGTTCGTGGCAGCCATGATGATGACGCCTTTGTTCGATTCGAAACCATCCATCTCCACCAAAAGCTGGTTAAGCGTCTGCTCGCGCTCGTCGTTGCCTCCGAAGACGTTCATTCCCCGGGCCTTCCCCAACGCGTCAAGCTCGTCAATGAAGATGATGCAGGGGGCCTGGCCGGTGGCCTGGGAGAAAAGATCGCGAACGCGGGATGCGCCCACGCCCACGAACATCTCCACGAACTCAGACCCGCTGATGCTGAAAAAAGGCACTTTTGCCTCCCCGGCCACCGCTTTTGCCAGGAGGGTTTTACCCGTCCCCGGCGGTCCCACCAGGAGCACCCCCTTGGGTATCCTCCCGCCAAGCTTCTGGAATTTGTCCGGGGTCTTCAGGAACTCCACCACTTCCAGGAGCTCTTCTTTGGCCTCGTCGATCCCTGCCACGTCGGCGAAGGTGACCTTCGTCTCGCTCTCCGCAAAGAGCTTGGCCTTGCTCTTGCCAAAAGACATGACCCCTTGCCCGGGTCCCATTTTCTTCATGGCGAATCGCCAGATGAGAAACATAAGGCCGAGGGGAAGAACCCAGGAAAGGATGGTTCCCAGGAACTTGTTGTCGTAGCGTCCGGAATAATCGACCTTGCGGTCATCGAGCTCCTTGACGAGGCCGGGGTCATCGACCCGGACCGTGGTAAACTGCTGGTCCGCTTTGCCTTCCTTCCCTTTCAACGTCCCGGAGATAGCCTCCGGTCCTACGGTCAGCTTGCCGACCGAGCCCCTCGGCCACTTTCTGCTTGAACTGGCTGTAAGGGATGGTCTCCACCTTAGAGGAAAAAAAGTATTGCTGCACATACATAAAAAGCAGCATAGCCAGCAGGAAATACCAGATGCTGAAATGGGTCTTCGGGGGCAGACCGTCCTTCTTTTTCCCCGGGCCCTGCTGCCTGAACAACGAGCGAAACTTGTCTATCATATGCTCCTGAGACTTCTTGTTTTTGGATGGCACACTCTCCTCCTTCGCTGGCCGAAGGGGTCCTTAGGGAAAGGACCCCTTTTTGCCTTTCGTACAGCCTAAAATCCGGGTCTGCTACCTGCCCGCCTTCGTAAGGGTCGCGTCCCGTACCGGCCTCGTCATGACCGCCGTGGCGCCGTAAGGCGGCGTGGAGAAATAGGACGTCCCGAACGAATAGCCCGGGATGCCGCCCGCCACGAAGACGTAGCAATGCTCCGGCCGGATGAGGAGGGGCACCTTTCCGCCGGGTTTGAGGGAGTCCTCGAAGAGCGCGACGCGGTCCTCGGGTATCTCCCGGTCCGCGAGCCTCCGCCGCACGGAGGCTATCTCCTTGGGGCTCAGTTGCTCGTACGGGAGGCGCGTCTGTTCATAGAGGTACTCCTGCAGCTTCTTCCTGGTGAAACCCTTGCGGTTCAGCTCCATCGCGAATTCCGGATGGAGGACCAGGAACTGTTTCCCGGGGCTCGGGACGGCCGTGCCGAACTTCCAGACGGTCATCATGGGGCGACTCATCTTAATGGTCCTCACCATGTTATCGAGGAGCGACTGGGGGGTCCACGGGAAAACCGCCCCGCCGCCGAATGCCACGAGGCCGCTCAACGAGGCGCTGTAGCTCCCCACCGTCGACACGGTCACACAGCTCTCCTCCTTCTTGTAGCCGAGGGAGACGTGGTAGGGCTCCCACGGGTTGTTGCGCTCGTTCTCCGAGAAGACGTAGAACGTGTGGGAGGAAGGCCGGCCGAGGAGCGCCATATCGTTCTCCCCCGGCCACAGGTGACCCATGTTGATGAGGCTCAGCCTGATGGCATGGCCGATGGTATTGTTCGCCCGAAACCCGTAACCGAGGAGGCCTATCCCGGAATTCATGCCGATCTCTTCGCCGATAGGCCCGTTGACGATGATTTGCAGCGTGAAGGACCCTGTCGAGGCCATCACGTGAAGGAGGTCGTAACTCTTGTCCGTCAGCGCCTCCATAGCCGCGATTATCACGGGCATGTATTCGGGCCTGGCGCCCGCCATGGCCGCATTGATCGCGATCTTCTCTATCGTGGCCCTGCCGTTCTTGGGGGCAACCGTTCCGATGACCTCCTGGGGGGACCGTTTTGTCCCGGTAAGCATCCATTTCACACGCTCCGCCGTGGGAGGCATGAGCGGCAGACCGCTACCCCAGTGGTTATCGAGAAACAACTGGTTGAACTTCTCAAGGGCGGCGTCAAAGCTCTCGGCGGTAATCTTGATCGTCCGCGCCATCTCCGCCTGTTTCGCATTCGTGCTTGCCTCATCGATCGTCAAGGGGCGGGTGAGGCCGTCGATGAGTCCATTGACGGCAGCCACGGCCACAGGCTTTATCTCTTCCAGGCTTACCCTCCGCTTGTAGTACTCGTCGGCAGGCACGGTGACCATCCGGAGCCGGGGCATTCCCGTATCCTCCGCGCCTGACTTCGCGTCATGGATGAAGTTGTCGGTCACGACAAAAACCACGGGCTTTCCAGTTTTGTCTATCCTGACGGAACCGGCCACGCCGGCCCATGTGCAGGAGCCTCAGTCTCCCACACCGTAGAAGAACGCATCCACCTCCCTTGCCATGGCCGCGGCCTTCGCATCCTCCGGGTCAAACGGGCCGGTGTACCGGACGATCCGCGTTGTCGGGGCCTTTACTTTGAGCTCGGCCTCGACCACATCCCAGAAAAGGTCTCCTCCTGCCTTGCTGTTCCAGTATATACCCACCGTCTTGCCGGCAAGTGACTGAAGACGCGGCGCGGGGGGGACGATCGGCCGCGGCGCGATCTCGCCGCGCGGGTTGAGCACCTCGAGGGTGACGGCGCCATGCGCCGCGGAAAACTGCGAAAGAGCGACGAAAACACCGATTGTCACTGCCGCCGTCAAAAACCTGATTGCGTTTCCTTTCATAGGAACTCCTCCTCGTGGTTTTGAAAAGAGAAAAGACGCATGTATCGCCAACCCTTCAACTGCCCTTGTAGCGGACCATGATGACATATCCTCCTTCCGGCGCGTTCTTTGCGTTTGACTCTATCACTATCACTTCCTCATGGTCCCCCCGGCCCTCACCGGCCCTCATGGCCCATTCAAAGGCCCTCGTCTCGCCGGGCAAAACGATCAGGTTACCCTGCCGCTCACCGTCATGGAGCACGCCGTCCGTGCCCTTCACATAAACCCGCGTGATCACGAGCGGCAGGCTTCCAGGGTTCGTGATCGCAAACGGCCCCATCGTCACGTGACCGCACCTGACGACCCCGAGGTCGACCCGTCTCGGGGTCACCCGGACCTTCGCGGCCGGGGCCTCCCTGACGGTCCCTTCTACTGTCACCTCAAGGTCCTCCCGGCCGGGGATGTCCGTGCCGACGGTCACGGTCTTGCGAAAAGGACCGGGACTCCCCTTCGTGTCGAAGGTGATGCGAAGAAATGTTTTCTCCCTCGGCCCCAATGTATGCTTGCCAAGCATACCTTCGGTGCAGGCTCAGCTCGTCCTGACGTGCGTGATCGAGATCTCTCTGTCACCCGTATTTTGCACGATAACCGTGGTGGAGGCCGGTACACCCTCATCGACGGCGTCGAAATTGAAATGGTCGGGAAGGGCGGCAAGCCCCGAGCCTTCAGCGGCCCTGACAGGGGCCGCGACGGGCGCGTGCACGCCGGCTGCCTTTTTCGCGTAATCGAACCCCGGATCCTGGCCCGGTGTGTGACATCGCCTGCATGTTTCGACGCCGGGGGCCCGGAGAATGGCGCCCGTGCCCGGTGATGCCGCGTGAATCATGCCCGGACCGTGACACGCCTCGCACTGCACGCCCGCAAGGCCGGGAGTGACCTCCCCGTCGACGAAACCCGCGGGCCGGTCGTGACCGGTCACGTGACAGCGGACACAGGCAGGCAGGTTCTCCTGCCCCGACTTCGCGAGGTCCGCGAACGCCCCGGCGTGTCTGCCCTTCCGCCAGTCCGACGTCACCTTTTGGTGGCAGCCGCTGCAAGCCTTCCACCCCACGTAGCTGCCCGGCCCTTCAGCAGACGCGCCGGCCGGAGAGGAAAGCAGCAGCAGGGAGAGCGCCGGCGCTGCCGCAAAGAGCAGCCGGCCGGACCTCAACATATGATGTACCCGCAAAGCCAAGAGGCAGGCCTCCCTTCTCACCGGTCCATAGGATAACCGGCCTGCTTCCATCCCCTGATCGAAGGGTCGGCGAGCACCCTCACGTCGTCGAAGCCGAGGTCGAGAAGCCGTGCCGCCACGCTCGCGCTGTCTGCCTCTCCCGGGCCGCAGTCGCAATAGACGACGACGGCTTTGTGGCGCGGCAGGGCAGCCACCTGTGGACCGCTGAGCTTCGGCGTCCACGGAAGGGAGATCGCGCCTTTGATGTGCCCCTTCTCGTAGACGCCTTTCGGCTGGACGTCGACGATCAGGAGGTCCGCCTTATCGTCCATCGCCTTCTTCAGGTTTTCGACCGTGATCCTGGGGACCTCGTCGGATGCGCCGAGGACCGGCCAGGAGCTGCTGAACCACAGGGGTACAAAAAAGAGCATGACCAAAAGTCGCGCGGAAATCCTCACATCGTGCCTCCGGTTCTTCCTATTCTCGGCATAATCCCCGGCCGGTAAGGCGGAAGGGGCCTGGAACTGCCTGCATTCCACGTCTCTCCTCTATTATGTCACAAGATATTTACCCCTACAAACGAAAAAAGAGCGAGGCGCCTCTCCGAAAGAGGAATAACAATGGCGGCTTCTTCGGTTACTCTAGCTTTTCTGCGTCACAGTTCGCGGGCGAGAGCTTCGCCGATATTTCTCGGCAGCGAGACGTATGGTTCCGCTACCAGCTTGTTGCATATCTGCACCATGGCCTTTGTCGCCGGAGTCTCGGGAAACAATTGCGTGCATAGCCTATGTTTTCGAAGGGCGAGATTAACATGAAGGTCGAGAGGGATGTAGCCGGCATAATTAAGAGAGACGTGGTAAGACCAGTCAGTGACAATAAGCATTTCTTTGTATACCTCCAACGCCTCCCCCTCATCCCGGACTTTATTGACGAATATCCTAAAGTCTTTGCGCGCCGTCATCCTATGAAGGACTTTGATGGTGGCGTAAGCATCGCGGACGCTTGTGGGATCGGGTGTTACGATCACCCATACTTCATCCGTGGCGGCCGCGAAGTGGATGACGTTCGAAGAGATACCGCTCGGTGTGTCAATCAGGAGGAAATCGAAACCCGGCAAGTTGTGGATCGCGCATAAGACGATCATCTCTTCCTCCAGCGAGAGGTCGGAAAGCCGGGAATTGCCCGAAGTGGCGGGGATCAGCTTGATCCCGGATTCTGCTTCCACCACGATATCACTCATATTCTTGCTGCCGTCGATCAGATCGGCTATATTGAACCTTGGCACTACCCCGAGCATGATGTCGATACTTCCAAGGGACAGGTTGGCGTCGAAAACGTATGTTTTCGCGTTCATTTTTACGAGCAGGTAAGCCATATTGGAAACGATGCTCGACTTACCGACCCCTCCTTTCCCGCTCGCAATCGCTATCGTCTTTCTCCTCGGTTCCTTCATGGATTCTCCTGTCGGAATTCTTGAAATATTACTCATCAGAGGACCTTGGGGAAGAACATATAGCCTATCCTTTTCGCATAGTCCCGGTAGTTTTGATCCGTGCGGAGGAAACTCTCTTCGTACTCGAGCCCTTAAATACAAGGCCAAACAGGAGGTACAGAAGACGAGCATATTGAACCACGACAGTTTTAGAATTATGAAGGTGAGGTCGAAGAATATATAACAACCATAGACCGGGTGGCGCACTATGGAGTACAATCCGCCGGTCTGAACACCTCGGTTGGCCGGGACTATCCCGAAGGAGCGCCCCAGCGATAGGATAGCGACAACGGTCAAAACGCTCGCCAGAGCCATGACGAAATAGATGATTCCCTGATGATTGAAGTGAATAAGAGATGACGCATCCGGCTGGTACAGAAGCCCGATGAATGTTCCCACGACGGCCGTGATCCATTCGTGAACCTTTCGCGAGCTTGTCTTCACAACCCTGCGGAAGAGAAAAAGAAGGGTTACCGAACTGTTGCGCAAAAACCAGGCGAGGTAAGGGAGTGCTTCCAAACCGAAAGAGGGGGACTTCGCAAGCTGCTTAATGTTTATGTAAGCGAAATAGGCCCAGATTATGGATGCCGAGATATTGATCAGGTGATGGCGTGCTAAGCGAAGACTTCTTTTGTGCATCAGCTCCCTCCCCCTTATGTTACGGTGCGTACGCCGGAGACGAGCTCAAGGAAAGAATCGATGCGTCCTTCGATGGAGTAAGACGCAATGCTCCCTGTTGGACGGGGTCACGCAGCATTTGCAGCGGTCTTATCACATCGGGTTGCCGCGGCTGCGGGGCTAAGAGCGCTCCTTGCGGGCCAGGCGTTGCTTCTTTCCCGGGTTCCGCTTTTGGTTTTTTTCTCGCTATCTGCGGTAATTCCGGTGACGTTCCCATGAGTTCCTGCAGCAGCTCGGCATTCTTGTGGGCCCTCACGTAAAAAGTCGGACTCGCATTCTCGGCCCTCTGAAGAGCATCCTGGGCCTTCGCGTAGTCCCCCTCCATCATGTAGATATAACCCATGTTATTCTGAGCACTCGCCTCGTCTCTGGCCTTATTGAATGTCTCGAAAGCCTCATCGAACCTGCCCGACCTGGCGAAGGCGAGGCCCAGATTGTTACTAATTCTGGTGTTTCCAGGGTCGAGCTCTCCGGCGGCAATGAAAGATTGGATAGATTCTTCGTACTCGCCGTTCAAATAGCGGGACATGCCCCGGTCATTGAGTATCGTGGCCGACTGAGGGTTGATAGTGAGGGCCTTGTTGTATTCGTCAATAGCCGCTGAGTATTGTTTCAGGCGGTCATAGACAATGCCCAGGGAGGCGTGGGCCTGCCACAGCGTTGAGTCGAGTGCGAGAGCCTGGCGAAATTCAGCCTGGGATTTGTCCAATTCGTTCCGGCGAAGAAACACAAGGCCCTTTCCGTAGTGGGCAAGGCCGTTGGTTGTCTCCTGTCTTAGTATCTCTTCGAACTCCTTCATGGCCTCTTCGGTGCGCCCCTGTTCGATAAAGAGGCGTCCCGTCTTATACCGGACGGCCGTGTTCCGGGCGTTAAGTCGAAGGGCTTTCCCATACCGGATGAGAGCCATGGCGACATTGCCCTGCCCGACATGCTGGTCTCCCAGACGCTCGTATTCATCGGCAGTCATTTCGGGCAACTTCTTCAAGGTTTTGTCTTCCGTTGCCTCGGCATTTTTCTTCTGTTGCGCCATTTCCACAATCTTTCGGTACTCATTTCCTATTGATGCCTGCGGCGTTTGCGGAGTGGTGGAGCAGCCGCCAATCATCGAGGCTATAACGAGCAGCCATAACAGGCTTGAAGCTTTCATCAGCGTTCCCCTTTCGTGCCGATCCAGGGGCGACGAAGCCCGAGGCGCCACGATGTTGCGTCTTTCGCACACTAATGCGCCCATATCCGAACGACACGCAGCAATGCCGGCCCCAATAGTACGACAAAGAGCGATGGAAATATGAAGAAGATGGTCGGGAAAAGCATCTTTATGGGCAGTTTGGCGGCCACCTCTTCAACGCGCTGGGTCCTCCTCGACCTCATCGAGTCGGCATGAACGCGTAACGCCTGACCAATGCTCGTGCCGAACTTCTCTGTTTGAATAAGGAGGGTCGTCAGGCTGTTAACGTCGTCGAGCCCGGTCCTCAGGGCGAGATTCCTCAAAGCGTCGCCGCGTGACTTTCCGGCGCGCAATTCCAGATTAAAGACCCTGAATTCATCGCTGATCGCCTTGTTGCGAAGTGTCATCTCTTCGCCGACCCTCTTCATTGCCGAATCGAGACCCATACCGGCCTCCACGCAGACAACGAGCAGATCCAGCGCGTCGGGAAGGCCCAGGGTCAATGTCTCTTTCCTCTCGGATATCTTGAGATTCAGCCAAAGGTTAGGGGAAAAAAATCCGACGCTCACGACCGTCATAGAGGTGACCATCAGCCCCATGACACCCATGGCCGCGGTGACGAACAAACGGAGTGAAAGAAAACAGAAAAGCAGTGCGCCCGCACACAACACCTTGGCCCCAAAGAAGATGATCACCATATGCCTGCTCCGGTAGCCGGCCTCGATAAACCGCCGGTTGATGCGGGCCATCTCTTCTTCGTTCTTTGGCATGGCAAATTGCCCCAGCCTTATCGCAACGTCCCGAAGACAACTCTTGAAAGGCAGACCTATTACCGAATCCGACCCGTCGGTCGTCCCGGAGAGACCGCTCGTTATTTCCCCTTTCGTTCTTGCTTTGAGATTGCGCCTTTGGCCCACATGCTGCAAGTACGAGGAAAAGCCGAGGACCAGGAGCATCATCATCCCAAAAACTATCACGGATGCCAGCAGGGAAGCGCTCATGCAGGTTCTTCTCTCATCTATACTTTTATTGCGATCATCTTTTTCATCACGAAAATACCCAGACCCATGAGCGACAGTGCGACAGCAACGATTATCTTACCGGCAGGGTCCTCCACCAAAGGCAGGAGGTAGGTAGGCTCAAATAACCAAAGGACAAAAGCGACGACGAAAGGGATACCAAGCAATATGAGCGCGGAAAGCCTTCCTTCGGCTGCGAGCGTGCGGATACGTCCTTGCAGCTTGAACCTGGCACGGATGAGATTTCCGATAGTCTCGAGAATCTCGCTCAGGTTCCCGCCGCTTTCCCTCTGTATGATGATCGAGACCGCGAGAAACTTAAGGTCAGGACAATCAACGCGCTCGGTGAGATTCTTGAGAGCCAGTTCCACGCTGACTCCCAGGTTAATGCTGGCGACCGTCTTCTGAATCTCGGTGCCCATCGGGTCATGAAATTCCTGCGCCACCATCGAAAGGCCGCTCACCATAGCGTGGCCCGCCCTGAGCGACCGGGCCAGCAACTCCAGAGCCTCCGGTAGCTGGGTTTCAAATTTTTTCATCCGCCGCTTCTTTTTCATGGAAACATGCAGGAATGGAATCCCTCCCACGGCCACAGCGACCGGGATCGCGCAAAGCACATTTTTTGTCAACTGCAAAAACGAATAATACGTCCCCGCAGCGAGGAGGGCCGAAAGGAGAAGAAAGGCGCCGAGATGGTGTCCGGAATTGGCCTGAATCAACAGTTTATCGATTTTCGCCACGACCGGCACGCCTCTCAGTATTCTATTAAACCAGGGCATAGAACTGAGAGTCCTGATACGCATGATAGCGTCGGGCCCGTTTCCCTCTCGATGAGAGGAAAGGCTCTTGAGCTGCCTTTCCACCCTCTTTGTCTCAGGGTCCCACCTGCTTTTGAGGAGAAGGAAAGAACCCTCGACAACTAGCAGCACACAAAAAAACACCGAGATCGTGATGACCAGACTCATTTATCCCCCCGGTGTATGGATCTCACCACTCCTCCGCTGAACATCTCGTAGGGAACGGTGACGCCGAGCGTCTTGAACTTCTCCAGAAAAGCCGGCATGACGCCCACGCTTTGGAATGTGCCCATCACCGTGCCTGTCTTATCCACGCCGGTCTGGTCAAAGCGGAAGAGTTCCTGGAGGGTGATAATATTTCCCTCCATTCCGGTGATTTCCTGAAGCGAAACGAGCTTCCTCGAGCCGTCGACCAGGCGGCTCACCTGAATGATCACGTCCAGTGCGGAACAGACATACCGACGCACGGCATCATTGGGAATGCCGAGCCCCGCCATGGCGACAAGGGTTTCCAGTCTGAGAAGCGCGTCACGAGGTGAGTTGGCATGTACGGTCGTAATGGATCCGTCATGCCCGGTGTTCATCGCCTGGAGCATGTCGAGCACTTCTGCTCCCCGGACCTCACCGACAATAATACGGTCAGGGCGCATGCGCAGGCTGTTCTGCACGAGGTCCCTCTGCGTGATCTGCCCCTTGCCTTCGATATTCGCGGGTTTTGTCTCAAGCCGGACCACGTGTTCTTGCTTTAACTGCAGTTCCGCCGAATCTTCTATGGTTATTATTCTTTCATCGGAAGGGATGAAGCGGGAGAGCACATTCAACAGGGTCGTCTTTCCGGTCCCCGTCCCCCCCGATATGAGCACATTGAGCCGTGCCCTGACGATGCCTTTGAGCAGTTCCCCGGTATCCGGCGTCAATGTTGCCAGCGTTATCAGATCTTCCACCTCCAGCGGGTCTGCTGCAAAACGCCTGATGGAGAGCATCGAACCGTCTATCGCGAGCGGAGGCACGATGGCATTTACACGGGATCCGTCAGCCAGACGCGCATCGACCATCGGGGCCGATTCGTCGACCCGCCTGCCGACTGCCGATACGATCCTATCGATGATCTTCCTGAGGTGGGCTTCATCCTTGAAACGCGCTCCGGTCTGACAAAGCTTTCCAAACCGTTCCACATAGATCTGTTTGTGTGTATTGACAAGGATATCGGTCACCGTGGGGTCGCGCATGAAGGGTTCTATCGGCCCGAGTCCCAGTACCTCATCCTCTATTTCCCGCAGAAACTGTTCCCTTTCGTGTGAATTGAGAGGAATGGTAAAGTCATCCGCCGCCACTATGCCCTCGATAGCTCTCCTTATCTCCCTTTTCAGCGCGTCACGGTTAAGGGAATCGAGGACCGAGAGATCGAGAATATCGATGAGCCGATCGTGGACCCTGGTTTTCAGCTCGTTGTATTCCGGGTTAAACTGAGGTTCTGTCAATTTTTCGTAGTTCAGTTCCATTACCGTGTCTCCTGGCTGCTCTTACCTATGCTTCGGACCTCGATCCTGACCGACAGATTCTGATTGACAGTCATGGCCAACCTCCCACTCTTTCTGCCCTCCTCACGGCACCATGTGGCCGAAATCACCCTCGAGTCCTCCGCCTCTGACCGGGCCATGTTTCCAGGGCTTTCCTGCGAGTTTTCCACGCAGATAGAACTCGAATTCGTCGGGCTCGACAAACCAGTCGGTGGGAAGCGGCTGGTGTTCCATATCGAGCGGCTTTACGAGGTGCGGCGTGACGATAATCACCAATTCCGTCTCGTTCTTTTGAAACGACGTGCTTCTGAACAGGGCGCCGAGTATCGGGATGTCACCCAGTAAAGGGAACTTCGCCACGTCCTCTCGAACCTCATTTCTTAAGAGACCGGCAATTGCGAAGCTCTGTCCGTCCGCCAGGCTCGATCGTCGTGGAGACCCGGCGCGTTGTCAGGGCGGGAATAACAAACCCCTGGAGGGAGATGGCTTGAGAGAAGTCAAGCTCTGAGACTTCAGGGGCAACCTGCATGTTGATTTTGTTGTCGCTCAGCACCGTCGGCGTGAAATTGAGGCCCACGCCGAACGGCTTATACTGGATGGTGATAATCGCGCCCGCCGCCGACGGCTGGGGAATAGGGATAGGGAATTCCCCGCCTGCAAGGAAATTCGCTGACTTTCCGCTAAGGGCAATCAATGTCGGCTCCGCAAGCACCTTGAGCAGGCCCTGATCCTTCAGCGCATCGATAAAGACGTTCCAGGTTGCCCCATTTCCCAGAAAGCTCAGCATGCCATTGATGTTGGGAGTAACATTGAGACCCGTCGTCGCAGGAAATCCCGGGCCAACGAGCGCCCCCGGAGCTGCCGTCAAATTATTGAGGAGTGACACCCCGAACTGCTTTCCGGAGGCGCTCGCCGTGCTGAAATTGATGCCCAACCTTTGCCCCAGGCTCCGGGACATCTCCGAGACCCTGACCTCTATCATCACCTGGTGTACGCCCCCGACCTGCAGGAGGTTGACGATTTTCGGTTTACCGTCCTTGCCAACCAATGCATAGGACTCAACCAACGCCAGCACCTGGGAGAGGCTGGCGGTGCTTGAAACGGTCCCGGCGAGCGTGATCCTTTCGGAGGACGCAGTCGCGCGCAGATTCTTCTCCTGGGGAAATATTTCGTGAAGCTCGGCTTTCAGACGGGCAATGTCGGGCACGACATCGACGTCAAAAATCATCGAAACGTTATTGTTTCCGTCCCAGAAAGTGATACTTGTCGTCCCGGGACTCTTCCCGGTAATATAGACCTGCCTGGGCGTGAGCACTATCACGTCCGCGATAGCCGGCGCTGCAACCGAAACTCTCTTTATAGTGAGCCTGCTTTCGATGATAACCGATTTCCCGGCAGTGATCTCTACCTTTTTGGACTTCGTCGGGTGAACCTGCACGCTGTCCGGACCCGTCGCGGCGCTTCCGGGAGCGACCGCAAGGACCCAGAAAAGTGTCACAAAAAATGGAATCGCTATTGCGCGGGCAGCGACGTTTTTCACCCTCATCCGTCTATTCCCCCTTTTCAAATTTTACCGAGCTTACCGCGCTTCCTCTGATCAACTCGACGGAGACTGTCCATGGCTTCACGGGGGCAGGCTGCGGTCGGAGCGGACCTCTTCTTCTGGTAAGTTGGCCGTTCCGTCCCGGGCAAGCGATAAGATGCGAGCAAAGCAGGGACCGTTATTCCCCTGGTCTTGAAATCGGCGAGGTCAATCTGATTCCTGAGCGCCAACTGGAGCTTCCCCTCGTTCGCTGCCAGTGCCAGCTTCTCCCCTTCCTCGGGGGTCACCTCGAGAGTGATGACGTCCACCGGTGTGGGCTTTTCCTGTTTACCGGTTTTTTCCATTTCCGGACCTGTGGCGAGTACCAAAATATTCTCCAGCACTATTTTGGCAATGGGTCCGGGTACCTCGCCCTGCTTGTCCAGGGTCACCATCACATCCACCCGGTTCCCCGGGTGGATAAAGCCTGACACGCCCACCACTTTGTCCACTTTGACGGCCATAGCCCTCTTGTTTGCGGCGATGATCGCGCTCACGCCGCCGCCTGTTACGGTCGTCGGCGCAAGCCTCGACTCCATGACTAATTCCCCGGCCTTCACAGGGTTGAGTAACGTCCTCCCCTCGACGGCGGCGGGATCGATAAAGCAGCCGCCCGGCAGGCTCTTCCTCAGAAAAGGCTCAAGTTTGACCACACCTCTGCCGAGCACAGTGCCCCACGGCAGGTCGACCGAGGCAACCACTACCTGCTGCGTCTCAATCGCCCGCACTTCCACTTTTGACTTCTTTTGCAGCCAATTGTAAGTGAAAATGCTAACCAGCAGGGCAAGGAATATGCCTGCGCCGATCACGAGGAATGGTCTATTCTTTCCCATGGCAGGCCTCCTTTCTTGTCATTTCCGGCACTTTAGTATTCCCTTCCGTTCTTATGCTGAACCTGTTCGTTTCCGCGAGGTTGCTTACTTATCCGAGATACGCATTCTTCAGCAGCGAAAGGAACGTACCGAAAGCGATAGCAACCGCGTAACAAAGCACAGGCGCTCTTTTCGTCGTATCGACCGGTGTCCGGCCCTCGACGTTCCGCTTGAAAATTAGTGTGCGCGCTCTCGTTTCATACTTCGTGACGGTTCTATTACGCCACCGGCTCACGGCCAGGAGTATAATTGCGTACGCGCCGCCCACGAGCGCGGTACACAGGAATGCTTTCATCACGCCAAAAGGGCCCAGCAGAGCCCCGACAGCGGCAAGAAGCTTCACGTCTCCCGCGCCCATCCCGCCGGCCATGTAGAAGGGGATGAGCAATGCAAACCCCAGTATCAAGCCCTCCGCACTGAATAAGAGTCCGCCAAAACCGCCTGTCAGAAAGTAGGACGCCAACCCGACTACCATTCCCGAAAAGGTGAGCCAGTTAGGAACCCGGTGATTGCGGATGTCGGTGACGGAGGCAAACACGAGCACCGCCGTGATAAAGATTAACAGATACATGGACAACTCCACTTCCTCGGTTTTAGGCAAACCGGAAGGTCTCGTACGATGAGGGATGCACGCCATCGGACTGATGCGTGCATCCCCCTTGGCGTTCAGCTCATCCCGCCGGAGCACCGGCACCGGTAATAGCCGTCGATATCGCCGTGAATTTCTCTGAAAGAGACGTACCCAGCGTGGTGACGGCCCCTATGATCACTACCGCGATCAATGCAGCAATCAGCCCGTACTCGATAGCGGTCACACCTTCCTCTCCCTTCAGGAACCTCTTGATCTTGTCCATTCTTTTCACCTCCTTTTTTACAGGGATGGTAAACCATCCCTTTTGCGATTTTTGTGCAAACCGGATGTCACGCGACTAAAAACTTATTGGTCCCATCGACGGCCTTCTTTTGGTCGACCTCATCTCCGGAGTCCCCTTGCGTCGCACAGACCCTTCCAAGGACTCCCAGTACCTCATCCTCGATTTCCTGCAGAAACTGTTCCTTTTCGTGTGAATTGAGGGGAATGGAAAAGTCATCTGCCGCCATTATGCCCTCGATAGCTTTCCTTATCTCCCTTTTCAGCACGTCCCGGACAAGGGAATCGAGGACCGAGAGGTCGAGAATATCGATGAGCCGGTCGTGGACCCTGGTTTTCAGCTCGTTGTGCTCCGGGCTAATCTGAGGTCCGGTCGGCTTTTCGTAGGTCGGTTCCATTACCGTGTCTCCTGGCTGCGTTTCCCGCTTGAATAGGGAAAACCAGGCTCTTCCGGCCTTGACCCTTGGGTCGGCAATGCCTGCGATGGCGGATGCCATCGCGATGATTTCTCCGCTCAGCTCACTGCCATATGCCGCGACACTCAGGGGCTTCCCGCTGTTTATGGCACTATTTGCACTTCGATAATCGTTCGGGAGATGCCATGAGATCTTCTTCTCTATGGCCTGCTCCACTTCCTGCAGGGAGATGCCCCCTTTCTGGCTGGACCGATTGACCACCACCTCAATAAGCTGGCTCGACGGATAGCCCAGGATCTGAAATGCATCCATGAGTCCTTTAATGTTGACAATGCAGGGAAGGCTGGGTGTTGCAACAAGGAGAACCTTATCCGCGGCCTTTAAGACCACTTTCGAGAGATCGTCGAGGGGCCTGTCGCTGTCGACGACAACGAGGTCGAATAACTGCTGCAAGTGCCCGAGAAGTACCTCGATCACCTTGGGCGGCGGCGCCTGCCCATCCATCAGCTTTGTGGGCGACGGCAGCACATGGATGCCGGAAGGATGCTTCAGTAAAACGCTCCTCAGATAGGTTCCATCGAGACGGGAAATGTTCTTGGCGACCTGCATCCAGTCAAAAACCGGTTTGATGTTCAGGAACAGGGATACCTCGCCCATGAGGCGGCTGAGGTCCACGAGGACAACGGACGGATTACCTTGAAGGCCAGCCAGGCTGCCTGCGAGGTTTACCGCGATGGTAGTTGCACCCACCCCGCCCTTGGCGCCCAGTATGTCTATAATCTTTCCCCTCTTTTCCCGTACAGGCTCGTTCCTGCCGTCTCCTTTCTGCCCCCTGAGGACAAATTTAGAGAGCGCGCCTATTACCTCTTGCTTGTTCATCGGCTGGGTGAAGAACTCTTTCACGCCCGAGCGGAGGGCCTGAATCAAGATCTGCTGATCGTTGTTTGCCGACGTCAAAAAAATCTCGCGAGCGTTACCCGCCGCCTGGATCGCGGCAATATGCTCAAAATCCCTGTCCGGGTCGCCGCCGATCTCCATAATCAACAGGTCGCAGGGACCGGCGGCGTTCGAATCCATTATCTCAAAGTCCGGAAGGGCGCTTATCACCCTTGCAAGCTCATCGTGCATCTCCCTTCTTCGGACCTCGATCCTGACCGATAGATTCCGATTGACAGTCATGGCCAACCTCCTATTGAACCAAGCCGGGAATACTGCCCCTGGTGCCGTACATCGCTCCGCCGCCACGGCTCAGCCTGATATCTCCACAATCAATTGTCATCACGAACATTTCTCCTCAAATCTATACTTTGTAATCCATAGTCAACATTGCTTTATTGCACAAGCCGCAACGTAATATCCTTGGCGATCGTGTTGAATATCGCCTGAAGCTGGGTCGAATCCGGGGCCACATACGCGAAACTGGACCCGCTCGACACATTGCCCAGAAAGGTCGTGTCGATGCCGCCGTTACCCTGGAGCCCTATGGTGTAGATCGATACCCCTCTCGTTTTCAGTGCCGCAGCGTTGTTAACGGCCATCTGTTCGGCCACGGTGTGGACGTAGGTCGCGAGCGTCGTGCGCGGGGAAGCCTGGTTCATGTCGCAGTAGCCCGCGGTGGTATAGGGGCTCGGCGGGGCAAATGCCGCGAACGGCGTCGCCCAACTTGTCGAGTAGACGCCCTGTTTCTGGCAGGCGCTCTCGTTTTGCCCGCGTCCCGTCTGGACAGCGTTCACCGACAGAAAGTTCCCTGTCGTTGGGCTCCCCAGGTCGGGATATATGTCGTACCACTGGTTTGAGCCGTTCGTCGTCGTGCAGACGACCGCGTCGTATGATCTGTTCCCGTGAACGAAGGTGCTCCTGAACGCGGTCGGCTCCCCGTCGGTCATGAACACAATGTACTGTTGCTTCCAACTCGAGTTCGGCGTGCCTGTCTGGACGGGGAGTTGCGCGCCGGCCTGTGCAATCGCGTCCTCGGCGTTGGTCGCGCCATTTGCCTGGATCGTATTGATAGCGCCCTGCATCGACGACACGAAGTTTGTTTCCAGCCGCACCTTGACGGCCGCCGCTGTCGCGAAGGTCACCAGACCCATCTGGTCTTCGCTCTGACTGGACGTGAAGAAGGAGAGAAAGCTGGTTGCCGCTGTTTTCAGGTTCGTGAGCGGCGTGCCCTGCATGGAGCCCGAGCAGTCGAGTATCAGCATGATCTGGGCGTGGTTCTTCTGGGCAACCCCCGTCGCCGAAATCGGGATGGCCGGTACCCCGAACAGCGGCGTGATGAGCCCCTGGGCGCTCGTGCTTCCCGTCACCGTGAGTCTGCGAGGTGTTGTAGCCGACCGCGTAGGAGGCGGCGCCATTGCCTGAGGTCGGCGTTCCCAGATATCCGGGCGCGAAGTTGGCGTCTGCAAAATCCTGCGCAAGGGCAACCAGGTTGAGGTTCGGGGAGGCGATGTTCGCCGCTCCGGCGAGGGCTGCGGCGTCCACTGCTTTCGCGAGCTCGGCCCTCCTTACGTACCAGGTGCCTACCTCTATTCCAAGGGCAACGAAGCCCATAAGCGCCGTGAGCAGAAGCGTGAAAGTGATGAGCGTCGCGCCTCTTTCGTTTCCGGCTATGCCCCTTCTCATCACATGCCTCCGGATATGCAGAAGACGGCCTTGCTGGCGATAACGGTGTCTCCGCCGAGCAGACCCGGCACGAATTGCGCGAGGGGCGTGATCGGGGTGTAGTCATAAAAGACCTCGACCACTGCGACGCCGAGGATATCGGGCACCTGATTGGCCGCGTTGTAGACCAGATGGCTGTAGATCGGGGCGGAGAGCCCCAAATCCGCCGCGCCGGCGTTTATCCCGCTTGTCACCGACAGGGCCCCCGTGCTTATCTGGGAGGCGATCGTCGGGTCGGGGGATCTCGCGGTTGTACCGGCCGTTATGGTCGTCACGTATATCTTTCCTGACGCGGCCATGTTGAGCGGGGATGACGAGTCGGTGAGGTACGTGAGCAGATCGGTCCCCGACTTGAGATCGCGCGACGCGAGGTTCGCGCCCTCCCGGCTCAGGTCCGTGACGATGAGCCTTGCATTTACCAGCCTGCCGATATCCACTACGGCGAAAATCATCATGCAGAGGAGCGGCAGGATAAGGGCTAATTCAAGGGCTGCAACCCCCCTGCTTTTTGTCGCCATGATGCGTTTATTCATGGGCCGCCTCGCCTTAGTTTGAAAAGAGCTCGTTCCTGTAAGTCGCCTGGGCCGTGATCGTCGAGACCCCGCCCGGAAAAAATGTGCCGATAAGGGGTGTCAAGAACGTATAGCTGTAGGTGGTCACGACCCTCATGTAGTCCCCGGGGTTTCCCGCGTTCAGCTCGCCCATCCAGCCTGTCGGATCGCCGTAGCCGGCGGTGATCGGGAATATGCTGACCTGTGTGCCCGAAATGCCCGCGAGAGCCGCCACGTTATCTATCTCCTGCGTGATCGATGCCGCCCTGCTCAGCGGATTGCCGTTCGCGCCGTTCAGCGTTCCGCCCACCGTCGCGAGCCTCATGCCTTCCACGGTGGCGAACTGCAGCGTGTTCTGGACAAACAGGTAACGGCCTATGTCGAATATGCCGAAGATGAGGAGGGCGAAAACCGGCAGGACGAGGGCAAACTCCAGGGCGGTCGTCCCGCGGTTATTCTTCACGAAAGACATCATGCGCCCCCATCCCCTCATCGTGTCGTGTTACTGAAACTGCCCCCCTGGGCCGTCATGGGGATTACGTAAGTCTGCTCAGGCGACTGTTTTTCGAAACCCTTGACGTACCTCTCGTGGATCCTGGATGCCTCCGGCGCCTGCATGCCTGTCACCGGCCTTAAGTTCAGGGCCGCCTCGGGATGCAGCGTCTGGTTTGCGATTGCCAGTTTGTAGCAGGTAGTGTGATCCGCCTCCGTGCGGGCCGCGTTGCCCGCGCACCCCGCCGTTACCGCGAAAAACGCCGCCAGACTTACCACCTGCCACATCTTTTTCATCTCTCCTTCTCCTTATCGTGCGGCAACATGTGGCCGAAATCACCTTCGAGTACCGCACCTCCGAACCGGCGGCAAAAAAAATTGGTCCTTCGCCGGGGATAATCGATAATTTCAAGGTCGATCGAGAATGAGCCAACCATTTTCTCCACGCGTGCCCCTTAAGTCGCATGTCGAATATAACTTTTGGATGAAGGTGCCCGATCTTCACCGCCGCATCGTCGGTTTTATCCGGCTTCATCCAAAAGTTGTAAATTACGTTGTAACTCAAGCAATTTTCGTTCCATGTATCGAATAATCGGGAAAGGAGGAGGATGAGGACGGGACGCGAAGGCAGCAACCCAAGCATTCCGTGGTGTTATCGAACTTTACGTACTGAATATTGGCAAGAGCACAACCTGTCGGGGCCGGATTCATTCTGTATGGTTTTTCCCGACAACATGCAGGTTATTCCCTACACATACCTGCCCCCACGCTGACCCCATCATATATGCGACGAGCGATAGACGACCACTTCGGCTAATGACGAGGGAGCGATGAGGGCACTCGCAATTATTTAGTGGCCGGTTTCGTACGCTCTCGACCTGAAATCCCCCGGGTTGAGTCGGTGTTTTTTGAGGATATTGTACAAATCTGCCCGGTATTTCCCCGCAAGGTTCGCCGCTTCGTTCACGTTACCCCGGCAGGAGTGGAGGAGGTTGATGAGGTAGTCCCTTTCGAATGCGTCTTTCGCCTGTCTCAAGGACCGGATCGGCTGCTCGGCTGCCCCTTCCTGTCCGGGGCGGGTCCTCTGCCGGAGGATAAGGTCTTCCGTAATCACGTTCGACGGCGCGATCGCAGCCGCGCACTCCAGCGTGTTCTGCAGTTCCCGTATGTTGCCGGGCCAGTTATGGAGCATCAGCTTTTTCATCGCTCCCGGCGTGATGCCCTTCATCTCCCTGTTAATGCTCAGGGTCAGCTTCTTCAAAAAGTGCTCCACAAGGAGCGGGATGTCCTCCTTTCTCTCGCGGAGGGGAGGGAGGTAGATCGGAATCACGTGGATCCTGTAGAAAAGGTCGCTCCGGAACGTTCCTTTGCTTACCTCTTCCTCCAGGTTCTTGTTCGTGGCGACAACCATCCTCACATCGACTTCCCGCAGCTTTTCGCTGCCCAGAGGGTAGAACTGGTGCTCCTGGAGGACGCGGAGCAACCTCGACTGGATCGACATCGCCAAATCCCCCACCTCGTCGAGGAATAGCGTGCCGCCGTTGGCCTGGGCGAAAAGGCCCTTGGTGCTCTCGACGGCGCCCGTGAACGCGCCCTTTTTGTGACCGAACAGCGTGCTCTCGAGCAGCGGCTCAGGCAGGGCCGCGCAATTGAGGGCAACAAAGTGCTTCTCCCTCCGCGGGCTGGCAAGATGGATAGCCTTCGCGATCAGCTCCTTGCCTGTGCCGCTTTCGCCGTTGATGAAGACGGTGGAATCGCTGGGGGCAATACGCGCCACTACGCTGAGGACGCGGCGCATCTTGTCGCTCTTGATGACCATCTCAGGGAAGTCGATCTGCTTTTCGAGGATGCCTTTCACCTGGCTGATTTCCGACGTAAGCCTGCGGTGCTCCAGCGCCCTTTCGATGTGGCTCAAAAGGTCCCGCGGGTTGAAGGGTTTCGTGAGGTAGCCGTAAGCGCCGTCCTTCATGGCCCGCACCGCGCTCTCGATTGTCCCGAACGCCGTGAGGATGATGACGGGCATGTCGGGAAGGATGAGATGAAGGTCCTTCATGAGGGAGATCCCGTCGCCACGCGCGAGCTGGAGGTCGACGATCGAGAGGTCGAGGTCTTCGATTTGGGCTACTTTCAGGGCGTCCTTCTCCTTCTCGGCCACCATCACCTCGTATCCCTTCGACTCCACGCGGATCTTCAGCACCTGAAGCAGGCTGCGGTCATCGTCGACTATCAGGATTTTTCCTTGACCCATGCAAGCCCCCTACCGCTCCTGGACCTTTTTTATGCCCTCGATCTCAATATCCACTTTCTCCAATCCCTCCAACACGGCGCGCAGCTTCTTGATCCTGTCCGCGGCCTTACTGTTTTCGCGCAAAATGTGCGCAAGGACCCTGGCTTGCTCGACAAAAATACTCTTTACATGGAGCCGTGTAAGTCTTTTCAGATAGAGCGCCGACGTCCGGTAATTTCTTCTCGGGTTTGCCGGATGGGCCCAGATCAACCCCATGGAAAGGAGGGCTTCTTCGGCCGCCGGGCCGTCGGCGGAGGCGGAGAGCACACTCTCATATTCTCGGAGGGCACCGGCGTAATCACCGTCCAGGAACAGCTTCCGTGCCGTAACGAGATGCGTGTGTGCCGCATCGGATTTTGCCTGCCTTTGCGCCTCCGCCGCCGCCTGTTCTTCGGCACCGGGCGGGACCTTCCCTGCCTCGTCCTCAAGCACGCCCGAAGGAACACGCTCCTTGTGTCCCTCCCGGCCACCCCATAGGGCGCAGCCCGTCACCGAGACCAGCATCAGCACGATAAGCGAAACACAAATCTGCTTCCGTGGTCCGGTGTGCTCTCTGCCCATACCCTGCCTCCATGCACGTCGATGATGTGCTTCACTATCGCCAGGCCCAGCCCGGTGCCGCTCTTTCGGTCCGAGCCGCCGAATTTGTCAAAGATCGTCACGAGCCTTTCCTCGGCGATGCCCGGTCCCGTGTCCCGGACGGAGACCTCCACGCCGGCGCCCGTCTTGCGGGCCTCGACCGAGATCCGGCCGTCCTCCGGCGTGAACTTGACCGCGTTCCCGACGAGGTTTCGCAGGACCTGCAATATTCGGTCTTCATCGATCGTCAGGAGAGGAAAATCGGGGGCGACCTCCCTTTCAAGGACGATCCTCTTGGCCTCCACGAGGGGCACCAGCTCGGTCATCACCTGGTCGATGAGGGGTACGATGCTCACATTCGTGAAGGTATAGGCCATCATCCCGGCCTCCATCTTGGAAAGATCGAGGAGTGAGTTCACCATTTCTATCAGTCGTCCCGTCTCGTTAGAGAGGATGCGGAGAAGCTGTTCCTGCTTTTCCGTGATCTCGCCGCAGACCCCCTCGAGCAGAAGGCTCGTCCCCTCTTTGACTGTCGTAAGGGGGGTGCGGAGCTCGATGAGAGACGAGGGAGAGGAAGTCGTTCTTCATCCCGTCCACTTCCGCGAGCCTCTCGCACATCGCGTTGAACGCCCCGGCGAGTTCGGACACCTCCGAAGGAGAGGCGATATCGAGGTTGCCCCGGAACACCCCGGCCGCTATCTCTCTGGTCTTGCTGACGAGCTTCGCCAGGGGTCCCGTAATGCTCCTCGTCACGATGTAAGAGACGACAAGCGAGAAAAGGAGGGTAAACATCAGCGACCAGACGGTCATCCCCAACGATGAGGTCCTGGCCCTATTCACCATCGCCACTCTCAGATCGGCGTCCTTTCGGCCGTAGCCGCCCAGCGTTTTCAGCGCTTCTAGCACCGCGTCCGACGCGTTGTCTTTTTCCGTCCGGTACTGCCCCCGGCCGTAAGACCGATTATCAGCGAGGTGGGTCAATTCCTCGCTCACGAGGGTCTCATACCGGATATGGTGCGTCTCGACGGCCCCGAATAAGTCCCTCTGCCGCGTCTTTGCCGCCGCGTGACCTTCCGCCAGGTATCGGTGAAACTCCCTGTTTGCTTCAAGGAACTGATCGTATAGACGGGGATCGCGCGTCAGCAGGTATTTCCGTTCGTAGCGCATCTCCGAGAGCATTTCGTTGATAAGCGTCTTCTGGCATTCGAGGATCCTGATGTCCGCGTTGAGGGCCGGGATCGTGGTCCTGTCGAGAACGTGAAGCTTCAGAACCGCGTAAACGTTCGAGGCCCCGAGGAGCAGAAAAACGGACAGATAACCGGCAGCGCAGCGCGAAAGCACGCCGGTCCTCATCACCGATCGATTTCCCTCGGTCTTGGAGCCCGGGAATTGTTGCCCTGACGTGGGGAGAGAGTCTCTTAACCGTGAGGGACACCACTTTGCGAAGCCGACCTTGTTGAAAATCTTTCTGAACGACATCGATGCGCCACCCTGCCGGGGCGACCCGTTTTGCGGATTGCCGGCACCGCACACTGGTCGTCGCCCTCATATGTTTACATATGTATTACAGCCCGAGTGTATCACAGCCCGAGGTAAGTTGTCTATCGAAAAGTGCAGAAATGTTTGCTGACGTACGGCTTTGTCATCCTCACGGTACTATGACAGCCACCCGTGCCCGTGTCGATGACAAGGGAGACCCGGGAGAGGCTCTCCGAATAAAAGACTGAATGACGTACATACAGAGTGATATACATAATGGAAGAGACAAAGCAATGCCGTGTTGACCGTCCATTAATTGGACGGCAGCATTTTCTTCTTGACTTTTGAGTCCAACATCGTATCACTGAACCTACAGAACCTGTCTGACAAAGCCACACCATCCGTGAGGGTGGGACGGAAAGCCAACGGGTCTCACCTGCATGAGGCGTCCATCGGTCAAGACAGCCGGGCCGCCGGTATGGTGAGCTCGACGCCCGCCGATCAGGGAAGAATGCGGATAAAGCAAAGTGTCCGGTTCTTTTACAGTGAGATCCCACGTCTGAGGGAGTTTGTCCGTATCGCATAAAGACCTCGTTATTACTCTGTTTATCATAGATAAGATCCTGTTCATTCACGAAATATTTTACAGTCGCATGATTGCCCCTCTCTTATCGGTCTGATATATCGCGTAGTTGCAAGATGGCATCTGTCTTGCATTAGTTCAACGTTGAACAGATACTTGCATACAGAAACAAACGCCGTTAAACGAAGTGGAGGTCGGCGGCTTTGAGAAGCGTGACGGGCAAACGCGCAGGGAAAGATCAGTCCCCTCGGATGATTACGGCAAAAACCATGTCCTCTATGATTATGAAGACGGGAGTGATTCCGACGATCGGTTGTTTCCTCCCGACGGCGCCGACATCGACTATCCGATCGGAGGACAAAAAACTGAGGTCGGACAATTCTGCGAGGAATGCGACGAGCCGATGACGGGTGAATGTGATTCATGCGGCCATATTTATTGTAAAGACTGCTATTCCGGTTCTATTTGTGAGCAGTGTGGTAACTTACTTAACAATGAAATCCATGATTACGACGACAAGAACCATCTCTATCAGGATATCCGGTAGGTTATGTGTGCTCAAAGGTGTTCGAGAAGCATTGAGAAGGAAGGTAGATATATGGAAGACGGCCTGTTTGAGATTTTGGGTCTTTCATTATTTGCACCGGATGGTAAATGGTGCTTCCTGAATGGTGTCTCATGCATACCCTTACCCTCTTGTGACGACTACAGGGCCGATGGTCGTTGCAAATATGAATTTGAAGAAGATGAGACAAGGTAGACGCAGATTCCGGACCGTAATCTCGCGTCGGACCCCCCTTGAAACTCATCTGCGACTCGATTAAGCTTTTTCCACAACGGCGTCCCGCACCTGATTTTCCTGAAATATGGTCGCAGGAATGTCATCCCGAATACGATTGTGCGTTTCGTCCAGGAGGAGGGAATGTCGGACAAAAAGACAATTTTGATCGTCGATGACGACGAGGCGCTGTGCGAGTTGACCCGGGACATCCTCAAACAAATCGGCTACCATCCGGTAGCAGTGCCCGACGCCGAAGACGCTCTGAGGGCCTTTTACGATAATCCCCACCAATTTGACCTGATAGTCCCCGATCACCTGCTATCCGGTATCGAGGGCGCGGAACTTGCGGCCGAGTTTCTGCGTGTTCGTCCCGACATACCGATAGCCCTGTATACGGGAGCCGTGGTCTCACTCAAAGAAGTGCGGTCGAAGGGCGTTCGCGCACTGATCAATAAGCCCCTTACCAGGAAAGAGTTTGCCGCAGCGATAGCGCGTATTTTCAATGATGTTTCCTGAAAGGAGACGGCAAAGCGCGGTCCTTGAGGCGACGTCCCTTGCTCCGCGGGGGTCCTACTCTATTCTCCGCACTCAAGCACAATCCAGGCACAATTTCATCATCGGAAGTGCCGGGGCGTTGGGTGGGTTTCCTGGTCTCAACCTTAAGATGTGAAGAAAAGTGCTGGTATTATTGAAATGGCGGAAGTGCATGGGAATCGAAAACTTACCCCCATCTGCAAGTAACTGAAATAACACATCTTTTTTCACCGTTTTTCTAATTCCTGGAACGAACCTGCACGAGTCTCGAAAAAACCACCACCCCTAAGCCGGCTATCATGCCGGCTTTTCGTCATCAGCAAGAGCTAATTCAGGACGAATAAAAAAGCCCCCGGTGCTTGGTCGGCGTCGCGGGGGCGGGGTGGAATATGTACAAGTACATTCTAAAGCATCCAGGTACAAATCTCAACCAGGGAAGCGGAGTCTTTTCAACAATTCCGAGCGAGCATCGACGCTTCGAAGGGGGCGAGCGGTCCCGGCCATCGCCGCAGGCAAGCGAGACGGCAATTGTTGAAAAGGCGCAGCGTCGAAGCGAGGCAGCGGGTACTTCACCGCTCCCGCCTCCCGAGCGGACGGAAGGAGCACGGGGGCGGGGCGGTGTACTTAACTCGATAAATACCTCACAACTCACGAAAACCCTTTTAAAGAAGTATTCGGCCAAGTGCGTCATCTCAGGAGATCACGCGGAAACCTACGAGTATCACAAAGCCAGAACAGGGGCAAAGCCGGGTAAACACATAGGAGCCAGGGAAGCGAGAAAAAGGGAAGCGAGATTCGATAACATCTTCCGGGCGATGAGGGAGGTAAAAAGGCTCGTCAATTCAAACGTAGGCCGTCACTGCCAGGAGAACAAGAGGGACAAATTCCTGACGTTGACCTTCGCGGAGAATATCACGGACATTCAACAGGCGAACCGGTACTTCGATAACTTCTTCAAGAAGCTCCGCTATCACTACGGGGCCTTTACCTATGTCGGCGTTCCCCAAATCCAGTGGAAACGATACGCCAAGTACGGGGTGAAGGTCTGGCATTACCACGTCGCCGTCTTCGGTCTTCCGTACATACCCCAAAAGGAGCTGGTCGAGAGATGGGGCCGGGGAACCGTCTCTATCGAGGCCATGGAGTCCTACGACAACCCAGGCCGCTATATCTCCCGGTACATGATAAAGGACTTCTCAGAAGAAGAACTGACGGGCCACAGGCGTTTCTTTACCTCACGCGGACTCTATCGGCCGGAAGAGACCAGGGGGGAGAGTATCGGCGCGATCCTGGAGCAGCTGAACATCCCGGAGGTGTGCAAAACTTACGAGGTCACGTATATCAATAGCCTGCTTGTGGGGCCGGTGACGTACATGGCCGGTGCTACAGGCTCTATGACCTGCGAAGAAGGCCCAGAAGAGATGGAGCAAAGAGGAATGGCCGCGCAACTGCTTATGGTCCTATTCGAGAACACCTTTTGGCTGACTTTTCGTTGACTGTTTGTTAATTTGGGCGTAAAATCGGGAAATGTACAATGAGTACAAAAAAGAGATGTTCGGTGAGAGAAGCCGGAAAAAGCAACATTACAAAAGAGGAGCATAAATGAAAACCGCTAAGAAGATGATCTGGCATCTTTTGATAGTGTGTCCCGTACTGGCTTTGGCAATACAGTCTCATGCTATCGACACAATGGACTGGGAAGGTTTGGTTGCCGTAAGACTACATACGGCGGAAAACAGCAGAAAGTGGTTGGAAGAGATGGCAGCCTTTGCGGTGGCGTCCTCCTTCCCAAAGGGAACTAATATCATGGAAGTTGTAAAAAAGGGCTACGACAAAACCACTAATTGCGTTATCATAAAACCTCCAAAAAACAATACACACGACATAACGCAAGTAAGGTCCTTTTTTTCGCCAACTGTCTAAAGATAACAAGGAATTGTATGGCTATATAATCAATTTCAGGCCAAAAGCGTTTCCAATATTGTCCGTCCTTTCCCGATACAAAACAATGATCCCCAACGTCGAGACCGAAAGTGATCTGTCGAAAAAGATTAAGTATACCTTATCCAGAGGGATGTCAGTTTCAGAAGCGGGCAATCTGATGATGCTGGCACCTATTTCGAACACAGATGGAGATTATACGTTGGTTATATTTACTACCAAAGATGGCGTTTCCGTCTTTGATGTTACTGTTGTCATGAGCCGCGACATGCCCATAAAGTCGGAGCCGACGAATAGTTTTATAGGCGTTGGGAAGCAGCTGCCTTCGGGACGCGGCTCAGATCTCTGGCATTGCTGCTGCGTCAGTTATAACGGCTAACGATTGTGGGGCATCAGATCGCCGGAACACCTGGCTTTAGGTGACGCTCATGTTGCCTTTCTCATGGTAATCCGTGATTCTTGGGTTTCGGCCCGCTTCCCGAGTAGGTGTACGCCTCAAGCCGTGATAAGCGTTAGTCCATATTATTTGTTGTCATTAATATTACAGAGTAGTATGATGCAAAAGGAAGGTAAACACCGGTCCCACCAGCCTTGCATATGAATAACTTGATCGGGCAGCCGATGAGGAGGGCGCATGAAATCGATGAGGGTTATCGGAATACTGTTTTTTCTTCTAGCTGTTTGTTCGTGCGCAACCGTTCCAACACCGCAACAGCTGTCCTCAGCTGACTACGGAAGCTATCCCAGCCGCTATCAAGAAATTGTAACCAACTATTACTCTCAGGTACTCTTTGATCCATATTCTGCACACTACAGATGGGTTAAAGAACCGTATCAAGGATATTTTTCTGCGTTTGGCAACTTCAAATTCGGGTATATTGTACAGGTCGGAATCAATGCAAAGAATCGCATGGGCGGATATGTAGGAGAAAATCAAGAGGCTATTCTGATAAAAAACGATGTCGTTATTGATCACATGCCTCTTTTCATGTTGAGAAACTAACTGCGTGATGTGATTCGACATTTTATGTCCTTGCAGCAATATGATAGGATCGGCCACGATTTGCATCATAAAACAAAGCATGCCTTAGTAACTCTCAAAATATCAAAAAACACCAGTTTGTTCAATCTTTAGGCCCTGATGCGCTGGTAAATAGCTGAATTATCCAGCTTCAAAAACCTTTCGACAAAAATCTCTTGACACGGGTGGTGGTATCGTACTACCATTACCACATCGACGTATAATACGTCTTCCCTAAGAGGAGGGAACATGAGAAAAAAGATTACCTTATCGATTGACAGTGATGTCTATGACAACCTGGATGAGCTACCGAGAAAAGTATCCGTGTCGGAATTCGTGAACCTTATGCTGAAGGCATACATCGAAATGTTCAAAAGGGGCGGCATGCCGACCGACGAACAGCTTGACGAAATTGTGGCAAAGATGGGCGGGGAAGAATTCAGAGACCGGCTGAGGAAGACCTTTCCGAACCTGAATGCCGTGGCGTGGCTGATAAAGGGCGCCATGGAAAAGGACGAAGGAGAGGGGACGCCGGTCAAGTAATCTTTCCTGGACCCTTTGGAGAACGGGGAATTAAGGGTGGAAGTAAGGATGTAAGGCTAAACGGCAGCGGAGCGCGGGAAATTGACAGCCGGTCCTCCCCAAAATATAATTCCTTCAGGTAAATTCATTCCTGGGGGTGTTTGTATGAAAGGGAAGATCGGCTATGCGGCGCACGTAAAGAGGTACTATGTATCCTGGTACGATCGGGAGCATCAGAAGACGTACAAGGTATACCACTACAAAGGGGAACCGCTCTATGATCGCCGGATGGCCGATAAGCTTCTCTCCTGCATGCAGGCGGACGTCGAAAAGGGCGTCTTCCGGATCGAGGAGTACACGGAGCTTCCGTGCAAAGTGTCAGACTATCTCAAAGAGTGGCTTGAAACCGTGAAGCCCACCCTGGCCCCCGCCACGTACAAGGATTATCGGGGCAGCATCGAGAACTATCTGATACCGTTCTTCGAGAAGGAGCGTATTCGTCTTCATGAGGTCCGCTACGACACGCTCATGCGGATTCTGAACAGCATCAACCGGGAAGGCAAGGGAAAGCTTAACGTGATGTACTGCCTTCACGCCTGCCTCATTTCGCGTGCAGATCGGGCCGTATCCCTTCGGTGCCGCTCTTCCCGAGGAGGAAGGTGTACAACATCACTGACACGCCTATCAAATGGCTTCCCGAAGACAGGCAGCGATCCGTTATCGAGGCGATCCCCGGGGAAGACCAGCCGATCTTCTGGTGGCTCAAGTTTCACCTTCGGCGGCCCTGCGAGGCTGCCTCTCTCCATAAGGTCGATTTCGACGGCAAGGTGTTCATCGTTCATCGGTCTTTTTCCGATAGACAGTTGATCAATAGGACGAAGACGGAGAGATTCACTACGTGCCGATGGTGGACGAGTTCATTCCGTACCTGGACACGGAAAAGGCAAAGCAGGAACGCTTGTCCGCAGTCTCGCCCTATTTCTTCATGAATGCGAAGGGTGAAAGGCCGGGGAAACCGTACACCGGGAAAGCATTATCGAACCTGTGGAGAGAGGCGTGCAAGAAAGCGGGCGAAACGATACCTCTCTATCCCGGCGTGAAGCATAGCTCATGTTCTCAACTTGTCAACGAGTACGGCTATTCAATCCATGAAGTGCAGATGGCGACGGATCACGCGCGGATCGAATCGGTCAGAAAGTATGCAAAGGTGGAGGTCTCCGCGCGAAAGGCATTGCTTGAAAAGAGGATCATAAAGTTCAAAGGGCCTGGAACGGCCCTGGAACGAACTGGAGGGAGATAATGCTAATAATATCAATAAGAAAATGGTGGAGGCGGCGTCCATCACATTAAGCAGATAACATAGCGTTATAACATCTATTTCAAACATATAAAAAACCGACATGCCCCCAAGACAGCCCCTAAAAGTGCAACTACCTCAAGAAGACATGGCCGTGCAACTGCTGGATGGTGCTGTTCGAGAACACCTTTTGGCTGACTTTTCGTTGACGGTTTGTTAATTAGGGCGTAAGATCGGGAAATGTACAGTGAGTTTGAAAAAGAGATGGTCGGTCAGAGAAGCGGAAAAAGCAAGATTATAAAAGAGGAGCGTACATGAAAACAGCTAAGAAGCTGGTTTGGCATTTCCTGATAGTGTGTCCTGTACTGGCTTTGGCAATACAGTCTCATGCTATCGACACAATGGACTGGGAAGGCTTGGTCGCCGTAAGGCTACATACAGCGGAAAACAGCAGAAAGTGGTTGGAAGAGATGGCAGCTTTTGCGGTGGCGTCCTCCTTCCCAAAGGGAACTAATATCATGGCAGTTGTAAAAAAAGGCTACGACAAAACCACTAATTGCATTGTCGTAAAACCTCCAAAAAACAATATACACGACATAACACAAGTGAGGTCCTTTTTTTCGCAAACTTCTAAAGATAACAAGGAACTGTATGGCTATATAATCAATTTCAGGCCAAAAGCGTTTCCAATATTGTCCGTCCTTTCCCGATACAAAACAATGATCCCCAACATCGAAACCGAGAGTGATCTATCGAAAAAGATTAAGTATACCTTATCCAGAGGGATGTCAATTTCAGAAGCGGGCAACCTGATGATGCTGGCACCTGTTTCGAACACAGATGGAGATTATACGTTGGTTATATTCACTACCAAAGATGGCGTTTCCGTCTTTGACGTTACTGTTGTCATGAGCCGCGATAGCCGGTAAAGTCGGAGCCGACCGAATAGTTTTACAGACATCTGGAAGGAGTTGTCCTCGGGGCGCGGCTCAGACCTCTGGCATTGCTACTGGGTCAGTTAGACAGGGCTAACGAGTGTACGCACCAGATCGCCGAAAAAGCCGACCTATGGGTGAGCCTCATGTTGCGTTTTCGCATAGTAATGCGTGATTCTTGGCTTCGGCCCGTTACCTGAGTAGCCAGTGCATGAGATACTCGCCTGCTTCCGGGAGTGCTGGGGTTCAAGATTCTTCTTGAAGAAAAGGAAAACAAGTGGTAATGATTGATGGGTGGAGAGCGGATTTCGGATTGATGTCCGAAAAAGGTGTCCGCTGTCAACAGGCTGTCAAGGTTGACCCCCAACCCCGTTGAATCAGGAGAATCGGAGTGGGTTTGAGGTCAGGGACGCCGTAACCGGCAAGTTGTTCGGCAAATAAGGGGCCTGGGGTTATCAGCCCCGCCCGTGAGAGCACAGGGGATAACATGAAAAGGCTGACGGCTATAATCGCGTTGTTCGGGTTGCTGGCCGGTTGTACGACTCTTGCCGATTTACAGGAAGCTAAAGAAGCCGGAAAAGAGGGTATTACGATGAGCTATCCGGTTACTTACGACCGGGCCTGGGATATTAGCCGGGCCATCTTTCGTTGGAACGGCTGTGAGGCCATAGAAGAGCACCGAAGCGAGGGCTATATGCTCACGAGCACTGGCCTTAGTGCCATGTCATGGGGCACGCTCATGGGGGCTTGGCTAAAACCGGCTGGAGACGGCACGGAAGTGACCGTCGTGACAAAGAGGAAGTTCAAGGCCGATCTTGTCAACGAACTTAGCGAGGACAGTTTTCATACGAGCTTTGCTGAGGCGATGAAAATTGTCAAGGCGGGCAAAAAATTGCCCTTTAGACCGCCGGTAAACATGAGCACACAGAGCCCGACCCCTTAACTGCAATAATGACTCAGCTGACTCACTATACGAGAAGCATCGATACCGTCATCAAGATTCTTACGAACGGCTTCGCGTGGGTTCCAAATATTCGGGAACTCATAGCGCAATTCATTCCGTTTCATGATTTTACCGACAGAGAGCCACAGCAATTTGGAATGGTTTCCTTTACTGAACTATTACCTGAACAATCTGCGCCAGTTCGGAGAGATTTCGGAAACTATGGCATAATGGTGTCTCCTGAATGGGCAACACTACAAAAAACTCAGAAAGTACTGTATGTGGACTACCAGGGGCCAGTTTTTGACAGTCTGCGAAGCCTCTTTCAGTATGCCTACGCGGATCTGATATGTAGCAGCCAGCTTCGCTCGGGTGAAGTTCGTCTGATGGCATTCACAAATAGATTCATGGCTGACGAAACAAGAGCCTTTCTTTATGGAAATCTTTTGCGGTTGTATGAATATATGGAACCGTCCCTTCATTCGTACCAGCAGGAATGGCGGATAGCGAATCCAGAGCCTCTTTATGGTTTTAAGAAGACCACGGCTGAAATCACGAAAACGTATCTCCGCCGAAGGGGTGGGCCAAGATAATGAACCTGTTACAGATAAAAGCGCATGATATAGTCGGTTTTGTTTGCCCTACGGCTGAGAAACAACTGTTGAGCGATGTTTTGCCCGACTCATATAACGACAAGAGGATAACAACTCTGTAATCCTGGCGACCGCTCCCGCTTAGCTCAGCGTTATCACCTTTCGGCGGTAAGCCGTGATTCACGGCTTTTGGCTTGTCAACTCACTCGTGGGTGGAAGACAAAGTCACCCCGTGGGCATAAAAAGTATGCAGGAAGCTGATGGGCCTAATTTT
>CAVSOX010000017.1:0-76206 GCA_963729685.1 uncultured delta proteobacterium | reverse complement strand
ATAACCCCTATGATCCGACCGATTTTTTTGAGGACGGTCAATCCGCGCGGATGCCCGTTGAGGGCACAGTTCCGCGGGACGAACTACGACGGGGCCGCAGGAACTGTTGTACACGGGAAAATTGAATGGCGCGCCAGCGGAAGTCGTTTCCGTTCCCGATCACGCGCGAAGTTCTGGAGCGTGGCCGGGATCGTTTCAATATTTACTGTACGCCGTGTCACGGCATGTCCGGAGACGGCGACGGCATGATCGTGCAGCGCGGTTTCCGCCGCCCGCCGTCGTATCACATCGAACGGTTGCGCACCGCGCCCGTGGGGCATTTCTTCGACGTGATCACGAACGGACTGGGCGCGATGTATCCCTACGGCTATCGGGTCCCGCCGCGGGACCGCTGGGCGATCATCGCCTATATTCGAGCGCTGCAACTCAGCCGGCAGGTACCGATCGACGAACTGACGGACACGGAGCGCGAAAAATTGCAGGGCGAATGACGATGAGCGAAACAGCTGAAACAACACATTGAAATCTCGAACGCCTGCCGATGCGGCTGGTGTTGATTGGCGGCTCCTGCTCGCCATTTGCATCGCGGGCGGCTGGCGCAACAGGGCGACTTTTTACGATCCTATCTGGTCGCGTTTCTGTTCTGGATTGGCATTACGCTGGGCTGCCTGGCGCTATTGATGATGCAGCACTTGACCGGCGGAAATTGGGCGCTCGTCATCCGGCGCATCCTCGAAGCCGGCAGCCGCACACTTCCTTTGATGGCCGTCGCTGCACTGCCACTGTTAGCAGGCATGAAGACGCTTTACGTCTGGTCCCAGCCCGGGCAGACCGATCCGATCATTCTTGCCAAACGCTTGTATTTGAATCCCGCATTTTTCACGGGACGGATGATCTTCTATTTCGCTATGCTGGTTCGTGCTCGCGTTCCTGCTCAATAAGTGGTCCCGGGAGGAAGATGCCGGTGGCGGTAACGCATCGCTGTGGATGCGCATGGAGGGCCTGAGCGGCGGCGGACTGGTGTTGTACTGTTTCACAGTAACTTTCGCTTCGATCGATTGGGTGATGTCGCTTGAGCCGCGTTGGTATTCGACGATCTATGGGTTGCTGTTCATGGTGGGCCAGGCGCTGGCGGCCATGGCGTTTGCCATTACGGTGTCTGATCTGGCTCTCCGACCGGGAGCCGCTCTCGAAAGTCGTGAAGCCTCGCACCTCCAGGATCTCGGGAGCTTTCTGCTGACCTTCGTCATGCTCTGGGCGTACCTGGAATTCTCGCAATTTCTGATTATTTGGGGCGGAAACCTTTCCGAGGAAATCCCCTGGTACATTCGGCGCATGCAGGGACTATGGGGACGAGTGGGATTGCTGCTGGTCGTGCTGAATTTCGCCCTGCCATTTTTTCTTTCTGTTTCGCCACGTGAAGCGGCGAACACGTTCCTTGTTGATTGTGGCCGTGTTGGTTTTGCTGATGCGTTGGTGGACATGTACTGGATGGTTCTGCCGGCGTTTGGTGGAGGCAATGCCCACGTGACCTGGATGAACGTCGTGCTTCCGGTCGGCATGGGAGGATTGTGGTTTGCATATTTCACCTGGCAATTGCAGCGGATGCCGATTTTGCCGGTCAACGATCCGCGCCTGAAAGGAGTGGCGGAACATGCCGTCGAACACGGATAAATGCTCACGGCGCCCCCTCGCTTCGCCAGGTTACGAGACGCGCGACGCCAATGTGCGGGGCGTGTTTACCTTCTTGGTGTATTTGACCGTAGTGCTGGTGTTCACGCTGCTAGTGTCCTGGGGACTGTTCCGGTATTTCGCGGCAGAACAGGCCAATCCCGCGCCCGCTTCGCCGTTTGCCGGAACCCGGCAGTTGCCTTCCGGGCCCTCAGTTGCAGGTGAATCCCCGTCAGGATTTCTTGAGGTTCCACGCGGACCAGGAGCAGTCTCTGGAATCGTATGCCTGGGAAAATCGTGCGGACGGAACCGTGCGGGTCCCCATCGAGCGCGCGATGGATTTGCTGCTCCAAAGAGGGCTCCCCGTCGCAGGCGAGACATCCACCGCCGCGGCGGGCAAGCCCGCACCGAAAGGGGACGCGAAACAATGAGAGCAATAACCAGGCTGGGATTCTTTGCAGCGATCGCGTTGATCGCGCTTCCCTCGCTCGCGCAACAGGCAAGCACACCAGCGATCCTGAGCAAAGTGGGTATCGCACAACGCCTGAACGAACAGATTCCGCCGGACATTGTCTTTCGCGATGAATCAGGCAAGATCGTGCGCCTGGGCGACTACTTCGGGAAGAAACCAATTGTGCTTTCCCTGGTGTATTTTGAATGCCCCGCGCTTTGCACTGAGGTCCTTAACGGAGAACTACAGACGATGAAGGCGATGTCCCTTGGCCTCGGTAAGGATTACGACGCGGTCACCGTCAGTTTCGACCCAAAGGATACGCCCGCGTTGGCGAAGGCCAAGCGAGACGTTTATGCGGGCCAATACGGGCGACCCGGAGCTGCGGAAAACTGGCACTTTCTGACGGGCGATCAGCAATCGATTGACGCGTTAACGCAGGCCGTCGGCTTTCACTACGCGTATGACCCCGTGAGCCGGCAGTACGCCCACGCCGCCGCCATCATGGTGCTTACGCCGGAAGGACGCATCGCCCGCTACTTTTACGGCGTCGAGTACCCGGCGCGGGACCTTCGCCTCGGACTGGTGGAGGCGTCCGCAGGGCAAGATCGGCAACCCGACCGACCAGGTGCTTTTGTATTGCTATCACTACGATCCTGTGACTGGAAAATACGGTCTTGTTGTGATGAACGTTGTGCGTGGGGCCGGCGCATTGACGGTACTGGTGCTGGGATTTTTATGTTTCTGATGTTTCGTCGCGAACACAAACGTAACGACGTCCTCTACGATCGTGAGAGTCAAAGTCGATGAGCGCAGCAACATAGGACGGAATTATGATGCAAGGGATTTCATTCAATCCAGCAGGCTTCCACGATCGCGCGGTCCGGTGGACCGGCTGTTTTTTTTCATCACCGCGGTTACGCTCTTTTTCACGGCGGTGATTTTCTCGGCATTTTTTATTTCATGATCAAGTACCGGCGGCGCTCGCCGGATGAGCGTCCTAAAGCGATCGAAGGGCTCCTTGCCGCTGGAGATTCTGTGGACCGCGATCCCCACGTGATCGTGGCCGTGATGTTTATATGGAGTTCGAGCTTGTACTTCCGGAACGCCGAGCCGCCCCCGGGATCGATGGAAATTTTCGTTACCGGCAAGCAATGGATGTGGAAGATCGAGCATCCGGAAGGGCAGCGCGAAATCAACGAGTTGCATGTGCCGCTGCGGGCGCCCCGATCAAATTGACCATGACGTCGGAAGACGTAATTCATGATTTTTATGTTCCGGCGTTCCGCGTAAAGAAAGATGTGTTGCCGGGCCGATATACTTCGCTCTGGTTTGAGGCGACCAAGACAGGTACATACCCGTTCTATTGCGCACAATATTGCGGGGCATTCCATGCGGCCATGACCGGCACTGTGACCGTAATGGAACCGGATGATTACGAACGCTGGCTCGCGGGAGGGGTAGCGAGCGAAACGATGGACGCCGCCGGCGGGAGGTTGTTTCAACAGTATGCGTGCGCGACGTGCCACCTGGCCGACGGACAGGGACAAGGACCTTCGCTTGTGAATCTATATGCACATCCGGTACATCTCACGACGAACAAATAGTCATCGCGGACGATGCATATGTGCGGGAGTCGATCGTGAGCCCGACCGCAAAAATCGTCCTCGGATACGCGCCGATCATGCCCTCGTTTCAAGGCCAGTTGAGTGAAGAACAGATCCTGGACCTCATCGCATACGTCAAGTCGCTGAGCAAGGAACAGGGAGCCAGCAGGAAGCGGGGAAACGATGAGCACGGCCACGCTGGAACCCGCGACGAAACGCCGCAGAATTATCTGAATGCAGCGTACGGCTGGAAATCCTGGCTGTTCACGCTGGATCATAAGCGCATCGCCATTCTTGTACCTGATCTCGATCACGTTCTTTTTCTTCGTGGGCGGTCGTTCGCCGCGCTGATGCGCATTCAACTGCTTGAGCCGCAGGGCGCGCTGGTGCAGCCGGCAACGTATAACAAGCTGTTCACGCTTCACGGGTCATCATGATTTTTTTCTTTCTGATTCCGTCGATCCCTGCCGTACTGGGGAATTTCCTGGTTCCTTTGATGGTGGGAGCCCGCGATCTCGCTTTTCCGAGGCTGAACCTTCTGAGCTGGTACGTCTATATCATGGGTGGTTGTTTACGCTGTACGCAGCGTTGCCGGCGGCGTGGATACCGGCTGGACGTTCTACACTCCCTACAGCAGCACGTATTCGAATACACAGGTTACGGCTGTCGCCATAGGCATCTTTATTACCGGTTTTTCTTCCATTCTGACCGGCCTGAATTTCATCGTAACGATCCACAAGATGAGGGCGCCGGGACTCACCTGGTTTCGCTTGCCGCTGTTTCTGTGGGCGATCTACGCAACCAGCGTCATCATGATTTTGGGCACGCCCGTGATTGCGATCACGCTGTTTCTGCTGGCGCTCGAGCATATTCTGCACGTGGGAATTTTCAGTCCGGCATTGGGCGGCGATCCGCTGCTGTTTCAGCACTTGTTCTGGTTCTATTCCCATCCCGCCGTTTACATCATGATTTTGCCGGCAATGGGCGTCGTGAGCGAAATTATCCCTTGTTTTTCGCGGAAGCGCATTTTTGGCTACAAGATGATCGCATTTTCGAGCGTGGCCATTGCGGCGCTGGGTTTTCTGGTCTGGGGCCATCACATGTTCGTCACCGGGCAGTCCATTTACGAAGGACTGATATTTTCCATGCTGAGTTTTTTGGTGGCGATCCCTTCGGCCATAAAGGTGTTTAACTGGACCTCAACGCTTTATAAAGGTTCTATCGATTACGACGCGCCCATGCTCTATGCCTTGGGCTTCATCGGTCTGTTCACGATGGGTGGTTTGACTGGCCTGTTTCTCGCTTCGCTTTCCACAGACGTGCACGTGAATGGCACGTATTTTGTCGTGGCCCATTTCCATTTCATCATGGTGGGTGGCGCGGTGATGGGTTATCTCGGCGGGATCCATTTCTGGTGGCCGAAGATAACGGGCCGATTGTATCCGAATGGCTGGGCGGGCATAGCAGCTGCGGTGATCTTTATCGGCTTCAATCTCACATTTTTACCGCAATTCGTCCTCGGGTATCTCGGTATGCCGCGACGGTACGCGTTTTATCCGGCCGAGTTCCAGGTGCTGAATGTCATGTCGACAGCCGGAGCTTCCATACTGGGCGTTGGATATTTGATTCCGCTGGTATATCTGATCTGGTCGCTGCGTTATGGTCCGCCGGCCGGGCCGAACCCCTGGGGCGCGACGGGGTTGGAATGGAAGACGCCATCGCCGCCGCCGACCGAGAATTTCTCCCAAACGCCGGTCGTTACCGAAGAAGCGTACGCATACTCGGGTGAGGAGGCGGGACGAGGTGACTGACGTAAACACGCTGCCCGGGCATTCCGAGCTGGCGCACCAGTTCGAGGACCTCGACCAGCAGCAGGACACCGACACGCTGGGAATATGGGTGTTCCTGGTGACGGAAGTGATGTTTTTCGGCGGCATGTTTGCCGGATATGCGATTCTTCGCTGGTTTTACTTTCCCGCGTTCGGGGCCGGAAGCCGCATCCTGGATATTCGCCTGGGCGCGACGAACACAATTGTGCTGATCACGAGCAGCCTTACGATGGCGCTTTCGGTGCGGTCTGCACAGGTTGGCGCTAAGCGGGCCCTCATTGTGTTCCTGATTCTGACCATGATTCTTGGCGTGGCGTTCCTGGGCATAAAAGGCATCGAATACCATCAGAAATTTGTCGAGCATATTGTACCTTCTCTCGATTGGGCGCCCCAGGGAGAAGTATTCGGGCGTCTGGCGCCCGCAGGCCTCAATCATGCACAGATTTATTTCTTTCTCTATTTCGCGCTCACCGGATTGCATGCCTTGCATATGATTGTTGGAATTGGCTTGCTGGCCTGGCTGCTGACGCGAGCGCGCAAAGGCATTTTTACAACTCAGTATTTCGCGCCGGTTGAGGTAGTGGGCCTGTACTGGCATTTCGTGGACATCGTTTGGATTTTCCTGTTCCCGTTACTCTACTTGATGCGCAGGTTCCCGAACCGGGTCAGCCGTCGAATCTCCTCTTCGCGGCCCTTCCTGTCGTTCCTGCGGCCGCCGTCTTCCGGGCTGCACCAGGCACGCTACGAAGTGCTGCTGGAAGAGGCGCGTGTCGTCCGCCAAATCTTCACCTGGGTGGGGCAAGAACATCTGAGCATGGGCGAGGTGGGCCGACGGCTGACGGCTGCCGGCGTGCCGCGCCGCACCAGCACGGATCCCCGGACCGCAGCCTGGTGTACAGCCTGTGCAAGAACCCGGCGTATCGCGGCGCGGCGGCCTTCGGCAAGACCACGGTTGGTCCCTTGCGCCCCCGCGTGCGCACCCAGCGCGGCCATCCCGAAGTGCCACGGCGACCGGTCTCCGTGTACCATGTGTCGCCCGAGGAGTGGCTGACATCCCGGTCCCGGCGCTCGTCAGCGAAGAATTGTTCGCCGCCGTGCAGGAGCAACTCAGTCATAACCGCCGTCATGCGCGGCTGGACTTGCGCTGCACCCAGTTCCTGGTCCAGGGTCTGGCAGTTTGCGCCCGCTGCGGCTGCGCCTACTGTGGCGCCATTGGCGGCGCGCGCTGCAAAGGCGACCCCGCCCGGCGCTACGGCTACTACCGCTGCAGCGGCTTCGACCGTACGCTCCGCTGCGGCTTGCCCCGCTGCGACAATCCGGCCACACGGGGCGATCGACTCGATGCAGCCGTCTGGTCCGAGGTCGAGCGGCTCCTCCTAGAGCCGGAGAGATTGATCGCCGAATACGAAAGGCGGCTGCAGGATCCAGCCCCCGATCAAAGGCGCACACGATGTCAGCGCCCTGGAGCGCCAGGTGCAGACGTTGCGCCATGGCATCGGGCGCCTGATCGACAGCTACGCGGAGGGGCTCATCGACAAAGAGCAGTTCGAGCCACGGGTCCGGCGCCTCAAGGAGCGCATTGCGCTGCTAGAAGCCGACGCAGCGAAGGAAGCAGCCGCACTCGCCGAGCAGCAAAGCCTGCGTCTGGTGATGGGGCAGATGGACGATTTCGTCGCGACAGTCAAGGATCGCCTGTCTGATCTCGACTGGGAGACGCGGCGTGCCATCCTGCGGGCGCTCGTCAAGCGCGTTGAAGTCGACCATACCCACATCCGGGTGGTCTTCCGCGTAGGGCCGGCGCCTTTGGTCTTCAGCCCGACGGCACAATTTCGCAAGATCGTGAGCGCTCCCGTACCGCTGGCCCTTGCGGAACGCAAAATCGTCGACCCCCAGTACCCGCATCGCGCCCGCCGGTAGCAGGGGTTGTGCGTGGAGCAAGCGGAGCACGGTGCTTTGCTGGCCAACAGGCCGAGCCGCTGGGCCACCCGCGCGCCTGGCCGGCCGCCCAGCGCGAAGGCTTCCGCGACGATCAGCCCGGTCGCCCGTGCAGTGCGCTGGACGTGCGGAACGGCGACGTGTCGCAGGCGCTCGCCGAACACTCGACAGGGGCAACCCGGCAGCGAACAGCGCAGACGCCGGACGCGCACTACAAGCGTGACCGCGCAGCCGCCGCAGGCAACATCGCCGAGGTGCCGCTCCGTAATGGCTGTGGACCTGCTTGGATCGGTGCCGGCACCGTGGGCACCGCGCCACACCCTGGGTGCTGGCAGAGATGATTAAGCCTGCTGCCGACACGCACGATGTCGTGGACACGGACTTGGGGTGCATCAGGAAAGAGGAACCGAGATACGCGCATGGCTGGGACCCTCTTTGGAATGCAACGGCGCCTTCGTCGCTGCTTCCCTCAACGTACCCCTGCCATACCCTGCACCGAGGATGGGACAGAACCCAGATCGTGCCTTCAAACGACATGAGCGGGTGTGCCGCGTACGGACTCCGGATGGGCATTGCGCCTCACCCGTTGGCATACGGCCGTGCCAGGTCCGGCAGCCGCTCGGCGAAGATCTGCACGGGACACCAGCGCACCCGGCACCGGAACCGCCGGACTCGCACGTGCAGCCTCAGCGTCTGCCCGCTGCATGGGCAGTCGGCAAGCGGGCGCGCATAGTGCGAGTGCACATGGCGCGCGCGCCGGTGACAGCACGGGCAACACCCAAAGCGGCAGCGCATGGCTGCCTGCACCTCGACCGTGCCAGCGCGCGCCCCAATCCGCTCGACGTGGAGCCTGGTACACCGGGAAATAACAGCTGCGTGAGCATCGTGCGGCCACCTCTCTCCGCGAGCGACTCTCCGCTCGTGGTGACGTTCAGCCTACGGCGGTGCACCATAGCGTGCTCCGCTGCACGAAACCCGTTTTTCTCTCCGTCGGCGTACCGCGATTTCGCCAGCCACTTTTGTGGCGCTTGCCCACACGGCTGCGTTACGTCCATGTAGCCCCAAGGTGTACGGCTGGCCGGCTCCTGCCACTCCCACCGCTGGGAGAGAATGCGACTCAGCACCTGCACCAGGAGCGCCGGAGACCACTTCCCCGGCGGCGCCCACAACACCCAAGTAGGCCATTTCGTCTGCGTCAAGTGCCCACGATGGGTAGGAGTACGCCTCTTGTAGCCCAGACGCCAACGTGCGCAGCAGATTCCCACGTGCGTCCATGAGCAAGAGATCCCACGAGATGGGGTAGCCGGTCTCGCGTACCACGAGCAGGTACTTGCCGTCAGGTGACCATGCGTACCACGGGTACGCCACATAGTGGGATCCCGCGTACCCGGCACAGCGGGTGGTCACCGTATAGAGCGGCTTACTCGCACCGTCCATGATGTACACATTGCTGGCCTTCGAGTAGGCGATGCGCAGCGTCGCATCCGCTGCGGTTCGCGCGGGGCAGTTCGTCGCACAGACCGTGCCGGCTGCGGCGGGCCGCGGCGCCAGGAACGACCACGCGTGGCACGGGCCGCTTGCGCATGCCAACCAACACACCACACCCACTGCCGCACACCAGCGCAACGTCTTCATCAGCCCGCTCGCTTCCTCGCTCCCGTTTGGTCGGCTGCTCCCACACTAGCGTGCCGGTGAGACGAGCGCCAGGCAGTTCCACAGTTCGGACCCACGGAATTGCGGCTAGAGACCGATTCCGCAGGGTCGTTCTCATTGCTATAGGTCGTCAGATAATGATTCCGAGTTTCGGACTGGCAGCACCAGAGTAGAATTCCCCACAGGTGTGGGGTTGTTTACCTGAAGAGCTATAGCGCTGTGCGGTGCAGGTGCAGATCGAGGTGTGGCGCGATCACGACGGTGCGGATGGCGGGCGCGGAGTTGAGCGCGGCGGCGAAACCGCCGATCACGCCGAATGCGGCGAGCGATCGTGCCAGGCACGGCGGTGCAGTAGCTCCTGGAGACGGTCGAGTTCCGGGGCAGGCTGGTGTACATGCGAAGAGCGGCAGGAGCACAACGGAGGTGGCGAAGCTCCCCGCACGATGTGCCAAGCGCGGCGCACGCCGACAACGCTTGCGACAGCGACAGGGCTGCGACGATTACCCTCCCGACGCAACGGAGATACGGTCGCTGGTGTACTCAGGCGGCCCAGATCCGGCAGGGACGAGTTGCACGAAGAAGGAGGTCGCGCTGGACACGCGCGGCACGGTCGCGATCGCGCTGCCATGACCGGTCGCGTCGGTGATCAGCGTGCCGCCGTTGGCTGCCGATTGCGGGCACAATCCGGGCACCTGCTGCATGAACACCCCGTAGGTCGTGCTCGGGGAGCCCTCTTGCACCTGCATTTCCGCCTGGAATGCGCTGGGCGTCAGGCTGAGCACCACAAACCCGACGGCGGCAGCCACCTCGCTCGTGTTCGTGGTGCAGTCACCCGCAACGGGATTGTTCGTGCCCAACGCCTCCCTGCCCCCGGTGCCCGGGATCGCCAGGTGCGTGGTGGCGAGGCTGGGGACGGTGGTAACAGCAGCAGGCGTTGGCGTGGTGCTCGGCGAGGTCGATCCGGATCGCAGCCGCTCAGCGTGCCGGTCAGCACGACCGCGAGCAAGCACGAACCAGCAACACGGGTGAAACTGCTGACAAAACACACTGCCCTACCTCCTTGGTGACAAGAACCCATAGAGCGCCCTGTAACCCCGAAAGGCTAACATGGCGATAAAACATTTTGCAAGCGCTGCGAGCCCCGGCTAGCATCCGAAAGAAGCGACGGCCGTCGCCTCCTCTACCCTACCTTGATCTCCACTTTCTTCGCGGCCTCGTGGGACTTGGGCAGCAGGATGGCGAGGACACCGTTCCTGAAGGTCGCCTCCGCCTTGTCCCTGTCCACGTCGACGGGCAGGTGGATCACCCGGCGAAAAGCGCCATAGGAGCGCTCCCGGCGATGCACGCCTGCCCCTTGCGTCTCCTCCGGCTTCTTCTCGCCCCGGATGATGACCGAGTCCTCGCCTACGGTGACCGAAAGGTCCTCGATGCTCATCCCCGGAACTTCCACCTCGATCCGCACGTTCTCTTCCTCTTCGATCACGTCGACGCTCGGCTGGAACCTCTGCACAGGCACCTGCATGGATGACGGTGCGAGCCGCGCCAGGGGCTCGAAGACACTCTCGATCATGCGGTTCATCACCTCGCGCACGGTATCGAAGGGGTTTACTGTTTCCCATGGTCTCGCGATCGGCCGCTCCTCTCTCTTCTTTGCCTCCGACATGGCAGACCTCCGCTGGTTTTCTTAAACATAGTGCGGTGGCGGGGTGCTTGCAACGAGCGACCGGAAAGGGTCTGGGGGCCTCACCCGCGCTCACGCGCCGGCGGGGCGCGATGCGCCCTGGAGCAGGCGCGTATGTTCCTGTTTCACGCACTTATCCATGACGAACATGATCTTCTCTGCGTCGGCGAGGCCCTTTGCCTCCTCGTTGACGATGCCGAGCTGCAGCCATATCGCCGCAGGACTTAAAGCCAGTGCATCCCGGACAAAAGGGAGGACCTTATCTGCCTTCATGAATATATCGACGATATCGACCTTTTCATCGATATCCGCGAGCGACTTATACGATTTTTGGCCGAGTACCGTCTCTTGCCCCGGGTTTACGGGGATGACCTTGTAGCCCTTCTCCATAAGGTACCGGGCAACGGCGTTGCTCGGCTTGCCCTCGTCGGCGGACAGGCCGACCACGGCGATGACACGGCTCGTAGCCAAGAGCTCCCTGATCGCGTTATCCTGGTCCATCGGTTCTTCTCCCCTCCCCCATCTCCCCTCGCCGTCCTTCCCTTCCATTCTATTTCCCGCCATTACCCCTGTCAAGGCGCCCGCCCACGGGCTGCCCTTCAGTAAAACTTTTCATCTCCCCCTATCTGTGTTACCCTTATGGTATGTTCGGCATCGGTTTACCCGAGCTTGTCATCATCATCATCGTGGCCCTCCTTGTCGTCGGCCCCAGCAAGCTGCCCGAGGTTGCCCGGTCGCTCGGAAAAGCGCTGGGGGAGTTCAGGCGCATGGCCGATGACGTGAAGGAGACCATCGAGCAGGAGATGACCATAGAAGAAGAGAAGAAGGAAGAGCCGGGAGAGCAGAAGGAAGGGGAGCAGGAGCAGCCGGGCGCGATCGGCGAAAAGGAAGAGGGGCAGGAAACGCCCGAGAAGCAGGAAGAGGAGTCGGCGGGGGAAGGACCTCCGGCCGGCGCTGAACCTCCCCCGGAGACAGGCCCTCAAGGGGCCCCCGACGCACCCCCGGAAGGCGCGAGTCCCGATGAACAGCAGAAGAAGGTATGATAGACGAGAAAAGGCCTTTCACCGCTCATCTGAAAGAGCCGAGAGACAGGCTGGTGATCAGCCTTGCCGGCCTTGCCGTCGCCTTTATCGTGACTTACAGCGTCAAGGAAAGGATCTTTCATTTCCTCATGCAGCCTTTCATCAGGGTGATGCCGGCGAAAAGCTCCTTCATATTCACGAGCATCACCGAGGCATTCATCACCTACTTCAAGGTATCCCTCGTTGCCGCTCTTTTTCTCGCGGCACCCATCATCCTCTACGAAGTCTGGATGTTCGTCGCGCCGGGTCTCTATGAGAAGGAGAAGAAATACGTCGCGCCCTTTATTATCTTCGGCAGCTTTTTTTTCCTTGGGGGCGCCCTTTTCTGTTATTACGTGACCATGCCCGTGGTCTACCACTTTTTCGTGAGCTATGCGGGCACCATGATCATTCCCATGCCCTCCCTCAAAGAGTACATGAACCTCACGCTGAAAATGCTGATCATCTTCGGCCTCATATTCCAGATGCCGCTCATCGCCTTTTATCTTGCGAAGGCGGGCATCATCAACTACAGGGGACTGGCGAAGAAGAGGAGATACGCCATCCTCGCCATCGTAGTGGTGAGCGCCATCATTACGCCCCCGGAGGTATCGAGCCAGCTCCTCATGGCACTGCCCATGTACGGCCTCTTCGAGCTGAGCGTGGTGATCGCGAGAGTTTTCGGGAAAAAGGAGAGCGTCGATGGAGCGGTTTAACTGCGTGATCCTGGCGGCAGGTAAAGGCACGAGGATGCGGTCGAAGATACCGAAGGTCGCCCACCCCGTCATGGGCAGACCGATGATCCGCTACGTGGTCGAGGCGGCGCAATCGCTCGCGCCGGAGAAGGTCATCGTGGTGACCGGCCACGGGAGAGAGCAGGTGGAGAGCTGTCTGGACGGGGCGGAGGTGACGTTTGCGCACCAGCACGAGCAGAAGGGGACGGCCCACGCCCTCCTCGCCACTACTGGGCTGCTCGCACCCGGCGACATCCTCGTGCTTTACGGCGATGTGCCCCTCATCAGGACCTCGACCCTCCGGATGTTCATGGAGTTTTTCAGGCGGTCGGAGGGCATTGCCTTCATGACCACCGGGGTGGAGGACCCCTCGGGCTACGGCAGGGTCGTCATGGACGACCGCGACGGGATTGTCGATATCGTCGAGGAGAGCGAGGCGACGGGGGCCGTGTCGGAGATAAAGGTGATCAATACGGGCATATGCATGGTCCGGCGCGATCTCGTCTCCCTTGTGGAAGCCGTGACCCCTGACAACAGGAAGGGCGAATATTATCTTACGGATATCTGCAAGGCGGCCGGCAGGCAGGGTATCAGGGTCGGGGCCTTTTTTCATGAGGACGCGGCCGAGGTCCTCGGCATCAATTCGCGCACGGATCTGCTGGAAGCGAACACGGTTGTGAGGAACGCCATTCTCGACCGCCACATGGAGAACGGGGTCACCGTCACCGACAGGAGCATCTATATCGAAGCCGATGTGACGATCGGCACAGACACGGTGATCTCTCCTTACTGCTGCCTCATGGGGCGGACCGAGATCGGGCAGGACGTCTTTATCGGCCCCCACGTGGTGATCAAGGACTCGACCATCGAAAACGGGGTCTCCATCGAGGGCTTCACCTCCCTCGACGGGGTACGGGCAGGGGAAAACGCCAAGATAGGGCCGTTCTCGCGCATGAGGCCCAAGACGGTCCTCAAGAAGAACGTGAAGATAGGCAACTTCGTCGAACTGAAGAACACGGTGGTGGGGGAGGGCTCCAAGGCGCAGCACCTCTCCTATCTCGGGGATACCGAGGTGGGGGCCGGGGTCAACATAGGGGCCGGCACCATTACCTGTAATTACGACGGCAAGCTGAAGCACCGGACCGCGATAGGAGACGGCGCCTTTATCGGCAGCAACACGGAGATCGTGGCGCCCGTCACCATAGGAAAGGACGCGTACATCGGGGCGGGCTCGACCATCACCCGCGATGTCCCGGAAGGGGCCCTCGCAGTGACACGGACGAAACAGAGGCACATTGAAGACTACTCGAGGAGGAAGAAGAAATGTGCGGAATAGTAGGCTACCTGGGGCAGGACGAGGCCTATCCGATCCTGATCGAGGCGTTGAAGAGGCTCGAATACCGGGGCTATGACTCTGCGGGGATCGCCGTCTCCTGCGACGGGCGGATCGAGATCGCGCGCCAGAAAGGCAAGGTCGACGAGCTGAGGAAGGCGTGCGAAGGGGGCCTCAAGGGGAGCCTCGGCCTTGCCCACACGAGGTGGGCTACCCACGGCACGCCCTCGGAGCGGAATGCCCATCCCCACAGGGCCGGGGATGTCGTCGTCGTCCACAACGGCATCGTCGAGAACTACGTCGAGCTGAAAGAAGCCCTGCGCTCGAAGGGGCACAAATTTCTCTCCGACACGGACACCGAGGTCATACCCCACCTCATCTCGGAACATATGAAAGAAGGGGCCGGGTTCATGGAGGCAGTGCGGCTCTCCCTGGCGGAGATGCACGGCTCCTATGCCCTCGGCATCATCAGGGAACGAGAGGAGACGCTCATCGCCGCAAAAAAGGAGAGCCCCCTCGTCCTCGGCATAGGCGAAGGGGAGTTCTTCATCGCGAGCGACGCGCCCGCCCTCATCGGAAAGACAAACAGGTTCATCTTCCTCGAGGATAAGGACATAGCCGTCATGAAGGGGGGCGAGCTCCTCATCCTGGACGCCGGCGGGTCCCGGGTGGAGCGGCAGGTGCACACCATCAACTGGAGCGGCGCCATGGCGGAGAAGGGCGGCTACAAGCACTTCATGATGAAAGAGATCTTCGAGCAGCCCAGGGCCATCTCCGATACGCTTCTCGGCAGGGTGAAGGAAGAGCGGGGCGAGGTCGACTTCGAGGACCTGAAGCTCCCTCCCATGAACAAGGTCAGGCGCATATGGATGATCGCCTGCGGCACCTCCTACCATGCATGCCTGATAGGCAAGCACATGTTCGAGGAAAACCTGCGCATACCCGTCGACGTCGACATCGCGTCAGAGTTCCGGTACCGCAACCCGATCATGGGACGGAACGACATGCTCGTCCTCATCTCCCAGTCGGGCGAGACCGCCGACACCATCGCGGTCATGAAAGAGGCAAAGAACAGGGGTGTCTTTACCCTCGCCATCTGCAACGTGCTGGGAAGCACCCTTGCCCGCGGGTCGGACGGCGTCATTTTCACCCACGCGGGGCCGGAGATCGGGGTCGCATCGACCAAGGCCTTTACCACGCAGGTATCGGTGCTCTTCCTCCTGATGCTCTATTTGGGGAGGCGGCTGGGGGCCATGGACCACGACGCGCTCCGGCAGAAGATAAGCGAGATCAGGCGGATACCGCACAAGGTCCAGCTCGCCCTCGACCAGGCCGGGAACATGGAAGACCTCGCCCGCAAGTACATGCACTACAAGAATTTCCTCTATCTCGGCCGGGGCATCAGCTACCCCGTCTCCCTCGAAGGGGCCCTCAAGCTCAAGGAGATATCCTATATCCACGCCGAGGCCTATGCCGCGGGGGAGATGAAGCACGGCCCCATAGCCCTCATCGACGAGCAGATGCCGGTCGTCGTCGTCGCCCCCGACGACAGCACCTACAAGAAGACGTGCAGCAACGTGGAAGAGGTCGTCTCCAGGCGGGGCAACATCATACTCTGCACGGACCATGACAACCACGAGATGGCGGCGAAGGCATCAAGCATCTTCAAGGTGCCCTCCACGCTCTACGAGCTGCAGCCCATGGTCTTCATCGTGCCCCTCCAGTTGTTCGCCTACCATATCGCCAATCTGCTGGGGACGGACGTGGACCAGCCGAGAAATCTGGCGAAGAGCGTGACCGTCGAGTAGGGGGCAGGGAAAGACAAAGCATCGACCACGCCGTCATTCCGGCGGACGCCAGTAGAGCGGAGCGGGCCTTAATCCCGCGCAGGCGGGACATCCGGCGCCTTTCCGGGCTGAAGGCGAGACTTCGATAATTCTGGAGTCACCGACTCCAGAATTGAGACTACCTGATCAAATCCGTTGATTCTCTCCGGTGATTTTGAATTATCTTGCGAGCCCTTTCTTCCTATGGTAAAAATGAGCGCATAAAACCGATAAATATGGAGAAGATCGAGAGGGAAGACTACCTGTAACGGGACGAGAGAGGTATCCGAAATGACTGCCGATGTTCGTCGCTCCTGGGAGAAGATCTTCAAGCTTCTTTCCAACACGTGTGCGGCCTCAGGTTTCTTCATCGCCCTGTTTACGTCACGCCTCGTCGGCATGCCCCTGGGGAAAGTGCCGTGGGCGAGTGCCGCCACGATAGTATTGTGGGTTCTCGCACTAGGCCTCGGTTATTTCGCCTTTATGAACGGCAGGAAGGCCCCCGTTGCATCTGCCATGTGGCTCCGGCTCTCCGGTTTTGTGAATGCCTCCTCCTCGATGATCCTTACGCTCTTGATCCTCTTTGGCTATCTATTCTATCCCACGGTGGAAAAGAGCTTCGTCGCACACTGGAACGCCTACTTTCTCATGGCCTCTTTGTTCGTCATGGGCCTGGCGATTGATTTCCAGGATTGGAAGCGCATCGTCACAAACCCCAAAGTGGTAGGGATTTCGGTCCTGATCCGATGGATATGCGTGCCGTTGGCCGCCTATGCCGTTGCCTATGCAAGCTTTATCCAGCTCCTCCCGTCATCTACCGGACGGGACCTGGCTGTCGGCATGATCCTCCTCGGCGCGGCACCGACGGGGACCGCGTCAAACGCGCTTACCATGATTTCCCGGGGGGACCTGGCCCTCTCGGTTTCGGTTACCACCATCAATACGCTGCTTGCCCCCTTCCTGCTGCCGCTCATCACATTATGGATGGCCGGCAGTATGACCAATGTCGATGCCACGGCAATCTTTGAGGACCTTCTGCGGATGGTAATTCTGCCTGTAGCCCTGGGCACTATTCTGGGGTCGGTTTTCGTAAGGCGGTTAAATCGCTTCAAGCCGGCGCTGGGTCCCATAGCGGTGATATGCCTGGGCATGATCATGATGGGGAGCATGTCGAGAGGGACGAGCACCGTGCTCAGGCAATTGTATATTCTCCCCTATCTCGCCGGCGGCTGCGTGTTGTTTGCCATCGTCACCTACGCCCTGGGGTTTTATCTCCCGAAATTTGCGGGCTTCAACCTCAAACAACGGAAGGCGGCGTGCTTCGAAGTTGCAATAACGAATGCGGCCTTGACAATGACGATCGCGCTGAGGCATTTCAGCCCCCTCGCGGTGGTAGTATCTATCCTTTACGCCAAGGTAATGGTCATAATGGGTGCGGTTATATTTGTTCCCATCTTTCAGAAAATGGAGGATAGGGAGACAACAGCCGAGGCCTCTCTCCACCTTTGATACTTTTGGAGGATGGCGCCGACCCTTATCTGATCAAAGCTGCCCCGGTCCCCGCGAGTATCGCGTTCGCGTTTTCGGCCCCCAGTGTTTTCAGACCTTCCACAAAGCCCTTCATGGCTTCGGCGGACCGGATTTCCTGAGGATAGTCCGTTCCGAAGACCAATTGCGTGGGCTTCAGTTCCAGGAGGGCCGACTTCACGGCATTGATATGTCCGAAAAAGCCGCCTGTATCGAAGTAAATCTTGTCCAGGTAATAGTCGAACGGCTTGGGCGGATTCTTGCCGTGCCTGGGGTCGCCGGCGGTACCCCAAAACTCCCTGTTCTGGTAATTGCGCACCCGTCCCAGGAGCGCCGCTATGCCTCCGCCCAAATGAGACATGACGATCTTCAGATCGGGGAACCGTTCCAGGATGCCGCCATTGATCAGACGTATGGTGCCCATAACCAGATTGAATTCGCGACCGACGGCGCGGGCCAGGTCGAAATCCTCGAAGCTGCCGACCGCCGGTACCGCCAGGCAGGGGTGGATGAACAAGAACGTGCCCAGTTCCTGAACCGCCTGGTAGAACGGATATAACTCGTCCGAATCCAATTCCCGTCCTTCCACGATCGAGGCCATCGCGACGCCTTCAAAGCCAAGGTCATTCACCGCCCTTCTCAGCTCCCCGAAGGCCTCGCTGCCCCCGAGGGGTGGGATATGGGCCAGGCCCTTGATCCTGGAAGGGAAGCGTTTTTCCCACAAGACCAGGTCGTCGTTGATCATCCGGCAGAGGTCCAGGTTGCCCCCTTCTATGCCGGGGGCACTCGAAATGTATGCCCGGTCGACTCCGGCCAGGTCCATGGCTTTCACATGCTCTTCTATCTGATACAGCCGGGGATGAAAGGAATAAGAAGGGATACCGTTGCTGTACACCAGCTTGAAGGTCTCGTTCCCCAGCCTGGCTTTGACAAGCTTCTCAGGGGCATAGTGGATGTGAAAATCGGCGATCATACCTTAACCCTCCTGTTTTTCTTAATGAATAGAGGCCGGTCCACATGTGCTTCGCGCCATTTTTCCATGAACCATTGTCGTCTCAGTATGTTCTAAGGGACGTTCAATTGTCAAGAGAGGTGGGCCGCCATTCGAGGGAAAACGTAACTGGACCCGATTGCAGCGTCAAGAATCCGTATCCATATTTAGAATGAAGTCGAAGAAGGTTCGAGCGACGCAAGACCTCTGGCGGAGGAGGAGAGGGATAAGAAAAGGAGGCGGTCGACGGATCTCAAGACGAATTTGAGTAGACGCGTGACATCTTTGGCAGACCAGGTCTTGTAATAAGCCATTTTTATCATCAAATTTATCAAAAGGAGAGAACATTATGAACAGAAGAAAGGTGTTTATCGGCTATCTGGTCTTTCCGATGCTCGTCGCCGCCTTTGCGGGCTGCGCATCGACGCGCACACACGAAAGCACGGGCGAATACGTGGATGATTCGACTATCACGACCAAGGTAAAAGCCCTGCTTGCGGAAGATGATTTTCTCAAGTCGTTCCAGATCAGCGTCGAGACGTACAAGGGCATCGTCCAACTGAGCGGCTTCGTTAATTCTCAGAATGCCGTCGTTAAGGCGGGTGAGGTCGCGAGGAGCGTCAAGGGGGTCAAATCTGTAAAGAATAACCTGATCGTGAAATAGGCGACTTTTTGTCCTTATCACGGGCGGGGCGCGCGGCGGCCCGGCGAAACGCGCCCGGATTTCTGAGAGCCCCGTCTGAAAAGGGCGATGCGAAGATAGAGTAAATGCCTTGGTGGAACAAGGAACTTTACCTTACAAGGAGGGAGATTCATGAAACGAATTGCCCGTCAGCTCATTTATCCGACTGCCCTCGCTGTTGCGGCGGCGCTCCTTTCGTTTATCGTGCTCGCAAGTGCGACCCCGGTGCGGGCGGCCGCACCCGAGCAAGGCATGGCGGCCTCGAAGGCCGACCGCCGGGCATCAACTTCGTCTTCCCTATCCACATCCGGTAAGGGAGTCCCTCAAAGCGTCGACGCTCAGCGGCTTTTAGGGCGTCGGCGCTTTGAGGCCCGTTCGGCACGACGCTTCTTCCGTTGCCGCGCGTTCCTTGCGGAATTATGGTTGAAGTATACCCAATCGATGGAGGCGGCATGAGCAGGCTCTTCCCGGTTGTTCTTGTGGTCGCGCTTATCCTTTTTGCGGTCGGCGGCGAAGCGACCGTCTATTTCGACGTGTACGGCCAGCCGTACCAGAAGGTGACCATCGCGGTGCCGCCCTTCGCGGGCGTCGAGAGGCAGAGGCCGGAGGTAAGCAACCTTCTCGGCCGGGACCTCGACCTGTCGGGTTTCTTCGTTGTTGCGCCCCGCTCCCTCATGGACGAAAGCCTGGTAAGAGAAGGGGTGGAGAGGGGGGACATCAGGTTCGACCAGTGGCGGTCCCTTGGCGTGCAGTTTCTCTCCAAAGGCCTCGTGCAGGAGGGGGGGAACGACTTTTCTTTGCAGGCGTACCTCTATGACGCGAGCGACGGCACCCCGCTCATCGCGAAGAAATACGGCGCGGCGCCTTCCGAATGGAGGAGGGTCGTCCACAGGCTCGCCGATGAGATCATATTGGCGGTGACCGGCGTGAAAGGCATCATGAGCTCGCGCGTCCTCTTCGTGGCAGGGGACGGGCGGCACCGGGACGTCTACGTGGCCGACCTCGACGGCTACGGGGTGAGGAAGCTTACCGACGAAAGACAGATTGTCGTCTCGCCGTCGGTCTCACCCGACGGGAAGTACCTCGCCTTCACGTCGTACAGAGAGGGCAAGCCTGATCTCTACGTGGTCGACCTGGCGACACACAAGGAGGTCTACGCGGATAAGCGGGAAGGGACGAAGGTCGGGTCAAGCTGGAGGGATAGCCGGACGATCGCCTATGCCTACGTCCGGGGAGGGGGATCGACTCTCTATGCCGCCAACGTCGAGACGAAGCAGCGGAAGGTGCTCTTGAGAAACAAGGGGATCCTGGCCTCGCCGACGTTCAGCACGGACGGCAAGAAAATGCTCTTTGTCTCCGACATGCACGGGGGGACGAATATCTTTATGAAGGACATGGCCACCGGGAATATCACGCGCCTCTCTTTCTTCGGCAACTACAATGCGTCGCCGGCCTTCTCACCCAAGGGCGATCTCATCGCCTTCGTTTCCAAAACGGAAGGGGCCCTGGAGATATGCGTGATGAGGCCTGACGGGTCGGATGCCCGGGCGCTCAGCCACGGAGGCGTCAACGATTCACCTCAGTTTTCGCCTGACGGCAGGTATATTCTCTATTCTTCCCAGAACGGAAAAAAGACTTCGATCCGTCTGATGCTGAGCAACGGAGACAACGACAGGGAGCTCACGTTCACGGGGGCCGACGAGTCGCAGCCAAAATTTATGCCTTGATTGACATAGCCCACCCGAAGGTTTTATACTCCCTTCCACAGAAAGGTGCGGTAAGCTACAATGAAAAGATGCGTTGAGGACCGGCACGGGTGCGCCCTATGATTGAATTGAACGCCGCGACCAAACGATACGGCCCCCTCACGGCCGTCGACCATGTCTCATTCTCCGTCAGGACAGGTGAGTATTTCGCCCTCCTCGGACCCAACGGCGCGGGGAAGACGACGGTCGTCAGGATGCTGCTCGACTTTGTGCGGCCGACATCGGGAAGCCTGTCGATAAGCGGCCTTCCGAGCACACGTGCCGCCTGCCGCACCGCGGTCGGCTATGTGGCCGAAAACCCTCGCATTCCGCCGCACCTGTCCGGATGGCAGTATTTGCGGCGCTGCGCGGAGCTGCTCGATATGGACCCGTCCGATGCCGCGGACCAATGCAGGCGCATCGTCGAGCTTATCGGCATGCAGGGCCGGGAGCACACCAAGGCAAAAACCTACTCCAAAGGCATGACCCAACGGTTCGGGATCGGCGCCGCGATCGTGGGAGACCCGAAGCTGCTCATCCTCGATGAACCGACCGCCGGCCTCGATCCCATCGGCATCAGGGAGACACGCCTGCTTCTTGAGTCCCTGAAAAGCCGGGGGATGACGATCTTCCTCAATTCACACCTGCTGTCGGAAGTCGAGAAGATATGCGATACCGCTGCCATCATCGACCGCGGCAGACTCCTGGTGAAAGACGCGATCTCCGCCATCGTCAAGGACGGCGAGACACTGGAAGATGTATTTGTGAGGCTTGTGAAGGGTTGAGATGAACACGCCAAAGGCTATTCGCCCCATCATCAAGATTGCGAAATATACCTTTGCAGACGAGGTCCGTCAGCGGAGCTTCGTCGTGATGCTCGTGATATGCGTTGTCGCTATCTTTCTCACACGCGGCTGCTATCAGGGTAATTACATGGTGAACGGCCGGGCCCTCGATGCCGAAACCGTTGTCGGGGCAGTCTCGAAAGCGACCTTTCACGTCATCGCCGTGGCCGTGATGCTGCTGGCGGCCCTGCTTTCCATGCGCGCATTCAGGCGCGACCGGGATGACGGGACGCAATCGTCCATTCTCTCCAAACCGATAACCCGGCACCAGTACGTGACGGGCAAGATACTCGGGTTGTGGGCTTTATCGGCGCTCTTCATGTTCATCCTGCACGCCGTTCTCTGCGTGATCGTCTCCGTCACGTTGAAGGAGGTGATGCCCGGATATCTCGCCGCGTCGCTCTTGTGCTCTTTCACCCTGCTCTTTGTGGTTGTCGCCGTCCTTTTGCTGTCGCTCTTTGTGCCGGATATAGTCGCCTTTCTGTGCATGATGGCCATCGGTGCCGTTGACCTTGTCACCGAAGGGCTCTATGCCTTGAGCAGAAGCCCGATGGCGGCTGCGATGATGCCGCCGACGGGCGCCCTCCCGCAGCCGAGCGTGTCTTGGGTGAAGGTGCTCCACTATGCGTGGCCGAAGCTTTCAGGGGCGCAGCATGTTGCGTCCGCCTTTATCGGCGGCGGGGGATTCCACGGATTCGGGTCCGTCTACCCCCTCGTCAATCTCCTGCTCTATTGCCTTGTCCTCGGCGCAGTACTCTTCCGGCGTTTCGGAAATGAGGATATACTATGACCGCGCTACGCGAATCACGATGTCACGTCAGGACACCTTTTCCATGCCTAGCCTGCAATACTTGTCTGCCAGCTCCACGTAAAGCCTCCTCGCATAATCCCAGAACGTTGTTTCCTTCTCCGACACGTCCCTGATCTTCCTTGCCGGATTGCCCGCCGCCACCACCGATTCGGGTATCCGCTGCTCCCGCGTGACCACGGCCCCTTCCGCCACGACGGCGTACCTGCCGATCTCCGACCGGATGCTCAGGATAGCGCCCATGCCCACACCCGAGTAGTCGCCGAGTCGTTTCGCGTGGACGATTGCCCCGTGGCCTATGACGACGCCGGTGCCGATAGAGCAGCATTCGTTCGGAGGGGCATGGATGATCGCCCCTTCCTCGACCGTTGTTTCGTCGCCTATCTCGATGGCGCCGTAGTCGCCCCGCAGGATGGCCCCGTGGCCGATATAGCAGCGCTCGCCGATCCTCACATCCCCTATGACGGTTGCCGTTTCGCTCACGTACGTGCCGGTCCCGGCAACGGGCTGCCTTCCGTCGAACCTGTAGAACATGTCTCTCCTCCCCTTTTTGAACCGCCTGCCCCCTTCCGCCCCTTAGCTCTTCTTCACGGAAAGCGAACGGGCAGCCGCTGCCGGAGGGATTGATGCGGAGGGGGGGAGGGGGAGAGAGAAGGAGGGTTAGGGAGGGAGGAGAAGGAAGGGGGGGGAAGGGAGGGGGAAAGAAGAGGAGGGGGGAAGTCCAGGCGGTTTTTGCCCAGTGCTCATGGTCTTCTCGTTTCTCGCGTCGCCTATCATTCGCTGCAGGAATCCTTCCCGCCGGGACGCGCTCAGGTTTTTACGCCGAACCTGGGCAGCACGTACCTGTTGAGCACGTACCAGGCAACGACGATGGCGATAAAGACGATCAAACCCTTCATTGGCTTCTCCTTATTACTCCTGGTCTCTTAGTCTATTACTTTGTGGCCCGCTTCTTCAACCGCCTTCATTTTTATTGTTGCATAAGTGCGCAAGTTAGCATAGCATAAACATGGCGACCACCCGGCGCGGGCATTATATTGTGAGCAGGATATCAAAAGGGTGCGCCAGACTGGATGATACGCGGGGAGGTGCGTCGTGCGGCAGTTTGACTATACCGTCGAAAGCGGCAAGGGTTTCGATGAGACAGTGGCGGCAGTCGAGGCAAAGAGCAGGGAAAAGGGCTTCAACGTGCTCGTGGTGCATGACGTGAAGGCGACCCTCGAATCAAAGGGCTTTTCCAAGGCGCCCATGAAGATCGTGGAGATATGCAACGCGAAGTATGTCGATCGGGTGCTGGCCAAGGACATAAAGATCGCCCTCATGCTCCCGTGTCCTGTGGTCGTTTACGCAGAAGGGCAGAAGACGTACATCAGCACCCTTCGTCCATCGGTCCTCGCCGATTTCTATCCCGCCGCGGGGATAGGGGAGATCGCGGCCGAGGTCGAATCGATCGTCCTGGCTATTGTCGACGAGGCGCGCTGACAAGAGCGGAACGCCCCTTTTGAACGGGTAATGACGAGGAAAGAAGGGCACCCGGGGGAGGCTGCCGATGGTCAAGACCTGTGTCGTCACTGGTATCGCAATCCTGCTCACCACGACTGCCCTGCCTGTAATCGGCGCGGCCGCCGAGCGCCAGGTTACCCTGTCGCAGGCAATCACTCTCGCCATGGAAGGCAACCATGAGATACGGGCCGCAAAAAGCTCTCTCCTTGCCGAGAAGGCCGATATAGGCATCGCGAGGGGGTTTCTCCTGCCCCGGATAGGCGTCGAGCAGAAACTCTCCAGGACCGATAATCCGCCCGGCGTCTTCATGTCGAAGCTCAACCAGGAGCGGTTCACCCAGGCCGATTTTGCCCTCGGCTCGCTCAATCGCCCCTCACCGGTCACCGACTTTCAGACGATGGTCGCCCTGGAGCAGCCTATCTTCGTCGGCAAGGCCTTCGTCGGGTTGACGATGGCGAGGCAGGAATACGCGGCAAAAAGCGAGGAATACAGGAGAAAAAAGGAAGAGACCGCCGTCAGGGTATTCGAGAGCTATCTCGCCCTGTCGACCGCGAAGGAGTATATGGCGGTCGCCCGCGCGGGTATCGATGATGCGGGAGAGCATTTCAGGATAGCCGAGGCACGGTACAGGAACGGTGTCGGCCCTTACTCGGACGTGCTGCGGGCGAAGACGGCCGCCATCGAAGCGGAGCAAAAAATGGTCACGGCGGAAAAGAACCTCTCCGTGGCCAAAAGGGTGCTCGCCATGCTGCTCGGCGCATCGGAGCCTTATGATATCGCACCCGACCAGACGCTCGATTTTCCCATGAAGGAGATGGCGTATTACCAGGACGGGGCGGCATCGCGGAAGGATGTCAGGGCCCTCCAGATGAGGTACGAGAACGCGAAAAACGGCGTGAAGCTCGCCGAATCGAAGTATCTCCCCACGCTGGCCGTCCGGGCGAGTTATCAGTTGAACGACCATAACCGGCTTTTCGGCACGGAAGGTGAAAGCTGGTGGCTCATGGGGGTCCTCCGATGGGAGCTGTTCGACGGGGCGAGCAGGGAGTATGAACGAGAAAAGGCCAGGCATAAACAGGCAGAGACGGAAGAGCAGTTGAAGGGGCTAAAGGCTATGGTCTTGTTCAATATTGCGGAGGCGTACCTCGCCGCCGTCGAGGCCCGAAAGAACATCGAGCTTTCCAGGGCGGGTCTCGCGGCCGCGGAAGAAGGCAGAAAGCTGGTTGCGAGCAGGTTCGAGAATTCCCTCTCCCCCATCGTCGACCTCCTCGACGTACAGCTTAACGTGGACCGTTCGAGGGCCGGCCTCGTGGCGAGGGAGAACGAGTACCGCCTCGCCGTGATCCGCCTCGCCTACGAGAGCGGCACTATCATGGAGGACCTGGGTTTACGATGAAAACGCTCTTGCCTGTCCTGGGTATAGTGCTGGTGCTGGCCGTCTCGTGCAAGGCGAAGGTGCAGCCGGGCAGCGTCGAGGTGAAACGACAGGTGGTCTCCGGCGTGACCCTCGCTGTCGTCCCCTTGAGAGAGGTCGAATCCTTTTACGAGACCGCAGGCACCGTCAGGGCGAAGGCGGTGAGCGTTATTGCCGCACGGACGACGGGCGCAGTACTTTTCGTCAAGGTGAAAGAAGGCGACAGGGTCTCACCCGGTCAGGAGCTGGTGGTGCTCGATGACAGGGACATGGCGCAAAGGGTCGCGGCGGCGCAAGCCGGCTACAGGGAGGCATTGAAAGCGCTCGACGAGGCGCGGCAGCAGATGTCGCTCGCCGATATCACGTACCAGAGGTACAGGAACCTCTTCGACGAAAAGGTAATCTCCCGGCAGGAGATGGATCAGGTCGAGACCCGGAAGTTGGTCGCGGGCCTAGGCTTTGAGAGGACCGAAGAGACGGTAAACGGATCGCGGGCCCGGCTCGAGGAGGCCCTCATCGACAGGGGCTTCGCGACGATCACGGCGCCCCACGGGGGGATCGTCACCGAAAAAAGGATAGAGCAGGGAAGCATGGCGACACCCGGCACCCCCTTGCTCGTGCTCGAAGATACCTCTTTTTTCAGGGTCGACGCCCCAGTCAACGAGAGGCTCCTGGGAAAGGTGCGGGCAGGGATGCCGGTGAGCATCGTGCCGGCCGGCGGGAGACGCGTGGCGGGAACCGTAGGGGAGGTCGTCCCCGCCGTGGACCCCGCAACCAGGAGCTTCCTGGTCAAGGCTTATCTCAAAGAGCCGTCGCTCAGGTCCGGCCTCTCCGTAAAGATAGCGATACCCGAGGGAAAGAAGCAGGCCCTGCTCGTTCCCGCGAAGGCGCTGGTGGAAAAGGGGCAGCTCACCGGCGTCTATGTCGTCGATAATCAGTCCGTGATGACCTACCGCATCATAAAGGCAGGACGGGCCTACGGGGACGAGGTCGAAGTAATCTCCGGTCTCAAGCCCGGTGAGCGCATCGCGGTGGCCGGGCTTGACCGCGCCGTCGATGGCGGATCGGTGAAGGAATAATGGAGGACGGTTCCGGGGAAAGACTGGGGACAGCCGGCAGGATAGCCCGGGCCTTCATCAATTCGAAGCTCACGCCCCTCATTGTCATCGCCTCGATCGTGCTCGGCATTTTCGCCGTCGTGGTGACGCCCCGCGAAGAAGAGCCCCAGATCGTCGTGCCCATGATCGATGTCTTCGTCTCCTACCCCGGCGCATCGGCTCATGAGGTCGATGAGGCGGTGACGAAGCCTATGTCGAAGCTCCTCTGGGAGATCAAGGGGGTGGAGTACATCTACACCATGTCCTCGCCCGGCATGAGTACCGCTATCGTCAGGTTCTACGTGGGCCAGGACATGGAGAAGAGCATCGTCAACCTCTACAATAAGCTGATGTCCAATTACGACAAAATCCCTCCGGGGGTCTCCCGGCCTCTCGTCAAACCGAGGTCCATCGACGACGTGCCCATCCTTGCCTTCACCCTCTGGAGCCCCCGTTACCACGGCTATGAGCTCCGCAGGGTCGCCCTCGACGTCGTCGACCAACTGAAGAAGGACCCCGACGTGGGTGAGTTCCACGTGACCGGCGGTCAGCGCAGGCAGGTATTGATCACGGCCGACCCCTTGAAGCTCCGCGCCTACAACACCTCTCTCCCCCAGGTGATCGAAGCCCTCAGGAAAGGCAATTTCCTCCTGCCTTCCGGCGCGTTTCCCTCACGCAACCGGCAGCTCCGGGTGGAAACCGGCGGTTTCCTGAACAGCCCCGAGGAGATCGGCGACCTGGTGGTGACGACCTTCAACGGGAGGCCCGTCTACCTGCGGGATATCGCGGGGGTGAGCGACGGCGCCGAAGAGCCGCACGAGTATGTCTTCATGGGCTTCGGCCCTGCCTCGCACACCGGCCGGAATGCGCTCTATGAGGCGGTGACCATATCGATAGCGAAGAAGAAGGGGACGAACGCGACCCATATCGCCGAGCGCGCCCTCCAAAAGATAGAGGCGCTTAAAGGGGGCGTGATCCCCTCCGGCATTGAGATGACGGTGACGAGGAACTACGGCGAAACCGCCAAGGAGAAGTCGGACGAGCTGCTCAAGCACATGCTGATCGCGGCCCTCTCCGTGACCCTCCTCATCGCCCTCGCCCTGGGGTGGAGAGAATCGATCGTCGTGGGGGTGGCTGTCCCCGTCACCCTGGCCCTGACGATCCTCGTGACGTACGTCTACGGCTACACCCTCAACCGGGTCACCCTCTTCGCCCTCATATTTTCCATCGGCATCCTGGTCGATGACGCCATCGTCGTGGTGGAGAACATCCACCGTCACTTCCGGCTGCGCGGCGTCGACCCGAAGGTCGCGGTCGAGGCGGTAGACGAGGTGGGGAACCCCACGATACTCGCCACCTGTGCGGTGATCGCCGCCCTCCTCCCCATGGCCTTCGTCTCGGGACTGATGGGTCCCTACATGCGGCCCATCCCCGTAGGGGCGTCGGCCGCCATGCTCCTCTCCCTGCTCATCGCCTTTATCATCAGCCCGTGGCTCAGCTTCATCGTGTTGAGGAAGACGCGGGCGGGCCGCGGAGGAGAAAAGGGGGAGGGCAGGCTGACGGGCCTGTTCAACCGGCTCTACGAGAGGAACCTTCGGGCGCTTCTCGAAAAGAAGCAGAAGAGGCGCCGCTTCTTCCTGCTTGTCTTTGGACTGCTCGTCGGCGCCGTGCTCCTGGTCCCCGCTAAGCTGACCCGGGTGAAGATGCTGCCTTTCGACAACAAGAGCGAGCTCCAGGTGGTGATCGATACGCCGGAGGGCACGAGCCTGGAGGAAACGCAGGGCGCCACCCGGGAGATCAGCGAATACCTGAAGACGGTACCCGAAGTGGCGAACTACCAGACCTACACGGGCACTTCCGCTCCCTTCAATTTCAACGGCCTCGTGCGCCATTATTTCTTCAGGACAGGGAGCAGCCAGGCAGACATCCAGGTCAATTTCGCACCGGCTGACGAGCGGAAAAGCCAAAGCCACGAGATCGCGAAGAGGATCAGACCGCACCTCCTGGCTATCGCGAACAAGTGGAACGCCCGCGTGAAGATCGTGGAGATACCGCCCGGGCCGCCCGTATTGAGCACGCTCGTCGCGGAAGTTTACGGCCCGGATTTCGCGAGGCAGATCGAGATAGCCCGCGACATAAAGGGGATATTCAGCCGAACGAAAGACGTGGTCGACGTGGACTGGTTAGTTGCGGCCGACCACCCGAAGATCGTCTTCGACGTGGACAAGGAGAAGGCCGCCCTGAACAATATCGATACCGAGGCGGTGTCGCAGACGGTGAAGACCGTGCTCGGGGGAGCGGTGGCCGGTCTTTCCCACCTGCCGAAAGAAAGGGAGCCGGTCGAGCTCCTCGTGCGGGCGCCACAATCTGCGCGGGCGGGTGTTGAGCGGCTCCGGGAGATCGGGCTGGCGTCGCCGTCCGGCCGGCAGGTCAGCCTCGCGGAACTGGTGCGGGTGCGGGAGGTCAACGAAGACAAGACCATCTATCGGAAGAACCTGAAGCGGGTTGTCTACGTGATAGGCGACGTGGCGGGAACGGAGGAGAGCCCCGTCTACCCCATACTCTCGATGATGGGGACCATAAAGAAACTGAACCTCCCCGAAGGCTATAGCCTGAAGCAATACTCTTCGGTGCAGCCATGGCTCGAAGACAGGTATTCGATGAAGTGGGACGGCGAATGGCATATCACCTACGAGGTGTTCAGGGACTTAGGGGCAGCCTTCGCCGCGGTCCTCGTCCTGATCTACGTCATGGTCGTGGGGTGGTTCAAATCATTCCTGACCCCGCTGGTCATCCTTGCGCCCATTCCCCTGTCGCTCATCGGGATCCTGCCGGGACATGCGCTCATGGGGGCGTTCTTCACGGCGACGTCGATGATAGGGTTCATCGCGGGGGCCGGAATCGTCGTGCGCAACTCGATCATACTCGTCGATTTTATCGATCTGAAGCTGGCCGAAGGGGCGCCGCTGGAAGAAGCGGTCGTGCAGGCGGGTCTTATACGGTTCAGACCGATGCTGCTCACCGCCTCCGCCGTGGTGGTCGGCTCATCGGTCATCCTCTTCGACCCCATATTTCAGGGCATGGCCATCGCCCTGATGTTCGGTGAAGTCGCGGCGACGCTCCTCTCCCGGACTATGGTGCCCGTGCTCTACTTTAAGCTGAAGTCATGGGAAGGGAAAAGAAAAATAGGGGTGAGCGGGTCGGCCGAATAAGCAGTTTTGCCCTTCGGCTGCCGCCATTTGTAAGATGGGCGCGAAGCCCAGGCTTCAGAGACCTTGAGCGAAAAAGCCACGGTCCTTCCGGCTTTTCGGGACGCATGCAGCCCTCAATGGGTCGCCTCGCCGGGGCGGGCAGACTTCCCCGTCACGATGGCGAGGGCCCGCAACAGTTGCGCATCATCGCTCTTCTTCAGCCCTTCCGCGGTCATCTCCCTTACGGCCTCCGGCAGCAGTTGCGACCCCGATGCCGGTAAGGATGCCTCCACATCGGGAATGATGCCTTTGTGCCATATGGTGTGACCGGCGGGCGTCAGCCATTCCTCGACCGCCAGGAGCAGGGCCGACCCGTCGGACAGAGGGTACTCCTTGAGCACGGTGCCGGTGCCGAAGGTTGTCTCTCCCACCAGCAGGGCCCGATGGGCATCATGGAGTGCGCCTGCCACGACCTCGGCGGCGCTCGCCGAGCCCACGTTGACGAGGACGACGAGGGGCAGGTCCGGCAGCAGGCCGCCTGATTTTACGGGCACCGGGGTCGTCTTACCCGAGGAATCCCTCTCGAGCACGACATTGCCCTTTGTGAGGAATTGGCTCGCCACCCCTATGGCCTCGTTGAGCAGCCCTCCGGGGTTGTTCCGAAGGTCGAGGATGAGGCCGTGGGAGTGCCGATCTTTGATCGTCGCGAGCGCCTTCCGGAGGGATTTCGTGACGCCCTCGCTAAAGGCGGCGACCCGCAGGAGCGCGATATTTGTGCCGGGCAGTCCGTGCCACGTCACATTATGAAGGGTGACGGATGCCCGCGTAATGGTGACATCACGGCCATTCCCCGTCGAGGGGGTCAACACGGTCAGGGTTACCCGCGTGCCGGCTTTCCCCAGTATCTTCTCCACCGCTTTTGGAAGGGGCAGGCCCGTGATGTTCTCTCCGTTGACCTTGAGGATGATGTCGCCGGGGCGCAGGCCGGCCTTTTGTGCCGGCGAATCGTCGAGGGGGGCCACAATGGTGAGCTGGTTCTCCTTCATCCTCACCTGGGCGCCGATCCCTTCGAGCTTGCCCTCCAGGGAGCGCCCCTGGATCTTCACCATCTCCGGGCTGAGAAAGGCGCTGTGACCTTCATCCCCGAGGGCCTCGACCATGCCGCTCACGGCGCCGTAGCTGAGGGCCTTCCGGTCGACCGCCGAACGATCGACGTAGTGGCGCTCTATCTTCTCCCATGCTTCCCGCAAAAGACCGTAGTCGGGCCCGGTCTCGGCGGCGCATCCTGCGCCGAATCGAAAGGGCAGGCGAGAGGACGAGAGGCACGGCGAGGAGCATCACTCCGATACAGAGAAGGCGGAGGACTGCCGGTCCACCGGACCACCGAGGGCCGCCGCCGCCTTTCTTCATCCCCCATCTCCTCATATTGTCGAACCTGCCCATTCATCCTCTCGCCTACGCGCCTGGGTCATGCATCGATCAAACGGTCCCACCTTAAGCACCTTCCGGCCTCTACTTCACCACCACAAATATATTCCCCGTATTGCCCGTCTTGTGATCGAGGGCGGTGAGTGACGCCCTCTTCCCCGTCGGCAAGGCGCTGATCAAGCCGATAAAACCGCTTGTCCCCTCCACGGATTGCCCCTCGACGGCCAGGATCATGTCTCCCACCTCGAACCCCACCGTCGCCAGAGGTCCTTTCGGTTTCAGCCAGGTAATCACCACGCCCTGGTTATCGTTCAGGCCGTACTGTTCGACCTCCTTGGGCGCAGGCGCCCTCACCTCCGCCCCCAGGCGTTCTTTCACTACGGCGGCCATCACTGTTTCGGCCTGCTCCAGACTGCCGATGGTGACCGTGACGTGCTCCTTTTTTCCATCCCGGAGCACGGCGAGCTTTGCCGCGCGACCGATTGGGGTCTGGGCCACCTCATTCCGAAGGGTGCCTGAATCGGTGATCTGCCGATCCCCATACGCGGTCACCACATCGTTCTTTTGCAGGCCCGCTTTCTCCGCAGGTCCTCCTTTGACCACGTCCACGACCAGGGCCCCGGTCAATGTTGCCACATGGGCCGCACGGGCCAGCTCCGGCGTGAGGCTACGGATGGACACCCCGAGCCACCCCCTCTCGATCTTGCCGTGGGCCATCAAGGCGTTCACGACGTAGACGGCCATCTTGGAGGGGATGGTGAAACCGATCCCTTCGGAGCCGCCCGACTCGGTCGCTATGGCAGCATTCACCCCGATCACCTGGCCGTAGAGGTTGAGAAGGGGACCGCCGCTGTTGCCCGGGTTCATGGGTGCATCGGTCTGGAGAAAGTCCTGGTAGCTATTCGGGTCGGTGATGCCCGTTCTGTGCAAGGCGCTGATGATCCCCTGGGTGACCGACTTCTCCAGGGCACGCGGCGCGCCTATTGCCACCACCCACTCGCCGACCTCGACCTTGTCCGAATCCCCGAAGGTCACGTGCGGGAGGGGCTCTTTCGCCGAGATGCGGATCACCGCGAGGTCCGTCCTGGGATCGGCCCCAACCAGGGTCGCGGTGTACTGGTTGCCGTCTGCCAGGGTTACCTGCATCTTGGACGCCGCCCCTGCGACATGGTTGTTGGTAAGAATATACCCGCGTGGGTCGATAATTATCCCCGAGCCCAAGCCCTTCATTTCCCGTTTGAACTTCCTCGGCATGTTGGGCGTGCCGAAAAAGCGCTTGAAGAAGGGATCATTCTCGAACGGCAGAAGGGGATTTTGCACCATGCGGCTCTCGGTCACCTCGATGTAGACCACGGCGGGTATCGCCTGGTTCGCCACGCGCACGATGGCCGTGGTCAGGTCGAGGGGCCCCTTGGGCTTTGATGCCGCCTGGATGGAGGCGACCCCCGTTATCCCCGGGGGCCTGCCGGCTGCCTCGTCGATCTCCTTACTTATCGTGTCGAGAGACTTACCTACCTCAGACGCGGCCACGGCCGCACCTTCCACGGCACAGACTCATGATGAACAGGACTACGACGATGAAAACGGCGAGGCGCTTACACTCATGCAGCATGATGCTCCTCCTTCACTTATAGGCTCATAGGACGCAGGGTGTGGCCCCTGTACGAGAGGGCCGCACCGGTTTCCCGCGAAATGGACGGTTTGCTCACATGGGCTTCTTGGCACGCAACGCCTTACGGCTGTCAGCCGCAGACCCGCGAGGCCGCAGATTCCGCTATTTTACGGGACTTCTCTCATAGATTAAGCATTCGGCGAAGAAGGCGCAACGAGCGATGAGAGCGAAAGACGCATTTTTGGGGAAAGAATCAGACCGGGTCCGGACCTGAATGTGTCGGGAGCGCTGGTCCTTGCGGGGGTGGTCGCGGCCGTGGTGATGGTGAGAAGGGGACGGCGGGAAAGATGCCCGAGCCGGCCCCTAAATCGCGGGGCGGCGCAGAATTGCGCAATGTTTGCCTTAAGCCCAGGCTTCCTGCGCGGGGGTTCTTGAATCCCTGAAAGCATCTATGCTACCATCGATGTATATCCGTTTCCGGACCGAAAGATTCTCACAATAAGGAGGCTTCATGGAGAAGAAACTGAGCCGAAGGGACTTTTTGATGGCGTCGGTCGCTGCTTCCGCCGTCGTGACGGCCGGCGCTGCGCTTTCCAGCCGAGGGGCATCCGCGAGAGAGCTGAGGCCCATCCAGCTTTCCGGGTCGGAAAGCGCACGGGCCGGCGGCCTGCTCAAGATCCTGCAGAAGAGGACCTCATCACGGGAATTTGCCCCTGAACCCATGCCCGTCGCCGTTCTTTCAAATGTGCTCTGGGCAGGGTACGGCATCAATCGACCCGACGGAAGACGCACCGCCCCCTCCGCAAGCAACCGGCAGGAGATCGATATCTACGTCGCGGCGCCCGACGGCCTCTATCTGTTCAACGCAAAGGCGCAGGCGCTGCTGCCTGTCTCCGGCGATGATATCCGGGCACTGACCGGCCGGCAGGCATTTGTCGCCACTGCCGCGGTCAACCTGGTCTACGTGGCCGATATGGCGAGAGTGGGCGGGGCCACGAAAGAAGACAAGATCCTTCTCTCAGGCGCAGATACGGCGTTTATCGCCGAGAACGTCTACCTCTATTGCGCCGCGGAAGGCCTGGCAACGGTTGTGCGCGCGGACATAGACAGACCAGCCCTCGCGAAAGCGATGAAGTTGCGGCAGGATCAGACGGTCACCCTGGCGCAGAGCATAGGCTATCCGAAAAAAGGGGCGTGATATCGGTCGCCTGTACGTTCGGCGGACCCGGTATCACGCCTTTTTAAACCTCCCTGCGAGGCGGCTACCCTTTAAGCACGAGGTAGAGGGTGTTCCGGCCGCGCTGTATGAGGAGAAGCGCCTGTCCTTTGTCGCCTGTTCGGGCCATCCGCGCTTTCAGGTCTTCCACGCCTTTCACCGGTTGACGGTCTACTTCGAGGACGATGTCGCCCGGCCGTAGGGAGGCCTCTTCGGCCGGGCTTCCCGGCCGGACGCCGGCGATGACGACCCCCTGATCAGGCCGAAGACCCGCCTCGGCCGCGGCTTCGGGGCTGAGGTCCCGGAGCTGGAGACCCCATTTGTCCTCGGGGGTCTTGTCGGCGAGCTTGCCCGGGGCAGCATCCCGGGCTTCGAGGGCGGCGATCTTTACGTTCAGGGTCGCCTCCTTCCCATCCCTTATGAGGCGGAGAGAGACCTCCTTGCCCACGGGCAGCAAGGCGACAAAGGTCGCCAGCTCATGGCTGTCCGCAATCTCTTTCTTATCGCATGCCACAATGACATCCCCGCGCTTCACGCCCGCTTTTTCCGCGGGGCTCCCCCGGACCACGTCGGCCACGAGCGCGCCTTTCTTGCTCTTGAGGTTGAGGGATGCGGCCAGGTCGTCCGTGATGTTCTGGATATTGACGCCCAGATAGCCCCGGGTGACGCTGCCGTGTGCAACGAGCTCGGGCAGGAGGGTTTTCGCGGTATTCACGGGCACGGCAAACCCTATCCCCTGCCCGTTGGGTATAATAGCCGTGGCAATACCTACCACTTCGCCGCTCATGTTAAAAAGGGGGCCGCCGGAGTTTCCCGGATTGATAGGCGCGTCCGTTTGAATGAAATCGTCGTAAGGGCCGGCGCCGATGATCCTGCCTTTCGCGCTCACGATGCCGCAGGTGACAGTGTTCGTGAGGCCGAAGGGATTGCCCACCGCAAGGACCCACTCTCCGACGCGAAGCGCTCCCGAGTCGCCCAGTTTTGCGGCCGCAAACCGCCCTTTCCCCTCGACCCTGATGACGGCGAGGTCTGTCTTGGGATCGCGGCCTACGAGACGTGCCTTGTATTCCCGCTTATCGTTCAGGGTGACGGTAATCTCCTGGGCCCCATCCACGACGTGATTATTGGTGAGGATGGTGCCATTTTCGTCGATGATCACGCCCGACCCGGCCCCGTGGCTCCTGAACTGATGGGGCTGCTGCTGGGGCATGTCGCCAAAGAACCGTTTGAACATCTCGCCGAAGGGGCTGTCCTCCCAAAGGGGCATGTTGGGAAGTGCAGTCTTTTCAAGCTTTGTTATCTTGACATTGACTACCGTCGGTGCGAGCGCCTCCGCGAGGTCGGCGAAAGAGGGAGGCCCGCCGCCCGGCGCTGCCACGGTGCGGGGGTTCGCGTAGACGCGGGTGGCAAAACCGCCCGATGACGCAATGAGCATGCCTGCGACCAGCAGTGCCACCGCCCCCGCACATAATGCGGGGTATGTAAGACGCCTTTTTGACAAGGAATTTTTCAGCTTATCCATACTGACCGTCCTCCTTTTCCGATAGTCGGCGAACTCAGGCGCGAGCCGCGCGGGTTCGCTTTATCGAAAGATAGTGTACACGAGGAAAATTAAGATAGAATTAAGGGAAGATTAGAATTTTCTCATGTCGGTCGCCGCCCGCGCGCCTGTTTTACCGTGAGAAGAAACGGGGCTTCGGGCAATGGAAGATATACTTTGAAAGCGCTCCCTCTGCCGGGCTCGCTTTCCACTTCGGTCCGCCCCCCATGGGCCTCGGTTATCGACTTGACTATGGAGAACCCCCAGACCCGAGCCCCCCTGGGCCTGGGCGCGGGCATCGGCCGACCGATAGAACCGCTGGAATACCCTCTGTTGTTCTTCGGGGGGAATGCCTATCCCCGTGTCCTCCACGCAGACGACCGCAAAAGGGTCGCTTCGGCTGATCGCGACCCGCACCGTTCCGTCCGCAGGGGTATATTTTATGGCGTTATCGACGAGGTTGAAAAGAAGGCGCGTCAGGTGCACGAGGTCTCCCGAGACTTCGAGGGGCTCTATAGGCCCGAGGGTGAGGAAGACCGCTTTTGCCGCCGCGGCAGGACCGAGTCGGCTCAAGACTTCTTCCGCGACGAGCACGAGGTCGACGGGCGCCCGGTCCATCTTGAGCATACCCGCGTCAGAGCGCGCCAGGAGCAGGAGCCCTTCCACCAGGACCGATATCCTCTGTATCTCTTCGAGGCTGCTCTTCAGCACGTCCGTATACTCGTCGGGGCTCCTCTTCGAGCGGAGCGCCACCTCTATCTCGCCCCGCAAAATGGTGAGGGGCGTCTGCAGCTCGTGGGAGGCATCCGCGGTAAACTGTCGCATCTCGGTGAAGGCGCTTTCCAGCCGGCCAAACATTTCATTGAGGGTATCGGCCAGCCTGTCGAGCTCGTCGTTCGCCCCCGTCTTCTCCAGCCTTGCGTTGAGCTGGCCCGCCTTGATCTTTCGGGCGGTCTGCGTCATCCTGTCCACGGGCTTGAGGGCGCGATGGGCGAAGAACCACCCGCCCCCGCCCGCGAGAGCCAGGGCAAGGGGGAAAAGGGCAGCCATAATGAGGAGAAAGTTGGACAGAGTCCGGATGAGGCTCATCTGCGACATGCCTACGCGGACCACGCCGATCACCCTGCCCGAGTCGGTGACGGGCCAGGTGAGGACCCTGACCGGATACGGACCAGCGCCCCTGACGGTCTCGAAGACGGCTATGCCTCTCAGGGCGGCAGCCCGCGCCTGCGGGCTCGAATGGGGGGACGACCGATTCGTTGGACCGGCTCCTGGGCCCCGCCTGCGGGTCGAGCCATTCGAAGTAAGGGGTCATGGGGACGAAGCCGAAAAAATGGCGGAAAACCTCGTCCACGTCAGCCGGGAAGCGGCTGCGGCTCTCGGCTACGCTCCTCTCGGCGAGCGCCTCTGCGACGCCGCGGAGGGCCGAATCCGTCTCTTTGTGGAGCGTATAGCTCACGAGAAGGTACGCGGTAACGCCGAGGACCAGGAACGTGAGGGCGAGAAGCCCGGAGAACCACAGGGTGAGGCGGGTCCTGAGAGAGCGGATAAACACTACTCCACCTTCATCACGTAGCCCACGCCGCGCACCGTGTGGATGAGCTTGGCGTCCGAGTCGGCGTCGATCTTCTTCCGCAGGTAGTTAACGTAGACATCGACCACATTCGTCCCCGTATCGAAATCGTAATTCCAGACGTGCTCGATGATCATGGTGCGGGAGACGACCCGGCCCGTATTCCTCATGAAGTAGTCGAGAAGGGCGAATTCCTTCACGGTGAGGTCGATCTTGCGCGTCCCCCTCATCACGGTACGGTGCACAGGGTCGAGGACGAGGTCGCCGAGGCGAAGCACCGCGTTGTCGAGGCTGGTATGGCGCCGCAGGAGGGCCCTTACGCGAGCGAGGAATTCCTCGAAGGCAAAAGGCTTGGTGAGATAATCGTCGGCGCCCAGGTCGAGACCGAGGACCTTGTCTTCGATGGTAGCCCTTATCGTGAGAAGGAGGACCGGGGTCGCCACCTCCTGTTCCCGGAGCCTTTTCAGCACGGCGAACCCGTCGAGCTTCGGTATGTAGATATCGAGGATGACAAGGTCATAGCCGCCACCCGCTGCCATGTATAAGCCGTCCTCACCGTTGTGGACGAGATCGACGGCATATCCCTCCTCTTGCAGCCCTTTTTTCAAGAAATTTGCCAGTTTCTTTTCATCTTCGACGATGAGGATCTTCATGTTTCGCTATTTCCCTTATAAAGGGCGCGTCCCTCTTTAGGAACTCCCCCGGAGGGACACGTCGTGCCGGCCGAAATGTCTGTATTTATTGTGATACCACAGGCATGGGAAAACTTCAACGCCGCGGCTTAAACGGGGCTCACGCAGTTGGAAAACGGAAGCGATGACTTCCCGCGTGCGCCGGATGGACCTTCAATTTCCGGCCGGCTCGGGCTCTCCGTTGTCTCGGCCAGCGCTGCCGCGGGCAGGGTGATGAAAAATGTCGTGCCGCAACCTACCTTGCTCTCGACACTGATGCTGCCGTTGTGCCCTTCCACGATCTTCTTGACAATGGCGAGTCCTAGCCCCACGCTCTTCTCGCCTGCCGTCGGTCTTTTGCTTCCTTTCATGAAAGGTTCGAATATCGCTCCCATCTCCGCGGCCGGTATGCCCACACCCTCGTCCCTCACTGAAATCACCACACGTGAGCCGCTTGACGCGATGTCGACCCACACCATGCTTCCCCCTTGAGAATACTTCACGGCATTAAAGAGTACGTTATTGAGCACCTGTTCCATTCTTGACGGGTCGATCAGGAGCTTCGGCATCGGGTCCTCATGGGCGAAGTGAATGGTAATGTTCTTGGGCTCCGCGAGAAAATTATTGAGATCGACGCTTTGCCGGATAAGACCGACGATGTCTGTCTCCCGGACATCGAGAGTCAATTTTCCTGATTCTATCGTGCGCACATCGAGCATATTGTTAATCAGGTTGAACATAAAGATGCTCGATGTCTTCAGCCGGTCGAGGTGCCTCAACTGTTTCTCGCTCAAGATGTCCTTCAACTGAAGGCCGAGGAGGTCGCCCACTCCCACGATTACGGTCAAAGGATTGCGCAAGTCATGGGCGACCGCACCGATCAGCCGGTTCTTCTCTTCGTTGAGGCGCTCCAGCTCAATTTGCCTCGCTTTCAGCTCTTCACTTAAACGAAGGATCCTGTGCCGGTCTATCGAATGGAGAACCGTGTTCCTCAGCTCGTCATCGTCCCATGGTTTCGTGAGGAATTTGTATACCCCTCCCCTGTTGATTGCCTCCACCGCCGCGCTGACATCGGCGCGGCCCGTGAGCATGATCCTGATGCTGTCGGGTGCAATACGCTTCGCCTCGTCGAGGAATTGAGCACCCAACATGTCCGGCATCACGTTATCGGAAACGATAACGGAAATGTCGTTCCCCTTGAGCAGATCGAGGGCGTCCGGACCGTTTGTAGCCGTGAGGACCACGATGTCGTCATCGATGAATACCCTTCTCAGGGCATTCAGTATGTTCTGTTCGTCATCCACAAAAAGCACTCTCGCCGCTTTATCCATATCAGTTGCTCCCGATCGGAATTCTTATGATAAAGGTTGTGCCCTTGCCCACCTCGCTCAGCACCTCAATGTCACCCTTATGTTTCTTCACGATATCATAGACAATGCTCAACCCGAGGCCGGTGCCCTTGCCTACCTCTTTCGTGGTAAAGAAAGGCTCGAAGATTTTATGCAATTGGCTTTCCGGGATGCCACTGCCCGTATCCGATACGGCCACATGGACGGATGCGTCCGCTTCCCACGACTTGATCGTAATTTCCCCGTGGTCCGGCATGGCCTGGGCAGCATTGACCAGGATGTTCATGAATACCTGGCCTAATTGCCCTGCGTTGCACGGCACCAAAGAAATCCGTCCATATTCTTTCTTCACCGTTGCCTTGTATTTCAACTCGTTCCAGACGATGTTGAAGGTGCTCTCCAGTATCCTGTTAATGTCGGTAAGCTTATACTCCGCATCATCAACACGGGAAAAAGTCTTGAGGTCCTGTACTATCACTTTGACCCTCTCGGCGCCGTCGAGGGATTCTTTGATGAGGTTCTGCGTGTCTTCGAGGATATAGTCAATCTTCAGAGATCGCCCGGCTTCGGCAGTGCGGCTGCGCACGGGTTCTCCCGAGCCGTTTTCCCGCGACAATTCCCCGATGGCCTCTGACTGAATCCTGATAAATTGCGGTATCTTCATCATATATTTCTTTAACGAATTGAGGTTGCTCATAATAAACCCCATGGGGTTATTGATCTCATGGGCCACACCGGCAGCGAGCTGACCGATGGAGGCCATTTTTTCCTGTTGAATGATCTTCTTTTGCGATTCCCGGAGTTCCTTCCACGCAGTCTCGAGTTCCCCGTGTTTCGATTCGAGTTCCTTGAGCGCGGTCCGAAGCGATAATTCCGCCATTTTGCGGTCGGTGAAGTCCTCGACCATGCCCTCATAGTAGAGCATTCTTCCCGCAGCATCCCTTACCGCGCGTATGCTTAGAGAAACCCAGATGATACTGCCGTCCTTCCGGTACATCTGTGTCTCATCCTTCTCGATACACCCCTTTTCCTTAAGGACCGCCAAAAACTTCGCACGGTCTTCACGGCCCACATACAACTGGGCCGATATGTCCGTAATGTGAGCCAGCATATCCTCCGGCGACAGATATCCGTGCATGCGGGCGAGAGAGGGGTTGACGCTGATAAACTTCCCCTCTTTGCTTATTTGAAAAATTCCCTCGAAAGCCCTCTCGAAGATGTTGCGATATTTCTGCTCGCGTGCGGAAACCTCTTCTTCGGCCTTCTTCCGGGAGAGTGTTATGCCGATGCTCGTTGCAATGCCTTCGAGGAATTCGATGAGAGCCGGGTCAAAACGGTCCGCGAGCCGGTCGTTGAGTTGTAAGAGACCTACGGTCTCCTCTCCCGACTTCAGGGGGACGAGGGCGACCGATTCATAGCCGTCACTCATACAGGGACCGTTTGCTGAACCAGGGAATTCTTCCTGAGAGACAGAGGTGATCAGCTTCGTCATGCTGTTCGTCCAGAAACTGCCCGCCTCCGTGAAGAAAGGCAGGGAAGTGTCCGTTCGCCCGTTTATGACAATGCCGCACAGGCACTCGTTGTGCCCGCGACCCGCGCCCCGGATGGCGCCGCCGCCCTCATCCCTGACACAAAGGGACTTTTCGGCCTCAAGGAAGTGCTCAGGAAAGCCTTCCGATTCGATATAAGGGAAGCTCTGCCCTGCCCGCAGGCGGATGCCGACAGCTTCAATCCCGATGCCGCTCCTCAGGAGGGGAGGGATAAAGTGGAGGAGACCGGCAATCCTGCCGGGACTGTTGAGTGTCTCGAGGATCCTGTTTGCCGATTCCTGCCGTTTTTCCGCGTTCTCCCGCTCGATGCTCCTCATCTCTATCAGCGACGCCATGTCATCAAAGGACTTGGCCAACCGGCCCAGCTCGTTGGACGTATGGGGCAGGCCCGTCCGCACGGCCATCTCGCCCTCACCGAACCGACGCGTGGCAGCGACGAGCCGGTTCAAGGGAATTATAAAGGCAAAATTCCCGAACATCCACGCCAGAACCATGGCAATGACGGCTGCGATCAAGAGGAGCGACAAGTTCCGGAACATCTGGGCATCTGCTTTATGGAGGACCCTGTCTTTAGATATACCGACGAGCACGTAGAGATAGGGAGGCAAACCCTCAGCCAGGCGCAGTTGCCTGAAGGCATATATCCGGTCTACGCCGTCCTGGGCTACCCTCGAGAAGAATCCCTGGTCCTGGGTACCCGATATACGCGCAAATACTTCGCGAGGGAGGGACTTGCCGGGACCGACCACATCGTGCGTGGGCAACCGGAAGAGGCGTACGCCCTTCCAGTCCGTAATCGCCACCGCGTATCCGTCCGACAGGTTGAGCTTCGAGACGAATCGGGCATATTCGTTCAGGCTGAAGCCGGCAATAACAATGGCAACAAGCTTTTTGTGGGCGTCGAGGACGGGGTAAGTGAAATTAAGGGACAGCATATTGCTGACCCGTCCCTTGATATACTCACCCACGGAAAAATCACGCGTGCTGATCGCATCCCTTATATGCTTCCGGTCCGACAGGTTGACGCCGCCCGGCTCGAAAGGCATGGAGGCGGCAAATACCTCTCCGTCGGGCTTTGTTGCCAGTATGACGGAGTAGAAGGGGTATTGATCGTGCAATTCACGGAAGATCTCGTTGCAGGCGCCGGCGTCCAGGTTTTGGACTATGGGCAATCGGGCCAGGACGCCGAGCATCGTTTTTGTCGCGGCGGTAACCCTCTCCTGCTGGGCTGCCAGACTCTGTGCCAGCAGCAAAGCGCTATTTTGCGCCTTCGCGATCTCGTCCTTACGCTGGCTTAGCCCGCTTGCAACGATGATCGCAAACGCAGGCAGGAAGATAATCAGCAGCAGAAGCAGCAATTTTTTGCGGATGGGCCACGATCTGAAGATCCTCCACTTGTCCACGGTCCCTCCACCCCGGAAGGCAGGTCCTCATCTAGATGTTCGGTCAAAATTCGGATATCTTAAAGAAAGGAACCGATTCTCCGTCGCGGCATCTTAATAGTTTGTCCTCCCTGCCGAAAATATTCATTGGGACGACCGGGCGCTTTTCTTGCAAAGAATTGACCGCGCCTTGCGGTGTCCAAAAAGCGGCAGGACGGGCAAGAGGAATAGCGGGAGCTTATGTCCCGGAACTGTTGATGCAGTGCCGCGCTCCGTGAGGGGAAGCAGGATGGGCGCAATGCCGGCGGGGGAGCAATCAAGAATACTCTTCGTCGATGATGAAGAAAATGTCCTTCGTTCTTTGCAGCGGTTGTTCATCGATGAAGGGTATGAGATTTTCACGGTGACATCCGTAGAGGAAGGGTTTGAGGTACTTCGGAACAACGAAATTGCGGCAATAGTATCCGACCAGAGAATGCCTCAGATGAGCGGAGCGGAATTTCTTGAGGCTGCGAGGAAAATACGGCCCGATTCGGTGAAGATTATCCTGACGGGTTACGCTGATGCAACCACCGCAATCGATGCAATAAACAAAGGCGCGGCATACAGGTATATTACCAAACCCTGGAACGATGATGAACTGATCTTCACGATTCGCGGCGCCGTCGAGCAGTACAGGCTTGTGAAAGAGAACAGCCGCCTCACCGAGCTGACAAAGAAACAGAACGAAGAGCTGAGAAAGTGGAGCGCCGAGCTTGAGACCTATGTGCAGGAGCAGACCGTAGACCTCACTTACAAGAATAAAGAACTCCTGGAAATGAACGGCACGCTGACAAGAAATTTTCGGGAGTTTACCATCATCATCTCAAACCTTATCGAGTTGAGGGATAAGAGCGTCGCAAACCACTCAAACAACGTGGCGGTCGTCTCGAGAGAGATCACCGAGACGCTCGGGCTGAGCGGCATCGAGGTTGAGAATATAGCTATTGCGGCACAACTCCACGACATCGGCAAGATCGGCACCAGTGATATAGTCCTCTTGAAGCCTATTGAAAGTTTGGCCCCCTATGAAATGCACGAGTACCGCAAACACCCCGTCAGGGGTCAGGCCGCATTGGATTCAAATGAGGTCTTCAGGGAGGCAGGCGTTCTCATACGCCATCACCATGAATCGATGGACGGGAGGGGTTTTCCCGACGGACTCGCGGGGGATAAGATACCACTGGGGTCGCGTATAATCTCCATTGCCGACAAATACGACAGACTGCTCAACAGCCGTACCATGGAAGCGGCGTTGGAAGAGATACGCGGTCTTCTCGAAAGAGAATTCGATCCGACCTTATATTACCCATTGGTAGAGGCCGCAAAGGCAGCAACGGGGCGTCTCCCTCTCATGAACCGCAAGGTGGAAAAAGGGCTGCACCCTGCCGACCTCATGCCGGGTATGGTCCTCTCCGGGGAAGTAAGAGGCGGGACAGGGGTCCTGCTCTTAAAAAAAGGGACTGTGCTTGACACCCACAGAATCGATTCAATCAAGAGACGCTTCCACATCGACCCTCCCGACGCAGGGATGGTATACGTCTGGATGAACTGGAAAAAAGAAAAGCTACTAATGGTGGATCGGCGTTACCGATCCCCCGGAGGAGGAGCCCTTGCCGCCGCCGGCCGCCAACAGTCCCGCGAGTGCCGCCGCCCCAAGGCCGGCCCCCAACGCTACTGTCCCGGCGCCTATCCCGGCACTCGCATTTGCTCCGTCCGTCGCACCGGCGCCTGCCCCGGCAGCACCTGCACCGGTAGTGCCGTTGCCGCCGGACCCACCCGTATTGCCGTTGCCGCCGTTCGCACCGGTACCGGTACCCGTCGTGCTATCACCGCCGGCCGCGCCCGCACCCTGTGCGCATAGCTGAAAAGGGATCACCAATCCAAGGAGTAAAACCAGAAAACAACTGATAATAATCCTGCTCATACAGCCTCCATCCCCGGCGCATTGCGTGACATAAGGCTTACCGCCTTAGCCAAGAGAGAAATTAGTCTTACATGGGGTATCTGCCTTGTCAAGATTTTTCTTCACGGGCCCCTTCCCGGGGCCGGCTTGCAAGAAAACGGCCGATGAGGTAAACTATGCCTGTCGCTCACCACACCTAATCCCGATCACGGTGAAAGGAATCCTCATGGAAAGACAGTCCGGCTGGAAAAGAAAATCCCAGGAAGAAGTCAGGCGTATCACCGCGTTCTCCGAAGGGTACAAACAGTTTCTCGATGCAGCCAAGACCGAGCGGGAGGCGGCCGCACGGATCGAGCAGACCCTCCGTGCCCACGGTTTTACGAGGGAGTTGACGGGGCCGCGGGTTTATGAGGTGAACAGAGGGAAAGAGGTCATTGCCTTCAGAAAGGGCAGCCGCGACCTCACCCAGGGCATGAAGATCATCATTGCCCACATTGACGCCCCCCGCCTCGATCTCAAGCAGAACCCTCTCTACGAAGACGTGGACCTCGCGCTCCTTCGGACGCACTATTACGGCGGGATAAAGAAGTACCAGTGGGTGGCGATGCCGCTCGCCATGCATGGGGTCGTGGTAAAGGCGGACGGGACGTGCGTCGACTTCGTCGTCGGTGAGGACGAGAGGGACCCGGTCTTCTCCATCGACGATCTGCTCCCCCACCTTTCACGGAAACAGGAGGACGAGAAAAAACTCTCCGAGGCGATAGAGGGCGAGAAACTGACCCTTCTCTTCGGCAGCATGCCCCTTCGGGGCGAGGAGCGGGAGCCGGTAAAAAAGGCTGTCCTCGGGCTGCTGCGGGAACAGTACGGTCTTGAGGAGGAAGACTTTATCAGCGCCGAGATCGAGGTGGTACCGGCCTTCAAGGCGCGCGACGTGGGCATCGACAGGAGCATGGTAGGGGCTTACGGCCAGGACGACCGGGCCTCGGCTTACCCGCTGCTCGCCGCCCTGGCAGACCTCGACGAGGAACCTTCCTGGCCGGTCCTTGCCGTTTTCATCGACAAGGAAGAGATAGGCTCGGAAGGGAATACGAGCGCTCAGTCCCATTTCATTCAGATGTTTCTCCAGGACCTGATCGAAGGACTGGGCCTCGGCAATGCGGACACACTCATACGGCGTCTGCTTTTCAAGTCGAAAGCGATCAGCGCCGACGTGAACGGCGCGGTGAACCCCACCTGGCAGGAGGTGCATGAGAAACAAAATGCGTGTTATCTCGGCGGCGGGATCTGCATCACCAAGTTTACCGGCCACGGCGGCAAGGTGGGCGCAAACGACGCAAATGCAGAATATGTGGCCGAGATAAGGAACATCTTTTCCAAAAGCGACATCATCTGGCAGGTCGGGGAGCTGGGAAAGATCGACGAAGGGGGAGGCGGGACGGTCGCGAAATACCTCGCCGAGTACGGCATGGATATTATCGATATGGGCGCCCCGGTCCTTACCATGCATTCCCCTTTCGAAATATCGAGCAAGCTCGATATATATGAGGCTTATCGGGCCTTTAAGGCATTTTTCGCATCATAAAATGGAGGCAATCAGCGCATGTGGGAAAATGAAACATTGAAAGTGCCGGAGGTACTCCCCCTGCTCCCGGTGAGGGACATGGTCATGTATCCCGCGGTCACGTTGCCGCTTTTTCTCGGAAGGGAGATGTCGATAAACGCGGTGGAGAAATCCCTTTCACAGGATAGGCTCATTCTCGTCGCTGCCCAGAAGGACCTGACCGACGAGGACCCGCTGCCCGCAAAGATCTATTCCATGGGCGTCGTCTCTCAGATCATGCGCATGCTGCGCCTTCCCGACGGCAGGATAAAGATCCTCCTCCAGGGGCTTAAAAAAGCGCAGATCGAAGAATATGTGCAGGAAAGGCCGACGTTCCTCGTGCGCATCAAGCCGGTGGAGGAGCCGCTCATCACGGAGATCACCCTTGAGATAGAGGCGCTCATGCGCTACATCAGGGAGGAGATGGAGAAGGTGGTCTCCATGGGGAGACTCGTCCCCTCGGACGTCCTCCTCGTCCTCGACACGATAGATGAGCCGGGAAAATTCGCCGATGTCGCCTGCGCGAACCTCGGGCTCCAGGTCGACAAGGCGCAGGAGCTTCTCGAGATCGTCGACCCGATCGAGCGGCTGCGGAAGCTCTCGGAGATCGTCGGGAAGGAAATCGAGCTGCTGAACATGCAGGCAAAGATACTCTCCCAGGCCAAGGATGAGATGACAAAAAGCCAGAGAGAGTACTTCTTAAGGGAACAGATGAAGGCGATACGGTCGGAGCTTGGCGAGACCGACGAGCATGACGAGGACGTGAAGGACCTGCGCAAGAAGATCAAGAAGGCAAAGATGCCGCGCGAGGTGGAGAAGGAAGCAAAAAAGCAGGTAGAGCGGCTCGAAATGATGCATCCCGATGCGATCGAATCGAACATGCTCAAGACCTACATAGAGTGGCTCGTGGAATTGCCGTGGTCCACCTCCACCAAGGACAACATCGACATAAAGAAAGTGAAGGCCATCCTCGACGAGGACCACTACGGCCTCGAAAAAGTGAAGGAGAGGATCCTCGAATTCCTGAGCGTCATCAAGCTGAAAGGCGAGATGAAAGGCCCCATCCTCTGCTTCGTCGGGCCTCCCGGCGTCGGCAAGACCTCCCTGGGACGGTCGATTGCCAGGGCGCTCGGCAGGAGCTTCCAGCGCATCTCCCTTGGCGGCATGAAGGACGAAGCGGAAATACGGGGCCACAGGAGGACGTACGTGGGGGCCATGCCGGGCAGGATCATGCAGGGCCTGAAGCAGGGCGGCACCAATAACCCCGTCTTCATGCTCGACGAGGTCGACAAGATCGGGATGGACTTCAGGGGCGACCCGGCAAGCGCGCTCCTCGAGGTGCTCGATCCCGAGCAAAACGTCGCCTTCAGCGATCACTACCTGAATGTGCCCTTCGACCTTTCGAAGGTCATGTTCATCACCACCGCCAATCAGGTCGACACGATCCCCGCGGCGCTCCACGACCGGATGGAGACCATCGCGCATTCCCGGCTATACCGAGCGGGAAAAGCTGCTCATCGCGAAGCGCCATCTCATCCCAAAGCAGATCAGGGAGAACGGGCTCAAGAAGGGCAGCCTGACGTTCACCGATAAGGCTATCGAGCGGATCATTACCGCTTATACGAGAGAAGCGGGCTTGAGGAACCTGGAGCGGGAAATAGCGTCGGTGGCGCGCAAGGTGGCGCGCAAGATCGCGGAAGGCGCCGACAGAAAGGTCTCGGCAACGCCGAAAAACCTTCGCGGCCTTTTGGGTCAGCCGAAATTTCTCGCCGAAAACACCCTGCCCGAGGATATGGTCGGGATCGTCTGCGGTCTCGCATGGACTGAAAGCGGCGGCGACCTGCTTTTTATCGAGGCATCCGCGAGGAAGGGCAAAAAGGAGCTGATACTGACGGGGAACATGGGGAACGTGATGAAGGAATCGGCCCAGGCGGCGCTCAGCTACATCAAGGCGAGGAGCGACGCCCTCGGGATAGACGACGGCGTATTCGACCAGTTGGAGCTGCATATTCACGTGCCCCAGGGCGCGATACCGAAAGACGGCCCTTCCGCGGGCATCACCATGGCCGCCGCCATGGTGAGCACGCTGACCGGGATGCCCGTGGACAAGAAGATCGCGATGACGGGGGAGATCACCCTCACCGGCAGGGTCCTTCCTATCGGCGGCTTGAAGGAAAAGACGCTGGCGGCGCTCCGCGCGGGAATCGCCAGGGTGATCATTCCCGAAGCAAATAAGAACGAGCTGGAAGAGATGCCCTCCTACGTGAAGCGGCGGCTCGAGTTCCTGCCCGTAAAAACCATGGAGGACGTCATCACCATCCTGTTTCGACCTGGCGCCGAAGAAGAACAGGAAGAAGAAGCAGCCGGGCATTGCCATAAGTTTGAAGAAAACGCGAGAGGCCACGGTGAGCTAAGGCACGGACCGTGCCTCTTTTGCTTTTGTGAGCAGGGACGACCCGCACGCGGGTGCCCAATGATTGCAGAAAGCGAGCGTATGCGAAGCGCTGAGCGGGGAGGCTCGATGAGCTTTGCTCATCGAGGGGGTGCTGAACCCCAATAATGGTGGATCGTGAAAGAGGCCTCCTTCTACGAAAAGCGTGAGGAAAAGAAGACCGCCTGTTTTCTCTGCAGACACCACTGCGTGATACCCGACGGAGGCAGGGGCATCTGCTGCGTCAGGGAAAACCGCGGCGGCGTCCTTTACACCCGGGTCTACGGCACCCCGTGTTCATGGCACGTAGACCCCATAGAGAAAAAACCGCTGTACCATTTCTTCCCCGGCTCGAACGCGTTTTCCATCGCCACGGTGGGCTGCAACTTCCGGTGCCTCCACTGTCAGAACCATGAGATCTCCCAGCTCCCCCGCGACGAAGACCGGATCGAGGGCTACGCGATGACCCCGGAAGAGGTGGTTGCCCAGGCGCGGGCGGAAAGGTGCGCGAGCATCTCCTACACCTACACCGAGCCCACCATGTTCTACGAGTATGCCTTCGACATCGCAAAACTCGCGGCCGGCGCGGGCATCCACAATAATTTCGTCACGAACGGCTATATCGAGACAAGAGCCCCTCACCGCGATAAGGCCCTATCTGGACGCGGCAAACATCGACCTTAAGAGTTTTTCCCCGACCTTCTACAAGAAGGTGTGCGGCGCTGCGGTGGAGGGGGTCCTGGAGTCGATAAAGCACTATAAGTCTCTGGGTATCTGGATCGAGCTGACCACCCTCGTGATCCCCAGCTACAACGACAGCGCCGAGGAATTCGAGAAGATCGCCGCTTTCATAAGGGATGAGGTGGGAGTCGAGACCCCATGGCACGTGAGCGCCTTCCACCCCACGTACAAGCTCCGGGACAGTTTCCGGACGCCGGCCGAGACGCTGCTGCGGGCGAGAGAGATAGGCCTCGCGGCGGGCTTAAGGTATGTCTACACGGGGAATGTCCCCGGCATAGACGGAGAAGACACGTACTGCTACAACTGCAAGAAACCCGTCATCAAGAGGTGGGGCTTTACCGTTGCCGAATACAATCTCGACGCGGGCCGCTGCCGGTTCTGCAAGACGAAGATAGATGGCCTGGGGTTGTGAGGGGCATGTGTCCTCGCGCCGGTGAGGGCCCTTTGAAGCTACTCCGCAACCCTGTAGAAAGCGCCCTTGGTCTTTCCCTCTTTCACTACCTGGCCGCTCCCTATGAGCTTTCTTACGAGCTTGTTCAGATTTTGGCGGGAAAAGCCGAAGTTCTCACATATCTCTCTGCCTGAAGCGATCTTCCTTTTCTTGATATAGGTCAGGATGTTCTTTTCTGTCCCCATAATCTTATTATGGTTCATCTCGATGAATTGTCAACGGCGGGAGACAAGAAACGTCGCCCTATTCGAAAAGCGGCGGCATGACTGCGGCGCGTCGGGGGGGGCTTACCCGGCGGATAAGCATGATGGACAGCATGGGCGAAGAAGGGAGACCTCTCACACGGCGGGGGTGGCACGGAGGTAATCGAGAAATTTCTTCCGCTTCCCGTACTCGATAGACATATCGACGTCGACGATCCTGTCCTGATAAGGTGGGCGTTGACAAAGGTTTTGTTCTTCAGATAGAGGTAACAGAAACATGGGGGTGCGTCGCCTTTGACGGGATCGAACTTGAGAAAAACCCTCTGATTCCTGGTCAGCTTCTCCAGAAACGCCACTGCCTCCCGGTCCGTCAGGCCGTTTCCCCGGACGCCCAGGAGCCTGACGACCCGCCCGTTGCCGAGCGTCACTTCTTCAGGGCTGCGCACCTCTCTGACGGTATGAAAAACCTGTCCGGACGGCCGCCCCACCCCGATCCTCGACCCGAAATCTTTTTTTCTCGGGTCGATCTGTTTGTCTATGCGGACAGGGTCCCTGAACACGTAGGGGAGCGCGGCCAACCTCTCTTCCACGTTCACCGGTTCCCTCTCCCCCTCCATGATCGTCAAGTCCCCCAGATGGATGAGCCCGTTCGCCCCCAGCTTTTTTCTATCACGGGCAGGGCCTGCCGGTTGATCTCATAGCCTATGGAATCCCTGCCGCTGTTCCTGGCAGCGAGGCTCGTCGTGCCGCTTCCGAGGAAGGGATCGAGCACGGTCTCTCCCACAAAACTGAACATCCTGATGAGCCTTTGTGCCAGTTCTTCCGGGAAAACGGCCAGATGACTGCGCTGCTTTTCTCCGGGCAGACGCCAATGGCCGGAGAAATAGAGCTTCCACTCATCCGGCGAGAGCTTCGACCGCACCTTGATCTCCTTCGACACAGGGGGCGGGGCCCCCGGCTTCTTGAAGAGAAGGATCGTTTCATAGTCGAGCTTCACGATCCCGTTCCGGGGATAGGGATAAGAACCCATGATGGTGGCGCCGCCCGATGTATTGCAGGTGGTCACCTTCTGCCATATGATCGCCCCCATATAGTCGAACCCGATGGTCTCGCAAAACCTGACGATCTGGGTCTTGATGGGGATGATCTTGTACCTTCCGTAATAGACCGACCGGGCGAATTGATCGCCTATGACCACGCACAGCCTGCACCCTTCATGGAGGACGCGGTGCGTCTCCAGCCAGACGATGTCGAGGTTGTTAATATAGTCCTCGTAGGAGTCGTCGAACCCGATCTGCCCGGCGACGCCGTAATCTTTCAGTTGCCAATAAGGCGGCGACGTGACGACGAGATGGACCGACCGGTCAGGGACTTCACGCATCTCTCTGGAATCGCCGAGTATAATTGTGTGAGAAGTCACGAGGTACCTCCAAACCGCCTGCGCGAAAAACCGCGAAGGCGGTCCGCATCTGCTTCGGTTATTATATAGAACGCATTGGAGAAAGTAAAAACAAAAGGAGGAGTGCGGCCTTCGACCCGCCCGCAAATGTTGAAGGCCACGCATTTTTGTGCTATTCTCTTTGCTTTACGAGAGGAGGGAGCCATGCCGTCGAACACCAAGATCACCGAGTTGAAGAGGAAGAGAAAGAAAGGCAATCTCGGCAAGAAGAGGAAAAAGGCCGAGTCGAAGCACTCCACACCCGCGTTCGAGATCCACGTGAAAAAGGACTGATACCGGTTTTTAGGGCATGCATGGGGCTGTAGGTCTGCGTCAAAAGGGCGTCTTCACTCAAGGCGGGAGGGGTGAGGCCGTGCGCCCGATTATGCGCGTCGGAAGCGATAAACAGCGCAAAAAGAGAGGCGAGCCGCTTTCGCCGGGTCAGGCCGCCACGCATGAAGGGGACGCTTAAAAGATGGCCGGGTGCGAAGGCAGCGAGGCTCCATGAGTGAAAACAGCCCGGCAGAGACCCCTCTTCGTTACGAGATAGGACCGATACGGCCACCCAGCGAGGCATACAGCCTGCTTGTCCGCTTTACGCGGAATTGCCCCTGGAACAAATGCGAATTTTGCCACCTCTACAAAGGCACGCGGTTCGAGCGCAGGCCGCCGGCCGACATAAAGAAAGACATCGACGCGATCAAGGCGATACGGAGCGAGATTGTCGCCCTGTCGCGGCAAAGGGGTGGGGGAGGGAGAATCTCGCAGGCCCTGGCCGAAGAGATACTGGCCTCTCCCCGTTATAACGAATTCTTCAAGAGTATCGCCGTCTGGAGCTATTTCGGCGCCAAAAACGTCTTCATCCAGGACGCCAACTCGCTGGTCATGAAAAAGGACGACTTTGTCGAGGCGTTGGAGTACCTCCGGCAAGCCTTCCCCACCATCGACCGTATCACGTGCTACGCGCGTTCTCAGACAATTGCGCAGCTCTACACCGTCGACGACCTCAAAGTGCTGAAAGAGGCGGGGCTGACGAGGCTCCACCTCGGCCTGGAGACGGGCTCCGATTTCCTGTTGCAGTATATGCGAAAGGGGACCACGAAAGAGCAGCATATCATCGCCGGACGCAGGATAAAGGAATCGGGGATAGAGCTTTCCGAATATGTGATCGCCGGTCTGGGGGGAAAAAGTGGTGGCGGGAGCACGCCCTCGAGACGGCGGACGCGCTGAACCGGATCGACCCCGACTTTATTCGCATCAGGACGCTCAAGGTCACCAAAAGCATGCTCCTTTACCGGAAGGTGGAGAGCGGCGAGTTCCTCATCGAGCACGACGAGGAGATCCTCGCCGAATTGAGGCTCCTCATCGAGCATCTGGAGGGCATCGGGAGCGTCGTAAAGAGCGACCATATACTCAATCTCCTGGAGGAAGTCGAGGGGAGGCTGCCGGAGGACAAGGAGAGGATCCTGTCGGTTATCGACCGTTATTTCGCGCTCAACGAGCAGCAGCGGCTCGTCTACCGCATGGGGAGGCGGGCCGGCATCTACCGGAGCACCGACGACCTGTCGGACGTGGTCACCTACGGGCGCGTCGAAAGGGCGATCCGGGAGATGGAGGGGAAGGGGCCGGGCTCGGTCGAGCAGCACCTGTCGCTCCTCCTCGAAACGTATATCTGATACCGGGTCGCCTGCATGCAAATTACCCCGCGATCACCATCCACGGTTACCCCCGAAATATGTATACAATAATTTTGTATAAAACCCTTGACGGGAATCGGAAATTAGGTGTATGATAGATCTATAGCCGCTTGGATCCAGACCTGGACTGAGACGGAAGGAACGTGGGAATTGTGTGCCTTCTGAATAGACAGTTCAGAAGGCTTTTTTTTGCGCCTGATTTGAGGGCTCAACCGACGAGGGGGACGGATGGAAAAAATAACGGCGCCGGTGATAAGGGAACGAAAGGGCGGAGAGAAGATCACCATGCTGACCGCGTATGACTTTCCCTTTGCGCAGATAATGGATGCCGTGGGGATCGATATCATCCTCGTGGGGGATTCCGTGGGAAACGCGGTGCTCGGATACCCCAATACGCTCCCCGTCACCGTGGAAGAGATGATCCATCATACGGCCGCCGTGACGAGGGGCGCCAAAAGGGCGTTGGTCGTTATCGATATGCCTTTCATGTCCTATCAGGAAAGCATCGAGCAGGCCCGGAAGAATGCCGGCCGCATGATCAAGGAGAGCGGCGCGGAGACGGTCAAGATAGAAGGCGGAAGGAAAATGCGGGACGTGATCAGGGCGATCGTCGATATCGATATCCCCGTGATGGCCCACATCGGTCTGACCCCGCAGTCCGTCAACGCCATGGGGGGCTACAAGGTGCAGGGCAAGGGGTCCGCGGAGGAGATGCTCATCGAAGACGCGAGGGCCGTTGAAGAAGCGGGCGCGTTCTCGGTGGTCCTCGAGGGCATCCCGAGGGGCGTTGCGAAGAAGATCACGGAGATGCTCTCTATCCCGACGATCGGGATAGGTGCGGGTCCCGACTGCGACGGGCAGGTCCTCGTCGTCCATGACCTCCTCGGTCTGTTCGGCAGCTTCCGGCCGAAATTCGTCAAGACCTATGTGCACCTCCGCGAGGAGATAGAAAAAGGCGTGAAGGAGTATATCGAGGAGGTAAAGTCGGGCGCCTTTCCCGATGACGCCCATTCTTTCCATTAAGCCATGAAGATCATACGCACGGTCAAAGAGATGCAGGAAGCCTCCGACGCCTTCCGGAAAGAAGGGAAGAAGATAGGCTTTGTCCCCACCATGGGGTATCTGCACGAGGGTCATCTGGCCTTGGCGAGAAAGGCGAGAGAGCTTGCCGATGTAGCCGTGGCAAGCATATTCGTCAACCCCATACAGTTCGGCCCGAAGGAAGACCTCGCCCGCTATCCCAGAGATTTCGAGCGCGACAGGGCGTTGCTGGAGCGGGAGCTGACGGACGTGATCTACTTTCCCGACGCCGCCGAGATGTATCCGCAGGGGTACTCGACCTACGTCGAGGTGAGGGAGCTGCCGGACCACCTGTGCGGGCTTTCGAGGAAGGGTCACTTCGGAGGGGTGGCCACGGTAGTGGCAAAGCTTTTCAACGCGGTGAAGCCACACCTCGCGATTTTCGGACAGAAAGATTATCAGCAGTTGAAGGTCATCCAGAGGATGGTAAGGGATCTCAACATGGATATCGAGATCATCGGATATCCTACGGTGAGGGAAGAGGGAGGGGCTCGCCATGAGCTCGAGGAATGCATACCTCAGCGCCGACGAGCGTGAGAAGGCCCTCCTCATCCAGGCCTCGATGAAAAGAGTCGAAAAGCTCTTCAAGGAAGGGGAGAGGAAAGCGCGGGTCCTGGAAGGAGAGGCCCGCAGGGTATTGACATCGAAAGACGGCATCGACATAGAGTATGTCACTCTATGCGACCCCGAGACGTTTCACGGCCTGGAAGAGGTCGGCACGAGCGCCCTCCTTGCCATCGCGGCTAAAGTGGGGAAGACCAGGCTTATCGATAATACTGTGTTAACGGAGCCATAATTATGTTAAGGACCATGATGAAGGCAAAGATTCACCGGGCCACGGTGACGGACAGTAACCTCGATTACCAGGGCAGCATCACCATAGACGAGGCGCTGCTCGAAAAGACGGCCATTATCCCCTACGAGCAGGTGGACGTCCTCAACGTCACCAATGGCGAGCGTTTTACGACCTATGCCATAGTGGGGCCAAGGGATTCGGGAGTAATTTGCGTCAACGGCGCCGCGGCGCACAAGGCAAAGAAAGGGGACCTGGTCATTATCGTCTCTTATGGGGCTTTTCAGGACAACGAGCTTGAAGGGTTTCGGCCGAAAGTTGTCTTCGTGGACGGCCATAACAGGATAACGGGCACGTAGTCCGGCCGGCTTTTTTTCCATCGCACCTGGTTAGGTAAGGGCCGAGCTGTTTCGGTATACCGGAAGCGCCCGGAGAATCGGATCCGGCCCTCTTTGAAAGAAGGCCCATTTTTGTTTTTTCTGCTTTATTCCCTTGATTTCCTCCCTTTCGTGTTGTATAATTAAGTCTAACACATTCCATCGTCGATGAGCGTTTGCGCCCAAACGTGAGGCATGAGGGCGGAGAAGACCGCACCCGCAAGGCCGGCGCGGCCTTAGGTTCTGCTCAAAATATAGGGGGTGGTACATATGGACGGGGTAAAGACAGTGGACGATCTTCTCAGAGAAAAAGGGGTCACCGCCGACGAAGAGGAGAAGCTCCGCGATATCATCGAAGAATGCCGGTTAAGGGAGGCGCGGATCAAAGAGGCTTCCGACTCTGCCAGACAGAACATCCAGGCCCTTTCGGATACCTTCACCATGATAATCGATACCTTTGCCGCGATCAGCCAAAGCGTCGATGCCCTCAATGATGAGTTCGCGCGGCTTCAGTTGCGGATGATGCCCGAGGAGCAGTTCTTCCGGGAGTAATCCCGAAAGCGCGCAGGTGCGACCCGGCCAGGCGGATCTTCAGGCTAAGGAGCGGCTGTTCTTCTTCAGGCAGCTATTATCCGAAAAGCTTGTGGAAAGGTGCCAGCCAGTATTCCTTCAACTGCGCGATATCGATATCGATGAGCCGGGCGCCATAGATGCCGCTGACGACAAGACGCGGCTCTTTCGTCACTTTCCCGATCACCCCGTACGGCAGCGACCCGAACAGCTTCGCCACGGACGCCGCGTGCTCTTCCTTGACCGTGATCACAAACCGGCTCTGGGATTCGGAAAAGAGCAGGTAGTCATCCCTGAACACGCCCGCCTGGGGGACGGAAGCGAGGTCGGCCATTGCGCCGAGGCCGCCCGCAAACGCGCTCTCCGCAAGCGCCACCCCGATGCCGCCGTCCGACACGTCGTGCACCGACCGCACCAGGCCCATCCTGATGGCCTTTTCCAGGGCGCGGTAGGTCTTCAATGCCTGCGGGCCGTCCACCCTTGGAGAGATATTGCCGCTTAACCCCAACTGGGCGAAGTATTCCGACCCCGCAAGCTCGGCATACGTTTTTCCGAGGAGAATGATCAGGTCCCCCTCCTGCTTGAAATCGATCGTCACCGCCTTTCTCACGTCTTTTATCCTTGAGATCGCGGAGATGAGAAGGGTGGGCGGGATCGAGATCCTCATGTCACCGTTCACGTAATCGTTCTTCATGCTGTCTTTGCCGGAGATGCAGGGCGTGCCGAAGAGCACCGTATAATCGTGGAGGGCCTTGTTCGCCCTCACCAGCTGGGCCAGCTTATATTCCCCGTCGGGGTTCTTTTCGGAGCGTACAGGGTCGCACCAGCAAAAATTATCGAGGATCGCCATCCGGTCGAGGCTCCCGCCGGAGGCGATGTTGTTCCTGATCGCTTCGTCTATCGCGCAGGCGGCCATATCATAGGTGTCGTAGCGGCTGTACTTGGGACAGATGCCGTGGCTCACTACCACGCCTTCGAGGCTCGACAGGTCCGGCCTGATCACGGCCGCGTCGGACGGGCCGTCGTTCTGAGCGCCCGTGAGGGGCTTCACCACGCTTCCCGCCTGGACCTCGTGGTCATACTGCCGCACCACGTACTCTTTACTGCACACATTCCAGCGGCCGAGCACTGTGATGAGCGCCTGGGCGTAATCTTTCGGCTCACCCGGCGGCTCTTCGTCAAAGATGCGCCTCTCCCACGCGGCCTTGAGGCGCATCCTGGGCAGACCGTGATGGAGGAACGCCATATCCAGGTACGCAACCGTTTTCCCCCGGAAGCAGACGTGGAATCGCCCGGTGTCGTCAAAAGTCCCGAGCACGGTCGAAAGCACGCCCATCTTCCGTGAAAGGTCGAGGAACCTCTCTATTTTGTCGGGACTCACCGCGAGGGTCATACGCTCCTGGGCTTCGCTCAGCAGGATCTCCCAGGGGTCGAGGCCGTGGTACTTGAGGGGCGCCTTCTCCAAATCGATCACGCACCCGTTCGTATCCTCCGCCATCTCTCCGATCGACGAGGAGAGCCCGCCCGCGCCGTCATCGGTAATCGAGTTGTAGAGGCACTCGTCCCTCGCGACCAGGAGAAAGTCGGTCATCCGCTTCTGGGTGATCGGGTCGCCTATCTGCACGGCGCTTGTGGGAGAGGACTCGGAAAGCTCCTCCGATGAGAAGGTGGCGCCGTGGATGCCGTCCTTGCCGATCCTTCCGCCCACCATGACGATGTAATCGCCGACCAGGGCCTTTTTCTCGTAGCTCGGCTCCCCGCAGACGAGGGCCGGCATGATGCCGCACGTGCCGCAGTAGACGAGGGGCTTGCCCAGAAAGCTTTCGTCGAACACGAGAGAGCCGTTGACCGTGGGGATGCCGCTCTTGTTGCCGCCGTGCTCCACCCCTTCCCTGACCCCGTCGAGCACCCTCCTCGGATGGAGCAGCCGCGGCGGTATCGCGCCTTTGTAGTCGGGAGCGGCAAAGCAAAAGACATCCGTGTTGAAGAGGAGGCGGGCGCCTTTGCCCGACCCGAAGGGGTCCCTGTTGACGCCGACGATACCGGTGAGGGCGCCCCCGTACGGGTCAAGGGCGGAGGGGGTATTGTGCGTCTCGACCTTGAACGCCAGGCTGTACTTGTCGTTGAACTTGATGATCCCCGCGTTGTCCTTGAATACGGAAAGGCAAAAATCTTTCTTTCCGGCCGCTTCGCGGATAGCGTTGGTCGACGCGGCAATGCAGGTCTTGAAAAGACCGTCGATCACCGATGTCCGGCCGTCCTCCCTGTAGTCGATGACCGCGTTGAATATCTTGTGCTTGCAGTGCTCCGACCAGGTCTGGGCCAGGGCCTCCATCTCCACGTCGGTGGCCCCCGGGGAAAGTCCTAACGCCCGCCTCTCGGCGGCCACGTCGTCCCTTTTGAAGTATGCCTGGATCACGCGGAGCTCCTCCTCGGAGAGGGCCCAGGTGCGCTCGCGGTTCACCTTCATGAGCTCGGCGATGTCCATGGAGAGGTCGAAGGATTCGACGACCGGCTCGTGCCCGGTCGTCACTTTCGGCACATGCGTGCCCATGCCCCCGTCTTTCCTGTAGTCGTCGATATGCTTCACCGCATAGCGGTTGATGAGGGTGTTCGCGAGTATCCCTTCGGCAATGCCGGAGACGTCGTCCCGGGAGAGGGGCCCCTTGATAAAGTACATCCTGGAGGTATAGACGCCTTCGTCCTCTCCAAAGGCATAGGCCGCGGCCGCCTCGATCACCTCACGCGCCGTTCTCCCCACGTTGTCGGTGACGCCGGGCTTGAACCCGATCTCGATCACCCAATCGGCGTCAAAGAGCACGGGGGTCAGGCTGAAGCCTTCCTGGAGCACGGGGTCGATGAACGCATCCGTCCTCAAGGTCTCTACCGCGGCCGCAGGCAGGTCCGCATCGATCGTGTAGACGTCCGCCACGTGGACGGAGACGCCGATCCCCAGCTCGGCCTTTATGCGGTTTTTCAGTTTTTCGCCGGGTACGTCTCTGATGCCTTCTCTGTAAGCGACTTCGATCCTTACCGCCATATCAGGAGAGAAACTCCTTTGCGGCCCTTATGGTATCGACCGCGGAAGATTCGTCGGGTGTCTCCGCGGTGAAGAACGGCGCATCCAGACCCTTACAGAGACCCTTCAATTCCCGGAAAGGGAACATGCCGCGTCCCACCGGCAGGTGCTCATCGCTCTTCCCGTGGTTGTCGTGGATATGGAACTCCTTCAGCCTGTCCTTAAGCGGCATGAGCCAGTCGCCGAGGGAGAGCGTGGTGAACAGGTTGAAGTGGCCCGTGTCGAAGCAAAACCACAAGTTCTTCTCCGGAAAGCGTTCGAGGAGGGCGACGATCGTCGAGGGCGTCTGCTCAAACACGTTCTCTATCATGAGCGGCAGGTCGCCCGATTCCTTGAGCAGCTCCGTCCATGTATCGATGCTGTTCCTGAGCCACACCCCCTCATGGCCGCCGAAGCGCCACCTGTCGTAGCCGCCGTGGCACACCATGCCCTGCGCCCCCAGGAGATGCGCTATCTCGCTGCTCGTTTTCAGCTTTTCGAGGCTGATATGGCGTATCTCCTTATCGACGCCGCCGGGACTCAGGTCGATATACGGCGCGTGGACGGTGCAGATAATCCCGCGGTCTTCCAGCTCGCGACCAAGCTGACGGGCGTCCTGCCGGTCTATATGATTGACCGCCCCGTTGCTCAGGTAGACCTCGACCCCTATGTGGAGGGAGACGATCCGTTCCATGCGCGCCCTTACCAGATCGTAGGGGACATTTATCAGGAGCTTCCGGGCGGGAGGGGGCATATGCTAATCTACCGTGAAAGGCTCAACAAATCAAGTGTTCCGGGGTGAGGCCGACGGCGAGGGCCACGGCAAAAAGGAAAGATTCAGAGATGAAGGGGTTTCTCAAAGGGATTTCCGGTGGGGAGGGAAGGGTGCACGAAAACGCTCAAAAACGGTCCTTTCCCGACGTTTTTCGCTGCTGCCGGCCCTCTTTTTAGCCCTTAAGTACACATTTTCCGGCAAGTATCTCAGAGCCCCCGTCCCGATTCCCTTCTCTCGCAAGACTTTCAGAGAGAGGGGTGCACGAAAGTGCACGAAAGTGCACGGTTTCGGGGGGGGGGGGGGGGGAAAGTAAGTGCTGAGTTTTGAGTGTTGAGTGTTGAGTGAACGACCACGACAGAAAGCGCGGCGGCGGCCCCGAGGTCGAGCGCATTAATCATCGAAAATCTCTCCGGCCCCTGAGAGGCTCGCGTACACCACTGCGGTACGGTACCACCACCGTAGGTTGCGGCGACTTGCGGCTCGATTGTCAAAGAACGAACGCCGGTCTTCAGGACATCTGATGCCGGCTGAAGCGGGCTCACGCCATGTCATTTCTCCGGACCTGTCAAAACCACTGGCCGGCCTCATAAGATTTTCTCTTTTTCCCGCTGTCCTGTCAAAGCGACAAGGAGGGGCGACAACCAGGGGTGAAAAGGAGGCATGACAACCAGGGGTGAAAAAAGGATAAGGCATCTTTCAGGGATTTTCTTGAAAAAAATGACGAGAGGCGGCTGGAGTAGCCGTCAAGCAGTACTTCCTGGATTTTTCTCGACCGAGCCGATAGTGAGTGTTACAATCAATGCTAGCTGAAACGGGGAGTATGAGCTATTCGTGAAAGGGCAAGGGGAAAGTTATTTACTTACTTAAGAACGTTACCTCAACCCCCCCTCCTTCATGTTCTGACAAGTCGAAACCCTACACCTCCGCGCGGGATACCCGGCAAATTGCCACTGTAACGATACGCAGTGCGCACATTCCAGACATTATCGGCCCAAGAAGCACCGCGAACGACCTGCCACATGCCGGAAGAAGGGCCAGAGGAAGGACCAATGGGATCAGTGACATGGCCTAAGGGATAGTGGGCATACCAGTCGTTGCACCACTCCCAGACATTTCCAAGCATGTCGTAGAGACCAAAGGTGTTGGACTTCTTCTGGGCAACGGGATGGGTCTTGCCACCTGAGTTACTATCATACCAAGCGATATCGCTGATATCTCCGTATCTTTCGTTCTGTGAACCAGCGCGGGCTGCATATTCCCACTCGGCCTCTGTGGGGAGCCTGTACTTGTCGGTGTTTTCCATGCTGTTGAGTTTGGCGATGAAAGACTGGGTGTCGTTCCATGATACCTCCTCCACAGGACAGTTGTCACCGCAGTCTTTGAAATAGGAAGGGTTTTCTCCCATCACCTTTGTCCACTGGCCCTGTGTTACCTCTGTCGTCTGCATGTAGAAGAGTTTGGTTATTGTCACCTGATGGGGTGTTTCGTCCTCAAGCCTGCCTCGCTCGTCGGAAGGGGAACCCATAATAAAGGTGCCTGAGGGGATGAGTACGAACTTTGCGCCAGTAAAGGGACTTATGAAAGTGTTGTCGGGAGCAACATGACGCTCCCCAATGAGATGGGCTTTGGATACACTTACCGCCCCTTCTTTCTTGCCCTTGCCTAAATTTGCTTCTCTTTCTCTTATAATTGCACGAAGCTGACTTTCGCTAATTCCGAACATCTTTGCTACATATTCTACTGCCTTGCTCTCTGCCTTGCCTGAATGTTGTAAAGAAGCATCAGCCATGCCGACCAAATCATCTGCTCGTACGATGTTGCTATCTGCCGAAGAAAAGTCAAACTCCGACTCTCTTCTTGACTTGTACTCAAGAAATATCTTTTTGCGCTCCTCCTCGGACGCAAAATCTAACTCATTAATAACGTCTCCTGGCTTTCTCTCGGTAAGCAACTGGACAATCGTATGGTGCCCCTGCATTTTTGCAAGCGACAACGCTGTACTCCCCTTATTACTTTTCACATGGACATCGGCACCATCTTCAAGGAGGGTTTTTACTGAACCAATATGACCATTCCCGACAGCAAGCATCAACGAAGTAACACCAGCAAGGTTGATATCGTCCACATCTGCACCGGCGTCAATTAGCGCCTGCAATGTATCAGCGTGGCCATTTGATGCAGCAAACATTAAGGCAGTCCAGCCTTTATTGTCTTTGGCCGTAACAGAGGCACCATTGTTGAGTAATATTTTTGCAGCAGACTGTCCTCCCATTATCAGCCGCAATGATTAGCGCTGTTAGGTTATTCTGGTCTTTCGCATCGATAGCCGCACCGTTTGCAAGCAAAGCCGCTATTATATCTGTGTAGCCATCCTGTGCTGCGAAAAATAAAGGCGTCCAGCCTTTATTGTCTTTACTATTGACGTTGGCTGACTTAGCCAGGAGAGCTTGCACGATATTTAGGTATCCCTTATTTGTTGCAATTCCAAGGGCATCCCCCTCATATCTGTTCTTTACATTAACATTTGCACCCTCAGACAACAGAGTACGGACGATATCGATATGATTTTCCTGGACAGCAATCATCAAGGCCGTAAAACCGTCGTTATTCTGTGCATCAATTCGAGCACACTTTGACAGCCACTTTTTTGTCAATAAGGTGTTTAACTTTTCGTTGTCACCGGTTCCTGCAGCAATAAGTAGTGAGCGATCTAAATCATCCTGCGACATAGACATAATGACCTCCTTTCATTGCCCAACATGGGCATCAGCGGGAGGCCGATTTATGGCCGATTCGCTGCATGCCATCGTTGGGCCTACCTATTGCCAGTAGCCCAGGTGTTGAATACCTGTGAGGTCTTCTTACCGGAGACGGCTGACTCCTTCGTTATTTCTCCTATTGTGCCTAAACTAATCGTAAGCATTCCAGTGTAAACACTTTTACCATTCTTGTTGTAATGAATTTCCTTTATCTCCATCTGATAAGGTATAGTCGTTTCAATTCTTCGCATGGCATTGGCTTGGGCGAGTAACTGACCATTCCTATATGCCTTTGCAGACTTGGCGATATATCCACTACAAAAACCATTATCAAACGCATACATTATCTCAATCCCATCGCTATAAGAAAAGGACTTACGATAAAAATTCTGGTTGTCTAACGCAACGATGCTCCATGTTCGGTGCACAAAATCTTTCTCGAATAACAACGTCATGTAATGATTCGGCTCAAGGCTCCTATCATCGTTCGATACAGGGCGCAACTTTCCTTGGTCGAGAATCAAGGCAATAGATGCCCTGACGGGTTGACGGTCATCCCCCTGATTTTTGGATACCATTTTATCTAGTCGAGCAATGTCAATGTTATTCAGTTGGTTCATCACGGTGCGCCAAAACAAGGAAATCTCTTTTTGTCTCTGAATGTCACCTTGCTGTGCTAATGAAGAGGCAGTGATTCCTGCGACAAAAAGCAATAGCGCGACGATAAGGCAGGCATATGGCTTTTGAGATCTCATTTCTTTCATGACTTTTCCCTCCTCGTTGCTTGACTACATTGAGTAAACTTTGCCCAACACGAGGGTCAGCCAGAGCCGGATTTATCGGCGATTGGCTGCATCCGGTGGTTGGGCGAGTCCTGGAACTACCTTCTTATGTTTTATAGCCCTGCCTCACTATTCTCGCTCCAGCGGTTTTTTGCACATAGAGATCGATGGCACTGGCGTCAGTGATACCTCCTATGACAAGTACAGCTCGATTCGCGAGGGTGACGGGGCCGTACATACCAGGTACTGTTTCTGCGTGGCCCACCGGAAAAATGCGATATCTATAATGTTGCAGGAAGTTGCTTCTGATAAGACTCTCAGCATTGTTCACGGCTTGTGCACGTTCTTCAATCGCAATAACATAGTATTGCCCTTGAGGTAGGCTTGTGACGTAGCTCTCGATGGGGTCGTAACTCGCCTTAGGTCGAGCGTCTTGCTTCTGACGCAGTGTTATCCGCTTTACAATTTTTACTACTAAGGATGAGAGAAGCAGACCGACAAGCAGTACAAGCGGCAGAACAACAACAAATGAAATCACAATGCGGACGGGAAGGCTGATTTCTCGATTCACATGGGGCACCACGGCTAGCACCCCAAAACCTATCATGAGTGCAGGGAGAATGGCCATGACCACGTATGTGGTGAGGCGCGCTCTATGACCAGGTATTTCCCTTATCTCCTCCCGAAGTGAAAGATCAGACATAGTTTACCTCCAGTGCTCTATTAGGCTTGAGCAGGCCGTAGGTTATCTGCGAGGCACCGAACCCGATTGCTCTAGATCCATGCATTTTTGAAATCAAAGATTTTGCGCCACCTGTCGGGGTGGCGCCGTCCGCAGCTTTTTCTTCTTGAATTTCCGGGATCGGCGATTGCAACGCCGGGTCTATGTAGAGGTCCTCTCCGGCAAAAGCAGAAAGGATTTCATTCAAAACCTGCCTGGAAAGTGGAAAACTCCAACATCTCTCCTCTGAATTCCACTGCCGGTTCTTAATGGTCTTGATCTTGGCCACAACCTCCGAACTGTACGGGAATGATACTTGAATTCTTCCAGGAGCACGCAAGCCAATCTTTATCACGGCAATCCCTTAAACCCAAAACAGGAAACAGCGGAGGCGTCAGCCGCTGACGTGGGACAGCCCCTCCGCAATCATGCTGATTTTAGTCTCGCAGGGTTATCACCAATCCGCCGTCCTTTCAATTGTGAGAGAAACATAAGGGCTGTGAAGATGTGTGAAAAGCAGGAACCGACTCTCGCCCCCTGCTCGAACTTTTACACCACCAAGTTGTGGCGATGTATCCTCTTATATCAATCGGTCCATTCTTTTGTCAAGCAGAAACGACAGTGAAAACGACACCATGCTTCGGATTATCGAGCCGAATCAACCATTCGCAGGTGAACAGAGTAAGGTCTTTTCCCCGGCCGGAGAGATTTTCGATGGATGGTGCGGAAGCCTGCGAGGGCGCGACCCGGAGCATACTCCGGTCGTATGTGAGGACCCGGACGCGCCCCGGAGACCGCGACAGGCGCGAAAATATCCCGGCCGCCTTCCCTCATTGATTCTGTGCCGCCAGTATGGTACAACTTACCATGCTGGATCTCGTTCTGCTCCACCCGCCCAGCGTTTATGACTTCCGCAAAGTTTCGGTGTTGCACGGACCCATAAGCGACGTTATCCCTTCCACACCGATCTTCGAGATGTACCCTATCGGGTTCGCGAGCCTTTCCGAGTACCTGGGGCGTTCCGGCATCACCGTGCGGATCATCAACCTCGCCTACAAGATGCTAAAAGATAAGAGGTATGATCCGGAAGAGGAGATAAGGCGCATAAAGGCGAGGGCTTTCGGCATCGACCTTCACTGGATGCCCCACATCCAGGGGGCGATAGCCGTCTCCGAGCTGGTAAAGAAGCACCACCCGGACACCCCGGTAATCTTCGGCGGCCTCTCGTCCACCTACTTCCATGAGGAGCTGCTTGAGCGTTACGGCTCCATCGATTTTGTGGTGCGGGGCGATTCGACAGAGGAGCCGCTCCGGCTTCTCATCGAGGCGATCCGCGGCAACGGGACGGCCTACGACGTCCCGAACCTTTCTTTCAGAGACAAGGGCACGCGCGTGGTCAATCCCCTCACGTTCGTGCCGGACGACCTCGATTACAGCCGCACCGATTACCGGCATATCATAAGAAAGGTGGTGAGATACAGGGATTTTGCCGGCTACGTCCCCTTTGTCAACTGGCCCAGGTATCCCATCACCGCGATCTTCACGTGCCGGGGCTGCACGTATAACTGCAAGACCTGCGGGGGCTCCCGCTTCGCCTTCAGCCACATGGCGAACAGGAAAAAGGCCGCGTTTAAATCACCGGAGCTTCTCGTAAAGGAGATCAGGGAGGTGGCCCTCTATCTCAAAGGCCCTATCTTCCTGATAGGCGACCTCTTCCAGAACGGGCCGGAGTACGGCGAGAAGCTGCTGTTCCTGCTGAAGAAAGAACGGATCAGGAACAGCTTGGTCTTTGAGTTCTTCAGGCCGCCGGACCCCGCGCACGTGCGCATGATCGCCGAGGCCGCGGAGAACTTCAATGTGGAGCTCTCCCCCGAATCGCATGACGAGAAGGTGAGGCAGGCCTTCGGGAGGCCCTATTCGAATAAAAGTATGGAGAGCCTCATCGAGACCCTGCTCCACTATGGGTGCAAGCGGATCGACCTCTTTTTCATGATCGGGCTGCCTTACCAGGACTATGGGTCGGTAATGAAGACCGCGGACTATTGTGACGACCTGCTCCGGGGCCTTGGAAAGTCGGGAGTGACGACGCCTTTCATCTCGCCCCTTGCCCCTTTTATCGACCCGGGCAGCATGGTCTTCGAGTCACCCGTTGAGCACGGCTACACGCTCTTCTTCAGGGACGCCGAGTCGCACAGGCAGGCGATGCAACAGCCGGGATGGAAGTATTTCCTCAACTATGAGACGCAGTGGATGAACCGCGACGAGATCGTCGACAGCACCTACCATGCCGCCCTTGCCCTCAACAAGGTGAAGATGACCCACGGTCTGATATCGAGGGCCGTCTATGGGGAGCTGGAGAAGAAGATAGCCTTTTCCCTCGACACGGTCGGTGCGATCGACCGCATCATGGAGATGGACCCGGCGGACAGGGATGGAAAGGTGGCGGAGCTGCGGATCGATGTGGAGAAGAACGTCGGCACCATAGGCGAGAAGAAGGAGCTCGAGTGGCCGACCGGCATATTACGGATGAATTTCTTCAATATTTTCAGGACGCTCATGGGCCATGAATAACCTGCTTCGAGCCATACCCAAGGTCGACGATATCCTGAAGGACGCACGCTGGCGGGCGCTCGCGGGCTACCCCGAGGCTTGCGCGAAAGACCACCTGCGGGACGTGCTCGCCGAGCTGCGGGCCGCCATAAAGGAAGGCAGGGCGCATGAGGTGACGCCGGTCGACGCGATAATCGTGGAGACGAAAAAACGGACCGAAAAATCTCTGCGGCCTGCCTTGAAGAAGGTGATCAACGGCACCGGCGTCATGATCCATACGAACCTGGGCAGATCGCCCCTGGCGCGTTCAGCCATCGAACGGCTCGTTGCCGTTGCTTCCGGCTATTCGAACCTCGAATACGACCTTGCCGGGGGCAGGAGGGGCGACCGCCACGAGCATTGCCTTGCCCTCCTGAAGAGGCTGACCGGGGCCGATGCGGCCCTCGTGGTCAACAACAACGCCGCCGCCGTGCTTCTTGCCCTCAACACCCTCGCCGAAGGCAGGGAAGTCATCATCGGCAGGGGGAGCTGATAGAGGTAGGCGGCTCTTTCCGCATCCCCGAGATCATGGCGAAGAGCGGGGCCGCCTTAAGGGAAGTGGGCACCACCAACAGGACATTCAAAGAAGACTACGAGAGGGCCGTCAACGAGAGGACCGCCCTCATCATGAAGGCCCATACGAGCAACTACAGGATCAGGGGATTCGTGCATGAGGCGACGAGCGCCGAGCTTGCGGCCGTTGCCGCGGACCACCATCTCCCCTTCTACTTCGATACGGGGAGCGGTCTTTTGTCCGACCTCGGCGGCAGCGGCGGCTTCGATGAGCCGGTGGTTGCGGAGGAAGCCGGCAAGTGCGACGTCATCTCGTTCAGCGGGGACAAGCTTCTCGGCGGTCCCCAGGCAGGCATCATCCTCGGACACGCGGCGCTCATCGATGCCATGAAGAAGAACCCCCTGACGAGGGCGCTGAGGCCCGACAAATTTACCCTCTCGGCGCTCGAAGCTACCCTCCTGCTCTACCTCGACAAGGAGAAGGCGCGGCAGGAAATCCCACTCCTGCGCATGCTCCATCAGGACCCGGCCGTGGTAAAGACGAGGGCGGGCAGGGTCGCCCGCATGGTGCGAAAAGGGTCGCCCGCGATTTTCGTCGAGGTAGTGAGGTTAGACGCGGAGGTGGGCGGGGGGAGCCTCCCCGACGTGTCCGTACCCTCCTGGGGCCTTTCCCTCCAGCCGTCCGATCTGTCCGTGGATAAGCTCGAACAGCGGATGAGGGGCCTCGATATCCCTGTTATCGGAAGAATAGAGAAAGACTGTTTTCTCATCGACATGCGGACCGTGCCGCAAGAGGATGAGCCTTACCTGGTCCTCGCCATACAGACAGCCCTCAGGGATGGACGATAAGTTCCGCCTCCGCGCCGACATTGACAACGTGAGAATTGACGTATATCTCGCAGATAAGCTCTCTTTACCGAGGTCGCGCATCCAGAGGCTGATCGAGGAGGGCCATGTCCGCGTGGAGGAAAGGGTGCCGAAATCCTCCTTCAAGGTGCGGAAAGACATCGAGATCGAAGGCGAGGTCCCCAAGGAAGAGCCGACCCTGCTTGACGCCTGAGGACATCCCGATCAGGGTCCTCTACGAGGATGATGTGCTGCTGGTGATCGACAAGCCGAAAGACATGGTGGTCCACCCTTCTTTCGGCCACCATAAAGGCACGCTCGTCAATGCCGTCCTCAATTATCTGGAGGGGGGACACCCCGACAAGTCTGGAGTGGGGACACCCCTCCGAGGAACAAGCGGCGAGAGGAGTGTCCCCACAACCGCAGCCGAAGGAGTGTCCCCCCAACCGTTTCAAGGCGCCGACGAGAGACCCGGTATCGTGCACAGACTGGACAAGGGGACGACAGGGGTGATCATTGTCGCGAAGGACCGAAAGACCCAGGAGGCGCTCTCCCGTCAATTTCACGATCGGAGCGTGGAAAAAGTTTACCGGGCGGTCGTGGAAGGGGTCGTCAAGAGCGACGACGGCGTGGTAGAGGGCCTGATCGGCAGACATCCGAAGGACAGGAAGCGGATGGACCTGGTGGCATCGGGCGGGAGGTACTCCTTCTCCCGATTCAAGGTGCTGACACGCCTGGCCGGGTTTACGTATGTCGAGGTCTACCCGAAGACGGGCAGGACCCACCAGATACGCGTGCACATGAGCCATGCCGGGTTCCCGATAGTGGGCGACGAGCTTTACGGAAAGCGCTCAAAGACGCTCGCGGAGAGGCCTCTCCTCCACGCGTACCGGATCGCGTTCGATCACCCCGCGACAGGGGCCAGGTTGTGTGTCGAGGCTGCCGTGGCTGCCGATATGGAGGCATTCGTGAGGGAGCATGCCCTTTGAGCTGAAGGTACTAGGCCCAGGGCCCGGCGGGCCGGACGCCTGGTCTTACTACCACGCCCCGGGGACCGAAAAAGCGGGCATCAGTGCCGGGTTCATGACGGCTGCCTCCGATGCGATCCTCCGTGATGCGAAAACGAGGGCGGCCTTTATGGCGGCACTGGTGTGCGAAGGAGATGATCGTTCTCGACCAGGAGCACGGTGACGCCGTGCATATCATCGGCGTAGGTGAGCGGCCTCGGGCAGGCGACGGCCTGGTCCTCGTCGAGCCGGGCGTCATCGGGGTGATCAAGACCGCGGACTGCCTGCCGGTCATCCTCTACGCCCCCGGCTACCCTGTCTGCGCCGTCGTGCATGCAGGCTGGCGGGGAACGGCGCTCCGGATCAGCCGGCGGGCCGTCGCGGCCATGGCCGGCCTGGGCGTCGCCGCCGCCTCGATGAAGGCGCTCATCGGGCCCGGCATCGGCCCGTGCTGCTATAACGTGGGAGAGGACGTCGTCGCTGCCTTCGAATCGGCAGGGATCGGCGACGGGGTGTTCGCGAGAAGGGGCGGCCTCACATTTCTCGATCTGAAGGAAGCGAACCGCCGGATCCTCATGGCGATAGGGGTCCATGACATCGAGGACGTGAACCTGTGCACCTCGTGCAGGAAAGACCTCTTTTTCTCGGCGAGGCGGGACGGGCAGACCGGCAGGCAGATAACGTTCGCGCTGATAAAGGGATAGGCATGGTGCGCCGCGCAGATAAAGGGGATGACACGATGACACAGGCTTCCGAATCCGCAGGGCAGGCAAAAAAGGACGCGTCAGCCGTGGACGATGCCGGTTTCATGAAGAAACACCGGATCAATCTCTTTTACGTCCTTTCGATCCTCGCGGTCTGCGCCTTCCTCGTCTACCTGGAGACGAACCTCCCGTTCTTCCAGAAATTCATGCCGGTTCTCGACAATAAGCTCCTCATCGCCATACTCAACCTGAACTTCCTCCTGATCATGCTCCTCATCTTTATCGCCAGCCGTATTCTCCTGAAGACGTATGTCGAAAAGAAGAGGGGCATCTGGGGCTCGGGCTTAAAGACGAGGCTTACCGTGACCGTCTTCTCCGTCTCCATCATCTCCTCCTTTATGCTCTTCTTCCTGACCACGTGGTTCTTCTACGCGAGCATGGACAAATGGTTCAGCCAGAAGGTGGAAGATACGCTGGAGAATGCCCGCGACCTCTCGGAGTTTTACTACGAAGACCTGTTTGGCCGCTACGAGAAGATGGGGCGCATGCTCGCCGGGGAGATCGGCGAGCATGCGATCCTGGATAACGATAAGGAGCTGTCGGCATTCATCAAGAAAGAGGGGAGATCCAATTTCCTCGGCTACCTTGCGGTCCTCGACCTGACCGGCCAACCGGTCAGGAGCTACAATACCCTGGACGAGCAGATGACGCCCATCATCGTCGAGCAGTCGAAGACGTTCCGAAAACACAGGGAGGCGAGGCAGATCGTCCCGCTCAAAGACGGAGAGCTGCTCCTCTTTCACACCACGGTAACGGATAGTGCGGGCCAACCGAGGGCCCTGCTCGTCCTCGGCGAGAAGATCGGGGTCCACGGCGGCCAGAGCATGAACCAGATATCGTCTACCTATCGGGAGTTCAAGGAAGCCAGGCCGTTCAAGAAAATAGTGAAATACAGCTTTGTGATCCCCCTCTTCCTCATCACGATCCTCAGCATCTTCATGTCTATCTGGATCGGGGTCAAGATGGCGGCGTCGATCACCGTTCCCCTCGAAAGGATGAAAGAGGGCGCGGCGATCATCGCACAGGGCAGGTTCGATATCAACCTGGAGGAGAGGGGCAGAGACGAGATCGGGACGCTCGTGAGCGCGTTCAACAGGATGGCGCGGGAGTCTGAAGATCGCGAAGGACGAGATCGAGGAGAAGAGGAAATATATGGAGGTCATCCTCGACAACGTGGCGACCGGCATCATCAGCACCGACGTGAAAGGGCGAATGCTCCTGCTGAACCGGGCGGCAAAAGACATCCTGAAGATAAAGACCGATGACTGGATGGGCAAACCCTTGTGGCGCTGCGCGGGGGAGGATTTCAGATCGATTGCGAGGCCCTTCCTCAAGGGCATGAGGGAGAGACCCGAGGGCCTCGCGAAAGAGACGACGCTCTCTTTGCAGAACGACACGTTATTCCTGCGCGTCTCCCTCACCACGCTGCGCTCCGATGCGGGCAAGCCGGAAGGGTATATCGTGACCTTCGATGATATTACCCACATAGTGAGGGTCGAGAAGCTCGCCACATGGCGCGAGATCGCCAAGAGGCTCACCCACGAGATAAAGAACCCGCTTACGCCCATAAAACTGTCGGCGGAAAGGCTTCGAAGGCGCCTGCTTCCAAAGGTCGAGGGGAAAGAGAAAGAGATCCTTGACGAAACAACGTCGGTCATATTGAGCTCTTCTCACGACATTACCGCGATGGTGAACGAGCTGACGAAGTTTACCCACACGTCGTCTTCTCCGCGGACGCTGGAGGATGTGAACGCTCTCATCGAGGAGACGGTCGCTATTTATAGAAACCTTTACCCGGCCATCTCCTTTGAGCTTCAGGGGACAAAAGTACCCCCATTCAGGATGGACAGAGACAAGATGAGGAGGGCGCTGATCAACCTGATCACCAACTCCATCAACGCCATAGACCCCGAGCCGGGGACGATCAGCGTGGGGACCCACTACGACAAAGGCAGGGGCTTCGTGCGGATAGAGCTGGCGGATACGGGCTGCGGCATAAAGGATGAGGACAAGTCGCGGGTATTCGACCCGTATTTCACGAAGAACCGCGACGGCATGGGCCTCGGCCTCGCCATCGTCAATTCGATCATTCTCGAGCTCGGGGGCCGGATCAACGCGGAAGATAATCTCCCGACAGGGACGCGGATGGTTATGGAGATCCCCGTCTTCGAAGCATAGGATAGGGTTCTGCGAAATATGGTATAATAATAGGCATGAAGATAGTGAGCACCAACAGAAAAGCCTATCACAACTTCTCGATAGAAGAGAAGTATGAGGTCGGCGTCGCGCTTGTGGGGACCGAGGTGAAGGCGCTCAGGGAGGGGAAGGCGAACCTTAACGACAGCTTCGCCAAGGTAAAGAATGATGAGCTGTTCCTCGTCAACGCGCATATCAGCCCGTATTCGTGCGGAAATATCTGTAACCATGAGCCGAAGCGCGACAGAAAGCTCCTCATGCACCGCTTCGAGTTGAAACGGCTCTATGGGAAGGTGAAGGAGCGGGGTTACACGCTCATCCCGCTGAGCATGTACTTCAATGACAGGAACAAAGTAAAGCTGGAGATCGGCCTGGCAAAGGGAAAGACTTCCGTCGACAAACGTCATGACATCAAGGCGAAGGACGAGAAGCGCATAAACGAGCGCGAAGGACGATTAAGATAGGTAATGGGGGCGAATGGTCTCGACAGGGAAAGAAGGGTCAAGGAGGCGTGCCGGGGTTCTATCTGCCCGCAATCAGGTAGAAACTAAACACAAACGCAGAAACAGACTACGCACTGGCCGCTTAAGACGGCCACATCCGCTGGACTTTCCTCCCGCTTCAAGTTCAAACGGGTGTAATGCAAGTGGGATAGCCTTTCCCGATACCTGTGGGGAAGGGCGAAGCTAAGCAGGCTGGGATGAGAGGAAACCGGTCAGTGGGTGTCCTCGATTCCGAGACTCAATTCACTGACTACGCATGTAGGCTCCTTAGGTTCTTGTTCTCTGGACGCGGGTTCGATTCCCGCCGCCTCCACCATTTAAGAATCCAACACAATCCGATGCAGTACGAAACCCGTTAGAAATAGCGGGTTTTTTGTTGCCGCTCTATTTGCGGAGCTTCAGGAATTCCTCGACCGTCATGCCCGCTTTCGCGATCTGGTCCCGCAGTAAGCCTTGCTTTACGGTGTTCCCTTTGTGAAAAGGAATGGAAAGGATATTCGGGTTGCCTTCCTTCGTTAGCTTTACGTGGCTGCCCTTCTGCCCTCTTACCTTCCATCCCGCCCGCTCGAAGGCCCTTATCACCTCTTCTGGTTTTAGGTTGTGAATCCCGCTCATGAGGCCCGTTTGGACTTTTCGGCTTGCCGGTCTTCCTCTATAACTTCAAGGTGTCCGCTAATCGCGTCCTTCATCATATCAAGCGTCTCTTCTATCGTGTCTCCCTGAGACGCGCATCCGGGCAGATCGGGACATTCCCCCCAGTAGCCCCCGTCTTCCATATCCGCGCGTAAAACGGCTCGATACTTCCTTCCCTTGACCGTCACGGAATATTTCCTTTCCTTCTCCAGGTCAATTACTTCTCCCCGGAGCTTTTCGATCAGGTCTCCCAAAGCGATAGAGAACACCAGTTGCCCTTGTTTCAAGGTATCCATGATCTGCTTGTCGTCCCCGGTGATGACGAATATCGTTTTGCCGTCCGTGAGAAAGCGAAGCTCCGCAAGGGGTTTCTCTACTTCCGTTATGTGTTTCTTCAAATAGGTCACGGCTTTCCTGATCTTCTGAAGGGTAAGCCCGCTGTCCAACAAGGTCTTCGCTACCTTGATCTGAACCAGGTCGCTAAAGGAATAGAGCCTTACCGATCCCTTCCCTGCGGCCTCGCTTATCGAAGGTTTTATGAAATTGCTCGAATCCCAGTAATCGAGCCTTCTTTGCGTCAGATCGGTGATCTTGGACACCGCTTTACTATTGAAATTCATGTCCCTTCCCTCCATGAGTACATTACTGTATTTATTATACATATGTTTTGCTTTTGTCAATAGATTTTCGGTGCCTTACCGTCCTCTGCCTTGCTATTCTCCGCACCCATTCCGAACAGTTCCCTGAATAGACTATCCTGGAACCCTGCAATACTACGGTCGCGGTTCTTAATAAGCCACCTGAAACATAGGGTAATAAATTTCGACCTGGTTAGCCCGACTTCCCGCAGGATCGGTTCGACTCCTTCCCATTCCTCGTCAGTGACATATACGTTCCGTCGATAAGGATCAGTACGGCGAGGCTTCGATTCCTTAACCGGAGAAGGTTCCCTTTTCGCTCGGGCCTTACCCTGATCCAGGTCCACGGCCGCCGCTCTCTCCTGCGCCCTTCTCAATTTCCTTTGCTTACCCATATACACACCTTATACACCACTATCGTGACACAGGTCAAAGCTCTTTTTCTTCCCCCGTATATCCCCCTGTTTTTACTATGAATATTATTCTCGTGAGGTTTAAGATAAGGTAGTGTTGTTGTGATATGTGTTAATTAACAAGCCCACAGGCCGGACTGTAGCCCCCGCTTTTCTCTTGTCCTCAATGACCGTGGGTGATATTATGAGAACAACCCTAACATAACGAGGTCGCTATGCTCCCTATGAAGGACCACATAGCATCAATTAGAGCCATAAGGGACTGTATGGATGACTTGGGATTCGTTATCAACGACCAACCCAGCTTCCACGCTCAAGCAACCATCCGCAACCCCGACAACGGCCAATTCGGGTCAATCACAGTAACTTTCAAAAGTAATTGGGGGTCCGGCGATGGGCCATACATTGAATTCACAGATGTTATAAGGGGTTATGGCATCGGGTACACATATTTTCAGCCACAATGGCAGCACTTCACCTATAACAAAGAAGCCAAACAACTGAAAGTGGTCTCTGACACCTATAGCTTTATTCTCACATTCGCAGCTTCTACGGACTGAGGTCACTTCACCGAATGACCCCGCACTACTCGCAACTTTCGTCTCTTGCTATTCCTTTGCCTCTCCATCGCACCTGTGCAACTTGCCAATTTCCGCGCCGTAGTCGTCACGGAAATTGTACTATCGCTGCCGCGAGAAGAAGTGAAGATTTTTCCGCGTTCTTTTTGAGGGGAAAAATTCTTGAGAAGGGAAAGACCCTATCTCGGCCCACGCGCCGCCCCCCGGCCCCCGTGCTCATCCTTCCGCGCGGGAGGCCGGAGGAGCGGCGCTTGCGGACTTTGGACCGCAAAGGGCGCTTTCTCCACTCGGAAGAAAAGTTTTGACACGGACAAGAAATTGTGTTCTTTATAGCATTCAGGCGTTGATGCCTGCCATAATAATTCAGGAAAGCCATTCTCCCGCACAGGGTTAGACCCTGCGCAACAAATAACCTCACATCATTCAGGGCTATGCCCTACCACAGCTAAATAGCTTCACTTTCAGGAATTTATTTCCTGCACCCGACATAACATTAGGGGTCGCCCCTGCCTTTATCAATCGAGGCTTGCCCTTGCCGCCTCACATAGCGGCAAGGTTAGGAAGAGTGACATAGGAGGCCGCAGGCAATGGCAACGAGGTGTCAGAATAAATAAGCGCTTTTTACGCCTCCCGGAAGTTCTTCAGCGAATTCCTGTGTCGAAGAGCACGTGGTGGGCGGGTATCCGACAAGGCCGGTTTCCGAAGCCGGTCAAGTTGAGTGTGCGGACATCCGCGTGGAAAGAGACCGACATCGACACCTTATGCAACCAGGGCCAGGGTGAACCAATGCCCGTCGACAGCGCCGAGGGTTAAACGCGCGGGGCGTCGAAGGTGATTGGCATCCGATTCTTCCGTACTTGTCTCAAATGTTACTTCCTGAAAGTCTAGCACCGGAACCCTCCCCTCCCGACGCTGCAATCCAAGCAGAAAGTGTTAAGAGAGGTAAAAAAAGCAGGGACCGTCTCCGACCCCTGCCCCGTATACAGCGTTGGAGTTCCTATCTCTTGAATCTTTTCTTGACGGCGGCAAGCCCTATCAGGCCGGGGCCGAGAAGAAAGATTGCGCCGGGGATGGGCGCCGCGGTGGACTCTGTTGCGATGCCTTCTGGGCCGTTTAACCCAGTGATCAGCGATCCATTCACCACAGCGCCCGAGGTGGTGTATTCGCCAATCGTGTTATTTCCAGAGTTCGTGACAAACAGGTTCGAGCCAGAGACCGCGATGCCAAATGGGTCGTGTAACCCCGAGATCAGCGAGGCATTCACCGTGCCGCCCGAGGTGGTGTATTCGCCAATCGTGCCATTTAGATAGTTCGTGACAAACAGGTTCGAGCCGGAGACCGCGATGCCCGATGGGTAGCTTAACCCCGTGATCAGCGATCCATTCACCACAGCGCCCGAGGTGGTGTATTCGCCAATCGTGCCATTTCCCTGGTTTACGACAAACAGGTTCGAGCCGGAGACCGCGATGCCATATGGCTGGTTTAACCCCGAGACCAGCGATCCATTCACCACAGCGCCCGAGGTGGTGTATTCGCCAATCGTGTTATTTCCATAGTTCGTGACAAAGAGGTTCGAGCCGGAGACCGCGATGTAAAATGGGTCGTTTAACCCCGAGACCAGCGAGGCATTCACCGTGCCGCCCGAGGTGGTGTATTGACCAATCGTGCCATTTTGAACGTTCGTGACGAACAGGTTCGAGCCGGAGACCGCGATGCCATATGGCTGGTTTAACCCCGAGACCAGCGATCCATTCACCGTGCCGCCCGAGGTGGTGTATTCGCCAATCGTGTTATTTAGAGAGTTCGCGACAAAGATGTTGTCCGCGTGTGCTCCGCTGCCGCAAAGCAAGCCGAGGAGGACGGCAATCAGGCAACCTACCCCGTGCCTATAGAACGTCCCGAGCGTAATTCCGCAAGGGCTTCCAAAAATGGATAGCGCCATCTCAAGGGTTTTGCGCATATCACAGCCTCCTTCAATGAGGTTTCTCATCCGGCGGCCCGGCTGTCTTGCCGGTGAGTATCTCTAAAAAAAGCGTGTCCGAGACCGGTTAGTTTTCCGTCCCATCCTCACGGGTGGTTTGGCTTTATCAGATTGTTTTTACATGTTATACCGAGCATCGCAAAGATGTCAAGAAAGAACATATAGGTTTGGAAAAATAATTCGTCTCACTTTCATCCGGTAATCCACACTCACCTGAGA
>CAVSOX010000016.1:0-202099 GCA_963729685.1 uncultured delta proteobacterium | reverse complement strand
GAAGGGAGGGTAGGCAACTACGAGACCGACCTCTTTATGCCGCTGCTCAGACGCCTGGAAGAGATTTCCGGTGAGGTCTACGGGGAGGGAGGGGCGGTGGATTCCACACCTCCGCGTCATCGCCGACCACGTGCGCGGCGCGACCTTTATCATTAACGACGGTGTCCTGCCAGGGAGGGAGGGGCGGGGCTACGTGCTCCGCAGGATCCTGCGGCGCGCGCTGCGCTATGGGAAAAGTATAGGCATCGAGAAAGACTTCGTCTCCGGCCTCTCGAAGGTGGTGGTCGATATGATGGGCGACGTGTATCCGGAAATAAAGAACAATTACCCTTTCATCCTGTCATCCTCAAGGGCGAGGAAGAGCGCTTTCTCGAAACACTCAACGTGGGCATGCGCCTCTATGAGGACGTCAAGAAGAGAGCGTGGCGAGGGGAGAGAAGGTGATCCCGGGGGACGTGGTCTACAGGCTCTAGATACCTTCGGTTTTCCCGTTGACATTACCGATGAGATGGCCGGGAAGACGGCCTTTTCCTCGATATGGCGGGTTTCGAGACGGCCCTGGATGAGCAGAAGGAGCGGTCGAGGACCGACCGCCGCATGAAAAAGGAGGGCTCGGCCAGGAGTCGCGGGATAGCGGCAGGGGATTTGAAGAATATCTTTACCGGGTACGACACGCTTGAGTCCGACGCCGCCATTGTGGCTATCCTGAAGGAGGGGCCGCCCGTCGAGGAAATAGGGAGGGGGATGACGGCCATATCTTCTTCGACAGGACCCCCTTCTATGGCGAGGCCGGAGGACAGACCGGCGACGACGGCATCATGGAGGGGGATGCCGCGGTCGGGAGCGTCAGCAACGTGGCCAAGGTGAAGGAAAACCTTTTCTCCCACCCGGTGCGGGTGGAGAAGGGCGCGTTTAGGATCGGGGAAGCCGTGCGCCTGACGGTGGACAGGGAGAAGAGAAGGGCGGTGGCAAGGAACCACAGCGCAACCCATCTCCTCCAGTTCGCCCTGAGACCGGTGCTTGGCGACCACGTGAAGCAATCGGGCTCCCTTGTCGAGCGCGACAGGCTGAGGTTCGATTTCACGCATTTTCAGGGCCTCACGGGAGATGAGATCGCACGGGTCGAAGATATCGTCAACGAAAAGATACTCGACATGGTCGCGGTGAATACCGAGGTGAAGAGCAGGGAAGACGCTATCCGGGAAGGGGCTACGGCCCTTTTTGAAGAGAAATACGGCGAGACGGTCCGGGTCGTGTCGATGGGCGAATTCAGCAGGGAGCTGTGCGGCGGCACCCACGTGAAAAATACCGGAGAGATAGGCAGCCTCCGATTATCAGCGAAAGCTCCCTCGCCTCGGGAATACGGAGAATAGAGGCGGTCACGGGCAAAGGCGCGGTCGCCTACCGGAGAAAGATCGAGGCCGTGGCGCGGGCCGTCAGCCGGGACCTGAAGACCGATATCGAGAGCCTTGCGGGGCAGGGTAGAGGCGCTCCTCGAGGAGATGCCGCGAAGGAGAAGGAAGTAGGACGCTTGAAAGACGAGCTGATGCGGCAGCGGATCGAGGAGGCGATAAAGGGGGGCCGCCGGAAAGACGGCGCCATGGTCGTCTCCATGTTCATGCCGGGCGGAAGCGCCGACGACTTGAGGAAAGCGACCGACATTATCCGCGACAAGCTGAGAAGCTGCGTGGTGGTCGTGGGCACCAGGGACGAGACAAAAGGGCTTATCGTGGCAGCCGTCACGAAAGACCTTGTCAACGCCTTTAACGCGGGACAGATCATCAAGTCGATCGCGGCGAAATACCACGGCAAGGGCGGGGGCAACCCCCAGATGGCCCAGGGCGGGGTCCCGGCCGACGCGGCTATGGAGGCCTTGGGTTACGTGAAAGAGTTGCTGGCCGTCTGATGTCTTATCCTGGCGTCGGCGCGCGGAGGGAGTCGACAGAGGAATCTTATAACGTGACGCAAAGCGCTGCCTTCTTCAATCTCTACAACCATAATTTCGTCCGGGTTGCTGCCGCGATACCCCGGGTGGCCGTCGCCAACCCCGCGTTCAATGCAGAGCAGACGATCTCATTGATGGAAGAGGCCCACCGGCGCAAAGCCCTCCTCGTGGCCTTTCCCGAGCTGGGGCTTTCAGGGTACTCGTGCGACGACCTGTTTCACCAGCAGGCCCTTCTCGACGGCTGCCGGGACGCCCTCGCAGCGGTCCTGGAAGCGTCCGCGCATATCCCGGTCATCACCGTCGTGGGTCTGCCCCTGGCGGTAAAAGACCTGCTTTTCAACTGCGCGGCCGTCCTCTACGGGGGAAAGCTCCTCGGGGTCGCCCCGAAGACGTACCTGCCGAATTACCGCGAATACTACGAGCTGCGGTATTTCGCCCCGGCGGACTTCAGTCTGCCGACCGTCTCGACCTCCTCGGCCAGAAGGACGTGCCCTTCGGGAACACGCTGCTCTTCGAGGTGGAAGAGCAGCCGGCCTTTCGGTTCTTCGTCGAGGTGTGCGAGGACCTCTGGGTGCCGATCCCCCCCTCGTCCTACGCCGCCCTCGCGGGGGCGACCGTGCTCGTCAACCTTTCCGGCTCGAACATCACCGTGGGAAAGGCCGCATACCGGCGGCAGCTCGTGGCAAACCAGTCGGCCCGCTGCATCAGCGCCTATCTTTATACGGCCGCGGGCTTTGGCGAATCGACGACAGACCTCGCATGGGACGGGCAGGGGCTGATATACGAGAACGGCACAAAGCTTGCGGAGTCAAAGCGCTTTTCGTACGATTCGCAGCTCGTGACCGGCGACGTCGACCTCGACCGGCTGAGCCAGGACCGGATGAGGCAGGGAGTTTCGGCCAGTCCGTACACCGCCACAGGCGCGACCTCGCCGACTTTTCCTCCATCGCTGTCAATGCAGCCATCCCGCGTGACGAGACGCTTCTGCCGGAGCGGACTTACGAGCGATTCCCTTTTGTGCCGAGCGACGTCGAGGGGCAGGACCGCAGGTGCCGCGAAGTCTACGAGATCCAGGTGCAGGGACTCGCAAAGCGGCTGCAATTCACGAGGGTCGACAAGGTGGTGATCGGCGTCTCGGGCGGGCTCGATTCCACCCAGGCCCTCATCGTTGCCGTCCGGGCCATGGACATCATGAAGCTTCCCAGGACCAACGTCCTCGGGTGCCTGATGCCGGGGTTCGCGTCGAGCAGCCGCACCATGAGCCAGGCGCGGAGACTTCTTGACGCCCTTGGCTGCACCCGTGAGGAGATCGATATACGCCCCTCCTGCCTCCAGATGTTCAAGGACATCGGCCACCCCTACGCGTCGGGGGAGCCGGTCTATGACATCACCTTTGAAAACGTGCAGGCGGGCGAGCGGACAAGCCACCTTTTCCGGCTCGCGAACCTGAGGCACGGACTGGTAGTGGGGACGAGCGACCTTTCCGAGCTTGCGCTGGGCTGGAGCACCTACGGCGTGGGCGACCACATGGCGCACTATCACGTGAATTCGAGCGTGCCGAAGACGCTGATCCAATACCTGATACGGTGGGTGGCGAGAAATGCCTTTTTCGGGCCGGAGGCGAGCATTGCCCTGGCCGATGTGCTCGATACGGTGATAAGCCCCGAGCTTGTGCCGGGCGCAAGCAATGATGCGCCGGAACAATGCTCCGAAGACGTGCTCGGCCCCTTCGGGTTGCAGGATTTCACGCTCTATTATGTGCTTCGCTTTGGTTTCCCCCCGCCGAAGGTGGCCTTTCTTTCGTGGACCGCCTGGCATGACAGGGCTTCCGGCCTCTGGCCCGACGTCCCCGAAGAAAAGCGGAAGGCCTACACCATAGGCGAGATCAAGCAATGGCTGTCCGTGTTTATTGAGCGCTTTTTCGGGTTCAGCCAGTATAAGCGGAGCTGCATAGCCAACGGGCCGAAGGTGGGTTCCGGCGGCTCGCTCTCCCCCCGGGGAGACTGGCGCGCGCCGAGCGACGGCGATGCGGCCGCGTGGCGGGCATTGTTGTCCCGGATCCCGGATGAGGACCCCCGGTAATGCGGCGGCCGGGCTGCCTCCTTTTCCTGTGAGCCGGGGCAGATAAGGTGGCCGGCTATCAGAGGGCCTTTCGCCCGGCCCTTTTACCTATGATCCCTTCGCAAAAAGGGCGAAAGACAAGAAAGGCGTATATAATAACGATATGGTGCCTCAGTTTCCTGCATTCAAGCCGATAGACATCGAGGACCGGGACCTGATCCACGACATCCTCAGGAAGTACGGACCCGAGACATCGGAACTCACCTTTACCAACATGTTCATATGGAGGGCACACTTCGGTTTCGAGTGGTCTCTCTACCGTGATTGGCTGCTTGTGGTCGGGGCAAATTCCGGGAACGGCGTGCAGGCCCTCCCCCCCATAGGGCCGCCGTCGCGGTCGGAGGTGACCCGCATGCTCCTCGGGTGGCTGCGGGACGAGAGACACATAGCCGAGCCGGCCATCGACAGGGCGGACGCGAGGCTCGCCTCCGAGCTGGAAGGAAGCGCCGATTTTCTGATCGAGCCGGTGAGGGACCACTTTGATTACGTCTACCTGGCCGAGGACCTGATCGCCCTTTCCGGTAAGGCCTACCGCGCAAAACGGAACCACCTGAACTACCTGCTTCGCTCGTACCCCATGGTGTATGAGCCGCTTACCGAGGCGCATGTCGACGCCTGTCTCGGCGTGGCCGAATGCTGGTGCGTCTTCCGGCGGTGCGAGGAAGACCTGAACCTGCTCGGTGAATGGGACGCGACACGCGAAGCCCTGAGACACTTGAGGCGCTTGCAGATAGAAGGAGGGGTGATACTGATCGACGGCAAGGTCGAGGCCTTTAGCCTGGGCGAACGGCTCAATCAGGAGACCGCGGTGGTCCATATCGAAAAGGCGAATACGGAGATCCGCGGCCTCTACGCCGCCATAAACCAGCAGTTCTGCGAGAAGCAGTGGTCGGATATGCGCTTCATCAACCGGGAGCAGGACCTGGGAGAGCCCGGCTTGAGAGAGGCAAAGCTTTCGTACAACCCGGACCACCTGGTGGAGAAATTCAGGATACGGCCGGCGACGTAAACATCGAAGGATCGTTTTTTCAGGTTTTCGGTTTTTTCCCCAGCTTCCTTTCGACCGATTCGATTTTCGCGTTGATCCTGCCGCCCTTTCCCTTCCTGATGTCGAGCTTGATCGTTGCGTAGACCCTGCCGCAGTCCGGATCGAGCTCCCGGTAGGCATCGGCGACCACCTTGAGCGCCCCGTCGACGTCGGCCGTTTCGACTATGGTCCCCATCGGGGTGAGCCGGTAGTCGAGGTCCCGCCGATCGATCATGGCAATGACCCTCGCCACATAGGTGCTCACGCTCTCCCCCTTATCCGTCGGGAACATGGCAAACTCCATCAAAACCGACATAAGACCCTCCTTTGTAAAAAGTACCGGATCATAAAGGACGTATCACACTTATTACCGGTTTTCGCTACTCGACCCTTCCGAAATAGAATCTCCTGTCGTGCAGGGTAAACGCTTTCTCCTCGAGGGCCCGGAGACCGAGACCGAATATCTGGGAGAATGTCCTGATGGCCACGATGTCCCCGGTCTCCGCCGCCTCGATGAACCGCTCGCCCCCCAGGGAGAGCATGACGTGATTGACCGAACCCGCCTCTCCCCGCTGAGAAAGGAATATCAGGTCCCCCGGCCTCAAGGAACTGCCCGGGATAGCCGTTGCCGTCGCCCACTGGTCCTGGGCATCCCGGGGCACGTCGAGGTGGAGGGCGCGGAAGACGAGGTTGATGAGGGCGGAGCAGTCGACACCCATGACAGGACCGCGGGACCACGGCATGGGCATGCTCCTTCCGCCCCAGAGGTAGGCTGCGCCGAGAAAGAGCCGGGCCGTCTTGACCACACCGGCCCCCCTCTCCCGGACGGGCGGACCGTCGGCGCATCTGGCGATATCCGTCTTCGGCACCCAGCCGATCTGCCTGCCGTCCGCGATTACCTCGATAAAGCCCTTTGCCTCTCCGCCGAAAGAGAGTCTTGTGCCCAGGGAGAGGGGAAAGACGGTGCGTCCGGCCGCGGACGGAATGGTGCGGACGACCGTAAAGCCTTTCTTTACCACGCCGTCGTACTGCCCCGGCCCTTCCGTCTCCGCGACGTCCTTTTTCCGTACCCATCCGGGGTAACCCTGCCATCCGCCGGGTGTAGACTTCTGCTGTTCCAACGCATCGACCCGCAGCCAGCCCGCGGTTTCCTCCCTCACGAGGAGGACTTCGTGAAAGAGCACCTGGCTCTCCTGCATCTCATCGTGGATGTTGAGCGGCTGGGCCTCTATCGGCCTCCTTCTCAAATCGGCGACGGGTACCGTTACCCTCACGTAGTCTGCCACGGCCTTCTCCCTTTAAGGGTTCCCCTCTTCCTGCGCCGGCAGCGCCCCCACGGGCTCTGTCGCCGCATCCTCGTAATCCTCTATCACGATCCCTCTTTTCACCATGATATCGTAGATCAGCCGGGCCCGCTTTTTCACGTAGCGCGAATCGCCGTTCACCGCATACCTCCTCGGGTTTGGGAGAACCGCGGCCAGCCGGGCCGCCTCTTCGGGAGAAAGGAGCGACGAAGACTTGCCAAAATAATGGAGGGAAGCGGCCTCGACCCCGAAAATGGCCTCACCCCATTCGGCCACGTTGAGATAGAGCTCGAGGATCCGTCTTTTTGAGAGGGTCCTTTCCATCCGCCATGTGATGAGCGCCTCCGCGAGCTTCCGGAGCGGGTTCCGGGACGGCGAAAGATATAAATTCTTGGCCAACTGCTGGCTGATGGTGCTGCCTCCACGCGTAAACCTGCCCTCCTTGAGGTCTTTTTCCACCGCCTTCTCTATGGCATCCAGGTCAAAACCCCGGTGCGACCAGAACTTATCGTCTTCGGCGATGATCACCGCTTTTGCCGCATAGGGCGAAATATGAGAGAAGCTGACCCATTTCTGTTGGATCCTGACCTTCTTGCCTTTGGATCGCCATTCCCATTCCCTGTATTCCATGAACGCGGTCTTGCGGGGATTGACTCTCTTCAGCTTCGATACGTCAGGGTAGACTGAATAATAGGCGATAGCCGCGAGGGCCGACACCACGAGGAGAGCGAAAAGGGAGGTGAATATCTTCAATGATCAGCCTTCCGAGGGTTTCGCTTACCAGGCATGATGCACAATTCGACCCCAACGGATCGGGGAATGCTTGTCAATTGCAGGCAGCTCGTGTGAGACGAAAAGGGCGTCGCCTATTCTTCCATTTCTGCGAGGGCGACCTCGGCCGCGAACTGCACGCCTCCGTCCTCATCGTCGAGAGCCGCGATGAGGTGACGGGCAGCCCTCTCATCCCCTACCTTGCCGAGGGTCCACGCGGCCCAGCGCCGAATGCTGCGATCTTTATCGGTGAGCGATTCGATCAGGGCGGGTACCGCCTGTTTACCTATCCGTGAGAGTGCGAGGGCCGCACCCTCGCGGACGTATCTCGCCTCGTCCTTCAGGCCCGCGATCAGGGCGCCGGTGGCCTTTTTGTCCCCGATCTCGCCGAGGGCATTCGCGGCCCCCCAGCGGACGCCCCAATCCTTATCCTGAAGGGCGGCGATGAGCGCATCGACGGCCCTCTTGTCCTGCAGTTCTCCGAGGGCGTTGACCGCCTCTTCCCTCACATATTTATTCGGATCGCCCAATGCCTCTATCAGGGGGTCTATCGCCCTTTTATCTTTGATGTCGCCGAGGGCCGCGACCGCCCCTTCCCGCACGTACGTGTTCTCATCCTTGAGCGCCCGGCACAACGCATCGAGGACGGAGCTATCCTTGGTCTGGCCCATAATATGGGTGACCCTCCATCTGATATCCCAGTCCTCGGCGCGAAGAAGCGTGAGGAGGTCGGGGAGCGCGATCGGGCCGACACGTCCGAGGGCCTCCTCCGCGGCGCGCCTCATCGATTCATCGTGGTCCTGCAAGGCGCGGACGAGCGGCTGGACCACGCCGGGATCTTTGATCTTGCCGAGGGCCGCGACCGCCCCTTCCCGGACGTATCTGTCCTTGTCGCTCACCGCCAGGGTGAGCGGCTCCACCGCCGTCTTGTGGCCGATCTCGCCCAGGGCCCACACCGCCGCCTCCCTCACATACTCCTCTTCGTCCTTGAGTGCCCCGAGAAGCGGCTTCACGGCCCTTATCCGTTTCAGCCTCCCCAGGGCCTCTGCCGCCTTGAAGCGCGCCTCCCAGTCGGGAGACCCGAGGTCCTGAAGCAACTGGTCCATCTCGTGTTGGGTCCGCGGCATCGCATTTTCCTCGCATATCTTTCTATCACAGAATGGTTGTTGATGAAAACAGAATTTATTGAGGCTCCATGAAAAGGCCCACCCCTCATTAATCTATTCCGTTGTTGATATCTTTCCGGACCGACCGGACCGGTTCATGGGGGCAACCGTGCACGAACAACTCAAAAAAAGGCGCCTTTTTGCATTGTTTGCTGCTTTTTACTCCTCTTTTTACCTCTTTTGTGCACGGCTTTTTCACTCACCGTCTCACCACCCCCTTCCTGATTCCCTTCTCGGACAGGGCTTTTGGAAGGGGGGGTTGACGATTGTGCACGAAAGTTGACGGTTTCAGGGGGGGGGGGTGAAGTAAGTGCTGAGTTCTGAGTGTTGGTGTTGAGTGAACGACAACGGCCGGAAGCGGGTGCGGCCAAGTGCGACCCAGCAAGTGGCGGCCCAGCAAAGCAATCGACCCGCAGGCGGGTACCCCGAGCCGGGCGCCCCGCCTATGGAGCCGGGTGCCCCGCCTGATAGCCTGGCCGAGCGGCACTGTCATCGGACACGACTGTCGGAGTTCAACTGTCAAAGAGCGGGCCGGTCCAGGGAAACTCCCGAAATCGGCCGAAACATGCCGGGCCTTGACATCTCTTGAGGGCCTCTCAAGGAGGCCCGGCATGATAGTATTTTCCCCATTTTCGGCTCTCCTGTCAAAGTGACAACCAGGGGCGACAAGGAGGACTGACAAGGAGAGATGACAACCAGGAGTGACAAAAAGCACGTGCTGACATGACATCTTTTTGAAAAATTACATATCAACCGATGGGGATTGGGCGGCCCGTCCCCCTCGGTTGGCTTTTTTCCTGATATGCGAAGTTTTGTTTTTCTTCTTGCGCGGCACTCTTTCAAGTGGTAAGACTAGTGGGGTAGTAAGAGCCATGTGCGGGACGATATGCCTGTGCCGCGGGGGCGAGCCTTCCCGAATAACCGAGGAAGAAGGGAACCGTTTCGAGTAATTCTGAAGAACGCGGAGGCCCTATGAAAGACCGTTCGGCAAAGAAGGAAAGAATGGAGGATGTTCCTCTTGATATCAGGGCTGAGATGGCTTTGCGGGAAGCCGTAGCCGACGCCATTGCCGAACACAAGCTGAGAGGCCATCCGATTGTAGTCTGGCGTGAGGGAAAGGTTGTTACCGTCCCTCCGGAGGAAATCGGCAAAGGTATTTCAGGGGTAAGGAGGAAAGAACCCGCCGGCAAAAAAACAGGCACATAAGCCGGGCGGAATCAATACCGGCGCCCCACAGCGGTCGCGTCTGCCAGCGTCTGTTGATAGACTTGTAGCATTTTGCTTGCGTGATCATGCGGGAGAGAGTTGAGGCAGCGACCGGGAGTCTTAGCCATGTGTTGTTGTCCCACTTCTACTTCCTGTAAGGCACGGCTGAAGAGCGTGTCTTGCGATAGCACCTTTTTTGCGGCAATCGTGATATAATAATTCGTTCTTTTGGTGACCATCACCATCAACCTACGTTCAACCGCTTTCGCGTACTCCCGCTATAATGAGAGAGAAGGAGATATACTTGTATGACTCAGAAAAAAATCGCGATGGAGCATGATAAGAGGATTGCTCTTGTGGCCCATGACAACAAAAAGCGTGATCTGGTTGAATGGACAAAATTCAACCGAGTGCTCTTGGCTCACCACAAGATATATGCAACGGGGACAACCGGCGAGATCTTGGAAAAAGAGCTTGGCTTTGAAATCACCAAACTTCAGAGTGGACCCCTGGGCGGAGATCAGCAAATCGGCGCCAAGATAGCCGGCGGTGAAATCGATTTTCTCATCTTTTTCTGGGATCCGCTCGAACCGCAGCCCCATGATCCAGATGTGAAGGCGCTCTTGCGCATGGCGGTCGTTTGGAACGTCCCCATTGCCTGCAATCGCTCTTCTGCAGATTTCATGATCTCCTCTCCCCTGATGGATGGCGATTACGATCGTCTTGTGCCGGATTACGATGCATATCGAAACCGGAGGATAGCCGTGGAAGAACAGGCGGGAGAAGGTGCAACCGAGTTTGTCGAGAAAGACGAGTTGTAAGAAACCGTAGTGCAAGCGGCTAACCACCGGTTGGAGCAGATTTGGCCCTGCAGTGTGCTAAGATAGGCCGGTCCAGCCGGAACATCACTACCCGATTTCGCGCCGTAATCCTGCATGGATGTCCTGGCCCTCGACACTTTGACTTGCCCGAAGTCTTCCGATGTGCTAGAATCAAAAGAAAGCTCGAAGGAGGCCGGTGCTATGGCGACTGATAGATTCTCTGTGGTGATTGAAAAAGACAAGGAGGGATATTTCGCTTTCAGCCCAGAATTGCAGGGTTGCTATACACAGGGCACTACATACGAAGAAACGCTACAAAACATCAAGGACGCCATCACCTTGCATGTTGAAGACAGGGTGAAAAGCGGCGAAGAGATTGTGCAGACCGAATCGATCAGCTTGACCTCGCTGGAAGTGGCGGTTTGAGCGAAAAACTTCCTCGGATAACTGCCCCCTCGCCACACCATCCATCCCCATGAGCTTCCTGTAAAGCTATATTTTTCTCGACCGAGACGAGAGCAAGTGTTAGAATCGATAATGATTTGCACTGTAACGGGGAGCACGGGCTATTCGTGAAAAGGCAAGGGGAAAGTTATTTACTTGCTTAAAATGTCCCCTTCTGCCGCCTTGGGCTCGGGGAATGCATTAACTATGAATGGAGGTTGAGTGCTTGAGCGAATCCTGAAGCTAATGCGGGAAAAGATACGCAAGAATGAATACATAATGACCGTTCATGCTGAAGAGGAAATGAACAATGACGATCTCACCATTTATGATGTCGAGTCTGGTATACTTAATGGAAAGATCGTCGAAAGACAAAACGATAAGGAAACTGCGGAGTTGAAGTACCGCATAAGCGGACAAACACTGTCGGGAGACGGAGTTGAGGTAATCACGAAGATGAGTCCGACCGGCAAACTGGTAATCATCACGGTCTATGTGCCGTCAGAATAGGGGAGTGTTCAAATGATATGTGAAATCTGCGGGAAGCAAGGCGCACGTATTCGCCGGGTTACGAGAACCTATGGGAAGGGCAAGGAGATGTTCGTTATTGAAAACATTCCCATCGTAACCTGCCCGCATTGCGGGGAAAGCTATCTTGAAGCCGATACCCTTCACGAGATCGAGCGCATCAAACTCCATAAGAAAAGCGTGGCGACCACTCGTGAAGTCCGTGTCGCTCAGTTTGGATAAGAAGACATGAAGGGGGGCAACAGGACATCCCGGAGGGATAAACGGAATGAACGGAACTACACCCCCCTCGCCCTCTGACGGCCCTATCCCGCCTCGCCGTCACGAATTTTTGCAACTGTTTCTTTCAGGCTTTGAATACCTTTCGTAAATCGCTCTTTTGCCAACGGAGATGTAGGTTTCGATCTTCGAAATGGCATCCAGGATATGCTGAAGGTAGATACCGTCATTCTTCACAGAGAAAGTGCTTCTTTCAGAATATCGTCACGAAGGTAAGGACTGAGGGAAGAGGCGGTAACGACGTGGACCGGCCGGCCAAGGAGGTCTTCGAGGTCCTGCTTTATTGCGACGAGATCAAGCAGGGTGCGGCCCTCCTTCAGTTCTACGAGAATATCGACATCACTCGATTCCGAAGCGGCTCCTTTTGCAAAAGAGCCGAACAGACGGACATTCCGTGCTCCATGCTCTTTACCAATCTTACGAATTTCCTCTTTTTTCGTAAGCAATTCATCCGTGGTCCGCGTCGGCATTGTTCAACCTCTGCCTTCATTCTAACTCTCGTTCGATGCGCTGTCCATCTAAAATAAAGAGGGAATGACGAATGAACGACCATAGCAAAGCGGGTGCGGGCCTTGACATCTCTTGAGAACCTCTCAAGGAGGCCCGGCATGATAGTAATCAATGAGGGGTAGCGCTGTTAGAGGCTTGCCTTAAGTCAAGAATAAAGATTTGACCCTTGGCACCCCCCCAGCCTGACTTGTTGCGCAGAAAGGAAGCCGAGCGGGACCACGAGTCGGGAAACAACAAATAATGAACAGTGGGAAACAACCCTGCCGGCACTACGGGAATGGCGGGGGGTTCGTTAGGCGACAAAATGACAACGTCCTCTTGGGCGTCCGGCGAGCCGGGCAATATCGAGGATGGAAAGAGGGGTCGGAGAAGAGTAATGCACGCCAGGAACCAACGTCCCCTACGTCCTCTGGGTATGTGAAAGTTCAGGGTATGTGAAAGTTCTGGAAAAAAGACGTGTAATATGCTATCAGGTGGGAGGAAGGCAACGGGAGTGAGCGTTGAGGAGAAAATCATAAGGGAAATGCGAGATTGTCGGAATCGAAAAACGGGGTGAAGAAGCAGATCAAGAGTGAAGAACGGCGGAAGGTCCTGTATCACTACACAACGGCCGGGGGTGCTCATCTGCCGGTGATATAATGACGAAGGTCAAGAAATGGCATCAAGGGGGGATAACAAAGTGAAAAGAGCTTGTGCGGCACTGATGTTTATGTTCTTTGCAGTTCCTTACGGGTATACCGCAAATATTGATGACGCTTCTCAAAAGATATCTGACCTTCTAAACAATGCGAGTTATAAAAATGATCCGCGTATTGAAATCACAGAGTTCAAATACAGGCCAGAATCAAGGTCGGAAAGTAATTTTAAGGGAAAAATACCGATGGTCATTGAAGAAGGCTGGCGCACGAACATATCCATAAAGAATGTTTCAGCGGACAGGGCCATATGTACTATCACGGGGCGCTTTAAGCTGGTCAATGGAAAATATGATAAATCTTCAGAAACAATTCTTTTTCATGGGCATGTCGATCCAGGGTCGACGGTGCCCTATACGGGTGGATTCAGAGCCAACTTAAAGAATGCCAACAGGTTTGCTTCATATTTAGTAGAAACGGAGTGCGAAGTTGTGGCGGCCCTGGGCGGAGCGGAAAAAGAAGAGAAGGTATTAGGTCTACTGAAGAAAGCCAATTATAAGAAAGACGTGGGAGTTAAGGTCATAGAGGCCAGCTTCAATAAGACGGGTTCAGATCAATATTGGGATACATGGGAATCGACTATTAAGTTAAGAAGTTGTTACACGACAAAAATGGAGTGTAGCGCGACCGGGAGGTGGGAGACGGCTGATGAAAGTATCAATATCTCTCGGGCAAGTAATCCGTATTTCGGCGTATTACCTTTGATCTATATCGACAAAGAAGCTACAGACTGAAGGCAAAGGCATCATCAAGGTTTATAAAGAATATGCTGATATGCTTACGTCGTTCAACGTAAAGCTTACTTGTTCGCCGGTCTATTCTGAACACCCGAACAAATATCCGCCCTCAGACAAATATTGGAAACAATTCTTGCCGAAGAATAACGAGTGTAAATAGGCGGGCTGGGCCTCGCTTCGTCTTTGCAACAACCCATTCCTTTCTAATACAGTCCTCGTTAGATGGAGCGAAGCAGAGTGAAGCAAGGCTCAAGTAGTTTTTTTGAGTTGATCGATAATATATTCCTGCCACCATTGGTAGTCCATGCGCTTATCTTTCACTTCAACATATTGTTTCTGGCACCGCGTACAAGTCAGCCGCTTGAATACTGTTCCCGGATGATACCCTCGATCTTGTGTTTCTTCAAATGAAATCGTAAAATCATCATTACCACACTCGCACCATCCTATGGGAACCCTATATTTCCAGAAGGACTCATGCTTTTTGTACCGAACGCTGAAAGCATATTGTCGCGCACGAGGGTCCTTCTTGCCCCACTCGATGACAGCCCATTCGAATTCGGTTAAACGATTTCCGTCGAAAAGCTTGTGGTGGTTTTTACAAAGACTCAGCGAATTCCACTCCTCATCAGGCCCACCCTCAGCCCTGGGAATTATATGGCATAGCTCACGAACCCTAGATTCACCGCAAATTTCGCAGGGCAGAAAGCGCTTTAAAAATAATGCTTTCGGATCAGTGGTCCACGGAGTTGTTTGTGAAAGATCGATGTCTATGCCGTATTTATCCTGCAAAAGAATTTTAGAATAGACATTACATGCAGCAATAACAACTTTGCCGACGAGTAACTCGATTTCCTGCTGAATTTTAACTGGAATAGATCCATGATGGGTCCTAAAGAACTGACGGACTAAGGGATATACTTTTTCTGAAAGTCTGCCATGAATGTCCATTCAAACAATCACTATTAGCATTAGCTTGGCGATCCCGCACCGGCACATAGGGTCTTCTTTTCGGTTCTCGGTGGAGCCGTCGCTCCGAAGCTTATAAGTTGGTCGGCTGTAACCTTCCAGCCTATAACGATTGGTCTTCCTTGTGGCTCCTACGCCTTTCTTAAGCGACTTGCCTCCTACTGCTTGTCGTTCGCATGAATGTGTGCCCCTTCGGAGTGATCCTCCTCGGAAGACCGGCCGATCCAGCTACCTACTCCATTACCACCTGCGCTACTGAATTTCAAGAAAAATGTGAGTATGTTCGCTTTCTGGAAGATAGAGGCGCTGTTACCCGGTTATCTGATCCCCACATTCTCATCGCCTGAAAAAAGTGACCGTATCGACACTTTTTGCTTGACACTGTATTTACTGTCGGTGGGGCGGCAGAGGGACGTTCTTCACCTCCTTCACTTGCGGAACCGGTAAAGGTCGACTCTCGTCTTCAACTGGTAATGCTAGAAGAAGGAAAAGAGATCGGCTATCAGGACTTGCAGGTGCAGTTAGTGAGCACCTTCTCGCGGCCGGAGAGATTTTCGATGGATGGGGCGGAAGCCGGGGTGTCGGCCGGGCCGGAGTGTACTTTGTGCGTACATGAGGACCCGGACACGCCCCGGCGACCGTGCCAGGCGCGAAAAGATCCCAGCCGCTCACACCGCTATTCGTCGTCCTCCCACTCCTGCGCCGCCGCCCCCCTCCCGCGGCGAGGACCGAGAGCTTTACCGCCCCTATCATCCTGTATACTTCCTGAGGTTTTAACGTCCTTCCCTTCACGGTGAGAAGCTCATCGAGGGTGATGCCGAAAAGACGCTCGTTCTCCTCAAGGTAGGGCTTAATGAGGTCCCATTCGGCGTCGCCGAAGGGCAGGAACTGCCCCCCGTTCAACTGTTCGTCGACGAGGGTGGATGCCGGGTCGCGCACGAATATGGCGCCGCCGGAGGCGAGCGAGAAGAGGTTCGAGCCGGGGTACGGGGTCTCCTGGGGGACCACGCGCCCCTCGTCGTCGAAGGCGAGGCCGTTCACGATGACGAAGCCGCCGCCGTTATAGGGGTCGCCGGCCATGAAGGATTCGGCGAGGAAATCGAGGGCCGTGCCGTTGATGACGACCCTCGGCCGCCCCGTGGCGTTGATAAGGGGCCGCCCCGCGGCGTTCCCGAGGACGTAGACCTCTCCGCCCTTTGCGCCGTACATGAAAGTCTGGCCCACATCGCCGTAGACGACGAGCTTACCGGATTTGAGAATTTGGCCGATCTGGTCCTGACCGTTCCCGTGCACGTAGAGCTCGATACCGTCCATGCCGGAGCCGAGATAATCGCCCGTCGAGCCGTAGGCGTCGATGCGGACACCGCGGGTCTCGGGACCGAGACCGCACCCGAGGAAGCGCTGTCCCCGGTGGCCGAAGCAGATGAACCGGCGCCACCCGAGGGCGTAGGCGTCGCACACAAGCCGGGCATGGGCCTCGTCGCCTTCGGCCGGGAAGCCGCCGGCGTTGGTCACGAGTATCTCTTCGCCCGCTTTCGGCGGCCGCAAACCCTTCCGGGAGGGGAAATCGATCCTCACGCAGGCGCCGTTCGGCGCACTCGCAATAAGCGGCACGTCGAGGAAAATGCGGTCGAGTGCATCCGTCACCATCTGGAGGAGGGAGCGTCTCCTCCGCGGCCCCGTGGGATAGCGGCGGTCGAGAAGGCGCGTGAGGAGCTCGATCACGACGGGCCTCGATTTCTCCTCGGCCGCGAGCCTCACGAGGAAGGCAAGGCGGCTCCGTATCTCCTCGAATGTCCAGGAGAGGAGGCCTTGCGTGAAATAGCGAAAGAAGCCGTCTGCATCGAGGCCGGCATGCGCATCTTCCAGATCGGACGCGGCGGTTGCGGTGAGGGCGACCGGAGCGGAGGCGGTAGCAAAGTCGTACGCCTGCTTGTGGGTGGGTATCGCGATCTCCCTGCCGAACTTGTCGGTGCAGGTCAGGGTATGGCCCCTTGCGCCTTCCGAGATGGTGAACATGAAGGCGCCGCCGTCGGTGTAGCTGCCGCCCCTCGCGTTCCAGTACCGGTCGGCGATGGTGCCGAACCTCGGGTCCTCAAGGGCAAGGCTCTGGAGGGTCGCGTCGATGGCCTGCTTCTCGGAACAGATGAGGCCGAGCTGCAATGCGCCTTCCTGGAGGGCAAAGACCTGGGGACGCAGCATGGCCGTGTCGGTAATGCCGATCAGTTGGAACCTGCGTGCCTTCGGGATCGAGCGGGCAATAATGAAGAACCAGGGGCCGTCCGGCGAGCCGTGGATCTGGGTGGCCTGAATATGCCGGTAGATGCGCTGCTTTTCCTCGGGCAGGTGGTCAAAATCCATTTCGGTTGTCGGCGCCAGGGCCTCGATGATGTACTCCAGGGGGTAGCCGTAGACCCTGTTGAGGAGGTCGAAGACCTGGACGGACACCTCCGTGTCGGTGAGGAAGAGGGGATAGACGTTCCGCTGGCGGAGGTACTCGGTCACCGAGTAATAGTTCGCAAAATCACCGTTATGGACGAGGGCTTCATCGAGCCCCGCGAAGGGGTGGGCGCCGCCCGGATGCCAGACGCGGCCTTTGGTGGGGTAGCGCTGATGGGCTATCCAGACGTGGGCCTTGAAGCCCTCCAGCTTGTAGTACTGGGCGACCTGCTCCGCATAGCCGACGATCTTGAGGATCATCATGTTTCTTCCATGAGAGAGGACGAAGGCCTTCTTTTCGCCGAGAGAGCTGTAATAGGCCTGGTTGAGGAGGAAGGTATTCTGGTAGACGAACTCTTCCTCCACCTTGTCGAGGGGCAGGTCTTGAAGACCGCGCTCCTGCTGAAAGCGGGCGAGCGCATCCGGCGCGACCCGCACAAAGTAGCGCTTCACCGTGGGCGGCTTGACCTCCAGGCCCGGGATGTCGCGGTAGTCGTCGACGGTGTCGAGGAACGCCTCGTGCTCGACCCGGAAGTGGGGCCGGATGAACCGCTGCTCGAGCTCGGGCAGCACCGCATCATCGAGAAGGGCGATCTGAAGGAGGAACGCCTCATCGAGGGTCTTCTGGTCGACGCCGAGCCGGTCCGCGGCCAGGCCCACCGCCGCGATGCCGCCGCCCTTGCCGTTGCCGCGATTATGCATCTGCACCGAAGGCTCGATGATATGGCGGCCGCTTATCGGGATGTTGCAGGCGAAACCGGTGACGCCGCATCCCCCTTCCTCTGCCTCGCGGAGAGGCCCCGAGGGGGCGCTATCCTTGAGGTACGTGCGGGAATGAGCGATCAATGCGGCGTGCGATTCCTCTCTCATGTGGTCAAATCCTCTTTAGTCTATCTCTCCGTCGATCTCTTCCTCTTTCATATAATCCAGATGAACGAGCAGGTCAGTGCGGCCTACCAGCTCCGTGACGCTGCGCATGCCGAGGCGCTGGAGGATGGCGACGAGGCATTTGCGCCACGCAAGATACATATTGACGATGCGCTGCGTGCCCCATTCGAGGTCCATCAGCCCGGTGAGCTCGTCGTCCGTCGTGGCGATGCCGCGCGCGCAGCCGCGGCCAGACTCACAATGGTGGCAGCGGAGGCATTCCAGGGCAATGAGGTCCGCGGTCCCGAGGCAGACGGCGTCGGCCCCGAGGGCGATAATCTTTGCCATGTCATGGGGGGTCCTGATGCCGCCGCTTGCGACAAAGGTCACCTGGTCCCGGATCCCTTCCTCTTTGAGAAACTTGTGCACTTTGGGGACGGCGTATTCGATGGGCATCGCAATATTCTTCTTGGCGATATCGGGGGCCGCGCCGGTCCCGCCGTAACTTCCGTCGAGCTGGATGATATGGGCGCCCGCGAAGAAGCTCCCCACGGCGACCATGTCCACGTCGGTGGGCGTGGAGACTTTCACGCTCACGAGTGCCCGGGGGTTCATCTCCTTGATCCAGTCTACATGCTTCTTGTGGTCCTCCACGGAATAGACGCTGTGGAAGGGGAAGGGGGAGAACAGGGCGCTCCCCGGCACGGCCTCTCTCATGGCCGCCACCCTGGGCGTCACCTTGTCGCCCAGGAGGTGTCCGCCAAGACCCGGCTTTGCTCCCTGGGCATACTTGAATTCCACGATGGAGACCCGTTTGATCGTCTCCTCGCGGACGCCGAAGAGCCGGTCGCCACCTGGGTGATCACGTGATCGTCATAGGGCTTCAGCTCATCGGGATAGCCCCCTTCTCCGGTACAGCAGAAGGTGCCGAGGGCGGTGGCGGCCCTGACCCTGGAGAGCATGGAGACGATGCTGATGGAGCCGAAGGACATGCCCCCCAGATAGAGCGGCAGGGGAATCCGCACCCGGGGACGCCCGTCGCCCGAGTGGTTCAGGTCGACGGCGCAGGAGATATCCTCTGCCCTGACCTTTGAGCCGTTTTGGCGGGGATAGACAAAGCGGATCTTGTCGAACCCGCCGGATGATGCGCCTGTTTTGTAGTTCAGGTCCTGATAGGGGAGGTCTCCCGTTTCCGCCATGTACCACGTCGCGGCGAGGAGGTCGGGGGTCCAGCGTTTGTCCCCGAGCATCTCAAAGGACGGGTTGAGGCGCATGCTTATGGCACCTTTGGGACATTGACGGATACAGTAATAGGCGTTCTTCTCGCACCCGGTCCCTAAACAGAGGTGGTCGCCTTGCGCTTTTGGCCTTTTCGCGCCTTTCCGAAAGACACCATACGGACAGCAGGGAATGCAGATGCCGCAGTTATCGCACCCCTCGCCGATGATCAGACGGTATTTCGAGTGGGGGTTGCGGAAGCGGGTCGGCGTCCGTTTTGCTGTCGGGAGGATATGTCCGGTCTCGTCTGCCATGAGCCTAACCCCGCTTTCCTAGTGTGGCGAACTCTTTTTCAAGGTCCTCGAAGAACATGGCCCTTCCCATCTCGCCCCTCAAACGACGCACTTCCCTGATACCCATGGCGCCGAGGACCTCGATGAGCTGGTTGTGCCAACCCGCGATAAGGTTGCGGATGCGCGCCTCACCCCACCCCGGGTTGACCGCGTCGATCTCGACGGGGCACGGGATGCCCTGGCTGCACCGCTTGCAGACGCGGCACTCCATGGCAACGAGGAGCGGTATGTCCAGGGAGACCAAATCCGCGCCGCAGATGATCAGCTTTGCCATGTGCTCGGCCATGGCCACGCCCCCTCCGCCGATCAGGGTCACGAGGTCGCGGATACCTTCGGCGACCAGGTGCAGGTGGATCTGCCTCATCCGGTCTTTTATGAACATGGCCTGTCCATCCCGGCCGAGACCGTGTGCGTCGGCAACGAGATGGATCACCTCGGCGCCCTTATGGGTAAGGTCGGCCGCCCTGGCCGCGGAAGTCGCGTCGAGGGGAAGGCGTATGGCGACAACGAGGCGAGGGTTGCGCTCTTTCAGGCCGCTGAGGCGTGAGAGGACGTCGGGTGAGTCGTCGATCTCGACGAGGCGCACGGCGCCGAGGAGCGCGTCGAGGCGGTCTATTTCCTCATCGATATAAAGGAGCGTCTCGTTGAGATAAGGCTCGTAGTCGGTATCCCATGCAGAGGCGCGCACGACCGCGAGGGTCTTCACCTGGCGCGCGGCGCCGAGGATGACCCGGGTAATCAGCCGGCCCGGCGGCGAAAAGGGGAGAAGATCGAAGATCACCGGCAGGGGCAACTCCACGAGGGGCGGGAGAGAGGAAGTGAGGCGGCCGCTGCCGGGCTCGAACTCCAGGGCTTTCACCTTTCGCCCGCAATCAACCGTTGTGCTGATATATTCGCGGCCGTGTATGCCGTCCCTGGTAGGGCGGACGATCTCCGACATGTCGGTCCACATCGCGTCGAAGCCGGGTCCCGAGAAGGGGCCGCCGTAGCCGCCGCCGGACACCGGTATGCGCCCGGTCTCCGCCTGGAGCCACAAGGCTGAGATGATCTCCGGGGTCCAGTACTCGTCACCGAGGGCCTTATACGTTGGGTTGATGCCCTTCTCGATCAGGCGGTTAGGGCAGTTCTGGACGCAGCGGAAACAGTCCTTGCACATGCTGTCGAGAGAGTCGAGCATCTGCCGCGGGTCGAGCCCGCGTTTTTCATAGACCCTGTAGACACATTCCTTTTTGACGCACCGCACGCACCTCAGGCAGCCCTCTTCCCAGGCGATGACGCCCGAGCGGATCACGGGCAGGAACCTGTTGGGGACGGGCAGGGTGTTTATATGATATTTTGCCGGCATCGCTATTCCTCACACGCTTTAAGGTCTTGGAAGCAACCCCGCTTTCTCGACCAACTCCGGGACGGCTTCTTCCCACTCGATCGCCATGATATGGACGCCCCGCACGCCTTTTATCTGGTTGAGGGCCTGGATGGTTTCGACCGCGATCCTGATCCCTTCCCGGCGCTGCTCCTTGGCCGGTGCGGCCTTCATGCGGTCGATCACGTGAGCCGGTATGTCCATGCCCGCGACGTTCTTTGCCATGTATTCCGCCATACGGGCCGATTTCAGCGGGGTGACCCCGCCCAGGATCGCAACCTCGTTGTCAAGCCCCCGGTCACCCACCTCTCGCATGAACTCTTTGAAGCGGTCCATGTTGTAGATACACTGGGTCTGGATAAACTCGGCCCCTGCCCGCACCTTTTTTGCAAGCCGGGTGACCCGGTATTGTTGCGGGTCCCCGAAGGGGTTCTCCACGGCGCCGATGAAGAGATCGGGTATGCTCGACAGTTGATCGCCGCCAAGGATCACGCCCTTGTCGCGCATCCGGCGCACGACCTGGAGGAATTGCATGGAGTCGAGATCGAAGACGCCCTTTGCCTCCGGCTGGTTGCCCAGGCTCTGGTGGTCGCCGCTGAGGCAGAGGATGTTTCTGATCCCCAGGGCGGAGGCGCCGAGCACATCCGACTGTAAGGCGATGCGGTTTCGGTCCCTCGTCACCATCTGCAGCACGGGATCGAGGCCCTCTTCCTTCAAGATCACGCATGAGGCAAGACTGGAGAGACGGACGACCCCCGTCTGGTTATCGGTCACGTTGACGCTGTCGACATATGCCTTGAGGAGGCGACCCTTGTTCCGGATCACCTCCGGATCCGCGCCTTTCGGAGGGCCGACTTCCGCGGTAACCGCAAAATGGCCCATGGTCAGTACCTTTTTAAGCCTGCTCTCGGTCATCACGCTCTCTGATCCTCCCTCACGATTTTCCTGGGCCCCTTCCCCTGCCTTTTCGCCCAATTGGCGGGCGGATATACCTCGTCCATCGATCCGGTCCGGCCCGTCTCCTCAAGGCGCGTGATAATTTGATGCCAGGCGCACAATGCTTCGGGGTCGACTTCACAGCGGCCTTCCTTCGAGCCGCCGCAGGGTCCGTTGAAGAGCCCCTTCGCACACCGGGTGATGGGACAAATATCGGCAAAGTGATCGAGCTTGCAGTCGCCACACCCCCGGCAGTCCTCGAGCCAGACCCCTGCCTCCCTTGTTTCCGCGATGCAGGTGGTATTGAGGGCGGGGATGATATGGATCTTCGGCAGCACTTCCGCCATGGCCTGGACTCCCGCGCCGCATCCCAGGGAAAGGATCACGTCGTACTGGTCGGCCAGCTCGGTGACCTGGTCGATGAACTCGTAGACGCACTGCCTGTCCACGGTCATCTCCTTGATCTCGGTCTTTCTCCCCTCCCTGGCCGCTTCCATGCGCAGCTGAGACGCAAGCAGGGCGACTTCCTTCTCGCCTCCCGCCGCGCATTCGGCCACGCACGTGCCGCATCCCACCATCAGGATCTTTTCGTAGGGCTCGATGCTCGATTTTATCTCAGGGAAGGGTTTTCTTTCAGCGGTTATCATGGTTCGCTCCTTTTTGCGCGGTCGTCCAGGCTGCCCGGCACTCCCGCCGGTCTTCCCTGCGGGGCAGGGTCTTTTGCCGGAGCCAGCCCAAGGAGGTTCCGGACAAAACCGTCTATCGAGAGGGGGAGCGTGTCCGGGGCGCGGACAAGCTCAAGGCACCCGGCGTCCATTCCTATCTCCCGGATCAGGCTTTTCGCGTAGTCGAGCCGCTTTCCTGCCCGCACGTTGCCCTGCCTGTACCTGCAGGCGCCTTCGGGACAGGTAATGAGGTAGACCTTTTCTGCCCCTGTCTCCAGTGCCTTCAGCAGGTGGAGTACGTCTATCCTGCCGCTGCAGGGCAGGGGGAAAAAGCGGATCCGCCCGCCCAGCTCCTTTTCGAGGGGCCGCCTGTTCGCGTCTTGATCGGGGTCGAGCTGTTGACAGAAAAAGATTGCGGTGTTGGTGCTTTGCCGGTTGGCCTCCATAAATATTCCCACCCACGAAAAAAGGACGTCCGGAGCGGACGTCCTTGTCTTTTTGACACCCCTCTGTGCCGTCGTTCAGTTTACTACCAGATCCGGGCTTTTGTCAATAACCGTTGACAGGTCATCCTTACGCGCAACCTTGAGCGGACGATATCCCTTATCTTTAGGAAGGCGCGGCGCCGCACGGGCCGCCTTCCTGAGGCCTTCGCGGAGGCCCCGTTGTCTTCCTCGCCCCTCATGTGCGATTCCATTGCGGCCGAGAAATTCTCACTCAGTCGTTGCGCCTGTTTTTCGAACCGCCCGGCCTGAGCCGCGCCGCCGTCGTCCATTCGGCCGGGGCGTGAGGCCGGCCCTTCCTCCTCCGACCAGGCCGTTACCATGTCGGCCGTTACCTCGATATGGAACTGGAGACCGTAGGCACACACGCCCATCCTGAATGCCTGGTTGCGGCAGGGTCTTCCGGTGGCAAGGAGTATGCCGCCATCGGGGATAGCGAAGGTGTCGTCGTGCCACTGGAAGACGGAGAGCGTCGGCCCGAGGCCGCGGAAAAGGTCGTCCTGCTGCCCCTCCCTTGTCAACTGCACCTCATACCACCCTCTCTCTTTCTCGGGCGACTGCGTCACCGCGGCCCCGGCCGCCTTGGCCAAAAGCTGAGAGCCAAGGCAGATGCCCAGGAAGGGAACCTCCTCCCTGAGCATCTGCCTGATGAACAGGTCTTCCTCTTTCAAAAACGGGTAGTCCTTCTCCTGATACACGTTCATGGGGCCGCCGAGCATCACCACGCCTGCTGCGGAGTCCAGGTCCGGGGGAAGCCGGTCGCCTCGCCAGAGAGAGAGGCCCACCTCTTCCCAGCCGAGGCGTTCGAAAAACCCTCCCATGAGGCCCGGCCCTTCGTTCTCCGCATGGGTGATGATATAGACCTTCCCGAACACGTGCCCTTATTCACCCCTTCCTACAGATCGAAGTAGAGGTAGAATTCGTAAGGGTGCGGCCGGAGCCGGATCGGATCGATCTCGTTCTCCCTCTTGTAGTCGATCCACATCTCGATCACGTCCTTGGTAAAGACATTGCCGCGGAGCAGGAATTCGTTGTCCTTCTCCAGGGCGTCGATGGACTCGGTAAGGGAGCCGGGAACGGTCGGTATCTTGGCGAAGTCTTCCGGTGCCATGTGGTAGGTGTTCACATCGGTCGGATTGCCCGGGTCGATCTTCTTGACGATGCCGTCAATGCAGGCCATCAGGATCGCGGGGAAGGAGAGATAAGGGTTGCAGGCACAGTCGGGCGGCCTGAACTCAAGCCTCTTGGCCTTGGGATTATCCGAGTACATCGGTATCCTGACCGCTGCAGAGCGGTTGCGGGCGGAATAGACGAGGTTGACGGGCGCCTCGTAGCCGGGCACCAGCCTCTTGTAGGAGTTGGTCGTGGGCGCACAGAAGGCCAGCAGCGCCGGTGCGTGTTTCAGCAGGCCGCCTATGGCGTACTTGGCTAGTTGGCTGATGCCGGCGTACCCCTTGGGATCGTAGAAGATGTTCGTCCCCTTGCTCCAGAGGGATATATGGGTGTGCATGCCCGAGCCGTTGTCCCCGAAAAGGGGCTTCGGCATGAACGTGGCGACCTTGTTATGCTTCTTGGCCACGTTCTTGACGATGTATTTGTACATCATGCACTGGTCCGCCATCTGGACGAGGGGCGCATACCTCATGTCTATCTCGGCCTGGCCCGCCGTACCCACCTCGTGGTGCTGCACCTCCATCTTGAGCCCTGCCTTTATCATGGTGAGAAGCATCTCGCTCCTCAGATCCTGGAGGGAGTCGGTGGGCGGGACAGGGAAGTAGCCTTCCTTGTAGCGCGGTTTGTAGCCGAGGTTCGGTTTCTCGTCGCGGCCCGAGTTCCAGACGCCCTCGACGGAGTCGATAAAATAGTAGCCGCTGTTGACGGTCTGATCGAAGCGGATATCGTCGAAAATGAAAAACTCCTGTTCCGGGCCGTAGACGCTCTGGTCGGCAAAGCCGGTCGTCTTCAGGAAGGCCTCTGCCTTCTTGCCGATGTACCGGGGGTCGCGGGTATAAGGCTTCTTTGTGACCGGGTCATAGATGTCGCAGATGACGCTCAGGGTAGGGATGGCGCAGGCGGGATCGAGCACCGCGCTTCCGGGGTCGGGCAGGAGGATCATGTCGGACTCGTTGATCTTCTGAAAACCCCTGATGGAGGAACCGTCGAAACCTATGCCGTCCTCCCATATGCTCGTGACTATATCATCGAATTCCGTCAGCTCCGACGCAGGGATCGTAAAGTGCTGCCAGAGGCCCGGCAGGTCGCAGAATTTCAGATCCACGACCTGGATATTGTTCTGCTTGATAAGCTTCGCCACATTCTGGACGTCTTTGTCCGTGACCGCTCCTGTCCAGCGGAATGTTTTGCCGCTCCCTTTCGTGCCGGTTTTCTTCTCCATCATGTTCCTCCTTGTTTTTATGTACGCTCTTTTCGGTATGTTTTCAGGCAATCAAGGTAGCGGCGCAGCAGGTCGAACCCCCCTCTCAACTCGTCCGAGGCGGGGTTCGATTCCCATTCCGCTTCCATCTCCCCGACTATGCTCTTCATCTGACCGGCGACTACGCCCACGAGCTCGCTGTCGAGCCTCTCTTTCGGGAGAATCCGCTCGTTGAGGACGCTGTCGCCTGCGATCCTGGCCAATCTCAGCCTGTTCTTGCTGCCCGTGCCCGTCATTCGCAAACCCCATAGCCGGAAGGCTTTCAGCCGTTTTAGGTGAAGCCCCGGAACGCCGGGCACCCTTGAGAGAACGAGAGAAACCCCCGCGCCGTCGTACACGTCACGGCGTATACAAGTAAGAAATCTCATCGATTGGTAACCGCCCTCGACATCGTTTCCGTGCCCTGGGATAAGGAGCGGGTGGCCGCGCTTCCGGCGTTAACCGATGGCCGTCCCGCCCCGCTCTTCCGTCCTTATGCGGATGCATTCCTCCAGGGGCAGCACAAATATCTTGCCGTCGCCTATCTCGCCCGTCTTCCCGCCTTTCATAATGGCCTTGATCGTCGGCTCGACAAAGGGGTCATTCACGGCAATGAAGAGCTGAACTTTTCTTAAGCAGGTTCCCCATCTCCTTGACGCCGCGATAGACCTCCGTGACGCCCATTTGGCGCCCGTGCCCGAGCACCTCGCTCACGGTGATGAGGTTCACCTCCACCTTGTAAAGCTCCTGTTTGACTGCCTCCAGCCTGTCCGGTTTTATCACGGCAATGATTACTTTCATGGTCGGCCTCCTATTCCAGAATGGTATACGCGTTCTCGTTATGCTGGGTCAAATCGAGGCCCATGATTTCGTCCTTTTCGCTGACCCTCATGCCCACGAGCCAGTCGACGACCTTATAGAGGATCAAGCTCCCGACGAAGCTGTAGGCGAGGGTAACCGCGACGGCAATGACCTGGATGAGGAACTGTCTGGGGTTGCCGAAGAAGAGACCGTTGGCCGCATCGGGGTTGATCAGCTTCGAGGCGAAGAGACCCGTCGCCAGGGCGCCCCAGATACCTCCCACGCAGTGGACGCCAAAGGCATCGAGGGAGTCGTCGTAACCCAGCCGCGGCTTGACGAGGGCAACCGCGATAAAGCAGAAGAGACTCACGAATATGCCGATCACTATCGCCGAGAGTGCGCCGACGAAACCGGCCGCCGGCGTAATGGCGACGAGACCCGCAACCACCCCTGTGGCAGTGCCGAAAACCGTCGGTTTCCCGTTGTAAATCCATTCGATAACGGCCCATGTGAGACCCGCGGTAGCGGCGGCCGTGTTCGTGACGACAAAGGCGTTGACCGCAAGGCCGTTCGCCGCGAGAGCACTTCCCGCGTTAAAGCCGAACCACCCGAACCAGAGCAGGGCGGTGCCGATCACCGTGTGAGGCAGATTGTGGGGTGGCACCGCACTCCCGTTGTAGCCTTTTCTCTTGCCGATGAAGAGCGCCGTCGCGAGGGCGGCAATACCCGCGTTGATGTGGACGACCGTACCCCCGGCAAAATCGAGGGCCCCGAGGTCTTTGAGCCATCCGCCCACGCCCCATACCCAGTGGGCGACCGGATCGTAAATAAAGGTAGCCCAGAGGATGGTGAACAGGAGGAAACCCGCAAACTTCATCCGCTCCGCAAAAGCCCCGATGATCAGCGCGGGGGTGATGATGGCGAACATGGCCTGGAAGATCATGAACGCCTGATGGGGGATCGTCGCCGCGTAATCCTTGAACGGCTCAAGACCCACGCCCGTAAGCCCGATCCAGGCAAAGCCGCCCCAAAAGCCCTTGCCCGGCGCAAAAGCAAGGCTGTAGCCGTAGAGCACCCATTGGATGCTGAGGACGCAGAGCACCGTGAAGCACTGCATCAGCACGCCGAGCACGTTCTTGCGCCGCACCATCCCGCCGTAAAAGAAGGCGAGACCGGGCGTCATGAGCATGACCAACGCGGTGGACATGAGAACCCATGCCGTATCACCTGTGTTCATAGAAACCTCCTCCTTAAAATAAAAAGGCGACCTTGATCATCACCTGGATGCAAGGACGCCTTCGTCCAGCCGCACAGCGTAAAAAAATGGCGCTCTGCCATGAGAACGCCATTGTATGGAACACATCGATGTGTTACCCGCGCTAGTGGGCTTGGACATACAAGTAAATTGGAGCCCGTTTTGGTAATCCCGATTTTGGAGAAAAATGAGGGATGGATGGAAGGGCGGCAAAAGCGCCCCCCACTCGTGCTTGAGTACCGGCCGCCGCATTGACAAACCGATTTTCCCGTCCTATGGTTCTTTTATCACGCGATTTCAACTCGGCCCGTGGCTGCTTGTGTCTGCCGGGCTTGTCAGGGGGAGGCACATGACGAGCTACCACACGATCCAGGATGACATCAGGAACGCCGGGGGCTTGTGGGAGGACTCAGAGGTGGTGCGGGACCGGAATTGGGTGAGCAGCCGCAGCCCGAAGGACCTACCCGCCTTCAACCGGGAGATGATCGCCCTTTTCTCGGAATATTGGAACAAGGCCGGCAAACGGCACGCGGCGTAAGCAAACGATGCCTCGCAGCGCGACAGGAGAAGGCGACGCATGCCGGGCAGGTCGCCGTCGTGTGAAATAAGGGGAACGAATGTTTCACGTGAAACATTCGTTCCCCTTATTTCTTTCCGTTCTGCCCTTTTGGGGCATCCGGTCCGGAATCCTACACGCCATACCGGTTGAGGTAACTCTCGATATACTCCCTGACACTCACCTTCGTCCGGTAGACGCCGAAATGGCCCTCGCAGAGGATGTCGGCCTCCAGGCCGAGCAGCACCTCCATGGAACGCCGCCAGGCCGCGAGGTCGGCGCCGAACTCCGGGAGGAAAGGGCCGTGTATGTCCTGGCCGAAAAGCACCCGCTCCCCACCCTGGTCCCCGTAAACCGCGAGGGAGCCGGGTGTGTGCCCGGGCGTGTGGAGGCAGACGAGTTTCGTGCCGTCGCGGAAGCTCAACGTCTCCTCGCGTTGCGTGATCTTCACGTCGACGGGCAGCGGGGCCAGGCGCAGGCCATACCAGGAAGCACCCGTTTTTACCTGGTCGGCACGCTCCACGGCGCCGGCGTCGAGGGTGTGCATGACGATCTTCACCCCGAACCGCTCCTTAAAGTAGGCCGCGCCGCCCACGTGATCGATGTGACAATGGGTGAGGATGAGGGTGGAGAGGCGGCCGGGATCGAGGCCGACAAGCTCTATATTCTTCGCGATCCGGGCCGTATTGACGCCCGCCCCGCTGTCGATGAGGACGAGCTCCCCTGCGTCCACGAGATAGACCGAACAGTCCCTGCCGTCGGTCAGATCGGAGCTTCCGACGAGGTAGACGCCGTCGGTGACTTTTTCCGGGGAGGGGGAGCGGAACATACCAGATGGTACCACGTTCCGGTCTTCGGGGCAACCGGGGGTATGCCGGCGCGTATCATGGGACTCTCGACAAGGGATGACGTGGTCGTGTTGCAGCAACGCAGGAAAGAGATTATTTTTGAGAGAAGGAACGCACATTACGCCTTTGGAGGCTCGGGGCGCGTGTCTATGGAGCGACTATCGATGCCGCCGGCATCCGCTTATCGGAGGAGGTGAGAGGTATGAAGACCGTAACGTTTGACGACAGGGAGCTGCAGCTCGTGAGGGCCATAGTGATGGACAAGGACAAGGAAGAAGCGCTCAAGTTCCTCACCGACGTGATCTGGGAAAGAGTGATTAAGGATACGGAATCGAAGGCGTGCGGACCTAAGCCGGTCTGAAGCCGGCTCTTGAATCGGTCCGGCTTGAAAAGGCGCGAGGAAAAGATCTCACGCTCCACGACGAGGCCGATAATGGCAACGGGAAGGGCGCCTGTCTCCTCTATGCGACCGCCCGTTTCTGGAGTACGGCCCCTTTGCGGCTAACGAGGATCTCTTCAAGGGGGATGGCCTTATCGGACAGGGAGACGGCCTTTCGCACGAGCGTGGGAAGCTTCGAGCAGCAGGGCACCTCCATGTCGACGACGGTGATGCTCCTGATGCCGGCTACCTTGAAGATCTCGGTGAACTTCCTCAGGTACTCTTCTCCGTCATCGAATTTGGGACAACCGAGCATGACCACCTTCCCGGGGAGGAGGTCCCGGTGGAACCCCGCGTAGGCGAGAGGCGTGCAGTCTGCCGCTATGAGGAGGTCGGCATTCTGTAAGAAAGGCGCCGAGGGAGGTATAAGCCTGATCTGAACGGGCCAGTGGGTGAGGGCGGAAGCGGCCTCCCCGCCCCGGCTTCCGGCTGCCTTTTCCCCGGCAAGCAAAGACGAGGGAAAGACCTCGATGTTCCGGGAGGGGCACCCGCATGCCATGAGCGAGCCTGCGGGCCCGGGGCCTTCGGCTTTCACGTGCTCTTCCACGGCAGACGGGTCGAACTCGTCCGATTCTCTTTCCGTGATGGAGAGCGCCCCCTCGGGGCATTCGCCGAGACAGGCGCCAAGGCCGTCGCAATACGTTTCCGCGATAAGCTTCGCCTTCCCATCGATTATCCGTATGGCGCCTTCCGCGCAGGCGGTCGCGCATTCCCCGCAGCCCGAGCAGCGGTCCTCATCTATCTCGATGATCTTTCTCCGTATTTTCATCCGTTTCCTCCTGTTGCCGAAGTCTGTGCATGCTGAAGCTGCCGCGCAAGTCTTCCACCTGTTCCGGTGAGATACCCTTCTTCCCGATGTTCACTGCGCTTTGCGAGCAGCTCGGCCCCAGCCCACCAAGACAATCGGCGGCATACTTACAGTAGGCGGCACATCCAAAGTCCATCCTCGGATTGACGACCGTCTTCCGGCAGCTCCTGCACCTTCTGGTCGCCTCATCCTTGAAGAACTCCACCTTACTTCCGCAATGGGGACAGCCGGTGTCGAAAATGTCCCCCGGCTTCCAGTACCGTGTATCCTGACCCGGGCACTTCATGACCACTCCTCCCGCACTGTGTGATAAGAATAATATAGGCTTTCAACGGGTTGGGCCGCCTTGACTTATGTCACGAGAATACGGATTTTAAAAGTTTAAGGCGGTAACAGCCGGTTGGCCGGACTCCTGGAATCAAAAAAGAGATTCGGCTTCTAGCAAAAGTTGACCGGGGGCGTGAAAATGAGGGCTTTTGAGGCCGTAAAGATGATACAATCGGGATGAAGAAAGGCGGTGGTGCGAATAAGGTCTCTCTATCAAGGAGGGAGGAGGGCTATATGGCCGTCATAAATAGTGAAGAGATGAAGAATCAGGGTATACGGGCCGGTGCCGCGATGTTGGCGTTGGCCATGAGGACGGCACCGAAAACACGGGGTATCGACGCGCTCAAGACCGCTCTCGTCCTGGGCCCCGACCTCGAAATGCTCGCCTCGGCAATGGAAAGGAAGAGCGAAGAAAAGGCGGCGAGCCTTCCCATCTTCAAGAGAGATGCGAGCAACGTGAGGAGCGCTGCCGTCGTCTTGCTTGTCGGTGTAAAGAGGGACCCGAAGAGGAGAGAGCTTCCGTTCAACTGCGGGGCGTGCGGTTATCCGACCTGCGCCGCCCTCGTTGCCTCGGGAGGCCGCGAAGGCGAGGATTTTACAGGGCCTTCCTGTGTGTTTCAGGCCATCGATCTCGGGATCGCCCTTGGCTCTGCAGTCAAGCTGGCAGCGGAGCTGACTATCGATAACCGGATCATGTACACGGTCGGGGCCGCCGCAAAGAAACTCAACCTTCTCGACTCGGACATTATCATCGGTATCCCACTCTCGGCGACCGGGAAGAACCCATTCTTCGATAGGCCGTGAGCGGGCGCGTAGGTGTCGACCGATAAATTGCCGACACCGGGCGACGAATTTGCTTGCACTTTTTCCGGTTTTAAAGGTATGGATTAAGGGGAGAGGTGTGATTTATCGGCTTAACGAGAGCGCATATACCCTTAGTAGAATAGGAGGAGAAGAATGAAAGTGATCATCGCCGTCATAAAACCCGACAGATTGGAGGCGGTGAAACAGGAGCTCTACAAGGCGGACGTCAACCTCATCACCGTGAGCGAGGTACTCGGGCACGGGCGCCAAATGGGCGTCACCGAGGTCTATCGCGGCGTCAAGGAGATGGGGAACCTCTTAAGAAAAATTCAGCTCATGATTGCCGTGAATGACAGCTTTGTCGAGCCGACGATCAAGGCCATTATCAAGGGCGGGAAAACGGGCGAGATCGGCGACGGCAAGATATTTGTGCTGCCCCTGGAGGAATGCATCCGCATAAGGACGGAAGAGCGGGGCGGGACGGCCATCGGTTAGAAGCCGCGGCTAAGACGATCTGCGACAAAGGGGGCGGCCGCGGTGCGTATGATCGAAAGACCCCCTGTGACCTCGGAATAAAAGCGGCCTTATTTACCGAGCTTCTCCATGAGGCCCTGGAATCCGTCGAGCCCGGACTCGGCCTTCGCCAGTTCCTTGCGGTACGTGCTCGCGTCGACGGGTACCGTGGTCCCGCAGGCGCACGCGAACTCGTCGTGGTCCCTCATCCATTCGATGTCTTTTTTCGTCTTGCGGCCGCAGTTCTCGCACTGAAGCTCGATCTCCGCGTCGCTGATAAGGTCGGTCATGTGCACCTCCGGGAGGAAAGATAATCGAGGCGTGCGCCCCGTTTCGCATGGATCTTGCTCTCACTAGTGATAATCATAAAAAGCGAGCGGTGCAACAAGAAGAACGATGTGTACTCAGGCAGCATAGCGTCGTCTCCCTCGCAAGGCCTCGTATAAAATAATAACAAATTGGAGTCAAATCGGTTTTGTGATAAGCTGACTCAAAAGGGGAGAGCCGTCTCATGGCGCGTCGGACTTCGCGGGGGCCCGGTCGGGAACCCACAGGCAATACGCTCGATTGGGAGAACATAATCCTCAGCTTCAAGCTGACGACGAAAGACTTTCTCGAAAGCGTCGTTGAAAACCTCGGCGAATCGATCATAGTGAACGATCTGGACGGGAAGATCGTCTATTACAACAAGGGGTCGGAGAAGCTCTTCGGCTACAGGGCCGAAGAGATGATCGGTAAGAGTATCATTACCCTCGGGGTGAAGAAACCAAACGTACTTGCCGAGATACGGAAAGGAAATACATTTCGCGGGGAGCTTGTCCACAGGCGAAAGGGCGGAGAACACTTTCCCTCCTACGTGATATGCATACCGCTCAAGGACGAGCGCGGAAAGCCCATCGCGATGGTGGGTTCCGCGAGAGACCTTACCGAGGAGAAGGAGATAAACAGGCTCAAGGAGTTCAACGAGAAAGTCGTGACGTCTTTGAACGACGGCATTCAGATTGTCGACAGAAGCGGTCTTGTAACCTTCGTTAACCGTCGGTTTGAGGAAATGATCGGGTACAAAAGGGACGAGATCATCGGCAGACATTATCAGAGTTTCGTCGCGAAGGAAGTTTTCGACAAGTTCGTGAAGGAGATCGAGCCGCAGGTGTTTGCGAAAGGAAAGAAAGTGGTGGAGACGACCTACGTCACAAAAGACAACAAGAAGATACCTGTCCTCGTGAGCAGCTCCTCTCTTGAGACAGACGGCATTTACGAGGGCATGATCAATGCGGTAACCGACATCGCCGAGATGAAGTTCCTCAAGGAAGAGCTTTTCCAATCCGAGAAGATGACGCTCCTTGGAAAGCTCGCGGGCGAGATCGCGCATGAGATCAATAACCCCCTGGCCGGCCTCATCATCGCCACCCAGATGCTTATCGAGGATGCGGAGCAATACAGGACCAACAGGCAGCACCTTCTCAGGGAGTTACAAGGGATTGAAGCCGACGCGAAACGCTGCAAGAGGTTCATCGAAAAGGTGCTCGGTTTTTCGAGAATGGTACGTGAAGAAAAGAGTGTCTTCAACGTGAATGATATGATCGAGGATGCGCTTCTGCTTGTGCAGCGTCAAGCGGAGCTCGACAATGTCTGGATAACAAAGGACTTCGACAACGAGGAATTGTACGTATGGGGAAATTCAAATAACCTCCAGCAGGTCATTATCAATGTCGTGAACAACGCCAGAGAGGCCTGTCTGCCGACAGGGGGTGCCATAACGATAAAGACGCGCCTCCTCAAAGAGAAGCGGACGGCGTGGGCGGTGATCGACGTCTCCGACACGGGCAAACCGATCCCCGATGCGATCATGGGGAGGATCTTTGATTCCTTCTTTACCACGAAGCAAAAGGGGACAGGACTGGGCCTCTCCGTGAGCAAGCGCATCATCGAGGACCATGGCGGTAATATCGTCGCGAAGAACCTTCCGTCGGGCTTTGTCGCATTCGTCATCAGCCTTCCCCTGAGCAAAGCTGACCGGGTGCCGCAAAACAGCGAGGGGTGAGATGAACAGCGGCTTTCGGGTGTTGATAGTCGATGATGATACGAGCATCAGGAAGAGGTGCGTACAACTCCTCCATACGCGCGGATACGACGTGGAGGGCGTCAGCGACGCTGAAGTTGCCCTTTCCATCGTAAAAAGCAGATACCTTCCGCTCGTGATCGCAGACATAAGGATGCCGGGGATGAACGGGCTGGATCTCCTGGAGGGGATCAAGGAGATAAGCCCTGCCACGGAAGTGATCATGATCACCGGATATGGGACCGTAGAGAGCGCGGTCAAAGCCATCAGGCTCGGCGCGTACGATTATATTATGAAACCCTTCGATATGGACAAGCTCGTGAGGGTCGTGGAGAATGTGCGCGCAAAATTCGCACTGAGCGAGGAGGTGCGTCTTCTCAAGGACCGCCTGAGGGAATATTCCGAGCCGTACAACATGATCAGCACGAGCGCGGCCATGCGCGATATTTTTGCCCTCGTCGAAAAGGTTGCACCCATTGACTGCAACGTCCTTATCCAGGGCGAAAGCGGAACGGGAAAGGGCCTTTTGGCAAAGGCGGTTCACAGGAAGAGCCCGAGAAGCGGGAAGCCTTTTGTCGTCGTCGACTGCGCGGCGCTGAGCGAGACGCTTCTGGAGAGCGAGCTCTTCGGACACAGGAAAGGCGCGTTTACGGGTGCATACAGCGACAAGGACGGATACTTCAAGATTGCGGACGGCGGGACCATACTGCTCGATGAGGTGAGCGAGCTCCTCGATCGGTCTGCAGGGCAAGCTGCTCAGGATGGCCCAGGAGCGGCAGATCATCCCGGTCGGCAGCACACGGGCGATGACCATCAACACCCGAATCATCGCGGCAACAAACCGGAATATCGAACAACTGGTCAGAGAAGGAAAATTCAGAGAAGACCTTTTCTTCCGGCTCAACGTCGTGAAGATCGACATCCCCCCCTTAAGAGAGCGGAAAGAAGACATCCCTCTCCTCGTCCACTTTTTCCTGGACAAGTTCAAAAGAAGCTTAGAGAAGGCCGAGACGTCGATAAGCGACGAAGTAGTCCGCCTCCTGGAGCTGCACGACTGGCCCGGGAACGTCAGGGAGCTGGAGAACCTGACCCAGCAGCTCGTCATCGTCGCCGATAACCGTTGTATCGGTCCGCACCTGCTGCCCGAGAGACTGAGGAAGTCGGCGCAGGGGAGCTGGAGCGGGGCGCAGCAGATGATTCAGGATGATTTCGCGACGGCGAGGGCGAAAATCGTCGACCAGTTCACCCGCAAATACCTCGTTGATGCCCTCAGGGCGAGTAGCGCCAACGTCTCGTCGACGGCCAGAAAGATAAATCTCAAAAGGTCGTCCCTCCAGCGCATGATGAGGCGATACGCCATCGGGAAAGAAGAGATCTCATAGTCTGCGTTCGGTGGAGGCGGTGCGCCTCCACCTTTTCCGCCTCCCCGGCGCGGCATGCCTCCCTGATGCAGCACGCATCACCGGCAAAGAAGGCCGCGGGGATACGCGGTCTTATTCGCCTTAAGGGAACCCTAAAACAGCACTCAAAATAACCAACTCCTTATAATCGTTGTAGAAAGATTCCATTGCCTTTGGAAAGAGAACCTCCCTGCGATGGTCGTCTGCAAAAGGATAAGCATGGTACGGATGTTGCTTATACTGAAGAAACTTCTTCAACCATTGCAAAGGAGGCGCTTCCATGCGATTGCCCTATTTTGACTTTTTCGAGCCCGAGACGCTGCAGGAGGCGCTGACGCTCATGGAGCGGTACGGAGAGCACGTACGGCCTCACGCCGGGGGGACCGACGCGATACCGCTCATCAGGCTTGGTCTCCTCCGGCCTTCTCACATGGTCGGCCTCAAGAAGCTGCGGGAACTGAAGGGAATCAAACGGCAAGGACAGGCGTTGCACATCGGCGCGATGACGACCCTTTCAGACCTCGCGGCCTCACCCGCTATCAAGAAGGACGCAGCCGGCCTTTACGAAGCGGTGCTTTCTGTCGCAGCGCCCCCGATACGCAATGTCGCAACCATCGGAGGCAACATATTTCAAAATTCCCGCTGTCTCTTCTACAACCAGTCGTCCGCCTGGAGGCTCGAGCGCCAGCCGTGTCTGAAGGCGGGAGGCACGTCGTGTCTGGCCGTGCCCGGAGGCAAGAAATGCTTCAGCGTCTACCAGGGAGACGTCGCCCCCGCGCTGATCGCCGCCGGTGCGAAGGTCAGGCTCGAAAAAAATAAGGCAAAGGTCCGCGAAGTCCTTGTAGAGGAACTCTTCACCGGACAGGGGCTTTTGCCGCTCCGCCTCGGGCCGGGGGAAGTCGCAACCGGGATCGTCGTGCCTGTCTCGCCGAACACGGCCTCAAGCTACAAAAAGCTCCGTCTCCGTTCGGCGGTCGATTATCCCCTTGCGGGAGCTGCGGCCTTTGTCGTTATGAGCAAGGGGGCCATAGAATCTGCACGGCTCGTGCTGTCCGCTGCCGGACCCGCTCCGGTGGCAGTTTCCCTCGACCGTCTCGTCGCGGGGAAAAAGCCTTCGGCCGTCGATTTCGATGCGATCGGCCGGTCGATCCCGAAGAACCTTCCCCTCGTCAATAACCACGTCCTGCCTGCGGCGTACAGGCGCAAGATGCTCACGGTCTTCGCGAAGAGGGCAATAAAGACCGCCCTCGAGCGTGTATAAAGGAGCGACTATGGAGAAAAAATCGAAGCGCCTCATTTCGCTCACTGTGAACGACCAGGAGTACGAGATCGCGACCTACCCGAACCGGACCCTTCTGGAAGTCCTTCGCGAGGACCTGTCGATGAAGGGCGCCAAAGAGGCATGTGAAGACGGCGTCTGCGGGGCGTGCACCGTCCTCATGGACGGGACGCCGGTCCGTTCGTGCCTGCTCCTCGCCGTTGAGGCGCAGGGCAGGAAGATCACGACTATCGAGGGTCTGTCGAGGGGGGAGAGACTGCACCCCATCCAGCAGGCGTTCCTCGACCACGGCGCCGTTCAGTGCGGGTATTGCACGCCGGGCATGGTGCTCACCGCGAAGGCGTTGCTCGACCTGAAAGCGAAACCGACCGACCAGGAGATCCTCACGGCCATCTCAGGAAATTTCTGCCGCTGCACCGGCTACAACAAAATCGTGAAGGCCATCGGGTCTGTCGAAGCCGACGGACAAGGAGGTCATTAATGGACGATCTCTCTTACGTGGGAAAATCGGTTCTCCGAAAGGACGGTCCGACGAAGGTTTCGGGAAGAGCGGAGTATACGGTGGACGTCTCCCTTCCAGGCATGCTGGCCGGAAAGGTATTGAGAAGCCCTCACCCCCACGCAGCCATCGTCTCCATCGACACAAGCAGGGCAGAGCGGCTTCCCGGGGTGAAGGCGGTTGTCACGGCGAAAGACTCCCTTAAGATAAAGCACGGGTTCGTGCAGACCGGGCGATACCCGGCCGACCAGTACCCCATTGCGGTAGACCGGGTTCGTCATGTGGGAGAGGAGATCGCGGGGGTCGCGGCAACGGACGAATCGACCGCAGTTGAGGCCCTTTCACTGATCAAAGTCGAGTACGAACTCCTGCCGGCCGTGTTCGACCCGGAGGAGGCGATGAAGCCCGACGCACCCGAGATCCACCCATCTCACCCTAAAGTTCCGGGACCCTTCAGGAACATCGGCGGGAAGACCCAGACGTCGTGGGGCGACGTCGAAAAGGCCTTCGAGCAGTCCTACCTGGTCCGGGAAGACCGCTTCGTGACCCAACTCCGCGCTCACGCGTACATGGAGCCCCAGGCGATCGTTGCGAGCTACGACTATTCGGGGAAGCTCAACGTGTGGCTGTCGAGCATGGGCACGTTCCTGAAGCGCGCGAAGCTGGCGAACACCCTCGGACTCCCTTACGGGAACGTCCGGGTCCTGAAGACCTACGTCGGCGGGGCCTTTGGCGGCAAGATAGACCTCTTCAACCACGAGTACATCGCCTCACTCCTTTCCATGAAATGCCACCTGCCGGTAAGGATCGTGTATAGCCGTGAAGAGGTATTCAAGGGTGCGCGCCACGCCCAGCCGCTCATCGTGGAACTGAAGACCGGGGTCAGCCGCGACGGCACGATCCTGGCCCACCAGGCGCGGACGATCAACGACAGCGGCGCCTACAGGGGAAGCGGGGTGGTTGTCATCTTCCTCGCCTGGGGATTCCTCATGGCGCCATACAAGATACCGAATCTGAAATACGAGGGATACTCCGTCTACACCAACAACCTCGTCCGCTGCCCCCAGCGCGGCCACGGCGCGCCCGCGATGCGTTTCGCGGTCGAGTCCCAGTTCGACATGATCGCAGAGCAGCTCAACATGGATCCCCTGGAGATACGGCTGAAGAACGCCCGGCGTCCCGGCGATATCCTGCCGAACGAGGATTTCGTGAAAAACTTCGGCCTCGTGCGGTCACTGGACGGGGTGGCGCGTCGCACGAATTTCGTGGAGAAGCACAAGAGGGCGCAAGGGGAGAGGAAGAACGGATCGAAGATCAAGCGCGGGGTCGGCATCGGGACGTGCTCGTACTTCGGCGGCTCCCTGATCTACCCGAATGGTTCCTCTGTTATCGTGAAGCTGAACGATGACGGCGGCGTGTCGCTGATCACGGGGGCGGTCGATATGGGTCAGGGGGCAGAGACCGTCCTCAGCCAGATAGTAGCCGAGGAGATGTCGGTCCCCGTCGAGGACATCCAGGTGTACGCGGCGGACACGGAGACGACGACCGTCGATATCGGATCGTGGATCAGCGGGCTGACCTGGGTCACGGGAAACGCGGCAAAGAAGGCCGCGGAAAACGCGATGAAGAAACTCCTCCAGGTCGCTGCCGAGGAGCTGGACGCGGACCCGAACGAGCTGGAGGCCAAAAACAAGGAAATCTTTGTGAAATATGCCCCGGACAGGAAGATCTCGTACAAAGACGTAATCGCCGCGAGCATCCAGAAAAAGAGGGGCGATTCGATCATCGGGGAAGGCCACTTCAGGACGATGAAAGACGAGCCGACCCATCCGAGCCTGGCGACGACGCACGGCCGGTGGAGCGAGAACTACTCGTCGTATGCCCAGGTAGCCGAGGTGGAGGTCGACACAGAGACGGGGATGATGAAGGTCCTGAAGGTGACGACGGCGCACGACTGCGGCTTCCCGGTCAACCCGATGCTCGTGGAGGGCCAGATCGACGGTCAGGTGTCTATGGGGCAGGGCCACGTTTTGTACGAAGAGGTGCTCGCGGACAAGGGCGCGGTCATTAACCCGTCTTTCCTCGAGTACAGGATTCCCTGCGCCCTCGACATGGTCGAGACCGATTATGTCGATGTGATCACCGAGGAATACAAGAAAGGACAGCATTTTGACACGAAGGAGGTAGGAGAGGGCTACGTTGCGGGCACCATTGCCGCCGTGGCGAATGCCCTCTACAACGCGACCGGCGTAAGGCTCAACCAGACCCCGTTCTACCCCCACAGAATAGTCGAGGCCCTCGAACAGATGGAAAAGGAAAAGAAGGCGTAAAGGAGAAGTCATGGCAAAACTACTCGAAAACGTTCTCGGCTTTGTCACGAAGATCCTCAACGTGATCGGCGCATGTGCCCTTGCCTTTATGATGCTCCTGACCGTTGCCGACGTGTTGATGCGTGCCCTTGGCCGCCCGCTCATCGGCACGTATGAGATCGTCGGTCTTTCGCTTGCGCTGGTCGTCGGTATCACGATCCCGAAAGTCTCGCTCGATCGGGGCCACGTTTACATGGAAATCGTGCTGGAAAAGGTTGCGAAGGGAAACAAGGATATCCTTAATACCTTCACGCGGCTTCTCTGCATCGCCCTCTTCGTGGCCATCGGCTACAACCTTTTCACCGTCGGCAACGAGTATCGGGTTTCGGGCGAAGTTTCATCCACGATACAGCTTCCCGCCTACCCGCTCGCCTATGCCGTCGGGGTCTGCTGCTTCATCGAGTGCCTGGTTTTTCTGCTGCAAGTCGTACAAATCTGGAGGGGCGAATATGAATGAGACTATCGCCGGCATAGTACTTCTTTTTCTGCTCCTGCTTCTCTTCTCTACGGGAATTGAACTGGGCTTCGCCATGGCGATCATCGGGTTTATCGGTTTCGCCTACCTGAAAGGGTTCAATATCGCGCTGAATCTTATCGGCAGGGACGTCTTCGACGTGATCACCAACTACGGCTACACGGTTTTCCCGCTCTTCATCCTGATGGGCCAGATAGGTTACCACGCAGGCATCGCGAAACGGCTCTACAATTCCGCGCACGCGTTCGTGGGTCACATCCCCGGCGGACTCGCCATTGCGACAGTCCTGGGAGGAAGCGGCTTCAAGGCGATCTGCGGCTCCGCGACGGCCACGACTGCGACTTTTGCGAGCGTGGCGATGCCCGAGATGGACCGTTACGGTTATGACAAGAGGCTTTCGACGGGCACAATCGCGACCGTCGGGACACTCGGCTGCCTGATCCCCCCGAGCGTCGTCCTCATCCTCTACGGCATTATCACCGAGCAGTCGATAGGAAAGCTTTTCCTTGCCGGTATCGTGCCCGCGGCCATCATCGCCCTCTTCTTCATCGGCGTCATTATCGGATGGGTAAAGATTAACCCGAAGATCGCACCGGTTTCCGAGCGGTCGACATGGAAGATGCGGTTCCGTACGCTGCCCGATGTCGCCTGGGTGCTCACGATCTTCCTTGTGATGATCGGCGGCATCATGCGGGGTTTTTTCACGCCGACGGAGGCGGGCTCGATCGGGGCTTTTGCGGTCCTCGTCCTCGCACTCGTCAAACGGGACATGGATATGAAAAGGTTGTACCAATCACTGAGCGAGTCTATCCGCACGGCAGGAATGTTCCTCATGCTCATTTCAGGGTCCGTGGTACTCGGTCATTTCATCGCAGTGACCAACATGCCGCAGAAGATCGCCGACTACCTGTCGATGCTCAATATCAACCGCTACGTCATCCTGCTCCTTATTTGCCTTGTTTACGAAATGGGCGGCTCTTTCATCGAGGACCTTGCGTTTATGATCCTCGCGACGCCCATCTTCTTCCCCACGGTCCTCAAGCTCGGATTCGATCCTATCTGGTTCGGTATCCTCGTCTGTGTCGTTGTTATGGTGGGTATGATCATCCCTCCGGTCGCCATTTGCATCTTTGTTGTCCGCAACATCACGAAGGTGCCGACGGGGATAATTTACAGAGGTGCGGCCCCGTTCCTGATATCTCTCTTCCTCGTGTGGGCCCTTCTTTTCATTTTTCCGCAGCTCGCCCTCTGGCTTCCCTCGATGCTGTTCAAATGAGAGCTGGCCGGGCGGTGTGGATAGACACAAACAAGAAAAAGGGGAGGTAATTATGAGAAGCATTGGAAGAAAGGCATTGTTCTTTGTATGCGCGATATCGCTTCTGTTTTCATCGTACGCCGGTGCAGAGACAATAAAGCTCTCGCTCGCGAATTATATGCCCATCCTGCACATCAACGTCCCGCTCATGCAGAAATTCTGCGACGACGTCAACAAGAGGACGGGCGGAAAGGTGGAAGTAAGCCAATATCCGGGCGGCACGCTGCTCAATGCGCCGAAGATGGCCGCGGGCGTGGCGTCAGGCATCGCGGACATCGGGCTTGCACACTGCTCTTATTCCCGCGGCCGCTTTCCGGTGATGGAGCTTACCGAGCTGCCCCTCGGCGCCCCGAGCAGCTTTATCCTCACCCACGCGATAAACGACTTCTACGCCAAATTCAAACCGAAGGAGTGGGACGCCTTTCACCCCCTCATGTTCAGCGCAAGCCCCCCCTCAAGCATTCAGACGCTCAGCAAGCCCGTGAGGACGCTCGAAGAGCTCAAGGGGCTGAAGATCCGCGGCACAGGCAGGAGCGGAGAGGTCGTCAGGGCGCTCGGCGCGACCGTTGTCCCGATCGAGATGATGGACATGTACGAATCGCTCAGACGGGGCGTCATGGACGGGAACATGGGGCCGTACGAGCAGTTGAAGAGCTTCAGGACGGGCGAGGTCCTGAAGTACCACACGACCGCGTATATGGCGGGGAGCGGCTACACGTTCTACGTCATCTTCAACAAGGCCAGATGGAACAGCCTTCCCGCGGACGTACAAAAAGTCTTCACCGACTTGTCCGCGGAGTACATCGACAAATGGGCAATCGAGTGGAACAAGACCGATATCGACGGCAAGGAATTCTTTCACTCGAAGGGCGGCCAGACGATAGAGATCGCACCGTCCGAGGTGGCGCGATGGTCCAAGGCCGTGGAGCCTGTTATCGCCGATTACAAGAAGGACATGGTCTCGAAGGGCTTCAAGGCCGCGGACGTGGATGCCTGGATCGCCTTCCTGAAAGAGCGCATCGAATACTGGAAGGGTCAGGAAAAGGCGAGACATATTCCGACGGCCTACAAATACTAAAGAAGAGAACCGAGCCTTTATCCACTAAGTAAGGCAGGCACACGTTATCCTTATGCGTGGGGTGCGGCCGGGTGCGGGACAGGAGGTCCTTACATGGTGAAGATGTGGAGGCCTGATTTAGAAACACTCCCGAGAGAGGAATTCGAGAAGAGGCAGCTGAAGCTTTTTCGGCGGCAGGTGAAGTATGTCATCGGGAACAGCCCCTTCTACAGAAGAAAGTATAGAGAAGGCCGGGGTCGCGCCGGGTGATATCAAAACCATGGACGATGTCCGAAAGGTGCCTTTTACCACGAAGATGGAATTACTCAAATCGCAGGAGGAGCACCCTATCTTCGGCGATTTCCCCTGCCTGCCGCCGGAGGCGGCCTGCCGTGTCTTCCAGACATCGGGAACGACCGGCACGCCCTTAAAAGTTCCCTACAGCAAGAAAGACTGGTTCAAGAACTGCTTCGAGCAGTTCAGCTACTTTGTCTACGGTTATGGGATAGAGAGTAAAGACGTCGCCTTCTTTCCTTTCGTCTACGGTCTCTTCGTCGCGTGGTGGGGCCTCCAGGCAACAATGGAGCAGCACGGCGTCACCATTGTGCCGGGCGGCGGCCAGTCATCGGAGACACGGCTGAAAAGTATCGTCGACTGGGGCGCGACGGTTGTCTGCGGCACCCCTACCTACATCATCTATCTGGGAGAGCTGGCCCGGAAGATGGGCATCGATCTGCCCGGCTCAAGGGTGAGGATCGTGGTGACTGCCGGTGAGCCGGGCGCCCAGGTCCCCGCCACAAAGGCACTCATAGAAAAGCTCTGGGGCGCGAAGAATTATGATGATATCGGGAGCACGGAGATCACGAATTTCGGGTTCGAGTGCGTCATGCAGAAGGGCACGCACATGAACGACGCGATGTTCCTGCCCGAATCATTGGACAAGGAGACAGGCAAGCCGGTGGGCCCCGGTGAAGTGGGGGAACTGGTCCTCTCCAATCTCTGCTGCGAGACGGCGCCTCTTCTGAGATACAAAACCGGCGACCTCGTGAGGTTCGTCTATGACAGGTGCGAATGCGGGAGGACCTTCCGGCGCATGGACGGCGGGGTCATCGGACGGGTGGACGACATGTTCCACTTCGGAGGGGTCAACATCTTCCCGTCGGCCATTGAGAATTTCATCAGGCAGGTGCCCGAGTTTTCCAATGAGTATCAATTGGTCGTGCCCCGTCAGGGATCCGGGGAGAGGCTCGGGATCAGGGTCGAGCCCGCGTCATCGGATGTCTCCGAGGACCGCCTGAAGTCAGCGGTGAAGAAACTCCTCGATGCCATCACGTACAATATAAAGGTCACGCCTGATGTCGAGGTAACGGCAATAGGCAGCCTGCCGAGGTTTGAAGGAAAGGCCAGGCGGATAGTGCGAGAAGGGTGAGGGCTAAAAAGGCAAGGGGGCAGGAAAATCCGCTTACCGGCCGGGTTGCGAGGCATCTCCGTGTGCGGGCTGGCAAACCGGTTCATGGGCTCCGCCTCAAGGAGGGCGACAATGAAGACGAGTAAATTTGTGTTTATCATGGCTGGTTTGTTGAGCGTAGTGCCGTTGCTGCTATGTGCGGCTTCGCCTGTTAGCCACTATGCTGATATCGTCCTGTTCAACGGCAAAGTGGTGACCGTTGATAAGGACTTCACGGTTGCCCAAGCAGTAGCAATCCGGGACGGAAAATTCCTTTCGGCGGGCAAGAATAAGGATATTTTAGCTTTAGCCGGGCCGCGAACGGTGAAAATGGATCTTGGGGGAAAGACCGTCATTCCTGGGCTGATAGACTCCCATAACCACATGGACATGGCCGAGGAAGGATTACATCGTGTGCCGCTCTGGAAAGCAAAAACGGTTGCCGACGCGCTGGCCCTGATAAAAGAAGCGGCAGCCAAGACCAAACCGGGAGAGTGGATAGTAGGTGCAGCCTGGCATCCCCTTGCCCAACTCGCGGAGAAGAGATATCTCACCAGATGGGAGATCGATACGGTCGCACCTGATAACCCCGTCTTTTTGCCTACTGTCGGTCATGAGGTAATGTGCAATAGCTACGCCCTGACGATGGCAGGCATAAAGAAAGAGACGTCCGACCCTAAAGGAGGACAAATACTTAGAGATACTGCCACAGGGGAACCGAATGGGGTGCTTGCAGAAGCAGCCATACCTCTTGTAGAAAAGATCGTGCCCCCTCTGCCTTTCGACGTAAGAGTAAAGATATTCAAGGATGGGATGAAGAGGCTGAATAGCGCCGGTTTGACGGGGGTCGTGGTCGGGGCAACGGACCCCGACTCGTTTAAAGTATATCAACATATCTGGGCCGCCGGCGATGCTACTATAAGGACCAGCGTAATGTACGCCCCCACAGGTGAGCTTGATACCTTCGGAATCGGAAGATGAGTGGGGAAGAATAATAAGAGCGATGGGCTTTTATTCGGGTTTCGGTGATAATTGGCTAAATTTTGCGGGGATAAAGCTGATTGAAGACGGCGGCATGACGCTCCGAACCGCCTACATGAGGCATCCGTATCTAAACGATGCGAACCACTACGGCTCGGGGCTAATCCCTCCCGAAAGGCTCAAGAAATTGGTAGCTATTTGCAATTCTAATAACTGGCGCGTAGGCATACATTGCGTGGGAGACGCAGCGATAGATAAAGTGTTGGACGCGTATGAGTATGCAAGCAAAGAAAGGCCCTTGATTGGCAGACGTTTTAGTCTGATACATGCAAGCCTCATTCAGCCTGACCAGTTGGAACGGGCAAAGAAACTCGGCGTGAGAATTGAGGTGCAAAATAACTTCATGTGGGATAAGGCCGCTACGGTTGAAAGATTCATGGGCAAGGAGGTCGCAAATAGGGCTTGCCCCACTAGATGGATGATAGATGCTCTCGGCACAGAGAGTGTTGGCGCGGGTACAGATAGCCCCGTCAATCCGTACAACCCTTTTATCAACATGTATATCATGATCACGAGAAAAGATATAAGGGGGATTGTGTACGGGGCAGATCAAAAAATAACGCGGGGAGAAGCACTTCGCCTCTATACTAGCGGCTCGGCTGCAAATTCCTTCATGGAAGGGGTAGTGGGCTCTATCGAACCAGGCAAGCTGGCCGACTTGGTCCTCATCTCCCAAGATATACTAACCTGTCCCGAGGAATCAATTAAAGACATACGAGCACAGATGACTATAGTCGGGGGAAAGATCGTTTATCAGAGTGGGAGGTAAACTGAATTTGCCATAACATTCTGGACCCCGGCTTTCGCCGGGGTCTCCTTGTATTAGCCGCCGGCGTTCGCGTTCCTTTCCCTCACGTAGAGCTTCAGCTCCTTCAGGTGCTCGTCGGTAAAGCCTTCCCAGGCAAAGGGGAAAAGGGCGTTGTTCTGGAAAAGGGGATCGTCGGCGATGGGGTACCTGGCGAGGGCATGGTACTTTTCGAACATCGCGGTATGGGGGATAGGCGTATAGGCGGTGAGGCTGACGGAAATGCCGAGGCTCGATGCGTAGTCGACCGTTCTCCGGACGTCCTCGGGTCGCTGCAAGGGAAGGCCGGCGAGCACATAGGCCCGGATGGATCGCTTCGAGAAAACCGGCCCGGGACAGAAGGGTGACGGCCGTCTCGAAGGCGGCTGTGCCGACCTTGCCGCCCGTCGCTTTCTGCGTCGAAGGGTCGATCGTCTCCAGCCCCAGCCGCACTTCCCGGAAATGGGCCGAGACGAGGAGGCGTGCTGTCTCTTCGTCGATGAGCGAGGCGTTGAGCGCATTCGGGTTATAGATGGAAAGGTCGAAGGGAAGACGGCCGATGCCGGCCAGGAGCGGCTTCGCAAACTCGTCTGCCCTGAAAAGGAAGTTGTCGTCGTAAAGGGCAAACCGGGAAATCCCGCGATTGCCCCAGTGGGAGATCTCGCGGAGCACGCCCTCCGCTTTCTTTCGGACATGACGCGGATAAAGGTACGGGGCGGCGCAATACGTACACGCGTAAACACATCCGAGGGACGTGAGAAGCGGCACGAAAGAGCGGTGGTCGTACAGATCGAATGCCGGGAGGGGAAATGCGTCGAGGTCCGTCGCCTGAGGCGCGCACGCTATGCGGCGTGAGCCGGTCTCTTGCAGAAAGGCGTAGAAGCGCCCCATGTCGCGGTTTGTCACCACCAGGTCGGCTTCCTTGAGGTGAGTGCGCGCATGGTCCTCGCAGAGCGAGACATAAAGGCCTCCCACCGCGATCTTCGTCTGCGGAAAGAGCTGCCGCACCAGACGCACGACCTCCTCGGCCCCCTGATACCAGTACGTCATGATGCAGGTCACGAGCACAAGGTCCGGAGGGGAAATCCCCGAGAGCCGACGCCGCACCTCCTCCGGCGACAGCCCGTATCGCTTGAATCTCTTTCCGGCGGTGCGCAGCGGCAGAGGCGTTTCGACGCCCTCCTTCACGAAGGGGGCCCTGCCGTCCTCTTTGCGCCTGCCGTCGTCTTCCTTCAGGCAGTCGAGAAGGCTGACCTCCATGCCGTTTTCCCTGAGGATACCGCCGATCTGGAGCAGTCCCAAAGGCGCCGACCAGAACCCGTAGGCGGAAACATCATAGATGTAAGGGTTGACGAGAAGGACCCGGAAAGGTCTTTTCATCGCGGTGGCCGGGTAAGATGTTTCACGTGAAACATCCAACATCATAGATGTAAGGGTTGACGAGAAGGACCCGTAGAGGTCTTTTCATCTGCGGTGGCCGGGTAAGATGTTTCACGTGAAACATCTTACCATGCGGCCCTCGCCCGGGCCCGGGGCCTCATACCCCTGGTGAATATCTTTATGGTGATCAGTCCAAACAGGAAACCGCCTATGTGGGCGAACCACGCAACGCCCTGGCCGTGGGAAAAGACGATCTGGACCAAAAACCATAAGCTCAGGAATACTATGGCGGGTATGTCCACGGTGGTAATGAAAACGAATATGAATATGAGCGTTTTCACTCTCGCCCCCGGATAAAGGAGTAAATAGGCCCCGAGGATCCCCGATACGGCCCCGCTCGCCCCGATCATCGGAATTGCGGACCCCGGATCGACCGAGCACTGCACCAGCGCGGCCGCTATACCGGAAAGCAGGTAAAACAGGAAAAACCTGGAGTGGCCCGCGGCGTCCTCCACATTGTTGCCGAAAATCCAGAGATATAACATGTTTCCGCCGAGGTGAAAGATCCCGCCGTGGAGGAACATGGAAGTGAATATGGTCAGAATATTATACGGCAGGAGGTCCGGCCTGAGAGTTGCCGAGATGAGCAACTCCTTCGGTATCAGCGCATATCTGTGCACGACGTGCTGCCCTAAACCATCGGCCAGTATGAGGGACCAGAGGTAGACTAATATGTTTACAAGCACTATCGTTATTGTTATAATTGGAAATGTGCGTGTCGGGACATTGTCCTTCAGCGGTATCATATTCTATGTAGTATTACCACGCAGTCTAAGCCATGTCAAAGAAACCACCGGAGTGGAGCGATAGATGCCGGAATTAAGAAAGGACCCTATCATCGACAGGTGGGTCATCATTTCATCGGAGCGCGGCCAGAGGCCGGTTTTCCTCGCGGAAGCAGCCGAGCCGCCGAAACCTGGCGCGATTTGCCCGCTTTGTCCGGGAAACGAAAGCATGACCCCGCCCGAAGTGTTCGCTCTCCGTCCCGCCTCTGTCTCCTCGCCTCCCAATAGCCCGAATTGGATCCTGAGGGTTGTGCCGAACAAGTTTCCCGCATTAAGGATCGAAGGCGATCTCAACAAGCATGGGGTCGGTCTTTACGACAAGATGAACGGTGTCGGCGCCCACGAGGTGATCGTTGAAACGCCTCTGCACAGCCAGACCCTGGCGGACATGGACGTGCCGTCCGTTCAGAATCTTTTTCTCGCGTACCGGGAGAGGACCCTTGACCTTCTGAGAGACAAGAGGTTCAAGTTCATCATGATCTTCAAGAACCAGGGGTCCATGGCAGGCGCCTCTCTTGCCCATTCCCACTCGCAGCTCATCGCCCTTCCCATCATTCCAAAACGGCTTTCGGAAGAGATCAGCGGGTCGCTCAACTACTACAGGTATCGGGACAGGTGCGTATTCTGCGATATTATCGCGCAGGAATCGGAGGAGAAAGAAAGGATCATTTATGAAAATGATCATTTCATCGCCATTTCCCCCTTCGCTTCCCGTTTCCCCTTCGAAACCTGGATACTCCCCAAGGTGCACGAGGAATCTTTCCTCTTCTCGAAGACCCATGACAGCTACTTCGCCATCGCCGACGCCCTGTCCGTGATCCTGAAGAAACACCAGAAGGTGCTCAACAGCCCGCCCTACAACTATATGATCCATACGACGCCTGTTGAAATGACCGACTCCCCGTATTATCACTGGCACATCGAGATCATACCGAGGCTCACAAAGATGGCCGGCTTCGAATGGGGGACAGGTTTCTATATCAACCCCACGCCGCCGGAGGAAGCGACAATATACCTTCAGGAGACCGATGTCTAGGAGAATGATATGAAAATTCTTTTCGTGTCTTCCGAGGCAGTTCCCTTTGCAAAGACGGGCGGCCTCGCCGACGTCGCCGGGGCGCTTCCCAAGGCGCTCTCAAAGCTGGGAGTCGAGGTGCGGGTGGTAGTGCCCAAGTACAAAGGCATCGAGGAGAAGGGCCTGCCGGTCACCTACCCCGGGTACCGGATCACGGTCCCTATCTCTCACAGGATGGTAGAGGGCGAGATCGCCGAGAGCCGCTACAACGGTGTCACCGTCTATCTCGTGGAGAAGGACGAGTACTTTTACCGGGATGATCTCTACAGCACGCAGGATGGTGATTTTATAGACAACGCCGAGCGTTTTGTCTTTTTTTCCAGGGCTGTCCTGGAGGCAATAAAAGCAACGGATTTCGTGCCCGACGTCATCCACTGCAATGACTGGCAAACCGCGCTCGTTCCCGTTTTTCTGCGCACCGCCTACCGGCAGGAGCCCCTGCTGGCGAGAATCGCCAGCCTTCTCACTATCCACAATCTCGGTTACCAGGGGCTCTTCTGGCACCTGGACTGGCACCTCATCAATATAGGCTGGGAATACTTCACGCCGAACTTCCTGGAATTTTATGGGAAGATCAATTTCCTCAAGGGCGGCATCGTCTTTTCGGATATTATCAATACCGTAAGCAAGAGATACAGCGAGGAGATCCAGACCCCTGAATTCGGATCGGGGCTGGAGGGCATATTGCGGACAAGGAAAGAAGTCCTCTACGGCATCGTCAACGGCATCGATTACGACGAGTGGAGCCCTGAAACGGACACCCACATACCCGCGCATTACAGCGCCGAAGATCTTGCCGGCAAGGCCGTCTGCAAGGCGGCCCTGCAAAAGGCGTCCGGATTGCCCGTCGACCGCAACAGGCCCGTCATCTCGAGCATCTCCCGTCTTGCCGACCAGAAGGGGTTCGACCTTGTTTCCGAAGGGTTCGAACGGATGCTCTCCTCAGGCGCCCAGTATATCCTGCTTGGAACAGGCGAGCGCAAGTACCACGAGCTCTTCTCAGAGCTTGCGCAAAAATACCCTCAGTCTTTCTCCCTGAAGATTGCCTACGACAACGCCCTCGCCCATCTTATCGAGGCCGGCTCCGATATGTTTCTCATGCCGTCCCGTTACGAACCGTGCGGGCTCAATCAGCTTTACAGCCTGAGGTATGGCACGGTCCCCATCGTGCGCGCCGTGGGAGGGCTCGACGACACGATAAGGGACGAGCCCGTCGACCCCCAGTCCAGGACGGGATTCAAGTTTGACGATTACACGGTTGACGCCATGCTGGGCGCCGTGGAGCGCTCCCTCGCCGTTTACCGTAACCCTGAAGACTGGAAGCTGATGGTGGGGAGGTGCATGAAACAGAACTTTTCGTGGGAAAAATCCGCAGAAAAATATAAGGAGCTTTACGAAAAAGCCATAAAACATCATGAATTTCGCTAACATTCTCGGCAAGGTCATTGAGATATCCCATTCGAATCTCGAAATAGCGTCCCGCATCAACGCGATCCTGAATATTGTTTCCGGCGACCTCGATTTTGAGGAAGTGATCGTCTATACGCTCGATAAGGACAGGCGGCTTTCCTGCAGGTTCATGAACAGGAGCAGCCAGCTCTTCGATCTCCTCGATGATTACCGCAGCCACATAGGAGAGGGCGTGGTGGGCACCGTCGCACAGAAGAGATCCCCCATGTTCTTCACCTTCAAGGATGTGCCGCCCCGCCTGGGCTGCCTCTTTTATTCACAGCTCGATGAGGTGCTTCCCCGGTACAAGGTGTTCGCTTTTCTCCCCCTTGCCGACGATAGCTTCCTTTACGGCGTGCTTCTTGCCGGCTCTTCGTCGAGAGAGGGCATCAGCGCCGACGAAAAGGTCGGCCTCTCCATCCTTTCGAGGGAGCTCGGCGGCATCCTCCGCACCTATGACCTTCTCCTCTCCTCGAAGAAGCGCATCACCGAGCTCGCCACCCTCTCGGAGCTCGGCCGCATCCTTACGTCGACCATGGAACCCCACGCGATCCTTGAGAATATCGCGCTCATCACCGCCAAGACCCTCAACGCCTGGTTTATCACGATCAAGCTCGACCTCGCCTTCATCAAATTCAACGGACAGAGGTTCACCTCGGGGGCGATAGCCTCCTCGATGGAGGGACAGGTCCTTGACCTCGAAAACGAAGCGCTGCGGCTGGGCCGGCCGGTCTTCCGCACTGACGCACAAATTGAGGAAGGAAGCGGCACGCCGCCGCTTTTCCTCTTTGCCGTGCCGATCGTGGCAAAGGACCGCACCCTCGGGACGATCACCGTCTGTCTCAAACAGGAGCAGAGGGATATCCCCGATGACCAGGAAGACCGTTATCTCCTCAACATGATCGCGAACTACATCTCCAGCGGTCTTGAAAATGTGCTTCTCAACATCAAGCTGCGAGATGCCCTGCGCGAGTTGGGCGATGCCCAAAGGCGGCTGATCGAAAATGAAAAGATGCGCAGCCTCGGAGAGATGACGGCGAACATTGCCCACGAGATAAAGAACCCCCTCGTCGTTATCGGCGGCTTCACAAAAAGGCTCGCGAAAACCGCCCGGCTTGAGGAAAACGAGGGCAGGTACGTCGACATTATCACAAAAGAGGTCGCCAGGCTCGAATCGATCCTTAACGAGATACTCAACTACGTCAAAGAAGCGCCGCTCCTGTTTGAGCTTTGCGATATCAATAACCTTCTGGATGAGCTGCTTTATCTTCTCGCCTCGGACAAAAGCTGGACGCACATCAAAATCGTAAAAAAATACGATCCCCATCCGCTGTTCGCGCTATGCGACGTCCAGCAGATCAAGCAGGTCTTCATCAACATCCTCATGAACTCCTTCGAGGCCATGCACGGGAAAGGGACCATCACGATCAGCACGGAACAGACGACCTCCGAGGAAAAGCCGTTCCTTGCCGTATCGATCAAAGACAGTGGTGGGGGCATGAGCCCGGCCCTTCTTGAGAATATTTTTAACCCTTTCTTCACGACCAAAGAAAAGGGGATCGGACTGGGTCTCGCCATTTCCAACAAGATCGTCATGCATCACGGGGGCGACATTGAGGTAAAGAATAAACCCGGGGAGGGGGCCAGTTTTACCGTGCATCTCCCCTCCCAAAGCAGATCAACCAAGGAGGGGTGAGAGGCCATGGAACAAATAAAGATCCTGCTGGTGGATGACGAAGAGCATATAAGGCTTCTCTTCAAAGAAGAGCTCGAGGAGGAGGGATACTTTATAGGTCTTGCCTCGAACGGCTTTGAGGCGCTGGAGATGCTCAAGGCCGGCCAATTTGACCTCGTCGTGCTCGATATAAAGATGCCCGGCATGGACGGCATTGCGACACTCAACGAGATCAAGAAGCTGAACAAGGAGCAGCGCGTGATCCTTTGCTCTGCCTACGGAGAGTTCAAGCAGGATTTCTCAAGCTGGGTTTCGGACGCATACGTGGTAAAATCGGCGGATACACGGGAACTGAAAGATACCATCAAGAACATCCTGGGAGTCTAGCATGCGCAAGGTGCGAAAGGCGATCATCCCGGCGGGGGGGTTTGGCACGAGGATGCTCCCCGCAACAAAAGTTGTGCCGAAAGAACTGCTTCCCGTCGTCGACAAACCCCTCATACAGTTCATCGTGGAGGAGATAGTCGCATCCGGCATAGAAGAGGTGATCCTCATTACCGGGCGGGAAAAAGGCTCCATAGAAGACCACTTCGACAGCTTCACCGAACTGGAGTCTTCCTCGAGAAAAAGAAAAAGGATGATCTCCTCGAAATGGTGAAAAAGCTGTCGAGCATGGTCCGCATTGTCGCGGTGAGGCAGTCGTACCCGATGGGTCTCGGCCATGCCGTCCTCTGTGCGCGGAGCCTCATCAATAACGAGCCCTTTGCCGTGCTTCTGCCCGACGATCTTATCATCGCGTCGAGGCCCTGCATCGGCCAGCTTCTCAATGTCTACAATGAATACGGGAGCCCCGTCATAGCCGTGCAGGCCGTGCCGAAGGAGCATGTCTCCCAGTACGGCATCATCACACCGGTACCGGTAAGGGAGAGACTCTATGAAATAAAGGACATGGTGGAAAAGCCGGCCATCGGGGACGCCCCGAGCGACCTCGCCATAATCGGCCGGTACGTGCTGCCGCCCGAGATTTTTGCTATCCTTGGCGATACGCAGGCGGGGGTCGGGGGAGAGATACAGCTCACGGACGCCATAAGGCGTCTTCTCGGCGGCACGCGGTTTTTCGGTCTGCAATATGAGGGAACCCGCTTTGACGCAGGGAACAAGGCGGGGTTCTTGAAAGCAAACCTTTACTGCGGCCTGCGGCACCCGGAAGTAAGGGAGGAGATCGGTGCCTTTATCAGATCGCTTGACCTGAGCGAATTTATGAAATAGGATATGAGGATTGGGGGTGTAGCTCAGTGGGAGAGCACCTCGTTCGCAACGAGGGGGTCGCGGGTTCGAATCCCGCCATCTCCATTTTCTTTCCCCCAGTATTACCACCTACTTAGTGCTGTCGACCCCGTAAATTAGAGCGCCGCTTTTTAGCGATCCGCGTTCTTAAGGTCTAGGTAAGGCGCCCACCGGAAGGCACCTCGTGCGGCATACGCGCCTTGCAGGGAGCGGCACGACAACTGTTGCAAAGGCGGGCGTAAACGGCGGGGAAGACGAGGTGGGGCGCCCGGAATGTACCATACTTTCACAAAGGAAGAAAAAACTTGACAAAAGCACCCATACGAAGGAAAATGGTCACCATCGGAGCGTATGCCGTACCACGATGCATGAGAGGTGCCGATAGTTCATTCTTTCACAATAACATAAAATATGGTAACTTGTCGTAACCGGAACAAAGGCAAAGGGTCGGGAAGCGCCGGCGCCTTTGCCCCCCTTGACAAAAAGGGCTATTTGTGATAAAAAATACAAGGTGTCGCAGTTTCACGGAATGAAACATGAACTGAACGACCTGCGCAAGCGAGGCCTAAGCTTGCGCGGATACCTGGGGGTAAAAAGTGAGGTACGGAGAGACAGGGTTTAATTTAGAAATCGATCTATCGAGGGGAAACATCGAGAGGGTGGAAACAGACCCAAAACTAACGGAGCTTCATGTTGGGGGCCTGGGTACGAACGCCAAGATATTATGGGAGAGGGTCCCCCCCGAAACCGACCCATTCTCTCCTGACGTTCCACTGATTTTCAGCACCGGTCTTTTGTGCGGCACCCCTGCTCCCGGTGCGAACCGTACCATTATCACCGCCTATTCTCCTCAGACGTTGTTAATGGGATATTCGATGATGGGCGGGTTTTGGGCGCCGGAATTGAAGTATGCCGGTTATGACAAAGTGATCCTTCGCGGCAAATCCCCCAGTCTGGTCTATATATGGATACACAATGACAAGGTGGAAATACGGGATGCCGGTCATCTCCGCGGTAAAGGCGCCGTCGAGACGCAAGAGCTCATCAAGAAGGAATTGAACGAGCCGGGCGCGCATGTGGCCGCTATCGGCCTGGCCGGTGAAAACAAGGTCTACACGGCTTCCATCGAGCAGGGCCGCTCCAGTGCCAGCCGGCTCGGATTAGGCGCCGTGATGGGGGACAAAGGGGTAAAGGCGATAGCCGTTCGTGGGACAAAGGACGTCAATCTTGCCCGGCCGGCTGAATTTTTAGAGCTTTGCAGCGACGTGCTGAAGTATATAAAATACCGGAACGAGAATCCGGTCCCGAACGTCATGACCATTTTACAGGGCCTTGGGTCGCCGCAAGAGATGCTGCACGTTGATGAGAAGTGGCATACCGAGAACTTCATGTGGGGCAATTCCCGCACCCGGAGAAAAGACTTCTGGAACAAGGAAATCGAAGAGAGATGGAAGAGCGTTCAATTAAACGCGCGGAAGCGGTTAATCAGCTGCTATAACTGTCCGATGAAGTGCGGGGCCATAATCTCCGTCCCGGGACTTTCGACCTACATGATGAAATGCTTTTCGAAACTTACCTATACAATGGCGGCTTTTGTGGATGACCTGGATTTTGGCTTCAGGATTGCTCAGCGTGCGACCGAGTATGGAGTGGACGGGTTCTCGACCCCGCAGATTATGGCCTTCGCCTTCGAGCTTAAAGAGGCCGGTATCCTGACCGACGATGACTTTGCCGGTTGCCCGTCCGATAACGAGGGAAAATTTTTCTGGCTGCTTGACAGGATTGTCCGCCGGGAAGGGATAGGAGATATTCTGGCCAACGGCACTCACTGGGCAGCTCAAGCGATCGGCAAGGGGGCGGAAGTGTATGCTCATAACAATATCAAGAAGCATGAGCAGCTGCCTCTCAAGCTCGGGATGCTGAACCCCGTTTATTTCCTCATGTACGCCACCGGCGAGAAGATAAACATTACCCAGATCGAAGGGCAGTTCCCCCAGTCGCCTTTTGCCACCATGGAGGAGAAAGAAGAGTTTGTAAGGGATTGGATCCAGGTCCCCGATGAGAAGTTCAAGCAAATTGTTCTGGACTGGGAAATGCGCGGAGAGCGGTCGAACCCCTATTACCCGACCGTTGACATGTCCGTCGATATTGTTGATTGGCAAGAGATGATACACTACCTTGACGACGCCACCGGGGTGTGCGCCGGTTTGTCGTCGTTTCCGCTGAAGCCTCCCTACCATATCCACAACTACCCGAAAATTATCTCGGCGGCGACGGGGATCGATATCGATGAAGCCGGCCTCGCGCAAGTATATAAGAGGAACCGAAATCTGGTGAGGGCCGTCAATGTAAGAAGGGGCTTGCGAAGAGCCGATGAGGTGCCGCCGGAAGACCACTGGAAGAAGAGATTTCCCGAGCTCGAAGCCCAGCTCTTGGATGCGTATTACAAATTCAAGGGGTGGGATAATCAGGGTATTCCTACGAAAGAGACGTTACAGGAACTGGATCTGGGCTACGTTGCCGAAGACTTGGAACAGAGAGGGATAATCAAAAATGGCCAAGATTAAGAAGAAAATAAAGACAATCAAGATCGATCTCGATAAATGCAATGGTTGCCGGGCATGTGAGGTAATCTGCTCAGCCTTCCACGCGAACCCGAAGTACAGCAGCAACAATCCGGCGAGGTCCCGCGTGCGGATGATCCGGGACCCGATGAGGGACGTCTACGTCCCCGTATACGCCGGCGAGTATACTCCGGCCGAGTGCATGGGCAGGGACCAATATGTGATTGACGGCAAGGAATACGACGCGTGCGGCTTCTGCAGGGCCTCGTGCCCATCCAGGGACGCTTTCAAAGAACCCGATTCCGGTCTTCCTCTGAAATGCGATATGTGTGAGGACGATCCGCCTCAGGAAAAGCCTTTGTGTGTCCAGTGGTGCATCAACGATGCCCTGATTTACGAAGAAAGGGAAGAGGAAGTGGAAGAAGAGGAGAAGCTGGACGACGTCGATATAGGCCTGGAATCGTTGGTGGACAAATACGGCATGGAGAAGGTAATGGATACCGTTGCCCGATTGGCGAAAAAAGATTGAAACGTGATGATAAATACGAGGATTAACATATCGTGGAGACTCTAGCCCCCTTCAAAGAGGTAATAGACGAGGTAAAAGAGAAAGGCGGAGACGCGGTAAAATTCTGCTATCAGTGCGGAAAATGCGATACCGTCTGTCCCTGGAACAGGGTGAGAAAATTCAGTATGCGCAAGCTGATCCGTGAGGCCACATTCGGCTTGAGTGAGATTGAACGTGAAGAGATCTGGCGTTGTACCACGTGCGGAAAGTGCCCTCAGCTATGCCCCAGGGACGTAAAGCAGATTAATGACATGATGGCCCTGCGCAGGGTGGCAACCGGATACGGTGTCTTTCCTGCCGCTGTCAAGCCTTACCGCACCATAAGCTCGGGCCTTACCGCTCAGGGCAACCCCTTCAACGAAGACCGAAAAACCAGGGCCGATTGGGCCGAAGGGCTGTCCGTAAAACCCTTCGCCGAAGGGATGGATGTCTTATATTTCCCTTGCTGCTACACGACCTTTGACCCGAGACTCAAGAAGGTGGCGAGGGCCACCGCCGCGGTGCTCAATAAGGCAGGGGTGGATTTCGGGATACTGGGCTCGAAGGAGAGCTGCTGCGGAGAAAGCATCCGCAAAACGGGCAATGAGGAGCTGTTCAAGCGTTTAGCCAGGGAGAACATCAAAAACTTTATCGACGCCGGGGTGAAAAAAATAGTCGTTTCTTCCCCGCACTGTTACCACACGTTCAAGAACGAGTATCCCGAATTCAAGGTGAACTTCGAGGTATTTCATATCTCCCAGTATGTGTCCGGGCTCGTGAATGACGGAAGGCTCCGGATCACGAAGGAGTATGCAAAGAAAGTTACCTACCATGACCCGTGCTACCTGGGGCGGCATAACGGCATATTTGACGAACCCCGGGAAGTCTTGAAGAAGATGCCAGGTCTGGAGCTGGTCGAGATGCCCGAGGCGCGGGTAGAGAGTCTCTGCTGCGGAATGGGGGGAGGCAGGATTTGGGCCGAAACCGAGAAGTCTGAAAGATTCTCCAACCTCAGGGTGGAACAAGCCATCGGGCTTGGGGTCGAGGAAGTGGTTACTTCCTGCCCCTATTGCATCACCGCTCTTGAGGATAGCAGGCTGGTCCTGAATCATGCCGACGACATACAGATTAAGGATATCACGGAGATCCTCCAGGAAGTGATATAGCTAAGAGAAGCTAAGGTATGCAGGAAGCGGTTGACATATCGGATGTGACAGGTGTGGCGGCGGAGATAGCCTGTGATCGCTTCTCCGACCAGGGATGGGCAGCGACCTCGGTTTCGGTGCCTCTCGAAAGGGAGCTGACGGTCTATGTCAATCTCCGGGAGCTGGTCACCATCCTGTGCACTCCGGCAAAGATGAATTACCTTGTGCTCGGGTTCCTGTACTCAGAGGGAATTATCTCAGGATTAAGCGACGTGACCATGATGCGGGTGTGCGACGAAGAATCGGAAGTCGATGTGAGGCTGAGCAACCCTGAGTTTGAATTGCCGACGAAGCGGAGGCTCACCTCGGGGTGCGGCGGCGGCGCAAGTTTCACGACCCAGGCACCGAGGGTCGATTCGACCTTCGTTGCGACACCGGCGGAAGTGCGATCATTGATGAAGCAGCTTCAAGAGCAGATAGAGCTGTCTCAGTCCAGCGGCGGCATGCATTCCTCGGCCCTGGCCGATACCGAAAAACTGCTCGTCGTGGCTGAGGATATCGGACGACATAACACCCTGGACAAGATCCAGGGTGAATGTCTCTTGAGGGGGATAACGAGCAGAGACCGACTGCTGCTGACCACCGGTCGCGTCTCGTCGGAGATGTTGCTCAAGGCGGCAAGGATGCAGACCCCGGTTGTTGTTTCCCGGCACTCGCCGACAGGGACCGCTGTTTCCCTTGCCCGTGATCTGGGTATTGCCCTGGTCGGTAATGCCCGTGGAAGCCGCCTGCTGGTCTATTCCCATCCGGAGCGGCTCGGCGGCTCGACAAATTAGGGACGGCCGACCGCACCCGACGTGCGGCCGGGCCATATAAAACCTGATGAGGTGACGGAAAGTGGAAAACGTAATATCGCTAAAGGAAAATATTCAACAACTTTGTAAAACGCTCGCAGACGATAAGAATATCGGCGATGTCATGATTGTCGGCGGGGGGATCAGTGGTATCCAGGCCTCCCTCGATCTTGCCACTGCCGGCTTTAAGGTATATCTGGTGGAGAAAGCTCCGAGCATCGGGGGCCACATGGCCCAGCTTGACAAGACCTTTCCCACCAACGACTGCTCGATGTGAATACTCGCACCCAAGCTGGTCGAGGTCGGCCGGCATCCCAACGTCGAGGTCCTGACGTATACTGAAGTTGACAGCGTAGAAGGGGAAGCAGGAAACTTCAAAGTAACGCTGACTAAAAAGCCCAGGTATATTCTGGAGGACAAGTGCACCGGTTGCACTACCTGCGTCGAATACTGCCCCGTCAAATACCCTGATCAATTTAACCAGGACATATCGAAGAACAAAGCGGTCCATATATACTTCCCGCAGGCAATTCCCCTTGTGGCGTATATCGATGAGAGTCTGTCTTTACCTTAAAGAGAAGAAATGCCGTATTTGCGAAGCAGTATGCAAGAATAAGGCGATAGACTTCGATCAGGCGGTGGAGAAGGAAGAAATAAATGTAGGGGCAATAATTCTGTCTGCCGGCCTTGAGCCCCTTTGACCCTAAGGTGAGGGCGGAATATCACTACGGAGAGTTCCAGAACGTGGTGACCAGCATGGACTTCGAGCGGCTGTTATCCTCCACCGGGGCGTACGGCGGTGAGATACGGCGCGCCTCCGACCTGAAGCATCCCCAGAAATTGGCCTGGATTCAATGCGTCGGTTCGAGACAGGTCCTCGAAGGGGGCAACAGCTATTGCTCGGCGGTCTGCTGCACCTATACCCAGAAACAGGTGATCCTGACAAAGGACCATCACCCGGAGTCGGAGTGCGCCATATTCCACAACGATGTCCGTTCTTACGGGAAGGATTTCGAGCGATACTACCAACGGACGGAGAACCTTCCTGGCGTGCGGTTTTTCAGAAGCTACACGTCGATAGTAAGAGAAGACCCGGTAACCAAGAATGTGACCGTACGGTATTCTACGCCCGACGATGGAGTAAAAGAGGAAGAGTTCGAGATGGTGGTGTTATCCATCGGGCTGAATCCCCCCAAGGATGCCCTGGAGATCGCAAAAAAATACGGCATCGAGCTGAGCGACCATAATTTCTGCAAGGTTACCGAAGTCAACCCCATGGAGACCAACAGGCGCGGGATCTTCGTCAGCGGGGGCTTCCAGGGCCCCGTCGATATCCCCGAGTCGGTCTTTAGCGCGAGCGGGGCAGGTGCCCAAATCGGCGAGCTCCTCGACTACAGACGGGGAAACCTCACCCGGGAAAGGATATATCCGGAGGAAAGAGATGTCTCCTCCGAGGAGCCCAGGATAGGCGTTTTTGTGTGCCATTGCGGGGCCAATATCTCGGGCGTGGTCGATGTTCCTTCCACCGTTGAATATTGCAAGACCTTACCCAATGTCGTCCACGCTCAAAACCAGGTGTTTTCGTGCGCGACGAATTCCGCGAAGGAGATCACCGACGTGACGAAGGAAAAAGGGCTGAACCGGGTGGTTGTCGCTGCCTGCAGCCCCAGGACCCTCGAACCGTTATTCCGGGACACCCTTCGGGAGGCGGGAATCAACCAATATTACTATGAAATGGCGAACATCAGGGAGCATAACTCCTGGGTCCACTCGAAAGAAAAGGAAGAAGCCACGAGTAAGGCAAAGGACATAATCCGGATGTCGGTGGCCCGCGCCTGCCATTTGGAGCCGCTGCGGGAATTTGATCTGCCCGTGGACAAAAGGGCGCTCGTTGTCGGTGGGGGCATAGCCGGCATGACTTCCGCCCTCTCCATAGCCAACCAGGGGCATGAGGTGTTCCTGGTGGAAAAGGATGCGGACCTCGGGGGAATAGCACGAAAAATACATTACACCCTGGAAGGGCTGGATGTTCAGGCCTATCTGACTGACGTGATGAGCAAGGTATATCAACACCCCTTGATACATGTCTATACCGATGCGAGCATCACGAGCGCGACAGGTTATATCGGGAATTTTGTCACCAGGGTAAAGTCCGACCGGGGGATCACGGAGATAAAACATGGTGCGGCCGTCATCGCCATAGGCGCCGATGTCTACAAACCCGTCGAATACCTTTATGGAGAGGACGACAGGGTCATGACCCACCTTGAGTTGGAGGAGAAGATTGCCGGAGGGGACGAGAAGGTAATTAACGCCCAAAGCCTGGTAATGATCCAGTGCGTGGGCTGCCGGAATGAAGACAGGAATTACTGCAGCAGGATATGCTGCAGCGAGTCCGTAAAGAACGCGCTTTTGCTCAAAGAGAGAAATCCCAGGATGGATATATACATCCTCTTCAGGGACATAAGAACGTACGGGTTCAGAGAGGATTATTACCGGGAAGCGGCAGGCAAAGACGTCAGGTTCATCCGCTATGAGCCGGAAGATCCGCCCCGGGTGGAACCCGGTGAGGCCGAGGACGGCCGCCCTGTTCTGAAGGTCACCGCGACAGACTTCATTCTAGGGAAGAAGCTCGAGCTGGACGCCGATGTGCTCGCGTTGGCCGCCGCGGTCATTCCCTCACCGGCAACCAAGGAGATAGCCGGGTTCTTCAAGGTAACATTGAGCCCGGACGGCTTCTTCAAGGAAGCCCATGTCAAATTGAGACCCGTCGAGTTTGCCACGGACGGCGTCTATCTGTGCGGGCTGGCTCACTATCCCAAGTTTATGCAGGAAACGATCAACCAGTCTTATGGAGCTGCAGGCCGGGTCCTGACGCTTCTCTCCCAGGATACCGTCACCGCCTCCGGCTCTGTCTGTGAGGTCGACGAGAATAAGTGCATTTCGTGCGGGGCATGCATCACCGCCTGTACGTATGGCGCCATAGAGTTTTATGAGACGCCGCAAGGCAGAAAGGCCAGGGTTAATCCTGTCCTCTGTAAAGGGGACGGCCTTTGCAATACGGTGTGCGCAACGACCGCTATCTCTCTCAAGCACTTCACCGATGAAGAGGTCATGAGCGAGATCGACGCGGCGGTCTCAGGGGATGAGATCATGCAACAAATCGACGCGGCGGTTGGAGATGCATAGAAGCATCCATGGAGAGAGTCGGGATTACCACGTGAGGGGGTGAGAAAGAATGAGCGCGGCACTTAAGTTTAAGCCAAGAATACTGGGTTTTGTCTGCCATTGGTGAGCATACGGCGCTGCTGACCTGGCTGGAGTTTCCAGACTGCAATATACCACTGAAATGAGGCTTATCCGGGTCATGTGCACGGGCAGACTCGACCTGTCGCATGTGCTCCGGGCTTTCTCAAAGGGAGCGGATGGGGTCTTTATCGGCGGCTGCCATTTAAATGAGTGCAATTATATGACCCATGGAAACTTCCATGCGCTGAGCATGGTGAACATATGCAGAAAAATCATGCAGCATATAGGGCTGAACCCGGAGAGGTTAAGGATCGAGTTTATGTCCGGCAGTGAGGCAAACGTTTTTGTCGAAAGCGTCAATGCCTTCGTCAAGACCATCAAGGGGCTGGGACCGCTCGGCAAAGGCGAAGGAATAGACAAAAAGGGGCTGGAGGCCAAACTCGAGGCAGCGACAAGCCTCGTCCCTTACATGAGGCTGGTGGAAAGAGAGAGGCTGAGAATGCCTGCGAAATCGAAAGAGGAGTACGAGAAGTTTTTCGCCAGTGACGAGTTCGACAGGTTATTTACCACGTTGATCGTCGATAAACTGGCAATGAGCGAGATCATGGCGCTGCTGCGCGACAAACCTCTTTCGACGGGCAAAATCGCCGAGGCGTTAGGCCTGACCCCGTCCGAAGTTTCAAGACACATGAATGCTTCATCGAGGCACGGATTAGTCAGGTACGATGTGAGCCAGAAGTGCTTTATGCTTGCGTGAGCCGGGAAAGCGCGTCATTGGATCAGGGCAAAGAAGCGTGTGAGGAAGGCGACAATGGATAAGGAGAGAATCGATCAGATTATTGATAAGCATCATCGTGAGGCCAGTTCACTCATCCAGGTATTGCTGGAGATTCAGAGTGAGAATCATTGGCTCCCCAAGGAAGCGTTAGAGAGGGTGGCAGAGAAACTGCAGGTGCCTTTAACCAGGGTCCAGCACATCGCCACCTTTTATAAGGCCTTTAGCTTAGTTCCCAAGGGACGCCATGAGATACACATTTGTGTGGGTACTGCCTGTCATGTGCGTGGCGCGACGCGTGTCCTCGACACGGTTCAAGACCTGACCGGCATCAGGCCCGGCGAAACGGACCTGGATCTGAAGTTCAGCCTGCAGACCGTTAACTGCCTCGGCTGTTGTGCCTTAGGACCCGTGATGGAAGTGGATGGGAAGACCCACGGTAAGATGGCGCCATCCAAGACGGCAGAGATACTAAAAAACTACGAGTAGGATAAAACTATGGCGCAGATAAACACACCCGCCGAACTGGAAGAATTCAGGAAGGGCATCCTGTCGAAAAGAGACCCGAATAAGCCTTGTGTGACGCTCTGCTCCGGGTCTGCGTGCAACGCCTCCGGCAGCACTGACGTGGCCGCGGCCCTCTCGGAGGAGATTGAAAAGCAGGGCTTAGGGAGCGATGTGGATATCAGGAGGACCGGCTGCCATGGTTTTTGCGAGAGGGGTCCTATCATTGTGATTCATCCCGAGGAGATATGTTATTTCAATATAGAGCCGAAGGATGTGCCCGAGATTATCTCCGAGACCATAAAAGGGCATAAGGTCGTCGAGCGTTTACTCTACACCGACCCCGCCACCAATGAAAAGATAGTTCATGAATCCGAAATCCCCTTCTACAAGCACCAGGAGAGGATTGTTTTCGGCTCCAACAGTAAGATCGATCCCAAGAGCATCGACGACTATCTGGCAATCGGCGGCTATTCCGCGCTCGCGAAAGCCCTCACCGGGATGAGCGCCGAGCAGGTGCTGGCGGAAGTGAAAAAAGCAAACCTGCGCGGTCGGGGAGGCGGAGGCTTTCCCGCGGGGACCAAGTGGGAAGGGTCCCGCAATGCCCCCGGCGAGATAAAGTACGTGATCGTCAACGCGGATGAGGGGGACCCCGGGGCTTATATGGACAGAAGCGTCCTCGAGGGAAACCCCCACTCGGTCCTCGAGGGGTTGACCATCGGGGCCTATGCGGTCGGCGCTCACGAAGGCTATATTTACGTGCGGCAGGAATATCCCCTGGCGGTACAGAATGTGAACATGGCCATCAGGAAGGCCGAGGAGTACGGCTTTCTTGGGACAAATATCCTTGGCTCGGGCTTTGATTTCAGGGTCATTGTGCACCAGGGGGCCGGCGCTTTCGTCTGCGGTGAATCGACCGCCCTGATGACGGCATTGGAAGGCAGGGCAGGAGAGCCCAGGCCGAAGTATGTCCGCTCCAATGTCGTGGGCCTCTGGGGGAGGCCCAGTGTGCTGAATAATGTTGAGACATGGGCCAACGTGCCGCTTATCATCAATAACGGCGCCGACTGGTTCACCCGAGCTCGGCACCGACAGCAGCAAGGGCACGAAGATTTTCTCCCTGGTCGGGAAGATCACCAATACGGGTCTTGTGGAAGTGCCCATGGGCACCCCCTTGAGGGATATTATCTTCAAGATCGGCGGTGGAATCCCCGGGGGCAAGAAGTTCAAGGCAGTACAGACCGGAGGACCGTCGGGAGGATGTATCCCCGAGGAGCTGCTCGATCTGCCGGTTGGTTTTGACGAGCTCACCAGGGCCGGCTCGATGATGGGATCGGGCGGGATGATCGTCATGGATGAAGATACCTGCATGCCGGACGTCGCCAGGTATTTCCTCGACTTCCTCACCGATGAATCGTGCGGCAAATGTGTCCCGTGCCGGGAAGGCATGCGGCAGATGCTCAAGATTCTCACGGATATAACCCGGGGAAAGGGAAAAGAGGGCGACATCGAGCTTTTGGAGCAGCTCGCCGAGACAGCCCAGGAAGCCGCCCTTTGCGCGTTGGGTAAGAGCTCCCCTAACCCCTTCTTAAGCACGTTAAAGTATTTCAGGGATGAGTACGAGGCGCATGTCTAGGAGAAGAGGTGCCCGGCCCTTTCCTGCAAGGAGCTGATCGCGTACTATATCGACCCGGATAAGTGCCAGGCCTGCATGAGCTGCGCGAGAAAGTGCCCTGCCGAGGCGATCGTGGGCGGCAAAAACCGGATCCATGTGATCGACCAGGAGAAATGCACAAAGTGCGGAACGTGCTTTGAAGTCTGCCCTCCTCGCTTTCGTTCGGTAAAGAAGATTTCCGGGGAGCCTGTGCCGCCTCCTATTCCTGAAGAAGCGAGAACGATAGTCAGGGAGAGTAAACAAAAATGAGTGAGATCCTTTTACAGATCGATGGAAAGGAAGTGAAGGCGGCCGAAGGGATGACCGTTTTGCAGGCGGCACGAGGTGCGGGAATAGCGATTCCGACACTCTGTTTCCACGAGAAATTGGAGCCTTACGGGGGTTGCCGGCTTTGCATAGTGGAATTGGAAAGCCGCGGCTCCACAAGACTCGTTGTTTCCTGCGTCTACCCGGTAGAAAAGAATTTGGTCGTAAGGACCAGGTCTGAGAAGGTGGACAGAATTCGCAAAATGATCCTGGAGTCTGTTGCTCGCCCATGCTCCGGATGCCTTTGATTTGCAGGACCTGGCCCAGGAGTATGGGGCAGACAGGAACCGTTTTGAAAAAGAGCCCTCATTTTGCATTCATTGCGGTTTGTGCGTAAGATACTGCGCCGAGGTCAAGAAGAAGAACGCGATTGGATTTGTCGACAGAGGAATAAGGAAGGAGATCAGTTTCATTCCGGAGATAGCCGCACACGAGTGCTGGGACTGCAAAGAATGTTTCCCCCTTTGCCCTACGGAGGCACTCCAGGCAGCTTTCGTTCTCACCAAGGCCCTCGCGTTTTCATCACCTTCTTTGGAGACCGCGGCAGGGGAATAGGCAAAGATTCCTCCTCTTCCGGGACGGGGTCGGATACCGGGGTTCGCCTGTTCCTTCGGCAGTCGATGATGCCGGCTACTCGTGCCAAAGACGACGTGTAACGCATGAAGGAAAGGCTGCCGTTCAGCGGTGATCTCGCAACGACGGCCATGGGGATCATGCCCCATGAGTCTCCCGCCCGGGCTCTCGATGCGGCCCTCGGCCTCGATATCCCCTTCTGGCCCCAGCTTCCACGGGTCTCTTTTCACGAGGATATGTACGTCCAGGCCATGGAGCATTTCCCCGGGGTCGTCATCGATGAGGAGGACCGCCGCATACACGTGGAGAGCGAGAAGTTCATGGATGAGCTGCCTGCGTATCTCGAACAGGAATCATCACGCGACCGCTTCCGCATCTCGCCCGACTTTTCATTGGTTTATGGACGTTTCCTCTCTCTCGGCCTCTCCCCATACAAAGCGATCCGGGGGCAGATGATAAGCCCGGTGAGCCTCGTCCTGAAGATCACCGACGAGCATGGCAAGCCCCTCGCCTACAACGATGAGATGCGAGACCTTATCTTTTCATTCCTGCAGAAGAAGGTGAATGTGCAGCGTGCCGAGCTTGTCGAAAAGAACGGGCATGCCTTTGTCTGGCTCGATGATCCGGGACTGCAATTCGTCTTCAGCGCAATGAGCGGCTATGGTAATGTGAAAGCCAAGGCGGAGCTGGTCGAGTTTTTTAACGGGATCGACGGTCCTCGGGGCATCCATCTGTGCGGCAACCCCGATTGGGATTTTCTCTTCTCCCTCCCCCTGGAGATCGTCTCATTCAACGCCTATGCCTTCGGTGATATCGTCGTCACCTACCCGAGCGTCAGGCGCTTCATCGAGGCGGGGAACATCGTGAGCTGGGGCATAGTGCCGACCCTTTTCGAGGAGTTTACGCGGGAGGACGTGACAACCATCGCCCGGCGCCTCCTGGCTATGTGGCGCGTGCTGGAAGAAAAAGGCGTGCCGGGGGACGTCATCCGCCGGAACAGCCTCATCGCCCCCGCCACCTGCAACCTCCTGAACGCCGACAACACGACGACCGTCGATAACGCCTTCAGGCTGCTCGGGGAGGTCTCACAATACGTGCAGGTCCATTGCCCGTGAAAAACTCAAAGACCTGTTTGAGTCTTGTCGTCCCTGTTACTGCAGGGAGCCGGCCAGGTCCTCCACCAACTTCTTCGACCCCACATAGAGCGCCGACCGCTGATGATGGTGCCCGGGGGTGATGTCAAGAATAGGCACTCCCTTCTCGTTAATCGCCACTCCACCGGCTTCGCGACACATGAACGAGACCACCGCGGCCTCGTACATCAGGCGCAGCTTCCCTTCGGGACGGTTCTTCTTTGGGTTCGGGTGGTTCACGATGGCGGGATACATGAACATGCCGCCGTTTGTCAGCGTCCTGTGGAAGTCGCCGGCCAGCGCGCCGAGGTACCGGAAGGCGTACCTTGCCTCGTTCTCCACGATCCATTTTTGGACGTTTTCCGCGTAGGTACGCCGGTTCGCCGCGTTAAAGGATAATTCCCAACTCTTGGGGTCTTCGGGGAGGATCATGCGGGTGGGCCGCACAAACGTCATGGTCTCATCCATGTGGAAGCGCCAGGCCCCCGCGTCTTTGAGCGCAAACGTGAATGTCCCGGTGGGGATCACAAACATGCCTGCGGCGATATAATCTTTTCCGGCCCTCAAATGGCCGTCCTCGGTAGCCGTCAGGTTGCGCTTGGCAATGCCGAAAAGAAAGCCGACCGGCAGGCCGTGCGCGACGTTAGACGATCCATCCAGAGGGTCGAAATAGACGAAATAACGCCCCGTGTCGGGATGGATCGGGATGATCTCATCCGATTCTTCGCTGACCGCGTGGATCACCCTGCCGGAAGCCTTCAGGTAATGGATGGTGATCTCATGCGCAATCTGATCCATCTGCATGACGTCTTCGCCCTGCACGTTCACTGCCCCGGCAAGACCGAGGTTCCCCTTGAGGGCGCCCGTAAGGTAGTAATACTGGATATGTTTCGCAGCGCTGATCAACGCGTCCATAAGGATAAGAAAGTGGTGGGTGCGGTTATTCCTTTCCTGATGGTGAAGAAGAAAATTCATGAAGGTTTCTTCAAATGCGACACTCAAAAGCTTCCTGCTCCCTTCCATTACATCTCCTCCTTTCCCCTCTTGGAAGGTGGCGCCTGCCTTCTAAGAGCGGATATATCCGGGATCGCTGCCCCCTCTCTCGCGCGAGCGAAAAGATGCAGCGTTTCATCACGTCTGCGTTATCTATTGTACCACTCCGGGAGGAAAAAGTACCGCAAATTTTGCCTGATACAGGAGGGTTCTCTTCCACTTGTTTTACAGGGGCCGCGGCAGACAAAAGGCGCTTTCGCGACAGCGCAAGAGACCTCGCCGGCGCATCGAAAGCCATTCGCCGGGAGTAAGGACGTGGCACAAAGACTTATGGCTGCTGAAAAACAGCGAGAGAAGCCAGGCCAGGACTGTAGCTCTTGCCCTCTTTCACCCCGGTTTCGATCACCCTGCCGTCTTTGAAGATCACGAGGAAGTCACATGTATCCCAGAAAGAAAGGTTTGGATTGCAGCGCCGGTTGCTGTACCTGTAGAGGGTATAGGCAGACCCTTCCCTTTGGACAGCCTTGGTGGTATGGTTCCTGCCCATAATCGCCCGGACTTCTCTAGGGGTCATGCCGCGCTCAACCCTTTGCAGGTTGTAGAAAGTGGAGGCGCACGCGACCAGCAGGAAAACCAGCGGAACCAGCATGAGTTCTTTGGGCAGGCGCATCCTCACATGAAACCTTCAATTATGAATTACCACAACGCGCCCGGCCGTTGCAAGACAATTCTGCCTATTGTGTCAACATTCAGCCGTGTCAATTCTGACTATTGCCGGAGAAGGGCGGGGAATTGTGCATCTGCATACGTGTGGGGACGAGATCGGTCCCGCTTCAGCGAAAGGTTGCGCAAGGGTTGCGACCCGCGAGGCCGCGGAAGACATGGATAAAAAAAGGAAGGGTCGATCGACCCTTCCTTTTTTTGTTGGTGAAGTCTTACTTCGCAGGAGCCGGAGCGGCAGGAGCTGCTTCTTTCTTCTCTTCTTTCTTGGTCTCTTTCTTGGCCTTGGGAGCCTTCTTCTTGGGAGCCTTCTTCTCCTTCGCCGGTTCCTTCTTCTCCGGTGCTGCCGCGGGTGCCTTCTCCGCAGGTGCTGCGGCGGGTGCCTGAGCAAAGCCTGTGGCGGCAAATGCGATTGCGATCACAACTGCGAACACGAACACCAATACTTTCTTCATCTTTTCTTTACCCCCTTAGGTAAGTGTATATTTGATGAAAAGCTTAACTGCATGAGCCGTGCCATAAGATCGTGGGAGGAGAAAATATGTTCCCCTTACGGCCGGCCCGGCAAAAGGCGTGATAGAACGGGCCTTTTCAAAGAAAGGTTCGGCGATGAACCCTGGGCTTTCGTTGTCATCTCAGCCATCCGCGAAGGAGTAAGTCGGAACTTTCCGAATCTCGCGGTCGCACTCGTCGGAAAACTCCGACTGTGTGGCACGGCGGGCCTTCTCGGGGACTGCCGGGCCGCACAAACTCCGACTGTGTGGCACGGCGGGCCTTCTCGGGGACTGCCGGGCCGCACAAACTCCGACTGTGTGGCACGGCGGGCCTTCTCGGGGACTGCCGGGCCGCACAAACTCCGACTGTGTGGTGCGGCAGTGCCTTCAGTCATCCTCTCCCTCGTACATGCATCCCGACTCGGCACTCTCCTGCACGACGATCCGGCACAGGTCGGGCAATGGCGACCGCAAGCGCTCCCAGATCCACCGGGCGATGTTCTCGGACGTCGGGTTCTGCAAGCCTTCGATGTCGTTGAGGACCTTATGATCCAGCGTCTCGGCCAGGGGACTTAACACCGCCGCGATATCGGCGAAGTCCATCACCCAGCCGGCCTCGGGCTTCACGCGACCGCGGACGTAGACCTCTACCCTGAACGTATGCCCATGCATGCGTGAGCACTTGTGGCCTTCGGGGACATTCGGCAGCCGGTGCGCGGCCGCGAAGGTAAAACTCTTGTAGATGACCATCTGTTCCTACCTATGGTATGCCCAGTATTTTGTGTGTTTGAAGGCTCAGCCTCCACCGCGGATGCCGGAGGCAATAGTCTACTGCCAGCGCGGTATGCTCCCTTAACCGTGGGCCGTCCACGGGCTGCAGGAAAAAGTAACGGAAATCGAGATCGATATACTCTTCCGGATCGACTCCATCCTGGGGGAACAGGAGCTTCAGCTCGTCTCCGGCCCGCACAAAGAGGCCGGCGCCGGCTTTAGGGCTGACGCAGACCCAATCGATACCGGCCGGCACAGGCAAAGTCCCGTTTGTCTCTACCGCGACATCGAGACCCGTGTCGTGGAAGGCGGCGATGAGGGTCTCGTCGAGCTGAAGCAAGGGCTCTCCCCCCGTCGCGACCAGCAGCCGTCCCATGCGGCCACCCGGCGCAGGGAAGAGGGTCGACGCGGCAGCAGCAAGCTCTCCCGCATCATCGAAGATCCCGCCTCGAGGTCCGTCCGTACCCACAAAATCCGTGTCACAGTATGGGCAGGAAGACCGGGCTCGGTCCTCGGTCCTGCCTGACCATAAGTTACAGCCTGAGAACCGGCAGAAGACGGCGGGACGACCCGTCTGCGCCCCCTCCCCCTGAAGCGAGTAGAATATCTCCTTTATCCTGTAAGCCATCTACGCTTTTTAGTCCTTCGGCACATAGCCGATGGGGTCCGGAATCCCCAGCTCGCGGAACCCCTTGAGCCGCAACAGGCACGCGTCGCAAGTCCCGCACGCCTTACCGTCGACGGATGGGTCATAGCAGGTGCTTGTCAACGAGTAATCTACCCCTAATTCAAGCCCCTTTCTGATTATCCCGGCCTTGCTCAACCGGATGAGAGGGGCGTGAACCTTAAGGCGCCTGCCTTCGACGCCCGCTTTCGTGGCAAGGTTCGCCATCCGTTCGAAAGCCTCTATGTACTCGGGCCGGCAATCGGGATAACCGCTGTAGTCCAATGCGTTTACGCCGATGAAAATATCCGTCGACCCAAGCACCTCCGCCCAGGCGAGCGCGAAAGAGAGGAAAATGGTATTGCGGGCAGGCACGTAGGTGACGGGTATATCCCTGGAAATCTCGTCGGCGCTCCGACCTTTAGGGACCGGGATGGCGTCGGTAAGCGCGGAGCCGCCGAACGTGCGAAGGTCGATGTCGACAATAGTATGGCCGGCCGCACCGTAAGCCGCCGCAACCCTGCGGGCCGCCGCAATTTCACCTTCGTGCCGCTGGCCGTAACGAAAGCTGAGGGCATATGGCTCAAAGTCCTCCGATTTTACGATGGCAAGCAGCGTAGAAGAATCGAGCCCCCCGCTCAGCAGCACCACGGCCTTCGGCTTCTTTGACATGTTCTTCTTTCGGCCCCGCACCTTTCCGCCCCCGTGAAAGTCATCTTATAACGATTGAGGGCGGTTTTCAATGCCTTGAGACCATCCCCCTCGATGCACTGCCGGCGCGGACCACAAGGGAAAAGAGATTTCGGCCATGCCGGGTACCGGTTGTTTTTCTCCGACGTGTTCATTAAGCTTTAAAAGAGGGAAATTCGTCCCGCGTCTTGTCCGATGTTCGAAGAGATGAGAGATAATCATGCTACAATTTGGGTGAAGGACATGAAGACGAAAAGGGGGCCGGGATTGAAGAAACTGACTACCTACACGGAAATGGCACTGAAAAAAGGCGCTGATCACGCAGTGGTCGTGGCTACCTCGAAGGTCTATACGGCGCCGTGGGTGAGGCTGAAGTGCAGGTTCGGATGCAGGCATTACAATACGAGCCTCTGTTGCCCGCCCCGCTCGCCCACACCGGAGGCGATGCGGGCCGTGCTCGATTCATACACGACGGCGCTTCTGCTGCATCGTACGGGGAAGCAGGGCAGCGCCCCGTCGCTCAAAGACATGGCTGTCGATATTGAAAAGGCGGTCTTTCTCGACGGTTACCACAAGGCATGGGCCATGGGCCACGGCCCGTGCGAGAAGTGCAAGGAGTGCAACGTGTCGGCGACCTGCCGGCACCCCGAAGCGGCAAGACCCTCTATGGAGGCGTGCGGTATAGACGTTTTCAAGACCGCCAAGGAACAGGGAATGCCGATCAAGGTCCTGACGAGTCGCACCGGAGAGCGGGAGTTCTACGCCCTTATCCTCATAGAATAGCAGATGCCCGCGCAAGCTATCGGGAGGTAGACAAAGGCCCGAAGCGAGAGGGAGTTGCGACGTAATGTGTGGGGAACGGCGGAAGAGAATCTTATTGACGTCCGTCCCGGCAGGGTGTCAGAATAGACTCACTATGCGGACCATAGGTCCTCGATGAAGGCCGCCTACCTGCTGGTGATCGCCTGTTATATAGCCCTGCTGCTGGCCGTCTCTTTCTTTGTCGCGAGAAGGAGATCGGGTTCGTCGGAGGCCTACCTCCTTGCGTCGAGGGGCCTGTCCATACCTCTCGTATCGGCCCTTATCGCCGGCACCTGGACGGGTGGGGTGTCCGTCGTCGGCATGGCGCAAGGCGCTTACCTCCACGGACTGAGCGCCCTCTGGTTCCAGGCAGGCATCTGGATAGCCATGTTCGCGACAGCCCTCCTGCTCCCCAGGATCGTCACCACAGGAAAGACGTACTCGATACTCGATGTGGTGGGAGGTCTCTACGGCATGAGAACCGCCAGGCTCGCCGGTCTTCTCCAGTTGATCTTCTCCGTATGGATCGTGACCATGCAGGTAGTGGGTGGGGGTGCGATCCTCTCCTTTATATTGAAAGGCGACGTGAGCTTCTCTTCAGGCATGTGTCTCACCGCTCTCGTCTTCACGGTTTACAATATGGTGGGCGGTCTTGCGGCGACCGCATATACCAATGTGATTCACCTTACCGTCACCGCGACCGGCATCCTTCTTGGCGGGTCGTATGCGATTGCAAGCTGTCCCGGCCTCAGCCGTTTGGCCGAGGGCCATTACTTCACGTCTTTCGGCGACATGGGGAGTTTTCAGGCCCTTAGCCTGGCCTATATAAATTTCACCCTGGGCGTACTGGCGCAGCCGGTCATCAACACCGCTTCCTCGGCGGGCAGCATAAGAGGGGGCAGGATCGGCATCGTCACGGGCAATCTGATTACCATCCCCATTGTGGTCATGGCCGCCCTGTGCGGCATTGTCGCAAAATACGTCTTCCCCCACATCCCATCCCTTTCGGCACTTCCGGCGCTCCTCGATATCGTGCCTCCTTATATCGGTGTCTTCCTTCTCCTCGCGATGTGGGCCCCTCTTATGAGCGCGGGCTCTCCGTTCCTGATGGGCGCCACGACCCTCGCCGTCAAAGGCTATGTCGCCCCGGCCCTTCATATCCGGAGCGACCGGAGATTGCTCCTTGCTTCGAGGCTGACGACCCTTGCCATCGGGTTCGTCGCCCTCCTCCTGGGGTTCTTCGTGAGGGAGATCCTGAGGGAGACGGCGTGGCTTGCGGTGCTGTTGAGCGCCGTTGTCTATATCGTATTCTTTGGATGGACGGGGAGGAAGATCTCCTCCGCATGGGCTTTTTTCTCCCTTCTCGGCACCGTTGTCGTCATTGTTGTCTCTTTCGCGACAGGTTTTGATAAAGCGGTCCATCCGGTCTGGCCGGCGACCGCCCTGGTCTTCGTGCTGATGGGTATGGGCGTTCTCTTTTCGAAGCGAGAGAATGTCAACAACGTGTGAACACGCGCAAAAACGGTCATTTCCCGCCACTTTTCACCACTTTCACCCTCTTTTCACCCTTTTCAGCACACATTCTTCACTCACCGTCTCGCCGTCCCTCTTTTGGATTCCGTTCTCTCGCAGGGCATTTCAACAATGGTGTTTACCAGGGGTGACAAAAAGCATAGCCCGGCATTTTCTTGAAAAAATATGCGCGATATTCTTTAGCCGATAGCTTTGAGCAATTCCTTATCGAAGGTAAGAAGATCGACTTTGCGGGCTTTGGCCCTGGCTGCAAGCAGGCAATCGACGAAATCCAGGTTGGTTTGCCCGAAAAGCCGCAGGCCCTGCAGGTATTCCGATCTGCTTTTCCCCGCCACACCCTTGTAAAGAAGAAAGGCGCTTAGTGTCTCGACGACCTCCGGCTTCGGAACCCGGTAGTACTTCAACAGCACGTATACGGCTTCGGCGAGCATACCCTCAGTTACCTCTACTTTTTGCTCACCGGTCCGTACCTTTTTGAATAGTGCCTCCGCCTTCTCGTAGAGCTCGGGGACATCTCTCAGCAGGTACCTGAGAATCGTATTGGTATCGACGAGAATGGTCTTACTTTCCTGCCTTTTCATCAGCCACTTCTTTCCACACCTTTTCCCGCACTTCTTTTAGCGGAACATGCTTTGAGGCATACTTTGCCAGAGCGCCGCCCACGCTCCTGACCGGCCTTACGATTACGGTGTCATCCGATATGATAAACTCGACCGTGTCGCTCTCCAGCACGTCCCTCACCCTTTTCGGGATCGTCACCTGTCCTTTTGAAGTAATCTTAGCGGTAAATGCCATTATTCACCTCTACTTCATTACATATCTTAATAGTAATGCATTGCCCTGAGGATGTCAACGGTTTTCCGGACGCCGGAGCAGCTTTATTGTCGCGCGCAATCAAGGGATGAAGGAAAGGAAATGAATAATTTGACAAGCGTTTCCGACGTGGGTTACCATTTCTACTCTTTTGGTCGAGGCGCGCGCCGAAAAGGCCCATTCTTCGGCCGAAGGCGGGGTGAAGAGCCGTGAAAGGGACCATAGAGATCGATCAGGAACGCTGCAAGGGCTGCCTTTTTTGCGTCGAATACTGTCCGAAGAAGGCGATCTCTCTCAGCGGCAAGCTCAACATGAAGGGCTATTTCGTGGCGGAATTTCGCGGCGGCGACGGATGCACCGGCTGTGCCGTGTGCGCCGTGGTCTGCCCCGAGGTCGCCATCGAGGTGTACAAGGCGTGAAGAAGCTCATGAACGGGAACAGCGCCTGCGCGGAGGCGGCAGTCCTGTCCGGCTGCACCTGCTACTTCGGCTATCCTATCACCCCGCAGAACGAGCTGGGCGAATACATGGCCCGCAGGCTGCACGACGTGCCGGGAGGGGTGTTCATCCAGTCCGAGAGCGAGATCGCGGCGATCAACATGGTCCTTGGGGCGGCCGTCGCGGGCGCCCGCGCCATGACGTCATCGAGCAGTCCGGGGATCAGCCTCAAGCAGGAGGGCATCTCGTACCTGGCGGCGGACGAGCTCCCTGCCGTCATCGTGAACATGTCGAGGGGCGGCCCCGGCATGGGGAACATCTCGCCGGCCCAATCGGACTACTTCCAGGCGACCCGCGGCGGCGGCCACGGAGACTACCGGACTATCGTTCTCGCCCCCTCGTCCGTTCAGGAAATCGCCGACCTCATGCCCCTGGCCTTCGATCTCGCCGACAGCTACAGGAACCCCGTGGTGGTGCTGGGCGACGGCATGCTCGGGCAGATGATGGAGCCCGTCAGCTTTGACGGGATCGTGAGGGGAAAGGAGTACGTGAAGGATTATGTCCTCGACGGGGCCGAGGGGAGGCCCGCCCGCATGGTCAAATCGCTCCTCTTCGACGTGAAGGAGGAAGAGGAGCACAACTGGAAGCTCTTCAGGAAATTCCAGCGCATGGAGCAGAACGAGGTACGCTTCGAAACGCTGCTGACAGAAGATGCGGACATGATAGTGGTTGCCTACGGCACCGGCGCGAGGATCGCGAGGGGCGCCATCAAGCGGCTCAGACAGGAGCACCTCAAAGTGGGGCTCATCCGCCCCATCACCCTTTGGCCCTTTCCGAAAAAGGCCATCCAGCAAGCAGCCGGCCAGGTGAGCGACTTCTTCGTCTTCGAGATGAATACGGGGCAGATGGTGGAAGACGTGAGGCTTGCCCTCGAAGGGAAAGGGCGCATCCACTTCTACGGAAGACCGGGCGGCGTCATACCGACGCCGCTGGAGCTGTTCCGCATCATTTCCCGTCATTACTACCAATCGGTCAGAGGGAAGAAACAGTGAAGAAAGTCTACGCCAGGCCCAGGCTCCTGAAGGAGGCCCACTTCCACTATTGTCCCGGGTGCGGCCACGCCATCGTGACCCGCCTGCTCGCGGAGGTGGTCGAAGAAATGGAATTGCGCGGGAAGACCATCTGCGTGGCCCCGGCGGGATGCGGCATGCTCGTTTACAATTACTTCGATTTCGACACCCTGGAGTCGGCCCACGGCCGCGGCGCGGCCGTCGCCACGGGGATCAAGCGGGTACTGCCGGATAACCTCGTCTTCTCGTATCAAGGCGACGGCGACCTGGCCGCGATCGGCACCGCCGAGAGTTTCCATGCGGCCAACCGGGGCGAGCCCATTTCGGTCATTTTCGTGAATAACGGCGTATACGGCATGACGGGCGGCCAGATGGCGCCCACGAGCCTCATCGACCAGGTCACGACCACCTCACCCCGAGGCAGGACATCGGCGAAGGAGGGTCATCCCGTGAAGATGTGCGAGGTGCTCGCGGTCCTCCCGGGGACGTCCTACCTGGAGAGGGTGGCGGTCCACAAGCCCGCGGCGATCCTCAAGGCAAAGAAGGCCATCGCGAAGTCCTTCGAGCACCAGTTGAAGAAGACGGGCTTCTCCATGGTGGAGATCCTGTCCCCCTGCCCTACCAATTGGAAGATGAGCGCCCTCGAGGCGTGCGCGTGGGTCGAGGACGTGATGGCTGTGCAGTTCCCCCTGGGCGTCGTGAAAGAGGTGCCATGCTGATCAGGACGATCTTTTCCGGTTTTGGGGGCCAGGGAGTCCTTTCCATGGGATATACCATTGCCAATGCGGCGATGATGGAAGGGAAGCACGTCACCTATCTGCCGGCCTACGGCGTCGAGGTGCGGGGCGGGACGGCGAACTGCACGGTCGTCGTATCGGACGAGGAGGTCGCCTCACCCGTCGCCTCCGAGCCGGAATTCGTCGTTGCGATGAATCAGCCCTCCTTTGTGAGGTTTCAGAGCATCCTTCCCGCGGGCGGCCTCATCTGCGTCAACTCCTCGATGGTCGACACCTCGTCGGCGAGGGGGGACATAGAGGTGGCCGCAGTCCCCACGAGCGAGCTGGCGGAAGAGCTCGGCACGGTGAAGGTGGCCAACATGGTGATGCTGGGGGCGTTGATCAGGGTGAGCAATATTGTCTCCTTCGACTCCTCCTCAAGAACCTGTCCGAAGTCCTGGGCGAGGGGAAATCGCGGCTGACGAAGCTGAACAGAAGCGCCCTGGAGCGGGGCTTCGACTACATAAAGGAGTAGGCGCCAATGGTCATTACGCAGATTTCCATCATACTGGACAACGTGCCCGGGGCGCTGTCGAACGTGAGCGAGATACTCGGGAGAGAGGGCGTCAATATCCGCGCCATCTCGGTCGCCGACACGTCCGACCTGAGCACGGTCCGTTTTGTCGCGGACGATCCGGTAAAGGCATTGAACATCCTCAAGGGCCGGGGCTTTCAGGACAAGGGAGACGGAGGTCCTCGCGGTGGAGACACCCGATCATCCGGGGGGCATGAACGCCGTTCTTCGTCCCCTCCGGGAAGCGGGCATCAACGTCCACTATCTCTACCCGCACCTCGGCAGGGTGAGCGGGCAGGCAATCGTCATCCTCGGCGTGGACAGGACCGAGGACGCGCAAGAGGTACTGCAGCGGAACTGGGTCCACACCCTCGGCAAAGAGGTCTACAGCGTCTGACGCCGGGCCGCTTATCTTCGCCGCATCTTTATTGCCGCATCAAAGCTGCGTTGACGTACTATCGAAGCGCCTGGCTTCTCTGCAAGACCAAAGACCGCATCATCGTGGAATATGCCCTGAGGTACCTTGAGCGGTGAGCAATGACGAGGTTCGATTGGGGAATGATGGTGGATGTCTCTACGTCGATTACGTTCCCTTCTGTCCCGCTGATCCTTGTTGACCAATAGAACATGAAGACGTAAACCAGGAAACGTGCAGGAGGCGGAAACCATGGGAAAACTATTTACCCTCGAATACTGGATTTAGACCGTCGGGAGTTGAAAGCATGGTGTCCGAGCAACTGAGAGCCTGGAGGCCGCTTGAAACGCCCGAGTTGGGAATGCGGGAAAAACTACTCTATCCCCCCTTCTCCTGACTAACCCTCTCATGCAGCCAGACTTTAATGAGCGCGCCCCGGTCCACGCCTATGCGCGCTCGCACCTCGTCTATGTCAGCCACGAGGGCCTCCGGCACGTCCAGGGTAATGCGGACTTTCCTGCCGGGGTGGGTTATCCTGGTCTTCGAGAGATCGACCATGTCGTGAACGTCTTCCCCCTCGTCGAATCTCCGATCGAATTCAGCCGCCCCTTCAGCCAGCCTTTTTTTCTTCATATAATCTTATCTCCCTTGTCCTTGAACGCCTCACCGAAATGAGCCGGATCGTCTCATCGCGCACCGTATAAATTGCAGTCCAGGTTTTTCCCCGAGCCTTGGCTATAACAGCCCATCTCAACTCATCCGGGAAGGCCATTTCAATTTCGACCCTATCGTCGTCGAGCCAGAGAAATTTGGCGGTCTCGAAATCGATCCCGTGTTTCTCCCGGTTGGTCTGGCTTTTCTGGCTATCCCAGTCGAACCTTATATCAGTTATTATACATCAGACACACAGATAAGCAACATATAGCTGTCTGTCATTGACGCCTTTTCTCGGGCCGGAGAGATTTTCGATGAATAACGCGATGACAAAGTTAGGCGCGAAAATATCCCGGCCGCCCTGTCGCCCCAAGGGCTGTGATTGACAAACAGGCTCGCAATACCATAAGATAACATGTTATTCTTTCATTAACGGCTTTTTTGGAGACTCAGATGGCGACTAAGGCGAGGGTGAAGCAGGGCTGGAAGGAACAGGAGCTGAGCATCCTCCATCAGGTGGCGCAGCATATCAGCAGCAACCTCGAATTGAACGACCTGCTCGGCCGCATCGTCGATATGGTGATCAATCTGGTCGGCGCCGATTCGTGTTTCATCTACCTTTATAATGAACAGAACAACGAATTGACGCTGAGGGCAGCCAGCACCAAGCAGCGGAATATCGTGGGAGAGATCAGGCTGAAGCTGGGCGAGGGCGTGACAGGATGGGCCGCGAAGGAGAAGAAGCCGGTCGCCCTGTCGAAGCAGGCCTATGCCGACCCGAGGTTCAAGAGCTTCAACGACCTCGCGGAAGACAGGTTCGAGGCCTTTCTGGCCGTGCCGATCCTCGCGAAGGACAAGATCACCGGCGTCATGAACATCCACCACAAGAAAGAGCACGAATACCCCGAGGAACAGATCAACCTGCTCTTCACCATCTCCAAGTACCTCGGCAGCGCCATTGAAAACGCGGTCGTCTACGAAGAGGTCAACAAGAAGGCAAAACGGCTCGACCTGCTCTCGGAGGTCAGCCGCACCATCGTCTCCGATTATTACCTGAAAGAGATACTCCAGCTCATCGTGACCATGACGGCCCAGGTGATGGGCTCGAAGATCTGCTCGCTCCAGCTTCTCGATGAAAAGAAGCAGGAGCTGGTGATTGCGGCCACCCAGAGCTTGAGCCAGGAATACATCAACAAGCCGAACCTGAAGGTCCTCCAGTCGATCGCGGGGAGGGTGGTCCTGGAGAAGCGGCCCATCGCGGTGTCCGACGTGACGAAAGAGCCCGGTTATATGTATCCCCATGTGGCGAAAAAGGAAGGCGTCGTTTCGATGATCGCCGTCCCCATGATGATCAAGGACAGGGTCATCGGGGTTATCAACAGCTACGTGCAAAAAGTGCACACCTTTTCGAAAGAGGAGATCGACATCTTACAGGCCATCGCGAACCAGGCCGCGGTGGCGATCGAGAATACGCGTCTCGACCAGGAGATACTTTCGGCGAAAGAGGCCCTGGAAACGCGGAAGGTCGTGGAGAGGGCGAAGGGCGTGCTGATGAAAGAGCTGGCCATCGGGGAAGATGACGCCTATAAGAAGATCCATAAGAAGAGCATGGACCTCAGAAAGAGCATGAAGGAAGTGGCCGAGGCCATCATCATGGCCGCCGACATACGGCGTTAGCCCTCGGGCGGCTCATCCGCGCCGCCCGCCCGGGTAGCTGCCGGCCCATCTCGTTTCCATACGGGCACGCTTGACAGAAATACATTTATGTAGGATATTATAGTCAAGAAGACATTGAGGTCTTTTTTAGCGCGTAAACCGAGAAGATAACGCCGACGTTGAAAGGGACTCCGACGTCCTAAGCCCTTAAGTGAGGGGTTAGGACGTTTTTTTATTTTCAAAAGGGCAGAAGAGATGGGCGAGACAATCGGAAAACAATCAGGCCTGAAGGCGCAAGACGTGCCGTTCGAGGCCCTGATGGCGAAACTGTCGCCCACGTTGAAGAGGATAACCTGCAAGCTGAACGGGCACTTCACGTTCATGGACGACCAGGACCTGCTTCAAGAGGCGCTCATCCATCTATGGTGCGATTTTCGGCTGGGGAAGCTGGATGATAAGACGGACAGCTATATACTCCAGGGTTGTTACTTCCATCTGAAGAACTATATCAGGAAGAGCCAGGATCCGGCAATCATGCTCAGCCTGAACAGCATTATGGAGGAGGACGGATCCCACCTGGAAGAGATACTTACCACAGACAACCTCGCGTCGTACGATCGGGTGGAGACCCTCCTGCAGATCGAGGCCATGGGCAGCGGCATCAGCCAGAGGGAGAGGGATGTGCTCTTTTTCTGCCTCGAAGGCATGACCATGAGGGAGATCGGGAAGAAGATGGGTATCTCCCACGTGAGCGTCGTGAAGATCCGCAACAAGATCAGGGAGAGATATCAGAAACTGAACGGGATCGCCGGCGGAAACGAAAAAGCCGGCAAAAGCCTCGCGGCCTAATACCACAACCCGCAAGCCCCGCCTCGCGCGGTTACCATAAGCCGCTCCTCACGACTTGTAGTTCGAAAGCTTTATCTCAGACGACAAAGTCGACACATTGATGTGTCACGAAACAATGGTGTTTCCCTCAATAGGGGAGCACCTTTTTTTGTCTGAAGGGGGCGGCTTTCGGTGGAATGTTTCCCGCACGGGGAGCGGGGGATTCCATAATATCACTTCGGGAGGAGAGGGAATGGTAAGCGCAGGAGATACGGCGTGGGTGTTGACGTGCACCGGATTGGTCATGCTTATGACCCCGGGACTCGCCTTTTTTTATGGCGGGATGGTGAGGCGCAAGAACATACTGGGCATTTTGATGCAGTGCTTCGTGGTTCTCTGCGTCCTGACGCTGCAATGGGTCCTCTTCGGCTACAGCCTTTCTTTTTCGCCCTGGAGCAAGTTCATCGGAAACTTAAGCTGGGCCGGTCTTCATGGCGTGGGATCCGCCCCGTACGCTGCCTACGCCCCGACGATCCCTCACGAGGCGTTCATGATCTTTCAGGCCATGTTCGCGATCATTACGCCCGCCCTGATCATCGGCGCCTTTGCGGAGCGGATGAAGTTTTCCGCTTTCCTCATTTTTACCGTGCTCTGGGCAACCTTCGTCTATGACCCGGTGTGCCATTGGGTCTGGGGCGCCGGCGGATGGCTCAAAGAGCTTGGTGTGATCGATTTTGCCGGAGGGAGCGTCGTCCACATCAATGCGGGCATCGCTGCCCTGGTGACCGCCCTGGTCATCGGGCGAAGGAGCGGCTACGAAGGCAGGCCCGTACCGCCCCACAACCTGCCCTTTACCGTGCTCGGGACCGCCCTGCTCTGGTTCGGCTGGTTCGGCTTCAATGCGGGAAGCGCGCTTGCGGCAAACGGCCTGGCCGTCCACGCCCTCGTGGTCACCCACGTAGGCGCAGCGACCGCGGGGCTCGCCTGGGCGCTCCTTGAATGGGTCTTCACGGGCAAGCCTACCGTGTTCGGGACGATCACCGGCTCCATCGCGGGGCTCGCGACGATCACCGCCGCATCGGGGTTCGTCGGCGTCGGCCCGGCGATGGCCATCGGCTTTGTTGCAAGCGTCGTCTGCTTCGTCTGCGTCAGCGTGGTGAAGCCGAAGCTCGGCTATGACGATTCCCTCGATGCCTTCGGCGTCCACGGCATAGGCGGCATCATCGGCATGTTGACGACAGGTCTTTTCGCGTCCAAAGCGATAAACGCCGCGGGGTCCGACGGCCTCTTCTTCGGCAACGCCCATCTGTTCCTGGTGCAGTGCTTCGCCGTGCTCGTGGTGACTGCGTACAGCCTGGGCGCGACGTTCATTATTTGCAAGGTGGTCGACCTCATCGTCTCGGTGCGCGTGCCGTTGAAGGAGGAGATCATCGGGCTCGACCTTACCCAGCACCATGAGACCGCGTACACGGTGATGGAGTAAGGGCGGCCCGAATCGAAACGAAAAAGAGCGGCGGGCCGGGAGAATCAGTACTGGTAAGGGGTGGCTATCTTGCGCTCCTTCTCCTGGCCTTTCCAGTAGTCGATGCGCTCCTTCGTAAACGCGAGCCAGGAGTTGACCTCCTTCTCCGTATAGCCCTTTGCGATGAGGTCTTTCCTGAATTCTTCGACGACGGGTTGGGATGCCTTCACCCACCTCGCCGCCTCCGCATCGGACAACTGGACGATCTGGCCCCCCTGGCTCTTCAGGAACTGCATGCCCTCGATCTCGATCTCGTTCCACATGACGGCCCATTTATCCTTGTACTCATCGGCCGTCTCCTGGAAAACCTTCTTTATATCCTCGGGCAGGCCGTTCCATTTCGACTTGTTCATCACCATGTAAAAGGTATAAGAGGTCCCGATCTTCCAGCACGCGGTGGTGTATCTGATCACTTCCCCTATTTTGAAGCCCTTGAGCTGCTCCATGGGACCGAAGTTGCCGTCGATCACCCGTCTCCTGAGCGATTCGTAAAGGTCGACCATCTCGACGGGCATCGGCGTTGCGCCGAGGGTCTTTACCAGGTCGCCGATCCTCCCCGTGCCCCTGATCTTCAGGCCCTTCAGCTCCTCGAGCGTCCTCACCGGTTTTGCGATCGTCTGGAGCACGGCCGGCGGCGACGTGCTGAACATCAGGGGATGATAGTCGTTCCACTCCCTGGGCTTGAACCTGTCGTAGAAATCATTTGCCACATGGGTGCTCACAAAGGCGCTCGGGGAGCCGATCGGCAGCTCCATGAGCTCCATGACGGGGAAACGGCCCCTTGAATAGCCGCAGTGCGAGAGGCCGATGTCCGCGATGCCCGTGCTGACGCCCGCGGGCATCTTGGGGGCGGTGATGAGTGTCCCGCCCGGATAGTAAGAGATTTCCACCCTGCCCCCGGTGCGTTTCTTGATCTCGTCGCAGAATGACTGTCCGAGCGCCGTGTTCTTGTGGATCACGGGGAAATAGTTGGCGAACTTGAGCTTTATGGGCTCCGCTGCATAACTCGCCGCGGAAATGGCAAGAAGAAGCACAAAAGCGACAAAAACCGGTAATCCTCTCCCTTTCATCTGTTACCCCCCTTTTTTTGGTCTGGCCTTAAAAGAACAGGCCGTTCACTTAAGCAGAGACGCCCAGCTTCTTCTTGATGTCTTCTTTGAGCGCCAACTTGTCCGCCTTCCCCACGTTGGTCAACGGAATGGCGTCGATGAACTCCACGCGCTCGGGCAGTTGCAGCACGGAGGCGCCCACGCCCTTCATGTGGGCGATCAACCCGGCAAAAGAGAGCTCGGCCCCCTCGCGCAATCGGATATAGGCGCAGATGCGCTCGCCCAGGGCCTTGTCCGGCATCCCTATCACCGCCGCGTCGGCGACGGCCGGGTGCGAGCAGATCAGCCGCTCTATGCCGACGGCGCTGATCGTTTCGCCGCCCCGGAGGATCGTCTCCTTGATCCTGCCCGTAATCGTGATAATACCCGATGCGTCTATCGTCGCCAGGTCCCCTGTCTTGAAAAAGCCGTCTTCCGTGAAGGTCTTCTTGTTGTCCTCCGCCGACTTGAAGTAGCCCGTGAAGATGTTCGGGCCTTTCGCGACAAGCTCCCCTTCGCGGCCCGCCGGCACCTCGTGCCCGTACTGGTCCAGGATCTTGTAGGTGGAATATGGGCAGTCCTTCCTGCCCACCGTGGTGTAGATCGTCTCCAGGTCCATATCGAGACGGGTCATGGCGCCCAGCCCTTCGGCGGAGCCGAAGGTGTTGACGAACTTGCATCCCAACCGGCTGTAGACGGTCTTCACGAGCTCCGGGGTGCTGGGGGCGCCTCCCGCATAGATCTTCTTCAGAGAGCCGAGGTCGAATGCCTTGAGGTCCGGGAGGTCGACGACCCTCTGGACCAGGGCGGGCACCGTGGGCAGCGCGGTCACCCTCTCCCGTTCTATGACTTTGCAGATGTCCCGGGCCTCGGTCGAATCGGTAAGCACGTATTTGGCGTAATTGAAGAAGGCGCTTCCCACGCCCGTGTGCATGCCCTGCGCGTGGCTGACGGGCGCAACGGTCAATATCACGTCGTTGCCCGTGATCTCCCACGCCCTGTTATGGTACTCCACGCTCGCGATATAGTCGTTGTGGGTGCGGGGCACGGCCTTGGGCAAGCCCGTGGTGCCTCCGGTGAGCAGTATCATCGACACCTCATGGGGGTCCGGACGCCTGCCCGCGAGCTGTCCGTCGGTTGTTGTCGCCGGTCCGTCCGTCTCCATCAGGCTCTCCAGGCGGACAGCGCCGGCGTGGTCCCCGGCCCTCACCGTGACGACATGGCGCAGTTGTTTCTCCTCCTGCCCGATACGGCCGATCATGGCAAGATAGTCGGTGTTCCTGTAGCGGTCCGGCCCGATCCACGCGACGGGATGGGTGAGGCCGCAGACGTGCGCGATTTCGGCGGGGCCGTGGCGGCTGATGAGGAGCACGGTAATGGCGCCCACCTTCTGGAGCGCAAAGAATGTGATGACGTACTCGTGCCAGTTGGGTATCTGGAGGAGCACGAAGTCGCGCTGCCCGATCCCCAGCCCGATAAAGCTCAAGGCGAGCCGGTCGACCTTACGGCGCAGCTCCCCGTAGGTGAAACGGGCGGTATCGTCTACGAGGCCCTCTTTGTCGGGATAGATGTCGGTGGCCTTATCGAAGAGGTCCCCCCACGTGAGACCCAGCCACCACCTGTGACTGTCGTACTTTTCCACGTCCTCGGGCCTGTACGGCTCAAACCCCTCTATCGCCATCGATACCTCCTTATCCGATATGCCCCGGCCGTCTGACAAAAAGGGGCTATTCGCGACCTAAGATGGCCCTCCTCACCAGCGCCTTGGCGATCTCGACCTTGTAGCCGTTCATGCTGAGGGGCTCGGCTCCCGCGAGCGCCGCCTCCGCCGCATCCTCCGCGGCCGCCTCACTCAGCCGCTTTCCGCGAAGCGCCTCCTCGGCAGCAATTGCCCGAACAGGCGCGGGACCCACGGCGCCGAGGGCTATACGGGCGTCCGTGCACTCGCCGTTTGCCACGGTAATGACCGTTGCGACGCTCACCACCGCGAAATCGACCGACTTTCTCAGCGTGAACTTGAGGTAGGACTGCCGGGCCCCTTGAGGAGGCCTGGGAATCCGTATCTCGGTAATGACCTCATCCGCATCGAGGAGCGTGGAGGCCGCGGCGGTCGCGGTAAAGAAGGCCCGCGCGTCGACGCGCCTTTTTGTGGTGACGATCTGGCCGTCGAGGGCCACCAATGCGGTACCCACGTCGGAGGGATTGACCGCCACGCACCCGCAGTCGAAGCACCTGCCCGCCTCCGTCTCGATCTCATCCATGAGCGGTGACGACGTCTCTTCGGTGTCGAGGCTTTTCACCCGCTCGGATGCGGCCGCCTCTCTCATCCGGATGCGGTCTGCCTTCCGGAAAAAGGGGCGTGTAGGGGTCGCCCTTCCGTCCGGGCCGGTAGCCTCCGGATAGGTCGGGCGGAGGAACACCTCTACGCTGCGGGCTGCCTCGCGGCCGGAAGCGACTGCGGCAACGACGGTGGACGGCCCCGTGATAAAGTCTCCGGCCGCGAAAACGCCGGGGGAGAGCGCGGGAGCCGCAGACGCGGCCTTGCGCTTACTCTTGAGGGGGGATGCGGCCAGGTAGTCTTCCGGCCCTTCGCCGATCGCCTTGATGACGGCGTCGAAGGTCATGGTGAAGTCTGAGCCCGGCTTCATCACGGGCCGGCGGCGGCCGGATGCGTCGGGCAGCCCGAGGCCCATGCGAACGCACGCGAGCGCTATGCCCGATGCGGTCTTCGATGCCCGGGACAGGCAGGGTGAGGAACCGGAACCGCACGCCTTCCTCCCGCGCCTTCTCCACGTCTTCCCTGAATGCCGGCATCTCTTTTTGGCCCCTGCGGTAGAGCACGACGGGTCGAGCCCCAAGCCGGAGGAGTGTCCTCGCCACGTCGACGGCCACGTTGCCGCCGCCGATGACGGCCACCTTCCTGCCCGGCACGGCCCGGTCGCCTTCGCTCACCTTCTTCAGAAAGTCGAGGCCGGAGAGTATCAATCCCTCTCCTTTCATGCCCTGCGGCCTTTCTTTCCACGCGCCGCAGGCGAGGAGGACCGCGTCGAACCGGTCCCTGATGCGAGTAAGCGCCTCCCTGTCCACGTCGACGCCGCACTCGAAGGAGATGCCCATGCCCGCGAGCGCCTGGACCTGCTTCCTCACCACGTCCTTCGGCAGGCGGAAGGCCGGTATGGTATAGCGAAGCATCCCGCCCGCTTCCGGCAGCCTCTCGAATACGGTGACCCGGTGGCCCGACCTCCTCAGGTAATAGGCGGCGGCCAGCCCGGCCGGTCCGGACCCGACGACGGCGACGGCCTTGCCGGAAGCCTCATCGGGCGGCCTGTAGAACTCAGGCCCGTTCTCCAGCATATAGTCGCCAAGGCCGCGCTCCACACACCGTATCGCCACCGGCTCGTCGAACCCGCCCCGCTTGCACTCCGGCTCACAGAACGTGGGGCAGACCCGGCCGGTAATGGCAGCCAGGGGGTTGTAATCGAGCACGACCCGGCCGGCCGCAGTAAAGCTGCCGGTCCTGACGAGACCCATGTAGAACGGTATGGCGGTAGAGGCGGGACAACGGGACGCGCACGGGAGCGAGGCCGGCGGGGCGCCGCCGAAGACGGAATGATACCGGTTGTCGCCGGGAACGGCATTGCAAAGGGGCCCGCCCTTACGCAGGCACGTGATCGGCCCGCCCAGTTGGCGCGGGTACCTGTAGTACCAGCAGCGCACGTCCTGGGCGATGTTGCCCCCTACCGTGCACATGTTCCTCACCTGGGGCGTGGCTACCGACAGGGCGGCATCGCTCAGTATCTTGTAACCCTCCCTGACGAGAGGAGCGGAAGCGATCCGGGCGAGTTTCGTCAGGGCGCCTATCCTGATCCCCTCCCCATCCTGTGTGATGTAGTCCAGCCCATCTATCTGTTTCAGGTTGATGACCGCCTCGGGGTAGTCGGGGACGGCTGCCGCCTTAAGCGTGCCCAAAAGGTCGGTGCCCCCCGCATTGAGCTTTGCCTTTCCCCTGTGTTTCTCCAGGAGGTCGAGGGCTTCCCTGATCGACCGCGCGTTGTAATGGGTGAACGTTCTCATTGTGCGCCTCCTTTGCCCAGCGCCTTCAGGACCCTCTCGGGTGTCACCGGGTACTCGTAGAGCCGCGCCCCTATCGCATTAGAGACCGCCATGAGGACCGCGGACGGTCCCGGAGAGGGCGCAACCTCTCCGACCCCGACGGCGCCGAAGCGCATGCTGGGAAAAGGCGTTTCAAGAATGACATTCTCGATTTCCGGCAAGTCCGCGAAGGTGCGCCACTTGTAGTCGATCATGTTGGCAGTGAGGATATGGCCGGTGGCGCGATCGAGGATGGTCTCCTCGAAGAGGGCGCTGTCTATACCCGCGGACCCGAGGCATCCGTTGAGCTGGCCCCGGAGTCCCTGCGGATCTATGACGCAGCCCACGTCTGTCGCGTTTACCACGCGGAGAAGGCTCACCTGGCCGCTCTCCGTATCGACTTCAACCTCGACAAAGGTCATCATGCAGTTGGTCAGCGTGTAGTCAGGCTCGAAGCGCCCGTACCCCGTCACGGTCCGGTCGATCCCCATGGCCCTCCAGGGGAGCTTTTTGTCCGGACGCCTCTTGTGGAAGACAAAGCCGTCGAGCGTCTCAAGCTCCCCTGCGTCCGCATCGAGCTCGGGGGCGAGAATCTCGAAAAGCCTCTTCCTCGCATCCTCCGCCGCCCGGATAACGGCGCTCCCTATGGCATAGGTCCCCCGCGAGCCCGCGGGGCCGAATTCATACGGGTTGACGAGCGAATCAGAAGGCGCCACGGAAACCTTCTCCAGGGGTATCTGGAGCACCTCGGCAACCATTTTTGCAAAATTGGTCCTCTGGCCCGTCCCGTGCTCGGTCACGCAGGAGAAGAGCTTCGCCTTCCCGTCCGGGTGGAGGCGCACATACGCCTCCGACGCATCCTCACCGATATCGGCGTTCCCATGGACCCCTACCCCTACCCCTCTTTTTTTGGCGCCGGCCGTCGAGCTGGGTTTGAGCCAGCCCTTCCACTTTTCCTTCCAGCCGAAGAGGGCTGCCCCTTTATCCATGGCCGGGCCGTAGTCGACACCCCTGTAGTTGTACCAGATGCCGTCCCGCCAAAAATATCCGTCACCGGGTGAGACAAAATTCTTCTTCAGGAATTGAAAAGGGTCGATATCGAGCTTCTCCATGGCGAGGCTCAAAAGCGGTATCAGTATGCACTTCAGCTCCTGGCCGCCGAAACCCCTGACGATGCCCGACGCGTTCCGGTTCGTGCAGACGATCACGGGCCTTAAGTCCCAGTTGGGGCACCTGACCATGATCTGTATCTCACCGCAGCCGACGGCCACTTGAGCCTGGGTGGTCATGGAATAGTAGCCCGTGTCGATGAGCCAGTCGCCGGCTACGGCCGTGACCGTCCCGTCCTTCTTCATGCCCACCCTGGCGTGCATGCGCGACGAAGGGCGCAGCACGAATGCGGCCAGGTGCTCCTCCTTCGTGAAGACCAGCTTGACCGGTCTGCCCGTTGCCCTGGAGAGGAGCGCCGCATGGCACTGCATCTGCCAGGACATGAACTTCGATCCGAAGCTGCCGCCGCACGGGCCGCCGATGGTCCTTACCTCGACCTGCCTCTCCATGACGTGAAAAAGGGTGATGCTATCCATGTAAGAGGCCTGGTTCGACACCCAGAGGGTCAGCTTGTTCGGCTCCTCCCACAGGGCGATTGCGCCGGGGGGCTCGGGCGGCAGCGGGTTGGGCATGTTCTCGTAGCCGAAGGTCCCCTCCGTGACGACGTCTGCTTCCCGGAACCCCTCGTCCACGTCTCCCATCCGCACTTCCTTCAGGCATTTGGGACCGAAAAAGGGCATGCCGGGGGTCACCACGTTTCCGGGGAACTCCTCGTAGAGCTGGGGTGCGCCTGGCTGCAATGCGTCCTCCATTTCAAAAACGGCGGGCAGCAGCTCGTATTCGACTCTTATCAGGTCGATGGCTGCTTCCGCGATCTGCTCGGTCGTTGCCGCAACGAGTGCCACGGCGTCGCCCACGTACCGGACCTTCTCATCGAGCACCCTCGTGTACCTCGGTGTCCCCCCCTTCCAGACGGGGACGTCCTGCCAGGTGAGCACCGCGGCCACCCCCGGCAGCGCGGTCGCGCGGCTCTTGTCGATCCGGACAATCCGGGCATGCGGGTGCGGGCTCCGCAGCACCTTCCCGTGGAGCATGTCGGGGACCTTGATATCGTTTACATACCGTGAGTTTCCCGAGACGATATCGACCGCATCCTGCCTCGGCGTGGCCTTGCCTATGAATCGGTAGCCCGTCGTCATCTCGTCACCCCTTTCCGGCCGCCGCCATCACCGCTTCTATGACCTGATAATGGCTGATGCACCGGCAGAAATTGCCCGCGAGGGCCTGTTTCACCTCTTCTTCCGTGGCGTGCGGATTCTCGTTCAGGAGGGCCTTGGCGCTCATGATGATGCCCGGCGTGCAGAAGCCGCACTGAAAAGCGGTGTGGTCGATAAACGACTGCTGCAGCGGATCGAGAGTGCCCGTCGTCCTGTCCCGCAGGCCCTCGATCGTCGTTATCCGCTTGCCGTCGCATTCGACGGTCAGGGTCATGCAGGAGAGAACCGCCTTATCGTCCATGAGGACCGTGCAGCAGCCGCAGGCGCCGTTGTCGCACGACACTTTCGTGCCGGTCAGGCCGAGGGTCTCCCTCAGCGTGTAGGCCAGGGTATGGGCGGGGTCGACCGCACCGGACGCGCTTCCCACATCCAGGCGGTATATCCGCCCATTCACGGTAAGCTCGATGGATGCCGCATCCGCGCTCTTCCCGCGTACTCGTGTTGCTTTCTTTGTTGCCATATCTTTCCTCCGAAGTGTTTTTGCCTTTACTCTTTGCGCGCCCCAAGCTGCTCGGAGAGCGCCCTGCCTGCCCCGGCGACGCTCGGTCCCAGCTCGCGGGCGGTATCCAACGAAAAAAAGCCGATGAGCACGATATAGCCGAGGGGCGCGCCGCTGACACCGGTGACGGGCGCCGCCACGGTGGTGAGGCCCTGCACCATCTCCCCCACTTCGAGGGCAAAACCTTCCCGGCGGCAGGCTTCTATCTCCTTGTCGAGCCTCTCCTTGTCGAACCTCGACGGCTCCCCGTGGAAATAGAGCTTCTCCTCCCGGAGGAGCAGATCGAGCTCTTTCTCGGGGAGGTGGGCCGCGATGGCCTTCCCGTGGGAGCCGTAGGAGAGGGGAAAGCGCTGCCCGAGACGCATCGTGATCGAAACGGCCTGTTCGCCTTCATGTTTTGCGACAACGAAGACGTACTTTTCGTGTATCCATCCGAAGACGGCAGTATTTCCGGTCTTTCTTGCCAATTCCGCCAGGATGGGCTCCGCCAGGCGCGGGGCGCTCAGCTTGTCGAGGAACCGCCGCGAGAGGGAGACGAGGCCCGGGCCGAGCGCATAGCCCATTCCCTCCCCATTCCTCTGGACAAACCCGAGTTTTGCCAGCGTGTGCAGGATGGCGAAGGCCCTGCTCTTGTGGATGCCGACGCACTCACAGATATCGTTGAGGCTCGTATGGGAGGCATCGGACCCGGCCAGGCAGAAGAGCACCCGCGCCGCTTGCTCCAGCGCCGGCACGAGGTAGCGGTCACCCTTCTTCTGCTCCGTCATAGGTTCTCCAGGCAGGTACGAGGTTCTCTCTACGCTACCATATTAGTACCACCGGCCCCTCGGTCTGTCAAGAAAAAAAAGGGCGTCTCCGTTCGGGAGACGCCCTTTGGGACCGGCTGATATGCTTCACGCAATTCTATTCGGGCGGCCAAACGGCTGCTTGTCACGCGATCTTGTACTTCCTCTTGATGAACTCCAGGCCCGTCATCGGATAGAGCGCGTAGATCAGTATATCCTCCATCTTTTCGGAAATGCCTTTCAGGGCCTCGCGCGCTTTCGGCAGCTCGGGTGCGAGCACGTCACCCGGCCGGGCGTCGATGGGCGTCTCCCCCCTCTCGTAGCCTTTGAGGGCCTTCTTCCTGATCTCCTCATCGACCGGCGCCGAAGGACGGCCGTAGAGGCCGTAGAAGTAATCTTTCACCTCTTTTGTGGTCACTTTGTACCTGCCCATAAGCACGTTCATCACCGCCTGGACCCCGACGATCTGGCTCGTGGGGGTGACGAGCGGGGGATAGCCCATTTCAGCCCGTGTACGGGGTATCTCTTCATACACCTCATTGATGCGGTGAACGGCCTTTGCCTGTTTCAACTGGCTCACGAGGTTGCTGATCATGCCGCCCGGTATCTGGTGCATGAGCACGCCGATGTCGATGGCGGAGAATTTTGTCGTATCGGCGAACTGCATGTATTTCTCGACGATGCTTTCCAGATAGTCGTTGATCTCGGGAAATTTTTCGAGGGCAAGGCCGGTGTCCCGGTCGGTCCCCGACAAGGTCACGATAAAGGGCTCGACGGCCGGGTGGGAGCTCCTCAAGGCAAAGGGCGCGACGCAGGTATCGATGCCGTCGGCCCCTGCCTCTATCGCCTTGAGACACGCCATGGAGGCCATGCCGCTCGTGTAGTGCGTGTGGAGAAAGACGGGAATTTTCAGGGTCTTCTTCAGGGCGGAGACGAGCTCGAAGGCGTCGTAGGGAGATATGATGCCGGCCATATCCTTGATGCAGAAGGAATCGGCCCCCATCTCTTCCAGCGTCTTGGCCCTTGTCACATAATAGTCGAGGTTGAAGATCGGACCGCCCATCCTCCGTTCCGTGAGCGCATATGACAGGGTGCCCTGTATGTGCTTTCCCGCCTTCTTGACCGCCTTGTACGCGGTGATAAAATTGCGCTCGTCATTCAAGGCGTCGAAAATGCGGAAAATGTCGATGCCGGCCTCGGCGGCCGCGGCAACAAAGGCCTCGACGACATCGTCCGCATACTGCCGGTACCCCACGAGGTTCTGGCCGCGAAGGAGCATCTGGAACGGCGTTTTCGGCATCTTCTCTCTCAGGAGGCGCACCCTGTCCCAGGGGTCTTCATTGAGGAACCGCGTCGTGACGTCGAAGGTTGCCCCGCCCCATACCTCCATCGAATAGAAGCCGATGTCATCCAGCCTCGACGCGATCGGCAGCATATCGGCTGTGGTCATCCTGGTGGCAAAGAGGGATTGGTGCCCGTCTCTCAGTGTTAAGTCCGTGATATGCACGGCGTTTTTGGCCATCGATGTCTCCTTTTCGCTGTTTTTATTTAATGTATTGTTTTACCTGTGGTCGTCGAGAAGCTTCCGGATGGACCGGTCATATGTCTTCTCCCCCTCTTTCGAGAAGAAACAACCGGGCACCTCCCGCCTCTCCCTGTGAAAGGCGACGCACGCGCAGCATTTCCCCCTATTTTCGCACTCATACGTGCAGGTGCATGCCGCTCTGTTTTTCTCGAGGGTGCATTCCATCTCCGTTCTCCCTGTTCCCTTCATGGTTCCCTCACCAGCGTTTTTGATCCTTCCGGCAGTACATGGCAGAGCAATCGAGCCCCTGGGAAGGGAGGCGACGGCATCAATGAGTGTGCGCCGCGGCTCCATCCCCATCTTTCTCACCTGATCGTCTTCAAGGTCAGAGACAAGGATAATATGATAGCTCTCGGCCTTGAGGCGGGTCGAATACGCCGTCTGGGCATAGACCTTGTCGCTCGACCGCGCATGGGGCTCCATCGCATCGGCCGACGGGTAATCGAACCAGGGCATAAAATACCTGTTCCCCACGCCGTCCCCGCACTTTCCCAGCAGTATAATCGTCCCCCCGGGCTTTGCCGCGTGCCGGGCATGCTCCAGGGCCTTGTGGCTCTGAATAAAGTCGATGTCCTTGGGGTAGCCGCCCGCGCTCACCACGACCACATCCGCCTTTTCCGCGACCGTGGCGGAGAAATAGCCCTGATACCAGGCACAGCCCGCATCAAAGGACTGCTTTATGTCCCCCGAGAAAATATTGAGAAGGCGCTTTTCATCGTCGAAGATGGTATTGATGAGAAAGAGGGGCTTCTTGATAAGCGCGATCCCCTCCATGATGGCTTCGTGCATCGGGTTGCCCTCAAGGATCCCTGTTTGGGCGCGCACATGCTTGCCCGGCTTCTCCTTGTTGAAAACCCTCCTGTGGGTATCGAGAATGGTCTGGTACGCACTGATGCCGGGTATGATGCACTTCCTCCCCCCACCGAAGCCGGCGAGGTAGTGGAAGCTGATCGCCCCCGTGACGATCGTCGCATCCGCCTCACCCAGCATGGCGTTGAGCGCCACGTTCAGACCGGTCGGGGTGACGCCCAGCGGAGAGAGGACGTCTTCGTTGAAACAGTCGTGGTCGACGCACGGTATGGTCTCATAGACCGCATCCGAGACGAGCGCCCTCTGCTCGGCCTCCGTCTGCTTGCGATGGTTGCCGAGGGCAAAGAGAATGCGCACACGGCGCGCCTTAGGGAAGATGCGCCGCTGAAGCTCGGGGAGAAGCAGCTCGGCCCCCGTATACCTCGTCACGTCGGAGACTATGACGAGGAGGTCCTTCCCGGCCACCCAGTCCTCGAGGGGGGGTGAGCCGTAAGGCTCCGCGCATGACGCCGCGAGGGTCTCCCCGAACGGCCGCGGAAGGGGATGTCCATGGTCCACGACAGAAACGGTCCATGCCCTTGGCGGCTCAAAAGAGACGACATCTCTTCCATACTTCAGGTCTATCTTCATTTCACGCTGTAAAATACGCCCTTTCCGCCGAATACGGCCGCATCTCCAAGCTCTTCCTCTATTCTCATGAGCTCGATTATATTTTGCGATCCTCTCGGACCTCGACGCGGAGCCCGTCTTGATTTGACCGGCGTTCACCGCAACGGCGAGGTCGGCGATGAAGGGGTCCTCGGTCTCGCCCGACCTATGGGAGATCACGCAGGTATAGCCTGCCCTCTTCGCGATCTCGATGGTCGTCAATGTCTCCGTCACGGTCCCTATCTGGTTCAGCTTGATGAGGACCGAGTTGGCGATACCCCGCTTTATCCCCTCCGTGAGTATCCTGGGGTTGGTGACAAAGATGTCGTCTCCCACGATCTGGATCTTTTTCGCGCATCGCCTGGTGAAGAGCCTCCACCCATCCCAGTCGCTCTCCGAAAAGCCGTCCTCGATGGAGACGATGGGATAGTCTTTGATGAGCGACTCGTAGAAAGCCACCATCTGCTCCGAGCTCCACGCGTTGCCTTCGATCCGGTAGACGCCGTCCTTATAGAGCTCGCTCGCCGCGGTATCGAGGGCAATCGCGATCTCTTTACCGGGCTTGTACCCGGCCTTTTCTATGGAGAGCACGAGCAACTCGATTGCCTGTCTGGCCGAGGATATCTGCGGCGCGAAGCCGCCCTCGTCGCCTACGCCCGAGGCAAGCCCCTTCTCCTTGAGGACGCCCTTCAGCACGTGAAAGACCTCCACGCCCATCCTCAGGGCCTCCCTGAAGCTGCTCGCGCCCGTGGGGACGATCATAAACTCCTGGACGTCCAGGGGGTTCTGCGCGTGGGCCCCTCCGTTGATCACGTTCATCATGGGCACCGGCAGCTCCCGGGCCCGGACCCCGCCCAGATAGCGGTAGAGGGGCAGGTCCTCGAAGTCGGCCGCGGCCCTGGCGACCGCCATCGAGACGGCGAGGATCGCATTTGCCCCGAGATGGGTCTTGTTATCAGTGCCGTCGAGCTCTATCATCGTGTTGTCGATGAGGGCCTGTTCCATGACGTCGACCCCTTCCAGCTTGGGCGCGATGATCTCGTTCACGTTCTTCACCGCGGTAAGCGTGCCCTTTCCCTGGAACCTCGTCTTGTCCCCGTCTCTCAGCTCCAGGGCTTCCCTCTCGCCCGTCGACGCGCCAGACGGGACGATTGCGCGGGCCATGACGCCGCTCTCCAGCACCACCTCCGCTTCTACCGTAGGATTTCCCCGGCTGTCGAGCACTTCCCGCGCGAATACTTCATATATGGTTGACATGGAAACCTCCAAAAAATGGGATGTAGTTTTCGATATGCGATGCTCAAGCCGATCTAGTGAGAATATCATAGGACCGAAAGGGCCGTCAACCTTTTGTGGGCGGGGCGCCGATGGGGAGCGGGCGCGGATGGGGAGCGTGGCTGCCGGTGCCGGCCCGGCCGCCGCGGCGTTCGCTTGCTTGAAACGGGACTAGGACAGATCGTAGTACCAGGGGAAGTGGACGAGCATCCTCTCCTCTATCTGATTGATGACGAGCATCGCGAGCTCCTTTGGCTCACGAGCCTCTTCCCACCCCGGCAGCTCATATGCCTCGGTATTTTCCGGGCACAGAAAAAACCCGGCGAGCCTTTCCGGGCTCCACGACGTCATTGCCTCGAGGGTTTCCCCGAGCGCCGCGTCCACTTCGATAAGGCCTTCCCTGACCGCCCAGAGGGCGAGCCGGACCGAGTGGAGAGATGCCGGGTCGCCGGCCTCCCCTTTCTCCTCCAGCATCGCGGCTGCCTTCCGATTGAAGGGCAGCCGGTTCAGCCGCTCGATCCTGCGCAGCCCTTCCTCATTCATGCCGCCCCGCGTCTTCTTTTGGTTTCGAGACCCGGCGGGTCGCCTCACGCCTCGGAGGGCCCCACGAGGGTCTCGACGATCTGCGCCGCATCTCCCACAAATCCGGGGCAGAGCGTCTCAAAGAGCCCATCCAATTTGGCCTGTGCCCGCATCTGGGGTGTGCCGATATCACGCCCGAGCAGGTCCCTGCACCTGGTGGAGCCCCGGCGAGAGGTAAATTCGGCCAGGAACCGCTTCGCATACTCGTAGGTCTCCTCTTTGGCCCGCTGGTTCCGGAAGTCCGTCATGCCGTACTTCAGCCCCAGGACCATGAGGGCGCCCGTCACTGCCCCGCACGTCTCCCCCGATCCGGCCAGGCCGCCCCCGAACGCGCAGGCCACACGGTACGCGGTCTCCGGGTCCATACCGAGATCAGGCCCAAACACGGAAAGTATCGCCTGGGAACAATTATAGCCCGTCTTGAAACAGGAGATGGCCGCCTCTTTTTTTCCCATATCCTCTGCCTCCTTCATTGTTTTGTGTCAGATTATATCACGGATTGCGGGCGGGTGACGCGCAAAACGCGGAAAGCGGGCAGGCCACGATCATTTCGGCTTTTCGCAAAAACGTGTTTATGGTAATATATGGCAACGCTGAAAAGGGGTGATACCATGGCGAAAAGTCACGATGTAAAGAAGGATGCGAAGAAGCAGCCGACCAAGACATTGAAAGAAAAGAGGGAAGCCAAGAAGGAAAAAAAGGCGTCCAAGGTGTGAGAAGGGCCGCAACCCTTATTTCCGGGCCTGAAAAGTAAATTACCCGCCGCCGACGGGAGGAAAGAGGCTCAGTACGTCGCCGTCCCGGAGCACGCGGGACGCGTCCGCGTGGACGCCGTTGAGGATGATGATCTTCGGGGTCTGCTCGGGCAGCTTCAATTCCGTCAGGACCTCTTCCACCGTCGTCCCTTCCTCCAACGCCCTCGTAAACGAGAACGCGGTGCTCCCCGGAGGGAGGAAATCACGGAACGTTGCAAATAAGCGTATCTCCACTCTCATAGGGGTCCCCCATATCCGCCGCCCTGAACGGGGACTCCCCCGGGCAGGGCGGCGGATATGCATGAAATTACCTGAATCTCAGCTTGAATCTCTGTATCTTGCCCGTGGAGCTCTTCGGAAGCTCCGGGACAAACTCGATCCACCGGGGGTACTTGTACTTGGCCATCCGGTCGAGGACCCACTGCTTCAGCTCTTTCTCCAGGTCCTCCGACGGCTCATATCCCTGCTTCAGCACCACGAAGGCCTTTGGCTTGGTAAGGCCCTTATCGTCCTCCTTGCCGACCACCGCGACTTCAAGCACCGCGGGGTTTTCCATGAGGCAGTTCTCGACTTCGACGGGCGACACCCAGATCCCCCCGACCTTGAGCATGTCATCCCCTCGGCCCGCGCACCAGTAGTAGCCGTCGTCGTCGACGTAATACTTGTCCCCCGAATTGATCCACTCGCCCTGCATGGTCAGGCGCGTCTTTTCCCGTTTCCGCCAGTACTGCTGGGCAGCGCTCGCACCCTTCACGAGAAGCGCCCCTATCTCGCCCTTCGGGACTTCCTGTCCCCCGTCGTCGACGAGCCTCAGCTCATAACCGGGCACGGGCTTGCCCGTCGACCCCGGCCTGACGTCTCCCGGACGGTTTGAGATGAAGATGTGGAGCATCTCGGTCGAGCCTATGCCGTCGAGGATATCGATGCCGAACCGCTTTTTCCACCGGTGATACAGGTCCGGCGGCAGGGCCTCGCCGGCGGAGACACAGATCCGGACGGATGAGAATTCATGCGCTGCGTTGGGGTCGGTGCCGGCGCCCGTCTCGTGGTCCTGCTTCTCCTTATACGCGAGCATCTGCCCGTAGAGCGTCGGTATACCGAAGAAAACGGTCGGGCGGAAACGCTCCAGGTGGCGGAAGACGCTCTCGGGGTTAGGCGGCTGCGCGTTGAGCACCACCGAGCCGCCGACGGCGAACGGGAAATACCCCGCGTTGCCGAGGCCGTATGCAAAGAAAAGACGCGCCGCCGAGAAAAGGATATCGTCCTCGGTCAACCCCAGCACGCCCTTGCCGAAGGCTTCCGAAGAAGCGACCATGTCGTACTGGGAATGGATCGCCCCTTTCGGTGAGCCGGTCGAGCCGGAGCTGTAAAGCCAGAAACCGGTGTCGTCTTTCGTCGTGTACTCGGTCTTGAGCGTCTCCGGCGCGTGGCGGTACATCTGACGGAAGGGGATATGAGCGCCCTTGGTCTCCGAGATGACGATCACGTCCCGGAGATAGCGCAGGTCGCCCTTGATCTCGCTGACGACGGGGACCAGCTGTTCCGAGATCACCAGCACCCGGGCCCGGCTGTCGTTGAGGTAATATTCGTAATCCGCGGCCGTGAGCATGGTATTCACGGGGATGGGCACGCCCCCTATCTTGATGGCGCCGTAAAAGACCGCATAGAACTGGGGGACATCGAGCATCAGGATCAGTATCCGGTCGTCCACGCGTACGCCCAATTCCCGGAAGCGCGTTTGCCGTCTTGTTTACCATCTTCTGTATATCGTTGTACGTGTAGTTTCGATATTCGGTGTAAACGGCGACCTTGTGGCCCCGTCCCTGCCGTATGTTCCGATCGATGAAGTAGTCCGTCGCGTTAAAAAATTCCTGTAACTCGCCGTGAACCATGAGGTGCCTCCTGTGATATCGCTCCTCGCTTATATGGCAAATTCCTCTTCCTTATGGGGGACGTGCGTGACGAGGCCGAGCTTCTCCTCCACCAGCCTTGCGAAATCGATTGCCACGTTCTCCTCCCCGTGTACAATGAAGACCTCCGGCCGGCTGACGAAGGAGGAGAGCCACTCGATAAGCCCCGACCGGTCCGCGTGGGCGGAAAAACCGTTGATCGTATAAACCTTCGCCCGCACCGCGATCTCCTCACCCAGCACGTGCACGTGAGAGGCGCCGTCGACAATCCGCCTGCCGAGTGTTCCCCGCGCCTGGAACCCCGTAAAAACGATGCTGCACTCGGGCCTCCAGAGGTTATGCTTCAGATGGTGCGCGATCCTGCCGCCTTCGCACATGCCGCTGCCGGCCATCACGACCACGCCCGACTTTATCCGGTTGATCGCCTGCGACTCCTCGATCGACTCGGTGAAATGCGGCTTTATGGCATCGCCCCTGATCACCTTGGCGAATTTCCCCGCATCCTCATCGAAGTACTGCTGGTGCGTCAAATATATCTTCGTTACCGCTTCGGCCAGGGGGCTGTCGATATAGACGTCGAAGGGCGGCAGCCGCCTTTCCGCTACCAGCTCATTCAGGGTGGAGAGAAGGTCCTGCGTCCTGCCGACGGCAAAGACCGGCATGATCACGTTGCCCCCCCTCTTGAAGGTGACCTTGACCGCCTCCACCAGCTCGTCGATGCTCTCCGAGGTGCTCTTGTGCAGGCGGTTTCCGTACGTCGATTCCATTACCACATAATCCGCGGTCGTCGTAAGCTCCGGCTCGGCGATGATCGGGTTCCCTTTGTTGCCGATGTCTCCTGAGAAGACGATCTTCTTCTCCACGGGGCTGTCCTGGTACCACAGGGCAAACGTGCTCGACCCCAGGATGTGCCCGGCGTCGATGAAGCAATACTTGAGGCCCTTCCCCAGCCGGCCCGTCTCGCCGTACTCCTTCTCCACAAAAAACGGCAATGCCGCCTCCACGTCCCGCACCGTGTAGAGCGGCTCGAAGAGGTGGTCTTTCCCCTGCCTCAGGGCCTTCTTCGTCTTCCATTCGGCGTCTTTTTCCTGTATGTGGGCCGAGTCACGGAGCATGATCTTGACGAGAGCCGCCGTCGCGCCGGTCGCAATGATCTGCCCCCTGAAGCCCTCTCTCACCAGCTTCGGTATCAGCCCCGAGTGGTCGATATGGGCGTGGGTGAGGAAGAGGCAGGCTATCTCCGAGGGCTGAAAGGCGAAAGGATGGTCATTCTCCGCATTCTCACCCTGCTGCATGCCGCAGTCGACGAGGAACTGCATGCCGTTCACCGCTAAGTGGTAACAGGACCCTGTCACCTGCCGCGCCGCACCCAGAAACCGTATTTTCACGGATACCCTCCTCGCTCTCTCTAATATAATAGTATACCACGTATCGGTCATATGCCACGGATCATTCGAGCCTTATCAAAGGTTTCCGCTCCCTGATTGTACACAATCGAAAGGGCGGGCCGGACGGATCGAGTGCATTCAATCGATAAGGATAAGGAGCAGTCTCTCTCGCGGGCGGCCACAAACGGCAAAAAGTGTGATATAGTAGGAACGTGAGGAAGGAAAACAGCCGCCGCGCCTCCTTCCGCAACGGCGAGGCAGCCACCGGCCGGCCGCGCCTGATTCGTGCGGTAGTGCTCCCATGACGAAACGCATATTATTTTTTGCCCATCATATTCAGGCCGCGACGAACCCCAACGGCTACAGGATCCAGCAATATTTCCCTTATCTGGAAAAGGCCGGTTTCGACGTCGGCCACCTCACCACGAAAGCAGGGATACCGGTGCTCATACGGGCCCTCCGCCGTGCCGACGTGGTCTATGTGCAGCGGCTCCTCCCCGATCTTGTAAAACGGTACCTGCTGAAGAGGTTCGGGAAGAAGATCGTCTTCGATTTTGACGACGCGATCATGTACGGGACGAGAAAGGAAAGCCCGACGAGGAGAAGAAGGTTCGGAAGCATGGTAAGGCTGTCCGATGCGGTGTTCTGCGGGAACGCCTTCCTTATTTCGGAGGCAAAGAAATACAAAAGAGAGCGCGTGTTTTACGTCCCCACCGTCGTGAATACGGCCGATTACCCGGTGAAGGACCACTCATCTGCCGGGCCGTCTGTCGTGGGCTGGATCGGCGGCGCATCGACCCTCCGATATCTTTCCGACATCGCACCGCTTTTTGCTTCACCGCCCCGCAACACGATCTTCAAGATAGTGGCCGACAAGCCGCCCGCCGTGATGGGGGCGCAGACAGTCTTTGAGAAGTGGAGCGGAGAGAAGGAAAAAGAGACTGCTCCTCAGCTTCGACACGGGCATCATGCCCGTCAGGGAGGATATCTGGTCGCGAGGCAAGTGCGGGTTGAAACTGATACAGTATTGCGCGTCGGGTCTCCCCTCCATCTCGCACCCTTTCGGGGTTTCACCCGAAATCATAGAAGAGGGCGAAAGCGGGTTCCTGAGGCAGCGGATCGATGAGTGGCGCGAGGCCATAGAGCGCCTCAATAACGACGTTCCCTTAAGAAAGCGCATGGGCAGAAGGGCAAGGGCCATCGCGGAGGAGAGATATTCCCTTCAAGTCTGGGGACCGCGTGTGGCGGGCATGATCGATAGCCTGTAGCGTCGCCGATGGACCTCCCGGGTCTCACCGCTTTCGGCCTTGCCCGGCAATTACGCTATCGTCCGGCGCACGTGAAGGTCAGGCCACGCTCCGCCTTTCTTCCAGCTCAAGCCTTTCGAGAAGCCGCTGCGCCTTGATGGCGTCGTGCGGGGAGACGCTGTTTCGAAACCCACAGGCGGGACAGGGAGTATGCACATTCAACCTCATCATCCTCAGGGCCGTGTGATAGCTTCTTCCGCAACCGGCGCAGGTGAGTTCGACACTGAAATCTTCCATTTCTTCACTCCTTGGCTTGCTCGTTCTCCCGCTCTTTCTTTCACGCCCGAGCAAAGCATATCACCCGAAATGTTGCGCGCTGAGAAAGAGCGCGTTAAAAATGGGTGAATACGGGAGCGGACCCGCACGGCCGAGGCGGACCCTTTCGGCTATCGATCCCGCCCGCCGGCTGCCTGGGTCTCCCATGGATCGCCCGCGATGAGTGCATTGGCTTTCTGGGCATGCGAGGCCGCTTGCGCCCGCGAGGCAAACCAGTTGACGCCCGTCTCATCGAATTCGACAACCGGCCTGAGCCGGCCCAGCTCAGGGGTGGGCACGCCGGGGGGGACGACGTCGTACACCCGCCATCCGCCTCCGGGCATCTCCAGCCGGAGAAGTGCGTGGTCCTCGAAGAGGCCCTCGACGATCAGGACCCGGACCGGGTGCGGATAACCGAGCCGCTTCAGCGTCCCCATCATAAAGACGGTGATGTCCTCGCAATCGCCGGAAAAGCCCTTCCGCATAAACTCCTTCGGCGTGTCCCAATGATCGGCGATCTCCATGCGATAGGCGGCCAGGCCGCGAAATTGGCGCAAGATCGAGTGGATCTGACTTTCCGACCAGCCCTCCTTGCGGATCCTCATCTGCCACTCGTTGATCTTTTCCCGGTAAACCGGCCGGACCCACTCACGACCGGCGGGCCCGGGGGCGGCGCAGCCCCACGCGAAGATGAGGACGAGTAGCGTGCACCGGAAGAATCGCGCGCGCAACAGGGCAAAAAGGACAGGCAAGCATCGACCTCCGAAGATGAGATGACTCCGCTACTCTTATCGGCTCAAGGAGTCGCCGCTTAAGCCGCAACCGGAAGAGCGATGTGTCTCTTACCGCGCTTTTAACAGACCTGTAACATAACTGTAACAAGGTCATGGTACTTTTGCAGTCACAAAACAACAGCAAAGTCCGGCAACGTCAAAACCGGAAGGAACGCCGGAGGCGGAACATCCGTACCCCATCACGAGGGCAGTGGAGGATCGAATGATCAGAGGGCGGAGTACATGTCACCGGATGAACTCCATTATCCTCACGATCGACCTGCCGCGCCGCTGCCCTCTCCCGGTGGAGAGACCGCCGGGGAGGGGCGTGCGCGCATGCGAAATCCTGATAAACCCGGCGTGAAGCAAGGTTGTAAGGTGGCCTGAACCTAATGGACGCGAACCTTCTCGGCCTGCCCGGATTCAGGGAATTGTGGCCGGCCCTTTTTTTTCTCGCCCTCGTGCACCTTCTGGTCCCGGCCGCACCTGTCGGGGCCGCCGAACAATCGCCCACCTTTGCAATCGAGTCCTTTACCGTCGAGGGAAACACCCTTCTGTCCGGGAAAAAGATCCTCGAACTCCTCCAGCGGTACAAGGGGCCCGGCAAGACCGCCGAGGACGTGGAGAAGGCCCGGGACGCCCTGGAAAAGATGTACCACGATACGGGTTACCCGGCGGTTCTTGTGAACATCCCCGAGCAGCAGGTGCAGGCCGGGCGGATCCGCCTCCAGATCATAGAAAGCAAGATCGGCAATGTGCGGGTCACCGGAAACCGATGGCACACGGAGAAGAAGATCCGGCGCGACCTCCCGGCCCTGGCCCCGGGAAAGGTCCTCTTCGTGCCGGAGGTTCAGAAGGAGCTGGAGCGGGTCAACGGTCAGGACATCAAGGTCTCCCCCAGCCTTTCACCGGGGAGGGAGCCGGGCCTGACGGATGTCGACATCAAGGTGGAAGACCGGCTCCCCTTCCACGGGAACGTGGAGCTTAACGACCGGTCCACCCATAATACCAGCGATCTGCGGCTGAATGCCATGCTCCGGTACGACAACCTCTGGCAGAGGGACCATTCCATTTCAGCCCAGTTCCAGACCTCTCCCGAGGATACCGGGCAGGTGCGGATGTACGCCCTCTCCTACACGCTCCCCGCCCCCTGGATGGCGGACCACCAGATCGCCCTCTACGGGGTCAAGTCGGACAGCAACAGCGCCGTCTTCGGCCAGGGGCTCCTCATCAACGGCAAGGGGAGCATACTGGGGGTGCGGTACGTGATCCCGCTGACCCCGTACGCCGCATATACGCACAACCTGACCGCCGGCTTCGATTACAAGGATTTCCGGGACTCGACGGGATTCGTCGCGGGAGGGGGCGTCAATACGCCGATCAAATATGCCCCCATGCTCTTCTCCTATAATGCCGCCCTTCCGGACTCCCTGGGCGTGACGCGGTTCAGCGGCGGTCTCAACATGGTCTTCCGCGGACTGGTCACGGACGAGGAGAAGTTCAGCCAGGTGGCGCGATTCAATGCGCGGGGGAATTACATCTTTTTCACCGCCGGCGTAGAAAGAGAGGTGAAGCTCCCCAAGGGAATGGGCCTCTTCGTCAAGGTGGACGGACAGATCGCCGATCAGCCGTTGATCTCGCACGAGGAGTACATCGCCGGGGGCATGATGAACGTGCGGGGGTACAAGGAGGCCGAGGCCCTTGGTGATGATGCCCTTCACGGGACGGTGGAGCTCGCCGCGCCCGACATGGGGCGCTTCCTGGGTCTCGAGGGCCGTCTCCGGCTGGTTCCCTATGCCTTTTACGACTACGCGTGGCTGGGGGTGATAAACCCCCTCCCGTCCCAGAGGGGGACCGTCTGCCTTCAGGGCACGGGGGCAGGCGTCAAGGGCATATTCCTCAAGAGCTGGTATTATCAGCTCGACCTGGGCATCCCCCTCGTCGCGACGAGCCAGACGCCGAAATACCGAGGGCAGGTGCACTTTAAGGTGGGGGCGCAGTTTTGAGGAAGGGCCGGGTCTTAAGGATAAAGTCGACATTTTGTCATATGGCTGTAACATCACCCTGTTACAATCCTCTGGACCGTCAAAATCTTATCAGGCCGGGCAGGAGAGGGGACGCGACACCTGCGCCTGTCCTCAAGGGGGACCGGAAAATGATCCGAAGCGCCATAGCTGTCGTTGCGGGCATCCTTATCATGATCCCGTCCCTGCTCCCGGCAGGGCCTGCCATCCCCGGATTCTACGGGACCTTCACTCCCCCCCTTCCTCCTGTCGGCGCGAACACGGTGCCTGTGCTGAAAACCGGCGGCCTCATCTATGGGGCCTCTGTCGCCACCACCGGGGCCGCAGCCAACCAGATGGTCGTCAACCAGACGCAGCCCAAAGCGGTCATCGACTGGCAGAGCTTCAACATAGGCGCGAATGCGTCGGTCTACTTCAATCAACAGGGCAACTCGACATGGGCGGCCCTCAACCGCATCTGGGACTTGAGCCCGAGCCAGATTTGGGGAAGCCTCAAGGCGGACGGGCAGGTCTACCTCATCAACCAGAACGGCATCCTCTTCGCACCCGGCTCGCAGGTGAACGTCCATAGCCTGATAGCCTCCTCCCTCAACCTGAACGTCGACAACTGGATCAACAACGGCACCCTGGCATTCAACACGAGCCGGGGGACTATAAACAGCGTCGCCCCCGGCCAGCAGGACCAGTTCTATGACCCGGGCCAGACCCCCGGCGTCGTATCGAACACGGGGACCATCCAGACCGACAACGGGGGCTCGGTCTTTCTCATCGGCCCCCAGGTGGAGAACAGCGGGAGCATCGTGACGCCGAGCGGGCAGATCGGGCTCGTTGCGGGCACGGACCTGGAACTGGACGTACCCCAGAGCGCCACTGCAAACATGCTCACCTACCCGGGAGGCGAGACCCGCACCGCCCTGATGGTAAAGATGAATAATAGCCCCCAGGGGTCGACCGCCTCGAACCTGGCGGGCGGATACCTCGCCGCCGATACGGGTCTCGTCGGCATGTACGGACGCGTCGTGAACCAGAACGGCATCATCCGCTCGGTTACGGCGGTTCAGAGGGCGGGACACGTGGAGCTCTTCGCTTCGGATCAGATCTCCACCGGTCCCACTAGCCAGATCCTCATTCCCGTCGACAGCTCTTCCACCCTGTTCGATGCCTCATTTGCGACGCAGAGGAGCGACGTCACCTTCGGCGGGCTCGACCCGGCGAATCCGTCTAACCCACAGGTTTCCCCGAACCTGATCGTGCACCAGGGGTCCATTGTCGCTCCCTCCGGGCTGGTGACGATGAAGGCCGCGGACCGGGTCTACCTGGCGTCAGGGAGCCTCATAGATGTGAGCGGCCTCTGGCTCGATGAGCCGGCCGATGCCGGTCTGGTTCAGGTTCAGATGAACACCGCTAACCTCAGGGACAATTACTCTCAGAAGGGTGGTGTGTTGCAGGGGCAAACCATTAAGATAAACCAGGTTGCCGGCTCCGCCATTGGAGACGTATCGGGGGTCTTCACGACCCAAGCCACGACGGCCGCGGAACGACACACGGCCGGAGGTGAGGTTGACATCAAGGTGCTGGGTTCGGGTGCCGGGACGGCGGGGGACATCGTGATGATGCAAGGGGCGGCCGTCAATTTCTCCGGCGGCGGGATTGTCTACGGCGCGGGCACCCTGGATACGACCGTGCTCGTCTCGGGGACAAAGGTCTACGACATTAGCACCGCCAACGCCAACGTCACCTATGACGGCGTCCTGAGCACCCAGACCTTCGCCAGTCCAAAATTCGGGGTCACCCGGGAATATGACGGCGTCTATTACGGGGGGGCCTTCCCGGTAAATAAGTACTCGGCCTCGTACACGGTGGGAGACAACGCAGGCATTTTCAGCATGCAAGCCGGAACCGTCGTCCTCGACGGGACCATTCTCGGCTCGGTGACAAACGGTCTCCAGCAGGTGCTCGCCGCAAACCCCGCGAATTCGACGGGCAACCAGTCGGCGTCCGGCTACGCTGAAGCGACAGGGGGGACCCTGAAGATCGGCAATACAGACGTGAGCAACGGCATTGCTCAGGGGGACACAGTCGATTTCGTGACCCGGGAGATCACCGTGACCTCCAGGACCTCCCCTGTCCTTTCGGCGGCCTTCCAGCCGACCGACCCCCTGCCCTCCGCCGCGACCGTCCTTCCTGCGGCCACCCTGACCAATGCGGGCCTCAGTACCCTCAGCCTTGCGGCCAACACGACTATCACCGTGGAGAAAGGTGCCCAGGTCACTCTGAACCACGGGGGTGCCTTCAATGCCAGGGGGAGGAGGATCGAAGACTACGGTGGGATCACAGTCCTCGGCGGCAGCATCAACCTCAGCATCGAGACGGACATTACCACGAATCAGATTATTTCCAGCGGGAACAATCCGAATTACATCCCTCTTGACGAGAGGATCTACATAGCCGGCGGGAGCTCCCTCGTAGCAGGGGGGAAAGAATCGACAATAGATCAGCTGTAACCTCCGACTCAGGGATAACCACATCGGGATATATCAATGGAGGCTCCATCGAGTTGCTTGATAAAACAATCACCGGGCAAGGTGTGGCCGTCATGCCCGGCGCCGTGGTCGACGTGACCGGAGGCTACCAAATCGCCTCGTCGGGAAAGGTTACCGGGGGGGATGCGGGCAGCCTGACCCTTCAAGGTTATTCACTGATCGTCGCCGGGGACTTGAAGGCACAGTCCCTCATGGGAAACAACGGCGGCTCCATCACCATGCATGCCGGCAATGTCACAATCTCGCCCGGCACTCCCTCTACTCCCGGTTTCAACGCGGGTGACCCCTGGCCGGATAACCTTAAAGGACAGCTTGTCCTGGGGGCGACGCAGCTTGATGGGACCGGCTTTACCAACATCACCGTCAAGAGCGTCAATGACCTCATAATAGAAAGCGGGGCTGCGATCGGGCCTTCTCTCACCAAGCTTGCCGTGCCCGTTCTCGTCAACGGCACAGCCGGTGAGCCGGGCCACCCGGGGACCGTGCAGGTCACGGCGGACGATATCGGGAAGAGTTCGTTCAGTCTGAGCGCGGGGTCAGTCCCCTCGGGCCTGACGACGGGACTGATCAACCAGACCGGCCCGATGAACCCGCAGACCTTCAGCACGAACCGCGTCGAGCTTTACCCGGGGGCGTCGGTCCGGACCTCACCCGGCAGCTCCAGCTCCATCACAGTAAGCGCCCCCGTTGTCGACATCGGAGGGTCCCTCGAGCTCGCCCGGCGGCAACATCAGCCTGAAGGCATCGGTGGGGAACATCACCGTGGATAGCCCGGCAACGATCACGGCACAGGGGTATGACAAGCCGGGAACGAAATCATCGATAACCGGATTAGAGCCTGATGCCACGCCGCTGCCGGGCGGGAGCGTGACGATGACGGCCGCGAGCGGCAACATTATTCTCTCCCCCGGTTCCCTGGTGAGCGTTGCCGGTTCGGCACCCGCGAGTTATACCCTCGTCGGCGACGACGGGACCGTTTCGCGCATGACGAGCGCCGGCCAGGCAGGCTCACTCTCCTTCCAGGCTTCCGGACAGGTCCAGCTTAACGGCAACCTTCTCGGCCAGGCCGGGATGGAGGGCTTGCCGGGAGGCACACTTTCCGTGGCAACGACCGGGACCACCCTTTCCGTTTCGGCCAGCGACCTCGGACGCTTCCGGGACGGCGGGTTCGACGCGGTCTCCCTCTCCAGTGCCGGACAGTTGAGCTTGTCCAACCCGGCCGGACTGGGTCAGGTGTCCTTCGGGAGGAGCCTCACTTTGAACGCGCTGTCGATTGCCGGATCGGACCAGCTTTTCTTGAGCGCGCCCTGGGTGCAGGTGACCAACACCAACGCGAGCATGAGCACCTTGCCGTCTGCTGCCTCTCCCGCGCCGGGAAATGCAGGGATTACACTGAGCGGGACGTGGCTCGACGTGACCGGGGATGTCCTCTTTTCGGGCTTCAACAGGGTGAACCTGGAGGCATCCCGCGACATTCGCGTCACCGATGCCCTTTATTCCGTCGCAGGCAGGCCGACGTGGTCGGGTTACTTGAGGACCTCAGGGGATTTGACCCTCCAGGCCGCGCGGATCTATCCGACGACCCTCTCCAGGTTCACCATAGAGGCAGATGGCAGGCTCGCCGGTGGACAGGTGGTTCCCGGCAAGGTGACGATCCTTCCGTCCGGCACGCCCCCCGACGGGTCGATCTTCTCGGCGGGAGGCAGCCTCACCATCATCGCGGGTACCTTGCCCGTGGGTGCCGGCCAGTCGCTTCAAACAGGCGGGGGGATCGAGCAGGACGGTTTCATCGCGGCGCCTCTCGGCAGTATATCCCTTCGGGCGACCGCACCTGGCGGCCGGGTGTACCTCGCGGGGGAAAGCGTGACTACCACACGCGGGAGCGATGTGCCCGTCGTGTATGGAATTATCCAGGAGGCCCAGGATACGGTGACCCTCGGAGACAACATCTGGGCCATCGCCGACAAGGCAAATCCGGCGGCCACCATTCCCTTTGCGGCCGTCCAGAATGCCCCCGCCAAATCGATCTCGCTCACCGCGGCAAATGGCGAGGTCATCGTGCGCGACGGCGCTATCGTCGATGTGTCGGGGGCCGGGGCGGTCTTTGCCACCCGGTTCGTACCCTCGTACTCGGGGAGCAACAATCCCCTCGCGGGCAGCTACGTGATCGTGCCGGACGGGAGCGTCACCCTCCCCGGAAGCGGCGTCTATCTTTCAGGCATAAAAGGGTTGCCTGCCGGTACTTATTCGCTCCTCCCCGCGGTGGACGCGAACGGAAACCCAACGGCGTACGTCTACATGCCCGGTGCAATGGTTCTCACAAACCTGGGCACGACGATCGCAAGCTCCACACAGGCGTTCACCAGCGACGGCTACCCCATCGTCAGCGGTTATGCCACGACTATGGGGACCGGCATCCGTTCCCCGCAGCCCCTGGCCTATGAGGTGAGACCGGCCTCCGTCGTCCTGGCCCAGGGGGAGTTCGAGACGCAGACCTCTCAGGCGGGGGCGGCGGGCAGCGTCACCGTAACGGGAAACACCACCATTTTGAACGGCGCCATCCTGGCTGACCCGCTTCCCGGCTACAGCGGCGGCTCTATCGCTCTCTCCGGCAACAATATTGCCGTGCAGGCCTCGATTGTCGCGCTCCCGTCGGACTTCGCCTTCTCGACCCCCGTCCCTTCGGGCCTTGCCGGGACTTTGAACGTCGCAGCCCCATCGCTCTCCGGTCAGGGTTTTCAGACCATCGGGCTCGGGGTCTCCTCCCTAAGCGGGTCCGCCGCGAGCGTTGCGGCGTCAACGGTCGAGATCAAGCCCGGCGTCACCCTGCAGGCGGAGAACATCGTCCTGGGCGCCGCCACCGGCATTACCCTCGACGCCGGCGCCCAGGTCCTTGCAACTGCACTACCGGGCGACACGGGACAGGTGACTTTCATTTCCCCCGCCGGTACGTTGAATATCGGCGCAAACGTTTTGGTCCATGCCTCGAACAGCGTCAACCTCCAGGCGGCAAACACCGTCATCGACCCTACGGCAACCCTCAAGGCCGACCACAGCTCCGTCAATCTGCAAGGGAACGCGATCACTATCTATGACCCCGCGACTGCGTCCCAGACTTCCGGCGCCGGCCTCTTCCTCACGAAGGGCCAATGGGATAACCTCTCTGCTATTTTCGAGAATATTACCCTGACCAGTCTTTCCGACCTGGTCTTCGAGGGCAGCTTCGCCGCCGGTTCCCTCGCGGCCGTGGCCAATACCCTCACCATCGATGCCGGCCGCATCATGGATTCCGTCGCCAACAGCTCGGTTTTCCTCTCCGCGCAGACGATCGGCCTTCAGAACACGACGGGTGCCGCCCGGGGGGCAAGCCCTGCGGCAGCCGGGAGCCAGATCACCTTTAGCGCCTCTCAGGTGCAGGCGGCTCAGGGCAACACCCTCTTCGACGGCTTCTCCAATGTGAACCTGAGCGGCCGGAGCAACGTCACCTTCAGCGGGGTGGGAAGCCTCACCACCGCAAGCGGCAACCTTACCATCTCAACCCCCCGGATAGCGACCACCTATTACCTTGCTCCGGCGGGAACCGATCCTTCCACGGGCGCGACGCTTCCTGCCATATACACGGCAGCCAATTACGCGATCAACGCCGGCGCGGGCACGGTGACCATGCGAGGCAACGGCGCCGCATCGGCGAGCACCGCCGCCCCAGGGGGAACCTTACGCATAACCGCGGGAGAGATCGACGTCTCCACCATCGTCGAAGTCCCCTCCGGCCAGGTCGAGCTGACTGCCACGGGCAACGTCAACCTGGGCGGCGGCGGCCAGCTCCTCAGCCGGGGGACCGCGTATGCCCCCGGAGGCGTCGTCTCCCTGACGAGCACGGGCGGAGGCGCCGTGACGCTCAGCGGGGGGTCGCTCATCGATGTCTCCGCCGGCAGCCAGGGCGACGCGGGGACGATCAACCTCTACGCCCCGATAGGCGGAGTCAGCCTGAACGGCTCCATACAGGGCCAATCCTCAGGCGGCAAAGGCGGATCTTTCTCCCTGGCGACGAATAACCTTGACACCGCGAGCGGCATCAACGGGTTCAGCGCCCTCAACAATAGCCTGGCTGCGAGCGGCTTCAACGAGACCATAAGCATCGAGGCGAGTACGGGCAACATCACGATCGCCGCAGCGGATAAAGTACAGGCCCACAATCTCACGATCACCGCGGACGGTACCAACCCCGACGGCACGTCGAACGGCGGATCGATCATTCTTGACGGGGCCATCGGCGTGAACCAGCCGGGACAGGGCGGTACAATCGGAATCTATGCCCACAAAGACCTCATTATCGATCCGACCGGGTATATAGACGCCCGGGGAACGGGCACGGCTGCGGCCCCGAACGCCACGGGAGGGGACGTGACCCTCGCGGTCGACACGGGGATGCTCACCCTGGCCGGCGGCACTCTCGATGTCTCCGGCTCAGGTACGGGTGCGGGCGGCACCGTTACCTTCCGGGACCCTCCACCCCCACCGAGCGGCGGCGGCGGCGCTCAATCGAACATGTCCCTGTCCGGGACCGTGAGGGGCGCGTCCAGCGTGGTGGCCGAGATAGACAAGGTTTACGTGAATCAATACCAGACCATCAACTCGACCGCGATCACCAAGATCCAGTCGGACCTCACGAGCCTCATGGCCGCGGACGCCGGCCTGGCGACACAGCTTCCGGAAGGACTGACAGACGGAAACGGAAACCATCTCACGGCCTATAATGCCTCCTCGAATCCGACGGGGACGTTCCACCTGCGGCCGGGAGCGGTTATCGAGCAGACCGCCGGGGATGGGAGCATCACGCTCGGCACGAACTGGGACCTGACATCCCTGCGGTACTCGGGCGAGCCGGGTACGCTGACCCTGCGGGCGGCGGGGAATCTCAATATAAACGCCAATCTCATAGATAACCCCACGAACGATTACTATTCTTTGCGCAGCGACACCGCTCAACCCTCCTGGGGCATCAATCTCGTGGCCGGCGCCAATACGGCAAGCCCGAATCTCCTTGCCGTAATACCGGCGACTTCTGCCCAGCAGGCGAGCCAGATGACGCTCACCGTCTCTTCCGCGAAAGCCCCCATAGTGGTCTATACGGAGAGCGGCCCCATCCGGTTTGCGTCGGGGGGCGACACGGTCATCAATACGGGTCCCTGGAACGGTTATATGATCTTTCCGTGGATGCAGTATACGCTCGCAACCTATGCCGGGACAATCCGGGGGGACGTAAAAGGCTCTCTCACTATAGGCACAGGTGGCGTGATACAGTCGGCAACGGGCGATATAGACTTGCACGTAGGCGGCACGCTCTCTCTTCTGAGCAACGCGGGATCGAGTCTCGGCACGATCAGGACGACCGGGGAGCACGGCGTAGGCATGGCGGACGACGGCACGCCGTACGACTGTTTCAGCTATTTCAGCTACGGCGGCGGCGGAAGCATTAGCCTGAACGTGGGCGGCGACGTGCAGGGAGGTCTTAACCCGAACGCATGGCTGATGAGCTCGGACTTCAATTCCCCCTTATCGCCGAATTACTATCCCCTCGTGCCTGCTTACGACTTATACTCAAGCGGCAAATGGGTCGCGACGCAGGGGATCGCCGCGATGGCGGGAGGCAACGTCTCAATCCGGACGGGGGGCACTTTCAATACCCAGACAGGGACTTTCGGTGAAGGCAACCTCCAGGTTTACGCGGGAGGGGACCTGAAAGGGCGTTTCCTCGTGGAACAGGGAACCGGTGTGCTGAACGCCATGGGCAACTTCGGGACCCCGACCCAGAAAATACTGGGTGTCGTTCAGAGCCAGCCGCAGTTGATCGAGATGGCCGACGCACGGATCAGCGTATCGGCCCAGGGAAACGTGGAGATAGGCGCGGTCTTGAACCCTGGTCTGGCGGGCGCCGCTGCAATGATTTACTGGGACAACGGGTACACCCCTGACGCGTCCATAGCGCTCACCGCGGCAACGGGCGACGTCAATATCAGCGGCGCCGTGGACAGCGCCCGATACGGCAGGCTCTACAGCACCTCAGGCACCACCCGGAACACTTTCCTGCCCCCCTCGGTGGCAATATCCGCGGGCAGGGATATAAAGGTGAGCCGGGGACAAAACCCCTATTACATGCAGCTCCCCTCGCCCTCAGCGGGTTTGAGCATGGAGGCGGGCAGGGACATCGTTTTCTCCGGCGGCGCCATATGGTTCATGTCCGACGCCGATCCTTCTCAAGTCTATGTGCCGTTGGCCTTACGCAGCGTCACGTCGTCGGAAAACATCCTCGAAAGCCATGCCGCCGTCCCCGTGCACACGGGCGATCCCACACCCGCGACGATCACGGCGGGCAGGGATATAATCGACGCGAGTCTCAACCTGCCGAAAATGGCGGCGATCACTGCCGGACGTGACATCGTGGACTTGAACTACACCGGGCAGAACATAAGCGCCGGCGACGTGACAACGATCGCTGCGGCGGGGAATATGGTCTTCGGCTACACGGCGGGTGCGGCTTACGAGGCCATCCAGGTGGGGGGGCCGGGCTTTGTCCTGGTTCAGGCCGGTGGGACGATCGACCTGGGCGCTTCCAACGGAATCCAAACGATCGGCAATGCCGCGAACCAGGCCCTGAGCGAGACAGGCAGCTCCCTGGTCGTGGCCGCGGGATTCGCCGGCGATTTGACGGCGCAGGGCGTTTCAGGCTTCTTCGACAGCCTGCGCAGCGCGGGGGTCCAGTACAGCGCCCTTCAGGCCGCCGGCGATTCGGCAGGGGCCGCCGCTGCCGTGAGCCAGGCGAGGTCGAGCATCATCGCCCCTTTTCTCGGCTCGGCGAATGCGGGGAAAGACATCACCATGACCTCGTCCCAGATATCGACCACGGGCGGGGGCAGCCTGTTCATTGTCGCCACCGGGGCCTTGAACGTGGGGACCACCGTGCTCGGCAGCGGGAGCACCGCGAGCAAGAGCACGGGCATCCTCACTGAGACGGGTGGTAGTATCGATGTGTTTGCAAACGGCGACGTCAATGTCAACGAGGCCAGGATGATGACCTTCCAGGGCGGGGACATCACCGTCTGGAGCGACAAGGGAAGTATCAACGCGGGAAAGGGGAGCAAGACAGCAGTCAATGCGAGCCTGCCGACCTATTCGTGCATCAACGGTGTCTGTTCGGTGAAATTTGCCCCTCCCCAGGTGGGGAGCGGCATCAGGGCCGTGACCTACGCCCCGGATGAAAACACCCCTGCCCCGCCGCCCGGCGACATCTACCTCTTCGCCCCCCAGGGCGTCATCGATGCCGGCGAGGCGGGCATCTCCGGCGGGAAGGTGTTCCTCGGGGCAGTGACCGTGCTCAATGTCGCCAATATCTCGTTTACCGCCGGCTCCGTGGGGGTCCCCTCGGCCGCACAGACCGTCAGCCTGGGCGCCCTCACGGGCAGCACGAACCTCAGCGACAAAACGATCGTCTCTCAGGATTCGGGCGCCCTGGGCTCGGCAAGGGGCGCCAGCACAGGTTCCACACGGGCCATAGAGGACATGGTCAAGTGGTTCGACGTCAAGTTCATCAGCTTCGATTTGACCTCCCCCGTCGCCGGAGGGGAGGGGGACGAGGGCCGCCGATGACAAGAGCCGTGGAAGACAAAAGATAAGGAGCGGAGGTTCTTCACATGCAGGGAAGGTGGTTGAGGAGGGTCGCAGCGTGCGCGTTATTGGTCTCCCTTGTCCTGCCGGTCGCAGGCGTCGGCGCAGCAAGCGCCTGGTGGGACGGGAAGTGGAAATACCGGAAGAAGATCGTCCTCGACACCACGGCCAAAGGGGCGGACGTCAAGGAGGCCCTTGCCGATTTCCCCGTGCTCGTGCGGCTCCATTCGGGCAATTTCACCTTCGCCAACGCCAAGAGCGACGGCTCGGACATCCGCATCATCGCCGCCGATGACAAGACCCCCCTCAAGTACCATATCGAGCAGTATGACCCGGCCGGAGAGATGGTCCTCATCTGGGTCAAGGTCCCGAGGCTCGCTGCTGCCTCCAATCAGGATTCTATCTGGCTTTACTACGGCAACAATGCAGCCGCGGATGGCCAGGACGCAGGCGGCACCTATGATACTGCCCAACTGGGCGTCTATCACCTCGGCGAAAAGGAGGGCGTCCCCCAGGATGCCACGTCCTACAAGAACCACGGGAAGGAATTTACCGGCTCACTCGGCGCCCCTTGCGCCATCGGCCGCGGCATTACCCTGAACGGAGAGGACGACCACCTCACTATCGCCAGGTCCCCCTCCTTGAGCTTCGCGAAAGGTTTTACGTTTTCCGCGTGGGTCCGCATGATGCGCCCCCAGGCCGACGGCCGCCTCTTCTCCTGGGAGGATGCGAAGCAGTCGGTGGTGATCGCCGTCGAGGGGACGACGCTCCACTGCGACATCTCGGGCCGGAAAATCGCCGGCCCGGCGCCCGTTGAACTGCCCCAGGGCAAGTGGGTCCACGTGGCGGTGACGATGGACCCCGGTAAGACGCTCTCTCTCTACACGGACGGACGGGAGAGGTACACGCAAAAGCTTACCGGGGCCATGCCGGAACCCGCCGCCGATATCGCCATCGGGGGCTCTCTCCAGGGAAAACACGGATTCGCAGGCGCCATCGACGAGGTCGGGATAGCCGGCGTTGCCCGCTCATCCGCCTGGGTCCACGCGGCTGCCTCGGGTCAGGGTCCGGAGACACCGCTCCTCTCCTACCTGGAGGAGGAAAGCTCGTCGGGAGGCGCGGAAAGCCTGACGATCCACCTCCTCGTCGTCACGGCCCGCGCCATCACCCTGGACGGGTGGCTCATCATCGGCGCGATAGTGATCATGATCGCCCTGACGTGGATAATCTTCCTCAACAAATTCATGGCCCTGCGCAAGCTGAAGAAGGATAACGCGGCCTTCTCTGAGGTATTTACGGGGTCCGACAGCCTCCGGGTGGTCAATGAAGATGAGGAGCGTTTTCCCGATTCCTCCTTATTCCGCGTCTACGGGGCGGGCCTCGATGAGCTCGACCGCAGGCTCGTGAAGATGAAAGAGGCAGGATTGACATGCCTACCGGGTCACGCCATGACGGCCTTCGAGGCGGCCCTCGGCAAGGCGGCCATGGAGGAGAGCAGGAAGAACACCTCGGGCCTGCTCCTCTTTACCTTGAGCATCTCCGGCGGACCGTTCATGGGCCTCTTCGGCACTGTCTGGGGCGTTATCAATACCTTTGCCGGCGTGGCCGAAGCGGGTGAGGCAAACCTCGCCGCCATCGCCCCCGGCGTGGCATCCGCGCTGGCCTGCACGCTCATGGGGCTGATGCTCGCCATCCCGGCGCTCTTCCAGTACAGCTACCTTTCGGCGGAGATCAAGGGCATCGCCGCCGACACGAACGTCTTCATGGATGAGCTGACGAACCGGGTGGAAGAGGAATACGGGAGCAAGGGATGAAGTGTCGAGTGACGAGAAGAAGTGCCGAGTGCCGAGTGAAGAAGAACGGGGGTGAGGGATGAGGAGAAGCAACCCTTATGACGATGTCGAGATACAGGCCGAGCTGAACGTGGTCCCTCTCCTCGATCTGGCATGGAACCTCCTCATCGTCTTCATCATGGTCGTCACCGCGACCGTCCAGGGGATCAACGTGAACCTCCCGAAGGCGAGCGCGGCGATGGGCAACATCAAGCCGGCCACGAAGGCGATTACCATCACCGCCGAGGGCACCATCTACCTCGACAGCTTTCCCGTGACCCTCGCGGAGCTGGAGGCGAGGCTCAAGCAGCTCAAGGCCGTGAACCCCAACTTTCCCGTGGTGATCAAAGGGGACCAGAAGATATCCTACAAGAGCGTCATCGAGGTCCTGGACCTGCTCCAGAAGCTGGAGATCACCCAGCTCGGGCTGGTCACGCAGAAGCTGGTGAAGTAAGCGAGCGATGGAGGGTGCGTCATGAAACGGGGTAAGAAGAAGGCTTCCGGGTCGGGCAGGGTCGCCACCGTGGTCGTCCTCCTCTTCTTCGTCCTCCTGGGGGGCGGTTTCGCCTATCTTATCGGCACCGACAAGGGTGGAGGGAAGAAGGTGTTCATCGCGAAAGTCGACCTGGTGAGGCCCAATCTCCCGGACAAGCCTCCTCCCCCTCCCAAGGATAAGCCTCCCGAGCCGGAGACCCAGAAACAGCAGACCATCGTGGCGCCCCAGGATATGGCGCCGCAGCAAGCCGGCCCGAAGGGGGACGACAAGCCCGCCCCGGAGGGACCCCTCGGCGTGGAGGGAGAAGGCGGCGCCGGCTCCGACGGCTTCGGGCTCGTGGGCAGGGGCAAAGGCGGCAGGGACGTGATCACCCTGGGAACAGGGTTCGGCACAGGGCGGCGGAACGGACCAGACAGCCTTGCAGAGAAAGTTCGGCTGGTTCACCAGGATCGTCGGAGAGGAGCTGAACAAGCTGGTGCGCAAGCGCCTGGAGGAGAACGGGGGCATGCCGAAGGGGACCGCCGAGGTGGAGGTCCGGATCGATCTGGACGAGCAGGGTGCTATCACGGGCTGCCGGATTATCCGCTCCTCGGGAAATGCGGCCATGGACGACGCGGTGAAGGCCCTCAGGTTTGCGAGGATCAGCCAACCCCTGCCGAAGGGCATTTACTGCGGCATGAACTACAGGATCACCTCGCGGTGACGAAAAGCTTACCCGGAGAGAGCATGAGACGAGACAACCCGGCCCGATACACACGGAAAAAAGGCGAGAAGGCGTGGCTTCTCCTGCTTGCCCTCGGGCTCGCCATTTTTCCTGCCGTCCCCGGCGCCTACGGCCAGCCGCCTTCGTCTCTTCCCGGACCGGCCACCGGCGGAAGCCCCGTGGGCGAGACGGCCGGGATCGAGGCCCTTGTGCAGATGCTGGTTGAAAAGGGACTCGTGAGCCGGGAGGAGGCCGGGGCCATGATGCGAAAGCAGGGGGAGCCGGGGTCTTCCGGGCTCGCGGCCCTGACGGAGCTCCTGAAGGCGAAGGGGGTCTTGAACGCCGGTGAGGCCGACAAGGTGGCGAAGACAGCGGCGAAGGCCCCTCCGATCGTGATCTCCTCCGAGCGGAGCCGGGAGGAGTTTGAGCGGATGGCGCAGGATGCGGCCAGGGACATCAAAAAAACGGTGAGGGAAGAGGTGAAGGCGGAGATCAAGGAAGAGGTCCTCCAGGAGACGAAAAAGGAGATCCAGTCGGCGGCGGCGCCTGAGTGGACCAAGCGCATCCGGTTCGGCGGCGACATCCGCCTTCGCTACGAGGGAGATTACTTCAACAGGAACAACGCCCAGTTCGCGAATCCCGGCAGCCCCACCACGCTCATGAACACCACCGACAACCAGGAGCGCTACCGGGTCCGGGCGCGCCTCGCCGCAACCGCCGACATCAACGAGACAACGGAAGTAGGGGCCAGGCTGAGCACCGGAAACACGGCCAACCCCGTCACCGCCAACCAGACCCTGGGCGCCTACTTCAACCCGTACAGCGTGGTGCTGGACCTGGCCTACCTGAAGACGACGCCGTTGCCGGGCCTCACCCTGATTGGGGGCAGGATAGCCAACCCGTTCTTCTTCAGCGACCTGGTCTGGTGGCGCGACCTCACGTTCGAGGGATTCGCGGGCACCTACCGGCACAGCCTTTCCAGCCTGTTCGAGGGTTTTGCGACGGCGGGGGCCTTCCCCATCTGGAAGGGGACATTCAATCAGAGCGACAAGTGGCTCTACGCGGGACAGGTCGGCCTCGATATCAAGCCCCGCAAGGAGCTGCTCGGAAGGATCGGGGTGGCCTACTACGACTTCCAGCACACCAGGGGGATCGCCAACTCGCCGAGCTATCCGGGTCTGAACGACTATACCGCCCCCCAATTCCAGCAGAAGGGGAACACCCTTTTCGACATCGGCAACTACTCCACCTCCCCTGCCTCCACGGAGCTGGCCCTCGCCTCCCAGTTCCGGGAGCTGAACGTCACCGCCATGTTCGACGTGGGGTTCTGGGACCCGATCCACGTGACATTCCTGGGAGACTATGTGAAGAATGTCGGCTTCGACAGGGCGCAGGTGGCCGCGTTGACGGGAAACCCGGCCGTCACCGCACAGACGCAGGGCTATCAGGTCGGTCTCTCCGTCGGCCATAAGGAGATCGTCCGCTTCCCGCAATGGCGGGTTTACGGTTACTACAGGTACCTGCAGGCCGACGCCGTGATCGATGCCTTTACCGATCCCGATTTTCACCTCGGCGGGACGAACGCAAAAGGATGGATAGTGGGGGGCGATTTCGGGCTCGGCAAGAACGTCTGGCTCTCGCTGAAATGGACGACGGCCAACGAGATCAGCGGTCCGCCCCTGTCTATCGACTCTCTGTTCCTCGACTTGAATGCGAGATTTTAATCGATGGGAGGCGCGATGGTGTCGAGACCTTCTTTGAAACAATGCGTCATAGCTGCCCTTGGGATCGTCGCGGGGCTGATTCTGGGCCTCGGCTACGGCCACATGCAGACCCAGGCAGTCAAAAAAGCCGAGCAGGCTAAGATCAGGGAGATCACGCAGCGCCTGTCGCAGGCCCAGCGAAACTACCAGCAGGGGCTGGTTGCCCAGAACACCTGTGAGGACGAAAGCCGGGCGGCCCAGGCCGAGGCAGAAAAGCTCCGGAAGGAAAAGGAGCACCTGGCCTCGGAGAACAAGACGCTCAAGGCCGGCGCCGATTCGCTTGCGGCGTCGACGGCCTCCCTGGAGAAGAAGCACGCGGCGTCGGAGGCCAGGGCGGCGTCCTGCGAATCGAAAAATGGGCAACTGACAGAGCACCTGGCGCGGACCGAGGCCGACCGCCGCGCCCTGGAGCAGAAACAGCGGGAGACCTTCCGGACGCTGCAGGAGCGGGAGAAGGAGCTGAAGGAGCTCGAGCCGGAAGTACGACCAGGCCGCCGAGCAGAACGCCCGCCTTTGCGTGATCGGCGACGAATTGATCCGTAAGTACGAAAGCAAGGGCGTGATGAAGACGCTCCTTGCAAAGGAGCCCTTCACCCAGATCAAGAGGGTGGAGCTGGAGAAGCTGTCGAGGGACTACAAGGAGCGGATCGACCAACTGAAGCTGGGGTCGAAGTAAAGAGCCAAAAGGAGCGGCTATATGCGTTTCGGAAAAAGAGTGCCTGTTGTCGTACTGATCGTCGCCTTAGGGGTGCCCTCGGCCCTTTTTGCAGCGGAGAAGAAGCCGGCGGCCGCGATCAGCCCGCCGGCCGCGAAAAGGCCGGGGGTCGTTGCCGTGGTCAACGGCTCGGAGATCGCCATGGGTGATTTCACCCGCGAGCTTGCCCGGGTGGAGCGGCTCGTCCTCAATACGGGCAAGCCCCTCACCTGCCGGCAGATCACCAGGCTCAGGACGGAAGTGGTCGAGGGCATGGTGCGCCAGGAGCTCCTCTACCAGGAAAGCAAAAAGAGCGTGAAGGTGAGTGACGCGGAGATCGAGGGGCAATTGAAGAAGCTGAAGGAGCAGTACGCCAGCGAGGCCGACTTCACGAACGCCTTAAGCGTGCTGAAGATATCGCCTGCGGCCTTGCGGACCCAGGTGGAGAGGTCGCTTTCCGTCGCAAAGCTCGTCGAGACCCGGTTTGCCGCGAAAGCGGAGGTGACGGACAAGGAGATACGGGCCTACTACGACCGCAACCGCGATTCCTTCCGCCAGCCGGAGCAGGTCAGGGCGAGCCACATCCTGATAAAGGCCGACCTCCAGGGGGACCAGGGCAAAAAGGCGGCGGCGCGGAAGCGGATCGGGGAGATCCTCGAGAAGGTCCGGCAGGGACAGGATTTCGCGTCGCTCGCCCGCACCTATTCTGAGGACGCCACCGGTCCCAAGGACGGGGACCTGGGCTACATCAGGCAGGGCCAGGTAATGAAGCCCTTCGAAGAGGCCCTCTTCAGCCTGAAAGTCGGGGAAGTGAGCGGCGTGGTGGAGACCCGCCTCGGGTACCACCTGATCAAGGCCGTCGACCGCAAACCGGAGATGACCGTCCCTTTCGAGAACCTGAAAGACCAGCTTCGCACGCTTCTGAAACAGGAGAAGGGGCAGGAGGAGGCCAACGCCTCTATCGGCAAGGCGCGCGAAAAGGCCCGGGTGGAAATCTTCCTCCCCGAAGAAGCCGAGCAAGGGGCCCTTCCGTGAAACAGCAGCAGAGCGGCCCGCCCGTCCCGTCCGTCGACCTCCCCGCCCCCCAGGCGAAGGCCGAGGCAAAGCTCAACCGCCTCGTCGACCTGATGAGGGTCCTCGTGGAGGAGGGGTTTACCGGCTCCATCAAGGTGAATTTCAGCCAGGGGGGCATCGGGAGGATCGAGAAGTTCGAGGAGGTCCTGAAGTAAGGGGAAATCCGCGGTAAAAACCTTGTTAAACAATTTTTAACCGTTCTTTTATAAGCCTGAAACATCTCTCAAGTAAACTTGCGTAAAGCTAAAGGGAACAGAAGTGAGAACGTGCACGACGGGTGCTTGGCTGACGCATGAGCCTTGGCGGACCAGAAACCCCGGGAGAGCGATCAGGTGGGGTCTATGAATGCCCCCGTCTGAAGATTAAAGGCAAGAGGAGGTGATGGCAAGGCGAACAGGAGGGCACTATAGGGAATGGACCGGGGACGCATCTGGCGACGCCCCGACTTTAGATAAAGCCAAAGCCCGGGCGACCGGGTGACGGAAAGCCTCGGGCCCCAAGAAATGAGGGCGGCCGGGCTGCCTGAAGAGACGACAAGGAATTTTTTCAAGTAACTATTAAAAAGGAGTGAAACCATGAAGAAACTCTTAGGACTCATCGTGGCGGCCCTGCTGCTCTGCGGCTTTGCGGGGCAGGCGATGGCAGCTTTCACCGACCCTGGAGAGCTCATCAGGGTCGTCTATGAGACGACGTACAGCAATGGTATCCCTCAAGGAGGCACCACTGAAATAGCCACCGACCTCGGCAGCATCGAGTCCCTGCTTAGCGCGAGCAATCAGACAGTGGGCGGCGGCAGCAACGCCTTCACCAGCTTCACCTCAAACGGGGTCGCCAACCTGCAGGTGGCCTACTTTGCCTACGACTCGAACAATACTTATGCATGGATCGCCGGCACCTCGCAATTGAAGTCGAATGGCAATGACGTTGTGAACTCGGTCACTTATCCGCTCGGGACCTACACGCCACAGGCCGGAACCAGCACGGCCACCTTGGCGGAGAGTAATCTCAACAGCTATTGGTATAAGGTCGACGGTAACAAGATGAAGTATGGAACCTTTAACTCGTTCCTGAAGAGCACCGCCGGCGAGTCGCCCCTGGCTGCCCTGACGGCAAACAACCCCATCACCGAAAGCCTCTACTACTTCAGCGACACGACCTCCGCGCAAACCGGCCAGGCGGTGATGACGATCGAGACCCTGGCGGATGGAAGCACGGTGATCAACCCGGCGGCGCCCGTGCCTGTCCCCCCGAGCATACTGCTTCTCGTTCCTGCTCTTGTCGGGCTCTTTGGCGTCCGGAGGAAATTGGGCTAAAGGGAAAACGGACGAGTAACGAGGTAAACACACAAAAAGAATAAGGAGAAAACAGATGAAAAGACTAATGATTCTCTTGTTCGCGGCCGCGCTTACGATGACCATGGCGATGGCTGCCCGCGCGGATGTCACGGATATCAATATGTACGGCGCCTCGGCGGAATTCAATTTCTGGTCGGCCATGGCGCCGACCTGGCTGGCGGCTTCGACCGGCGCCGGCTGCACGGGCACCATTTCATCAACTCCCGGAGGGAAGGTCAAGCCTAGCGACCTCAGCTTTCACGGGGCCAGCTATTATGTGGCCACGGGCAAGGACTGCAGCCTCGCCGGCGGGGCCGGTCACGATGTGACGCTGCGGCTGGTTGCGTTCGATTCCATCGACGGAATCGAGTCGGTGCTGGGAAACACGAGCCCATACATAGCCGATGTAGGCGGCTGCACAGGCAACACGAGGACCATGCTGTACTCCGCTTCAGGCACCGGGACCTGGCCGGGCGACTTTAGCAATCCTCTCACCGGCAACACCTGCTTTCCGGTCACGGTGGGCGCCTCCGACGTGGAAGCGGCGCTCCTCACGCAGTCAGCCCTTAACGTGCACATCGACTCGGGGTCGGGCGACCTGAAGACTATCAGCCTTGCCGCTCCCAGCACGAGCTCTCTCGACGACTATTCGCCCATCGTCGTCCCCTTCGGGCTGTTTGTGAACAGCAATGTACAGGCTAACGGCGCTAACTTGACAAGCCTCACCCGTCAGCAGGTTGTCGAGCTCTTTCGGGCACAATCAACAATTGGAACCAGTTCGGGACGAACTACGCGGGCGGGCGGGTTACACTCTGCCTGCGCGTGCCGGGCTCCGGGACCTACGCGACATTCGACTACGGGATCATGGAAGGCAACGGCTGGGGCGGGGTCCTGCAGACAAGTGAAAGGACAGGAACAGGCGGCACGGCGGTAAGAAAGGTCTTCAACATGACGTCTGACGAAGAGACAAGCTGCATCACCGGCACTGCCGGCGCTGTCGGCTTCGCCGACGCCGACAAGACCGCGACGGGCATGTACCAGGTCCCGTACCAGGGCGCCCTGCCGACAAGGGCAAATATCCGGAACGGCGTATATGACGGTTTCTGGACGGTGCAGCACCTCTTCCAGAACCCGGCCGCCAGCGACTATAGTGCGAAGAAGCCGATCGTGCAGAACCTGGTGAACTTCGCGAACTTACCGGCCAACAGCGCAAAGCCCGCGGTTTACGCGACCGCGGCCGAAATGCTCATCCAGAAGACAACGCCTAACGCCACCACCTTCCCCACGAGGGTCGCCGCGGCTCTCTGTGCGTGGGCGGCACGAACCCCGGCGCTGTGTGTACTGACGACAGCGCGTGCACGGGCGGCGGGAGCTGCACGCAGCAGACCTGTGGGAACTACCCGAACGGCCAGTGCCAGAAGAGCGGCATAGCCTGCACGGCCAATTCCGACTGCGGGACGGGCGGCATCTGCCAGACGACCGCCCTCGGCGCGCTCTGCCCGTAAGCGGCGCCATGGCACTCTATTCTTAACATTGTACGGCCCGAAAAAGGTGAGGGGCCCTTTTCCTGGGGCCCCCGCCAATAACTCGCGCAGCACGCGACGAGAAAACGGGAAGGTGAGAGTATGAGAACATCCGTTGCCGTTGCCATATTTCTGGCAATTTTCCAGTTATTCACCTCGATGGCGGGCGCCTCCCCGGAGACTTTCACTTCAGGCGCCGACGGCTGGGGGACGTCCCTGATCGACGGTACCTTCTCTTCCCGGTACCAGGCGCCGACCGTCAACTCAAGCGGAGGGAACCCCGGGGGCTATATATCCGGCAGCGTCGGCAGCGATGTCAATAGCAGGCTCTATTCCTTCGATTCGTCTTCCTCCCCCTTTGGTAATCTCACCGGCCAGACCCTCACCGTCGATATCAAGGTGAGCGGCACGGTGGGGACGGTGGCCGGCGCCGGTCCGGCAATGGCCCGCTTCTACATCGGGAGCGACAGCACCAACTATTTCGTCAGCACGAACGCCTACAGTATTAACCTGAACAACCTGAGCAGCAGCGGAGGCTGGGTCAGCTTTACGATCCCCGTCACCTCGGCAAATTTCATGGCCTGGCCGGGTCTGGGGGCCACGTCTTTCGCGGATGCCGCCGCGAGCGGAGAATGGGTCGGCCTGGTTTTCACGAGCAACGATTATTCGGCCACTAATTACGCTATAGGCACCCAGGGGTTGATAAGCACGAGCGGCGCGACCGTCATGATCGATAACTTCGGCACACCCAGCCCGGTACCGATCCCTGCTGGCGTGTGGCTGCTCGGCTCCGGCCTGGCAGGCCTGATCGGCATAAGAAGAAAGCGCAAGCGCATGTAGCAGGTCTCTCGAAGCACAAAAGGGGCATGGTCCTCGTCTTAGGACCCTGCCCCTTTTTCTTTGCGCTCACCCGGCGTAAGCCGCGTCCGCCCGCCTACGCCTCGTCCCGCAGCCCCCTGCTCCGAAGGAGCTCTTTCACCTTCCGCGCGGCCAATACGGAGAGAAAATCCGTGATAACCGCCTTCTGCCTCATCTCTGCTAAGACCGACTCGTAGAGGGACTTCACTTCCTCTGCCCCCACACCGTGGGACCTGGCCAGGTCTTCGATCGCGCCCGAGGTGCTCTTTTCCTCTGTCTCATTTTGATGGGATTTGTCCATACGCCGCTCCTCAAAGTCCCTTTCCGTCGCCTCCCACAACCTTGCCGGCGGCTTCGCCGCAGTCCGTCTCACGCCTGTTTCTTTTGAACGCCTATAAAAAGATTGTAAACAAGATCGGCCCACCTGTCAACTGCCGGTCTGCCATAGGGGCAGAAGTCACGAGTGCAGAGTGGCGAGTGATGAGTGACGAGTGCAAAGTGAAAAGGGAAACCGTTGCTCTTCACTCGTCACTCGGTGCTTCCACTCCTAGGAATCGGAATCGTCGAACTTGTAGCCGACGCTGGTCACCGTGACAATGTAGGTGGGCTTCTGCGGGTTCTCCTCGATGAGCTTCCTCAAGCGGCTGATGTAGACGTCGACGTTTCGCTGGGTCACGAAGGTCTCATCACCCCACACCTGATCGAGGAGCTGGTCGCGCGTATAGACCCTCCCGCGATTTTTCGTGAAGAAGAAGAGCAGCTTTGTCTCGATGGGGGACAATTTCACCTTCTTGCCCCTGACGACGACCTCGTACTTATCAAAATCGACGAAGAGATCTCTGTGGGAAAACGTCGGGCCATTCCCCTTCTTGTCGTGCGTTGTTTTGCTTCTGTGAAGGACGCCGCGGACCCGCAAAACCAGCTCCCTCACGCTGAAGGGCTTGGTGATGTAGTCGTCGGCCCCCATCTCGAGACCGAGAATTCGATCCGCCTCGGTGCCTTTCGCGCTCAGTATAAGGATGGGCAGGTCCGCATACTCCGGGGTCCCGCGGATGTATCTGCAGGCCTCGAGGCCCTGCATTCCCGGCAGCATGAGGTCGAGGACGACGAGGTCCGGTCTGTTCGCCCTGAGCAATTCGAGCGCTTCCTCGCCCGTTCCCGCTGCAATGACCTGATGACCCTCGCGCTGGAGGTTGAGGGAGATCAGGTCGACGATGTCCTCTTCATCATCGACCACCAGAATTCTCATCTGCCCCCTCTTCTCCGGCACCGACGCCTGCCGGCTCATCGCGTTTTCGAGCAAAAGCCCTCCCCCCGCTCACCACGGCAAATCTCTAAAAATTATTAGAGCTTTTATCAGATTATCTTCCTATTGTTAACGAAGAATAAATTCGTTGTAAATTCCGTGTAAATAAGGCAGGGTGGGATGGGCACGTAAGGTTTCTCTTGACAGATATCCGGGAATTTATCTAATCTTTCCAATTATTATAATATTTCGCATTTCCGGCGGCTAAGATTGTAGGCCGGAAGCCGGGGCACACAATGTTTAATGCGGTCCGCCTCAATAAGGCGTCCCAACAGATCATTTCGCAAATAAGGGGTCTCATACTCGAAGGGAAGCTCTCGCCGGGCGACAGGCTTGCCCCCGAGAATGTGCTGGTGGACCAGTTCCAGGTAAGCAAACAGACCCTGAGAGAGGCGCTGCGGGCCCTGGAGTACATGGGACTCATCGAGATCAGGAAGGGCGTGACCGGAGGCCCCCACGTGGTGGAGGTGGACCCTGGGGTCGCCAAGGAAATCCTGACCAATTTCCTGTTTTTCAAGAACCTCACGGTCCGCAACCTGTCGGAGGTCAGGAAGCTCATCGAGCCGTGGGCCGCCGGAATCGCGGCGCGCTCCATGGGGGATGAAGACCTGGCCGCCTTAGGCCGCCTGATAGAGGCTTCCAGGAAGGAGCCGCCGGAAGACTATTCCGCGGATACGAGCAAGAACGACCTTGATTTTCACCGGGTCATCGCCACGAGCACGCACAACCCCATCCTCGTTCTCATGATCGATTTCGTGGAGGGTGTCATGGGAGACCTGAAGAGACTCATAAGACCCGATGCCGGTTTTTCGGTTTCGGTCCTCGAGAGCCACGAGCGTATTTATGCGGCGATAAAGAGCAGGGACGAGGAAAAGGCGGTCTCGGAGATGTACGATCACGTGGCAGAGGTGGAGGAGAGGCTGGCAGAGCTGGAAAAGAAGGTCGGTTTGTGGCGCGGAATGAAGTGAAGGACGCCATGCGCGTCCGCGCATAAGGATAGAGAGGCTCACGAAAGCGAAGGAGGGAGTGAACCATGGCCGTGCTTGAAGAACCCATCAAAGGGGTGCCGCTGGTAAAGAATTTCGTGAATGGGGAATGGATCGAAGCGAAAGGCCCTGTCGTCGACGTGGTCAACCCCGCCAAAGGCGAGGTCATCGCGCGTGTGGGTGTCTCGACCAGGGAAGACATAGATAATGCCGTGGCTGCCGCGAAGGCCGCCTATCCCGACTGGAGACGGACGCCGCCCCTGGCCCGTGCCCGGACCCTCTTTCGCCTGAAAGAGCTGCTGGAAGAGAACTTCGAGGAGCTGAGCCGCATCCAGACGCAGGAGCACGGCAAGTGCATCGACGAATCGAGGGGCGAGACGCGGCGCGGCATCGAGAATGTGGAGGTGGCCTGCGGTATTCCGACACTGCAGCAAGGATATTATTCGGAGGATATCGCGACGGGCATCGACGAGTGGGTCATCCCTACCCCCCTTGGGGTCTTCGGGATAATCGGCCCCTACAACTTCCCCTTTATGATCCCCCTCTGGTCGGCCCCCTACGCGGTGGCGACCGGCAACACCGTGGTTATCAAGCCCTTAACCGAGGTTCCCCTCTCGCAGAGGAGACTCGTGGAGCTGGTCGACGAGGCGGGGTTCCCCCCCGGCGTCTGGAATGTGGTCAACGGCGGCAAGGAAGTGGTGAACGGCATGCTGGAGCACAGGGACATCAAGGGGATTACCTTCGTCGGCTCGACCCCCACCGGCCGGGACGTGATCTACCGGAAGTGCGGCGAAACAGGCAAGAGGGTCATCGCGCAGTGCGGCGCGAAGAACTTCATGGTGGTCATGCCCGACTGCAATGTGCCGAGAACGGTGGCCGCCCTCCTGACGTCCTTCTTCGGCAACACCGGCCAGAGGTGCCTTGCGGGCGCCAACCTCGTCATCGTGGGCGACGACCCGCAGTTCTACAAGAGTTTCGTGGACCGGATGGTAGCGGCTGCCGCGGCCCTGAAGATCGGCTACGGCCTGGACGAATCGATCCAGATGGGGCCGCTGCGGGACAGGGAGAAGAAGCAAAAGGTCATCATGTACATCGAGAGCGGCATCAAAGAGGGGGCAAAACTGAGGCTGGACGGCAGGAAACCGGCCATCATCGGGGGATATCCCGACGACTGCTTCCTCGGGGCCACCGTGTTCGAGGACGTGAGACCCGACATGAGGATAGGCTGCGAGGAGATCTTCGGGCCGGTCATGAGCGTCCTGAAGGCGCGCGACCTGCAGGAAGCGATACGGCTCTGTAATGACAGCTGCTTTGGAAACGGCCACGCCGTCTTCACGAGCAGCGGGGCAACGGCGAGAGAGTTTCAGTACAACGTGGAGAGCGGCAACGTGGGGATCAATATCGGCATCGTCGCCCCGGTTGCATTCTTCCCCTTCAGCGGCATGAAGGATTCCTTCTTCGGAGACCTCCACACACAGGGGAAAGAGGCCGTCAAGTTCTTTACCGAAAGCAAGGTCATTATCCAGAGGTGGTTCGAAAAGGAGGGGGCGTGAGACTCAACACCGCGTCCGAAACAATATCGTTCCTGAAGGACCTGGAAAGCAGGTCCGGGGGCTTTTACGAGGCCCTGGCACGGAACCACGAGGCGGAAGGCGACCTCTTCCTCGCCTTTGCAAAAGAGAACAAGAAGAACATCACCATTATCGAAAGGACCTATTACGGGGTCATCACGGACGCCATCGAGGGCTGTTTTGCTTTTGAGATCGACCCCGAGGCATATGCGATCCGGACAGAGGACCCGGCAGGGAGTTACGCCGATGCCCTCCGTAAGGCTTTAGAGATGGAAGGGACGATCGTGCGGTTCTATCTGGACGCGGCCGGCCAGGGGAGGTGCCTGATGGCCGATCTGCCGAGGGTAATGGAACGGATTGCCAAGGCCAGGGGAGAGCGGCGAAAGAAGCTTCAGGAGTTGCTGGACAAGGCGGGCTAAGGACAGATTTGAAGGCCCCACAAACTCTAAGGGAGGAGAAGAATGGACAGAAAGAAGCTTGTCGCATTACTCGTCATGGCCGCTTTCCTGGTGCCGTTCCTTTCGGCAACCGGTTTTGCGGCCGAGAAGGTGTCGAAGATAAAGGTGGGCCTCATGTTCGGCCTGACCGGGGCCGCGTCGCCCATAGGGCCGGTGCAGCTCCAGGGCGCGAAACTGGCCGTGAAAGAGGTGAACGAGAAGGGCGGGGTCAATTACGGCGGGAAGAAGATCCCCCTCGAGTTCGTGGTGAAGGATGACGAGACGAAACCCGATATCGCCATCCGCAGGTACAGGGAGCTGATGACGGAGGACAAGGTCAACGGCGTCGTGGCAGCCACGTTCGCCCCGATTGCCGCCGCCCTCAACAAAGAGGTCGCGAAGACGCCCACGGTCTTCTTCTCGGCCTGTGTCTCCCCCATAAACATGTTCAAGAAGGATGAGCTTGCCGAGACGACCCTCGGCATACTCGGCGACGCGTACTCCATAGGTTATGCGAGCGGCGCCTACATAATCAACAAGCTGGGGTACAAGAATATCTACTTCTTTGCGCCGGCCTATGCCTTCGGCTGGGACCAGTACGCGGGCGCCAAAGATGCCATCCAGAAATACGGCGGCAAGGTGGACTACATAGAGGCGCCGGTGGGCACGTCCGATTTCAGCTCCTACATCCTGAAGATCGCCGAGAAGAAGCCCGACATCGTGATGATGTCCCAGTGGGGGATCGACGCCATAAACGTCCTGAAGCAGGCGAACGAGCTCGGCTTGAACAAGAAGACCAGGATATGGTTCGACTGGATGACCAACGTATTCGGCGGCGGCGTGCCACCGGAGGCGCTGGAGAATGTCTACTCCCTCATGTACTGGTACTGGAACATGCAGGGCTTCGAGGACGCGGGCGTGGCGAAGGCGACGAAAGAGTTCGACGCCAAGTTCCAGAAGGAGTACAACCAGGTACCCGATCCCTACGCGGCCGCTGCCTATATCGCGGTGAAAGAGCTTGTCCGCGGCATCGAGGTGTCCCAGTCGATAGACCCGAAAGTCGTGACGGCGACGCTGAAGAAGAACCCGCGGTTCGATTCCCCGAAGGGGCCCGGCACCTGGAGGGTGGACGGCCACGCCCTGTTCAAGTACGGCGCCTTCGTGGTGGTCGGCAAGGGGGCGAAGGAGAGAAAGAGCAAGGGAGACCTGGTCAAGGTCATAGGGGCTTACACGGGGGAAGACTACCTGCCGACCCTCACCAGCCTCGGCTACAAGTAAGAAATGGACAGGGGGCGGGGCTTGCAGGCCCCGCCCCGGTTGTTTTTGCATGCTTTTATGAGCAGGGACGACCCGCAAGCGGGTGCCCCGGCGAGCTTTGCTCGTGGAGGGGGTGCTGAACCCCAATAGACGAGCGAAGCGAGGTTGAGCAGGGAGGCTCCGCGAGCTTTGCTCGTGGAGGGGGTGCTGAACCCCAATAATGGGTCATGGCAGATATTATTTTGCAGACAAAAGGGATAAGAAAGGAGTTTGCCGGCCTCGTGGCGGTGAACAATGTGGATTGCACGATCCGCGAGAATGAGACGATAGGGGTCATCGGTCCGAACGGGGCCGGGAAATCGACATTTTTCAACCTCCTCACCGGCTATTTCATCCCTGAAGCGGGAGAGGTCCATTATTGCGGCAAAGATATCACCAGGGTTCCGCCTTACGAGCGGGTGGGTCTCGGTATCGTGAGGACCTTCCAACTGGTGTCGGTCTTCGATACCCTCACCGTCCTTGAGAACGCGATGCTGGCCCGTGTCCGGTTCGACAAGGACTACCGGAAGAGAAACCGCTTTTTTCTGAGGGGTCTGCTCAAGAGCCGCGAGAAGGATTACTGCCTGAAAGCCCTCACCGCCATCGGCATAGCGGACAAGGCGGACGCCTTAGTCTCGGAGCTCTCTTACGGAAAGAAGAGGGAACTCGAGATCGCGATTGCCCTGACGATGAACCCGAAGGTCCTCCTTCTCGATGAGCCGCTCGCGGGGCTCAGCATGGTGGAGATTACAGAGATCGTCAACATTATCAGGGCGTTGAGGGGCACACTCACGATCCTTCTGGTCGAGCACAAGATATCGAAGATCCTCGATCTGGTGGAGAGGCTCTACGTGATGCACGAGGGGCAGGTGATCACCTGCGGTGAGCCGAATGCCGTGATCCGCGACCCGGCCGTGAAGCAATGCTACTTCGGTAAAGAAGACGCCGTATGCTACTGAGCGTTGAAGGGATCGACGCCCATTACGGCAGTGCCCAGGTCCTCCACAACGTCACGATCAACGTGAAGGAGGGGGAGCTCGATCTGCATCGTGGGCCGGAACGGGGCCGGCAAGACGACCCTGCTGAAGAGCGTCGCCGGGTTCCTGCATCCCTCGCGGGGGTCGATCCTCTTTGACAACAAGGCCGTGCAGGCCGTCAAGCCGGAGAGAATTGCCCGGCTGGGCATCAAGTACGTGTGGCAGGATAAGAGGGTCTTCGTCGACCTCACGGTCAGGGAGAACATGGAGTTGGCTGCGTATCCTGTGAAGGCGGACCTGGATGAATCTCTGGAGAGGCTCTTTTCGATCTCCGGGAAGATGAAGACGCTGCTCGACTCCAAGGCGAAGGGACTGAGCGGGGGTGAGAGACAGATCCTCCTGATCGGCCGCGCCCTTGTGGGCAATCCCAGGCTGCTTCTCATCGATGAGCCCACGGAGGGACTGGCTGCCAAAGTGATCGACGACATCTCCAGGATCCTCATCGCAATGAAGGGACGGGTCTCCATGATAGTGGTGGAGCAGAACCTTGCCATCGTCTCCCAGCTTGCCGACAGGATCTACCTCATGAAAGAGGGGAGCGTGCTCGAAGAGATTACCGACAGGAACCTGATCCGGGACCAGGTTTATATAGAATCGCTTTTGTGAGGCGAAACAGGGGGCGGCAACAGCGCATGGGCAGACTGCTGAAGAAGCTGAGCGACTCGGGCGGGCTCGCCATCGCGGCCATGATAATCGGTTTCACCGCCTTTGCCTACCTGGCATCGGTGAACAAGGTCACCGATTTCATTATCTTCTGCATCTATGTGCTCGGCTTCGATCTGCTTTACGGCCGCATGGGACGGATCTCCTTCGGCCATATGCTCTATCTGGGCGCCGGCGCCTACGGGGCCGCCATGTCGGCAAAATATCTGACCCCCGACCCCTTTCTGGCCATCCTCATGGGCATCGCCTTTGGCGCGGCCGTGGGGGTCCTGCTGGGCCCCATCGTCGTCAAGACCAAGGGTGCGGCCTTCGCCCTGATCAACGTGGCCTTCAACCAGATCGGCTATTTTTTGGTCCTCGTCGCCCTCGCCCGCTACACGGGCGGAGAGGACGGGGTCTCGCTCACATTCAGGACGTACGGACCCGTCAACTTCGGCAACGTCCACTTCCTGTTCGTATTCTGCCTGTGCTCGCTCCTTCCGTCTACTACCTGATGCAGAAGCTGAAGCGCTCCGCCTTCGGGGCCCTGCTGACGGGCATCAAGGAGAACGAGATCAGGGTCCGTTTTCTCGGGTACAACACCCTCGTCTACAAGTGGATCGCCTTTATCCTGTCCACCTCCATCTCGGCTTTTGCCGGCACCCTGTTCACCCTGAACTATGGATTTACCAATCCCAGCTTCATCGACCCCGCGAGGAATGTGGAGGTGATCTTTGCCGCCCTGATCGGCGGTCCGGGCGCCGAGCTGGGGCCCGTCGTCGGGGGTACCGCCTATATGGTGATCAGTAATTACCTCGCGCGGTACATCACGAGGTGGGAGCTCTTCATGGGCCTCGCCCTGCTGATCATCGCGTTCAGGTTCAGAAAAGGCGTCATGGGCTCCATTCAGGATATGATGGCGAAGAGGGCGCAAAAAACGTAAAACCCGAGGAAGGTGACCAGGCGCCATGCTTGAAGTTGTCGCATACGGCTTAACGATCGGCGGGATCCTCTATATCATATCCATAGGGTTTTCCCTGACCTTCGGCAGCATGAGGATCGTCAATTTCGCCCACGGCCTCATCTACGCGGTGGGGGCCTATGGACTCGTGGCCATGCTGCCCGTGGCAAAAGGGAATTTTATCGCTGCAGCCATTCTTGCCGTCCTGATCTCCCTCCCGGTCAGCTATGTCATCGAGAAGTTCGTTATCAGGCGGCTCTACGGGAAGTCGATAGACTATGCCATCATCGCCAGCTACGCCGTGCTCCTCATGGGCGTCGACATAATCAAGTGGATCTGGGGCGCCAACCCCCTGCCCCTCAGCGATCCGGTCGGAAAGAACCTCGCCATCCTCTCCTTCGAGATCCCCGCGTACCGGGTCGTCATCATCCTCCTTTCCTTCCTCATCTTTGTCGGGCTCTCCCTGTTCTTCAAGAAGACGATCATCGGAAAGATAGTTGTCGCGGGGCTCCAGGACCGGGAGGCGGTCCAGGGCCTCGGGATCGACATCGACAAGTACTTCACCATAGTCTTTCTCCTGGGCAGCGCCTTAGCCGCCCTCGGGGGCATACTCTACGGGCCCATCAGCACCGTCCATCCCTACATGGGGTTCCGTGTGGTCACCCTCTGTTTCGCCGTCGTCATCGTCGGGGGTCAGGGGAATATACGGGGGACGGCCATCGCGTCGTACGTGCTCGGTATGGTAATGGCGTTGACCGCCTGGTTCTGGGGACCGGCCGCCGACGCGATGATCTTCGCCGTGATGGCGGTGGTCTTGATCTTTCGACCCATCGAATTCTAACTTGGGGAGCAGGGCCGTTTCAGTGGTATAATTGGCCTCAAGTGCATGAGAAAAGGAGGGACGATGCAATTCTCGGGAAACGTTGCCTATACAAAGCAGAGGGAATGGGAGCAGTATCTCATCCCTAAGACCCTGAATGATGCGCTGACGCTCCTTGCCGCGTTCGGGGGAGAAGCCAGGATCATCGCCGGGGGCACGGACCTCGTCGTGCAGGGCAGGAATGGGGCCGTCAAAGCCAGGATACTCGTCGACATCACGCGCATACCGGGTCTCGATCACATTATTCTGGACAAGGGGACGATCAGGATCGGATGCCTCGCAACCCATACCCGGATCGCAGAGTCCTCCCTGATCCGCGAAAAGGCCGCGGCCCTCAGCGAAGGCGCATCCAGGCTTGGGTCGCCCCAGATCAGGAACGTGGGCACCGTGGCGGGAAACATCGTGAACGGACAGCCGGGAGCCGACACCACCATACCTCTTATGGCACTCGGCGCTTCCATAAAGGTCATGGGCAAGGAAGGGGAGCGGGTGATCCCGCTGACCGAGCTCTTTACCGGGGTCGGCACGACCGCCGTCGACAGCACCAGGGAGATCGTCACCGAGATCACCTTTCCCGCCCTGGGAGATGACGAGGCCAGCGCCGCCTTCAGGCTCGCAAAGCGGAAGGCCCTCGTGCTGCCGATCCTGACCGTGGCCGCGTCCGTCAGGGCGGACCTGTCGAAGGGGCGTTTCACGGGCGCGCGGATCGCGGTCGGACCCGTCGCTGTCACCCCGCTTCGCTGCGAAGCTGCAGAAAAGGTCCTGTCGGGGAGCCCCTTATCCGATGAGGTGATCAAGAGGGCGGCGGCAGCAAGCCGCCGGTGCGTCCAATCCGAGGACGAGCCTTATCCGGGGCACCAGGGAGTACCGGCAGGCAATGGTGGCCGTCCTGGTCGAGAGAGCGGTCAAATCGGCGCTCAGCCGCGTGGAGGGGAAGAATGGCTAAAGAGACGGTCACATTTTCGGTGAACGGGAAAAGCGTGAGCCTGGAGGTGGAGCCGGGGGAGATGCTCGTCGACGTGCTCCGGGAGAGGCTCGGCCTCACGGGGACCAAGGCCGGGTGCCGGGAAGGGGAGTGCGGCGTCTGCTCGGTCGTGATGAACGGCGCCCTGGTGGCTGCCTGCCTCATGCCCGTAAAGAAGGCCGAAGGGGCGACGATCCTGACCATAGAAGGGCTGGAAGCGGATGGAGAGCTTGACTCTCTCCAGAGGCGCTTCATCGAGCACGGCGCCGTCCAGTGCGGCTTCTGCACGCCGGCCATGGTGCTGGCGGGCAAAGCGCTGCTTGACAAGAATCCGCGGCCCACGCGGGAAGAGATCAGGGTGGCCATTTCGGGCGTCCTTTGCAGGTGTACCGGGTACCAGAAGATCGTCGAAGCCATTGACGCGGCATCGGAGTCCGGGAATCGAGGTGAGGCATGAGCGGGGAGAGAGAAAAGGGAGCCGGGGCAGCGACGGACGGGGCGTGTGCGGTCGTCGGTAAATCGAAACCGCGACTCGATGGACGTGACAAGGTAACGGGGCGGTTGAAATACCTGGGCGACGTGGAGTATGCAGGGATACTGCACGGCGCGGTCCTCCGAAGCCCCTACCCCCACGCTCTCATCAAAAGGATCGACGTCTCCCGGGCAGCCGGCCTGCCGGGGGTTGTCACGGTGATGACCGCCGACGACATACCCGGACGGAACGGGTTTGGCGCAATTACACCCGATCAGCCGGTGATCTGCAAAGAGAAGGTGAGGTTCGTGGGCGACGGCGTGGCCCTGGTGGCCGCGGTCGATGAAAAGACGGCAATCAAGGCCCTCGGGCTGATCGACGTGGCGTACGAGCAGCTCCCCGCCGTCTTCTCACCCGTGGAGGCCCTCCGGAGCGGCGCCCCGAAGGTCCACGAGTCAGGGAAACCTTATTACCACCTCCCGGGTCGAAAAGGGCGACGTGGAGGAGGGGTTCGCCGCGGCCGATGTCATCCTGGAGCGGACCTACCGGGTACCCTTCCTCGAACACGCCTATCTGGAGCCCGACGTGACGGTTGCGGTGCCCGCAGCCGACGGGACGATGACCGTGTACGGACCCATGCAGGCCCTTTTCACTACACGGAGAAACGTGGCCCCCGTGCTCGGCATCCCCGTCAACAGGGTCAGGTGCGTGGGGACGACGCCCGGCGGCGGCTTCGGCGGCAAAGAGGATTCGACGGTGGACACGGCCGTGCGGGCGGCGGTCCTCGCATGGAAAACAGGGAAGCCCGTGCGTCTCGAGTATTCCCGCGAAGAGATAATGCTTTCCACGTGCAAGCGCCATCCCATGATACTCACGTGCAAGATCGGGGCGAAGAAGGACGGCACCTTCACGGCCTTCGAGGGGACGATCTATGACGAGCAGGGGGCCTATGCCTCCCTCGGTCCGGTGCTGCCCCCGGCGGGCGGCGTCCACGCCCACGCCGTGGTCATGCTTGCCGGCCCTTACGAGATACCGAACGTGAGGGTCGAGGGATACCTTGTCTACACGAACCATCCCTATGGCGGCGCGATGAGGGGATTTGGGGCGCCCCAGGCAAACTTCGCCCACGAGTCTCTCGTGGATGAGCTGGCCGACCTCCTTGAAATGGACCCCTTTGATCTGAGGATGAAGAACTGCTTCACCCTGGGGTCTCGGACGGCGACAGGACAGCTCCTCGATCAGAGCGTGGGTCTCAAGGAGACCATGGAAGCGGCGAGGAAGGCCTTCGGGTGGGACGCGAAGCGAAAGGCCGCCCCTGACCGGAAGAAGGCCGCTGGAGGACGAAAAGAGGACCGGCCACGGGATGGCCATAGGCTGGTACCGCACCAGCATCGGAACAGCGGCCGACGGCGTGGGCGCCAACGTGCACCTCCTCGAGGACGGCTCGGTGATCGTCTACCAGGGACTCGTGGAGATGGGGCAGGGCATGCACACGGGGATTGCCCAGATCGCGGCCGAGGCCCTCGGCGTCGCCCTGGAAGACGTGCGGGTCGTCAACCCCGACACGGACAGTGTTCCTGAATCGGGGCCTACGGTCGGATCGCGGTGCCTGACCCTCATGGGGAATGCAATTCTCCTGGCCGCCCAGCAGATAAAGGAACCATTGATGCAGTCCGCCTCGGAGCTGCTGGAGACCCCGGCCGAAAGGCTCGTTGCCCGGGACCGGTACATTTTTGACCGGGACAACCCGGCCAGGAGGCTGGAGGTGAAAGAGGCGGCCCGCCGGACCATGGCCATGGGCAGGAGGATGGTAGGGCAGGCGTGGTATGCGCCCCCCAAGGCGACCCTCGACCCGAAAACGGGCCAGGGGAGTCCCTATTTTGTTTACTCTTACGCCACACAGATGGCCGAAGTCGAGGTCGACATGGCTACCGGTGAGGTGACGGTGAAGAAGATCGCCTCTGCCTTCGATATCGGGAAGGCCATCAACCCCATGCTGCTCGAAGGGCAGATCGATGGCGGCATAGGCATGGGCCTCGGGTATGGACTGATGGAAAAGGTCGTCCTCGATGAGGGCGTCATCCAGAACCTGGGATTGAAAGATTACCTGATCCCCACCTCACTCGACATGCCCGAAATAACGGCCGCCCTCATCGAGAAACATAACATCCACGGACCATATGGCGCGAAAGGCATCGGCGAGATGCCCAATATACCTACCCCCGCGGCGTTGAATAACGCCGTTGCCAACGCCATCGGGGCCCGCATCTATCGAGGTGCCGATAGACTCGGAAGCCGTCTGGAGGGCGCTCCGGGGACAGAAGAAATAACGCACAGAAGGAGAAGGAATATGCCGCGATTTGCCGCAAACCTGACCATGCTCTTCGGAGACTGTCGACTTCCTGGAGAGGTTCGGGCGGGCCTCCCGCGCAGGGTTCAAGGCAGTGGAGTATATGTTTCCCTATCCCTACGAGAAAGAGCAGCTTGCCGAGAAACTCCACACCCACGGCCTTACCCAGGTGCTCCTGAACCTTCCTGCCGGCAACTGGGAGGCAGGGGAGAGGGGGATCGCCCTCATGCCCGACAGGGTAGGTGAATTCCAGGACGGGGTGGGGCGGGCCATCACCTACGCAAAGACGCTCGCCTGCAGCCGGGTGAACTGCCTGGTGGGCCTGACCCCCAAAGATGTGCCGCCCGACAGGGCGCGGGAGACGCTTCTGTCCAATTTGCGCTTTGCGGCCAAAGCCCTCGGGGCAGAGGGGATCACCCTCCTGGTGGAGACCCTGAATACGCGCGACATCCCCGGCTTCTCTCTCACGGGCACCGCCCAGGTGCTCTCCCTCATGAAAGAGGTGGGTCATGCCAATCTCTTCTACCAGTACGACGTGTACCACATGCAGGTGATGGAGGGCGATCTTACCGAGACGGTGCGCAGGAACATCGGCGCGATCGGCCACATACAGATAGCCGACAACCCGGGACGCCACGAGCCGGGAACGGGGGAGATCAATTTTACCAACCTCTTCCGGTTCATCGACGACGCGGGATACCGGGGGTTCATCGGGTGCGAGTACAAGCCGCAGGCGTTGACCGAAGACGGCCTCGGCTGGTTGAAACCTTACCTATAAAAGGAGGCACACGTGGCGAAGATAGGCTTTATCGGATTGGGCATCATGGGGAAGCCCATGGCAGGGCATCTCATAAAGGCGGGCCATACGCTGTACATCTATGACGTGGTCGAGGCGCCGGTCCTCGAGCTCGTGGCACAGGGCGCCGTTGCGTGCAAGAATTCAAAAGAGGCGGCGGGGAATTCCGAGATCGTCTTTCTCATGCTCCCCGACACGCCCGACGTCGAGCGGGCACTCTTTGGACCGGACGGCGTGGCGGCAGGCATCCGGGCCGGCTCCATTGTTGTCGACATGAGCTCTATCTCCCCCATCGCCACCCGCGGGTTTGCGGAAAAACTGGGCGCCATGGGCGTGGAGATGCTCGATGCCCCGGTGTCCGGCGGCCAGGTCGGCGCCCAAAACGGCACCCTTTCGATCATGGTCGGGGGAAAGCCTCACGTCTTCGAGCGGATAAAGCCCTATCTCGAGAAGATGGGAAAGAACATCGTCCTCATCGGCGGGGCCGGTGACGGCCAGGTCTGCAAAGTGGCAAACCAGATCGTCGTTGCCCTTACCCTGGAGGCCGTCTCGGAGGCCCTCGTCTTTGCGTCGAAGGCAGGGACCGATGTGGCCAAGGTCAGGGAAGCCCTCCTCGGGGGCTTTGCGCAGAGCAAGATCCTCGAGGTGCACGGGGAGCGGATGATCAAGCGGACCTTCCAGCCCGGCTTCCGGATCAGGCTCCACCAGAAGGACCTGAACCTCGCACTCCAGGCAGGGCGCGAATTGGGCGTCCCCCTTCCCAACAGCGCGGCCACCCAGCAGCTCTTCACGGCAGTGGCGGCCGAGGGCGGCATAGACCTCGACCATTCGGCGCTGGTGAAGGCCATCGAAAAGCTGGCCGGCCACGCCATAGGCGAGGGGAAGGCAGGCTAGAGATACGCCCGCGCCTTACGTGCGGGAAAAGGGCTTGCGGACCGCCAGATAGACGGATGTGAGGAAGATCCAGGCGACGACGCTAAGAAAGACCGACCATTCAAGAAGGGCGACCGGCCAGACGCGGGGACGGGCCTTCGCGCCGCTCAAGGTCTGCACGTCGAGGGATTGCGTGAGGTGGGGGACTATGAGAAACGAGACAAAGACAGCCGCGCAGCCTATACCCGGGACCGCGAGCCATTTGGGCACCTTGTGATCCTCGTCGAACATGATGACCAGGATGAACAGCACGACGGCTATCAGGCCGGAGTAGAAGAACGAATAGGCCACAGCCGCGTGGGTGAAGAACCCGTTCATGGGAAAGACGCCTATGAGACCACAGGCAACGCCGGAGAATATGCCGGCGCCCGATGCGAGCCAACCGAGTCTGCTGTTGAGATAGAACCCTAACGCGGTGATAAAGACAACCATGAGGCAGCCGCCTATGATCATACCGGAGTTGAAGGCAACCGACAGGGTGGAGACGCTGACTTCCCCCACTCCGAGATGTAATGGTTGAAGAGGGAGTAGGCTTCACCGCCTCTGCCCCGGTAAGGGATGGCGGCAACAAGCGCCCCTGACAACAGAATGGCCGAGCCGAGAATGCCGGACAGCCAGGCGAGCGTCGCCGCGTGGGCCTTCATCGTCCCTCCTTTTCTGCAGGAAAGGCCTTGCCCCCGACTATTCAAAGGGTATAGTTAAAAGGTAATGGTCTTTCAAAGGTTGTTCAATCCGGCGGACAGATTTGTCCCGATGGCGGAATAGACGGCTTGGATAAGGCTATGCTCCTAGAAGAAATGACCTATCATGAAGACTACCGAGTTTACTCCCTGGTTGTCGTGGTTAAGGCCCGCGTTCGAGAGGTGGTGAAGCCGGGCCGCGACGAAGAAACCTGACGTGGACCTCGACCCCTATGCCCGCCTGGGGGTTGAAGTTCAGGTGGAGTCCCTGTCCCTCCACCGTGAATTGGGTATAGATGAGGCCGATCCCCCCTTCGATGTAAGGGCGAAACGAACGGCCGGAGAGTCCATCGAGATAGTAGAGGGCCGTGATTCCGGCCGATCCGACGCCGCCATGCTCCGACCCGGCCGCGCTCCCGAACGCATACTCGATCTTGAAACGGAGTGGGGCAGGCGCACGGGTGTGCCACACCTTCCCGTAGTCGAGCAGGGCAAAGCCGGACACCATGAAAAGCGATATGTCATTCCTGGGGGAATAGCTGTTCCCTACCACGAGGGCCATCCCGTAACGGTTCGGTACGGCCGCCGGGCTGACTTCTTCTCCCGTGGTCTCCGCCCGGAGCGGCATTGCGCCCCAGACCATGGATATGAGGAGAAAGACGACAAGCGCGCCGGCTGCGGCCTTTTTGTGCTTACAGACAATCATCAGGGTTGAGGATGGGCTTGTCGGCTTCCGTTTTCTTGGATCGAATGCTGGGCGCATTGTCTCGTGCCCATTGGAAGCCGCCGGGCGTATTCTCCATGAGATCGCGGTCGCCTTATGGTGCTTGGAGCACGATTGCCGCGGCTACGCCTTGAGCAAAAGCTGGTTCGATATCTTGCATGTTCTTAGAACCACCGTATGCGCCTCCCCATGCAAAGGCCTTTCCCAGAGTAAATTCTGCGACAGGTTCATTTTCTGCAGGCATAAGAATAAGAGCAAAGTCTCCATCAAGGTGAATCTGTCCCAAACCGGCAAGCATTGAACGTGCAAACGCATTTCCCTCATCATATCTGGTAATTTTTGACTTGAGCACAAAGGATCGTTTATCAGCTGTTTTGCATGGGGATTTTGCTTTCATTTCATTGATTGCTTCCACCAGGCGATTTGACAGCCTTTGGCCGTTGAAAACAGGCATGGTAACACCATCGGCGGGCACTAAGTTAACGGTTGCTTCATCGTCGCGACACAAGCGATGAATGTCGGCAATTGGTTTTCTAAATTCGGCTGACGGCACAGCCCCCGCGCAGCCATAGAAACAAGCAACAAAACTGAGCAACAACAAAAACGCAAACCTGTTCTTCATCAGACACCCCTCCTTATTGGTGTTTTCGTTAAGATTATTAAGGCACGAAGCATCCCGCCATGCAAGTATGTCCTATTTCTGTCCCATTGTTCCTGTCTGTGGTGCAGCCGAAGCACCATTAAAAATGGAATTTACTACGTTGTCTACCGTTTCCTGGACATCTGGAAACGTATGCATCTTTCGCTTTCCATTTTCAAGCTTTCCATTTTCAAACCTACCACTAGCGATTAGTTGACCAGACTTATTATCAAAAAACGATACTTCAAGAGATAAGAGGTACACCTTAAAATCCCAACTCCACTTATCCAAAAAGGTAACATACATATCAGTGTTCTGCGGTTTACTTGCCATCGGGCCATACGACGCTTTGATGCCCCGTTTAGCGATGGCAGCTTGAATGAACTCTTCAATATTCCGCGAACCTCTATCTGGTTTAACCACATAAACAGTCTTCGCATTGATCAAGTTATCTCTTTGATTCAGTATCGGCGGAAGGATTATTGATGAAGAGCATGCCGAAAGCGTGATGACGCTGATCAACAGAACTGCAAGAAACCGTACCGGCCTCATTGAGGTGCCTCCTTATCGTCAATTTCGAGATGAACTGCCCCGTTTACGTCAAACGATTAGTCTTTGGATCCTGATCGTGCACCCTTTCCTTCCTCACTGTCCTATCCCAAAACAAACGCATGTTTTCTTGACATCATTGCTCCTCCTTCTGGACTTGAATTTTACTTCCATTCGTCATCAGCCACCCACGTCGGCTCGAACATCCGAAAGCCCGGCTCTATTGCGCGGCCAGCGTTACCAATCCGAATGCGCCCTGCCTCCCGAGCTTGAGACATCGTATCGTCTTCTGAAGGAGCAACCCGCCGCTCGTCCCAACGTTGGCGATATCGGGGTCCGGGGACGACGGTCTGAAAAGGCCGATCTCATGGGCAGCGATAGCAATATCGAAAGCAGGCCCTACGGGGAGGCTGCCGTAAGCCGGCGCATGGCAGAAAAAGTTTTCCCTGCCCGCTACATAAGGCGCGTATAATTTGCCTGTTCCAATGTGCCCGTCGGCGCCCAGAAAAAGCGGCTCATCCCCCGGCAGACCCAATTCCCCGCGGTCGGCAAAACCCATATCCACCCCTTTGATCCACCCATACCGCGCCCTGATCCCATTCCGCGAGAGCACGAGAAAGGCGCTCCCCTCGCCGGGTATCGCGCTCTGTCTTTCGAAGTCAAGGGGACGCATCTCCACCCGGACGGCTCCCCCGGTCCCGAAGTACCTCTCCCAGCAGTACCCGAGGACGTCCGAATACTCGTCGACCGCCCCGAAGAGCACTCTGTCCACCCGCTCTTCCGCGAGCCAGCACCAGGCGGTCAGAAGGCCCGATGGAACGGACATCTCGAACTGGCTCACCGTGAGGCTCGGTCCTCTTTCACCGAGGAGGATGGCCGCGTACGCCGCCGCCGCGTTATGGACGGAACTGGCGAATTGGGTAGGAGAGGCAAAGGCATTTCCCTCTCTTATGAAGGAGTCGAGGAAACCGAAGGTCGTGCGGTGCGGCCCGTATCCGGTCGCCACGATAATCCCCGTCGTCCCCCGTTCCCCTCCCGGTTTCCCCGCGTCTTTGAGCGCCAGAGACGCCGCGAGGAGGGCCATCTTCGCATAGTGGTCGATCCGGCGTAGCTCTCTCTTCGCGAAGAACTCCTCGATCCCCTCGGTGGACGCCCGATAGACGGGCAGCAGCCGCGTTCCTTCTCTTGTGATCACCTCGGCGGTGGACAGGGGCGGACGGGTTCCGGCCCCGATCGCCGCGGCCAGGGCGTCGATCCCGCATCCGTTGGCACTCACCACGCCGATGCCTTCAATGGCCATCCGCATGTCAGTCATCGGCGCGCTCGAGGATGATGACGGAGTTGTGACCGCCGAAAGCTAGCGATTCGGAGAGGGCGCAATCTCCCGCAATCTCTCTCGCGGATGCGTTGGGGTGTGCGGGGATCTCCGGATCGGCCTTGAAAAAGCCCGCGCTCGCCGGTATCCTGCCCTGCTCGAGACAGACCATCGTCAGGACCGCCTCGATGGCGCCCGCCGCCCCCAGGGTGTGCCCGGTATGCCCTTTAGTCGAAAGAAAGGGGACCCCGGGAAGCATCTCGTGGAGGGTCATGGCCTCCACCCGGTCGTTGTCCAACGTGCCGGTGCCGTGGGCGTTGACGAAGGCGATCTCCCCGGGTTCCTTCCTGCTCTGCCCCAGGGCATAGGCAATGGCCTGCTTCAACCCCCTTCCGTCCGGGCTCGGCGCGGTGAGGTGGTGGGCATCACACGCTGCCCCGTAGCCCAGGACAAAGCCGCGGGGGGAGACGCGCCGCGCCCTCCACGCGGCCTCCGATTCGAGGATGAGCGCTGCCGCCCCTTCCCCCAGGTTGAGGCCTTTCCGGTCGCGGTCGAAGGGTCTGCACACCCCTTCATCGGTGACCATGAGCGAGACAAAGCCCTCATAGGTAACGCGCGACAACTCGTCGGCGCCGCCCGCCACCACCACATCGCAGACGCCCGCTGCGATCCACGATTCCCCCACGCCTATGGCGTCGGTGCCTGAAGAACAGGCGTTGACTATTGTCTGGCACGGTCCGGAAAAGCCGTATTCCCTCGCGATAAAGAGGGCAAGATTGTTGGAGAGAAAGCGGGATACCGGAGACATGTCGGGCTCCTCCCGGTCGAGGTAGCCCTGGTAGAAGCGGGTGCTGTTGAGGCTGACCCCCACGGTCGTGCCCATGCACACGCCGATCCTCGAAGGACCCCGATCGCGTGGTCAGCCCGCTGCCCTTCAGGGCCTGGGAGGTCGCCGCAAGGGCAAGGGCGCTTGTCCGCGAGATCCCGTGTTCCATCGGTCTCGACGGGGCCGGCAGCGGTGAGGCGACCTGAAAGACCGGAGAAGCGGGAGAATAGGTGTCCTCGAATTCGACGGGAGTGATCGGCTCCGTGCGGTCGAGGAAGAGCGCTCTCCGCGCAGGTCCGCACGTCCGGACCGAGGGCGCAGATGCAGCCCAGGCCCGTGATCGCTACCCGGCCGCTGCGCATGTGGACGACCGCTCCTCGATGAACGCGGCGAGACTGTTTATCGAGCCGAAAGCCATCCTCCCCTCGTCCATATCCTTGATCTCCACACCGAAGTGCTTCTCTACCAGCACGACAAGCTCGACGGCGTCGAGCGAGTCGAGGCCGAGTCCCTCCCCGAAGAGAGGCTCATCGTCGACTATGTCATGTGGGTCGGTCTCCTCCAGATTCGAGCTCCTCCACCAGCATTGCCTTGAGTCTGTCTTTTAGCGTCACCTTTTTCTCCTTGCCTTTCCATGCTTGTTCTCTGCCTCCGGCTCGGCGGCAGGTCGCTTTTCTCCCACATATCGAAAAAATTGAAGAACTGAAAGGGATGCGCGTTCACGAACGTTTCCAGACCTTCGGTGAATGCGCGGGCATACGGGGCGAATTCCGCCGCGGATCCGTTCCGAGGCCGGCAGGGACCCGGATGACCCGGTCGAGGGTCAGCTCGTAGGCGCCCGGGCCTGTGCGGTGCGAGAAGATGACCGCTACCGGACTTCCGGTAACCGATGCGATCTTGAAGACGCCGAAAGGGACTGGTATCGGATCCCCCAGAAATCCCGCCGCGACCGCGCCCCGACTGCTGCCGAAACGCCTATCCCCCATCACGGACAGGGCCTCACCTTTTTTCAGCACTGCCATCATGCTGAGCATGCCGCCCATGGGCTCGGCCGGATCGATGATCCGAAAGGGTGAAGCGCCGCCCCGGTGCTCGAAGTAATAACGGTCCACATCGCCTTCCTCGCGGTGGACAAGGAGGTTGATAGGGACATTGAGAAAATGGAGGGCAGCCATGGCCACCTGCCATCCTCCCACGTGGGCCGTGAGGAGCACCACGCCCTTTCGCTCCCGTACAAGCGCCAGGAGCTGCTCGCGCTCGCGGAGGTCTACCTCGATGGTCTCCGGTCCGAGTATGCCGAGGGCGGCCCGATCGATGAGGACCGCGCCGAGATTGAGGTCAAGGAGGTACATCGTCCGGAGCCTGCCAAGGCGGCCCATCCCCGGAAACCTCCTCGACACGTAGGGGCGGGCACGATTCCTGACACCGGGTCTGAAGAGCACGTAGTAAGAGACGACGGCGCGAAGGAGGGCAGAGACGATCCATCCGGCCCTTAATCGGATGAGCAGGTAGAAGATGCCGTGTTGAAGCCTGGAGCCGATGCTCTTGCTGCTCCATCGTCGCGGGGCCTCCCCCCGGTCATGGCCGGCGGCCACTCGCACCCCGTTGTAAGGCATGGGCCATGATGTATATCGCGCTGCCCACGACGAGGCCGATCGCCGGACCGAGTATGAACGATCCGAGCAGCCACTCATAGAAGCGCTCCAACCCCTGGTAGCCGAGGGTTCTCAGGGACACTTCGGTGAGGAATGTCCCATGCCTCAGGAAATACCCTGTCTCGATGCAGAGAGCGGGGACGAGCGGCGGCATGCAGACCTGGCTTGCCGAAAGGGCCGTTACCTTGTTGAGGCGAAAGAAGCTGGCGGCGCCCAGTATGACAAGCGTGTGGCATGCGATCAGGGGGAGCGCGCCGAGAAAGACCCCCAGCGCGCCTGCGACCGCGAGGGACCGGGGGAGCATCCGCTCCTGGAGCAGGGTAGCGAGAAACCGCAGGGGATGGAGAATGGTGATCTCTCCGGTTTCCCCGTAGGCGACGATCCTTTTGTGGGGGAGCGGCATGAGGGCCCTCATGGTGAGCCGTGTATTGAGACGGGTGAGCCGGAGATTGTCTTTGAAAAGGGAAAAGTGGGAGAGGCGCTCTTCCGGATAAGAGACGCGTACGTCCACTTCTTTCAATGGTATGCCGGCCCAGGCTGCCTTCACGAGGACTTCCACCTCGAAGGCGTAGCCGGTTTCACGCAGCCTCAGGTGCCGGAAGATCGCTATCGGATAGGCGCGAAAACCGCTTTGGGTGTCGCCCGCCGAAAGGCCCGTCTGAAGGCGCAGCCAGAAGTTCGAGAATCTCCGGCCGAACAGGGAAAGCCCCGGAGCGTCACAATCGAAGGACCTCACCCCCACGACAAGAGCGGTCGGGTCCCCGTGCATGACGGGCAGGAATGCCCGAAAGTCCTCCGGGTCGTGCTGACCGTCCGCGTCTATGGTCACGATATGGGTCATGCCGAGGCGCTCTGCCTCCCTCGCGCCCGCCAGTATGGCAGTCCCTTTCCCCTTGTTGGTCCCGTGGCGCAGGAGGCGCACCTCCAGGCCCGCAAGCGCCTCGGCCACGTTGTCGGTGCTGCCGTCGTCGACGACTATCACGCAGTCGTGGACACGGAGGGCTTTTTCGGCCACCCCCCTGATAAAGCGCGCGTGATTATAGACAGGGATGACTATGGCCACCCTGGGCGATGATGCGGTCGGTGAAACCGGCGTGGGCGGGGTCTTCATGGGCTAGAAGCGGGGGCAGACAGTACAGTCTGCCGGAGGCGTTGAGCCGAGCATAGCCTTTCGGAGGGCCTTCATTCTCTCTCCGTTCCATATGTCGGACAAGGGCTGGGCGGTAAGGTCCCCGGCGATCGAATCGGGCCGGCAGTCGCAGAGCGTTGCCTTGCCTTCGACGTTCAGGGGAAGGGTTTGCCACGGGGAAAAGCAGTGCCTCCGGCGGTTCGATCTCTGGTAGAGAGCCTCCGGCGGGAGGAGCAGAAAGTCGCGATAATGCCGGAAAAGACCGAAGGCCTCGAGCCCATGGACCGACAGGACCGGCAGCCTTCGCGCAAATGCCCTGGAGACGGCCTTGCGCACCAGGGACCTGGTCTCGCCGTCGACGGTCCGCGAGAGGCTGTCTGCCGCGTGCTCCGCGAAGTTCAGATCGGTGGCCATGAGCACGTGCACGCCCAACTCCGAGGCGAGATCGACGAGGTCTTCGAATTGCCCGATATTTTTGGCGGAGAGGGCGGAGAAGATCGCAACGGAGACGTTCGGATGGGCCCGGCAGGCCTCCATGAATCCCCGGATATTTTCGGTGATCGTCCCCATATCCGAGCCCGGCCTCAGCCTGCCGGCCAGGTCGGGGTCACGGGCATCGATGCTGAAGGCAATGGAGGAAAGGCCCGCGTGAAGCAGCTCCAGGGAGAGGCCCTTGTCGAGGTGCATGGCGTTCGTCACGAGCCCGACCCTCCGACCCTTTTCGGCGGCGTGGGCCACCAGTTCCGTCACTTCGGGGTGGAGCAGCGGCTCGCCCAGGCCCACGAGGGTGACCCGGTAGGCGTGGGGCAAGAGGGCCAGGAGGTAGGCAAACAACGTCTTTGGCATGACGAGATCTTTCGGGCCCGTTCCTCTCCGGCGCGCGCAGTAGACGCACGAGTTATGGCAGCGGGTCGTGATCTCTATGTTGGCGAAGACGGGGTCCCAGGGCACGGTGCCCCGGAGACGGACTTCTTTTCCTTGCGCAGAGAGGGCGCTCGGACATCGGGCAAGGTGGGAAGCCGAGCCCGGCGAGCGGGTGAGGAACTCCCCCATTCCGCATTCGATGCCTCCCAGCGCATCCGACGTCTCCCGCTCCTCTCCCGGTCCGGCAGCGCTGTCCCGTACGGCCCTTCGGACGATGTCCCGCGCCACGGACCCGGCCGGCCCGATAAAGAGGTCGTGGCCGGCGCCCGGCACGGTCACCCTCCGGGCCCTGCCCGGGAAATCGCTCTCGTCCCACGCGTAAGGGGCTAAGGGGAGACGAGCTCGTCCCGATCGCCATGGAGGATCAGGACCGGGAAGCCGGAAGGAGACGGCTCCCTCCCAATGTGGTTCACGGTCGCGGCCAGTCCGGAGACAGACCCCAGGGAAAGCCTGTTGGCGGGTCCGCCGAGGCGCCTCCAGCGATCGAGGCAACCCACGTCGACCCTCTTTGGCGTTGCGGCGAGAACGAGCAGGGCGGGCGTGAAACCTGTCTCGCGGAGAAAGGAGAGCGCCATTGTCCCACCCGTCGAGTGGCCGATGAGGACGACGCGGCCCCCCTTCCCGGCCGCAGCCTCGACCGCCCTTTTGATCTCCCCGATGAAGAGTCGATTGTCGAAAGGGGGTGGCCCTCCTCTACACCCGTGCCCGGGGAGCGTCACGAGGGCAACGTGGTCGGGACCCGCAAACTGGGCGAGCGCCGAGGCAAGGGGGTGGAGGTCCGCCGGCGCCCCGGTGTATCCGTGGATCAGGACGACCTCCGGTTTCCCGTTCATGCGGTCTCGAGCGCAGCAGCCACCGAATGGGCGCCCCTGTACCGCCCGATCTGCGCTTTCGCCTCCTTAAGACGGGCTCCGATGAGACTATCCCCCAGCACGCCCTCTATGGTCCCCCGCACCTGCCTGTCGCTCAGTCGCGCGAGGGCGTCGACATAGACCCTGGAATTGCCCCTGAATGGCTGGGCCGGGACAAGCCTGGCCCCGCAGCCCATCCTTTCCAGGCAGACGCCCGTGTGGGCCTGCTCAGGTTGAAACGGCATGACGAGGACCGGCACCTCGTTCTCCAGGGCCTCGAAGACCGTCATCTGCCCGCCGTGAGCGACAATGACGGATGCCCTCGGCAGCACCTCCGAGAGGGGAAGGCTCCGGACGACCACGTCTTTTTCGCCGGCCATCAGGTTGTGCAGCTCCTGCTGGTTCCCTGCGGCAAGGAGGACCAGAAAGCCCATGTCTCTGAGGACCCGTACGATGCGCTCCGCCGCTTGAGCGCTCCCCACGGCCGTGCCGAAGGAGACAATCGCGAGCCGTCTGTCCTTCGGAATGATCCCCTCGATGTCCTCGGAAAAGGGCCATTTGTTCCAGAAGATGGGTCCCACATGGGAGAAGCCGTCCGATACCTCCAACGGAAAAAAGGAGGGGAAATCCCACAGAAATGTTCGGCGCCCCGTGAGCATGGAGCGGACGTCCCCGATGGGCTCCTGCCCGAAAAAGGCCATGGCCCGGCTCATTCGTGCACCTGCGTACCGATAGAAGCCCGAGAGATTCCCGGCCTGGAGCTCGGCCCCCGGCTCGCCCGGCGAAAAGCCCATCGCCTCGTCAGACCGGGGCAGCATGCAGCCGCAGGTGAGGGAATCGTAGGGCACCCCGGTTATCGCGCAGGATGCCTTGACCGTGAACCTGAAGACGCCCAGAACAGTGTCCGGCCTGTAGTGCTCGATGAGCCCGACCTCGGCCCGGATAGCATCCACGATCCGCCCCGGCCTGCGGAACCACTCGACGGTGGGGAGCCCCGCATCATCAGACTCCTGGATATCGGGCAGGAGCGCATAATCCGTATGAAAGATCGCCTTCAAAAAGGGCTCGTGCTTTCGCGAGACGGCGATGAGCGCCTCATGGCCCCTCAGGCGCAGCTCCTTGTCCACCGCGAGGCACTTGAACACATGGGAAAGGGAATTGTTGCCGGGCACCATGAGGACCCTCATCAGTCCTCTCTCCCGAGTCTCTTGTTTGTCAGCGCGAACCGGATGAAGCCTCCCAGCCCGCCGACGAACCTCACCCAACTGTCGGGGGAGCGCCAGAGCATGGCAACATAGCCGAGGAGCACCCTGGGACGCAGGAAATGGGAGTGATAGAACTTGAGAAAGAGCTTGTTCATGCGCTTCTTCGTCATACCCTTGGGCACGAACTGAAAATGCATGCAGTCCATCTTCTCCCAGACTTCGTCGAATTGTCCGAGGGCACCGGCCCGCTCGTACAGGGGCGTACCGGGAAAGGGCGTGAAGATCGAGACATTGAGGTCATCGAGGGGAAGGGAACGGGCGTACGTGATGCTGCGCTTCACACTCGCCTCGGTTTCCCCCGGCAGACCGACCATGAAGAGTCCCCTTTGTCCTGATCCTCGCACGGGATATCATCCGGACTTTTTCCGCGAGCTCGCCCAGGTCCGTCTTCTTTCTATGCAGGGCGAGCAGTGCGCCGTCTCCCGTCTCGATCCCCAGGCTGATCATCCAGCAGCCGGCTGCCTTCATACGGCCGAGCAGCTCTTCGTCGATGTGCTCGGCCCTGACCGCACAATTGAAGGTGATGCCGAGGGGCCTGTCCGCCAGCATGCGGGTAAAGTCGATCACCCTCGACCGGTTGTACGTAAATTGATCGTCGTAAAAGTTCACGTGGCGTATGCCGAAGCGCTGCCTGAGATAGGCAAGGTGCTCGTACAGGTACTCCGCGGAGTTGTAACGGTAAGTCTGTCCAAAAACGGAGCGGTCGCAGTAGCTGCACGCATAAGGACAGCCCCTGCTGGAAAGACAGCTCGTGCTGGGCACCGTGGGATAGCTGAAGATCGGGAGGCGGTAGGAGCCGGGATAGCCGTCCAGTTTCTCATAGGCAGGGAATGGGAGCGCGTCGAGGTCGAGAAGGGCGCCTCTCGTGGCGGACACACTGATCTCCCCGCTTTCGAGACGGCATACGACGCCGGGAAGGGTCGGTTCCTGCCCGGCGTCGCACTCCATGATGTCGGCGAGGGTCTGCTCCCCTTCACCGAGGACGAGCATGTCGATGGCGGGGAAGGGGGCAATCGTTTTTGCCTTGAGGGCGGAGACGTGGGGACCGCCGCAGATGACGCGGATGCCGGGCAGGACGTCCTTTGCGAGCTCTCCCAGCCTCACCCCGTCGAGGAAGCTGGATGTGGTGCAGCTAAGGCCCAGAAAGGCCGGCCGCTTTTCCGTGAGAAGCCCCCTGATCAGCCGGTCCGAGTCAGGCCTTGCGTAACAGTCGACGATTGTCGCCTCGACCCCTCGCCTATCGAGGAACGCGGCTATGCTCGCGAGGCCGAGAGGGGGCATGATGTTCGTGAGCCTGGAGATGTCCTTCTCGGCGGCCCCCCGCCAATAGCCGAGGGGGTGGACCAGGAGGATTTTCTTTCGGTCAAGCGGCTTCAATGATGCCTCTGGTTAAGAAAAAGAGAGCAGTTGGTCCCAGAGAGGGCCACGGTAGCCGAAGCGGTGCAGCACTTTGAGCCTCATCTGGCCCTCCCCCGGCGGGAATATCCTGTCCCGCCTCCCCCGGAAAGCCTGTTTTACCGTCCGTTCCATCGATTCCCGATCGATATCGGGGGAAAAATAGTAAGAGGGCTTGAGGAGACTTTCCTCCGGCGTCAGGCGACCCTCTCCAAGGGCCCTCGTAGTAGAGGTCCGTCCGGGGAAAGAGCCGGATGCCGGAGAACCCGAAGACCACGCACTGCTTGAGGCGCTCCATGTTGGCGACCCCTTCTTTCAGGGAGGCCTCTGTCTCTTCGGGGCCGCCGAACATGACGTAATGAGCCGCCGGGATCGCTTCCTGGCGGCACGCTTCCTGGAGGGCGAGCACATCGTCGAAGCCGAAGGGTTTCGCAAGCCCGGCGAGGGTCCGGTCGCTCGCCGCGTCCGTGCCGATCTCGATGCTTTCGAGCCCGGCCCGCTTCAATAACGCGAGGGTCGATCGTTCTATCTTCTTCGGACAAAAGAAAGCCGACCAGGCGACGGGCAGATCGCGGCGGAGCACCTCTTCGGCAACCGAAAGGTAGTGCCCTTCTTTGTCATTGAACACGGAATCGGTGAAAAAGAACCTGGTGATGCCGTGAGACACGTGCAGCCTTTCCACCTCGTCCGCAACCGCCCCGGGCTCACGGCAGCGAAGCTCGGCGCCCTCGAGGCCGGGGTAGCTGCAGTAGACGCATCGATGCGGGCATCCCCTCTTGGTCTGTATGCCGACCACGGAGCGAGGGCGATAGTAATCGAGCATCTCCGCGTCCCATGCGGCGGCCGGAATGGCCGCGCCTCCGAGCGGGCGGGCTTGGGCCGCGACAATCGGTGGTGGAGACCCGCCTGCGCCGAGCCGGGAGATGAGGTCCTCCAGGGCCTGCTCCCCCTCGCCCACTACCCCGTAATCCGCGCCGAGATACTCTAAAATGACCTCGGGCAGAAGAGAATAGCCCGAACCCCCCACGATGACGGGCACGCCGGTCTGCCCCCTGACCACCTCGACGATGCGTCTGCTGGCAGGGAGGTACCAGGCCCGCTCCGCGCTGAAGGAGTCGACGTTGTCGACGTTGCGCAGGGAGATCCCCACGAAGTCGGGAGCGAATTCGGAGATCCTCCGGCGAAGGGCCGGCTCCGATGTCCCCTGCGCAAGAAAGTCGAACTGGACCACGTCGTGCCCCCGGTCGGCCATGGAGGAGGCCAGCACGGACATGCCGAGCGGATAGACCGGGTAGGGCTCCACCGCGGTATTGGACGATATGAGGAGGATCCTGCTCATGACGCGTCAGATTTCCCGGGCCCCGCGCGCTTTGAAGGCCCTCGCCCTGGAGTAGGTGCCGTCTTCCATCTCCCTGCGGATGACCTTCCTGAAGAGCTCTCCCATGCGCAGCTGGTACTCCCCGCCCCGGTAGAAGGTGTCCCACGCATAGTGGTACATGTGCTGAAGTCTTTCCGGCGTCATGCGACGCGGTTGAAAGACCACCTTGTCCGCCGTGTAATCGCGCCAATCGTTGCTCAGGATCCTCCCTTCCTGCCTCGAGCCTGGCGCGAAGGGGCGAATGGGGGAAGGGGGTAAGGATCGTGAATTCGGCGACGTCGATCTCGATCTCAAGGAGGAAATCGACGAGACGCTTGATAAAGTCCTCGTCCTGCTCGTCGGTCCCCAGCAGGATCGTGCCCTCTACGCCGATACCGTGGTCCTTGAGCCTCCTGACCCGGTTCCGTATTACGTCGGACGTGTCGAATATTGCCTGGTAGACATACCACGCCCCGGCGTCCGCCGCAAGCCGGAGCACCTTGTCGTCATCGAGTATCGGGTGGGAGACCCATTTCTTTTTTAACGGGGCTATGGCGGTGAAGAGGTCGACGAGCCAGTCGCGTTCCTGGGCGAGGGAGTTGTCGACAATGAAGAGCCGGTTGTTAGGTATGCCGGCCATCTCTTCGACCACGCGGTCGATGGGTCTCGGCCTGAAGCGGCGTCCGCCGAGAAACCCTACGCAGCATGGGAAGCAGTTGAATCTGCAGCCCCGGGATGCGTGGATGAGGTCGAGCATCTGTACGCCGCGATATTGGTAGAGGCCGTGCTTGAGGAGGTCGCGGCGGGCGGGACCGACGGACGCGATGGGCGGGGGCTCATCCATATAGTCGTAAACCTCCCTGAGTCGCCCTTTTTCGAGATCATCGAGCACTGCCTCGAAACGCCCCTCTGCTTCTCCAAGAAAAACGCTGTCGGCGTGGGCGGCCACGTCCTCGGCATGGAGCATGGCGGCAATGCCGCCCACGATGACGGGGACCCCCTTTTTTCTAAAGTGATCGGCGATCTCGTATGCCCGGGGGAGCTGACACGTGAGCATGACGGAGAGGGCAACGAGGTCCGCATCCGCGGAGAGGTCGAGAGGCTCCACGTTTTCGTCCACGAAACGTATCTCCACATGGGTGGGGACCGCGGCGGCGAAGACCAGCGGGCCGTGGGGCGGCAGGTGAAACTCCGTCTGCCTTTCGAGTTTCCTCCACCGGGGGTATATAAGGAGCAGTTTGATCAGCACCTTCCGGAAAGGCGTTCGGCCAGCCCGATCATGTCGCTGACCGGCTCCCCTTCGAAGAGCAGGCCACTGCCCTCGATCGCGAGACGGCCGTAAGACCGGCCGGTGTCCAAAGCCCGGCTGAGGACGAAAAAGAGCGCGCCCGAGGGCGCGCTGCCGGCCCTCAGGAGGGCGGGCGGTCCGACGTCGCAGAGGCCCGCCGCCACGATCTCGCTTTCTTCCCCCATAATAATCTCAACGGACATACGCATGGCAGCGCGTCCGGTGAGCTCCGCCTCGTTCACCAGATAGGTTGCGCCCGTAAACCCGAACTCGATGGCTGCCTCGCCGAGAAACGTGTTCGGAAGGGTATAGGCGAAGAGGTGAGGGCTCGCCTCGCGTATGCCTTTGCCCCGGCCGCTGTCGAGAAACCTCACGTCCGTCTCCAGGCAGCCGTAGACGGTGGAAGCGATAAGGGCGGCAGAGAGTCCGCGTAGATCGACCCGCTCCATGCCTGCATCGCGCAAAGCCATGGCGATGGCGCTGATCCCCAGCCGGGAATAGCGATCGAGCCTCCCGAAATGGGGATGAGGATCGATGAAGACCTGCGGGCGTCTGATGGGGGGAAGATCGCCGCTCCCCCACGAAAACGGTTTGTTCCCCCTCCCCTCCCCGAATCCGGCAGCAGTTACCCATCCCATCCCCGACACGAAGGCATCCGTCATGCTGCCCGTGCCTCCAGTATCAGGGCGCAGCTCACGCCGCTGAAGCCGGAATTGGTCACGAGAATGCGGGCGCCGGACAAAGGCGTGGGCCTGTCCGTGACGTGGCTCGCCGCCTGCTCCTCCGCCTCGCTGAACCCGACGGTGGGAGGCGCGAGCTTCTCGGCGAGGCAGCGGAGTGCGATGGAGACCTCCACGCCGCCCGCGGCCCCGAGGGTATGGCCGACAGCCCCCTTGACGGAGTAAATGGCGGGCATATGGCCTCCGAACACCCTCTGAAAGGCAGCCAGCTCGGCCCTGTCGTTATGGAGCGTGCCGGTTCCATGCGCACTGACCGCGGCCACCTGCCCCGGCTCCAGGTCCGCCCGCCTGAGGGCGGCTGCGATGGCCGAGACCAGGCCGTGGCCGTCGGGTGCGGGGGTGACGATGTGAACGGCGTCGTTTGCGACTCCCCAGCCGGCGATCATGCCCTTGCAGGGCAAGCCGTTCTCACGGGCGAAGTCCTCTGCCGCCAAAACAAGGAGCGCCGCCCCTTCGCCGAGGCTCAGGCCGTCGCGGTTCCGGTCAAAGGGCCTGCAGGGGCGGGACGAGAGTATGCGCAGGGCGGAAAAGCCGGAGAAGACGAACCGGCTCACCAGGTCGAGACAGACGACCATGACCGACCGGACCGCGCCGAGGCTGATCATGGAGGCGGCCCGCGCCAGGGCGACCGAGGAAGAGGCGCAGGCACTGCTGATATTGACGCCGGGCTCGACGTCATGCAGCCTCCCCGCGACGATAAAGGGCAGGCGGGACGGCAGGATATCGTCGACATCCGCCTCCTCGCCGCGATGGAGGCGTTCGAGATTGTCGATCCCTGCCTTGGTGCTCGCCGTGAGGACGAGGGAGCCGGGCGGGACGACCAATGGCGGCCGAAAGAGCCGGTCGAGGAGCCCGTGGATCATGGAACGGCCTCCCCGAGGGGCGAGATCGTCGATGCACGCGCCAATCGCGGGGGCGTGCACGTCGGTGGGGAAGCGCGTGATCTCCCTGATGGCCGATCTCTTCTCCATGAGCCCGTGCCAGGTCTCGTCCAATCCTCCCGAGGCGGTGACAACGCGGGCCTCGGTGATCCAGACCCTCTTCACGCGAGCCTCTCCTGAGCGCCATTTTTCCCTGAACCGCGCATAGAAGGGGGGCGGGACGAGGAGCAGGTTGAAGTCCCGGTCGAGCATGACCTGGACCGTGTGCCCCGTGGTCGTCACGCCGCCGCCGGCATCGGTTATGGTGTAGGAGATGTTGATCCGGGCCGCGTCGGACCAATGGAGCACCGCCTCCACAAAACACTCCTCCTGAAACCTCAAGGGGCGGTTGTAGTCGAGATGGAGCTGTTTGATGGGGGCCAGGATGCCGTGCTCGTAGAACGCGAGATAGCCTATGCCGTAGTGTTCGCCAAGAGCCGTCCTTGCATCTTCGAAATAGCTTGCATAGCGGCCGTGCCACACGATGCCCAGCAGGTCGGTCTCCTCGAAGCGCGCCCGGCGGCTGATCGTGATCCGCAAGGGGGCCGGGTCGTCCTTCTGGCTGGGGAAAACCGGTCTCCTCATGGCTCCGCCTGTTCGGCCGCCACGCAGTGGACCGAAAAGGCGGCGGCCGTGCCTTTTTCATCCGAAATGCGGGTCTGGAATCTGAGGAGCGGGAGACCGGCCGTCTCCCTGCACTCCACCGTCACCAGGGCCCCGGGCAGAAGCTCTCTCTGAAACTTCGCGTTATCGAGGGCGGTTATATCGAGGCCCATTTCTTTCACCGATTCCATCACGACGATTGACGCCAGTACCTGAACGAAGGCGGGCACGAGGGGATAGCCCGGAAAATGGCCTGAAAAACCGAGGAATCCGGGTTCGAATCGAAAGGCCCTGCCTATCCAGCCCCCCTCCCCCTGCCGAATCCCCCCGACCGTCGCGGCCCTTATCGCGTCTTTCAAGGCGCTCATCCGTCACCCTCCCCGAGAAAGCGGCCCCGACCGCCGTTGCCCTGCCTTTCCCCTCTCTCCTCGGCCAGGTAATAGAGGGCGGGGATGACAAGGAGGGCCGAAGGAATGGCGCCGGCGAGCCCGAGCAGCACGGTAGTCCCTATCGAATGGAGGGCCGGGTGGCGGGCAAGAACGAGCATGCCGATGCTTGCGACCGTCGTGAGGCCGCTGAGGAGCACGGCGATATCTGTTGACCGGTCGTGCCCTTCGGTGACCCTGTAGATCATGAAAATGCCCAAGTCGACCGCGAGGCCGATAACGAGTATGGCTGCAACGATGTTGAAGATATTGAACCGGATATCGAGACACCCCATGGCGCCGAGCATATAGATCATCCCGGTCACGACCGGGATCAGGACGTAGGCGGTCCTCGCAAGGCTGCGAAACAAGAGTATGAGGATGAAGACGATGGCGAGGATTGCGACTATCACGTACCAGGTAAAATTGCGGACGATCTCCTTGCTCAAGGCGTCCCTGAAGCCGCTCGGCGACACGACCCTTGTCCGGCGTGACGCGAGGGGCGGGCGGGTTGTGAGGTCCCTGAGGCGGGGCAGGTCAGAAACCAGGGTGAGGGCGTTCACGCCTCCCGGCTCCTTGAGGAGGAGGGCATCCGCGAGGCCCCCTAAGCCCGCTTCGCCCAGAGACTCAAGGGTTATGAGCCGCGGCGATGCGCGAAGTCCCTCGGTGAACGGCGAAAAAGCGTCCGACGAGAACCCCAGGGAGGCCGATTCGCGGGAAAGGCTGTCGAGCACGGCCCTGCCCTCCGTCCCTTTCCAGAAGCGCGTCCATCGTGCGTAGTTCTGCTCCTGGTCCGCGGCGGAGGGGAAAAGCGGCGCCATGCTCACGACCCGCGCCTCGGGCAATTCCGCCTTCAGGGACCGGAACACGAGATCATTGGTTGCGAGGGCCGCCTCGGTATCCGATCCCATGGAAAAGACCATCGCCATACTCCGAAAGTCTCCCCATACGGCCTGGACGCGCTGTTCCGCCTCCCTCAGATAAGAGGGCACATAGCTCATCGAATGGAGGTCGCCGTTGAAGCGCACGGCCGTGGCTTGCCATGCGGACAGGGCGAGCAGGACGAGCCAGATCGAGACGACCAGACGGGGCACGGCCGGTTTTGGGTTGCGGTCCGGGGTGGCCGCCCCGGCCTTCCCTTTTCCCAACGGGCGGAGCACGTGGGGGATCACGACGAGTGAGAGGGCCACGGAGCCCGCGATGCCGATCATGGAGAAAACCCCGATCTGACGCTGGCCCGGCAGGTTCGAAAAAAGGAGGACGGCAAAGGCGGCCACGATAGTGACCCCGCTGAAGATGATCGGGCGGGAGATCCGCCCCACCTTTTGGGCCACGGGGCCGCCGCTTCTCAGGGTGAAGTAGACGTAGAGCGGGAAATCGTCAGTCACGCCGAGGAGCACCGAGGCAAAGCCGATCGTCGCGGCGGAGACGCCTTTGTAGATGAGGAGCGTCGCCGCGGTGGCGATACAAAGGACGGTGGTGGGCACGAGGAAGATGAAGATAGCCCGCCAGCTCCGGAGAAAAAGGACGAACAGGAGCAGCATGGCGAGGCACGAAGAGGTGACGACGAAGACGAGGTCCTTCTTGATTATGTCCGCGTTCGCCACCGTATACCGATGGCCGCTCACGAAGGTCGCCTCTATGCCGGGCGGGACCTGGGCTTTTACCAGTTGCTCGAACCGGCCGAGCAACTGCCTCGATGAGCCGGAGTCGGTTATCCGCGCGGCCATCTCTGCGATGATCATCGTGTTGCGGCCGTCGCCGCTCACGAAGTGGTTTGACTCTATGCGCACGTCAGGGACTATCCTGAGGGCCTGCAGCTTGCGGACGGCGATCATGCGCAGGTCCAGGGGGTCGGCCTGATAGAGGCCCTTCATGGCCCAGCCCGTGGGCGATTGGAGGTCCCTGTATACCCGCCGGAGCTTCGAGCGGATGCCTGCCTCCGACAACTCTCTGCCCATGGACCGCACGTCCTCGGCGTCCGCGATCATCGGAAGGCTTCCCAGGAGCCAGCCTATCATCTCGGGGCCCGCGGGCACCTCGGGGCCCGTCGCCACCTTTGTGAAAAACGGCGGCGTCATGGATGCGGCCAGTTGGTCGGTCGTCGAGAGCAGCGTCTCCATGCTCACGCCCGCATCGGCCCGGAGACTCACGATGCCCTTCCTGCTGAGCGGCGCTTGTTGAAGGAGATGAAAATCGCGCGCCACCTCGCTGCCCCTGTCAGGCAGCATCGCTTCGATGTCCTCGTTCAGATGCCCGTGGGAGGCTATGACGGAGGCCGCCGCGATGACGGCGATCGTGACCGCAAAAAGCACGATCCTGTGGCGCTCGAGAAATGTGTAAAGGGCGGAAAATAGACCCGGGGTCTCGGTCATTTCTTGAACAAGTCTTTGGAAAGGGGTGGGTTGATGCTCGTATTGATGAAGGTGGTGCTGACGACATCCTTGTCCTTTGTCCTGATGTCGACTGCTTTCACATGGGAGCGGTCTTCGAAGAAGGTGATGGTGAGGTGATCGAGGTAGCGCTTTTCCATCTTTGTGGTGGGGATGAGCCGTATGACCGGAGGGTTCCGGCTGATCACCGTGATCTCATACCGCTTCCTCAGCCACTCGGCATCCCCTTTGCACCACGCAAAGACCTGGTTGACGAAGAGGCCGAACACCGGCTCCCGGTCAAGACCCGCGGTCTGTGCCTTGCCGTCCTCTCCCCAGCGTTCGAGGCTCGGTCCGTTCACGATGAAGCCGCCCGCGACCGGTTCTTTCTGCTCCCACCTGAGACGGTCGGGTTTTTCGTAGGAGAAGTGACCCTTTACCACGGTCTCCTTCCTGAGCATCGAGAGATGCCGCACCTGTATGAAGTCGCTGGAGATGCGCTCGACCTGCGATACCGCGGCAAGGGTCGTCTCGACGAAGTCGTCGTCACCGGACTCGACGGGCGTTTGCGCAAAGACGGCCGGACAGGCCGCCGCGACGCCGAGCGCGACCAGGGCAAAAAAGGCAATCCTTCTCATCCTCCCTCCCCGGTGGTCTCGGGGACCCATAGCTTGAGCGTGGCCGACGCGATCAGGCTGCCCGTGTGCGTCACCTCGGCTTCGGCGACGGCGAAACCGGCAATACTGACGACCGTCTTGACCGACACGCGGAGGAGGTCGCCCACGCGGGGGGCTTTCGACACCTGAAACTTCCGGACGCCGACGAGAAATCCCTTACCGGGGGTTATCCCGCTCAGCAATTCCCTGTAACCCTTCACGGCAGCATACGCCTGGGCCATCAGCTCCAGGGTGACGAGCGGGTCGAGCCTCCCCTGCTCGTCCGCCAGGGGGTTCTCCTTTATCATGCGAGCCTCGACAACGGCCCCATCGTCGGTCAGCTCGGTGAGCCTGTCGACGAAGAGTATCGGGGGCCGGTGGGGAACCAGCATCGAAGCGGATACGGGCAAGGTGAGGCCGCGATCTCCGTCGAGAGGGGCAGGGGGTTTCACAGGACCGCCTCTTTGAGCCGGGGCAGGCATTCTTCCGTAAGGGACAGGTGGTCGACCATCAGTTGTTTCACGTATTTTTTCATCTTGACGTGCGCATCGGGCCCTGAAAAGGCGGCTGGATAAACGGGCGGCAAAATGTCGAGGCGGACTTTGGCGGGGCGCACGGAGCGGCGGGAAGGGGGCAGCACAATGTCTGTGCCGGTAATGCAGAGGGGTATTATAGGCACGCCGGTCTCCACGGCGATCTTGAAAGGGCCCGAATAGAAGCGCTGCATCCGCCCATCCTTGCTCCGGTGGCCTTCAGGGAAGAAGAGCACGTAGGCGCCCGAGGCGAAGAACCGTTTGCAGGCTTCCAGGCAGCCCTCCAACCCCATCTCTTCCACATTCATGTACTCGGCGAGTCTCATGAAGGGGGCATACCAGGGCATCTTGAACGGCCACGCCCGGACCGCGAAGACGACCTCGCTGAACGGGAGCGCTCCCATCACGTAGGTGTCGAGAAACGAGAGATGGTTGACCACGAGTATACCCGGCGCCGTCACGGGACCCGGGAATCGAGCGGGTCTGATCCTCAGGAAAGGGAAGGTGAGGATCATCCACACCCTTCCATAGATCCAGATGAAGTGGCGCATGATCCGGCCTGAGTCCCAACGGGTGGCGCACTTCCAGAGAGGAAATCCGATGGGGAAAAGAAGGGCGCCGCAGAGTGTCCAGAGCACCATGACCGCGTAAAAGACGCAATTGGTCAGGGCTACCCATCCCGCATCGCGCATGCGGCCTACTGTTGTCAGGGTTGTCAAACCCCCATCTCGCGTTTCTTGCTCAGCACGAACTGATGGATCTCTCCGAGGGTGCGGATCTCCCTGATGGCCGTCTCTTCTCTCACTTTGAAATGAAACGCCTTCTCGAGGACGACGACCATGTCGACCATGTCCAGGCTGTCAAGGCCGAGGTCCTCGTAAATATGGGCGTCCGGGCTCATGGCAGCCTGGTCGAGCTCGAATTCCTCGGCCAACGACGTATCGATCAGTCGAATGATCTCGTTATCGGTCACTCTCATACCTCCCTAAAACCACGCAAGCGTTGACCCCGCCGAGGGCAAAATTATTCTTAAGGACCGTCCTGATCCCTCTTTTCTCAAGCTTTTGCACGTGTCTGATACCCGCGCAGCGTTCGTCTATCGTCTCGAGGTTCCTGGTGGGGATAATGCAGCCATCGGTCATCATGGCTATCGCTGCCACCATCTCCAAAGCGCCGCTCGCTGCCATGGAGTGACCGAGGTGCCCCTTGAGGCTGCTTACCGGCACATCGCCCCCCAGAAGTCCCGAGATCGCCTCGCTCTCGGCGATATCCCCGTGCTCCGTGCCTGTTGCGTGGGCGTTCACGTAGTCGATCTCATCGGGCGCGAGGCCTGCGTCCTCAAGCACCTTCTCCATGCAGAGCCGGACCGCGGCCGTACTCGGATTTGCGATGTTCGACGTGTCGGAGACGGTGGCAAAGCCAAGAATTTCCGCGTAAATGCGGGCGCTCCTGGCCAGCGCAGAATCGAGGGACTCCAGAAGCAGGACGCCGGCGCCTTCACTGCAGACCACCCCGTCCCGTTCCCTGTCGAAAGGCCGTGGCGTCGATTCCGGCCGGTCGTTGTAGTGCGTGGAAGCGGCGTTGATCAGATCGAATGTCGCCGTCGTGAGGGGGTGGATCTCATCGGCGCCGCCGCAGAGCATGTAGTCCTGCTTTCCCGAGGCGATCATCTCGTATGCATACCCTATGGCCTGGCAGCCCGTCGCGCATGCGGCGGAGGGGGCGAGGAGCCGGCCGGTGACGCCAAGGGCCTGGGCCACGTTGGCAGCGCACGAATGGTTCATCATCTGGAAAAAGAGCGTCGATTTCATCTGTTCGACGCTTCTTTCCCTTATGAACTGCTCGAAAAACGCCTGCATGGTGGCAGGGCTGCCGACCGTGGAGCCGATGGATACGCCGAGCCTTCCGCTCACGGGGATCTCCTCTGTCAGCGCTGCCGCACCCACCGCCTCCTGAGCAGCGAGGGTGGCAAAGATCGACATGGGAGACATGGACCGCCTGAATTTTCTCGGGATCTCCTTGCCGTCTACTCCGGGCACGACAGCGCCGACGAAACTGCGAAGTCCGACGATCTGCTCGAGTCCTTCGAGGCGTTTTACCGCGCTTTGGCCGGACAGGAGGCCATCGACAAGGGAAGAGACGCCCCTGCCAAAGGGAGATACGGCACCCATGCCGGTGACGGCGACCCTTTTCATCTGCATTTCCTCAATTCCTCCCGAAGGTGTTCGTGACCGAGGATGGTGCCGCACGCGAGGAAGGCGGAGATCATGGTCCCCATGACGCCCGGCGCCGTCAGTGCCTGCCCGGCAAGGAACAACCGCTTGAGCCGCGTGACGGGCACGAGGTCGTACTGGTCGATCCTGTGCTGTACCCCGTAAAGGCTTCCCAGCGGATTGTTGGCGAAGTCCCGAAGCGTCAGGGGGGTGGCGCATTCCGTGAACACCACGTGCCCGGAGAAGCCGGGGCGGAACTCCTCTATGCGTCCGAGGAGCTGCCCGGTGATTCGCTCTTTATGGGCGAGGTACGCGCCGGACCGGCGCCCCGTGGTCGATTGGGACCAGTCGGCCACTTCTGAAAGAGAGGCGGGGCAGAGGGCCATGAACGCCCGCCCTCTCTGCCCGCCTTCGCCTGCTGCCGCGAGATAGAGGGGTCTGCCGGCCAGAGGCACGCTCGCGTCGAAACGGGGAAACGCCTCTTCGGCAAAGAGAAACTGGTTCCTCCCCAGGAGATCCTCCATCACCACGTCGGTCTTCCCGAAGAGCATATAGGCCGAAGGCGTCTCTTCGAAGCCCGCCAGCCGTTTCCGGTAAATCGGCCTGAAAAACCCGTCGGGCACCATGTTCAGGAGATGCCGCGGATGGACCGTGGAAACGCAAGCTGCGGCGCTGATCTCCTCTCCGTCTTCGAGCCGCGCCCCGGCGATTTCTCCGGCCGTCGAAAGGACGAGTTCCTTGACGCCGCGTCCGGTCAGCACGTCGACCCCCGATGCGGCACAACGGGCATCCAACGCTTCCGCGAGGCTTCTCCCCCCGCCCTTTAAGCGGTGCACCGAGCTGTAGTAGGCCGCCACTATCCGGGCATGGACCGCAAAGGAGACGTCCTCCGGGGAGACCCCGTGGAGCAGACAGTGCATGGAAAGAATACACTTCACCAGCTCTTTGTCCGTAAGGGAGTCGAGCCGGTCTCTCAGGCTCTCCCCGTAAGGGAGACGCTCCAAGGCCAGGGGGGCGTCGAGATTCACATAGGGCAGGGTGTGATATAAGTCGGAGACGGCCCGGAAATAGCCGCCGACAGCCTCGGCCTCTTCCGGAAAACATGCCTCGAAGGAACGGCGGATCCGATCGGGCCCGTAAGGGAACGGGAAGACAAAACCGGTTCGGCTGCACCGGAACACGTCGAAACCCTCCTCGTCGAAAGGTTCCTTTTCGAGGCTCGACGCGATGCCGAGGTAGGTGAAAAACGTGTCCAGGGTCCCGTGCTCGTCGAGGCCTCCCGTGTAGTGAAAGCCCGTGTCGAAAAAGACGCCTTTCCGGCTGAAGCCCCGGACCAGCGGCGCGGTCTTGGCGGCCTTTTCAACGATCGCAACCCGGTGGCCGTGTTTGGCGAGAATGGCGGAGGCGGTCAGACCCGAAAGGCCTGCCCCGATGACGAGATAATCGTAGGTCATGTCACGAAGTTGAGGACCAGACAGGAGTTGCTTCCGCCGAAACCCGCCGAATTGCACAGGACATGTGTCGGCGGCTTTTCGACTGTCTCCCGCACCACCCTTAACCGCTCGGTCGTGGGATCGGGGGACGTGAAATTGATGTTGGGGGCGATGAAGCCCTGGCTCGCCATGATCACCGAGTAGACCACCTGCGAGGCGCCCGACATCCAGAGCTCATGCCCCGTCATCGACTTTGTCGATGAGACGAAGGGCGCCGCCTCTCCGAAGATAGCCAGTATGCTTTCCGCCTCCACCGAGTCGCCCAGGGGCGTGGACGTCGCATGGGCACAGACGTAGTCGATGTCCCGGGGCTGTAAAGAGGCTGCCTTGAGCGCCTTGGTCATCGACGACCGGAGGCCATGGGCGCTTGGCATGGAGATATTATTGCCGTCCGAAGAAAAACCGTAGCCACCTATCTCTCCGAGGATCCGGGCCCCCCGTTTCAGGGCGAGGTCATCACGCTCCAGGAGGAGAACCGCCGCGCCTCCGCTTGGGACCAGGCCGTCCCGCTCCTTGTCGAAGGGCCGGCTTGCCGCCGACGGATCGGCAAGGCAGGTAGAAAACGCCCCAAGGGCGTCAAAGCTGCACATGGACTCCCAGTTGATCTCCTGGGCGCCGCCGCAGATCATCCGCTCCTGTTTGCCGAGCATGATGAGGTCGGCTGCCTGGCCCACCGCATGGCCGCCGCTCGAACAGGCGGAGCTGACGGTCCAGCACGCGCCCCTGGTCCGGAGTATGGTATTCAGGTTCATGGTGACGGAGGACGTCATCGAGCGAAAGACAAGACCGCTCCCGATCGATTTCGTCTCTCCCTGCTCCTTCAGGATGTTCACCTGCTCCAGGGCGGCGATGCAGCTCGAATCATTGCCGAAAATCAACCCCGTCTCCTCGTTCTGCAGCTCGGCCTCGGTGAGGCCGGACATGGTGATCGCCTCCAGAGCGGCCGCATATGCCCATACGGCAAAGTCAGGCATGGTTTTCCGGTGTTTCTTTGTCAGCACCGACTGGGGGTCGAAATCGGCGATGGTCCCCGTGAGGGGGCTCCGGAAGCCGAGGGTTTGTCGTTCTTTGTCGAAGATTATACCAGATTTGCCTTCACGGAGCGCCTTTCCTACCTTCTGTGCACCCGTGCCGAGACAGGAGACTATCCCGATCCCGGTAATGACCACCTTATGCATGCCGTTTTTTCCCCACGTTTTTCCCGTGCCCCTTTTGCCCCGCGCGAACCTCTCTCAATTGCGTGGACGTAGTTGAGCCCGCGCCCTTTGGCCGCGCCTGCGGGCTACATATAGACCCCTCCGTTGACCGAGATTACCTGGCCCGTGATATAGGACGCGGCCTCGGAACAGAGAAAGACGACGACGCCCGCTACCTCGTCGGGAGAGCCGAAGCGTCCCAGAGGGATGAGCGGGAGGATCCTTTCCTTCGGAAGACGGCTCGTCATGCCGGTCTCGATAAAGCCGGGGGAAACGGCGTTGACGAGGACATTCCTTTTTCCTACCTCTTTTGCGAGCGATTTGGTGGCCCCGATCAGGCCCGCCTTCGCAGAGGCATAGTTGGCCTGCCCGGCCATGCCGCTCTCGCCGGAGGTGGAAACGATGTTGATGATGCGTCCGGCGCGGCTGCGGAGCATACCGACGAGAACGGGCTTGGTGACGTTGAAAAACCCGTCGAGGGTCACGGAGATCACGTCGCTCCACTCCGGCGCGGTCATCCATACCATGGCCGCATCCCGCGAAAAACCCGCATTGTTGACCAGAATGAACGGCGTCCGGCTTTCGAGCAGGGGCTCCAGGTGCGATTTTACCTCTGCCGCGTTGCGGACATCGAAGGGCAGGAGCGTGCAGACGCCACCGAGGTCGTCGTATCCCGGCCGCAACCCTCGCGGCGGACTCATGGTCCCTCTCGTAGTTCAGCCAGATATCGCAGCCGCTCCTCGCCAGCGCGAGCGCGATGGAAGCGCCTATGCCTTTGCTCGCCCCGGTGACGAGGGCTATTTTCCGGTCTGCCGCCACTCTTGCTACCGTCCCACGCCGGTGACGAGACCTTTGTCGTCAAACTGCACGCTAAAGTTCCGGAACCTGTCTTTCCAGTAGACCCACGTGTTCCCGTCGGGGGAAGGAGTCCGGTGGGCGGCGGGGTAGCCGAGGGCCGCCATGACGCCGCTTTTTGACATCCCCACGTAAGCCTTTCCGTCCAATATGCCCTTCCGATCGAGTTCCGAAAAGGCATCCAATTGAACAGGGGTGGGGGAGGTGATGATGGCGAGGTACTGCTCTTGGGTCATTCGCATCCTACCTTCGTCGTACTCGAAATATATCTCCTTTTTTGTCGGCAGCGCCACTATGGAGAACCCGCCTCGAAAGCGCCCGATCTCGACCTGTGTGTTGACCGGCAGGATCATGTGCCCCTCTTTAGGATCCGTCCAATTCGCGTAGCTGGCCCTTGCATCGCGACTCTGCTGCTGATAGTGGATATTGCATTTCAAGTAACTGACCGCCCCGGTTTCTGCGGCCGCGGCAAAGTTTGCACCAGTGAGACAGACGGACAGCGCGAGACCGAGCACACCGGAATAGCACAAAAGATTTCTGGCCCTTTTCATAAGCCCCTCCCTGATTGATGCGTCTCTTGACCGCTCACGACGCGACGATGTGTGAAAAAGTATAAGCTACCGCCTTCGATACATTTTGCCCCGAAAACAGCATGAAAAATCACCGTATTTTAACAAATACCAAGCCAAAATTGAATGAGTACAAATTAAAACACTCCGGCCCGAAGATCAAGAAAATAATCGACGCCGTGTACCTGCTGCGGAACTCTTCCGGGGCCTGACAATTAAGGCGGGTCACCCGGCCTTTTCCCCACGGTCTCCGGATCGAAATCCCGGAGCTCGTAGGCGGAATCGATGAGCGCGCCAATGATCCTTTTAAAGTCGAAGCGATGGCCGGGCAGGCCCCGGAAATCGTGGAAAATGAGCAGGACAGGGTAGACGGTCGCCCGCTCGATGGACTTCCTGCAGCTTGCCGCCACGGACTCCTCGCCTGCAAAGGGACTCCCATCACCGGACGGGGTGCCGGAGATGATCTTCCACCCGTCTCTTATGAGGATCGAACCGGGAGGCAGCGTCGGATTGCTCAGGTATGGCGGTCGAAAGAATTTGAGCGGCCTCGCCCCCGCTTTCATCAGGTCCTCGTAGCAGCCGAGCACCTCCGATTCCACCTCTTCCGGGCTCAATCGGCTCAGGTCCGCATGGTGTCTTCCGTGGACGAGCACATAGTGGCCGTCACGCCCTATGGCCCTGACGATCTCGGCGTTCCCTTCGACACCGGGATCGGGACAGAGATCGGCCCTGAAGCGCGAGGTAAAGGGAAAGCGGATCTTCTTCTCGCACGACCAGATGTCGAAGGCGCGCGCGCCTGATTTGTCCTTCCCGATAAGGAAGAAGCCGGCAGCCACGGGACGGCCGGCACTGTTCTTGATCGTGCGGAGCTGCTCGAGTATGTATGGTGTCGACAGACCGGTGGGTCCATCGTCGAAGGAGATCATGAAGCTTTTCGCTTCGGGGCGGTTTGTCGCTACCGGCTGGCCGCAGGCTTCTCCGACAGAAAGCGAGACGAGCAGCAGCAGGATGACCGGGAGGAGCCGCTTCCTGCTTCTATACCCGAGCGAGCGCAACGATCTCATCTGCACCTTATAGCACATCACGGCGAACCCCCACAAGGTTGAAGCAGTTGCATGAAAAAAGTTCTTGACAAACCTATATGCACAACTTAGTATATGCATAGGTTTATATGATCGTCAATATCATAATGGAGGAGGTCACGTGTCTCTGCCTCATGCGATCCTCGGGCTGATCAATTACGTGCCGGCAACAGGCTACGACGTGAAAAACACGTTCAAGAGATCGATCCACTTTTTCTGGAATGCGACGCTGCCGCAAATCTACCGGACCCTCAGGCAAATGGAGGCAGACGGCTGGGTCGCGTCCGTGGTCGAGCACCAGGATGGAAAACCGAGCCGCAAAATTTACCATGTCACGGAGAGCGGGCAACGGGAATTTGCAGCCTGGCTGGCCCGGCCGCCGGAAGCGCCCGAGCCGCGCAGCTCCAATGCTCGTGAAAGTCTTTTTCGGAAACAGGATCAGCCCGGAGCAGTTTACCACGCAGGTGACGCACTGGCGCGAGTACCATGTCGCGATGCTCGAACGGTTCGAGAGGGAGGTTCCCCCTGTCGTCACGGACTATTCGACGCGGATGGGCACCGACGCGGACGCGCGCTACTGGAGGTTTACGCTCGATTTCGGGAGGCGGCACGCGCAAATGGTGGTCGACTGGTGCGACGAGGTACTGAAGGCGAGGGAACCGGCAAAGAAAGAGGAGACGAATCATGCCTCTCCAGGCGTTTCTTCTGGGACTGAGTAACGGCGGGGTCTGCCTGGCCTATTGCGCCCCTGTCCTTGTCCCCTGTCTCATGGGGGGTGCCGGGAGCTACGGTCTGCGGTCGGATGCGATGGTCGTCTTCCGCTTTCTCCTGGGGAGGCTGCTCGGGTACCTCCTGTTCGGTGTGATGGCCTGGGTGATGGGTCGATCGCTTCCGCATACCGCCGGTTTCGGCGAGGCGATCGTCGGCGCGACCTACCTCGTGCTTTCGACCCTGCTGGTCCTTTACGGCTTTTTCGACGTGAGGCCGTCGTGCGACCGGCTGGGGATAGGCGCGGTGGCCGTCAGGATGACGGCGCGGTGGCCGCTTTTGGTCCCTGTGGCCGCGGGCCTCGTCACGGGCCTCAATTTTTGTCCGCCCTTCCTCATCGCACTGGTCGGCAGCGCCCAAACAGGCACGCTGCAGGGGAGCCTCACCTTCTTTTTCTCGTTCTTCCTCGGAACCTCCGTCTTCTTCCTTCCCGCGCCCTTCCTGGGTCTGCTGCGCGCTTTTCCGGTCGTCCGGACAGTCGGCAAGATGGCGACGGGCCTCGTGGGACTCTACTACTTTTATTCAGGCATCATTATGCTCACAGGAGGTATGAAAACCCTATGATAACCGACGAAAACACCAGCAGCCGCCCGGGGGTCCGGCCGAGCATGCTGAAAGCGGTCCTACTCACCCTGCCCATGATGTTTCTGACATTTTTCATGCTCTCCGGCGGAAAACCGCCTTCGGAGCCTTCGCGGCTACTCGCCCTGGCACTTACCTTCGTTTTTTTCAATCTGCTCTTTTTTCTGATGGTCTACACGGGCAGGACCGACCGTTACCGGGCGATACTCTTTTCCACCTACGCGGTCGTCTTCGTGGTCTCCTTCATCAGCCACCTGGTCGAAGTCAGGGGGGGTATGGCATTGACCGAGGCAAACATGATCGATGGGGACACACCGTTCTGCCACGTGGTAATCCCGATGACGCTGATCCCGGCGGCCCTCACCAGGACGATCATTTTCCCCGGGACGATGACGGGACGGTTACACTCCATCGCCGCGATGTTCATCCTGTGGATAGGCGCGTCTTTGGCGATGGGCCGGGGGTTCTGCGGCTGGGGCTGTTTCTTCGGGGGCTCGAAGACGGGTTCTCCCGGCTGGTGAAAAGGCCGGTCCTGAAAATGATCGGCGGCAAATGGACGTATCTGCCCTTCGCCGTTCTCCTGATAGTCGTGCTCACCGCGGCCGTCTCCCTCTCCCCCACCTACTGCACGTGGCTCTGTCCTTTCAAGACCGTGACCGAATACGTCCAGGTAACTTCCGTCAAACTGGTCGTGCAGACCGTCATCTTCCTCTCTCTTTTCGCCGGCCTGGTCATCGTCCTGCCCATACTGACAAAACGGAGGACCCAGTGCAGTCTCCTCTGCCCGTTCGGCGCCTTCCAGTCTTTTACCAACAAGGTGAACCCCTTCGATGTACGGATCGACCCGGATAGATGCGTCAAATGCGGACGATGCATCCAGGTGTGCCCTACCTTCTCGATGGATAAAGAGAGTGTCGACGGAGGTCACAGCCGCATCACGTGCGTGAAATGCGGAAAGTGCGTCGATGCCTGCCCGAAAGCCGCGATCAGCTATCACGTGAAGGGCACCCGATTTCCGGTCGGGACTAACCGACACCGGCTGCTTTTTCTCTACCCCGCGTTTCTTCTGCTGACCACTATGGCGGGACATAACTTTCAGGATGTCATCGTGAAGATCATCAAGCTGACGGCGGCGTGACGCATCGCCTGAAGCGATAAGGAGGAGCAATGAGCCGATTAAAGTCTGTTTTGGGATATACCTGGGCGGTCCTCACGATCTTTGTCGTTCTCGCCACCTTCGTGGGCAATGACTACTTCAGCGGAAAGTTTGCCTCCGCGACCGGCCTCACCGTCTCACCCTGGTTCTCGGGGGGCGAAGTCCTGCAGGTCAGCCAACATGACGGCTACAGGACCCTCGTCCACAGGCCTGTCTTCGACGCGCTCATCGGGGAGCAGAGCGAGGGGTTTGTCCAGGTCAACTGGGAGCCGGCCGACAGGCTGCCTTCCGTGATCGAGGAAGATATCGATGTAGACCGTGACAGGGGTATCCATTTTGCCATCCGGCTCGACACGAGAACCGGCGCCGCCCTTCTCACCTCCCATACTGCCTCGGTTGTGGGGCTGGAGCGGACGTACCGGCTGAAAGCGAGCTGGGCGGCGCGCGTGCTGTTGAAGAAGACGGCGAACTGACCCGTCCCCTCCCGGCTAAAGCGGATGCGAACAGACGCGCCGAAAGCATCTTGCCGAAATCACGCGCTCCTGCTAAACTCTTCATACGTCTGAAAAAGACGGAACGGTCGTTTCGAAAGGGCGCAGGGCAAAAAAGGCGCGGCCTTGCTAAAAAAGAGACCGTTTAAGGGGGGAGAAGGGTGGCCGTCCTCTATTGCAGCGCGAAGCGGTTCAGGCAGCTCATCATAGCCGGGACGGACTGGGTGATGAAGAACCGCGACCAATTGAACAAGATCAATGTATTCCCCGTACCCGACGGCGACACGGGCAGCAACATGTCGATGACTCTCGCATCCGCCGTGAGAGAAGTGGAGGCAGCGGGGGAGACCACGCTCGACGCGACGGTCAAGGCGGCGGCCTGGGGTGCCCTGATGGGCGCCAGGGGAAATTCGGGGATCATCCTCTCCCAGGTGCTGTCGGGGCTGACGGAGGGCATCGATGGCCGGGAGCGCCTTTTTTCCGAGGACATCGTCCTCGGCCTTTCCCGGGGGGTAAAGAAGGCTTACCATGCGGTCCTTCACCCCACGGAGGGCACCATCCTCACCGTGGTCAGAGAAACCGCAGAATGGGCGGAAGAGGCTGTCAGGACGGAGAAGGACCTTGCCCGGCTCCTGGATGGAATGGTAAGGTCGGCCAGGTCTTCCGTCGAGCGAACGCCCTCTCTCCTGCCAAAGCTCGCGGAGGCGGGCGTGGTGGATGCCGGCGGCCTCGGTTTCCTCTGCTTCCTCGAAGGGATCTTGCGTCTCATACAGGGGCAGATCGACACGGGCCGGTCCTTCGAGGACGAGGCCCCCCCGGCCGACGGGGGCGGACGTGAACCGGAAGGCGACCGGTGGACGTTCAGGCACTGCACGGAGTTCATCCTGAAAGGGAGCCAGATCTCCCAGGACGCCATGAAGACAGGCTTGCGGCCCATGGGCGATTCCATCGTCGTGGTGGGAGACACGCGGCTGGCGCGGGTGCACATTCATACGGGTCGGCCGGAGGAGGTCCTCCGCTATGCCTCCACCATGGGACAGGTTTCGTCGATCAAGGTGGAAGATATGCTCGTGCAGCACACCTCCCGGATGGAGAATGCCCGAAGCGCAAAAGCGACGTCCGTGATCGCCGTTGTCCTGGGGGACGGCCTGAAGGAGCTCTTCTATAATACGGGGGCGGAGCTTGTCATAGACGGGGGCCCGACCCTGAACCCCTCCACGGCGGATATCATGGCCGCCATAGAGGAGGTTGGCTCCTCCAGCGTCATCGTTCTGCCCAACAACAAGAATATCTACCCTGCCGCGATACAGGCAGGGGAAAGGTCGCCGAAGAACGTCACCGTCCTGAAGACCGCATCCGTCCCCGAGGGGCTGTCCGCGATGCTGGCTTACATGGACGATGCCCCGGCAACAGAAAACATCAGCCGGATGGAGCAGGCTCGCCATGGGGTGAAGAGCGGGGAAACGGCATCCGCGGCCAGGGACGCGGTGATGGGTGAGGTCCGGGTGAGCTCCGGTGATTCCATCGGCATCTTCGGAGGCGAGATTCGCTGCTCGTCTCCCCGCAAAGACGAAACGGTAATCAGCCTCGTCGATGAGATGACCGGCGCCTCGGATGAGGTTATCACCCTCTTTTATGGCGAATCCGTCGAAAAAGAAGAAGCCGAAGCCCTGCAGGCGACCTTGCAGCTCCTCCATGAAGATAAGGCAGTCGAGCTCTATTACGGAGGCCAGCCGTACGCGCAGTACCTCATCTCAATAGAATAGAGAAAAAAGCCCGCAGTTGCCCCTAGGGTTTTCTGAAAAAAGACCCATAGCGCCTTATATTTCTACTGACGCGCGAAAGCGGCGCATAATAAGGAGGGTGCCATCGCAAGGGGCGACATCAACCTCGTCTGCTGTATCAAACAGGTGCCGGACACCTCCGACGTGAAGATAGACCCGGAGACGAATACGCTCATCCGGTCGGGGGTCGAGTCGATCACGAACCCCTACGACCTCGTGGCGGTGCAGGCGGCCGTCGACCTGAAAGGAAGATACGGGGGGACGGTGACGGTCATAAGCATGGGGCCGCCCCAGGCTGAAAGCATCGCTCAGGGAGGCACTCTCCCTCGGCGCAGACAGGGCCGTCCTGCTCTCGGACCGGGCCTTCGCCGGCGCCGATACCCTTGCCACGAGCTACACCCTCTCCAGGGCGATCGACAAGCTCCGGCAGGAGGGCCCCGTCGATCTCGTCATCTGCGGGAAACAGGCCATCGACGGCGACACCGCCCAGGTGGGGCCGGGCATCGCCACCCGCCTCAAAGCCACGCAATTTACCTATGTCATGGAGATCAGGCAGGTCGATCCGGCGGCCGGCCGCGTCACGGTGAGGCGAAAGGCGGAGGGCGGCTCCGAGGTGATCGCCGGCTCCCTTCCCGCGGTGCTCACCGTCGAGCTGGAACTGACGAAGGTCGGGAGGGCAACCCTCCCCCGCCTGATCGACGCGCAACGTGTCGCCGTCGAGGTATGGGACGCCAAATCCCTTCAGGCGGATGTGGCGCGGCTCGGTCTGAAGGGCTCGCCCACGTGGGTGAGGAGGATCTTCTCTCCCCCCTTGAAGAAAGGCGGGCCCGGCTTCGATGCGCGCGAGGACGCCGGGGCCGCGGTAAAAGCGTGCGTGGCCGCCCTCCTCGACGACGCGATGTTCGCCGAGCAGTTGCTGAAGCACTGGGAGCGCTAAGAAAGAGATGGCCGAGGGCACAAAAAAGGGGTCGAGCTCGCCGAGATAATTCCGGATAAGTGCATCGGCTGCCAGTTGTGCGCCGGGATCTGTCCGGTCGGCGCCATCGAGATGGTCGACGGGGTCGCCCGCATCGATCCCGACGCCTGCATCGGCTGCGGCAAGTGCGCCGACGTCTGTCCCGTCGAGTCGATAAAGTTCGAGAAGAAAAGGCGCACGGCGGCCGGAGAAAAAAAGGCGGAGGCGCCGAAAGGCGCCCCCGGATACGAGGGGGTGGCCGTCTTCGTGGAGGTCTTCGAAGGCCATGGCGCGAGTGTCTCGTGGGAGCTCGTGGGGAAGGCGCGGGACCTCGCCGGGAAGCTGGGGACGACGGTGCTCGGCTTCGTGGTGGGCGTTGATGTGGAGGAGGTCGCCCGGCAGGCCCTCGGTTTCGGCTGCGACGACGTGCACGTGGTCGACGATCCCCTGCTCGGGACCTATCTCCCCCTTCCTTTCGGAAAGGCGGTGAGCGACCTCTGCGCGAGGGTGAAGCCCGAGATACTGCTCATGGGCGCGACGCTTTTGGGCCGCGATCTGTCGGGCGTCGTGGCGACCATCCTGGAGACGGGGCTGACCGCCGACTGCACGGGCCTCGACATCGATGAGGAAAAGCGCATCCTCCTCATGACGAGGCCCACGTTCGGCGGCAACATCATGGCGACCATCTTTTGCGAGCGCCACCGGCCGCAGATGAGCACGGTGAGGCCCAAAGTCTTCAGGCTCCCCGAAAAGGACGCGGAGAGGAAGGGGAACATTTACCACCATCCGTTCGAGCCGCCGGCAGGCGAGCTCCCGTCGGTGGTGGAGCTTATCAGGGACGCTGCGGCCGGGGGCCTCGTCGACATCACCCGGTCTCCCGCCCTCATCGTCGCGGGAAAAGGGGCATGCGACGCGGAATCGATGCCCATGTTCCAGCGGCTCGCCGACCTCCTCGGCGGGGTGATCGCCTGCTCCAGGCCCGTGGTCGAGTCGGGTCTGCTGCCCTACGAGCGCCAGGTCGGCCAAACGGGAAAGACCGTCGCCCCGAAGCTCTACGTCGCCATCGGCGTCTCGGGCGCGGTCCAGCACCTCGTCGGCATGCAGGGCGCAGAAAGGATCGTCGCCATCAACTCGGACCCCAAGGCGCCGATATTCAGCGTCGCCGATTTCGGTATCATCGGGGACTACAAGAAAGTGGTGCCCCTGTTCATCGACGAGCTGGAGCGAAGAATGCGAGTGGAGACGAGGGAGGCTTAAAGACGCATGGAGGAGCAGTTCGACGTCGCGGTCGTGGGAGCGGGGCCGGCCGGCAGCTCTGCCGCGGCCATCCTCGCGGAAAAGGGCGTGAAGACCGTTGTCTTCGAGCGGGGAGAATACCCGGGCGCCAAGAACATGTCGGGGGGCGTGCTCTACGGGCACGACCTCGCCCGGATCGTGCCCGACTTCGCACAGAGGAATTGTCCCATCGAGCGAAACATCGTCGAGTCGCAGGTCTGGTACCTCTCGGCCGAAGGCGGCTACAGCGTAGCTTTCCGCGACCGGGCTTTCGAACAGACCCTCAAGCTCAACAGCTTCACCGTGGGCAGGGCGCGGTTCGACCGATGGCTTGCGCAAGAAGCCGCATCGAGGGGCGCCCTCGTGGTGCCCGCCACGGTGGTGATGGACCTGCTGAGGGACGGCGACGGCCGCGTCACGGGCGTCAGGTGCGACCGTCCCGACGGCGACGTCCGCGTCAAAGTGGTCCTTTTGGCCGACGGCATCAATTCACCGCTGGCCGCAAAAACCGGGTTCCGTCCCGAGGCAAAGCCGGAGCAGGTCGCCCTCGCGGTCAAGGAGATCGTCGAGCTCCCGGAAGAAGTGATCGACGAGCGGTTCCACGTAGAGGGGGCTTCCGGCGTCACCATCGAGGTCCTGGGCGCGGTGACGAAGGGCATGGACGGGATCGGGGTGATCTACACGAACAAGAATTCCCTCTCCGTCGCCATCGGCGCCAACCTTTCCGATCTCATGACCCATAAGGTGAAGCCCTATGAGATGCTGGAGGAGTTCAAGTCGCACCCGAGGGTCGCCCCTTATCTGAAGGGCGGCAGACCGAGGGAGTACATGGCCCACTGGATAGCCGAGGCCGGCTATGACGCGATCCCCCGATTGTGCGGCGACGGGTATCTCATCGCGGGCGATTCCGGGATGTTATTCAACGCGCTCCACCGGGAAGGGTCGAACATGGCCATGACGTCGGGCCGCTTTGCCGCGGAGGCCATCGTCGAGGCCATGGAGAGGGGTGATTTCACCCGCCGCGGCCTTGGCGGCTACACCGCGAGGCTGGAAGGATCGTACGTGATGGCCGATTTGAGAAAGTACCGGGGGTTCAACGGGTTCCGCCTCCGTCATCACGAGCTCTTCACCACCCTGCCGGAGGCCGCGGGAGATGCGGCGCGGCAGATGCTGACCGTGGACGGGACGCCGAAAAAGCTGAAACAGAAGGCCGTCCGGGCAAGGATCTTGCGCGACATCCCCCTGTTCGGGCTGCTTCGCCTGCTGTGGGCGGGCTGGAGGAGCGTGAAATGAGCGTCAAGATCGAAGATAAGCTCTTCCTCGACCGCTTTCGCGTCGCCGAGGAGGCCCATATCAGGATCGTCGACGGCGCCGTCTGCGGGGAGCGGTGCGCGGAGCAGCCCTGCCTTTACTTCTGTCCCGCCAACGTCTACAGGCATGAGTCGGACCGCATCACCGTTGCCTGGGAAGGGTGCATCGAGTGCGGCTCGTGCAGGATAGGCTGTCCCCACCTGAACATCGAGTGGCGCTTTCCGATGGGTGGCTTTGGGGTGAGCCACAGGTTCGGGTAGGGGGTGCGGGCGCTTTTCGCGCATAGCTTTGTCATCGCGTTCGGCCCGCATCGTCATGTACGACAGTACACTCCGGTGCGGGCCGAACGCGATTTCGCGCTCTGCATCGAAAATCGCCCGCCCCCCACCGGGAGGGAGGGCCGTTAAATCAGCTTCCGCTCCACCGCGTCTATAAATGTCTCGATATCGTCGCTGAGCAGGAATGGGAGCGCCTTCTCTATCCGCTCCGCTTCCCAGTTCCACCACGCGATGCTCAGCAGGTTTTCGATTATGGCTTCGGAAAAACGCATCTTCACCACGCAACCGGGATTTCCCGAGCAGACCGCGTAAGGAGGCACGTCTTTTGTGACAACTGTACGCGCGCCTATGACGGCGCCATCCCCGATCGCCACTCCCGACAGGATCATGCTTTCTATTCCAAGCCACACATCATTCCCGATAATCACGTCCCCTTTTGTTTTTGGATGACCGATGATGTGCTTTGCCGACTTGCAATAAACACTGAAAGGGTACGTCGTCACCCAATCCATTCTGTGCTCTCCACCGAGGAGTATCTGGACGCCCTTTGCTATCGAGCAATACGAGCCGATTCTCAAGGTAGCTTCTTCCCCCCAACTGTATATTTGAGGCGAGCCGTACGTGCCTTTTCCGAAGCTGTAGTGAGGGTACTCCTGGCGCAGGTCGTCGATAGATTTGATAGTCCCCGGGGTAAACCGCCTGATCGACCGTCTCAGCATATGAGAGAGAGATTTCGAACGCACGTTAGCGCCGTCTCGGCATGAGGTGTACTCGGTCTACTCTAACACCCTGTCGGGACAACGTCAACAAGATTCTCTCGGCTGCCGGGTCATAGTGAGACATGAGCAAATCGTGCATAGGCACTTACAAAAGGGCCTCTTAAGTCGCGTTGGTCGGTTATCTCCCCCGGAGCCGTTAAACCTTAAACCTCTGAACGGCCGTCTCCAGATTTCCTGACAATCCCGACAGCCCATTGGCGGCTCCCGATATCTCCTCGGAGGAAGAGAGGGTCTCTTTCGTCACGTCTGAGATCTGGTTTATGTCTCTGCTTATCTCCTCCGTGGTGGCGCTCATTTCCTCGATGGCGCTCGCTATCTGGTGGACCTCGTTATAGAGGTTGTCGATGCTCGAAATGATGTGGTCCAGGGCGGCCGAGGCTTGCGAGGAATATTCGACCCCCGTCACCACCTTACTTTTTGCCTTATCTATCGACTCGACCGTCTTTTGCACCCCGACCTTGATTGTGTTTATCATGTCGCCTATCTCCGTGGTGGAGGTAGATGTCCGCTCGGCCAGCTTTTTCACCTCATCTGCTACCACGGCGAATCCTCTCCCGTGCTCCCCCGCCCTTGCCGCTTCGATGGCGGCGTTAAGGGCAAGGAGGTTGGTCTGGTCGGCAATTTCATTGATCGCGGTCACAATATCGCCTATCTTTTCGGATTCTTCACCCAGTTCTTTCACGAACCCCATTGCCGTATCCACGGTCTCGGCAATAATGTTCACTTCTCTTATGGCCTTGTCCACCACTTCCTGTCCGCCCTTCGCTACCTTCACCGCGTCACTCGCGGATCCTGCGACGGTGCTGGTGTTCCTGGCTATATCTTCCGAAACCTGGCTCATCTCGGTGGAGCCTGCCGCCACCTGGGTCGCCCGCTCGACCTGTTCCATAGCGCCTTTGGACAGGTGCTCCGCGGAGACGGTCAACTGGGCGCTCGCCGATGCCAGACTCATGGAGGAGGTGGTGACCTCCTTGAGGATGCTGCCGAGGTTCGCGCTCATGGCGTGCATCGATTTGGCGAAGATCCCCATCTCATCCTTCCTGTTCAAGGCATGTGCGGACACGGGTATGGAAAAGTCTCCCTTAGCCATAAGGTCTATGTGAGCGGAAGAGCGGCCGATAGGTATCGTGATGCTGCGGGTGATGGCACGGGACAAGTACATGCCTACCAGGAGTGTCATGATGCCGAGCGCGATGAAGACGATGCGGGCCGTGAAGGAACGGTTCTTTGCCTCGTCGCAGCGGTACTGAAGACGCCCCTCGTTGTAGCGGACGATATCGTCGGCAGCTTTGTTATAACCCCCCGCGATATCGATCAGCTCTCCGTATCCTCTTGCCGCCTCCTTGCTGTTTCCTCCCAGGGCAAGCTCGATGACGCCGTCGCTCAATTTCCCGCCTTTCGTGACCTCTTCCTTGAGTTTCGCGATGAGTTGCTTTCCTTCCCGGTTGATCTCGAGCGATTCGAGCGTATCGACGGAGCAAAGGTATGCCGCTCTTTGCTCGTCTATCTTCTTTTTTGCCTCTGCCCGGGCGGTACCGTCCCGGGCAGTGACGATCTTTCCGACGAGATAGGTGATGTCCGCGAGGCTTGCCCTCGCGATATTCGCTTGCTTTATCTTGGCGTTGTTTACCTTCACCACCCGCTCGAACGTCTGGTTCATGAAATTCAGATAGAGCAGCCCCGCAACAACGACTATCGTCGTCAGGCACAGAATGATGCCGAATCCGATTGCAAGCCTGCGTCCGATCCTTACATCCGTGAAAAGCCTCATGGTCAGACTCCTTATGTTAGCAGTTCGCCCCTTTCGACGGTGCATGATGCGATGCCCTCGGTGTACTATTGTTATCAGCCCGGAAAGCTTTCTGCTTTACCTTTTTACCGCTAGGACTATTCCTAGTACCGCCGTGATATGAATAGACAGGAAACCGGATATTCCGCGATACCATTACCTCTATGAGCGTTCAATGTATGCGGAGAAGCGGAGAATTTCCGGTGTCCCTTTGATGTTTTTCTTTGAGAAAAGAGGCCATGTAACGTATAATAATAGAACGCCGAAGAAGAAAGAGGCTTGTGGTCGAGCCTTCCTCTCCCTCCTATTTGAACATCACTGTGAGACACAAGAGAATTTCCGCCCGAGAGGCGAGGGGAATCGGGGCATCCCGGTAGAGAAGGGAGGTGCCGGCGTGAGCCGGGGACGGCCTTACGCAGTGGGCACCCGAAAAAGTTTTTCAAAAGCGGCGTGAAGAGAGCTGTGGAGAAATGTGCATTCCGGAAGGCACTATATGAGCAGACATGACGGTCAGCGGGGCACCCGCGGCCCGGAATGGGACATGGCCCTCGACGCAACGCCTGTTCTGGTCTCGGTTCACGACTCCGATTACAATCTCCTGAAAGTAAACGCGGCCTTTGCCGCGCTGCTGAAGAGCACGCAGGCAGAGATCGTGGGCCGCAAGTGTTACGAGGTTATTCACGGAACGCCTGAACCGCCGGCGCATTGCCCGCATACGAGGGCGCTGAACGAACGGACCCATCAGAAAGAGAAATTCTTCGAGCCCCATCTCGGCGTCATGATCCAGGTATCCGTCTCCCCTATCTTCGGTGACGACGGGCGGCTCATTGCTTCCATCCATATCGCCAAAGACATGGCCCGGACAGCGCCATTGCACGATGACGCGGAGAGACAGCCCCTTACCGGGAGGCAGAAGCAGATACTGAGCCTCTTCTGCAGCGGTCGGGTTGTAAAGGAAATAGCCTTTCAGCTGAAGATTTCCCCGAAAACCGTCGAGTACCATAAGTATCGGATGATGAAGAAGTTCTCCGTCCGGTCCCTCTCCGAATTGATCACCCGCGTCCTGACCCGTTCTCCGTCCGCGATCGAGTAGTGAGGCGCCGCCGCTCCACTATTCACGACCCAACTATTCACGACCCAATTGCACCGGCCGATGTTTAATGGTATACTGGCTTTTCGGGATATGCCTGAAACTAAAGTACGTTTCCGGCATCCTTTGAGTTCTTGTTGTTGGGTAATTCCAAGGAGGAAAAACATGTTCGGACTCGGTTTCCCTGAACTGATCGTGATCATGGTCATTGTGCTGATCATCTTCGGCGCCGGCAAGCTTCCCGAGATAGGGGGCGCCATCGGCAAGGGGATAAACAGCTTCAAGAAATCGATAAAGGAGCCCGGCGAGATCGATGTGACCCCGAAGAACGACCAGGAGAAGCCAAAGGCGCCTTAAAGATCGCATGGCGGGGGCCGCATTTATCGGCGTAGGGTCCAATGTCGGTGATGCCTTCGAAAATTGTCTGCAAGGCGTGAGAGCCGTAATCGGTGACGAGAGGGCGACATTTGTCGCCCTCTCGTCTTTATATCGCACCTCGCCGGTCTCCCCTGTCGCCCAGGCCGACTTTTTGAACTGCGCCCTCAAGGTAACATGGCGGTCCACCCCCCGGGAGCTGCTCTCTCTCCTCATGAAAGTGGAGGCGCATCTCGGCAGGGCGCGGACCGTCAGGTTCGGGCCCCGCACCCTCGACCTGGACATCCTCTTCTTCGACGACCTGGTCCTCGACATCCCCGGACTTACCATTCCCCACCCGAGGCTGCACCAAAGGAAGTTCGCGCTCGTTCCCTGCCTGGAGATAGACCCCGGTCTCGTCCATCCGCGTTTGGGGCGGCCCCTCGTCGAGTATCTGGACGAGATAGGCGACGAGCAGACAATCGCCCTCTTCGGGCGGGTCCCTGAAGAGCGGCTCATGCCGGCGGCAGCGGGCGACGCGCCTCCATCCTCTCGATAAGAGGGTCAACCGCCTTTATCGTCCGCTCAATCAGCGCCATCCCGACGCTACCCGAGAAGAGAGAGCTGTTGCATCTCCCGGAGAGAAGTGCTATTCTCACAGGGTTTTCAGGGAAATTCACCGGATAGGCCGGCAACGGATACTAAAGATGTGTTGATCACTACCGGAAGGAGGCGAGGGATGAAGTTCTTTATCGACACGGCCAATGTGGAGGAAATAAAGAAGGCGCTCGAAATGGGACTGGTGGACGGCGTCACCACGAACCCCACCCTGCTTGCGAGGGAAAAGAGGAACCCTGAAGAGACGATCAGGGAGATCCTCTCCCTCGTCCCCGGCCCCGTGAGCCTTGAAGTGCTCTCGACGAAGGCGCCGGAGATGGTGGAGGAAGCGGGCCGGCTCGCATCCCTCGGCGACCAGGTGGTCGTGAAGATCCCCATGACCGAAGAAGGCATGAAGGCGGTCAAGATATTGTCGGCCCAAAAGATCAGGACGAACGTGACCCTCATATTCCAGCCCCTCCAGGCCCTGATCGCCGCAAAGGCAGGCGCCGACTACGTGAGCCCCTTCGTCGGGCGCCTGGACGACATCTCAGGCCCGGGCATGGAGGTCGTCGAGCAGGTTGTCTCCATTTACACCAATTACGGCTTCGAAACGGAGATCATCGTGGCGAGCGTAAGGAACCCCCTCCACGTGCTCCACGCGGCAATGATGGGGGCCGATATCGCGACCATCCCCTTCAACGTCCTCAAAACACTCATGAGCCACCCCCTCACCGACATAGGGGTCGAGCGGTTCCTGAAAGATTACGGGACGCTGAAAGGGTAAGCATGGGCTGCCGAAATTGTTGATAACGCTGTTTCCCATTGTGAACGGTCCCCGGCGTTTGTCGTTGACTATTCACCCTTAATCAATTATCTTATTGACATATGTTCGAGAAATTACAGGAAAGACTCGACGTAATATTCAAAAAAGTGAAGGGTTACGGCAAGCTCAGCGAGAGCAACGTCAAAGACTCTTTGCGCGAGGTGAGGGTAGCCCTCCTCGAGGCGGACGTCAACTACAAGGTGGCGAAGGACTTCCTCGAAAGGGTGAAAGAGAAGGCCCTGGGGGAAGACGTGATGACGAGCATCACGCCGGGCCAGAAGTTCATCAAGGTCGTCTATGACGAGATGGTCGACCTTCTGGGCGAGACGAATAAGCCCCTCGATGTCGCCGGTTCCCCGCCTGTCCCTGTCATGCTCCTTGGCCTTCAAGGCTCCGGCAAAACGACCACCGCCGGGAAGCTGGCGCTTTACCTGAGAAAAAAGGGGCGGAAACCCCTCCTCGTGCCGACTGACGTCTACAGGCCGGCGGCCATCCAGCAGCTCGCCAAAATAGGGAGCCAGTTGGGGATCGAGGCTTACGCGCCTTTGGTCGGGGCCGATCCCGTCGAGATCTGCCGGGATGCAAGGGCCTACGCCATGAAAAAGGGGTTCGACACCCTCATAGTCGATACCGCGGGCCGGCTGCACATCGATGAAGAGATGGTGCAGGAGCTTGTCAGGCAGAAGAAGCTGCTCAACCCGCGAGAGACGCTCCTCGTCGTCGACGCCATGACAGGGCAGGACGCGGTGAACATCGCAAAGGCCTTCGATGAGAAGGTGGCGATCGACGGGGTCATCCTCACGAAGCTCGACGGCGACGCGCGCGGCGGCGCGGCCCTCTCCGTCCGGGCCTCGACAGGCAAGTATATCAAGTTCATCGGCATAGGCGAGAAGCTCGATGCCCTTGAGGTGTTTCACCCGGAGAGGATGGCCTCCCGCATCCTCGGCATGGGCGACGTGGTCTCGTTAGTCGAGAAGGCCCAGGAGGTCTTCGATGAGAAGAAGGCAAAGGAATTCGAGCGGAAGCTCCGAAAGGACGAGTTTACCCTCGAAGACTTCAAGGAGCAGATCAAACAGGTCAAAAAGCTCGGGAGCATGGAATCGGTCATCGGCATGATCCCCGGGCTTGGCAAGATGAAAGGGGCGATAGATTTTTCGGAAGCCGAGAAGGAGATCAAGCGGACCGAGGCAATCATCAACTCCATGACCTCGAAGGAGCGGCTCTATCCCCATCTGCTCGACGGCTCCCGCAGGGTGAGGATAGCGAAGGGGAGCGGTCACCGCGTCCAGGACGTGAACGAGCTTCTGAAACGATACATGGACGCGAAGAAATTGATCAAGAGATTTACGAAGGGAGGCATGAAGGGTCTTCCCAAACACTTATTCAAATGAGGAGGTAAGATTGGCGGTAAAATTCAGACTTACGCGACGTGGCGCAAAGAAGAAGCCCTTTTATCGGATCGTCGTGGCGGACGAGAGATACCCGAGGGACGGAAGATTTATCGAGATGGTAGGCACGTACAACTGCCTGGCGGACCCTTTCGAGGTGCATCTCGACAAAGACAAGATAACGGCCTGGTATGAGAAAGGCGCAAGACCGACGAAGACGGTCGAAAAGCTCTTCAAGCGGGAAGGGGTTTTGAGCGAGGCAACACATTAATCTTCCGGAGGTGGAGCTGTGCTGAAAGAACTGATCGAGTACATCGCGAGGGCATTGGTAGATAACCCTGATCAGGTAAAGGTTTCCGAAATCGAAGGGGAAAAGACATCGGTCATCGAGCTCAGCGTAGCCAAGGACGATTTGGGAAAGGTCATCGGCAAGCAAGGGCGGACTGCCCGGGCAATGAGGACCATACTGAGCGCAGCTTCAACCAAGGCAAAGAAGAGGGCCGTCCTCGAAATAATCGAGTAATGAACTTCATCCCGGTGGGGCGGGTCGTCTCCGCCCATGGTGTAAGAGGAGAGGTAAAATTCCGGTACTACAACGAAGGCGCCGCGGCTTCCTTGCAGTATCCCTCATTTTTCGCCGACGACAACGGTGTGCGGCGAGAGCTGAAGCCCCTGCAGGTCCGCCTCCAGGGGCACCTTTTCATCATAAAATTCAAGGGCCTGGAGACCGCGGAGGATGCGCGCTTTCTCTTCAAGAGGGAGCTTTTTGTGAGAGAAGAGGACCTTGCGCCCTTATGCGAGGACGAGTATTACGATTATCAGCTCATCGGTCTCACCGCGGTGACGGAGCAGGACCGCAACGTGGGGACGGTGGTGGATGTCATGCACACCAAGGCGGGCGATATCCTGGTTATCGGGGGCGCGAGGGAGGTGCTCGTGCCGATGACCGATGGACATATCGTTGCGGTCAGCAGGGAAGACGGGCTCGTGCGAGTCAGAGAGGGCGGGCTCGTTGAATGATTTTCACGATCCTGACCCTGTTCCCCGGCATATTTGAATCCCCCCTCAACGAGAGCCTCATCAAGAAAGCGCGGGAGAAAGGCCTCCTCGAATTCAACATCGTCAACATAAGGGACTTCGCCTCCGACATCCATCACACGGCCGACGATGCCCCTTTCGGCGGCGGAGCGGGCATGGTGATGAAGGTAGAGCCCGTCCACCACGCGATAGAGCACGTGAAAAAGGGTCAGCCGGCGCCGCATGTTGTCCTCCTTACGCCCCACGGCAGGCGCCTCACCCAGGAGTCGGCCGCCCGCTTCTCCCGCACCCCCCATCTCGCCCTCCTGTGCGGGCGGTACGAGGGCGTCGACGAGCGCATACTCTCCCTTGTCGACGACGAGGTGTCGATCGGCGATTATGTCCTCTCGGGCGGCGAGGCCGCGGCCCTCGTGGTAGTCGATGCGGTCTCCCGGCTTGTTCCCGGCGTCCTCGGCAACGAAGAGTCGCCCGCGGAGGAGAGCTTCGGGCAGGGTCTCCTCGAATATCCGCAGTATACGCGGCCCAGGGAGTTCATGGGGATGCAGGTGCCCGAGGTGCTTCTCTCCGGAAACCATGAGGAGATCCGCAGGTGGAGGAGAAAGGAGTCGCTCAGGAGGACGATCCTGAGGAGGCCCGACCTGATGGAGCGTTTTCAGCCTACCCGGGAGGACGAGATAATGATGCGGCAGATCCTGGAGGAGATGGAGTAGGCATGGGCGCCGTCTCGCTGGCCATTATCCATTACCCGGTCCTCGACAAACAGGGCGACATCGTCGCGACGAGCATCACCAACCTCGAATTACACGACACGGCGAGAAGTTGCATGACATTCGGCGTGGGATTATGCTATATTGTGACTCCCCTGGAAAAACAGAAGGGGATAGCGGAGCAGCTTGTCGACCATTGGAAGACGGGTTATGGGCGGCAGTACAATCCGCATAGGGCGAAAGCCCTTGAAAAGATTTGCATAAAAAAGAGCGTCGCCGACGTGATGGCCGAGTTTCAGGGGAGCACGCCGGTACTGATCGGCACCTCGTCGACAAAAAGGGACGGCTCCATCGGCTACGGCCAATTGAGAAGATGGATCGAAGCCGACCCCAGGCCGTTCCTGCTGCTCTTCGGTACCGGATGGGGCCTGCCCCCCGATATAGTGGGAAGCTGCGAAAGGGTATTGTTGCCGATCATGGGGCAGGGGGAGTATAACCACCTGTCGCTGCGCGTCGCCATCGGTATCATTCTTGATAGACTATTTGGCGACCATGGCCGAGAGATTGAGCCGAAAGTAACTGAAAGCGAGCGCATGCGAAGCGCCGGTCCAACGACTGAAAGCGAGCGCATGCGAAGCGCTGAGCGGGGAGGCTCCGTCGAGCTTTGCTCATGGAGGGGGTGCTGAACCCCAATAATTGATGGAGGAGAAGATGAACGAGACGATTGACTTGATCGAAAAAGAACATATGAGGCTCGACCTCATCGAGGTGGGCGTCGGCGACAGCGTCAAGGTCTTCACGAAGATCTACGAAGGCGATAAGGAACGGGTTCAGGTGTTCGAGGGCGTGGTCATCGGAAAAAGGGGCGGCAACACCAGGGCGACGTTCACGGTCCGGAAGGTCTCCTATGGCGTGGGGATCGAGAAGACCTTTCCGAAGCATTCACCCCTGATCGAGCACATCGAGGTGATGAGCAAGGCGAAGGTGCGCAGAGGCAAGCTCTATTACCTCAGAAACCTGAAAGGGAAAGCGGCAAAGCTCAAAGAAAAAAGGGACTAGTGTGCTGTCGTGAGCGGGGACGATCCGCAAGCGGGTGCCCGATCGCGGCTTGCCCGTGGAGCGTAAGTTGAGCCAACGCGACACGAGCGGAGCGAGGTTGAGCGGGGAGGCTCCGACGGCTTTGCCGGCGGAGGGGGCGCTGAGCCCCAACCTAGTGCGCTGTTCCCTCACAGACCTCGTGGGAGGTCTCGACGAGGCCGGGCGGGCGCCGCTGGCAGGCCCGGTCGTCTCCTCGTGCGTCGTGTGGGAGGGTCTGCCGGTTCTCAAAGAAAAGGTCAACGATTCAAAGCTGCTCAGCGAAAAGAAAAGAGACTATCTTTTCGGATGGATCCTCGAAAACGCGTACAAGGTGGCCGTGGGGCGTGGCAAGCCCCGGAGAGATCGAGCGGCTGAACATCCATTATGCCTCGCTCCTCTCCATGGAAAGGGCAGTGAGAAACACCGCCCTCCAGCCCCGTCTCCTGCTTATCGACGGGCTCTTTCCCCTCAAGGGGATGGACCAATCGAAGGCGGTCGTCAAAGGCGACCGCAAGTGTTTCTTCATCGCCTGCGCCTCCATCGTGGCGAAAGTGGTGAGGGACCGGCTGATGGCGATCTACGATGCCGCTTATCCGCAGTACAACTGGAAGCAGAACAAGGGGTATCCCACCGGGGAGCACAAGCTGGCCATCGAGAGGTTCGGCCTTACGCCCCTCCACAGGAGGACCTTCAGGGGCGTGAAGGAGTATTGCGATGACGAGCCGGGAAGAGGGCTTACGCGGCGAAGAGACCGCAATCGAGACCCTGAAGCGAAAGGGGTACAAGATAGTCGAGAGGAACCACAGGAACAGGCTGGGTGAGATAGACGTCATCGCCGAAGAAGGGGGTTTTCTCGTTTTCGTGGAGGTAAAGAAGAGGAACACGCCGTCCTTTGGAGAGGCGGTCTGCGCCATCGATGAGAAGAAAAAGCGGCACCTCGTGAAGGCCGCCCTCTTCTATCTGAAGACGCATCGCTGCGCGGACAGGAGGGTCCGCTTCGACGTGATCGGCATCGACGCGGACAGGATCAAGCTCGTCAAGAACGCCTTTTTGGTGGAAGAGTATGGATGAGCGCATCCTCGCCCTCCTTTCAGCGGTCGCAGGCGGCACCCTCTCCGTGCAGGCCGCCTTCGAGGAGCTGAAGGACGTGCCGTTCCAGGACCTGACCCACACGAAGATCGATCTCCACCGGCAGCTCCAGGAAAGGCATCCAGGAGGTCATTTTCGGCGAAGGCAAGACATTCGAGCAGATTGAGGAGATCGTCGGGTCCATGACGGAGAAAGGGGTCGACGTGCTCGCCACGAGGATCGATCCGGAAAAGGGCGGCCGGCTTATCGCGTCCTTTCCGGAAGGCACCTATCACAAGGCGGCCCGCTGCTTCACCATCAAGAAGGACACGTCCGTCAGGGGGAAGGGCACAATCCTGGTCGTCTCCGCCGGGACGAGCGATATCCCCGTTGCCGAGGAAGCCTCCACGACCTCCGCGTTCTTCGGCAACGTGACGGAAACGCTCTACGACGTGGGCGTCGCCGGCATTCACCGCCTTCTCCGGAACCTGGACGTCCTGAAGAAAGCCAGGGTCGTCATCGTGGCCGCGGGCATGGAAGGCGCACTCCCGTCCATTGTGGCGGGGATCGTGGCAGCGCCGGTCATCGCGGTCCCGACGAGCATCGGCTACGGCGCGAGCTTCGGAGGCATTTCGGCCCTCCTCGCCATGCTCAACTCCTGTTCCACCGTCGCCACGTTCAACATCGATAACGGCTTCGGCGCGGCCTATTTCGCCACCCTCATCAATCGCCTATGAACATCCTCTACCTGGACCCTGTCCTCGGCATAAGCGGCGACATGACGATCAGCGCCCTCCTCGACGCGGGATGCCCCTTTTCGGTGTTGACGGACCTGCTCGGGCAGCTCCCCGTCAGCATGCCTTCCATCGAGGTCGAAAAAAAGCGCCGGGGGGCGGTCGTCGGCACGCACCTGTTGATGGGTCCGAGCGATATCCACCTGTCCGTCAGCCAGATGCGGCAGATGATAGAGGGCCTCGATACGCAAGCGCGCGTCAAGGCGGACGCGGCGGGCCATCCTCGACATCATCGTCGACGCCGAATCGAAGGTGCACGGCGTGCCCGCCGACGCGATGCACTTCCACGAGCTCTCCCATATAGATACGATTATCGACGTGCTCTGTGTGGCCCGGGCAGTCGCCTACTTCGATATAGACACGGTGGTCGTGCGGACCCGTGCCGGTCGGCAGGGGCTTCGTGAAGACGGCCCACGGCATGATGCCCAACCCGCCTCCCGCAACCACCGAGCTCCTCTCCGGCTTTCAAGGTGGTCTTCCTCGACGAAGAGTTTGAGGTGACCACCCCGACAGGGGCGGCAATCGTCAGGCATTACGTGAAAGGCCAGACAAGGCCGGCGTTCAGGATCGTCCGCCACGGCTGCGGGTTCGGCACCTTCGAGACAACGAGGCCGAACGTGCTGCGCGTCTTTATCGGCGAGACGGAAGCGCCCGCCGTCGATGAAGAGATATGGGTCATGGAAGCGGACATGGACGATATGGAGACCGAGTATATGGGGGCCGCGGCGGAGCGGATACGCGGCGCGGGCGCCCTCGACGTGCTTTATTTCCCCGTGCAGATGAAAAAGGGCAGGTCGGGATTGCGCCTCTCGATCCTTGCCCCCGCGTCCCGCATCGGTGCACTGACGGAGGCGGTCTTTCAGGAGACGTCGACCTTTGGCCTGCGGCTCAGGTCGGAATTCCGGACAATCCTTGCCAGAGAAGAGGAGACAGCCGAGACGTCGTTCGGGCAGGTATTGGTCAAGAAAGGGTACGACAGGTCGGGGAGGCTCGTGAAGACCCACATCGAGTTCGAAGAGGTAAAACGGATTGCCGACGAGCGGGGATTGCCTTACCGCGGCCTACTGGACGCTCTTAAGAAAGAACTTTAAATCCTTGAAGAGACCGGGCTTTATCGCGCGGTCTATCTTTCTCAACATATCCGCTTTCATATACTTCAACTGGGCAAGCCATAGCTGGTCGTCCACTTCCACGTAGAGGAGCTTATCGCCCAGGCGCACGGGCCTGGTGTGGCCCGCCACCTTCTGCCCCACGATCTCCGCCCACTCGGAGAAGACCCTGTAGGCCTCGATGTCGCCCTTGAAGTCCTGCTCCCGAAGGACGCGTTCGAGGATTGCTTTTAGTATCGTGAAGGACATTTTTCGCTACTTCTCCTTTCTTTTGCGTCTTTTGTTCTCTTAGGCGGCCGGTCGGCGGCTTGTCCGGAATCGCGATCTGCCGCGCCCTGCTCGCCCTGTGACCTCCGTCGTACGTTCAGTACGCCTCCGGTCTACAGGACCTCACAGTGCATCGACATCTCATCGATTCCGAACAAGCCGCCGCCCACCCGATCCGGCATGGAGTACAACCATGATCCATGCCGGAAGTTAACTCCTATCTCATTGCATCATTGCCTTATAATGGCCCTCCTCTTTCACCTACGAAGAAAGTCGTGGTCTGAACCGGGAAAGGTGGCAATTACCGCTTCAAATGATGTTAGAGTCTAAACCTGGTTTTGTCCACCCCACTATCTATTTTCTCAAGTTCTTTACCTCGTCACTTTGTAAAAGTTCGTACAGTTTATAAGCTGGTGTAACGGCAGCAATGCCGATGTTTCCATGGGAATATTGTTTTTGCGCACTTTCAATGGAGAAAATCTCAGTCGGATCGGAATAAAAATAGCCTTTCATGACGCCAGCTAATAATAAGGTCGGAGGACCAATCCGAATTGTTCCAGGATCACGAGTCGGGTCAAGGTAGAAAAAAACGGGAGAACCGCTATTTCCACCCCAGGATTGTAACTCAGCAAGGTAAAGCTCCAGTGTCTTTATAGGTTGGTCTTTTCTTTCTTTCCATGGCACCCTTTCGTCTGTTAGAAGCGCAACTTTTCCAAAACGCACGATCGGATAATTCTTTGTCTGCCCGAAGTAAGGTGCGAATAATCCCAAAAAAAACATATCATCTCCGGTCCAATCTTAGCCTCTAAGACCTTTGCTTTTGTGGCTAGCATTTCTAGCGGAATACATTGAAAGTCGAGCGATAGACCTTGAATCGCAGGCACGTTCCAAGGTATTACAGCAATATCAACGTCCTGGTCGGAAGGATAAAAGACCTTGACGGCATCTCTACCCCTTAACTGAAACGAGAATGTTTCAAATTCCCCCAATACTTTGTTTATTCTGATGTATATGGTATTGAATACTCGACCGTGCTCGTCTGACAAGACGTGTTTTGCAGTTACCAGATAAAGATAACCTTCTTTAGAATTCTCCTTCGGTACACCCACGACGAATGCGGTCCCTACCGGCTTAAGCATGCCATTCGTGTCGTCTCGAACAAATACGAAGGTCACGGTTTTATTGACGTCTGGGGGGACCTTCGCCGCCCAGACAGGACTTACCAACAGACAGAATATGAGTATGAACGAATCCTCTCTTCCCACGGCAGTCACCTCACGCTTTTCTGCTTGTTACTGGAGAAGGGGTATCCAAAAGACGAACAAAACGTTCCCGCTTTTCCCTCTTTTTCATTAGGTCCCAATCCACTTCACCATTACCGATTGCAGCACTTACACTTGCTTCAGTCGAGGAAAAGCCAGCACTTCAGGAAGGCATCGATAACGAAGCCACCTACAACGGTTGGAACTGATGGAATCTTCGCCGGTTCGCGATTACCACTGCGAATCCAGTAACACAAGGGTCGAAGAGTCCCATTTCAGCGCGTCGCTCCCTGTCGGGCTGGACGACCGGGTTAGAAGGGCGGGAGCTTATGATCAAGATAACTCCAGCAGTATGTTCCCGAGTGAGCAAAAGCATCTCCCATCGGGTGACCCCATCAGTCGGACGTGCGTTGATCCAGTTCCCGTGTCGTATGGGATCCGCGAAATGTTTCACCTTCGTCTTGATTATGGTCCCATCAGTGCCAAGCGCCGCGTGCATGTTCTTCCCAGCGATCTTTTCCCGTGTTCCAGAAGAACAAACGCCGATTTTATGCTCTCGATGGCTCGATAGCAATAGGTCGGGCAGTCCATACTGTCATTTATGGCGCGCAGGAAATCGCGCAGTGCTAGTCGAAAGAACAGGTTTTGATTGGCAAGATTAAATGCACGACTAAACACTGGCATGTGAGGATCAAAGCCAAGAGTCTGTGGCGGTGTGCCTCCCGTTGGACGACTCCGAAAACGTGCGGTGTGCCGTCCTCTTCGGTCACTTGAATCAGTTCAACAGAGTAGCCTGAGCCGAGTGAAAATCCTTAGGCCCCTATGACGATCATCGCAAAATGCTCGGCGGTGACGTATGCAGTCGCCCATCCATCAACTGAGCCGAACTCCAAGACTACAGCGATCTGTGATGAGTCGCAACTTGCAACGATTCGGCCTCCGCACCGGGATTTGCCATTCAATTGGGGTAAAGCCGACGTCGGCCCGCTCCGGGTGAACTCGGTCCTGTCGCGATGTATCGCATATCCCACCTAACTCTGACCTATCGGTGTTCTCGATAGTCAAGGTTTATTCATTATCGTTCGTAATATAGTACAAAATGATGGAAGAGTAAAGCAAGTAGTACAGAAAGTACACAAAAATCCGATGAGCCGAAACAAGGGCCTGCTTGTTGCGGCTCGGCCTGGTGCTCCCGGGCACATCAATCAGTGTCGCGGCCGGAGGGAATATCGATGGATTTCACCGTGATCGCCGGGGGCGCGAGCCGGAGCGTACTACTGTACGTGAGGACTCGCGGCCCCGGCGAGACAGGCGAAAGGCGCGAAATTAAGCGCCCGGCCGCCCCCTACCCTTCTCGACGAGGGAAACAGCGGCGCTATCTTGTCTATGGGGGAGAGGTCGCCGGCATGGTAGAACACTTTTTCTTCGTCGAAGGCCGCCTTCTCGATGTCCCGGTTGATCCCCAGGGCCTTCCAGGCAGACGCCGTCTTCGACGGCATGAAAGGGTAGAGGAGGAGCGTGCAGATCCTCACGCCGTTCCAGATATTATAGAGCACGGTGGAAAGGCGGGCCGGGTCCTCTTTGGCGAGCTTCCACGGCGCTTCCGTGTCTATGTACCTGTTCACGAGGCCGGTAAGCTCGAAGACGCTGTTCAAGGCCTTGTAGAAGCCGAAGACGTCCATCTCCTTCCGGTAATCGGCCACGAGGTCCCGGGTGCGCGTTATCAGGCCTGCGTCGGTGCCCCCCGACGCACCCGGCAGCGGAAGCTTGCCGGCCAGGAACCGCCCGACCATGTTGGTGCTCCTCGACACGAGGTTGCCGTAGTCATTCGCGAGGTCCCCATTGATGCGGGCTTTGATGGCGTCCCGCGAAAAATCGCCGTCGAGGCCGAAGGGCACCTCCCGGAACAGGAAGAACCTGAACTCATCGACGCCGTACGTGTTCGCCATCTCGTAAGGGTCTACCACATTGCCCAGGGACTTGGACATCTTCCGGCCCTCGACCGTCCACCAGCCGTGGGCAAAGACGTGCTCCGGCAGCGCAAGACCCGCGGACATAAGGAAGGATGGCCAGTAGACGGCGTGGAACCTGAGAATGTCTTTGCCGATGAGGTGGCAGTCGGCCGGCCAGAACTGCTCGAACCGGTCCATGTCGCTCAAAAACCCGGCGCCCGTCAGGTAATTCGCCAGGGCGTCGAACCAGACATAGACCACGTGGGCGGGGTTGCCGGGGACGGGGATGCCCCAGTCGAAGGTGGTTCTGCTTATCGACAGGTCGTGGAGCCCACTTTTCACGAAGCTTGCCACTTCGTTATGGCGCACCTCGGGCATGATGAAGGTCTTATGCTCTTCCAGGTAGCGGAGCAGGGGCTCGCCGTAGGCTGACATCCTGAAGAAGTAGCTCTCTTCCTTGAGACGCTCCACGCCCCGGCCGCAATCGGGGCAGTTGCCCTCTTTGAGCTGCAGCTCGGTGAAATAGCCTTCACAGGGGATGCAGTACCAGTCTTCGTACTCCCCGAGGTAGATGTCCCCTTTCTCGTAAATCTTCTCAAAGAGGTACTGGACCACCTTCCTGTGGGCGGCCTCCGTCGTCCTGACGAACCCTGTGTTCGTGATGGAGAGGAGCTTCCAGAGATCGACGAACCTGGGCAGCATCCTGTCCGCCAGCTCCTGCGGCCGGATGCCCTGCTCGAGGGCGCTTTTCTGGGCCTTCTGGCCGTGCTCGTCGACCCCGGTGAGGAAAAAGACCCGGTAGCCGCAGACCCTCTTGTAGCGCGCCATCACGTCGGCGGCGCAGGTGGTGTAGGCATGGCCTATATGCGGCACGTCGTTGATATAGTAGATAGGCGTCGTAATATAGTAATGCTTGTCCACTTAATTCTCTCCGCGCTTCACCTGCTTCACATCTTTTACCGGGAACGTCACCTCTTTCCCGTCGCCTGTCTCGACCGTGACGGTCTGGGTCAGCACGTTGTTCTTTATCACTTTGGCCTCGCCCTGGGGCGTCGTCACCCGTTTGCCCACCTTGGGGAAGTCCTTCTTCAGCTCCACGTACATGCCGTACTCATAGCCCAGGCAGCACATCAGCCTCCCGCACACGCCGGAGATCTTCGACGGGTTGAGGAGGAGGTTCTGCTCCTTCATCATCTTTATGGAGACTATGGAGAAGTTGTTCAAGAAACGTTTGCAGCAGACCACGTTCCCGCAGTTTCCGACGCCCCCGATGATCTTGGCCTCGTCCCTGACGCCCACCTGCCGCATCTCTATCCGTACCTTGAACTCCTTCGCCAGCTCTTTGACCAGGTCCCGGAAATCGACCCTGTCCTCGGAAAAGAAATAGAAGAGGAGCTTGCTCGACCTGAGCAGGTATTCGGCCCGGAGGAGCTTCATGGGCAGCTGCATCTCCGCGATCTTCCGCTTGCACAGATCGAACGCGTGGCCCTCTTTCCCCTTCAGGACCCCGTGGTCGGCAACTTCTTCGGGAGACGCCTTCCTCATCACCCGGCGCAGCCCCTCCTTCTGAGTCTCCGCCGGCTCAGTCGCCACGACCCCTAGGCATTCGCCCTTTTCGAGGTCACAGACGACCTGGTCGCCGACCTTCAGATCGTCAACCGCCTCCAGCTCGGCGGTCCCTGTCAGATAGTCAAATTTCACCCGGCATGACTTCATGCCGGCCTCACGAGGTGCAGCATCAGCGTTTCCATGGCGAGCCACCTGTTTATGTTGTAGCGGAGCGTCGTCGACATCTCCTGGATTTTTCTCATGGACGATTCCGCCCATCCGGCGCCCCCGGCCGCGGCATCACCCATGATCCCGGCCAGGTCTTTATTGGCCAGGCCGTCTGCGTCGCCTGTGCGGCAGAGCCACCAGATGTCCCTGAAAAAGGAGAGGAGGAAGGAGAGGTATTCCATCTCGTCCTCTTTCACCGCCATCCTTTCCGCCAGGAAGGCCGCACGGCCGGAGGTCTCCTTTCCCCCGGTGAGCAGCTCGGCGATCCTTTGCCTCATGCGGTAGTGTTCTTCCTCCATCCAGAAAAGCCCGGACGCGATACTGCCGTTGCTGATGGCGGCAAGGACCTGAGCTTTTTGCCCGTCAAGCTGCAGCACCCCCTCGAAGTACTGCCGCAGGTGTTCCGTTGAAAGCGGGCCGAACCCGAGACGCATGCAGCGGGACCTCACGGTGAGCGGTATCTCCTGCTCTCTTGAGGAGACGAGCACAAAGAGGTTGGAAGGCGGGGGCTCTTCCAGTGTTTTCAGCAGCGCGTTTGCCGCCTCGTGGGTCATGCGCTCCGCATTGTCGATGAGGACCGCCCTCACCGGGGCAGAGTAGGGAGGCTCGTAGACCTCCTTCATGATCGCCCGCAGCTCGTCTATCTTGATCGATGCCTCTCCGCTCAGATGCGTGAAATCAGGATGGAGACCGGAAGTCACGTTCCGGCATTCGCGGCACGTTTCGCAGGCGCTGCCTTCTTTGCAGAAAAGGTTCTTTACCAGCTCGACGGCTATCGTCCGCTTCCCCACGCCCCTTGGTCCGGCAAAGAGCAGCGCATGGGGGAGCTTCCCCTTTTCCACGAGCGACGAAAGCAGATGCTTCTGGTGGTCGTGACCGGCGGCGCTAAACTCCATGGCTTTCCAGCAGCCTCTCCACCCGGTCTCTTATCGCGATGTGGGTCGCCTCGATATCCCGCTTTCCGTTGATCACGAAAAACCTTTTTTCGTCCTCTTCCACCAGCTTGAGGTAGCCCCGCCTTATCTGATCGTGGAACGCGGCCTCTTCCTGCTCGAACCTGTCCAGCTGGGGGCTATGGGCCTGCTTCCTTCCGAGTCCCACGTCCACCTCGCAGTCGAGAAGGATGGTGAGGTTCGGCGTGACGCCTTTCGTGACGAGGCGGTTAAGGGTGGCGATAATCCCGAGGTCGACGCCCCTGCCGTACCCCTGGTAGGCATAGGTCGCATCGACGAACCGGTCGCAGACAACGACAGCCCCCCTCGCGAGGGCCGGCGTGATCACTTCCTCCATATGCTGGGACCTGACGGCCATGAAGATGAGCAGCTCCGAGAGGGGAAGCACGTGGAGGTCCTTCTGCAAAAGGACCTTGCGCAGCGCCTCGCCGAGGGCGGTGCCGCCAGGCTCCCGCGTCCTTATTACCTGGTAGCCCTTCTCCCGCAGGTACGCGCAAAGAAGCTCAACCTGCGTAGTCTTTCCACTCCCTTCGATCCCCTCGAACGTCACGAGCATAAGCCACCTATTTGGAAACCCTTGTGATGTACTCCCCCGACCTGGTGTCGATCTTTATCACTTCCCCCTCTTCCAGGAAGAGAGGCACCTGGAGCACGAAGCCCGATTCCAGCTCGGCCGGCTTCGTCGCGTTTTGGGCCGTGTCCCCTTTCATGCCGGGTTCCGTTTTCGCCACCTTCAGATCGACGAAGTTGGGAAGCTCCACCCCGATGGCCTTCCCCTTGTAAAAAGAGACGTCTATCACCAACCCCTCCTTCAGGTAGTTCTTCGCATCGCCCAGGTTTTCCTCTTCGACAAAAAGCTGGTCGTAGGTGTTCACGTCCATGAAGTAGTAGTTTACGCCCTCTTTGTACATGTACTGCATCTGTTTCTCTTCCATTTCGGGGATCTCGAGCTTGTCTCCCGACCTGAACGTCCTGTCGAGCACGTTTCCCGTCACCAGGCTCTTCATCCTCGTCCTGACGAAAGCACCGCCCTTTCCCGGTTTGACGTGCTGAAAATCGACTATGATAAAAGGTTCGTTATCCAAGAGCACTTTCAAGCCCTTCCTGAATTCACTCGTCGCCGCCATCATCGCAAGCCCCCTTCAAGTCTCGAATAGGTCTTTCCGCAAACGGGTGAGGACCTCCCCCCCATTCTCTTTCACGAGCACCATGTCCTCCAGGCGTACTCCACCCACATGGGGTAGGTAAATACCGGGCTCGATGGTCACCACCATATACTCTTCCAGGAGCCCTTCGCCCCTGTTCGTCACGGCCGGCGGCTCGTGGACCGCGATCCCGACGCCGTGGCCGGTCCCGTGACCGAAAAACTCACCGTATCCCTTCTCCTCGATGAAGCCCCGCACGATCATATCGAGTTCCCGCACCGGCAGACCGGCCCTCACCGCATCGAGACCCTTCTGCTTCGCATCGAGGACCACGTCATGGATCTCCTGCAATTGTTTGCTCGTCTTTCCCAGGGAAATGGTGCACGTCTCGTCCGAGCAATACCCGTCCACCCGGCACCCGAAATCTATGATCACCACTTCCCCCGCCTCCAGGGTCTTGTCGGTCGGCTGCCCGTGGGGGAGCGCGGACCTCGGCCCCGAGGCGACGATGGTCTCGAACGACGCCCCCTCCGCCCCAAGGCTCCGCATCGCATACTCCAGGTCGCTCGCTATCGCCTTCTCGATCCTTCCCGGCACGATCTTCTCAAAGACGGCGGTAAAGGCGGCCGTCGCAATGCTTATGGCCTTCCGTATCGCGAGGACCTCTTCCGGCTCCTTGCATTGTCTCACCGACTCCAGGTCCGTCGCGACGGGGACAAATTCGACGGACGGGCTGCCCTCCCTCAACGACCGGTAGGCCTCGAACGTCGTATGATTGCTGTCGAAACCCGTTCTGGTGACGCCGTACCTCTGGAAAAGACCCTCCATGGCGCCGTCCTTTCCCTTTGTCTCGATCACGACGCAGCCCTGCGCGACCTCCCGGGCATAGGTGATATATCTGCTGTCTACCAGGAGGAGGACATCGCCCCTCGTGATGACCGCCGTCCCCTCCGAGCCCCGGAAGCCCGTGAGGTAGAAGATATTATCCATGCCCTTGATAATGCAGGCGTGGAGCTCCTGCCTTTCCAGGATCTCGACGACCCTACTTATCCGCTTCTCTCGCATCACGCTTTTCTTCAACCTTTCTCAGGACCCGGGAGAGCAGCTTGAGCCTCTTTGTGGACGGCGATTCTTCCGAAAGGAGGGAAAATCTCCTCCGGTATTGCACGTTCTCGCCGTCCTTCAGAATGAGCTTCTCGTAGACTTCCCTCGCCTTGTCGAAATGGCCCTGGCGCAAATATATCTCTGCCAAGGTTGAAGAAAGTATCCTCAGTTTGTCCTGAGCCACGCTGCAAACCCCTGCCCGTCGTGACGGGATCCGATCGATCGATGCGCTTTTTGCCCTAATTTGCCCAATAATATAGCACAAAAAATGCGCGGCGTGCAGAAATGGTGAATTTGGTAGTGTCCAGTTTCCCGCTCGGTCGATTAAATTAACTACGTCCTCCATGCTCCAAAGCCTATCCGTAACCCCGGCAGCCATCGCGGGCGTGGTTCTCAGGGTCTTGTGAATCCTCACAAAATTATATGCCATGAAGTAAAGGGAAAGCGCATGAACGTGATTCCCAACCTTCTTTGAAAAGCCGTTTGTGAGCCGGGTAAACCTTCTCATGCTCATGCGCATCGTCAAGTTCTGTCGCTCTACATAGCTCGTGGAAACCTGCTTCATGTCGGGCTGACCGTTAATGGGTATCTTCTCTGCCCCGATGCACGTAGCCGGGCTGTATCGCTTCTCTGCTTCCGGGCTACTGCCATAGAGCTTAACCAGCATGGCATAGTCGATCTGATAGCCGAAAGCCTCTTCGAATTTTCCCTCCCGGCGGCCAACCCATGATCGCGGCAGCAGCGCGTGAAGGAATAGGGCATTTTGCAGAAGTAATTACCGTTTCAACGTGTGTCCCGGGCTCCACCATTATCCTTCGCTTGCTTTCGCTCACGTCTCTCACCCGCCTAACGCCTCCTCCCGCTGGCCTGCGGAACTCGGGCTGCCCGCTGCCAGCGGGCAGCCCTCAGACATCCTCGGCCTGCGCTGCCGCGCACCGCTCCTCCCGGCGTAAGGCGGGTCCCGAGAGACTTCCGCGATGCTGCGCTCAGGATAATGGTTCCGCCCCGGTCTATCGGTACCTTATTTTGCAAAATGATCTTGTCGTCGAAAACTGTTCCCACGCACGTTATCATTCCCTATAATATTGGAGTACAAAAGGAGGGAAACGGAGGAGGGAGGGATACGTCATGAAGATGAGGGGAAAAGAGCTGATCGTCGAGCTGAACCGCCTCTGGGGGCCTGTCAGGCCCTATCTGGCTCAAGAGGTGGCCGGGTTGTATGGCCGGCGTGACGGCCGTGTCCTCGAGGCAGGCCCTTTTTCCGGGCTGGCATTTGAGCTGGCCCGCAGAGGCATCGGCACGTCCTTTCTTATGGCTGTTTTCCCCGGCGAAATCGCGGGCGCCTTGAGGGATGAGGCGGCTGAGCTCGGACTTGCCGACCGTGTCACCGTCGCCGAGAGCGACGAGAAGCTCGGCGGGGTGGACACCGAGACCTTCGATCTGGCCGTGTTCAGGGGGGCCTTCTTTTTCCCGTCCTTTTTCAGACCCGACCTGGCGGCACTCTACCGGTCCCTGAAGGCAGGCGGCATGGCATTAGCCGGAGGCGGGTTCGGACGCCATGCCCCGGAGGACCTCATAAGGTCCATCGAGAAGCGGTCGAAGGAGCTTAACCAGGCGCTCGGCCGGGTCCGGATAACCGAAGAGGAGCTGTGGTCGGCCCTCGACGCGGCCGGACTGAAGGGGCAGGCGACGATGATCACCGAGGGCGGCTTATGGGTCGTGCTGAAAAAAGGGCTTTCTCCCGGGGCGTCCCGGTAAGAAACAAGCCGACCCGTCGGTACCACACACGGCCGTTTCGAAGGCAATTGACAAAAGCCGCGGATGTTGGTAAAAGCTACTCAATAGTTATCACCCCCTCCCTCTGGGTTTACGGAAAAAGCGGCATGTCGGAGCCCCCAAAAGGAAACCGGGCAGGATTATGAGCGGTCGTTCCTTTTCCTTTGTTCACGTTGCGGACCTTCACCTCGACAGTCCGTTCAAAGGGATCACGGCAAAGAACCCCGCCCTCGCGGACCCCTTGCGCTCCGCGACCTTTCAGGCATTCGACGCCCTCATCGACCTCTGCATCGAAAGAAAGGTCCAGTTCCTTGTCGTGGCGGGCGACATCTACGATGGGGAGGACAAAAGCCTTCGCGCCCAGCCTCCGGTTTCACGACGGACTTGTCCGGCTCGCGGAAAAGAATATTGCCTCCTACGTCGTCCACGGCAACCACGACCCCTACGACAGCCGTTCTTCGGCGCTCTCGTTCCCGGCCGAGGTCCACATATTCGGATGCCGCACGGTGGAATCAATGCCTTTCCAAAGGGAAGGGGCGACCGTGGCGGTCATATCGGGCATCAGCCACGCACGGAAGAATGAAACGGAGAACCTGGCGAAGAGGTTCAACCGCCGGCTGTCCGAGCCCTTCCACATCGGCCTGCTCCACTGCACCGTCGGCTCGAATACGGGTCACGACCCCTATGCCCCGTGCCAGCTCAGCGAGTCTGCTCGACGTGGAATTCGACTACTGGGCCCTGGGGCACGTCCACGAGAGGAGCGTTCTGGACGACCGCTCCTCCGTCCTCTACCCGGGCAACACGCAAGGCAGGAGCTTCCGGGAGAAAGGCAAAAGGGGCTGCCATATAGTGACGGTCGAGGAGGGCGCCGTCAGCAGCGTGGAGTTCTATGGACTCGACGCCGTGCGCTGGGCCGAGATCGACGTGAGCATCGACGCCGTCCCAACCCTTGACCGGCTTTGCCTCGCCCTCCAGACGAGGGTGCAGGACCTGGCGCGAGAGGCGGACGGGAGGGCGGTGATCTGCCGCGCCCGGCTGACGGGGAGGGGGGCTTTATACCAGGAGTCTGCGCAGGGGAAATAATGTGGAGGAGCTGCTGGAGCGTGTGCGGGAGTCGCTTGCGTACGAGGACCCCTTTGTGTGGGTGCAGGAGCTCGACTTTCACTGCCGTCCGGAGGTCGATGTGGAAGAAAGACGGAAAGGGGCCGATTTCCTTGCCCAGGTCCTGCGCATATCCCGGGAGCTGCGGGACGAGCCGACGAGAGCGCGGCAGAGAGAGCTTTCCGATCTCCTCGCGAACAGGGCGGTCCGCGGTGCCGTCGAGGGGTTTACCGACGGCGAGATCCGCGCGATGGTGGAAAGGGCCGAGCTCGATCTGCATCGACGCCCTTGAGGTGGACGAATGAGGATATCGGCCATCTTTGTGGACGGGTTCGGCATATTCCGCAACCTGTCCGTGGAAGACCTTCCGCCGGGATTCATCCTCTTTTCGGGCGACAATGAGGCAGGCAAATCGACGTGTCTCTGGTTCATACGGGACATGCTGTTCGGCTTCAGGGACAAGAGATCGAAAGACAACGAGTACCCGCCGCTCTCGGGCGGGACGCAGGGCGGCCGCCTCTCCTTCGTGAGCGAGCGGTTCGGGGAGGTCTGCCTCGAAAGGAGGGCGGGGAAGAAAGGCGGTCTGGTGAGCGTCACGTACCCCGACGGCAGAAAAGGGGGTGAAGAGGCGCTGCGGGAGCTGCTGGGCAACACAACCCGCGAGCTCTATCGAAACGTCTACGCCTTCAGCTTAAGCGAGCTCCAGAGCATGGAGACCCTCGATAACGACGCGGTAAAGTCCGCCCTTTACGGGGCCGGCATGGGCACGGGCGTGCACGCCCTGTCGGCGGCGATGACAACCATCGGCAGGAAGCTTGACGAGCTTTTCAAGCCGGGCGGCAGGACCCCGGAGATCAACCGGAGGCTGCGCGACCTCGAAGAGGTCCGGGAGAAATTGCGCGACGCCAGGCAGGAGATGAAAAGATACGATGAGGCGTTCCAGGGGCTTCGGGCCGCGACGGGGGTCATCGAAGAGTACAGGGCGGCGATACGCTCGTCGCACAGGGAGAAGGAGCGCATCGACACCTACCTGAAGGTCTGGGACGACGTGGTGCTGCTCAAGACCCTCGAACAGGAGCTGGCAGACCTGCCCCTCACGATAGAAACCTTCCCTACACGGGGCGTCGACCGTCTGGACCGGCTGGGTGAGAAGACCGAGGCACACGTTGCGCTCTGCGCCGCACTGGCCGACGAGCGCGACGCGGCCCTGCGGGAGCTGCAAGGCCTCCATGCCGACGAGCGCCTCCTCGCACAGTCCGAGCCGGTCCGGGAGCCGCTCTCCGGGAAGGCGACCTACGTCGCCGACAGCGCCGACATACCCGCATTGAGGCAGCAGATCGACGTCATCGGCAAGAGCATCGGCACCGCCTTATCCGGGCTCGGCAAGGACTGGACGGAGGAAAGGATGCTCTCCCTCGACAGGTCGCTCTTTGCCCGTGAGGAGATAGAGAGGCGAAGACAGGCCCTCGAAGACCTGAGGGCCGGCCGCGTCAACGCCGAAAACAGCTTTGCCGCGAGGCAGGAGGATTTTGACGCGGCGCTCAGTGATGAGGCGGAGGCGGAAAAGAGCTGGCAAGGACGCCCGCCGAGGAAAGAGAGGCGGACGGGGAGACCATCGCGCTTTTGCAAAAAGGGAGGGACCAATTTGCCTCCACCGTCGTCGACCTGCCGGGGGTTCGCAAGGAGCGCGAGAAAGAGAGGGAGCGGCTGAAAGAGGCGATCCGGGAGATCAGCGCGGACTGGGGCGAGGAGGAGATCGCCTCATTCGATTGTTCCATCGCGGCCCGGGAAAGAGTCCAGACTTTCGAGAGGACCTTTGCCGACCTGGAAGGAGAGGTCCGAAACGCGCAAACGCGGATCGACGCGGCATCGAGGGACCTCGCGGACGCGCGCGTGATGGTCGGGCAGAAAACCCGCGAAATCAGGGAGACAGGACCCGTTGAGCTCACCCGTGAAGAGCTGGCCGGCCGCAAGACCGCCTTGAGGACGCTCCGGACGCTTCTCGGCGCCCGTGAAAAACTCTCGTTGAAGATCGACTATGAGAAGCAGCGGCTTGAGGAGAAGGAGGAGGAGAAGAAGCACTATAGCGCCGGTGCCCGGACGCCGCCGGGAAAGACCGGAAAGCTCCTCTCTCTTGCCGCCATCCTCCTCGGGGCCGTGGTCCTCATGCTCTCCGTGCCGAGGGGTGCGCATGCGTGGTCCGCCTTCGGCGTATGCATCGTGCTGGCGGGCATGCTCGGCTATGCGCTCTATGCGGCGTCATCGGCCCGCGCTGCGGCTGCCGGCCTGCGGCTCGCGGAGCTGGACGCCGGGATCTCGGCTGCCGC